>NZ_CP200035.1:0-1032500 GCF_053794465.1 Bartonella sp. B35(2025)
ATGACAGATATAAGTGGATTGATTGGAACAAATGCTTCTGTTGAGCATCCAATTATTTCAGAAGAAGAAGGTACAGCAGCTTTTGCGCGTGTAATGGCACAATTAAAGGCGCAAGTTGGTATTGAAGCTTATACAAGTTGGTTTGGCCGTTTAAAGCTTGACGAATATAACGGTAATCTTGTGAAGCTCTCTGTTCCTACAGCATTTTTGCGTTCATGGATTAATAATCATTATGGTTCTCTTTTGACAAGTTTATGGAAACAAGAGAATTCATCAATTCTTCGTGTTGAAGTTGTTGTTCGCAGTATGAAGCGTGTTTCAAAAGGTGCAGTATGTGGAGCAAGTACAGATCCTGTTGTGGTAGAGGAATTGACACCTTCGTCTTTTGTTGAGAGTTATGCAGAGAATTCAGTAAAAGGCGTTCAAACAGGAATTTTTGGTTCACCGCTTGATTCTCGCTATACTTTTGAAAGTTTTGTTGAGGGTTCTTCTAACCGTGTTGCTTTAGCGGCTGCGCGTTCGATTGCAGAGGGGCATAAGAGTGCCTTGCGGTTTAATCCTCTTTTTATTCATGCATCTGTTGGTTTAGGGAAAACGCATTTACTTCAAGCTATTGCGGCTGCTGCGCTAAAACGTTTAACTCCTGCGCGGGTTATTTATTTGACTGCTGAATATTTTATGTGGCGTTTTGCAACAGCTATTCGTGATAATGATGCTCTTTCTTTTAAAGAACAGCTTCGCGATATTGATCTTTTAATTATTGATGATATGCAATTTTTGCAAGGTAAGTCGATTCAGCATGAGTTTTGTCATTTGCTTAATATGTTACTTGATAGTGCAAAGCAAGTTGTTGTGGCTGCTGATCGTCCACCAGCAGAATTAGAATCATTAGATCTCCGTGTTCGGTCTCGTCTTCAAGGAGGAGTAGCTCTTGAAATTGAAGCGCCAGATTATGAAATGCGTTTGAAAATGTTGCGCCAACGATTAAAGGTGGCACAACAAGATGATAGTACGATTACAATTTCTGATGATGTTTTGGAGTATATTGCTAAAACAATTTTGGGATCAGGGCGTGATATTGAGGGAGCATTTAATCAATTATTGTTTCGTCAGTCCTTTGAATCTGATTTATCTTTAGAGCGGATTGATGAATTGTTGGGTCATTTAACACGTTCAGGAGAACCTAAGCGCATTCGTATTGAAGAAATTCAACGTGCGGTTGCACGCCATTATAATGTTTCTAAGCAGGATTTGTTGTCTAATCGTCGAACACGTACGGTTGTAAAGCCACGACAAGTTGCTATGTATTTAGCAAAAATGTTGACACCTCGCTCATTGCCAGAGATTGGTCGTCGTTTTGGAGGGCGTGATCACACAACCGTTTTACATGCTGTTCGTAAAATTGAGGATTTAGTTTGTGATGATCAGACATTAGCTAAAGAGCTTGAGTTGCTTAAGCGGTTAATTGGAGAACAGGCTGCGTAATATTTCTTTCTTTTGTTTTATGGAAAGCATTGTAGGAATATCAAGAGGGGAAGCTATTTTACTTATACAGCAGCCACTTGCCATTTTAAAAGAGGTTGAATACACTTTAACAGGTGATTCTTTCAAGTGAGTCTATTGTTTTTAATTTAGGAAATTTCTACAGTTCTTGGTAAATTATAACGAGGATTTTTATGCGTATTACAGTTGATCGTAGTCAACTTCTCAGGTCTCTTGGTCGTGTTCATCGTGTAGTTGAGCGCCGTAATACTGTTCCTATTCTGTCGAATGTATTGATTAATGCAGATAATGGTGGTGTGCAATTGAAAGCAACGGATCTTGATTTAGAGATTACAGAATCTTTTCAAGCAAATGTTGAACAAGAGGGAGCAATAACTGTTCCAGCACATTTATTATATGATATAGTTCGGAAATTTCCTGATGGCAGTGAGATTGTATTATCAGTTGATGTAAATCAGGCAGGCACGATGTCTGTTATTTCTGGTCGCTCTAATTTCCAGTTGCAGTGTCTTCCTAAAATAGATTTTCCAGAGTCTCTTCCAGGGCAGTTTAGCTATTGCTTTTCTTTATCAGCATCAGGCTTGAAGCATTTACTTGATTGTACACAGTTTGCAATTTCTACTGATGAAACTCGTTATTATCTTAATGGTGTTTATTTTCATGTTATTGATAATAATAGTCTAAAGCTGCGTTTAGTTGCTACTGATGGTCATCGTTTAGCACAAGTTGATATGGAAGCTCCTCCAGGGATTGATGGTATGCCGGGTGTCATTATTCCTCGTAAAACTGTAGGAGAGTTGCAAAAGCTTCTTTCGGAAGAAATTGACAGTGATGTGTGTGTAGAGCTTTCAGAAGTCAAGATTCGTTTTTCTGTAGGATCTGTAATTTTGACATCAAAATTAATTGATGGAACATTTCCAGAATATCAACGTGTTATCCCTGTTGGAAACGATAAAAAGTTAATCGTTAACCGGCAGGATTTTTCTTCTGCGGTTGATCGTGTTTCAACTATTTTAAGTGATCGCGGGCGTGCAGTGAAGCTAATGATTGAGCATGGGCAGTTGAGGCTTATCGTTAATAATCCTGATTCGGGGAGTGCAGAAGATCAATTAGCAGCAACTTATACATCTGATCCACTTGAGATAGGGTTTAATTCGCGTTATCTTTTGGATATTGCTGGGCAACTTTCGAGTGATGAGATGATTTTCATGTTGGCTGAAGCTGGGGCGCCAGCTTTGATTCGTGATAATGATGATGCGGATGCACTTTACGTGCTGATGCCTATTCGCGTTTAGGGAGCAATTGTTTTGCTGTGGCTGGTCATGTGCATAAAGTAGCAGTGAGGCAGCTAAGATTATCACGTTATCGTAATTATTATTCCTTTAATATTCATTTTTCAGGTCAGCATGTGGTATTTACTGGCCATAATGGTGCTGGTAAAACTAATCTTCTAGAGGCACTATCTTTTCTTTCTCCTGGTCGTGGTTTGCGGCGTGCGGCTTATTCTGATGTTAGTTTTGCTGATAGTGAAGGTACGGGGTTTGTTGTATTTGCTCGTCTTCAATGTGCTCTTTATGGCGAGGTAAATATTGGGACAGCCTTAGAGATTGATGATAACAGTCGAAAAGTACATATTAATGGTGTAAATGAGATAGGTGATTGCCTGACAGATTATTGTCATATTAGTATTTTAACTCCTGCTATGGATGGGCTTTTTACAGGTTCTTCACTTGAGCGCCGCCGTTTTTTAGATCGTATGGTTTTGGCTATTGATCCTTTACATAGTCGCCGTATATCAGATTATGATAAGGCTATGCGTGCGCGTAATCGTTTATTTTTAGATGGAAACGAAGATCGTGCTTGGTTTGATGCTTTAGAAATTCAGATGGCAGAATTAGCAACAGCTATTGCTGCAGCACGTATTGATGTTGTTCGGCTTTTGAATGATATGTTTACACAAACATCAGTTTATACACCTTTTCCACGAGCTTTTTTGCGAATTGATGGTTTTTTAGAAACAGCTCTCAGTAAAGTATCAGCAATTGAGGCTGAAGAGCAATTTTATAATCGATTGCGGTATAATCGCGCGATAGATCGTGCTGCTGGACGGACATTAGAAGGACCACATCGCACAGATTTGCAGGTTTTTTATGTCGATAAAAATATAGCTGCGACGTCTTGTTCAACAGGTGAGCAAAAAGCTTTGCTAACGGGTTTGATTTTATGTCATGCGCGTTTAACAGGTATGATGTCTGATAGGGCACCTATTCTTCTTCTTGATGAAATGGCAGCACATCTTGATTCTCATCGTCGTGCTGCTTTGTTTGATATTCTTGATGATTTGGGTGGGCAAACATTTATGACAGGGACAGATCGTATTTTATTTGATGCTTTAAAAGGACGAGCAGAGTTTTTTGAGATTAAAGATGGAGCTTTATTACAGCAATAAACGTGCTAAGAATTTTTTATAAATAATTTCCTAGAACGAGAGGTTTGCTTATGTCTAAGATTATAACAATTTTAAATGGTCCTAATTTAAATTTTCTTGGTAGACGCGAGCCGGAAATTTATGGTATTGAGACTCTAGGAGATATTGAGCAGTTTTGTAGAGAATATGCAAAAAAACATGGTATAATATTACATTTTCACCAAAGCAACTGTGAAGGTAAATTGATAGATTTGTTACAATCAGCAGTTGAGGTGAGTGCTGGATTGATTATTAATCCAGCTGCTTATGGCCATACATCTATTGCAATTCTTGATGCGTTAAAAATATTTATGGGACCTATAGTAGAAGTTCACTTATCCAATATTTATCAGCGTGAGAGTTTTCGTCATCAGTCTTATGTTTCTATGGGTGTGGATGCAGTTATTGTTGGGTGTGGTAGTAAGGGATATTACTTTGCACTTGAATATGTGGTTCAGCAGCTTGAATTGAGTACAAGAAAGGAAAAATTGTATAATATTGCTGAGGATATTTGAATTTACTTGATAATTCTTTTTAAACAGGTAAGCATATCTATAAGACGTTATCAGCGTATTAATGATAGCTTTCGATATATATGATGGGGTAAATCAAAGTGAGAAATATTGTTAAATCAATAAAAATTCCCATGATTTTAGGGATGGCATTATTGTTATCTAGTTGTAAAGTTGATGTTTTTCAGCCAGCTGGGTATATTGCACGTCAACAGCTCATTTTGATTGTTGTTTGTATTCTTATTATGTTGTGTGTAGTGATTCCAGTAATGGTTAGTGTGGTATTTTTAGCCATAAAATATCGCGCGTCAAATACAACAGAAGACTATTTACCTGATTGGGGGCATTCAAATAAAATTGAAGCATTCATGTGGGGTATTCCAATTATGATCATAATCATTTTAGGTTTATTGACAGCTTATTATACTTCTAAGCTTGATCCCACAAATCCTCTTCCAGTAGAAATTGTTGGTGAAGAGAAGCCATTGCAAGTAGATGCTGTTGGTCTCGATTGGAAATGGTTGTTTATTTACCCTGAGTATAATATCGCATCTATCAATGAGATTTATGCACCCAAAGGTCGCCAAGTTTTGTTGCAGTTGACATCAGAGAGTTCTCTGAATGCTTTTTGGGTGCCAAAACTGGGTACAGTTCTTTATGCTATGCCGCAGATGAATGCTAAATTACATTTGATGGCTGATGAGAAAGGAATATTTAAAGGAAGTTCAGCAAATTATAGTGGTGATGGTTTTGCAGGTATGCGGTTTTATTGGCATTCTGTGTCTTCACAGGATTTTGACAATTGGGTTGCTAATGCTCGAGCTAATGGTAAAGTACTTGATCGAAAATCATACCGTCAGCTTTCTATTGCACCTCGTATGGGTGATGTTGCTGCAAAAGAAAAGGATGCTGAAGTGCGTTATTTTTCACCTGTTGAGAAAAGGCTTTATTATCGGGTTGTTAATCGATGTGTTGATGAAAATACGGTATGTAATGAAGATCTAATGAAACGTGCTGCAACTCAGACACTTTGGGGTACACTTTGTTCTGTTTTTGATCCTGGTGTTATTTAGAGTATTAATCGAGGAAAAACTCTTTTTAAGAATAGGGTTTCGTTTAAACTAGAATTCATTTGATATGGGTTGAGAAATGTTTGGAAGACTTACAGATCCTACAGCTGGTGCTTTTCATGCACTTGCACATGAGCCGATCGTTTTATACACATGTATTGCAATTGTTATGGTTGGTTTGGTTGTTGTTATTGCTTTAACGGTACTTGGATGGTGGGGAGTTTTATGGCGAAATTGGATTACCACAGTTGATCATAAACGTATTGGTATTATGTATATCATTCTTGGGATTATCATGCTTGTTCGTGGTTTTGCTGATGCGATTATGATGCGAACACATCAGGCTTTTGCTTTTGGGAGTGAAGCGGCGGGTTATTTACCGCCTGAGCATTTTGATCAGATTTTTTCAGCCCACGGCACCATTATGATTTTCTTTATGGCTACACCAATTTTATTTGGTCTTTTCAATTATCTTGTCCCGCTTCAGATTGGTGCTCGTGATGTCGCATTTCCGTTTGCGAATAACTTAGGATTTTGGATTACAGCTGCAGGGGCAATATTAATTAATATATCGCTTGGTGTTGGTAATTTTGGTCGTGGTGGTTGGTTAATGTATCCGCCTTTCTCAGAGTTGCAAACTAGTCCAGATACAGGGGTAGATTATTATTTGTGGTCACTTCAGCTTTCTGGTATTGCGACAACAATGGGGTCAATTAATATTGTTGCAACCATCATCAAAATGCGTGCTCCTGGGATGACAATGATGAGAATGCCTATTTTTTGTTGGAGTGCTTTTGTCAGCAATATTCTTATTTTAGTTATTTATCCTGTCTTAACTGTGACACTTGCATTGTTGGCGTGTGATCGTTATTTGAGTATGAATTTTTTTACTAATGTTGCTGGCGGAAATCCAATGGTATGGATTAACTATGTTTGGGTTTTTGGTCATCCTGAGGTTTATGTCTTAGTTCTTCCTGCTTTTGGCATTATTTCTGAAATTGTATCTACTTTTTCTTCAAAGCGTCTTTTTGGCTATACTTCAATGGTATGGGCGATATTAGTTATTTCGATTCTTTCACTTCTTGTTTGGGGGCATCATTTCTTTACAATGGGTGGAGGTGAAGCTGTAAATACTGCCTTTAGTATTGCAACAATGGTTATTGCGATTCCAACGGGTGTAAAAGTTTTTAATTGGTTGCTGACTATGTATAAAGGTCGAATTCGTTTTGAACCTCCAATGCTTTGGTGCATAGGGATGATCTTTACATTCGTTGGTGGTGGATTAACAGGTGTTTTGCTGTCTATTGTACCTGCTGATTGGCAATTTCATAATTCACTATTTTTAGTAGCCCATTTTCATCATACAATTATTGGAGGCGTCGTTTTTTCTTATTTGGCTGGGCTTGCTTTTTGGTTTCCAAAAGCCTTCGGTTATAAACCGAACCGCCTGCTAGGTATTGCATCTTTCTGGTGCTGGTTCATTGGTTTTTATCTTGCTTTTTTCCCGATTTATATGGTTGGCTTGATGGGTGCGACGCGTCGTCTACAACATTACATGGAACCTAGCTGGCAGCCAATGTTTATAATTGCTGCATTAGGTGCTGTTATTATTTTGCTTGGTATTCTTTGTTTTGTATTACAAATTGTTTTGGCGATTTGGTATGGTATCAAGCATAAGGGGTGTTTACCAGTAACATTAAATGATCCTTGGGGTGATGCGCGTACGCTTGAATGGTATACTTCCTCACCTCCTCCATCTTACAATTTTGCAATAATTCCAGAAGTGCAGACTGACGATGCTTATTGGAATATGAAGAAAAATGGTTATCAGCGTCCAACAAGTGGATTTTCAAAAATTCATATGCCATCAAATACATCAGCTGGAATTATTGCTGGATTTTTCTCATTAATCATTGGATTTGCGCTTGTTTGGCATATTTGGTGGCTTGCTATAATTGGATTAATTGGCTTTATTACAATAATTGTATACCATTCATTAATAGGTAATCATCATGGTTACTATATTTCAGCTGAAGAGGTACAGAAGACGGAGGATGCTTTTACAGCTGTTCTTGAAGAACAAGGAGTAAGAGTATGAATACGATAACAACAGGTAATGTTCATGTAAATGACCATCATCATGACAGTGGTTCTGTCATGATATTTGGTTTTTGGATCTATATTCTTACGGATTTGATTCTGTTCTCAACACTCTTTTCAAGTTTTTCTGTGTTTTCTTCTGCTTATGGTGGAGGTAAGGCTGGCAATGAGTTTATCGATTTAAACTTTGTTTTGGTTGAGACTGCTATTTTATTGCTTTCTTCAATTACTTATGGGTTTGTGATGGTACAAGCCCATAAGAAAAATCTCGCTGGTGTACGTTTGTGGATGGCTTTTACCTTTGTACTCGGGTGTTGCTTTGTTGGAATGGAAATATACGAATTCTATGAACTTTTGGGTGAAGTATTCTATTACGATCCTAATGCTTATGCTGGGATTGATTCTGCAACCGGAGCTCAACTTTTTGGGCGAGAAATTTTATCCGCTTATTGGTCAGCGTTTTTTACTTTGGTTGGTACCCATGGGCTTCACGTGACTGTTGGTTTATTTTGGATGATTGTGATGTTTTTTCATTTGCGTCGCAATGGTTTAGATCAAGATAATAATACACGTTTGGCATGCCTTTCAATTTTCTGGCATTTTCTTGATATCATTTGGATTGGTGTTTTCACCATAGTTTATCTGTTAGGAGCATTGTAATGAGTACGCATAATGCACATAATGAGACACATAGCTCCAGTACTGGTTCCTATTTAGTTGGCTTTATTTTAGCTGTATTTTTCACATTAGGCTCTTTCATTCCTGTTATGTATGGAATGATGGAAAGTTGGCTGGTTAGCACAAAGGTTATGTACCTTATTGGGATGGCACTTATTCAAATTATAGTGCAGATTGTTTTCTTTTTACATTTGAATTCTGGTCCAGATGCTAAATGGAATTTAAGTGCCTTATGGTTTGCGTCTATATGTGTTTTCATTATTATTGGGGGCACGTGGTGGGCTATGTGGCGTTTTAATTATAATATGATGGGTGGTTCAGGACGGGTTATTGAGCCAGAAATGTCAGAGGTGGATAGCTCTGTATCAGTTGGGCAGTATCTGCAAGTTCCTGTAGGAGGGGTATTACCAGATACAAAAACACCTGTGGAGCAATCACCTAATTTACAATCTCCTGCAGGGGTATTACCAGATACAAAAACACCTGTGGAGCAATCACCTAATTTACAATCTCCTGCAGGGGTATTACCAGATACAGAAACACCTGTGGAGCAATCACCTAATTTACAATCTCCTGCAGGGGTATTACCAAATACAGAAACACCTGTGGAGCAATCACCTAATTTACAATCTCCCGTAGAGGTATTGCCAGATTCAGAGATGCCTATGAAATAATCATTTAGAGGGGGGATCGCAATTTTTGACGTATTTTTATTTTAAACAGAGGGATCCATAGATAGTTTAGTAAAGTCTTAATTTTATTTCATCAGGGTAAAAAGCTATTTGTAGAACATATAAGTAATGATGTTTATACAGTTCAGGATAGATAGTAGAAGAATTTTTAAAGATTCATTTATATTATATGAAAATGGAGCTATGAAAAGGTAATATTTTAGCTTTAGTGGATTTATATCAAAAGAATCTCTTTTGAGGGTGTTTGCAATAATAATATATAATTAAAATTGTCAGGAATCTTAATGAATGCCGTTGCGATGACAGTTATTGGTGCTGGTTTTTATGGTACTGCGTTGTCTATTGTGCTTGCTCGTAATGGCCATCGTGTTTTACTTTGGGGATATAATTCTCAACATATCAGAGAGTTACAAGAAAAACGTTGTAATCAGGTCTTTTTACCAGATGTTCAATTTCCTGATAATTTATTACCTGAAGTTTCGCTTGAAACTGCAGTAACGGCGAGCCAGAATATCTTAATTTCTGTTCCAAGTCATGTATTCCGTGAGGTATTATACAACATTCAACCTTATTTAAGTCAGCATTCACGTGTTATTTGGGCAACAAAAGGTTTAGAACATGGTACAGGACGCCTTTTACAAGAAGTTGCTCGTGAGATTTTAGGTAAAAAAATTCCTTTAGCTGTTCTTTCTGGACCAACTTTTGCTAAGGAACTTGCTATTGGTTTACCGACTGCAATTACGGTAGCAGCTTCTAATGCTGAATTTAGTAGAGAAATACAGCAACTTTTTCATTGTGATAAAAACTTTAGAGTCTATAAAAATCAAGATATGATCGGTGTTCAATTAGGTGGAGCAGTTAAAAATGTTATTGCTATTGGTGCAGGAATATCAGATGGTATGCAATTTGGAGCAAATGCTCGAATAGCTCTAATCACACGAGGATTATTTGAAATCAGTCGCTTAGGCGTTGCTATGGGTGCTGAGCTTGCTACATTTATGGGAATGACAGGTTTAGGTGATTTGGTTTTAACATGTACTGATAATCAGTCACGTAATCGTCATTTTGGGGTGCTGCTTGGTCAAGGAATGAATAAAGAAGAAGCAAAAAAACAGGTTGGTCAAGTTGTTGAAGGCTACTTAAATGCTAAGGAAGTGTATACATTAGCACAACGTATTGGAGTAGAAATGCCAATTACAGAGCAAATTTATCAAGTCCTATATTGTAATAAAAGTGTACTTGAAGCAGCCAATACATTACTAAGTCGTGCACTCAAAGATGAAACGTATGATACAATATGCTTTTAAGTTATTAAAATACATGAAAGATATGATTAAGCATAGTAACGCTTTAAAATAGATTTCATTGTTGAATAATGACGATAGCACTCTAGCAAATTGTAAGTTTATATAGGCTAGTTTTTTATACAATATGACTTAAATATGAAATTTTATGCTATTTTCTAAATTATATCTTTGCAAATAAATTATATTTCTTTATTACTCGCATTCGTTTACATTAAAAAAATTAATCTATATATTTTTAAAATGATATACGAAAAATCATTTTTGCTATTTTAAAAAATATTATGGATAATCATTCTTCCTGAATTTTTTCACTTTGTTTTAACTCCTCAAGTGTTGGCATAGACATAATATTATAGCCTGAATCAACGTAATGAATTTCACCAGTAACACCTGATGATAAATCAGAGAGCAAGTAAAGAGCAGATCTTCCTATTTCATTAATATTTACAGTACGGCGTAATGGCGCATTGCGACGTTGATAAGAAAAAATTGCTCGTGCGGATGCAATTCCGTTACCTGCTAAAGTTCTAATAGGACCAGCTGAAATTGCATTAACACGGATATTTTGGGGGCCGAAGTCTGCTGCTAAATAGCGTACCATAGCTTCTAAAGCAGCTTTAGCAACACCCATGACATTATAATTAGGTACAACTTTTTGAGAAGCTCCATAAGTAAGTGTTAAAAGTGCACCTCCATTAGGCATGAGCTTACTAGCTCGCTGTGCAATTTCTGTAAAAGAATAAGCTGAAATAACCATTGTACGATTAAAGTTTTCACGTGTTGTAACATCAACGTAACGTCCTTTTAGTTGAGATTTATCTGAAAACCCAATGGCATGAACAATAAAATCAATAGTTTTCCATTCTTTTTCAAGATACTCAAAAACACGATCAACATTTTCAATTTTCTCAACATCACACTCTAGCAATAATTTGCAACCCAGTTTTTCTGCTAGTGGTTGTACACGTTTTCCGAAAGCATCTCCTTGATAGGTAAATGCCAATTCAGCTCCTGCTTTTGCTAGCTGGCATGCGATACCCCAAGCAATTGAATGGTCATTTGCTACCCCCATAATAAGGCCACGTTTGCCCTCCATCAAACTCTTCATATTATTCTCCGTAAGACCGCGCTTTTTTTCAACCAGCTAAGAACTTTTGTTTATGGATAGCGCTGGAAAACAAGTGTTGCATTAGTACCTCCAAAGCCGAATGTATTTGATAACACAGTATTAAGTTGTTGACAGTCACGGCGTTGACGGACAATTGGCATATCAGCAAAAGCTGGATCAAGCTCTGTAATATGGGCACTCTCACAAATAAAATTATGATTCATCATTAATAACGTGTAGATTGCTTCTTGAACACCTGCTGCACCCAAAGAATGACCAGTTAGAGATTTTGTAGCAGCAATTGGTGGGCATTGATCCCCCATTCCGAAGATACGACGAATTGCTTCTATTTCTGGGGGATCACCAACTGGTGTTGCTGTTGCATGGGGGTTGATATAATCAATTTTATTGTGCACAGTTGCAAGTGCCATACGCATGCAGCGTTCTGCTCCCTCACCAGATGGAGAAACCATGTCGTATCCATCAGATGTAGCGCCATAACCAATAATTTCTCCATATATCTTCGCACCACGTGCCTTAGCAAGCTCTAGCTCTTCAAGAACTAAGACACCAGCTCCACCAGCAATAACAAATCCATCACGATTAACATCGTAAGCACGTGAAGCTTTTTCTGGTATGTCATTATATTTGCTAGACATAGCGCCCATAGCATCGAATAAAACAGATAACGTCCAGTCTAGATCTTCGCAACCACCAGCAAAGATGCGATTTTGCTTACCATATCGTATTATTTCATAAGCATTACCGATACAATGATTGGATGTGGCACAGGCTGAAGAGATTGAATAGTTTATTCCTTTAATTTTAAAAAAAGTTGCAAGCGTTGCAGATGCTGTAGAACTCATCGCTTTAGGTACAACAAAAGGCCCAACGCGTTTTGGACCTTTTTGGCGTGTAATATCAGCAGCTTCAACAATTGACTGAGTTGACGCCCCTCCGGAGCCCATAATGATACCTGTATGTTCATTTGATACTTCACTGGGTTCTAAACCTGCATCAGTAATTGCTTGATCCATGGCAATATGGTTCCAAGCAGTTCCACGTCCATGAAAACGCAGAGCTCGTCGATCAATAAATTCCTCTATATTGATATCAGGTTTTCCATAAACTCTACTACGGAAGCCTAATTCAGCATATTGAGGTGCGTAAGAAATCCCAGATTTTGCTTCATATAAACTAGTTAAAACGGTTTGAGGATTATTTCCAATAGCGGAGACAATACCCATTCCAGTTACAACAACTCGACGCATCCATACCTCCTTGTTTCATACAGAATAATAAAATACCATCTTCTGATGAAAATAATGTTCAGTCTTCTTTGAATAATGCAACGCGTAAATCGCTAGCTTTATAGATGATTTCTTCATTTGCTTTTACCCATCCATCAGCTATTCCCAAGACCAAATTTCCACGTCGGATTCGTTTAAAATCTATTCCATATTTAAGAAGTTTTGTTTGTGGAGTTACCATACCTGATAATTTGACTTCACCTGTTGATATAGCTCTTCCTTTTCCTGATTCGCCTAACCAACCAAGAAAAAAGCCTGTTAACTGCCACATACCATCTAAGCCGAGACATCCTGGCATGACGGGATCTCCCATAAAGTGGCAATTAAAGAACCATAGGTCGGAAGTAATATCAAATTCGGCACGAACCATACCTTTATTATATTCACCGCCAGTTTCACTGATTTGAGTGATTCGATGAATCATCAACATTGGTGGTGCAGGCAATTGTGCGTTACCCTTACCAAACATTTCGCCGCGAGCGCAGCTTAGAAGTTCTTCATAAGTGTAGCGAGACTTTTGTTCAGCCATTGTGACTCCATTTATTTGCGTAATTTTTTTCTGCGCTTTACCCCAACCTACTTTTAGAGCAAATTTTAAAGAGAGGGAAATGATTTTATATCATTTTTAAGGATAAAGCTCGTTTTTTATATCTTATGCAGAAGGATATTTTAAATAGGACAAAAAGATTATATTGTGTATCGTTCTTATCTCACAAAATTTTAACCATTATTTGAATAGAAATATGTTGCAGTTTATAACATATTAATGAGTGCAGATGATTTAGGATTTAATGAAGAGGAATATTTCGTGAAAGAATGTGGGAAGGTTATACATTATCATTCCATGTCTGCGTTAGAAAAACGTTTACGTCAAAATGGTTTACGGCCGACACGCCAGAGATTAGAGCTTGCCAATATGATTTTTTCTCAAGGTAACCGCCATATTGCTGCCGAGGAGTTATATGAAGAGGCTGTGGGGTTAGGTGTGCCTGTATCTTTAGCAACAGTTTATAATACGCTTCATCAATTTACAGAAGCAGGATTGCTACGGATTATTGCTGTAGAAGGTTCAAAAACTTGGTTTGATACCAATACTTCTGACCACTATCATTTTTATATTGAAGGAGAAAATCGTATTCTTGATATTCCTTGTGATTTAGAAGAGTCTCTTATCATTAAGAATTTACCTCAACCACCAGAAGGTATGGAAATTTTGCATGTCGATTTAATAGTCCGGTTAAAACCAAAAAATCTGGCCTAATTACGGGAATTAGAGAATACAGTGAAGGATAATAGTTAACTGTAATTAGTTTGAGAATTCACTAATTTTAGATTTTTTCATCGGGGTAAATTCCCCATAATTGAGGCTGATGAATCCATCCGCGGATGTTACGTATATTTATTTCGCACCAATGTCCATTGCATCGGCGGATATTACCAATGACATTAGGCTCTACTTCTGCCACAAGTGCTGCGTTGTCTTCTGGGCTTTTACGTAGTGCTAGCCTTTTTGCTTTATCTTTTTGCCACGGAATAGTTATAGCCGTTCTCTTGCCTGATAAAAGCGATTGATATACCCACCCTTCATCTCCTTCAGCATCACGAATTTTACGCCATTGCTCATATTCTTGGATGATTTCAACAGGTAAACCCTGCTTTTGATAGGTAAAAACGATAGAATAATTGTTTCCTGGCCCAACACGGACATTAACACGAACAGGTTTAATCGAAACAAACCGTGGGAGTGGTAATCCACTTGGTCCTAAATTTTGACTGAGTGTTTTTGAATATAAAAAATGAGGAAAACTGCATAAAAATATACCTGCCATTAAGATACATGATGTGGATCCTAAAAATCGAAACCATCTAGAATATTGCAAAATTAAACCTTTCATCTTTTAATTTCTGTATATTGGCAATCTAAGATTTGGAGGATAGGATTATTGTTGATCAAAGATATGGTATGCTGGTTAAAGAGATCTAAACAATGAGGAAATTATTACGAGAATAATGAGATAAGTAAGGAAAAAAATTAATTTTTTGATGTTCATTGTGTTTATATAATATACTTGGATATGTTATGCTTTAATGAAAACTATTCAATAAATTACAGGATTAGTTTTCATAGTATCCAAGAATAAATAAAAAATTTTGAATGGATGCTGGATATGAAGTTTAGGAAAAAGTTAATCAGTTAACTACATTTGATATAAATAATGAATCTATGAAAGTAGAAGTATCGCCTCATTATATATGAAATAAGTGATAGCTACGGGTTTTGTTATTGTTAATAACTCAAGCAGATTGATGAAAAAAACGTCATAAAATGTTGATGAGGTGTGTTATATTTATAGCATATATTATATTTTTTGAATTGGTCGACGTTTTGTTACGGGATATTGATGCTTTTTAGCTATGCGTATGATTGCTTCTTTTAATGGTTCGATCATAACGTCCATAGAGAAGCCATTTGCATGGATTATATTTTCATGATCAATCATGATGGCGACATGGCCTTCCCAAAAAATCAAATCACCTCGTTGAAGTTTGTCACTATCTGTTAGTTGTCTACCTATAGTTTTTTGCTGTTTGATAGTGTCGCGTAAAATTATTTGCCCAGTCATCATCATAGATAGCTGAACCAGTCCTGAACAATCAATTCCAAAACCACTGACACCACCCCAAAGGTAAGGTGTGTGAATAAAAGTTTCTGCAACTGTAACGTAATCTTCGAACATGTGTCCAATAGGGTTGAGATGACGAGTAATGATTACTTTTCCATTTTCAAGGATAGAATACATTGTACCTCGGACTTCAGTTTCATCAATAACACTTACTTTGCTTCCCATAGATAAGGAGCATTCCATTGGTCCATGTAAGTCGGCTTGTAAATATTGAAATGTGCGTGGTACTGAAACTATGTGTGTTTGTTTTATGGTTGATGTACAAAGAATTGTCGTATCAACATAACCCACATAGCCATCTTTAAGTGATTGAGCCAATGACATAATTTCCCCTTCTTCAAGGATTAAGAGCTCTTCTCCTAATAAGCACTCTGTCTGTCTTTGACTTTTTTTATTGTTTTCTTTAAACAATCCAGCGACAGCTGTATTGACGCGTTTTTTTTACCTAAAATAAAGCGCTGAGCTGTAATTTTTGTTTCAAGATATTGATCTATGAGATTATCTTTGGATGTGTATAATTTTGAGTCTTTATAGACCATCTATTTACCATTCATTTTTTAACTTTTTATCTTTAAACAAGATAATAATAACTGCATTAGCAGGATTTTTTATCCTTAAATAAAATACAAAGTCGTAATTTAAGGTATTAAGTAACCACTTTGAAATACCCAATATTGTCCATCTTTGTGGGTATTTTATGTCAAGATTGATTCTTAAAAAAGTTATAAAGAGCACGAATAACCTGTGCAGAGCCACCAACAGGGTGGCCTGGCTTTTCTTTTGGAATCCACCCATAAAGATCAAAATGAGCAAAATGTTCAGCTTTTTCAACAAAATAATTCAAAAATAAAGCGGCAATTATGGAGCCAGCAAAGTTATTTCCGGTTACATTGTTAAGGTCAGCGATTGGTGAGGATAATGTTTCTTGATAAGGTTTCCAAAGTGGCATTTGCCAAAGAGGATCGTAAACAGAGTGAGCAGATTGAGAGATTTTTTGTGCCCATATTGAGTTATTACAATAAAATGCAGGAAGATCTGGGCCTAATGCTATATGGGCTGCTCCTGTTAGCGTAGCCATACAAAGCATAAATTGTGGGCTCTCTTCATCACCATAGGTAAGCGCATCGGCAAGGATAAGTCGGCCTTCAGCATCTGTATTTCCAATTTCAATGCTCAATCCTTTACGACTTTTAATAATATCACCTGGTCGGTAAGCATTGGCAGAAATTGAATTTTCAACGGCTGGAATCAGAACACGTAAGCGGAAAGGTAATTTGGCATCCATGATAAGCTTAGCTAGTCCTAAAACATGTGCACTTCCCCCCATGTCTTTTTTCATTAACAACATATTATTGGCTGATTTAATATCTAATCCTCCAGTATCGAAGGTTACACCTTTACCAACTAACGTTACTTTAGGATGATTTTCCTGCCCCCATTGTAGCTCAATAAGTCGTGGTGCAGTGCTGCTGGCCTTCCCTACGGCATGAATCATTGGAAAATTCTGTATTAGGAGTTCATCTCCACAGATACTTGTAACATGAGCGCTATATGTTTCTCCAAGTTGACGTGCTGTTTTCTCAAGAGTATCCGGATTCATATCATTAGCTGGGATATTAATGAGATCGCGAACGAAAAAGACTGTTTTATAAATTCTTTTTAACTCATTTATATCAACTGTATCGTGCACATAGATCGATAATGCTTTGAGAGAAGAATTTTTTCGATAACGGTTAAATTGATAGCTTCCAAATGCCAATCCAAGATAAGTATTTATTTCATTTGCGGCTGATCCTTCTAGATGCCAATTGCCAGAAGGGAGCTGTTTGGCAAGGAGCCCTGTGATAAAAGGATTGTCACCATTACCAAGTCCAAATAAAACTTTTTTTAACTGCCCAGTTTGGTGAGGAATGAATAATATTTGTCCTGCTTTACCAGTGAAATCATTAACTCTCATCCATACCTTTGTTGATTCATCAAGCGATAAATCAGCAAGATTTTCGGGGTTTACCAAGAAGATAGGACAACTATTATCGATACGTGTTGAAATAAAATTAATCTGGTGTAAATTCATATTGGATCCTCACAATCGTCGAAGTGCTACATATTCAACTAGATGATTTTTTCCTTTTCGTAAAATGAGATTAGATCGTGGTCGTGTTGGTAATATATTTTCTTGTAAATTTTTTAAATTAATTGTTTGCCAAAGATTCTCAGCAATTTCAGAAGCTTCTTTTTCACTGAGTAAAGCATAACGGTGAAAATAGGATTCAGGATTTTGAAAAGCTGTTTTACGCAAATGTTTGAAACGTTCCAAATACCAGCGACGAATCACTTCTGTTTCAGCATCTACATAGATTGAAAAATCAAAAAAGTCTGAAACGAAAGGAATAACTTTTCCATCTTTAGGAAGATCACTAACTTGTAGTACATTAATACCTTCAACAATTAAGATATCGGGACGATCAATAATAATTTTTTGGTTTTCCAAAACATCATAGGTCATATGAGAATAGAGTGGAGCACTAACATTACCAATACCGGCTTTTATAGCAGAAAGAAAGCTTAGTAGTTTTTTAATATTATAAGAATCAGGAAATCCTTTACGGTTCATACGATTTTTCTGCTGTAATACAGTGTTAGGATAGAGAAAACCATCGGTTGTAATCAGATCAACTTTAAAACTGGATGTCCAACGTTTTAAAAGTTCCTGAAGAATACGAGCAGTTGTTGATTTGCCTACCGCGACAGAGCCAGCAATACCAATGATAAAGGGAGTTTTTTTTGTACCTTCTTGATGTAAAAATTGCTGACGTTTTTGAAAAAGTTCTTGTACTGCTTCAACATGGCATGATAATAGACGTGATAAAGAAAGATAAATACGTTGTACTTCTTCAAGATCAATTGGATCATCAAGTGAGCGTAAGCGTTTAACTTCATCAAAAGTCAAAGTAAGTGGTGTATCTGCACGAAATTGAGACCATTCTTGTGCAGTAAAAACACTATAAGGGGAGTATCGATCAGCAATGGGTTTGATCAGGTCATTTTCTTGGTCAATTTTTGATATGGTCATATCGGTTATTTTTAGTGGTTGAGAATTTTTTGATTGCAGTAATAGTTAGCAATAGAAAGACGGGTTTAGATAATAGACAATTTTTAATTAGCTTATAGTCCAGTCATTCCAGCATGCACTAATTTGCTCTAATGACAGTCCTTGTGCCAAAAAAGTCCATAAAAGTAAACGTGCTTTTACAGCTGATAAATAACCAGACATGAGAGCACCAGAAGCAATCATATCAGTTTCTGAGCCTTTGTAGCCGTATGTTACACGGGTTGTTGAGCCATTGTAACAACGGCTAGCAATAACGATTGGCATTTTTTGTGCATATTGTCGCACGATATCTGCTTCTTGAAAGCTGCAGTGCCCCGCACCGAAGCCGGCAATAACTAAGCCTACATAATATCCACTTTCAAGACAAAATTTCATTAATTGTGTATCAGAGGATAAAGAGGAATACAGAAGGGCAACTTGATGATTATCATTTTGGGGGAGTTTAAAAGTCATAGGGAAGAATTTTTTATCATTGAAATAAATCAGCTTTCCTTCCAAAATGGTTCCTAAAGTACCCGTCAAACCTGACTGAAATGTTTCAATTTTAACGGTATGGCTTTTTTGAATCCAATAAGGCGAGTGAATCGTATCATTTATTACAACTAGAACACCTCTATTCCAACTTTGTGAATGAGCAGCAACTCGTGTTGCTGCTAAAATGTTAGCAGGTCCATCAGCACCTGCTTCACAGGGTATGCGCATCGCACCAGTTATAACAAGTGGTTCAGCTCTATTCCAGTATAGAGAAAGAAAAAAAGCTGTTTCTTCTAGTGTATCAGTGCCTTGAGTTAAAACAATACCTTCTGCACCAGCCTTTATTTGTTGTTTTGCCCATTTTATTATTTCAAAAAGAATTTTAAAAGATAAGGATCCACTTGGTAATTGTGTTAATGTTTGCGCATAAATATCAGCAACGTTATTTAAGCCAGGAACACTTTTGATGAGTAAATCTGAGGTTAAAGTTGGTTGCATTTGACCAAAACTGTCAACAGCCATTGCAATTGTTCCTCCCAATGTTCCTATGGCTATTCTTTTCATAATTTTTCCTTTAAAGATACAAATTAATTATAAAGGTTATTTAGCAATAATTTACATTGACAACAATAATATCATTTTTTTATTCCAATAAATTGAGTTTTGCTTAATCATTGTGTTTTGCTGTATATGTTCTTAAATAAAGGCAGTAGTAATTAGAATTTTACGTTTAATGAAGAGAAATCAATATTAAGGAGTTTCCTTATGGCAGAACATAAGCCTGACATAATGTATGGTACGACTATTATTACTGTACGAAAAAATGACAAGGTAGTGATAGCTGGCGATGGTCAGGTTTCACTTGGTCAAACAATTATGAAAGGCAATGCCCGCAAAGTGCGTCGTCTTGGAAAAAATGGAGCAGTTATCGCTGGTTTTGCGGGTGCTACAGCAGATGCTTTTACATTACTGGAAAGATTAGAAACGAAGCTTGAGCAATATCCTGATCAGCTTATGCGTGCATGCGTAGAACTTGCAAAAGATTGGCGGACAGACCGCTATTTACGTCGTCTTGAAGCAATGATGCTTGTCGCTGATAAGAAAGTAACTTTAGCTTTGACGGGACTTGGTGATGTACTAGAACCAGAAGATGGGCTTATGGCAATTGGTTCTGGAGGAAATTTTGCCCTTTCAGCCGCACGTGCACTGATAGATATGGATTTGGATGCAGAAACTATTGCTCGTAAAGCTATGGGTATTGCTGCTAAAATTTGTGTTTATACCAATGATCATTTTATTATTGAAATATTGGATACAGAGTTATCTTCTTTAAAGAAAGCTATTTGAATGTGTGTTGTATTTTCCCCTCGTGAAACTGTTTCTGAACTTGACCGCTTTATTATTGGTCAAAATGATGCTAAACGTTCTGTTGCTATTGCATTGCGTAATCGGTGGCGTAGACAGCAGCTTGATGGTCCAATGCGTGAGGAGGTTATGCCAAAAAATATCTTGATGATAGGGCCAACAGGCGTTGGTAAAACGGGTATAGCACGTCGATTAGCAAAGCTTGCTGGAGCACCTTTTGTTAAAGTAGAAGCTACTAAATTTACTGAAGTCGGTTATGTAGGGCGTGATGTTGAGCAAATTATTCGTGATCTTGTTGAGATTGCCATTTCTCTTGTGCGTGAGAAGAAACGGGATGAAGTAAAAGCAAAAGCCCACATTAATGCTGAAGAACGTGTTTTAGATGCTCTTGTTGGTAAAACAGCAAGCCCTGCTACCCGTGATAGTTTTCGCAAAAAATTGCGCGAAGGTGAATTAGATAATAAAGAAATTGAAATTGAGGTGGCTGACCATAATAACAGTGGTGCTTCAACCTTCGATATTCCTGGTATGCCTGGTGCGCAAATGGGAATTATGAATTTGTCAGATATTTTTGGTAAGATGAGTAATCGTACCAAGATTCGTAAAACAACGGTGAAAGATGCTTTTAAACCACTCATTGATGATGAATCTGAAAAGCTTCTTGATCATGATCAAATTATTCAAGAAGCACTGCGGGTTACTGAAAATGACGGAATTGTTTTTATTGATGAAATTGATAAAATCGCAACCCGAGATGGTGGAGTAGGTGCTACTGTTTCACGTGAGGGAGTTCAACGGGATCTTTTGCCTTTGGTTGAAGGAACAACGATTGCTACAAAATACGGGCAAATTAAAACAGATCATATTCTTTTTATTGCTTCCGGTGCATTCCATGTCTCTAAGCCATCTGATTTATTACCAGAGCTTCAAGGTCGTTTGCCTATCCGTGTGGAGTTAAATGCTTTAACAAGAGAAGATTTACGACGTATTCTAACTGAACCTGAATCTAGCTTGATTAAGCAATATATTGCTTTAATGGCGACAGAAGAGGTTCATTTAGAAATTACCGATGATGCGATTGATGCTTTAGCAGATATTGCTGTGGATCTAAATGCAAGGATTGAAAATATAGGAGCACGTCGTTTACAAACAGTGATGGAACGTGTTTTGGATGAAATTTCCTTTACTGCACCTGATAAAGCCGGAACTTCATTTAAAGTTGATGCTGCTTATGTTAGACAATCTATAGGAGAACTTGCTTCTGATGTCGATCTTTCACGTTTCATTCTTTAGGTTATTTATTTATTCCGTTTATCGGCGTGCTTCAATAATTTTAAAGTTACGGGATTCTTCATGTACCAATACTGTACGGAAAGTATTTTTCAATAATGTTTCATAGGGTAGGTGACGATTAGCAACAAGAAGTAGATTACCACCTGGCTTTAAGTATTTTGCAGCTTTTATAATGAAATGTTGTCCTAATGAAACATCGGTGGTTTGTTGTGTGTGAAACGGTGGATTTGAAATGATTGTATCATATAAATCTGTGATAGATTCATGCACAAGATCAAGCCAATAAAAATTAATTGGAAGAGGAGCTGTTGTGTATTTTAGGTGTTTTTTTGCTGCCTCTAAGGCATTGTAGTCGGCTTCATAGAGGTCGAGAGCGGTTAGTTTTTTACTTTTTTCAAGTGCCATGTAAGAAAGGAATCCCCAGCCAGCGCCGAAATCAGCAGTTTTTCCAGAAATGATTTTGAGCATATACAAAGCAAGTGCCTCAGATCCTGGATCAATACGACCGTGTGAAAACATTCCAGAAGTAGTTTGAAATTTATTTTCAAAAGTAAGTGGTGGTGAGCGTAAATGTGCAAGATTCTGTCTATCTATCTTCTGTGGGACTTTAATCCAGAACACAAGGCCATGATTTTTAGATAATTTATCAGTAATGGGAACAATTGTTTGAACCCATTTCATCATTGAGGCAACTCCTACAGTTTTATTTCCACCAATGATAATCCATCCACTAGGTTTAACGCATTCTAAAAAATCAAGAAAACAATTTTGGTTGAAACCACGATATTTACTTAATTGTAAAAATGCACCATCATAAGTGAAAGTTTTGTCTATTTGAGGAAAACAGTGAAATTGAGCATTAGTAAATTTTAAAAAATCTGGTCGCCAAGGCGCTATAACCTTTAAGTTTTCTACCCATTCTGAGGCAGGAATTTCAGTTAAACCAAAACTTAACCAATATTGGTTTGGATTGGGATATGGGAGTTTATGGTTTTTAAAAGGAAAAAATAATAACACATATGGTTCTTTCAAAGAAAAATGCCATTCCAATATGGAGATGGCATTTTATTTTATAACAATAGAAAAAAATTATTCTTCTTTTTTCTTACGATGGTATTTTTTTTCAGATTGATTTTGTTCATCCGCGTTATTTTCTTTTTCTACTGAAGCATTATCGGTAATTTCTTTGCCGGTTTGTTGGTTAACAATTCTCATTGATAGTCGAACTTTACCACGTTCATCAAATCCCATTAATTTAACCCAAACTTTATCACCTTCTTTAACGATATCGGTTGTTTTAGCAACGCGTTCTGATGCGAGTTGAGAGATATGAACAAGTCCATCGCGTGAGCCAAAAAAATTTACAAATGCACCAAATTCTGCAATTTTTACAACTGTTCCTTGATAGATAGCACCAACTTCAGGTTCATCAACAATTGAATGAATCCAACGTTTCGCTGCTTCAATGGTTTTAACATTGGTAGAAGCGATTTTAATTGTTCCATTATCTTCAATATTAATTTTAGCTCCAGTTTGTTCTACAATTTCTCGGATTACTTTTCCACCAGAGCCGATAACATCACGGATTTTATCAACAGAAATGTTCATTATTTCGATGCGTGGAGAAAATTCACTGAGTTCATTTCGTGCATTAGTTAAGGCTTTTGCCATTTCGTTCAGAATATGAATTCGGCCACTTTTTGCTTGCTCAAGTGCGATTTTCATAATCTCTTCAGTTATGCCATCAATTTTGATATCCATTTGTAAAGCAGTAATACCGTCTTCTGTGCCTGCTACTTTAAAATCCATATCACCAAGGTGATCTTCATCCCCTAAAATATCAGATAAAATAGCAAAGCGTTCCCCTTCTTTAATTAAGCCCATGGCAATACCTGCAACGGGGCGTGTTAAAGGGACGCCGGCGTCCATCAGTGCAAGTGAAGTTCCACAAACAGTTGCCATTGAAGAGGAGCCATTTGATTCGGTAATTTCTGAAACAGCACGGATGGTATAAGGAAAAGATTCTTTAGTTGGTAATATGGGATGAATAGCACGCCACGCCAGCTTACCATGTCCGATTTCACGGCGACCAGGAGAACCAATACGCCCTGTTTCACCTACTGAAAATGGTGGAAAATTGTAATGAAGTAGGAATGTTTCCTTATACATGCCTGTTAAGGAATCAATATATTGTTCATCTTCACCAGTTCCGAGTGTTGCAATAACAATTGCTTGTGTTTCTCCACGAGTAAAGAGTGCTGATCCATGTGTTCTGGGTAAAATTCCAACTTCTGATCGAATTGCACGTACTGTTGAAAGGTCACGTCCATCAATACGTTTTCCAGTATCAAGAATATTCCAGCGAACAATTTTTGCTTGCAACTGTTTGAAGATAGTTGCAATTTGATCTGTATTAAATTTACAGTTCTCTTCCGTTTCTAGCATAAATTTATTGATAATTTCTGTTTTAATAGCATCAATTGCAGCGTAACGTTCCTGTTTATCGGTAATTGTATAAGCTTTTCGTATATCTTGTTCAGACATTTCCAGCATAGTTTTTTCGAGATCAGATAGATCTTCAGGAATGAAATCGCGTGGATCTTTTGCAGCGACTTCAGCAAGCTTGATTATGGCATCAAGAACAGGCTGCAAACCTTTATGACCAAACATAACGGCACCCAACATTACATCTTCTGGTAATTCTTGTGCTTCTGATTCAACCATCAATACAGCGCTGTCTGTACCAGCAACGACAAGATCAAGTTTTGATTCAGGCATTTCATCTATATGAGGATTAAGAACATACTGTCCATTACAGTATCCAACACGAGCACCAGCAATGGGACCCATAAAAGGAACACCTGATAGAGTCAATGCAGCAGAAGATGCAATAATCGCAAGGATATCAGGATTATTTTCTAAATCATGCTGTATAACAGAAACAATGATCTGTGTATCATTTTTATAACCATTAGCGAAGAGAGGACGAATTGGGCGATCAATCAAACGTGAAATCAAGGTTTCACTTTCGGTTGGTCGGCTTTCACGTTTGAAGTAGCCACCAGGTATTCTACCAACAGAATAGGATTTTTCCTGATAATTAACCGTAAGTGGAAAAAAATCTTGGTCTGGTTTTGGGCTTTTTGCTGACACAACGGTCGCTAAGACAATGGTTTCACCATAGGTAGCAATTACTGCACCATCAGCTTGACGCGCTATTTTCCCTGTTTCGAGGGTAAGAGGCCGACCAGCCCATTCAATTTCTACCTTGTGTGTTTTGAACATTTTTTATCCTTAATAGCCAGTGTTCACATTCCAGTTTTGTATAACATATTTTAAAGCCATGGGCAGAACAACAAGATACTTTGTGTCTTTTGGTGAGAAGAAATAATTCACAACCTAAACGCGAAGCAATTCGCACTCTTGCTCCATGACAGTTATCATTAATTTAAAACTCAAAGCAGTGATCTGGAATAAATGAGTGTATTTTTTATAAAAATATCTCTCCACCCACTTTCCTTTTAGCGACGTAAACCTAATTTTCCGATAAGTGTCTGATAACGGTTTTGGTCAGTCTCTTTTAGATAATCAAGAAGGCGACGACGCTGAGACACCATCTTTAGAAGACCACGGCGGGAATGGTTATCTTTTTTGTGAGATTTAAAATGATTAGTCAAATTAGAAATACGTTCAGAAAGCACAGCGATTTGCACTTCTGGTGATCCTGTATCACCGGCCTTATTTGCATATTCTGCGACAATAGCTTGTTTACGTTCAGCTGTAATCGACATCGTTTTATCCTTTCGAAAAATGAAGAAACAAAAGTCACCCACAGCCGAGATGTCGTTCAGCAAGGGTCTGTGAAAAAACAAGAGGAGCCAAAGACTCTCACCTGCTTTACTGTTTATATAGGAAAGAAGGTTAAAATGCTAGTCCTTGAAAGTATCTTAAGAATCTTCTCTAATAAAAAATTTTGTTTTGAAACATTGCTTTTTAAGCTGTTTTATGAGAGGCCTTTGAAGAATTATGCATTTTTTGTATACAAAGATTGCTGCTTTGCATAGCGTATTTATATTAACAAAAGCAATAGAATGTAGGTTTGGAGCAAAAGATGCAGAGCATTTCAACATTAGAACTTTTTCGTAATTCAACATTTCGAAATTTATGGTCGGCTACTCTTGCTTCTAATTTAGGGGGGACTATACAGGCAGTTGGAGTAGGTTGGTTAATGGCGTTGATTAGTTCTTCGCATTCTATGGTTGGGCTTGTTCAAAGCGCTACAACATTACCACTTGTTGTATTGTCTCTGATG
Organism: Bartonella sp. B35(2025); assembly: GCF_053794465.1. Lineage (NCBI taxonomy): Bacteria > Pseudomonadati > Pseudomonadota > Alphaproteobacteria > Hyphomicrobiales > Bartonellaceae > Bartonella > Bartonella sp. B35(2025). The sequence goes on from NZ_CP200035.1 coordinate 25,988, forward strand.
GCAGGGGCATTAGCTGATAATTTTAATCGACGTCAAATTATGCTGTATGCGCAAATTATGATAATGATTGTGTCAATTAAGTTGGCTATTTTGTCCTATATGGGCTTTCTAACACCTTGGCTTTTGCTATTCTTTACATTTTTGATTGGGTGCGGAAACGCTTTTTACAACCCCTCTTGGCAAGCAACAATGGGTGATATTGTGAGCAGAGAAAATATTCCTGCTGCTGTTAACCTTAATAGTGTTGGCTTTAATTTGGTGCGCAGTATAGGTCCTGCTATTGGTGGTGTCATCATTGCTACTTTGGGTATAACGGTAGCTTTTTTATTTAATGTGATAAGTTATATTCCTTTAATTAGTGCTTTGTTTTTTTGGAAACCTAGCTATAAACACAATACATTGCCACGAGAGAGACTGTTGGGAGCTGTTTCAGATGGTTTACGTTATGTTGCAATGTCGCCTAATCTTCTCAATATTATGGTCAGAGCATTCCTTTTTGGTGTTGGTGCGATTTCAATTTTAGCGCTATTGCCAATTGTCGTGCATACAGTCCTTGGGGGAAGTGCACTTCTTTACGGTACATTACTCGGTTTTTTTGGTTTGGGAGCGATTACAGCTGGTTTTATTAATTCATCTGTGCGGCACTATTTTAGTTCAGAGACAATTATTGCAGGTGCATTTATCGGTTTTGCTTTTTCTTGCTTTTTCTTAGCAATAAGTCATTCATTGATTGTAAGCCATCTTGCTTTATTTCCTGCAGGATTGTGTTGGGTTTTGGCGTTATCACTATTTAATACATCTGTACAGCTTTCCACACCACGTTGGGTTGTTGCACGTGCTTTAGCCTTGTATCAAACTGCATCTTATGGTGGTATGGCTATTGGAAGCGCAATTTGGGGAGTATTGGCCGATGGTTATTCTCCAACCATTTCTTTGAGTATTTGTGCCCTATTTTTGGTTTTTGGATTTTTTGTAGGGGTAAAGTTTAAAATTCATGAAATTCCTCATATAGACTTGGATCCAATTGATCACTTCAGAGAGCCGGAGCTTTTACTAGATCTAAAAGCACAAAGTGGTCCAATCATGATTATGATTGATTATCAAATTCATGAAAATAATCTTGAAGAATTTCTCAAAGTGATGACACGTCGTCGTCATATTCGTTTACGTGATGGTGCTCGCCAATGGGTTCTTTTACGTGATCTTGAAAGACCTGAATGTTGGACAGAAGCTTACCATATGCCAACGTGGGTAGACTATCTGCGCCATAATCATCGTCGTACAAAGGCGGATGCAGAAGTAAATAAGCGTTTGCATCACTTAAATTGTGCACCTAATGGTATAAGAGTACACCGTATGATTGAACGGCAGACAATACCACAGGTCAACGAAATGCATTTAAAATCTTCTAGCAATTACCTACCTTGATGATAGAGGTTTGGTATGTAAAGTAATGAGAACAGCATTATTCATATTTATCAATGTGAGAAAATATTTTTTCTACAAAAAATTATTGTGGCAGAAACTTATTAAATTGTAAAAATTCTCTTTGGTTTAAACTGTCTCTTATCAAGAATGCCGATGGCAAGAAGTTTGTTTTTGTAGCTTACATAAACCTCATCTTCATCAATGAGTGTGTTGTGGTCATACAGAAGTACTGAATTGCCTCTTATTACTTGTTGTGCTTGATTTTTATTAAGGATATAATGAGAGAGACAATTCAGTGCTGCACTTGTTTCAATTAATAGCTCATCAAGTGCTGTAAAATGACTTTTTGGAGAAATATTATCTTCATTTGTTATACCTTTATCAGAGGCTGCTGCTTTTAAATCGTTCCATGTAACAAGATCATTTTCACAAAAGGGCGATACTGCAATTCGCCTTAAGTCAGCGATATATCCATAACAACCGAGATCACGTCCTATATCACGTGCTAAGGAGCGCACATAAGTTCCTTTTCCACATGTTACTTCAAAGACAGAATATTTTTTTTCGGTGGTATCAATTAATTTGAAAGTTTCTATTTCCACTTGGCGTGGTGAAATTTCAACAGCTGTACCTTTACGTGCTAAATCATAGGCGCGATTACCGGCGATTTTTATTGCAGAAAACTGTGGAGGTGTTTGCAAAATAACACCTGTATATTTAGGAAGAAGAGCAAGTATTTCCTCTTGTGCTGGGCGTTTATGAGATATTTTAGTTACTTTACCCTCCAGATCATCTGTCGTACGCTCTTCTCCCCAAGCAATGTGAAAATGGTAAGTTTTTGTGCCTCTCATAACATAGGGAACAGTTTTTGTTGCTTCACCCAATGCAATTGGCAGTGCACCAGAAGCAAGAGGATCAAGTGTACCTGCATGTCCTGCTTTTTGTGCATTAAAGAGCCGTTTAATTTGTGAGACAGCTTCTGTTGATCTCATTCCTTTGGGTTTGTCGAATATCACCCATCCAGAAACAGAACGGCCTCTTTTTTTATGTTGCCGTGTCATATTTTTTAATTCTCAAGTTCATCATTAGGGTGAAGATCACGTGCTACTTCAGGTGAGCGGAGCAAAGCATCAACTTTTGCAAAATTGTCAAAACTGCTATCAAGTCGAAAACACAATTCAGGCATATATTTCATTTGTCGTAATGCATGGCTTATTTCTCCACGGATAAAACGGCTATGTTTATTGAGGACATTAACGACATTAGCATGAGGAGCATTTTTTAGAGTACTTAGTGGAAAAACAAAGCAGGTAGCAATTTTAAGATCTGGCGACATACGTACTTCAGAGATAGAAATTACTACGTCCTTTAAGACATCATCAAGTAAAATACCTCGCTGTAATGCATGAGCTAATGCATGGCGGACTTGTTCTCCCACTCTTAATTGCCGTTGCGATGGCGCTGCATTTTTCATCAAAATCTTACCTTTATTACAAATGCTTTTCTTTTAACAATCTCAAAAGATAAAAAAGAACAGAGATACTGCACATAAAATTCAATAATTTTTCTTACTTTGTATAAGATAAAGCCACTGAATTACTTTATAATGTGCGGTTAATATGTTCGACTCGGAAGGTTTCAATGATATCTCCTGCACGCATATCTTCATAATTTTCGAATGCTATACCACATTCTTGACCACTGTGTACTTCATTAACTTCATCTTTGAAGCGTTTGAGTGTTTTAAGTTTTCCTTCATGAATAACAATATTATCACGAATAAGGCGGACACCAGCTCCTCGTTCTATTTTACCTTCTGTAACACGACATCCAGCAACTTTCCCAATTTTTGTAATGCTAAAGACTTCTAAAATTTCAGCATTACCAAGGAAAGCTTCGCGCTGTTCTGGTGAAAGTAGTCCTGACATGGCAGCTTTTATATCATCAACAAGATCATAGATGATGTTATAATAGCGAATTTCAATTCCTTGTGTTTTAGCTAAATCATGTGCTTGTTTATTAGCCCGAACGTTAAAGCCAATTACAGCAGAATTTGAAGCTTCAGCAAGAGAAATATCACTTTCGGTGATACCTCCAGCACCAGAATGCATAATGCGTGCACGTACTTCTTCATTTCCTAGTTTTTCTAATGCTGAAGCGATTGCTTCAATCGATCCTTGTACATCTCCTTTAATAATAAGGGGAAATTCTTTGACACCAGTGGTTTGTAATTTGGTCATCATTTGCTCAAGAGAACCACGAGAACCAGTTTGTCGTGCTACAGCTTTATCACGTGCTAATCGTTGACGATATTCAGCAATTTCCCGTGCTTTTGTTTCATGAGCAACAACAGCAAATCGGTCACCGGCTTGTGGTGTTCCTTGCATACCTAAAATTTCGATAGGTGTAGAAGGAACCGCTTCTTTTATATGGCGACCATGATCATCAATCAGGGCGCGTACTCGACCCCATTCATTTCCAGCAACAATAATATCAGAAGGATGTAATGTACCTTTTTGAACAAGAACTGTTGCAACAGATCCACGACCCCGATCCAGTTTGGCTTCAATGACAACACCCTCTGCAGTTCGTTTTGGATCTGCTTTTAGATCAAGAATTTCAGCCTGAAGAAGAATCGCTTCAAGAAGTTTATCAAGATTTTGACCAGTTTTAGCAGAAACCTCAACTTCCAAAGTTTCTCCACCCATGGATTCAACAAATACTTCGTGTTGTAAAAGTTCTGTGCGTACTTTTTGTGCATCAGCAGCTGGTTTATCAATTTTGTTTATAGCAACAATAATTGGTACACCAGCTGCTTTAGCATGATTGATAGATTCAATTGTTTGCGGCATGACACTATCGTCAGCAGCTACAACTAGAACAGCAATATCTGTAACACGAGCTCCACGAGCACGCATAGCTGTGAAGGCAGCATGCCCAGGTGTATCAATGAAGGTAATCCTTTGACCATTTTGTTCTACTTGATAAGCACCAATATGCTGTGTAATACCTCCCGCTTCACCAGAAACAACATTTGCTTTTCGAATCGCATCAAGAAGGGAAGTTTTTCCGTGATCAACATGCCCCATTATTGTTACAACTGGTGGACGCTGTTGCATTTTTTGAGGATTATCAGTTATATTAAAGATACCTTCTTCTATATCAGATTCTAAGACACGTTTAACAGTATGGCCAAATTCAACAGCAATGAGTTCGGCGACATCTGCATCAATAATATCGCCGGGTTTCATCATTTGTCCTTGTTTCATTAAAAATTTAATTACATCAACAGAGCGCTCAGTCATACGCTGTGCAAGTTCTTGAATGGTAATAGTTTCAGGTAAGACAACCTCACGAGAAATTTTCTCTCTTGGTTCTTGATTTTGTGCACGTTTAAATTTCTCTTGCCTACGGCGCATTGCAGCCATTGAGCGCCCACGTGCATTACCTTCTTCATCTAGTGCACTGTTGAGGGTAAGTTTTCCGCGGCGTCGTTCATCGGCACTTTTTATGACTTTGGGTGCACGCATTTCTGATTTGGCAGAGCCTGTACGTCGGTTAGGTCTATCATCATCTTTATTATCATCTATTCTGCGCTTTTCAGTTACATTTGTATTTTTAGGCGTAATAGGAATATCTATCGGCTCTGTTGTGGAAAGAGTAGAAGAAAGAGGTAGATCCTGTATTGTTGGATTTTCATTTTGATGTGTTTGTGTTTTTTCAGCTTCTTTGCGTAAGTTTTCTTCACGCTCTTTAGCTTTTCTTTCTTGCTCTTCGGCTTGTTCGCGCATTATTTTTTCTTTGATATGTGCTTCTTCTAGTGCACGAAATCTTGCTTCCATTTCAGCCGATGAGAGATTACTTTTTGCTGTAGGTTTATTTGGTATTTCTTCTTTGAATCGTGGTTTAGAGCGTTGAGGCGCCACATGTGGTTTAGTAATTGGCTGTGGTATTTCAGCTTTTTCGTCAGGTCGTGTAATTTTACGCCGCTTGGTTTCGACAACCACAGCTTTCGTACGGCCATGGCTAAAATTTTGTTTAACCGTGCTGGTTTCTAAGACTGACCGTTTTAGAGTCAATGTTCTCTTGACTGTCGTTTCATCATCATTATTTTTACTCATTGTATTTCCTTTACGGATTGTGCTGTCATCTCACCAGGCTTACAGTGCTTGTCATCACGATAGGCAGTTAGTTTGTATATCGTTTTGAGCAACCCTTCAGCAGCTTTCTTATTCAATAAGGCTGCATGCATCACAGAATTAACCCCAAAAGCTACGCTCATTTCATTACTTGTAAATAAAGATACAGTTTTTATATTTTGATTTTTTTGTTGTTGTATCGTGTAGATGGCTTGTGAAATTTTTCGTTTTCCATCTTCGGTAGCTTCCTTAGCATGAAGCACAAAAATGACTTGACCAGCACGGATGGCTTCATTAACTTTAGTTGCTCCCATGATAGCAGCGCCTGCTTTTCGTGCCATGGAAAGACTTCCAAGAGCGGCTTTCAGTAAAAGTGTATCTACAATATGTGCGAGATTTGGTGCAACCTCAACATCTGTTTTAAGACTTTTATTAAAAGCTTTTTGTTTTATTGCTTTCTCAATGATAGAGCGGTGAGCAGATATCCAAATACCACGCCCAGGAAGATTAGATTTAAGATCAGGAATAATTTGATTATTGGGACCAATAACAAAACGAATCAGCGTTTTTGCTGAAGCATTTTTTCTTGTTACAATACAGGTTCTTTCATTCATTTAAAATGTATCCACATTCAAATTATCTATTTCTTTATTTTCTGCAGGGTCTTCTTTAACGAGATCAGCTTGATCTATCCAACCTGCCTGCACACGTGCAGCTAAAACCATAGCTTCTGCATCAGCACGTGTAATATCAAATGGGGTCAGAATGCCAGAAAAGTTCTGTATTTGACCTTCTTTACGCTCTCTCCAGCCAGCTAAATCATCAACCGCATAGCCTGCAAAATCTTCTATTGTTTTTACACCATCTTCGCCAACAGCGACCAACATGGCACTTGTCATGCCAGGAAGTGTTCGTAATTCATCAGAAACACCAAGTTTTTTGCGCTTTTCATCAAGTTCTTTTTCTTTATGTTCTAGATATTCACGTGCACGACTTTGTATTTCTGCAGCAGTTTCATGATCAAAACCATCAATAGAAGCTATTTCTTCAAGATCAATATAGGCTATTTCTTCAATAGAGGAAAAGCCTTCTGATGCCATAACTTGCCCAATCATTTCATCAACATCTAACGATTCCATGAATAATTTGCTGCGTTCGGTAAATTCTTTTTGACGGTTTTCAGATTCTTCCTGTTCTGTTAAGATATCAATATTCCATCCTGTTAATTGTGAAGCTAAACGAACATTTTGTCCACGCCGACCAATAGCAAGACTGAGTTGATCATTAGGTACAATAACTTCGATACGTTCTGCATCTTCATCAAGAACGACTTTAGAAACTTCAGCAGGTTGCAGTGCATTAACGATAAATACCGCAGCATCCGGTGACCAAGGAATAATATCAATCTTTTCACCTTGTAATTCTGCAACAACAGCTTGAACGCGACTTCCTCGCATCCCAACACATGCACCAACAGGATCAATTGAACCATCACGTGAGACAACGGCAATTTTAGCACGTGAACCTGGATCACGGGCAACTGATTTAATTTCTATAATACCATCATAAATTTCTGGCACTTCCATGGTAAAAAGTTTTACCATGAATTGAGGGTGTGTACGTGAAAGGAAAATTTGTGGACCTCGCGGTTCGCGGTGCACATCACTGACAAAGGCACGAATACGGTCTCCATAGCGGAAGGATTCACGTGGAATTAATTCATCGCGCCGTACGATAGCTTCACCACGCCCTAAATCAACAATAACATTACCATATTCTACACGTTTTACTGTACCAGAAACAATTTCACCAATTTTATTTTTGAATTCTTCATATTGTTGATCACGCTCTGCATCACGCACCTTTTGTACAATAACTTGTTTAGCAGATTGTGCTGCAATACGCCCAAAATCCATGGGAGGCAATAAATCAGAAAAAAAATCACCAATTTTTGCATCCGTTTGGTGTTTAAGTGCATCGGATAAAGTAATTTCAGTTGTATAATCTTCAACGACATCAACAATTTTAAGTAGACGTTGTAATTTAATTTCACCTGTTTTGGAATTGATTTCAGCACGAATATTGGTTTCTTGACCATAACGAGAACGCGCTGCTTTCTGAATAGCATCAGCCATCGCAGAAATGACAATTTCACGGTCAATCGACTTTTCACGTGCAACAGCATCTGCAATTTGCAGAATTTCAAGCTTGTTAGCGCTTATAGCCATCGATTTTCTCCTTCTTTGTGCCATACGATCGGCATTGATCTCAGTAATATTAATTTTTTTGATTTCGTGCTTGTTTTGAGATGCGAGAATTATCTTCGGGAATTAACTGTTGACTTAAATCTTTATTCTTTTTCAATGCGTCGTGAATAAGCTCATCCGTAAGCACTAAATGTGCATCGATGATGTTATCAAAAGGAATGAAAATACACATTACTTCTCCATGGATAGCTTTATCGGTATTTAAGGTAAAGCCATTTTTCGTAACGTTGGTAAGTGTTCCACGAAATTTCTGGCGTCCCTCGATTGTTATTTTTGTTTCAATTTTTGCAATATGCCCTTGCCAATGAAAAAAATCAGATTTTCTTACTAATGGGCGATCAATTCCAGGAGATGAAATTTCTAAATGATATTTGCGTTCAATGATATTTTGTACATCAAGAAGGGGTGAAACAGTTCGACTAACAGTTTCACAATCTTCTATTGTCATGGAGCCATCAATGCGCTCAGCCATAATCTGAAGTGTTAAACCATTTAAGCCAAGAAGTTTTATACGAACTAAACGAAAATCTAAAGACTTAAGCAATGGTGTAACAAGAGTTGCTACATGTGCCTCGATACCATTTTCTTCAAATAGACGCGGTTCGTCAATATCACTTATTCTTTCAGTTTCGTTCATACATTTCATCCAAGTCAGCTTCATGATATTAAAAAGGAGCGGGTCTAAACGGCCCACTCCTCATCATAAGACCAAGAATTTATTCACTGATACTCTTAAACGTAAAGTTTTTCAAGTTGTTTATAGTAAAAGTGTTTTTATCATTTATTTCTTGATAAAAGTAAGATAAGTGGGCGTTCGTCCTTCACGTAAAGCTTTTGCTTCATAACGGGTGCTGAGCCATAGTGGATAAGGGGTTTTCCAATCTTTAGGATTTTCTGCTTCCCATTCGAAGTTTTGGTGGTGGGTAAAATGGTATATAGTCCAGTTTACGTAACTTTCTATATCGCTTACAAAGCGAATTTTTTTTCCTATTTTTAGAACTCGAGCAAAACGATTAAGATTTTTCATGTTTATGAAGCGTCGTTTCCAATGCTTTTTTTTAGGCCATGGATCAGGGTAGAAGAGGTCTATTCCATCCAGTGATACATTTGGAAGCCAATCAAGAAGATGTGTGGCATCATCATTATAAAGGCGAAGGTGAGTTTGATGCTGTTTATGTCGTTCGATAGCCATTAATATTTTTGCCATTCCATTGATAAAGGGTTCTACACCAATAAAACCAGTTTGTGGAAAATGTTTCATTGCATGGAGTAAATATTCGCCTCCACCAAAACCAATTTCAAGTCGAACTTCTTTTACTTTGCTAGAAAATAAGGATGTTAAGTCTGAGGGTGTGGGGCGATTTAAATCAATGTTAAAAATTGGGAGTAACATTTTTATATGCGCAACTTGATTGTCGCGTAATCGTTTTCCTTGTCGGCGACCAAAAAAAGTCTTAAATGTATGCATATTGTGCGCAATCATGGTATTTTAATCATAGTTTTAAGTGTCTTAATGAGATCAGTTTTTTCCCATGAAAATGAACCATCACGTTTTGGTGTACGTCCAAAATGACCGTAAGCAGCTGTTTTTGTATAAATAGGTTTGTTGAGGTCAAGATGTTTTCGAATACCTGTTGGTGAAAGATCCATTATTTTACGGATTGCCGCTTCGATAACACTTTCATCAACTTTTCCTGTTCCATGAAGATTAATATAAATAGACAAAGGTTGTGCAACACCAATCGCATAAGATAACTGAATGGTACATCGTTCTGCTAGATCAGCTGCAACAATATTTTTAGCAAGATAGCGTGCAGCGTAAGCTGCAGAACGATCAACTTTTGTTGTATCTTTGCCTGAAAAAGCTCCTCCACCATGAGGAGCAGCACCTCCGTAAGTGTCAACGATAATTTTACGCCCCGTTAATCCTGCATCACTTTTAGGGCCACCGATCACAAATTTTCCCGTTGGATTGATGTACCAACTGCATTGAGAAGAAATAGGAATATCATGCAACGCTTGACGAATATAAGGCTCAACTACTGTACGGACTTTATTTGAATCCCAGCTTTCATCCAAATGTTGTGTTGAAAGAACAATAGATGTTACTTCTATAGGTTGTCCATTTTTATATCGTATTGTTATTTGGCTTTTAGCGTCTGGTCCTAATTTTCCGGTTTCTCCTTCATTGTTATGACGAGCTGCGGCAAGAAGTTTTAGAATCTTATGTGCATAATAAATTGGTGCAGGCATGAAATCTGGTGTTTCACGACAGGCATACCCAAACATAATGCCTTGATCACCTGCACCTTCTGCATTATGCTGATCCGTAGCATGATCAACCCCCCTTGCAATATCAGCTGATTGGGGGCGTAAAAGAATATCAATTTTAACAGTTTTCCAGTGGAAGCCTACTTGTTCATAACCAATCGCACGAATGGCACGGCGTGCTACTGCACGAAAACGAGTAGGATTAATGAGTGGTAAGCCAGCCTCATCATAGACAAATTTCTTATTCTTATCTCTTTTTAAGAGTGTATCGGGAACGCGTACTTCACCGGCAATAACAACACGATTGACACTTACTAAAGTTTCACAAGCGATACGTACTAACCACGGATCAGTACCAGTTTTTTTAGCTTCTTTATAGACCATATCAACAATTTCATCAGAAATACGATCACAAATTTTGTCAGGGTGTCCCTCTGATACCGATTCACTAGTAAAAAGATAATCTTGATACGGCATAGGAACTCCTTCAAAAAAAAGAAAACCAATACTCTCAATAATTGTTTACAAAAGTTACTCTTATTTGCCAATCTCGTGGCAAGTCGTCAATGCCGATTTATGAAGTGATAGAGAGAGAGGATATAATTTTTGTTTTATAACTTATTTGTCAGATCTTCTTCAGAAAGTGCTTTTGCTAAATCAATAATTTTTCGACGTACTTTAACATCAGATATATTAGTAAAGGCACGCATAAGTTGGATTCCTTCACTGCTGGAGCAAAAATCTATAAAATTACTATCGTTTTCGGCAAAGCCTTCTACATGTTGGGTACTCATACCTTTATCAAAAAAATAGGAAACAGGTACATCCATAATTTCTGCGATTGCTTGAAGGCGGCTTGCACCAATACGATTCGTACCTTTTTCATATTTTTGAATTTGTTGAAAAGTAACGCCTAATTTTTCCCCCAATTTCTCTTGGGTTAGTCCTAAAATATTACGACGTAAACGAATACGGGTTCCGACATAAATATCTATAGGATCAGGTTTTTTTCTAGTTTCAGTCATAATACAACTCTTTATTTTCAGCACCTTACTTCCAAACCAACACAAAATCTATGTGTAGTTGGTTTATCATATAATTAAAATAATATGTAATATTTCTTCCCAACGTTACTGGTACGCATAACATGATATCGTACATGGGCACTAGATTATTTAGGCTGTTTTGTAGAACCAAAACTGATGCGACACAATAACATAAGAACGAATAAGATGAAAGTGAAGAATATTCTGTATTCATGGTTCCATACAGGGGTAATTGGTGATGGAATCGGTGAATCAATAATACCAACAGCATTTTGTTTGAGAGCTACAACGATTCGTCCATAAGAATCAACGACAGCTGATATTCCATTATTGGCTGCTCGTATAAGGGGAATTCCTAATTCAACGGCCCGGAGCTGTGCTTGTTGAAAATGTTGATATGGACCGGGTGTTACACCAAACCATGCGTCATTTGTAACATTAATAATTGCTTGAGGAGGGGAGCCTTGAAAAGTCATTTCGTTGGGAAATATTGCTTCATAACAAATCAACGGAAGATAAGAAAAACCATTTGGCAGCATGACAGTTTCGCGCACACTAGCAGCACTATATCCACCAATATTATCAGAAAGGGTACGTAATCCAATTTTATTTAACAAATTTTGATAGGGAAGATATTCACCAAAAGGAACTAGATGAAGTTTATCGGAAATGTTAAGAATATCACCTTTATCATTAATAACTACAATTGTATTAAAATACTGTGTTTTAGTATCGGAGGAATCATTGCTTGTTCGCACAGCACCAATAATAGCCAACTGTTCGGGTTTAAGAAAAGAGGCAATACGCATTGTGAGAGAAGAAGAATTATTGAAAATATAAGGAATAGATGCTTCAGGCCATACGATCAAGTCAGGTTTTTTATTTTGATTAGTTGTTGGTGTTGCACTCAGATTTATATGGGCTGAAAATATAGCTTCTGGTGTGGTATTGCTTAATTTTGAATTTTGCTGGATAGAAGGTTGAACAATGCGCACCCAATAATTGCTTTTTTTATAATCAGCTATGTTGGGTATAGTATTAAGACGATAAAATCCAAAGCTGCTGTGGAATAATATGAGTGATGAGCAAAGAGAAAGTGCGAATTGTTTTTTTTCATCTGTTAATAGAACAGCAGGTAAACTATAGACTAAGACAGCAAGAATATTCATTCCATAAAGCCCAAAGATTGCATTTGATTGCATGAGCATCGGGGTTGGCATAGCTGTATAACCAAGGGCATTCCATGGAAAGCCTGTGAACAAAATAGCACGTAACCATTCCACCAGTCCTAGTGCAAAAGCTAAAACAAAGAAGCGTGCTATTCCCTTTGTCCATAATAAACCAACAATAAAACCAGCAAAAAACCAATAAAGAGAAAGATAGATGGGAGGACCAAAAATAGCAAATGGTATCGCCCATCCGAAAGCAACTGGATCTATTAATAAAGCATTACCCAGCCACCAAAGGCTACAAATAAAATAACTAAAGCCAAAAATTCCACAACTTAAGGCATAGGTTAGAAGGCGTTTATTATAGTTTTGAATAGTACTTATTTTATCAAGTAAAATGATAAAGATTGGGAAAGTTAAAAAGCAAATAGGTGTCAAATAAAAAGGTGGAAGTGCAAAAGATGTCAATGCACCACATAAAATTACCAATATTTGTTGCTTCCATCCAGTAATAGAAAGTAGAAAAAGTGTAAAGTTATTAAAAAACGCTTGATTATTCTTTATAGGTGGCATTTTTCTTAAAATTCTCATTTTCTGGGATACGAAAAATGCGCAACCTCTTAATTCGGCGTTTATCGGCTTCTAAAATACGAAATCGATAGCCAGGTATAGCTTCAATAACTTCATCTTTTGCAGGAATACGATCAAGAATGGAAACAATCAAACCACCAATAGTATCAACTTCATCACCGTATTCTCCTACAACAAAATCAGGACCAAGAGCTTTCTCCACATCTTCTAATTCAGTCCTTGCGTCAACAAGCCATTTATTATTGGGCTCACGTACAATAGCATTATCGACATTATCGTGTTCATCTTCAATGTCGCCAACAACTAATTCAACAATATCCTCCATAGAAACTAAACCATCTGTACCACCATGTTCATCAATGACTAAAGCCATTTGTGTTCGTGTGGCTTGCATACGTGTTAGTAATTTACTTGCTAACATAGAACTGGGAACGAAGAGAACTTTTCGAATCAAATCTAGTTCACCAATTGGAATGTGTAAATCTGTATGGCTTAATTGAAGAAAATCAGCTGTCTGTTCAGTCTGGACTGATTTAGTAATAAAGCGAGTCATATAATTAAGGATATCGCGAATATGGATCATTCCCCACGGATCATCTAAAGTTTCAGCATAAACAGGTATGCGAGAATGGCCAATTTTTGCAAAATATTTAAGAGCTTCTTTAAGGGAGGTATTTATTTCTAATGCTTTGATTTCAGAACGTGGAATCATGACATCATCAACGCGTGCTTCACGCAAGCGCAAGATATTGTGTAGCATAATACGTTCTTCAGGTGAAAAAGGAGCAGCATTTTTTTCATTATCAGCAGTAAGTGCAACAGTAAGATCATCACGCAGTGATGTATAATTGCGGCCACGTAAGAATGAAAACAAATGGTTTATTAGAGAGAGTTTTTCCGTATGATTTGCTTGTTGAAGGGAATGTTCTTCAATATTAGAAGATGTTTGATTATTATTTTGTACATTAACTTTGTTTGCCATGATTCTAAAATCTTCTAAATTTCCTTTTTACAACAAACATATAAGATGCTTTAAATTTTATCATTTTAAGACAACTCAGTATAGGGATCTTTGATGGAAAGCTTTTGAAGAATTCCTCTTTCAAGCTCTTCCATTTGATGAGCTTCATCGCTTGTTTCATGATTATAACCAAGAAGATGGAGAACACCATGGACAATCATATGTGTCAAGTGATCCTGAAATGATTTTCCTTCTTTTTTTGCTTCAAGCGCAACAGTTTCTCGTGCAATGATGATATCACCGAGCATTAATTTTGGGCTTTCCCCAGCTTGAAGAGGAAAAGCAGGAAAGGATAAAACATTGGTAGGCTTATTTTGGTTGCGCCATTGAGCATTGATTTTTTCTATATGTTTATCATCCGTAAAAAGTAAGCTGACTTCGCTTACAACATTTTCTAATGAAACATGATGCATTGTAGTTGTTAATGCTTTTTCGGTGATATTATAAAGCATTTTCTTATCATTCCACCCAGAGCTTTTAATGGTTATATCAATAGTAATCATGAAAGATAGAATTTATTTTTTTGATAAGGTGCATGAGAATGGCATTTTTTTGTTTTGTGTATTAGAATCATGATTATAAGCCCGGACAATAGCTGCAACAAGAGGATGGCGTACAACGTCTTTTTCATCAAAATTAATGATTGCGATATTTTCTATGTTTGAGAGAATACGTATTGCTTCAATTAAACCTGATTTTTGTCCTTCAGGCAAATCAATTTGGCTTATATCACCAGTGATAATCATTCGTGTTCCTTCTCCAAGACGTGTAAGAAACATTTTCATTTGCATGGGTGTGGTATTTTGTGCTTCATCAAGAACGATAGCTGCATGAGCAAGTGTTCGTCCACGCATAAAAGCAAGAGGAGCAATTTCTATGACACCAGAAGCCAAAATACGTTCTACTTTTTCGATGGGCATCATATCATAGAGGGCATCATAAAGCGGTCGTAAATATGGATCAACTTTTTCTTTGAGGTCACCAGGAAGAAAACCAAGATGTTCTCCAGCTTCAACAGCAGGACGTGAAAGGATAATTCGTTCAATGATACCACGTTCTAGAAGCATTGCAGCATATGCAACAGCAAGATATGTTTTTCCTGTTCCTGCTGGTCCTACACCAAAAACAAGTTCAGCACGTTCCATTGCTTGTATGTAAGCATCTTGTGTTGGGGTTCGAGCATGGATTATTTTTTTATGGGTACACAATCGTGCTGGTATATGCTTTGTTGTATGCTTGGTTATTATTAGCGGTTCTTGTGGTTCTTGCGACAGATTTGCCATAGCAATCGCTCCTTTTATATCTGATAAAGTGAGCTCTGAATGTATTTTTGCGAGTTCATAAAGCTGTTGTAATACATATTGTGCATGCTTTGTGGCGGCAGTTTTTCCATAGATTGAAATTTCGTTTCCGCGTGGATGAATACTAAGCCCAAGATTTTTTTCAATATAAGCAAGATTTTCATCAAATTTACCAAAAACTGCTTTTGCATATTTGTTGTTTTCAAAAATTAAAACAACATGGCTAGTATCTGATGTACTTTCTTTTCCTGAGACACAAGTATTTTCAGGGGAAGTATTTATTTTTTCTTTAATGCGCTTTAGTTTTTCGGTTGAAGTTTTCAACCTATTCTCCTTCTCCTATATTGACCGAATATTGCACACTTTCTAGAATGAACGTTATAAAAAGTAATATATGTCTCATAAAGTGTAAATTTAAGGTATAATCAATTTTTTCAAAAATAAGATAGTTCTCTAAAATTTATATTTTGTTCAAAGTATTAGAGATGTATTTATATATTTGCTATTTCACCAACAAAACTATTTGAGCTCGCATTTTTAATATGAATTTCCATGACAGTACCAATAGAAGCTTCTGTATCTACCACAACAGGCAATAACCAAGGCGAACGCCCTATCATTTGCCCAGAGTGACGCCCAGCTTTTTCAATGAGAATATCAGTTGTTTGACCAACTTTAGAGTTTAAAAATTCATGTTGTTGTTCAAGGAGAAGGGCTTGTAAACGTTGAAGACGGGCATTTTTTACAGATTCATCAATATGATTTTTCATTGTTGCACCAACTGTCCCAGGTCGGGGGGAATACTTGAAAGAATAAGCGGAACTATATTTTACTTGTTTAATAAGTTTGATAGTTTCTTCAAAGTCTTTATCTGTTTCTCCCGGAAATCCTACAATAAAATCGCCTGAAAAGGCAATATCAGGTCGTGCAGTACGAATTTTTTCAATGAGGTGAAGATAATGAATACTTTTATGTTGGCGGTTCATCGCTTTTAGAATACGATCTGAACCTGATTGAACAGGAAGATGCAGATAAGGCATTAATATATCAAGATCTCGGTGTGCAGCAATAAGACTGTCATCCATATCACGTGGATGGCTAGTTGTGTAACGCAGGCGCTTTAAACCATCTAGCTTAGCAAGATGATAAAGAAGGTCACCAAGACGCCAGGTTTTTCCATTAGCACTTTGTCCGTGCCAACCATTTACATTTTGTCCAAGGAGTGTAATTTCTTTGACGCCGGCTTCAATGAGTTGACGTGCTTCATCGCTAATTTGTTCAACGGGACGTGATGTTTCAGCACCCCGTGTATATGGAACAACACAAAAGGTACAAAATTTGTCACAGCCTTCTTGTACTGTTAAGAATGCACTAACGCCTCGTTTTCTTACAGCATGTTTATTATGAGGTGGTAAATGAGCAAATTTATCTTCGACAGCATAATCTGTTTGGACAACTTTTTTCCCCTCTTTGGCTTGTTTTAATAAATCTGGCAAACGATGATACATTTGTGGACCAATGACAAGATCCACTGTTGGTGCACGACGTAAGATTTCACTCCCCTCAGCTTGTGCAACACAACCGGTCACACCAATCATAAAAGGTTTATCAGATGCACGTTCTTGACGCATTATTCGTAAGCGGCCGAGATCAGAATAGAGTTTTTCTGCCGCTTTTTCACGAATATGACAAGTATTAACTAGAATAAGGTCAGCATCATTTGGTGTGTGTGTTGTAACATAACCCTGTGAGCTGAGACTATCGCTCATCCTTTGGCTATCGTAAACATTCATTTGACACCCATAGGTTTTTATAAAAACCTTTTTGGGCGCAGTAGGGAGTGTATTTTTAGGATTTGTTTGTTTCATAGTGCACATCTAACCGTTTTTTACGCAAATCTCAATCTATTTGCTGAAAAGTTTTTTGCATGATAATTGCATCTATGCGACTGTTTTCTGATTGATAATAGGCAAGGCGTTTAGAAATTTTTTGAAATTCAAAACGTTGATAGAGGCTCAAAGCAGAAAGATTAGTTTCTTCTACTTCTAAAAATAGTTTTGCAGCGCGCTTATTATAAAGATGGCGAAGTGTACTATCAATAAGTAAGTAACCAATTCCTTGTCGACGACAATGGGGGTGGACAGCAATTGTAATGATTTCTGCTTCATCAACAATGAGACGACACAGGCAAAATCCTAAAATTTGATCAGGTTTACCAATGAAATAAGCTTTGTATCCAAAGATAACTTTATCTTTTAAAAAATTATCAAATACTTGTTTTTCCCAAGAAGGGATAAAACAATGATGATGAATTTGGTGGAGAAGAGCGCTATCGTTAGCTTGCAGTGGAGCAATCTCAAAATGCTTTTTTTTAACAAAAATTTGGCCATTATTGTTTTCGTGGTAAAGCGAAAGAAGTTTGTTGTTTTGCATCAGCATTGCGTAAATAGAGTGGACGGGGTGGATTTTGTGGTTGTTTGTCTACAGCAAGATGAGCATAGCTTATAATATCAGCTGCTTCGCATAGGATCTGGTCTAATATAATTTTTTTGTTTATCTTATTATTTTTAATATGCAGTTCAATGATATTGGCTGCTGGGCCAATCAATCTAGTTTGCTGCGGTAAATCTTCAATGACATTTTCAATTGTTTTTAAGCTAGGTTCACTTAACGGTGTGAGATCTTCATTAAAACTTTGATGGTAAAACATGGATCGACCCGCTTCGATAACAGCAGTAATCGCTGATGCTGTATTTTTATTAGTTGTTTGTGCTGCTAATGCTTCAAGTGCGCTTACTCCAACAGCTGGTATTTTTAACGCCAGTGCCAAAGCTCTTGCTGTTGAGACACCAACACGTATACCAGTAAACGATCCAGGCCCAATATTGACCGCAATACGATCAATTTGATCAAGAGTAATATTGGCGTGATCAGTAATTTTAGCAATGTATTCAATAAGTTTTTCAGCATGCCCTTTATTCATACGTTCACTGATACGTGTAATAACAGACTTATTATGAGTGAGCGCAGCGGCGCAATAAATTGAAGCAGTGTCTATAGCAAGGATAAGCATAAGAATATTTTAACTAGATAACATGACAAACAAAAACCCTACCATATTTTTTATTTCGTTACTGCATTTTGCAATATTTTAAGAAAGTCGTAAAGCTGATAGGTGATATCATTTTTTGCAAATGTACCTGTTTTTATCAATGATAAATAACTTGAAGAGTAAAAGTAACAAAATTTAATATTAAAATCCATATAAATTCAACAATTATTACAATTTAAACACTTATACAAGAGGCAGATATTGCTGTCAAAATATAGTACAGCATAATTTATAAATATACGGTATTAGCTAAATGGCAAATTCACAAGTAGATATAAAAGAGGGTAAAAACAAAATAATAAAAATTCCCAAAATAGTGGTAAAAATAACTAATAAAGCAGCATATTCATGGTGAGTATTAATAAATGTAATTATAACGATAGCCACATTACCACAAGCGGTCAGCATTGCTCAATTTAATAGACAACCTCACAAAACTGACTGATAATAAAATTTTGTAAAAAGCTATTTCTCTATGATTCTTAAACCATAAATTAAGGCAGATATAAGTAGATATGCTGAATTTTGGAACTAAAAGCATATCAGAAGATAAAGCCTTTTTTGGAGGAAATTTAGATATTTTCTTATAAATCAAGAGCAATGAAAAGCAAAAAGGGATGATAGGTAAGCGCGTATAATCTTAAAAATTAGTTCTTGCTTGTAAAGCGGCAGCTAAGGTTCCATCATCAAGATAATCTAATTCACCTCCTACTGGTACTCCATGAGCAAGTCGGGTAATTTTAACTGAAAAATTGGAAAGTTGGTCAGTTATATAATGAGCTGTTGTTTGCCCCTCAATAGTAGCATTAACGGCTAGAATAATTTCTGTAATTGAGCTATTTATAACACGCTGTACTAAGGGAGCAATATTGAGCTCATCAGGGCCTATTCCATCTAATGGAGAGAGCCGTCCGCCCAATACATGATAACGTGCTGCTAGGGTTTTTGCACGTTCGAGAGCCCAAAGATCAGCAATATCTTCTACAACAATGATTGTTGTATCATCACGTCGGGGATCTGTACAAATTGAACAAGGATTAGCTGTATCAATATTTCCACAAACAGAGCAAATACAAACTTTATCTGCAGCTGCTTGTATTGCAGTTCCTAAAGGTTCTAGCAATGTTTCCTTTTTTTTTATCAAATGAAGTGCAGCACGGCGTGCTGAACGTGGGCCAAGACCTGGTATTCGCGCCAACAGTTGAATAAGACGCTCAATTTCAGGTCCTGCAATATGTTTAGACATACTATTATTCCAAGAGATTTGATAAAAGCTGATTCATTAGAATGGAAATTTAAAACCTGATGGGAGTGGTAATCCTGCTGTCATGCTTTGAGTTTTTTCTGCTATGGTCATTTCAATTTTTGTTTTGGCTTCATTATAAGCTGCCATAATTAAATCTTCAAGAATTTCAGTTTCTTCAGGTTTAATTAATGAAGGGTCAATTTTGATCGCCGTTATAGCATTTTGACCATTTAAAGTAACTTTAACGAGTCCACCACCGGCAACTCCAGTTACTTGCAGATCAGCCACTTCTTTTTGAATCTGCTGCATTTTTTCTTGCATTTCTTTGGCTTTTTTCATCATGCTCATCATGTTACGCATAGGAATGAGTATCCTTATTCATCATTAATATGAACTTCATTTTTAAAGGTATCAGAGGGTAAATCAAGATTATTTTCTTTTTTATTTAAACGAATATCAACAATTTTTGATTCTGGGAAATGATTGAGGATTTTTATAATGTCAGGATCTTCTTGTACGCTAGAAAAAAGAGTTTTTTGAATAGCTGTGTTTTCTTCTTGTAGGGTTGGTCCTCCTCCTTTATCGACAAGAGTTATAGTCCAGCTTTGTCCAGTCCATTGGGAAAGTATTTTTTTTATATCACGTACAAGTGAGCGTGGAGCATCTTTTGCAAGTCTCAAAGTGATATGCCCTGGTTCAAAAGAAACAGGATGAACAAATTCTTTAATAAATAATTTCAAAGGAATATCATTATATCGTTCAGCTAATTCAATAATACTATGTAAGGAATCAATGGTTATAGTTTTTTGTTCAGTAATTTCTTTTGCTGTTTGCGTAGAGAAATTTGGTAAATTTTCAATATCTTCAGAAGAGTCAGCAGACTGAGAAATTTCAAGAGTTTTCATCATTCTAGAAGAGTTTGTATTTTCAGGAATTTGAAACTTCAATGAATCTTCCATTTTTAAGGAGCAATCTCCTTGATTTTTCAAAGATGTTTTGAAATCTGGTTGATTTTGTGGCACATTTGAAATGTGTGGGGAAGAATGGGTATATGCAGTTGCTACCTTTGTTGTGTTATCTACTTTTGTAGATTTTTGATGAGAAGAGTTTTGGATAATTGTAATTGGTGTTTTGTCTTGTGTAAGATTTTTTAAAGCTTCACCAAGAGTTGGTAGATCAGCAGTATGAGCAAGACGAATCAATAACATTTCAGCTGCTTGAATTGGAAGCGTAGCTTGACTAACTTCTTGTATTCCTTTGAGTAATATTTGCCAATTTCGAGATAAAATGGGGATGGAAAGTTTTTTTGAAAAATCTAAGCTTCTTAAACGCTCATCTTCAGTAAGCGAAAAATCTCCCGCTATTTCTGGTATGAATCGTAAACGTGTAACCAGATGATTGAAATCAGCTAATCCTGTCAATATAGCAATGGGATCAGCGCCTGCATTATATTGACTGTGTAATTCATGCAACGCATTGATAATGTTACCCTTCATGATGTATTCAAAGAGATCAATAATACGTGCTTGATCAGCTAATCCTAACATTGTGCGCACTGTAACGGTGCTGATATTGCCATTGCTATGAGAAATTGCTTGATCAAAAATGGACAGTGCATCACGTACGGAACCTTCGGAAGCACGGGCAATCATGGACAGTGCTTGATCTTCCACTTCTACTTTTTCATACTGGGCAATTTGGCGTAAATGCGTTACTAAAACTGCAGATTCAATACGCCGTAGATCAAAACGCTGGCAACGTGAAAGAATAGTGATAGGAACTTTGCGAATTTCCGTTGTTGCAAAAATAAATTTTACATGCGGCGGTGGTTCTTCAAGTGTTTTTAATAAACCGTTAAATGCTTGTGTTGAGAGCATGTGCACTTCATCAATGATATAAACTTTATAACGTGCAGAAACAGGACAATAACGTATTTGTTCAATAATTTCACGAATATCATCAATACCTGTATGTGAAGCCGCATCCATTTCAATAACATCAATATGGCGTCCTTCAATAATTTGTATACAATGTTCACCAAGTGTATTTAATGCGGTAGTTGGTTGATTAATATCTTTAGTTTTATAGTTAAGCGCACGTGCTAAAATACGTGCTGTTGTGGTTTTACCTACTCCACGAATTCCCGTTAGCATCCATGCTTGTGCAATGCGTCCTGTTTCAAAAGCGTTAGTAAGGGTGCGCACCATTGCTTCTTGACCGATGAGGTCAGAGAAATTTTGAGGACGATATTTTCGGGCAAGAACACGATAGGTTGTTTCTATCGGCATATTTTTCATAAACGATTCCAATTTTGAATCTCTTTTGAATACATTTCAATAATACGAAAGTAGAAGCTAAAACTGTATTTTAATATAAAAGGATTTTTTCTCAATCAATTTATTTTTTATAAAGAGAGGGGTTGTTGGCTTAAAGGCAACCAAAATTCTTTTACTTACTCTATACAAATACTGTAACGGATTGAGGATGTTACACTGAAAAATGACAGAAATATGATTTATTCAATAAGATAGGAGGATGGTATGATGACCCGTCCCAGAACTCGTTAGGGCTGCTTCTTTCCAGACCTGACCCGATTGGCGAGCGGTTCGTCCACCACCAGCCTCCCAATATCATATTGTCGATTTAAAATAAAAAATCAAGTTAAGAAATAAAAAATATAGAAAGAATGGAAAGAATGGTAAAATATTTTGCTTTTGAGCTTAATTCTTATCCGATGGATTGTAAATATATTAAAGGTTTGTCAATTTTCTTGGAGCAATGGAGCAATATTCTACACTTATTTTGTATGAAAAAGTTATTCTCTTTATTTGACATAATTAGATGTAAAGATATGCTCGTTTTTAAGATTTTCTTAAGGATTTAGAAGCAAAGGCACTAAAATTACTAAGTTATAGCAAAAAGGGAGAGAAGTGGTGTATACAAGCTATTTGATTAGCTGAAACCAAAAATTGATAAGGAATATTATTGTTGTTGAATTTTATAGCTTTAAATAATTGGTAAATTCTTTAACAGTTAGAGCAAAAATAAAATTAATTTCTCTTGGAATGAAACTGAACGGAATATAGCATAAAACACAAGTTTACTGTAAGCTTGAGTATAACTAGAATAAAATTAAAGCTAAGATTTTTAAGGAGTACTGTAATATTGATGTTATTACTAACATACTGAAATATTTACTACTATTTTCATATTTGCATTGTATTTGGTAAGATATAAGACATTATTTTTAGAACTTAAACCTTAAGGTGGAGATTTTATAATTTCTCTGATACGTAAATGCTATGACTTATAGCTATTGTGGGTAGCTTAATTGCAAAGGTGAATGCTTGGTGAATGCTTTTATTTATTTTTTAAAAAATTAGTTCTGATAATGAAAATACAAAATAATTTAATTAGCTGTGAAAGTTACATAATATTTAATTTTCTGCACAAGTACAAAAGCTCAAATCCACAAAAAATCCAACTCTGAGAATTTACTATACTTCATTTTCCCTAAAGATTTACCTAAGTAATTGGATTAATTTACTCAGAAATTTAGATTTCTTCAGAAATATTATCAATCGTAATCTCCTGTATCACAATTCATTCCAATAACATTTCTTTTAGTAATATTCTTAAAAATATAATTTCCTGACGAAGGGAAGCTTATATCGAGAGATTTTATGTTTTTAAGTATAAAAATCTTATTTTCTTTATCATGTATTATTTTTTTTTCATTATCAGCAACAATCTTTAATTTGTCTAGGTCAGAAGGAGCAGAATAGGATAAAGTAAAAGAGGTTTTCTTGGGTTTAAATTTTTTACAAGAATACTCAACACCATTATACATTTTATTAGATGCGCCAATTATCACTCTTTCACTTGGTGCAAAATTCCATTTTCTCTCACCAAATCCAGCAAATGCAATATCGGAGAAAACAAGAATATTTGCAGCTAATAATCCTTGAGTGAAGAATTTCTTCATTACTTTTCTCTCTATTCTGAATGCAGTTAATTATGAATAAATTTTTACCAATATGCAATATAAATTTTTATTAATATGCGAATAAAGTCGAATCTAACTTAGACGCAGAAGAATAAGCTATATTTTTTAGCTTTATAACGCTATTTTGAGAATTACTTAAAATCGATAGATACGAATATATAGTTAGTTTAATTTATTATAATAATAGTTTAAATTGCTTTCTGTCCTCACTTAGAAATTTTAAGTTATTCCTCTGAAACATATTTTTATGGAAGTTTGTTTGTATTTTCAAAATTCTCTCTTTTTGTTCGTAAGTGGTATGGATAGCTAAAGAAATTTCTATTCATATACATATGACACTCGGTTTTTTTTTGTAGGGTAGATACCAATAATGCGAAATTCAGTAGAGAAGAAAGCTAGTTCTTTTAAAGCAAGTTGCATAATGGGATCTTCAGGATGCCCTTCGATATCAACAAAAAACTGTGTTGCATTAAAATTTCCATCAATTTGGTAGCTTTCTAATTTTGTCATATTTATTCCGTTTGTAGCAAAACCTCCCATAGCTTTATAGAGAGCAGCTGGAGTATTACGGACTCTAAAAAGCAAACTAGTAATGATTTTTTCGCTATTTTGTGGTTTAGATACATACTGTTGAGAACGTGAAAGAATGATAAAACGAGTAATATTATGAGGACTGTCTTCGACATTTTTTTCGAGAATATCGAGTCCATACAGTTTTGCTGCGATTAGAGGCGCTAAGGCTGCTTGTGAGCGTTTAGCATCTTGTTTAATAAATTTTGCAGCTCCAGCGGTATCGGCAGATATAATAGGTTTCCAACCATTATCACGTATAATTTTACGACATTGTGCAAGGGCATGAATGTGGCTATGAACGGTTTCAATTTCTTCATGCATAACCCCTGGTAAAACCATTAATTGAAAATGGATAGGTAAAAAATATTCACCAATAATATAGAGGGATGATTGTGGTAGTAAGTAATGAATATCTGCAACACGACCAGCAAGAGTGTTTTCAATGGGAATCATAGCAAGATCAGCTTGCCCATTTTCTACTAAATTAAGTGCATCTTCGAAAGTGGTAGAAGGTATGGCATCCATATCGGGAAACACATTAATACAAGCAATATGAGAATTAGCTCCATATTCTCCTTGGAAAGAAATTTTATTGGTTTTTTTAGTTGATTTCATGTTAAAATCTCGCAAATTCTCTCAAGATCTTGTTGTGTATTGACACCTAAGGGAATTGTATCGACGATTCCTACATCAACACGCATATTATGTTCTAATGCACGCAATTGTTCAAGCTTTTCACGTTTTTCAAGTATGGATGGTTTGAGTGCAGCAAATCGCTCAAGTGCTTCACGTCGATAGGCATATATCCCAATATGATGATAAAGAGGACCATCTCCATACGGTGCTGTTGCGCGAGTAAAATAAAGGGCACGGAGACGATTTTGAGAAAGTGGTGTACCAATAATTTTAACGATATTTGGATCTATCTTTTCATTGTCTTCAACAATTTTTGCTCCCAAAGTTGCAATATCAGTTAAGCTATTTTCTAAAGGCTGCAAGGTACTCATAATTTCATTAGGGGTTATCGTCGGCAGATCACCTTGTATATTCATAATGATGTTATAATGTTTTTCAGGATCAATATGAGTTAAAGCTTCATAAATACGATCAGATCCAGATTTATGATCGTTACGTGTTATGGTACATTCATGTCCGTAAGCTGTAACAGCTTCGGCAATATCGTTATGATCTGTTACAATAATAGTACGTCCTAATTTAGCTTTTTTTGCCTGTTCAGCAACATGAACAATCATTGGCTTTCCAGCAATTTTGATGAGAGGCTTTTGAGGTAAACGGGTTGAGCCTATACGGGCAGGAATAAAAATAATTGGTTTAATAGTCATTACAAGATTCCTGATGCAGTGTGTGGTGTATTTATAAGGTTGTGTACTATAAGGAAAAAGCTTAAAATGAAAGGATAATAAAAATATTGAATTTTTGAATCTTCATGAATTACTTGAAAGTTATTTATTTTGTTTGTGCTTGTCTATTTTTGCTGATTATTATGGCAGGAATTTTCATACTCAGTAATACGGTTTATGATAACTCTGCATCTGTTCGATATTCTAACAAGATTACGGAAGATAATACTCTTAAGGAGAAAAAGCAAATACTTGACCTTGACGTTCCTTTGTCGTTAAGTGATCGTCTTCAACGAGGAAATCTTGAGAATGGGCGTAAGATTTTTCGTCAATGTGCTATATGCCATACTTCTGGACGTAATGAGTTTAGTCGTGTTGGTCCAACACTTTGGGAGATAGTTAATCGCCCTTTTGTAGCTGAAAAAGGGTTTACTTATTCACGGGTGTTACGTGCAAATTCTGATAAAAAATGGGATTTTGAGACTTTAGATTTTTATCTACAATCACCGCGTGAAGCATTTCCAGGAACAATTATGTCTTTTCGTGGAATAAAAAACGACCAAGATCGTGCTGATCTTTTACTTTATTTACGTAACTTATCTGATCATCCTGTTCCGTTGCCAATGGATAATGAAAAAAGCAAGTTAGATTAATTTATATCAGAAATACGCATTGTGGGAAGAAGTACGATTGATTTTTATTTATAATTTTGGTTTTATAAATTTATCAAAAGAATTGTTGTCAATGTGTCCTTTAAAATTGATTGAGTGCAGTTGTATCAGAAGATAAAATAAAAAATAATGCCTATATTTTTTAGTGTCTTTTATGGGTTATATAAATTAAATTTAGTATCTTAAAATTAGCATTTATGACTATTTAATTTATGCCTAACGGATCTATCACAAGTATTATTGCTTAATTATTATTATTGCTTAATTATAAAGAATATACGGTGTAATGCTGTAAGATGAGTGAGGATTCTTATACAAAAGGATATGCAGTTATTGAACCTATTAAGAGTGCTTTATCCATTTTTTTATTATATTTTAATTATTGCTGATTTTTTAATGAATCGACATCTCCTTTTAATGTAAGTGTGTGGGCAAAGATTGTTTATTTTATATCCTTGGCTATTATCGTTTGTGGTAGCTAAATAAGTTAAGATAGGAGTACAAGCCTTCTGTCATCAATAACAACAGTATATGCTGCTTTAAGCTCTGTTATTTTTGAACTGCTCACTGTAGGAAAAATGATGCGGAGTTCTTAGTGTCCAATTTTTTCATTATTTAAATGTTATATCAGTTTCTTACATCATAAATTTTCTCTTGTCATAGTTTCTTTATTATTTACTAAGTTTATAGCGTATAGAGCATTCTGCTTTAAGTTATAGGGAGGTTTTATTTATGAAAATTGCTATTCAAATGGATCATATTTCAACACTTCGGATTCAAGGTGATACAACATTTTCACTTGCTCTGGCAGCGCAAGAACGTGGATATTCTCTTTTCCATTACACACCAGATTGTTTATCTATGCGTGATGGTTGTGTGATTGTACGATTAGAATCATTAACGGTGCGTGATGAAGAAGGGAACCATTATAAGTTAGGGCAGTCTGTACGCACAGAATTGATGGATATGGATGTGGTTCTTTTACGCCAGGATCCACCTTTTGATCTAAATTATATTACTACGACTCATTTATTAGAACGTATTCATCCTAAAACGCTTGTCGTGAATGATCCAGTATGGGTACGCAATAGTCCAGAAAAAATTTTTGTGACTGAATTTTCTGATTTGATGCCAGAAACGTTAATTACGAAAGATATTAAGGAAATAACAGATTTTAGAGCTGTGTTTGGTGACATCATTATTAAACCACTTTATGGCAATGGAGGGGCGGGTGTGTTTTATTTGAAACAGGATGATCGCAATTTAGTATCACTTTTAGAAATGTTTACGCAAAATTATCATGAACCTTTTATTGTTCAGCGTTATTTGGATGCAGTGCGAAAGGGAGATAAACGGATTATTTTGCTAGATGGTACACCTGTTGGGGCTATTAATCGAGTTGCAGCAGAAATGGATATTCGTTCTAATATGCATGTTGGAGGTCGTGCAGAAAATATTGATTTAACAAAACGTGATTATGAGATTTGTGAACGCATTGGTCCAGCTTTGCGGAAACGAGGTCTTCTTCTTGTAGGGATTGATGTGATTGGAGATTATATAACAGAAATTAATGTTACATCTCCTACAGGAATTCGTGAAATTAAACGCTTTGGTGGTACAGATATTGCGAATCTTTTCTGGGATGTAGTTGAATTTAAGCGTTCAAATTAAATTTGTTTAAACAAAAAATCAGAACATGATTTTTTCAAAAAAATTATTAATGTTGCTTTTTTATATTTATCATACCGCAAATGTGAATTAAAATTTAGATTATCGTGTGATATGCATGAGAGGCCTTGGTTCTCATTTTAGGGAGTTTATGGATGAGCAGATTTTTATCCGTTGGAGTGGGATTGGTCTTCATAGTTATGTTGTCAATGAGTGTTGGTAATGCACGTGATCAAATTCAGATTGTTGGTTCATCTACGGTTTTACCGTATCAAAAAATCGTTGCTGAGATATTTGGAGAAATTTATCCTCATTTTAAGGTTCCAGTTATAGAGTCGGGTGGTTCAGGCGCTGGTATTAAGGAGTTTTGTCGTGGGATTGGAAAGAACACGATTGATATTGTTAATACTTCTCGGGCAATGAGATCGGGTGAAATGCAGTCTTGTTTTGATGCCGGTGTAAAAGATGTTGAGGAAATATTAATCGGGTATGATGGTATCGTTTTAGCAACAGATATTAATGGTCCTAATTGGAAATTGCAGCCAGTGGACATTTATAGGGCATTAGCTGCTCAAATTGTTGTGAACGGGAAATTACAATCAAATAAAATTACAAAATGGAATGCAATCAATAGTACTCTTCCTAATTGGACAATAGCAGCTTATATTCCTGGAGAAAAGCATGGAACACGTGAAGTTTTTGAAGAAAAATTGCTTGCTGTAGGCTGTAAGGCTAGCGGAGCAGTTGATGCAATGAAATCTTTAGGGATGGATGATAAAGCAATATATGCTGCCTGTATTGCTATACGTAGGGATGGAAAGGTCATTGATATTGATGGTGATTATTCTGAGACATTTGCTCGTCTAATTTCTAATAAAACAGGGATTGGTGTTTTTGGTTTGTCTTTTTATGAAAATTATGCTGATAAGCTAAAGGCTGCAGATATTAATGGTTTTACACCAACTGTTGCAACAATCTCTAGTGGTGAATATCCAGTTTCACGTCCACTTTTCTTCTATGTTAAAAAAGTACATTTAAGTATTATTCCAGGCTTGCAAGAATATGTTAATTTTTTTCTTTCTGATCAAATGATTGGCCCAAGTGGCCCATTGGCTGAATATGGTTTGGTTGTTGTTTCTGAAAAGGAGCGGCAGGCACAGCGTTCTGCTTTTTCTGCTGGTACCGTGATAATTTTGAAATAATTTTCTGAATTTGCAGTATAGGAGTTTTCTAAACTATTTTTTTGTAAAAATTGAACGATGATATGCATATTCCTTTTATTATTTTTCTGTTATTGATTCTTGGTTTTGTTGGCTTTTATATTTCTTATATACGAGCCTGCCATCTTGAATATACACAGTGCAAGATGCACTCTCGTGCGTATTATTACGGTTGGTGGACATTTTTGATGACTGTTATTCCAGCCATTATTTTTTTAATTTTTTGGGGTGGTGGAAGTACAATTTATTTGGAGTATAGCGCTCTGCGGGAGATTGGGGCGTATAGTCTGTACAGCACTGAGGTTTTTAATCATGATTTTGTTTGGGAAACTATTTGCAATCTGGTTAAAATTATTCATCACTTTGAGGGAGATATTGCTACCGCTTCTTATGAAGAAGTACGGGCACAATTATTTGCAAAGGGGTTTGCTTTACCTAATGAAGCACCAGATGATGTACTAAGAATAGCACAGTTATGGTCCACTTCTTCTAAAAAGTTGCAATTTATTGGTCATAGTTTGCTTTTTATAATTGCGTTATGTGGCTTTATTTGTGGGATTATACAAATTGCTCCACATCAGCGTGCTCGTAATAAAGTTGAATGTTTCATTGTTATTGCGTTGATTTGTGCATCCACAGTTGCGGTTTTTACAACAGTAGGCATAGCATTCTCTATGTTTTTTCAGACGATAAGTTTTTTTCAGTCTGTATCTTTTGCAAATTTCTTTTTTGGAACAGTCTGGGATCCACGCTTTTCAGCTAGCGGTTTAGGAGAAGAAGTAGGGCAATTTGGTTTAGTACCACTTCTTGCAGGCACACTTTATATTGCATTCGTAGCAATGCTTTTTGCTGTTCCTATTGGATTATTTTCAGCTATTTACATGGCTGAGTATGCTTCTGCTCGATTACGATCAATTGTGAAGCCGTTGTTGGAAGTACTTGCTGGTATTCCAACCATTGTTTATGGTTTTTTTGCTTTGAAGATTGTAGGGCCATTTTTACGGGATCTCTCTATTTCTCTTTCTGGTGGTACTGGTTTTATTATGGCTCAAAGTGTTTTGACAGCTGGTTTCGTGATGGGAATTATGTTGATTCCTTTTGTTTCTTCTTTATCAGATGATGTTATTACAGCTGTCCCACGTTTTTTGCGCGAGGGGTCTTATGGTTTAGGAGCAACACAATCTGAAACAATTAAAAAAATAGTTATACCGGCAGCACTTCCAGGGATTATGGGAGCAATTTTGTTAACGGCATCACGTGCAATCGGAGAAACGATGATCGTAGTTTTAGCAGCGGGTGTTGCGGCAAATTTAACTCTTAATCCATTTGAAGCGATGACTACAATGACAGTTAAAATTGTTAATCAATTGACGGGTGATTTTGAATTTAATTCTCCACAAACTCTTGTAGCTTTTGCTTTGGGGATGACACTCTTTTTTATAACTCTTGTGATCAATATCTTTGCTCTTTATATCGTGCGTAAATATCGGGAACAATATGAATGAATAAGGTTTTTCTTTCGCATCGTCGTAATATTGGCCTTAGACGTCGATATTGGGCTGAACGTCGTTTTCGTATGTATGGTTTTATTGCTATTTTGATTGGTTTGTTTTTTTTGTCTATTCTTTTGTGGTCTATTATCAGGCAGGGTTATACAGCTTTTATTCATAGCGAAATGGCATTATTAGTTTATTTGGATGAAGAGATCATTGATCCAAGTGGTCAACGTGAGGTAAATCCGCAGGTGTTAATAACTGCAAATTATCCGATTCTTGTCCGTAATGCTTTGATAAAAAAGCTTGATTTAGATCAAAATGATAAAGCATCATTACGAGATGTTAACCGCATGTTTTCACACAGTGTACGTGTTCAATTGCGCAAAATGGTGACACAGAATCCAAAACTGATTGGAACAACACAGAAAATCAAAGTTCTAGCAGCAGCAGATATTGATTCTGCTTATAAAGGGCAGATTGATTTGTGTGTATCAGAAAGAAATCGCAAAGTCTCTAATCGCCAGATAGAGTGGATGAAACGTTTGTCTCATGATGGTACACTTTACCAAACCTTTAATTTTGGTTTTTTTACATTTGGTGCTTCAAGTCGTGCTGAGACTTCGGGATTAGGTGTTGCAATAATTGGCTCTTTTTACATGATAGCCATAGTTTTGATATTTTCGCTACCAATAGGGATAGCTACAGCCCTTTATCTTGAAGAATATTCACGAAAAAATAAATTTATAGATCTTATCGAGGTTAATATCAATAACCTTGCAGCTGTTCCTTCAATTGTTTTTGGTCTTTTGGGGTTAGCTGTTTTTATTAATTTTTTTGGGCTACCGCGTTCAGCATCTTTTGTTGGTGGTCTTGTTTTGGTTCTTATGACACTACCAACGATTATTATTGCGACACGTTCTGCTTTGCGAGCTGTTCCTCTTTCTATTCGTGCAGCAGCTTTAGGGCTGGGAGCATCAAAGACACAGGTAGTTTTTCATCATGTTGTTCCTTTGGCTGCGCCTGGTATTTTAACTGGTACAATTATTGGTGTGGCTCAGGCTCTAGGTGAAACTGCACCTTTACTTTTGATCGGAATGGTTGCTTTTGTTGTGAATATTCCTGCTACACCAATGGATCCAGCAACAGCTTTGCCTGTACAAATTTTTATGTGGGCGGGTGAAGCAGAGCGCGCTTTTGTTGAAAAGACATCTGGCGCTATCATCGTATTAATGTTTTTTCTCGCTGTTATGAATATTTCTGCTATCTTTTTACGTCGGCGATTTGAACGGCGATGGTAACTTCGATAAGATTTGTATCTTAAAGTAAGATGAGTTTTGTAATGAAGATTAAAATGCGTGGTCAGGATGTGAGGGTTTTTTATGGAGATAAAGAGGCATTGCATGGAATTACTCTTGATATCCCTGAACATCAAGTTACAGCTTTAATTGGCCCTTCAGGTTGCGGAAAATCGACATTTTTGCGTTGTTTTAACCGTATGAATGATACAATTGAAGGTGCTAAAATAACGGGTTTTATTACTTTAGATGGGGAAAATATTTATGATCCACGAATTGATGTTGTGGAATTGCGTGCGCGTGTTGGGATGGTTTTCCAAAAACCTAGCCCTTTTCCAAAATCTATTTTTGATAATGTTGCTTATGGACCACGTATTCATGGTTTAGTCAAATCACGTGCTGAATTGCATGATGTGGTTGAAAAAAGTTTAAGACAGGCAGGTTTATTTGAAGAGGTAAAAGATCGTCTTCATGAAGCGGGGACAAGTTTATCAGGAGGACAACAACAGCGCTTGTGTATTGCACGTGCTATTGCGGTTAGTCCTGAAGTTATTTTGATGGATGAGCCTTGTTCAGCTCTTGATCCAATTGCAACGGCGCGTATTGAAGAGCTGATCGATGCATTACGGCAAAATTATACAATCGTCATTGTAACACATTCAATGCAGCAAGCAGCACGTGTTTCTCAATATACTGCTATGTTTCATCTGGGGCATTTGGTGGAAGTTGGTGCAACTGAAATGATATTCACATCACCAAAAGAGCAATATACGCAAGATTATATTACCGGGCGTTTTGGATAGGCGAATTGAGGAGTATAGGATATGTCTATGAACCATACTGTCCGTTCTTATGATGCAGAACTAGAATATTTGAAAGCAAAGATTACGGCAATGGGGAAGCATGCGGAAAGAATGATTGAGCGTTCTGTAGCATCGATTGTGTGTAATGATCTTCAGCTTGCTTCTACAGTTATTACCGATGATTTATTTTTGGATGAAGCAGAACGCGATATTGATGAGAAAGCGATTACCATTATTTGCAAACGCCAGCCGATGGCTGTTGATTTGCGTGAAATTGTTGGCGCCATTCGCATTTCTTCTGATCTTGAGCGGATTGGCGATATGGCTAAAAATATTGCTAAGCGGACAGTTGTTATTTCAGAAACACGTCAATCCACAGCTTTTTATTGTGGGTTTGAAACGATTACAGCTTTGGCACTCAATCAGTTAAAGGAGGTATTAAGTGCTTATACTAGCCGCTTATTGAATCGTGTTGATGCGGTACGTGAACGTGATGGTAAAATTGATGCTCTGTATACCTCTCTTTTCCGTGAGCTTTTGACTTATATGATGGAAGATATGCGTAATATTACGGTTTGTACACATTTACTCTTTTGTATAAAAAATATTGAACGAATTGGTGATCATGTTACAAATATTGCTGAAACATTGCATTATATCATAACAGGTTACCATATGGATTTTGAGCGTCCTCGCGATGATCTTACATATAAAGTTGGGGTAGATGAGAAGAAAATAGATTAAGATTTTGTCTTTAAAATGCATAAAAGTGATTTTGCTATTAAAGATAAGAAATATTGGTTACTTTTTTACAATATAGCTGTGATAGAAACATTTTCACTATAGGTAATAGTGGAGAAGTGAATAGGTTTTTACTAAATACCTATAAAAAAACTAACAAAAAGTGCTGAGATTGGTTCTGTAAGTCGTGGTCAATTGATTGGCTTGGCTAAAAAATTGAGAATGATTGGTTTTATTAAAGAGACTGAAAGTACTCTTCTTTTTGCTTTACTGGATATGAGCTTCAATATCTTCATTCTAGAAAAGTGGGATTCTCATTATTTTTGAAAGCAACAAATGACTTAGTTTAGAAATTTGTTGTAGTTTTAAACGCGTTAGTTATTTACTTTCATATCCTTATGATTATAATTTTATTATTATGAAAGATTCTAGTAATTTTAAATGCTATCCAGTGCACAACTCAGGTAACGGCGTCATAGCGGTTTGTGATATTAATTTTCGTATTTTATTGCTTGGTATCACGAGCTTAAGCGAAAAGCTGATGAAGTACTGGAAGTTCAGGAAAAGCAAGAGAAGCTTTGCATTATTTTAGAAGATTAGTGCGGCATATTAAATATTCTTATGCATTAATTTAAGTTACATCGCTTACATTATCTAATATCTGTAAATATAAGATAATGTTATCATTTGCAATTTTTTAGCCAGAAAAAACCTCTGTTTAATCATTTCATAAAAGCTTGTAATGGGAAGAATCTGTATATTAGTAATTTCAATATTGATATAGAAAGTTTTAGTGCTTAAGCGGGGGATAATTCTTAATTTTGATAATACATATTTATAAATTTTTAGACCAGATACTAAGCAAATTTATAAATTTTCAAGTACTAAATTTTTCATAGTTTAGCAAAGTTTTTTATACATTTTCTAAACTGTTTTATCGTATGTGCAATTATTGGACAGTGTTAACAAGTATAATGCTTTTTTAGTAATTTACTAATGATAGTAAGATTGATTGAATTTGCACAGCTTATGAAGAGATTAATGCTTTGAATTAAGGATTTTTTATTTCACATAATTATATTTTAATTACTGCCCATGTTAAGAATTTACTAAGCGATAATAATTAACAGTATATTTTTTTAAAGATGTATTGGAAATTCGTTTAAATTTTAAATGCTTTTGGGATATAGGAATATATTATATGAGATGAAAAAAGATTTTTGGATTATTTTTATCATCTACTGTATAATGCCGTTGGTTATCGTGGGTTGTGCTGCAGATCATTTCCGTTTTGGAAAAGTAAATAATAATAAAAAAATGAAAACAGTGATATATCCATTGACAGAGCGTCAATGTCTTATGCGGGCGATGTATTTTGAATCAAATCGTACAAGCCGTGAAGGAATGATTGCAGTTGGAACAGTTGTTATGAATCGCGTTAATTCCACTGCTTATCCAAAAACGATTTGTGGTGTTGTTGGTCAGCACAAGCAGTTTGCTCCCGGTGTTTTAACACGTCCCATGACTGAACCTGCATCTGTTGCTCGTGTTAAAGAGGCAGCTGACGCTGTTTTGCACGGGGAACGGGATAAGAAAGTTAAAAATTCTATGTTTTTTCATACTGCTGGTTTATCTTTCCCTTATAAAAACATGTATTATGTTCGTATTGCGGGGGGTAATGCATTTTATGAAAAGCGAGCACGTGATGGGTCGCTTCAAGTGCCTACCAATAATCGCCCTTATGATGTTGCTTATGCTTTTGCTCAAGAACGTTCTGGTAATGTGCCAAACTTTATGGATTTCAGCTTAGATAGTGCAACAGGAGAAAAGGAAAAACAAAAGGTACCTCCTTTTATAGAGGTAGCACAGGTGAATACAATACGTAGTACACTTTCTACTGTTACACGACTTAACAAGATTCCTATCCCTACGCGTGCACCTGATCGTACAGATAAGAAAGGTGAAACAAAAATAGTTGTAGCATATACTGTACCTTCACAAAATCAATTAAATTTAATTATTGCAATGTTAGAAGAGCAGCAAAAAAAATCGGTAATTTTTCACAATTAAAAAAGGATATTAGTAATGGACCTTGACCTCCATGAGGCGATTTCGCCTGAGATGCTTAATCGTCTTGCAGAACTTACAGTAAAAGTAGGACTCAATTTACAAGAGGGGCAGGATCTTGTTTTGACTGCTCCAGTTACAGCATTACCTTTGGTTCGGCGTATTGCATATCATGCCTATAAGGTTGGTGCTGGTGTAATTACACCACTTTTTAGTGATGATGTATTATCACTTACACGTTTTGAAAATGCATACAATAGCAGTTTTGATCGTGCGCCTTCTTGGCTTTATGATGGAATAGCGAAGGCTTTTGAAAATGGGGCTGCACGTTTAGCTATCACTGGTGATGATCCTTTTTTGCTTTCTAATCAAGATTTGCATAAGGTTGCACGCTTGAATAAGGCTACTTCGATGGCTTATCAGCCTGCTCTTAAAAAAATATCAAATTTTGCCATAAATTGGTCAATAGTTGCTTATCCAACAACAGGATGGGCTGCAGCAATGTTTCCTACTTTGCCACTTAATGAAGCAATTAAAAAATTAGCTGATGCAATTTTTTCTGCTTCACGCGTTATAGAAGGTGATCCAGTGTATGTATGGAATATCCATAATACAACCTTAAAGCAACGGTCATCTTGGCTTAATGAGCAGCGTTTTTCTGCTTTGCATTTTACAGGGCCAGGTACTGATTTAACGGTTGGTTTGGCAGACGATCATGAATGGCATGGGGGGGCGTCGATTGCTCAAAATGGTGTTGTTTGTAATCCTAATATTCCAACAGAAGAGGTATTCACCACTCCTCATGCTTATAAAGTTGAAGGTTTTGTTCGTTCAACGAAGCCTCTCTCTTATCAAGGAGCATTGATTGATAATATTGAGATGCGTTTTGAAGCGGGGTGTATTGTTGATGCACGTGCTTCAAGGGGGCAGGAAGTTTTGCAACAGGTTTTACAAAGTGATGAGGGTGCAAGCAGATTGGGTGAAGTTGCTCTTGTTCCACATTCTTCTCCAATTTCTAAGAGTGATCTCCTTTTTTATAATACATTATTTGATGAAAATGCTGCATGTCATATTGCTTTAGGGCAGTGTTATTCTAAGTGCTTTTTGGGTGGTGCATCATTGACGGCGGAAGAGATTGCTGCGCGTGGTGGCAATAAAAGCATGATTCATATTGATTGGATGATTGGCTCAGGTGAAATCGATATAGATGGTATCACGCAGACTGGCATGAAAGTTCCTGTATTTCGCAAGGGTGAGTGGGCTTAGAAATTGTTGTAGTTTTAATTGTAAATGCTTAATTCTTGAGAAAATGGATGCCTGAGCTTCCTGAAGTAGAGACAGTTCGTCGTGGACTTGATTCGGTCTTGACTGGTGCAAAAATTATATCTGTTACACTTAATCGTCAAGATTTGCGGTTTCCTTTTCCGGAAGCATTTTCTGAGCGTCTTATAGGAAGGGAAATTTTAGGACTAGGGCGGCGCGCAAAATATTTATTGTTTCATCTTTCACAGGGTGAAACAATTTTGAGCCATTTAGGAATGTCAGGATCGTGGCGTATAGAAGATGATATTTTAGGGAAAAAATATTTTCCTGTGGGTAAATTGGTTGCACATGATCATTTTATTATGGATATTCAAGCAAAGAATGGTCAAGCTTATCATTTGACTTATAATGATCCTCGTCGTTTTGGATTTATGCATTTAACCGATACAGTGAAATTGTGTGAGCATCCATTTTTAAAAAAGTTAGGGCCCGAACCAACAAGTAATGTATTTTCCGGTGCTTATTTGCAAAAAGCTTTTGCTAATAAAAAAACATCTCTTAAAACAGCTTTGCTTGATCAGTCTATTATTGCTGGTCTTGGAAATATTTATGTTTGTGAAGCACTTTGGCGTAGCCATTTATCACCAAAACGTAGTGCACTTACATTGGCGCTGAAAAATGTGCGTGCACACGAATGTGCGGAATGTTTAGCACGCAATATACGCGATGTTATTACGGAAGCAATTTTTTCTGGAGGATCTTCTTTGCGTGATTATGTGCATGCAGATGGCTCACTTGGTTATTTTCAGCATTCTTTTTCAGTTTATGGGCGGGAAGGGAAAGAATGCTTACAATGTGGGGTGCCTATTGTACGTATTTTACAATCTGGGCGTTCAAGTTTTTACTGTCCACAGTGTCAAAAATGAATAAGGTGTCTTGCAAAATATTATAACGGGCTTAAAGTCATGGGAGTAATTTTCCAAAGATTGAGAGATTTTTATGCTAAATAAAGTGCTGGCACACCTTGATAAGAATATAGAAAAGAGCCTTGAACGTCTTTTTTCTCTTTTACGATTTCAATCAATTTCTACAGATTCAGCTTATAAAGATGCATGCCGTAAAACTGCTGATTGGCTAGTGAAGGATTTAAAAAGTATTGGCTTTGAAGCTTCGCGTCGTGACACACTTGGTCATCCAATGGTTGTTGGACATCATCCAGGACCTACAGATAATTGTTTGCATGTGCTTTTTTATGGGCATTATGATGTTCAACCTGTCGATCCATTGCATTTATGGGAAGACGATCCATTTGAACCTGCCTTAAAAGAACGAGATGGAGAAAAGGTCATTTGCGCCCGTGGTGC
Source organism: Bartonella sp. B35(2025) (assembly GCF_053794465.1). NCBI lineage: Bacteria > Pseudomonadati > Pseudomonadota > Alphaproteobacteria > Hyphomicrobiales > Bartonellaceae > Bartonella > Bartonella sp. B35(2025). The sequence continues at coordinate 64,107 of NZ_CP200035.1, forward strand.
TTCAGATGATAAAGGCCAGCTCATGACATTTATTGAAGCATGTCGTGCATTTAAATATGAGACAGGCCAACTTCCTCTTAAGGTTACTATTTTATTAGAAGGTGAAGAAGAAAGCGGTTCTCCTTCACTTATTCCTTTTTTGAAAGCAAATATTAATGAACTTAAGGCTGATTGTGCATTGGTTTGTGATACGTCAATGTGGGATAAAGATACACCATCAATTGCTATTGGTCTTCGAGGAATTTTAGGAGAAGAGATTATTATTACGGCAGCAAATTGTGATTTACATTCTGGTTATTTTGGAGGCGCGGCTGCCAACCCCATTCGTATTTTAGCTAAAATTCTAGGAGGTCTTCATGATGAAGAAGGTCGGGTAACTCTTCCTGGATTTTATGATGGTGTGGAAGAAACATCTCCAGAAATTTTGCAATCATGGAATGAACTTGGTTGTAATGCTGAGACATTTTTAGGTTCTATAGGTCTTTCTATTTCTTCTGGTGAAAAAGGACGAAGTATTTTAGAACAAATATGGGCTCGTCCTACAGCGGAAATTAATGGTATTAGCGGGGGATATGAAGGTGAGGGGATTAAAACAGTTATTGCTTCTCAGGCAAGTGCAAAAGTTTCTTTTCGTTTAGTGCATAAACAAAATCCAGAAAAAATACGTCAGGCCTTTCGTGATTATGTATACCGCTTTATTCCTGCTGATTGCACGGTTACATTTAAAGAACATGGTGCTTCTCCAGCTATTCAGCTTTCTTATAATTCATCTTTTATTGAAGCAGCAAAAGATGCGTTATCACAAGAATGGGGGACTCCTGCTTTGTTGACTGCTATGGGTGGTTCTATTCCAATCGTTGGAGATTTTCGATCAATTCTTGATATGGAAACTGTTTTGGTTGGATTTGCATTAGCTGATGACCGTATTCATTCGCCTAATGAAAAATATAATCTAAAATCATTTCATAAAGGACAGCGGTCCTGGGTACGTATTCTTGCAACTTTAGCAAAAATAGGAGGATAGATGGCAGAGATTCGTGTTCATCAAGGTGATTTACCAAATTTGGATAATTATAAAATTGATGCTGTTGCGGTTGATACTGAAACTTTAGGATTGCAACCACACCGTGATCGTTTATGCGTTGTTCAGCTTTCTTCTGGAAATGGTACTGCTGATGTTATTCAAATCGCAAAAGGGCAGAAAAATGCTCCTAATTTGGTAAAATTGCTTAAAGATAATGCAATTACTAAAATATTTCATTTTGGACGTTTTGATCTTGCTATTTTAGCACATACATTTGGTGTTATGCCAGACATCGTTTTTTGTACAAAGATTGCCTCAAAACTCACTCGTACTTACACGGATCGTCATGGATTGAAGGAAATTTGTAGTGAATTGTTGAATATTAATATTTCTAAGCAGCAACAATCATCAGATTGGGCAGCAGAAACTTTATCGCGTGCACAGATTGAATATGCAGCATCGGATGTTTTATATTTGCATCGTTTAAAAAGTGTATTTGAAGAACGTTTAAGGCGTGAAGAGAGAGAAGATATTGCGAAGGCATGTTTTCAATTTTTACCTATGAGGGCAAAGCTTGATCTTTTGGGATGGCCAGAAGCTGATATTTTTGCACATAGCTGAACTTAAAAATTTGCTTTTTAAGCTGAGAATAGAGAGGTACAAAAATATCTATATGTTATAGAATTTTCGCTTCTCTATTCTCTTAATTTAGCTTTTATTAGTGCTTATGGTAAATTTTTGTATGGTGGATACTGTTTAAGTTGAAGATCGTACAAGAAAATATATTTATAAATATGTATTTTTTGTGCTTGTGATAATCTTTTTCTAAATTTGATTAAAAAAGGAAGCAGACAATTATACTGATTGATGGTGTTATCAGCAGATAAAATATAAGCAATAAATTTTGTATCGAAGATTTTGTATATGTAATATTCCTAAAATAGAGTTAGGTAATGTAGGATAAAATATCACTGCTAGAGAAAATAAGTTAGCACACCCGTGTAGCTTGATTTATATCTAAGTATGTGTTAGTTAGCAAATTAGTGATTTTTTTTGTTATTCTGGCTTAAAAATTTCTATTTTAAAAATCAAAACATTACAAAAATCTCATTTTGAGAAATATCTTTAATCCTTTCTATGGAAATTTAAAATTGAGCACTATGTTAAATACATTATGGATCTTTAATAGAAAGGTAAATCTATGAACATGAAATATTTTATTACGGCCTTTGTTATCGCTATGATTTACGCTGCTCAAGGAACAAGTCTTATAGCAGCACAGAGGTTAGCTCTTGATATGTCCTCTACTGTTTCTTCTAAAAATTTTCAAGTAAATTTTGTTGATAAAGAACTGCAAGCATCTGTTGATGTTATGCCTGTAGCGTTTCCAGGTAAGAAGAAAAATTTCTCAAAACCTCAAGGCAAAGTAGGACGACCAAGGTTATCTGCACGAAATCCAATGGGTTTTTAATAAATAGCCAATAGGTTTTAAATAAATAAAGAGTCCACTCCAAGAAGTATGATTTACTCTTAATAAGGAGTTAAATTTTGAGGAGTGGATTTTTTTTATTAGCTTAGAAGTAAAATCGAGTGAGCATGAAGTCTGTTTGTATCTTTGATTGTAATTCAGATTTGTGGTGGCTAATAGTATTTTTTGAAATAGAGGTATCTAGAATTCAGTAAGGTGATTATCAAAGTATGATAGCAGATTTGCAAATAGTTAAAAATTTTATGATTTTATAGCTATGTGATCTGCAGAATGCAGTTTTTGTAAATTTAAAATACTATAAGTACCTGTTTTTAAGATATTTTTATTTCTTATTGTATGTTTTTCAAACATACAAGGAGCGCTTTTATTTTTTTTACGCGTTAGTATTGATCATCTTTTCGGATTGATTAGTGATCAAAGGGGTGGCTTTTTGAGTTGAATTGAGATTAAGATTTTGGGGGGGAAGTTATCTTATTTTTAAGGGGATTATGCTTATATTTTCTTGCGCGAAGATTGTTTTAAGTATGTTATAATATGTATTGTGGTGGTGATTTTTAGGTATTTATATTAGGCTTGGTTTAAGGAAGCACAAAAGGTAGTTTGTAAGCTTATTTTACAAAATTATGCAAATATTCTGAAAAATGATTTTTGAAAAGCTGAGAGAGTGATAGGGGATGTACAAAGTAGCAGATTGTATTTCAATAAAATGATCAATGCGAAAATTGTTTTCGTATTTAAGAAAAAATGGATTAGGGGAGATTGGACGTGTATGATTTTTTGAAAATCATGTTACATTCTATATGATTGCTGGTGTTATCTATATCTGAAATAGGATTTTCTTTTGAATTATGATAGAGCAATCAAACAAGTTAAATGTTACTTTTCAGTAATCAGATAATGAAATCCAAATATATTTTCTATATACATTTTGGTTGAAATACTACACTTAAAAATATTCATAATATGTCTTACACATGAAATATTGTTGTTCAGATTTTAGTGAAAATTCATAGAAAATAAAATTGAATTGAACGAAAAGATTAACAATTATCTGTATTGGTGTAGTTTACAGATAGCCATTTATTACAGATTTACTTATTTAAAGAGCGTATCTTTGATAGGATCTTGATTTTTTTATAAGTGTATCATTTTTACTACAGATATCTGCAATTGGAGCCCTATATGAGGCCACATATTCAAATATCAGCTATTGGAGAAAAATGATGAATAAAAAATGGTTAGTGACTGCTTCTGCTTTTGCTTTTATTTCAGCTTCTGCAGCACTGGCTGCAGATGTTATGGTTCCTTTAGAACCATCACCAATTGCACCAGTTATTGTCGCTCCTACTTTTTCTTGGACAGGTTTTTATTTTGGTGGTCAGATTGGTGGTTTTTCGAGCAAGACTAACATGAATATTTCCAATAAAGATAAAAATGTTTTAATTAATGAAGATTTTCTACCTAAACTATCAGGTTTTATGGGTGGTTTTTATGTGGGTTCTAATGTTGATCTCGGTAGTGGTCTTATTTTGGGTGTTGATACAGATATTGTTTGGTCTAATAAAAGTGATACTAAAACAGGGAAAACATATACAATTGCGAGAGATCAGATCGGATATGTTGAGAAAATACTGAAAGAGACTGGGGTGAATATTGGTAAAGATGTAATAAAAGAGGGTGATAAACGAGCTAGCGGTTTCACTATTAAAGGAAAGTGGGCGGGTGCTACACGAGTGCGCATTGGTTTTGCTGCTGATCGTATTATGCCTTATATTGCAGGTGGTGTTGCTTACACGCAGCTTCAAAATATATTATCAATATTGGTAACACAAAAAAATAATGATCACGTAATTGCTTCTGGTAATCTATCAGATGAAAAAAAGTCGCTAGTTGGCTATGTTTTGGGTGCTGGTATTGATCTGGCAATGGCTGATAATGTGATTATGCGTGCAGAATATCGTTACTCAGATTTTGGTAAAAAGAAATTCGCACGTGATACACATGAAATTAGCTATAAGACTAATGATTTCCGTGTTGGTGTAGCATACAAATTTTAATTTATTGTATAATTGAATTGCTAGGAGGCTTTGTTTTTACAGAGCCTCTATTTTTACAACTGTGTTATTTTTGCTACAGATTTTTTTTATATAGTCGTGTAGCTTCTAATGCATAAGTTAATTAGGAGCAAAATGTATGAATAAAAAATATTTAATGATGACTTCTATTGTTTCTTTGATTTCAGCTTCTATAGTACAGGCTGCGGATATTGTAGTTCCCCATAAAGAAGCTGCACCAGCTGTTGTTGTACCTTCTTGGTCAGGTTTTTATCTTGGTGGTCAAATTGGTAATTTTGCAAGTAAAGTTGAGATAAAGGATTTTAATAAGGAAACTGGAATTCTGAGTAAAGATAAGACACCTCATCCTTCAGGTTTTATGGGTGGAATTTATGCAGGTTACAATATAGGTCTTGGAAATAGTTTCATACTTGGGATTGAAACGGATGTAATTGCAGTTGGTAAGAAAGATACAAAAACGGTTTTTGCAAAAGATTTTGAGGATGATCCTACAGCTCAGGATATGAATCAGCGATTTGAAGATTCTGGTGTTCATTTGAGTGAAGATGATAAATTTACACAGGAAGACTCAGGATTTGGTACTTTTACTTATAAAGAGAAATGGTCTAGTGCAACGCGGGTGCGTGTTGGTTTTGGGGCAGCTAATCATATTATGCCTTATGTTGCTGGTGGTGTTGCCTATGCACAGATGGAAGGTATTTTTATAATTACAGGACAAAAACAAGAAAGGAATGGTCAGGCAGTTAAAACAATTAAAACAATCTCTGCTAATATATATGATGACACAACTACAATGGTCGGTTACACCGTTGGTGGTGGTGTTGATTTTGCGATGGCTGATAATATTATATTGCGTGCAGAGTATCGCTATTCAGATTTTGGTAAAAAGAAATTTAAAAAGGATCAAGCTGAATTTAAATATAAGACCAATGATTTCCGTGTTGGTGTAGCATACAAATTCTAATTGACTGCAAAATCAAATTATTAAGAGGCCCTGTTAAAGACAGGGCTTTGTTTTTTTTATAATTGTATCATTTTTACTACAGATTTTTTTTTATATTTGTGTCACCATACAGAAGTAATTAGGAGCAAATTTATGAGTAAAAAATGTTTAATGGCGACTGCACTTGTTGCTTTAATTTCAATTTCTACAGTGCAAGCTGTCAATGCTGGGATTTCTCGTGGGGTGGCCGCTTCGGTTGTTGCTGTTCCTGAATTCTCTTGGTCAGGTTTTTATTTTGGTGGTCAAGTTGGTAACTTTGCGAGTGGAATTGAAATAAGAAATTTTAATAAAAAAATAGAAGTTGTTAGTAAAGATAAAGCTCCTCATCCTTCAGGTTTTGTAGGTGGTATTTATGCAGGTTCTAATATAGATCTTGGAGATAATTTCATTCTTGGGGTTGAAACGGATGTAGTTTTGGCTGGTCGAGAAGACTCAAAAATGATTTATTTAGAGAATCTTACTAATGAGAGTGCGAATGAGCTTAATAAGCAACTTATAGAAGCTGGCGTTCAGTTGTCTGTTTTGGATAAGTTTGTATCGAATGATACAGGATCTGCTTCTTTTACTTATAAAGAGAAATGGTCTGGTGCAACGCGGGTACGTGTTGGTTTTACAGTAGCTGATTATATTATGCCTTATGTTGTTGGCGGTGTTGCTTATACGCATATAGAAGGTTTCTCTACGATTTCAGGAACATATTACAATCCACCAAATAAGAAAATTTCTGCTAAGGTAGATTATGGTACAATGACAGTAATTGGTTATACTGTTGGTGGTGGTGTTGATTTTGCAATGACTGATAATGTTATATTGCGTGCGGAGTATCGTTACTCAGATTTTGGTAAAAAGAAATTCAAAAAGGATCAAGCTGAATTCAAATATGAGACCAATAATTTCCGTGTTGGTGTAGCATACAAATTCTAATTGACTGCAAAATCAAATTGCTAGTTAGGAAGCTCTGTTCAAGACAGGGCTTTATTTTTTATAATTGTATCATTTTTGCTACAGATTTTTTTGTATATCTATGTCAAAGTATGCGACATTAATTAGGAGCAAAACTTATGAATATAAAACATTTAATGGCAACTTCTTTTATCACTTTGATTCCAGCTTCTGTAGCACAGGCTGCAGACATCGTAGTTCCTCATGAAGTAGCTGCACCAGCTGTTGTTATCCCTGCATTTTCTTGGACAGGCTTTTATTTTGGTGGTCAAGTTGGTCATTTTTCAAGTAAAGTTGAAATGAGCAATTTTAATAAAGAGGTTGGGGTTATAAGTAAAGATAAAACACCTCATCCTTCAGGTCTTGTGGGTGGTGTTTATGCAGGTTCCAATATAGATCTTGGAAATAATGTCATCTTGGGTATTGAAACAGACGCAGTTTTGGCTGGTAGAGAAGACACAAAAATAATTTTTTCAAATGTTCTTGATGCTAATGGTGCTAAGAATTTTAATAAACAACTTGCAGAGGTTGGTATTAAGTTAAATGATAATGATAAATTTCAGGTTGGTGATAAGGTAATCGGTTCTTTTACTTATAAAGAGAAATGGTCTGGTGCTACACGGGTACGTGTCGGTTTTTCAGTTGTTGATTATATTATACCTTATGTCGCTGGTGGGGTTGCTTATGCACAGATGGAAGGTACTTCCATAGTCGTGGGAACAAAAGTAAGAGCAAATGCAGCAGATTTGGCAAATGTAAAAACTAAAGTAGCTTCTGCTGAGACGGATTATGATGCAGTAACGATGGTTGGTTACACTGTTGGTGGTGGTGTTGATTTCGCAATGACTGATAATGTTGTGCTGCGTGCGGAGTATCGTTACTCAGATTTTGGTAAAAAGAAGTTCAAAAAGGATCAAGTTGAATTTAAATATAAAACCAATGATTTTCGTGTTGGTGTAGCGTATAAATTCTAAGTTAAGATAAAATTAAGTTACTTAAGAGGCTCCGTTTTTAATGGAGCCTATTTTTTTGCGATTGTATCATTTTTACTACAGATATTTTAGATAAGATGTTTTATATATAGCACGTTTTGGATATTTGGAGATAATTTATGAATACAAAATGTTTAATAACAGCATCTATTTTTGCTTTGATTTCAGCTTCTACAGCACAGGCAGCTGATGTGAGGGTTTCGCATCACTTAGAACCAGTTGCTCCATCAACTGTTGTGGTGCCTAATTTTACATGGACGGGTTTTTATTTTGGTGGCCAGGTTAGCGGTTTCTCAAGCAAGGTTGATATGGATTTTATCAGTAAAGATAAAACTGTTCCACTAAGTAAAGATTTGTTACCTAGTCTTTCAGGTCTTGCAGGAGGACTTTACACGGGTTTTAATATAGATCTTAGCGATAGCTTTGTTCTTGGTATTGATACAGATTTCATTTGGGCTGACAAAAAGAATACAAAAACTATTTTCACAGGTGATTTTGTATCCGGTAATGCTTTAGCAGAAAATGTGGTAGGAAGGGCTCGCAGATCAGCAGCACCAGCAGCACCAGCAGCACCGGCAGCAGCACAAGCAGCACCGGCAGCAGCACCAGCAGCACCGGCAGCAGCACCAGCAGCATCGGTAAAAGCGCCAGTCTTGCAAGCTTATGGTAAATCACATGGAGCTACCCAAGGGCATTCTTATGCTCATGGTGCGTCTAATAGAGAAGGACACAGCAGTTATCATCATAATGCACAAAGTGTATCTGGGAGTAATGCACAAAATATACATAATGTAGATAAAAAAAGTAACAGTGTATATGGTATAGAGCAAGTTATGGATATGGCTTCTGCTCTTGGTTTCGATAATGATAAATTTAGAATTTTTAATCATACTTTAAAACAAAACTGGGTTGGAACTACACGGATCCGTATTGGTTTTGCTGCTGATCGTATTATGCCCTATGTTGCTGGTGGTGTTGCTTATACACAACTCCAAGATGCCATATCGATATCATCATCATCTAATAAATCAGAGATGGAAAAAGTTTCCTCTAAGGATGTAGTAGATGAAACAAAGATGATGGTTGGTTATACTCTTGGAGGCGGCGTCGATTTTGCAGTACTTGATAATGTTATTGTGCGTGCGGAGTACCGTTATTCAGACTTTGGTAAAAAGAAATTTGCAAAAGAAAAACTTGAAGTTAGGTATAAAACTAATGATGTTCGTGTTGGTGTAGCTTATAAATTTTGATTTATTATAAGATCAAATTGCTAAGAGGCTCCATTTAGGATGGAGCCTTTATTCTTTTGATAGAGTTATTTTGGGATTTTCTTTCTTAATAGTTTCATGATAAAGCTCACGAAACATTATGATATGTCTTCTTGATCACTGCCTAATACAAATGATTATTTCGGCTTTTCCCATGGATTAAAAAACTAGAGTTGCAGGGTTTAAGGAAGTTATGTAAACAATAAAATTATGAAAGTGGACAGGGATATTTCATAATGACTGTGAAAAATGAAACAATGGATTATTCGAAAACTCTTTATTTACCACAAACAAATTTTCCTATGCGAGCGGGGTTGCCACAAAAAGAACTTGAGTTGATGGCAAGATGGGAAAATATGGGGCTTTATGCTCAATTACGTCAGCAAGCAAAAGATCGTCCACTTTATATTCTTCACGATGGTCCTCCTTATGCAAATGGTAATATTCATATCGGGCATGCTTTGAATAAAGTTTTAAAGGATGTGATTGTTCGTTCATTTCAAATGCGCGGTTTTAATGCAAATTATGTACCTGGTTGGGATTGCCATGGACTTCCAATTGAATGGAAAATTGAAGAGAAATATCGTGCACAAGGAAAAAATAAAAATGATGTGCCTCTTAATAAATTTCGTCAAGAATGCCGTGAATTTGCACAACATTGGATAACTGTTCAAAGTGAAGAGTTTAAACGTCTTGGTGTTATAGGAGATTTTAGCACTCCCTACACCACCATGGATTTTCATGTAGAAGCACGTATTGCTAGTGAATTGATAAAATTTGCTATGTCGGATCAGATTTATTGTGGCTCAAAGCCTGTGATGTGGTCTGTTGTTGAGCGTACAGCTTTGGCTGAGGCAGAGATTGAATATCATGATCATGAATCAGAAGTTATTTGGGTTAAGTTTCCTGTTTTTGAAGCGGGTTCTAATGATTTATATGGTTCTTATGTCGTAATTTGGACAACAACTCCATGGACGATTCCTGGTAATCGTGCAGTGAGCTATTCTTCTCAGATTTCTTACAGTATTTATGAGGTTGAAAGTACAGAAAATGATTTTGGTCCTCAAGTTGGAGAAAAACTTCTTTTTGCTGATGCTCTGGCCATGAATTGTGCAGAAAAAGCAAAACTTGTTTTGAAGCGTTTACGTGCTGTTTTTTCTGACGAGCTTAAAGCCCTTGTTCTTTCTCATCCATTTAAAGGTTTAGCTGGGGGGTATAATTATAAGATTGCTATGCTTGATGGTTCACATGTGACAGATAGTGCTGGTACAGGTTTTGTTCATACAGCACCGAGCCATGGGCGTGAAGATTTTGAAATTTGGAATGCGTCTAAGCTTATATTAGAGCAGGCTGGTATTGATTCATCTATACCATTTCCCGTTGATGATGCTGGTTTTTATACGAAAGATGCTCCTGGTTTTGGGCCTGATCGTGAAGGGGGAGCTGCACGTGTTATTGATGATAATGGAAGAATGGGTGATGCTAATAAGGAAGTGATTAATGCTTTAATTAAAGCAGATCGATTATTTGCACGTGATCGTTTAAAACATTCTTATCCTCATAGTTGGCGTTCAAAAAAACCAGTTATTTTTCGTAATACCCCACAATGGTTTATTTCGATGGATAAAGATCTTGGAGATGGCTCAACTTTACGTAGTCGAGCTTTAGAAGCTGTTTCGATGACACGTTTTGTACCACCTTCTGGACAAAATCGTTTGGCTTCCATGATAACGGATCGTCCTGATTGGGTTCTTTCTCGTCAACGCGCTTGGGGAGTTCCAATTTGTATTTTTGTGAATGAAGATGGCATCATTCTTAAAGATGAGAAAGTAAATGAGCGTATTTTGCGGGCTTTTGAAGTGGAAGGAGCAGATGCATGGTTTGCAGAAGGAGCACGTGAACGTTTTTTAGGTGAACGTATGCATGAATCTTGGGTTCAGGTTCGTGATATTCTTGATGTTTGGTTTGATTCTGGAGCAAGTCATAGTTTTGTGCTAGAAGATAGAGCTGATTTAAAATGGCCTGCTGATATTTATCTTGAAGGATCTGATCAGCATCGTGGCTGGTTCCAGTCTTCTCTTTTGGAAAGTTGTGGTACGCGCGTTTGTGCGCCTTATAAGGCAGTGGTGACGCACGGTTTTACTTTGGATGAGAATGGCAAGAAAATGTCTAAATCTCTAGGGAATACGATTGTTCCGCAAGAGATTATTGAAAAATCCGGTGCTGATATTTTTCGTCTTTGGGTAATGACGACTGATTATTGGGAAGATCAGCGTTTAGGCAAAAAAATTCTGCAAACAAACGTGGACTTATATCGTAAACTGCGTAATGCGATTCGCTGGATGCTTGGAATTCTAGCGCATGATGATGGAGAAGAAATATCTTATTGTATGCTGCCTGATCTTGAAAAATTTATATTACATAGGCTTTTTGAACTTGATCAATTGGTTAATCGAGCTTACGATAATTTTGATTTTAAGAAGATTATGCGTGCATTATTAGATTTTTCGATCATTGAGCTATCAGCATTTTATTTTGATATTCGTAAAGATTCCCTTTATTGTGATGCACCTTCATCAAAAAAACGTAAGGCTTCTTTGCAGATTGTCCGTGAGATTTTTGAGCGAATGGTTACGTGGCTAGCGCCAATGTTGCCTTTTACAATGGAAGAAGCTTGGTTAGAGCGTTATCCAGAAAGCCATTCGGTGCATTTAGAGCAGTTCCGGCTTGCACAGAAAGAATGGCAGAATGAAGTTTTGGCTGAACGGTGGAAAAAAGTCCGGCAGGTTCGTAAAGTTGTAACTGGTGCTTTAGAGCTTGAGAGAGCCGAAAAGCATATTGGGTCATCTCTTGAGTCAGCACCTATTGTATTTATTTCTAATCCAGTTTTGCTGGAAGCATTAGAAAATTTGGATATGGCAGAAATTTGTATCACCAGTGCTCTCACAATTGTCCAAGATACACCGCCTTCGGATGCTTTTGTTTTAAATGATGTTGAAGGTGTTGGTGTGTGTCCAGGAAAGGCTTTAGGTACAAAATGTGCTCGTTCATGGCGTTACACACAAGATGTTGGGAGCGATCCAGATTATCCTGATGTATCTGCTCGTGATGCGGCTGCTTTGCGTGAATTACAGATGCTTGGTAAGATTTAAAAATTTGGATCCTGAGAGAAAATACAGGATTGTAAATAGCGTTGTTATCATTTGAGTTCTGTCATTGATGAGCGTGATCTTTTATAATAGCGGCAAATTCCTATTATTCTATTTATTATGTATGGAAATGATTTCTAATGAGTTATGAAGAGATTAATTGGCCATATATTAAGAAAAATGGATAAGCAGTAAAAAAGTGAAGTAAAAATATTTCTAATATGTATCTTAGGTCTGCGCTGTGTTTGAATAGGATGTAATTCACCTTTTCTTACCTATAATAGTGTGTAAATTAAATTAAAGTAGCTTCGTTACAATTTCTGTAAGATATTTGCTAACCTTACTTTATTTGTGGTTAATAAATAACAATCATAAGTTTGTTATGAAATCTCCTTCAAAATTTGTGGTATCGGAACTTGATTCATGTGTGGTTTTATTGCTGCCTTAGCAAGATATAGCATAAGATGGTCGTCTTGGTGGAACTGTGATATTGAAGTTTGATCCTAATAGTGGTGAAATTCTTATTTTTTAAAGTATCATCAGTTAATTAACATACTAATATTAGTATTTTGGAAGATATTACATAGTTAAATAATGAAGGAGTAATAGAAATATTTGAGCCGGCAGAGGGAATAAAGTAGAAGTATAGAGTATTATTTATATCTCTACTGAGCTGCCTTTAAGCCGTTGTCAACTGATAGGGATTGAACTTGCTGGTTAACAGGATAAAGATACAGTATTAAAAAAGTATGAGAGAAAAAGCGCTTCAGAAACAGGTTCTAGTTGAAAGAATTAGTTACCTTTTAAAAGAGGTTTGATATTCTTTGAATGGGGGAGATGTGTGAGCAAGCGTAGGAATTATTTTTAATATCGCTTTTGTACAAAAAAATCTTTAAGCAGTTGAAAAGCTTCTTTTTCCTTAAAACCATAATAGATTTCAGGTTTGTGGTGACAAGTTGGTTGTTGATAAAAGCGTGGACCATGTTCGATGGCGCCACCTTTGGGGTCGCTTATTGCATAGTAAAGGCGCCGGATGCGTGCAAATGAAATGGCAGCAGCACACATAGCACAAGGTTCAAGCGTTACGTAAAGGTCACAATCAGGAAGTCTTTCATTTTGGAATGTTTCACAAGCCATACGAATAACGCGTATTTCTGCATGTCCCGTAGGATCATATACAGTTTTTATGTAGTTACCAGCACGTGCAATAACTATATTGTTGTGTGTAATGACGGCACCTACGGGAACTTCATCTTTTTTTGCTGCCCATTGCGCTTCTAAAAGGGCTATTTCCATAAAAGTTAAAGTCATAATGTTCTTTTTACTGAATCGTAGAGAGTTAAAGGTTCTTTCATATCGAAGGATGCTATCAAAGTGAGTGAGCTATTACCATTTTGTAACAAAGGAGATATTATTACTTTTTAGAGCGTTTAAGATCAATTTGCAAGTAAACAGGTGTATTATTATTGTCAAAGGATAGAAAATGATCAACGATTGTGCTACTCCCCCTTTTCAGGATAAGAGGTATAGTACGTGTGAATGATTTGCTGAGCGTATAGGAAGAGGTTGGTGTGAAAAGCAAATGAATGAAAATAGTGAGAATGAGCGGATTGCTAAAAGATTGGCGCGTGCTGGTGTTGCATCACGTCGTGATGCAGAAATGATGATTACTGCAGGTCGTGTTGTTGTTAATGGTACAGTTGTGACAACACCTGCTTTTAATGTTACTCGCTCTGATATTATTGCAGTTGATGGTAAACCTTTATCTCCTATAGAACGAACGCGGTTGTGGCTTTATCATAAGCCAGCAGGATTTGTCACTACTAACCATGATCCTGCAGGTAGGCCGACAGTATTTAGCAATTTACCAAAAGGAATGCCTCGTGTTCTTTCTGTGGGTAGGCTTGATATTAATACGGAAGGGCTTTTGTTATTAACCAATGATGGTGGTCTAGCACGTGTATTAGAGCTTCCTTTAACGGGGTGGGTGCGTAAATATCGTGTACGTGCTCATGGAAAGATAAAACAAAGTGCGCTTGATAATTTGAAAAATGGTATTGCAATTGATGGTATTTTCTATGGTTCGATTGAAGCATCGATTGAACGTGAACAGGGAGCGAATATATGGCTTTCTGTGGCTTTGCGTGAAGGAAAAAATCGCGAAATAAAGAATGTTTTGGGTGCACTAGGGTTATTGGTTAATCGTTTAATTCGTGTATCTTATGGTCCATTTCAGCTATCTGACTTAGAAAGAGGAGCAGTTCGTGAATTAAAAAGTCGAATGTTACGTGATCAATTAGGTGAGCGTTTGATTGCGCAAGCTAATGCAGATTTTGAGGCTCCTATTCTTAAACCGTTTTCAAATTCTACAGTTATTTTGGAGAAACAAAGTAGCAAAAATCTTTTTGTCGCGAATGATGGCTGGATTTCTTCGAGTGGAGGAGCTACGCAACACAGACGGCGAGGCGGTTTTATTGAGCATGGTTCAGTGCGCTTGAATACAAAACCTTATGAAAAATTTATGCGTAAGGATAAGAGCGAATATGGAAAAGAAGAGCGTTTTTTGCTACGTTCACGCCGTTCTAATGTTTGGATGGCACCTGGTGCACGTCTACAGAGTACACATAAGAAGTCATTCTATAGTAAGGATAATCTTCATGATCATGAGAGTGATTTAGCTGAAAAAAGATCTTTTCATAGAGGTAAGAAGAAGCCACAAGAAGGTAAGTTACGAAAAGATAAAGAGATTAGTTTTGATCAAAGATGTGGTAAAGCATTTTATGGTGAGGTGCGTGTTTCTAACAAGAAGGATCATTTTCTAAAGAAAGAAGGAAAATCTATGAAAGGCAATCATAATAAGCATTCTTTTGAGAATAAGCAAGGAATGAAATTATATGATAATGCTATAAAAAAATCTAAACCGAATGGTAGGACAAAAAAATCAAAACTATTTAGAGGATCACGTGCGGATCATCGGCGGTAAATTTGCGGGGCGTATTTTGTGTGCTCCTATTGATCAATCAATTCGCCCAACAAGCGATCGTACACGAGAAAGTCTTTTTAATATTCTTGCTAGCCGAGAAGAACAATTTTGGATTAATAAGCGTATTCTTGATCTTTTTGCTGGTACTGGTGCTTTAGGCATTGAGGCACTCTCACGTGGTGCAAAGACTGCAGTTTTTGTTGAACACTCAATTGAAGGACGAGGATTGATACAAAAAAATCTTGAATCTTTTGAATTACAGTCAATTGGACGAGTTTTGCGGCGTGATGCAACCAAGCTTGGTAATATTGGGACAATGCCTCCATTTGATGTTATCTGTGCGGATCCTCCTTATGGACATTGTTTAGGCGAACGTGCTTTTGTGGAAGCTCTGAAGGGAGGGTGGGCAAAAATTGATACACTCTTTGTACTTGAAGAAAAGAAAGATGTGGTTATTCATTTACCTAATATATTTTATATGGATGATGAACGTTTTTATGGTGATACAGTAATACGTATTTATAAACTTCAATCATGATTTTTTAATTTAAGAGAGATTCTTATTCTATTTGATAGAAGAGTAAAGATTATTTCATATAGGTTTAAAATATTCATACATTGTTGATAACTATAAAAATTTCTGAGCAAAGAATGAGCACTCCTTATGTTTTCTCAGGGGAGATAAAAGAATAAGCTAGGAGAGAGAAAATGAAAATTTTTTTAGTGCTCAGTGAGGAGAGAGGTACACAATTCTGGCCATTTCTCGGTTATCAGAGTCTTTGATGATTTAGATTTAAAGCTAAATATTATTGCGGGGTTTTCGATCGGTTTGATTTTAGGTGCAGGTTTGGTTTCCGGAATGATAGAAGTAGATTGAAAAGATTATTACCTTTCAGCTTTTTCTAATTTTAATAATGTATTGTATCACTTATAGTTTGTGGCGCCAACCTTATGGAAAAAAGAATTATGGGAGTGCAGTTTCCGCTTTTTTCAATTTAATTTAGAGCCAGTTTTAGAGAATTTTTACTACATAATTTGCTACGGAATTTTGGTACATTAAAAATTTCTTTTCATGCTATTGCTACAAACACAAAAACAGTTGTTATCTAGGAAGGAGATTTACATTCAGCTTTAGCGGTTTTTTTTGCTATTCTCGATTTATCTAAACCTATTTTACGCAATCAGAGTTTTTTGATTAACGGGGCTATTTGTAATCCATTTCCTTTTGGTCATTTTATTGATCTTGTAGATTTTTCGATTGGTATTGATACTATTGGTTTTCCAATAATTGAATATAGAAACGGACATTTTTCAGTAGCTGAAAGCTTTATTGCTGCCGCTGTTAGAGGAAAAAATGTACTCATTACAGTATTTAATGTTGGATCTTTTATTGAAGCATTTTATTGATAATACTCATATTTTAGTTTTTTCAAAGCTAAAGAAATTTTACAACGCGTGGTATTTTTTCATGAAGAAGCCAAAAGAGAATTACTCAATTCACTGAAAAAAAGAGTGCATTAATGATGTGTAATTTTTATCGATAGGCATACAAGAGTTACATTTTTGTGTAAATTTGCCAAATTGCTTATCCGATGATGAATCATAAAAGGGAGCCCATGATGATTGATAAGAACCAGGTTGATAAAGCCGCATCATTAGTTAAAACTGCAAGGTGTTTTGGAGCAGATGCTGCTGATGCTGTTATTATTCACACGCATTCTACTCGTGTATCGGTTCGTTTAGGGAAAATAGAATCAATAGAAGCTTCAGAAAGTGATGATTGTACATTGAGAGTTTTTGTTGGTAAAAAAGTTGCAAGTGTTTCTGCTAATTTAGTAGCTTATTCGCAGGAATTAGTAGAACGTGCTATTGCAATGGCTAAAGCTTCTCCAGATAATTTATTTGAAGGTTTGGCAGATAAAGAGTTTTTAGTTACTCATCCTAAAGATCTTGATCTTTTTGATAATTTTGTTCCTCACAGTCATTTTTTAACAGAAGATGCTTTGAAAATGGAGGCAGCCGCCCTTGATGTTAAAGGGGTAAGTAATTCTGGTGGAGCTACAACAGTTTATGGCCATAGTGGATTTATTCTTGTAACAAGCGATGATTTTTGTGAGGCTTACCGTTCCAGTTATTTTTCACGTTTTTGCAGCGCACTTGCTAGTAAAGGCTCTGTGATGGAGCGGGATTATGATTATACAACTGCCTTACATTTTTCTGATTTAGAGGCAGCAGAAATTGTAGGAAAAAATGCGGGGTTAAGGGCAGTTCAACGTTTAGGGGCAGTTCGTGCAGCTACAGGGATGGTTGATGTCATTTTTGATCCACGTACAGCTCGTGGAATTGCTGAGCATATCGCATGTATGGTTAATGGAGCATTAGTTGCTCGTAAAACGAGTCTTTTACAAAATTTTTTAGGTAAAGCAGTGATGAAGCCTGATGTGAATGTGACAGATCAACCTTTGCGATTGCGTGGTAATTTTTCTCGTCCTTTTGATGGAGAAGGGGTAGAGGGGAAAACATTAAATATTATTGAAAATGGGATTTTAAAAAATTGGCTTCTTTCATCATCTTCAGCCCGTGAATTAGGTCTAAAGACCAATGGTCATGGTGTACGTTCAGCATCATTGGTTCAACCAGCGAGTACCAATTTTGCTATTGAACCAGGTTTAATATTACCTAGAGATATGATAAAAGATTTGCGGAGTGGTTTTTATGTAACAGAATTATTTGGGCATGGAATTGATTTTGTTACAGGGCAGTACAGTCGTGGTGCTTCCGGTTTTTGGATTGAAAACGGTGAAATTGCTTATCCAGTGAGTGAAGTGACGCTAGGTTCTAATTTGCTGCATATGTTAGCACATTTAACACCTGCAAATGATATTGATCGGCGTTATGGTATATCTGCTCCGACATTATTAATTGAAGGGATGACACTTGCAGGAAAATAACACACATCATTCTTCTGATTTGGATCTTTTGCTTAATATTTGTCGAGAAGCAGGGGATTTGGCCATGAAATATTTTGGATGTGAGTTAGATGTTTGGATTAAAGATGGTAATTCACCGGTTAGTGAAGCGGATTTTGCAGTTGATCGCTTTTTAAAAGAGAAACTTCTAAAGGCGCGTCCAAATTATGGATGGATTTCAGAAGAAACAAAAGATAATCGGAAACAACAGGCTTATGAACGCTATTTTATGGTTGATCCTATTGATGGGACTCGTGGTTTTCTTTCTGGCAATACCTATTGGTGTATTTCAATTGCTATTATTGAGGATGGGCGTCCTATCGTGGGTGTTGTACAGTGTCCTGCTCAAGGGGATGTTTATGCAGCTGTTGCTGGTGGAGGAGCGACATTAAATGGCATAAAACTTCCTCTTTTGGCATCTCAGATTAATCATAAATGTAAAGTTTCACTTGATAAATCAATAGCTCAAAAATTGCCGGAAGATTTTTGTAATCAAGTTAGTTTTTACCGTGATATTCCTTCTCTTGCGTATCGTATTGTTCTTGTTGCACAGGATGAAATCGATGTTGTGTTGGTTCGTCCGAATTGTCATGAGTGGGATATTGCTGCTGCTGATCTTATTTTGCAAGAATGCGGTGGATGTTTTCTGCCATTTGATGCCCCTTCTATTTTTTATAGGATTGAACCTTATCAATATGGATTTTTAATTGCTGGTAAAAATAATTGCTGTCAAAATATAATAGATATTGTTCGTCAGACAAAGTTGGTCTAATCACATAAAAGCATGTTAAAATTTCTTAATAAAATGGAGGCATATATGACTGAAATTAAAGAAAAAAAACAATATTTATATCTTGTATTTGGGGGAGAGCTGAAAAATCTTAATAGTAATCAATTTAAGAATCTTGATGATTTAGATGTGGTTGGTATTTTTCCAAATTATCAGTTAGCTCAAGAAGCATGGCGGGCAAAAGCACAAAGTAGTGTAGATAATGCATTACAACGCTATTACATTGTCGATTTACATCGGCTTCTTGACCCTGAAACAGGTGGAGTATAATAAAGTTTAAACATTCGGTCATTATCTTGGTTACGGTTAGTGCAGTGAAAGTGAATTTATCTGACTTAATTATCAGGATGAGTAAAATAATATAGAAAAGAGGAATGTGCTTTAAAGTGCTTTTGGTGAAAGAAATTCTATTCGCTGATAAAAATGTAATTTGCATAAGTTTTATAGTATGGGTGATGGCGGGTTATTTTCATGTTATTTATTGAACAAATCTATGGTTGAAAAGCCTAAATAATCTTGCAAAGGTACATAGCATTGATAATCCATGTATTACCACTTTTTTGTATGGTTGGTATATCATTAGGTTTTTTCTTCATTTTCGAGTGGAGGAGTTGTTGCTATGTTTTTTCATTCCGATAATACAGAAATAAATAATACATAATTTACAAAAAAGTTAAGATTTACAATTATGGGTGATTCAAGGAAATGAAGCAAAATGCATCATGTAAATAAGGATATTGTGAGCATTATGTACGCTTTAAAGTGCTTTTAAAGTTGGCAAAGAGGCAGCCACAATTAAGGATGGTTTATGTAAAAAGATATATAAAACTGGGGAAGAGATTATTTAGTTAGCAAAATTATCTGCTTACTCTATTACACTTTATGCACATGGATTTCTATAGGAGAAAATTCTTAAAAAAATACGAAATACAATTACATTTTTTCATTCTTTTGGAGATTTTATCGTTTTTGTGAGTGAGGCATTTTTGATCTTCTAAATATGGCATGGTGTTTTACTAAAAGAAGACGGATATAATGAATTATTTAATAAAAAAATTTACAGAAGTCTTAAAACAGGTGAATGAGGTGGTTTTAAATGGTGGAACTAAAGGCACGTGCAGCTCTTTCAATTTATCGAATGGTTGGCTTTTGTTTACGTCCTGTTGTGCCTTTTTATTTATTTTTTCGTTCTGTACGTGGAAAAGAAGAGCGCGGTCGTCAAAAAGAGCGTTTAGGTAAAAGCCATAAAGCACGTCCACAAAGCCCATTAATTTGGTTTCATGCAGCTAGTGTTGGAGAAACACTTGCCCTTGTTCCACTCATTAATTATATTTTATCATTGAAAATCAATGTATTATTGACAACTGATACTGTGACATCTTCTTCTTTCGTAAAAAAGTATTTTGGGAATCGGTTAATTCATCAATATGCTCCATTGGATTTAGATTTAGCAGTGCGTCGTTTTATTTGTCATTGGAAACCTGATTTAGCATTGATTTGTGAATCAGAAATTTGGCCTTTACGTATTAAAGAACTTGCTAAAATGCATATTCCACAGATTTTGGTTAATGCTCATATGTCTGAATACTCTTTTAAAGCTTGGAAAAAATGGCACGTTCTTGCCAAACATATTTTTCAGCATATTGATATGGCTATTGGTCAGAATGAAAGAGATGTGGTGTATTATCATACGCTTGGGGTAAAGTCTGTTGCACTTTCTGGTAATCTCAAGGCCGATGTTTTTCTGTTTGAAGATCAATCGTTGCTCACACATTATCGTAATGCTATTGGCAATCGTCCGGTTTGGGCTGCTGTTTCAACTCATGAGGGGGAAGAGCAGATTGTTTTTGAGGTTCATAAGATTCTTAAAAATTATTTGCCAGATTTATTGACAATTATTGTACCTCGTCATCCTGAACGTTCAGAAAATCTTATAAAGATATGCAGCAATAAGGGGTTGCATTTTATTCGTAGGAGCAACAATACTGTTCCAGATGCGAATACAGATATTTTGTGGGGAGACACAATTGGAGAGATGGGACTTTTTCTTCGTTTATCGAAAGTTACTTTTATTGGTAAGTCGTTGTGTGGATATGGTGGACACAATCCACTAGAATTAGCTTTATGTGGTTCAGCTATTTTGACAGGGCCAAATGTCTCAAATTTTCAAGAGATATTTGAGCAATTTCTAGTACATGATGCAGCATGTATGGTTCAAGATACAAAGCAACTTTCTATTCAAGTTTATAAGCTTTTAACAAATGAAACATTACGGCAAGAAATGGTTGATAGAGCTCATAAAGTAGCAACAGGCATGTCGGGTGCACTCGAGCGCACATTAAAATTTCTTGATCCATTTTTACAACCACTTGTGATACAGACAAGTTTAAGTCAACGTCGGAGTGGGTATGCGTAATAATGCCTTACATTTTTGGTGGCGAGGTAAAAGTTTTTTGAGTCTTTTATTAACGCCAATTTCTTGGGTGTATGGTTATTTTTCACGTTGTCGCATGGCAAATCAGCCTCCCGTTATTGATCTACCAGTTTTGTGTGTTGGCAATTTTACATTAGGTGGTGCAGGAAAAACGCCTGTTGTCATTGCTTTTGCTCAAGTTGCTAAAGAGCTTGGTTTAGTACCTGGCATTGTATCACGTGGTTATGGTGGGAAGGTTAAAGGAGTACATCTTGTAAATGAAAAATTTGATAATGCCCGTGATGTTGGCGATGAATCACTTTTGCTTGCACGGCATGCTCTTGTTGCTATATCGCCCAATCGTTATGCTGCTGCACAACGGCTTAAGGAAGAAGGGTGTAATCTTATTTTAATGGATGATGGATTTCAAAGTCGTCGTCTTTATACGGATTATGCGTTGCTTGTTGTGGATGCAATGCGTGGATTTGGGAATGGAGCTGTTTTTCCAGCAGGGCCTTTGCGTACATCGTTAAAAACACAATTTTTTTTAATGGATAGTGTTTTGTTGATTGGTCATTCGGAGGTTCATGATAATATCGCTTTTCTTGTTGCTCGTACTGGAAAGCCTTTATATCGTGCTTATCTGAAACCATTAGTGTCTGATAAGGTTGCAGGAAAGTTATTTTTGGCATTTGCAGGTATCGGTAACCCAGATAAATTTTTTAAATCAATTAAAGAGCTATCTGGGCATATTGTGCAAGCTTACTCTTATCCAGATCACTATTTTTTTACCGATACGGATTTAAAAAATCTTTCAGAAAAAGCTAAAAATCAAAATTTATGGCTGGCTACAACTGCTAAGGATTATACACGTATACAAACAAGTAGTGTACAAAAAAACTTAAGAAATCTTGTTGTATTTGATGTTAAAGTCGATTTTGTTCAAGAAGATTTTTGTCGTATGATACTTGAGGAGGTTATGGCTCGTTTTGTAAAACGAGAATGCCCTCTTTAGTTTGAATTTTGAAAGCAAAAACTGAGCTGTATAGTTTTCAATTGGTTATTTTTTTTGTGTTTTTAACAATTGGCTGAGATACGGATTACATTCAAGTTCGCGGTTATAAGAAATTTCACAGCTAGCATATGCTTCTTGGCGGTGATGATTCCAATATTTCAGATCGTCTATAGAAATTTTTTGTCCGCTAACAGCACATAGGGTATAGGTTCCATATTTCACAATTTTATATCCATTACTGGAATAGTGAATTTTTGCTTCGCGTTCATCGTTGAAAAACATTCCTTATACTTCCTTTCTATCGGTATGAGAGATTATTCAAACAGAATGCCATAAGATACTTTATGAAGTCGATAATAAATTAAAAAATATTTTTTTCCTTAAATGGTAAATGGTAGCTTATTTTCTACCAAAAAGCCGTTCTATATCAGCTAATTTAAGTTCAATATAAGTAGGACGGCCATGATTACATGTACCTGTATTAGGTGTTGCTTCTATTTGCCGTAATAGTGCATTCATTTCTTCAGGATGTAAAAGACGACCTGATCTTATTGAGCTGTGGCAAGCCATAGTTGCTGCAACATAATCAAGCATTGCTTTTAAATTATTTGTAGTATCATATTCGGCTGCTTCATCTGCAAGATCTTTAATAAGTGCTTGTACGTTGGTGTTTCCTAACATAGATGGTGTTTCACGCACGATGATTGCACCAAGCCCAAATGATTCTATTCCTAAGCCAAATTTCTGCAAAGTATCTTTGTGGTTTAAAAGGCACACTGCATCTTCTTCAGAGAGTTCTACAATTTCAGGGATAAGCAACAATTGTGAAGAAATCGGTTTGGAATAAAGTGCATTCTTGAGTGCTTCATAGACTAATCTTTCGTGCGCAGCATGCTGATCTACAATTATCAAACTGTCTTTAGTTTGAGCGATAATGTAGTTTTTATGGATTTGTGCTCTAGCAGCTCCTAGTGGATAATGTAATTCCTCCAATGAGGGTATAGTGTTTGCAGTACGTACATCGCCACTTGGTGTATCTAAATGTTCCATAATAAGAGTATTATTTTCTCTTAAATTAAGAGAGTGTGTAATATTTAGTGGTTTGTGAACTTCTGATGTGATTGCTGGTGCAAAGTGATTATTTTGTAAGCCGTAAGAAAAAGGCTGGTGAGTACTCTTAAAAGTTTTCAGTGATTGTGATGCTTGAAATGCAGTTAGCATTGCTTCAGAGTTTTTTGAAGTGGGACGGACACCAGTATGGTGCAATGCTTCATGAATTGTTCTAATGATTAAACTGCGAATTAACCCTGGATCACGGAATCGTATATCGGCTTTGGTTGGGTGTACGTTAACATCTACATCAGCAGGTGGTAAATTAATAAAAATAATAGATATAGGATAACGGTCCCGAGCTATGACATCAGCATAAGCTCCTCGGATTGCTCCCCAGAGAAATTTATCACGTACTGGACGCCCATTAACATAAGCAAATTGATGAAGACTATTGCTACGGTTGAAGGATGGTAAACAGGTAAATCCAGTTAAACGAACACCTTCGCATTCAGCATCAAGCGCGATGCTATTGGGAGCAAATTCCTTTCCCATAATCTGTGTAATGCGTTGTAATTGTCCTTGCATATTATTTTCTGTAGCAGGTAATTCCATGGATGTTCGATCTGAACCAGAGAGAGAAAAGCGGATATGGGGAAATGCAATAGCAATTCGTTTAATCATATCGGTAATGGCATTTGTTTCAGCTCTATCAGTTTTCATAAATTTTAATCGTGCCGGAGTAATAAAAAAGAGGTCACGAACTTCAACAATAGTGCCAGGATTGGCAGCAGCTGGTTTTGGTCCTACAATTTTTCCTGCTGTGACGATAATTTCAGTAGCACTGTCAGCATACTGTGTTCGTGAAGTTAATTTAAGTTTGGCAACAGAACCAATAGAGGGTAAAGCTTCTCCTCGAAAACCAAGGAAACAGATATTATGTATATCATCAGTAATTTTTGAGGTACAATGGCGAGACACTGCTAGCGTTAGCTGATCTTTGGGAATACCGCATCCATTATCGATCACTTTTATAAAGTTTTTTCCACCATTTGCTGTAACAATCTCAATTCGAGTTGCCTTAGCATCAATAGCATTTTCAACAAGCTCTTTAACAACATTTGCTGGTCGTTCAATAACTTCACCAGCGGCAATTTGATTAATAATATTTTCGCTGAGATGGCGTATAATCATAATAAATTTTAACGGAATTTTTGAGTACTATAAAGAAGCTTTAGATGATGATAACATCATTTGTTTAATATTCAAGGATAAGAGAGTGTGAAAAGTATTACCTTTAAGCTGAATTTACTTTCAAATAATATTTTATCAAGTGCCATTTCATTGTTTATGGTATCCTATTATTGATTATGATAGCAAATTGATTAGCAAGATCAATAAAGAATAATTTTTATTTCTTTAAAACAGCTTGTATCAATTAATTATCTGAGTCAAAAAAGAAACAAAGAAAAGATAAAAGGTAAGATAGATGGTGCGTGCGAGCGGTATTTTGTCAGATAACGATATACAGGCTTTGATTGATAATGGTATTCTTAAGGCTTTGTTTCCTTTTGATGCGGATCAGATACAACCAGCAAGTCTTGATCTTCGTTTGGGAGATAAAGCATATCGTGTACGTGCTTCTTTTATGCCGGGGCCTAATACAAAAGTTTTGGATAAACTTGAACAATTAAAATTACACGAATTTGATTTGCAGGATGGAGCAGTTTTAGAAACAGGTTGTGTTTATATTGTTCCTCTTTTAGAAAATCTGGCTTTACCAAAAATTTTATCTGCAGTTGCTAATCCTAAAAGTTCTACGGGACGATTAGATATTTTTACACGTGTGATTACAGATAATGCTCGGGAATTTGATAAAATTTGTGCAGGCTATCATGGTCCACTTTATCTTGAAATTAGCCCACGTACATTCCCAATTTTGGTGCGTACCGGTTCATATTTGTCTCAGCTTCGGTTTCGTAAAGGACAAAGTTATTTAAATGAAATCGAGTTGCACGCTTTACATAAAGAAAAAGCGTTGATATCGGATGATTTTCCTAATATTAGTGATGGTGGTATTGGGATTTCCATTAATTTAGAAGGTGATGAAAATGGGCTTGTAGGTTATCGTGGTAAACACCATACAAGTGTTATTGATATTGACAAACGTGCTGTTGCTCATGTTTTAGATTTTTGGGAACCTCTTTTTGATCATGGTCAAAGGGAATTAGTTCTTGATCCTGATGAATTTTATATTTTAGCTTCGCGAGAAGCTATCTGTGTTCCTCCGCTTTATGCAGCTGAAATGATACCTTTTGATCCTTTAGTTGGTGAATTTAGAGTGCATTATGCAGGTTTTTTTGATCCAGGATTTGGGCATATAGAGGCTGGTGGAAAAGGAGCAAGAGCCGTTTTAGAAGTGCGCAGCCATGAAGTTCCATTTATTTTGGAGCATGGTCAAATTATTGGCCGTTTAGTATATGAGCACATGCTTAATCAACCGTTGGTACTTTATGGGAACGATGCTGGATCACACTATCAAGCACAAGGATTAAAGTTGTCTAAGCATTTCAAGTAAATTTAAGGATATTGGCTTTGATTTTGATAAAGTATATCTGTTGAGGGGTGTACTTCAGTTTTTCATGGATATGATACCATAGCAGTTTATGTGTTTTTCCAATTAATATGTAAGGTTGGGTACTATCGCTTGCTCTATTCTTAGAATTTCAGTGGATAATATTATGAATTTTATCTTATATTAATATCATTAAAGCGCAGATAAATAGGTTTTTAATTACAGTGAAGCAACAGGATTTTTCAAAAAAATAAAAAAATCTAATTTAGCATTGTTCATAGATTTTTTTAATATATCAAATTTTTGACCAAAGTGTTACTTTAGATAAGTTTATTGGGTTACTTCCAGTGTATATAATTAATTTATAGTGCATCTATAAAATTATTTAATCAAAGTAGAAATTTTTATGTTAATACATACTGATATTTAAGACTTTTTTAAATTTCCTACACGAATCATAAACATATGTCTTTAAAATTTGTTGAGCAGGGAATTTGCTAAGTTTTGGATACTGATGTAAGAGGATAAATGTATACATTCAATAAGTTATCTCTAATTGAATCTACCTTTTTTGTTTTAATGGAGATGGTATGGGTTTAATAATTGGTAGTATACTTTTACAAACAGTGATATGAGGTATTTTTTCAGGAAGGCATAACTTTAAAAATTAGAAAATGGCTAAAACAATATTTCTTGAAAGAAAATCAATCATGAAGGGAACACTTCAATTCTTCTAGATACATATTAACAATGTATGTATTTGTATGTTGGTGATTAAGGTGGGGAAATATTAGTTTTTTAATCTAAAAAAGAGAAATAAAGCCATTGTTTTTACTGGTTAATTTTTTTAGTTGCAATCGCTTTTACTTGAATCTACAGAATGGAATCTTCTTTTGGAGCATCTAATAAAGATGCGTGCAGGTTAGGGTTTATTGATTTTATGATATTTTCGCTTTTCATTAAAGAACAATGGTACCGTCATGATTATTTCCTCAACATTTGATTACCGTAGAGCAGCAAAACGTCGTCTTCCCCCTTTTCTTTTTCACTATATTGATGGTGGAGCTTATGCTGAGGAAACTATGCAGCGTAATTGTACGGATCTTCAAAAACTTGCACTTCGTCAAAGAATTTTGCAGCAGGTTGGTGAAGTTGATCTTTCAATTAAGCTTTTTGATCAAATATTTGGTCTACCGATTGTACTTGCACCTGTTGGTTTAACCGGCATGTATGCGCGTCGTGGTGAGGTAAAAGCTGCGCGTGCAGCAGTAGCAAAAGGCATTCCTTTTACACTATCCTCGGTTTCAGTTTGCCCTATTGCTGAAGTGCAGGCAGAGGTTGGAAGTTCATTTTGGTTTCAGCTTTATGTTCTCAAAGATCGCGGATTTATGCGTGATGTTTTAGAGCGGTCTTGGTTAGCTGGTGTACGTACATTGGTTTTTACAGTTGATATGCCGGTTCCTGGTGCGCGTTATCGTGATGCTCATTCAGGGATGTCTGGACCGTATGCTGGATTGCGCCGTATTTTACAGGCTGTTCTTCATCCACATTGGGCTTGGGATGTTGGTGTTATGGGGCGTCCACATGATCTTGGAAATGTTTCGACCTATCTCCAAAAAAAGATTGTATTGGAAGACTATATTGGTTGGCTTGGTGCAAATTTTGATCCATCAATTGGTTGGTCTGATCTACAATGGATTCGGGATTTTTGGAAAGGAAAAATGATTTTGAAAGGTATTCTTGATCCACAAGATGCGCGAGAAGCGGTACAATTTGGTGCTGATGGTATTGTTGTTTCCAATCATGGCGGGCGCCAACTTGATGGTGTATTGTCAACTGCACGAGCATTGCCAGTAATTGCAGAGTCTGTAAAGGGTGACTTAGCTATTTTAGTTGATTCTGGTATTCGTTCTGGTCTTGATGTTATACGCATGATAGCACAAGGTGCAGATGCTGTCATGATTGGCCGTGCTTTTGTTTATGCTCTTGCAGCAGCAGGTGAGAAAGGTGTTGCACACCTCTTGGATCTTTTTGCTAATGAAATGCGGGTAGCTATGACATTAACCGGTGTACGCACAATTAAAGAAATTACCCACGAAAATTTAGCACGTGCAGATGCTTTTGTTTGATAAAGAAGTGTTCCCATGCTTTCTTTTCGGAAAAGGGAGTATTTTTTATTGAATATAGAAAGAATACAATTTAATCTAATTTTTGGTACTTTGTTTTTTTAGCATCCTTAGTAATTTATGATGCTTTTAATGGTTATGGGCAATTTACTTATTATCGTATAGGGTGCAGGACTGTTCATATTCAGTATGCAATTTTATCGATGATTGGAGGGATTCAACCATCACGAATTATTCCCTTCGTGCTACAATGCCCTCTCCAAAAAAGGGGATGACGGTCTTCTTTAACGTTTACAAATGACGGTGTGGCCAGATGATCATGGAGAATGGGAATGGGTTGATAGAGCACCAGATAATGAGGTAAGGAGAGCCTATGAGGCACTGTTTCGTTCTTTTTATGAGAATCCACTCGGTTCTCCGGAACACCCCCATATTATGCGTTTTTCCTCCAAAACTCAGGACTATTTTCGTGAATGGATGCAAGTCATTCATAAAAAAGTGAAGAGTGAAATATACTCTTCTGCTCTGGAATCGCACATACTGAAAATACCAAAGACTATAGCAAGTCTTTCACTAATTTTTGAGTTGGTTACAGGAGGGAGTGCTAAAATTGAAGTTGTCTCCCTTGAGAAGGCTCTGCGATGGGAGAAGTATCTGTTGAGCCATGCAAAACGACTTTATGCATCAGGGAATATGTTTATAGAAGAGAATGCACGATTAATCCTGAAACGTCGTACGAAGCTTCCTTGTGTTTTTACTTTGTGGGATATTCACCAGCGAGGCTGGAGCAATTTAGTGAAACATGAGGATGTCCAACATGCTTTGGAGCTTTTGTATCATTTCAATATCATTCGCGAAAAGCCAGATACTAAAACCTTGATGAATGGTCGACCGAGTGTATACTATGAATGGAATCCGATGTTGTGTGATAATGATAATACAGCGTAGATTTTATTCCTTAAGAAAAGTTCTTACCAAAAAGATGTGTTTTAAAAGAGCCAAATGCTATTTTGTCTTTCATGCTTAAGATAGCAGAAAAAAATCTCTTTTTGGTTATTACATGAACCCTCAAAACCTTCAAAAATACCTAAATGGGATTTTGAGGGTTATCATTTGAAGCATGTTTATAATTTTTTATAAAACTTTTTATTTAAATCTGCTCTTCATTCTTGTTTAAATTATTTTGTTTCATCTTTACGAAGAGCACTTTCTCTTATAACACCTCTAATCTTTGAGGAGCCATCCGATACAAGGAAAAAAGCGATAAAGGCTGGAAAGATAAGGGATTGAATTTTACCATTTCCCTCATACTAAAATAAGATGAACCCAATTTCAATAAGGAAACTATCAGCAATAGGAATGGAGCTATTTTCCTTCTTAAGGTGAAATACAGATACTGAATATGATTGCAGTCATTTCATATTAATCAAAATTGTTATTATGATAATAATAAAAGTAAGAGGAAAAGCTTGTAAATGACTTTTGAGCATTATTCTTTTAAAGAAATCATAATGTTATTGCTTGTAATGAATAATAATACAATTAATCAAATATCAAAAATCAGTGGATATAAATCTCTATAATGTTTTAATGTAATATTCAATTTATATATAAATTACGATAGTTAATGATATCTTTTGATGAGTGTAAAAAAGATTTATATGAGTAAATTTGAGAAGAAAACCAAATGATTTCCATGAATTTGGATATTGTGCAGTGCTTGTGGCCTGTTGAAAGTATTTTTACAGCTTATCACCCTCAGTTTTAGAATCTACAAAATCATAAACAATTCACTAAAGTTTGGCATTAAAGGGTTGTAGCTATGCAGGATAAATATAGGTTTACTGGTAAACAAATAACACATTATGATAACGGAAAGTATTACAAACTGTATCAAATTCAAGCTCTCAGAAATTTTAGATATGTTGACAAGGGAGCGATAGGGGGCTGGATAGAAAAAAGCAGCAATTTAAGCCACGATGGCAGTGCTTGGATTTTTAATGATGATAAGGTTTACGGCGATGCTTTTGTTAGTCACAATGCTGAAATTTCCGGTGATGCTAAGATTTCCGGTTGTGTTGTGCTTTCAAATAATAGTGATGTTGTATTTACAAATTAATCCAAAACTGGGGTTTAAGTGTTTTTGGTCTCTTTATAGTGATCGTAATCATCGTCTGGATTTATAGTTTACGAGGAAGAGAAACAAAAAATCGAATAAAAACTAGCTGATTAGATAGTTTTACATCTTACTTTAAATATGATTTTCAACGGATTGTTCTCGAAATAAGGTATCATTGAAAATATTATTTTTATTATTTTGTTTATCATTGCTGCTGTTATCGGTTTAATAATAGCTTGGGTAGCAACTGCGGTGATTTTAAGTAGTGGAGCATCATTTATTCTTGCGTTGGGATTCAGTTATTATTTTTGGAATTTTCAAGGGGTACTTGCCCTTTTAGGTATCGTAATTGTTGGATTGATAGCTCAGAGCATATGTAAATAATCATATTAAGATATTCTATCAAATATTTTGTTTATCTCCCTTTCAAACCTTTTTCAAGTCACGCAAATATTGCGTGTTAGATCTTACACAAATACTGGTTTTTCTAGAAAAATTTGATTATAATTTTTTTACGCTAGGATGGGGTTATTTTCCCCAGAACAGTGCGTAAATTTAACCTTAATTGACGGATAGCTTATGCCTAAAAATATCGTTGCTCTGCCTTGTGTTCAATTAAATCAGAACAAAGATAATTCTTCTCACAAAATGGTAAAAAATTCTAAATCTGTTGATATTCTCGCGTCTTGCGAAGCGGAGAGTAGCTATAAGTCTCATAGACCGATACCATCAGGATTTCGCTTGGGAAGAAATGGTGGTTTATTAACCAGTTGGTCGTACCAAAGGAGACCGTTCTCCCATCACAAGGCGAGGGATGTATAAGCTTGTTTTAGAAGCTTTAGAACGCAATGGGAAGGATGGTACACTTAAATGGCTCCAAAGGCTTTCTCGTGATCATCCAGCAGTCTATGCTGCGCTTTTTGCTAAGGCCATGGAAATCGATGCAAAAAAGATGGATAAAGAAGCAGCTTTTAAAGTAGTGACTCAACCTGTGACTGAGATCAAGATTCTCCCCTTTACTTCACAAATGCCTCTGCACAAAGACCAGTGAGGCGTATAAAACTTTGAGACAGGATTATACTTAAGTTTTCAAAGGCTGAAATCGATTTTATTCTCAGATATGGTTAAAAAAAAATTATAAAATACCTAAAATAAGAACCCTCAAAACCTTCAAAAATAATTAAATTAGGAGAGGGACTGATTTTGAAGCTTATCATAAATATTTTTCATGTTTTTACAAGATTATTGATGCATGAAATCAAATTGTATAATTTTATGATGTTTCGTTCTTTAATCTGAAAAAATCAGCATCAATCTTTATTATTTTTTGAGATATCCTCAATTCTCATGTTTTGTTTATAATTTTGAGTGAATATTTGATCTTAAAACAATGATATAAATTAACCCAAAGATTCAACTGTTGTTTTGTGAATTTTTTTTACTTATTTCAAAATTCTACAAAATCTTTTATGAATCCAATTTCACTAAGAAAGTTGAGATTTTATCGAACAATACGATCAGAGTTTACACATAATTCATTGCAGAAATTTAATCAAGTAATCCTGTAGAAGAGAATTTTTATAAATAAATACATGATATCTGAGTCATGAATTTTTTTCGTGAATTAAGTTTTTTTGCTTTGCTAGTCTACCCACAGCATTGACAATATCTTTAATTGTTTTTTATCGAGAACCATGTGTTTCGTTTTCAATGTGTACAAGAAACATCTATGTCTTTTTATTATATAAAAGCTTTTTTCAGAATTTAGATTGATTGAAGTGATGTTACTGCATGATCTCGATAAGGAGATCCATGAATTAAATTTCTAGAAACTCAGAATACAATGGCGCTACTGATGTGAAGCGTTATTGTTCTTCTTACTTTATTTTTTACGAGATGACTTAAAAATAAAGCATTGTTATCTCTCCAAATAGGATTGAAATATTTTATCAATTATTAAAAGAGCTATCTTAAAATCATTCCATCATTATAATCAAATTCATAACTACTATACATAATAGTTAATATAATTTGCAAAATTATGGCATGCACAAAGCTTATTATTCACGCTTTGCTGCTTTAAAATATTCAAATAAAATTGTGAATATAAATCCATTTAGTATTATATAAAAATATATTATTTGATAATGAATGACTCATTATCATAAACAGGATTTGCTATTTGTAAGTGATTTGATGGAGGCGTTGTCTCATTTTCGTGAAAAGGTGCTAACACCACGTAATTAGAGCATCAGCTTCAAAATAAGAATCAATACTTACGGAATAGTTGTTCTTAATTTTACTTCGAGAAGTATATGAAAAAAATATCTTTTGTTTTAACGATTTTGATAGGAAACATCTTGGCTTCAAGTGCTGCTTCGGCTGAAACGGTGCATGTAAAATACCACGGGGTGGTGGACTTAGATAATTTCCAGTGCCAGTCTACAATTAGTTCATTTGTCCACCGTATTTGTTATCAGCCGCAACAAAATTATGTCGTGGTGCTTTTGAAAAGCACTTATTATCATTATTGTCGAGTTCCTTCCTATGTCGTAGAAAATTGGCTGGTTTCACCTTCAAAAGGTAGATTTTATATTCGAAATATTAAGGGTAATTTTGATTGTCGGCTAGGTGGAATACCTAATTAACTCATGTGTAAAATACCATTATCAAAGGAAATATATCCATAAAAAAATTGTTTGCTGTTTTTGTGATTAAATAAACTTATTATAACTTCAAAACGAAATAACGGAGATTTATTTTTGACTTAAGTGCGGATTTAAAAATAATTAAATAAGAGTTTTGAAAATTTGTATAATAATCAAAAAGAAATTTTTGAAATTGCTGCTTTGAAAGAAGGCTCAGGAGATAAAGTTAATGTATTTTCCCTTACGAAACGTGTTATTGGCTATAGCTATTATATCGCAAACCACGGCGTTTGTGTCATGTTTGAGCGTAAGGAGTGCTTGTGCTTCAGAGGTAGAAAATGAGTTTCTTCCACATTATTTTGTTTATGGTTCTACACCTGATCCACGTTTAGAAGAATATGATAAAGTATACAGAAAATATGTAAAGAGGGAATATGCGCCAGGAGAACATGCAAGGAAGCTAAAAATAGCGAGGGAGTATATGAGTGCGCGAGGTCATAATAGCTATTTTTTAGTTTATGATGTTTCAAGAGATCGCCATTTAATGTTTTTTTCATGCAAAATATCTCAAGCTATATTGAATACTAATATAGGGAAGGTTCTGCGCAGGGATTTTGGTTGGAGAGATTTACATTTTAATTGGCTAAGCACCGCAATTATTTCAGAAGATCAAGAGCTCATGCAATCTGTAGAAAAGTACATGGTATCTTTAGGGTATAACGTAGAAAATGAAAAACGTCGTGTGATTTATGATATGCAGCACAAGCCAGAGTGGGCTCGAAAGCATCCTAATTTTTGTTTAGATATGAAAGAGGTTCACAAAATAATGATGCCGGAATCCAAAAAAGATATTCGCTAGACAAAGAAGATTTTTTGATCGACTCACGTCAGGTTAATAAAAAATACAGAACTGAAAATCGTTCTAAGAATAATTGCTTATTTTCATGGTGGTAATATTTTTGAGCACTCTTGTAGTGGTTATGAGTTTTAATGCAAAATGATTATTATGACACATAATTAATAACTAAAGTTGTATATGTTACATAACTATGTTATTGATATTTATCATTATAAAACAAAAACTTATCTTTAATAAATTATCAAATTGTAAAAATAATTGTATATTAAGTTGTTATTTATTTGAATAAATAAAGTTCGTTTTGTATATCCCACCTCTTATAATTCTGAAAATAAGAGATGGGTGCCATTATGAGTGCGTTAAGGGAAATACTTTCAAAAATACGTGAGCGTTCAAATAAGCCACATGATTGGGAGAGAGCTTTTTAGGAACTCATGGTGAAGTATTTTCAGAAAGATCCCCGCTACAAAAATCGTTACAGCAAGGTCCTATTTTATAGTGATTGGGTTGATTAGTATGGGGCGAGGCTTGGGATAGAATCGAGACAAGATACAGGCATTGATCTTGTTGCTGTTACAAAGCGTGATGAGCAGTTTCATGCGATTCAGTGTAAGAATTATCGGGAAGATCACAGCATTCAAAAAGGGGATATTGATAGTTTTTTACAGCGTCAGGCAAGGAATATTTCCGGCACCGTATTATTGTTACAACGACAGATGTTTCTTGGTCTAAAAATGCTGAGGCTTCTCTGGAAAAACAAAATCCTCCTGTTACGAAGATTACCTTACAGGATTTAGAGAAGAGTTCTATTGATTGGTCTCAGTATCTTAAAGATGGCAGGCTCAAGCGTACACCCCAAAAAGAGATTCGTCCCCACCAAAGAACAGCGGTTGATAATGTTGTCGAGGGATTAAAAGTTTCTGATCGTGGTAAATTAATTATGGCTTGTGGAACAGGGAAGACTTTTACATCTCTCAAAATAGCTGAGCGACTAGCCGGAAAGAGGAAAAGGGTTCTCTTTTTGGTTCCCAGCCTTGCTTTATTAGATCAGACGTTACGTGAATGGAGCCAAGAGGCGCGTATTCCGCTGACGAGTTTTGCCGTTTGTTCAGATAAAACTGTTGGGAAGAAGAAAAAAGTGGATCAGGCTCATGAGCTTTTCTATCCTGCAACCACGAGTGCTGATGATTTGGTGGAAGAGTTGTTTTCACAGCATCATGATGAGGCAATGACTGTCATTTTTTCGACCTATCAATCTATCGATGTAATCCGTCAGGCTCACTATCATGCTAAGAAGCCTCTTCCAGAATTTGATCTTGTTATTTGTGATGAAGCACATCGGACAACAGGGTGTACTTATTTCGGTGATGAAGACTCTAATTTTGTTCGTGTCCACGATAATGACTATATTCTTGCGAAGAAACGACTTTACATGACAGCAACGCCACGCATCTATGGAGACAAGGCAAAAAAGAGGGATGACGTTGAACTGTATTCGATGGATGATCCTTCATGGTATGGGGAGACGTTACACACCCTGACTTTCTCTGATGCTGTTTCTTTAGGCTTGTTGTCCGATTATAAAGTAATGATTCTAGCTGTTGATGAAAGGCATATTAATCGAACATTACAGTCAGTTTTTGCAGATGCGAATAATTCGATCAAACTCGATGATGCTGCAAAAATTGTTGGTTGTTGGAAAGCTCTTGCAAAATATGGAATCTCTAAAGAGAAAACTGTTTCTTCTCATCCGATGCGCCGTGCTGTTGCTTTTTGTCAAGTAATTGAGCCTCAAAAGGAGACTAAGACGCACAAGGTCAGCTCAAAGCTTATTGCTAAACATTTCCAGAGGGTAGTCGAAGTCTATCAAAAACAAGAAAAACATGATTTACTGGAAAATAATCCTGCTGCAAAAATAAATCCTGTTCTCTCTATGGAGTGTGAAGTAGAGCATGTCGATGGCTCCATGAGTGCTCACGACAAAGAAAAATTACTCAATTGGTTAAGAGAACCAATCTCTCCAAATGAAAATTGCTGCAGAATTCTCACCAATGTGCGATGTCTTTCCGAAGGTGTGGATGTTCCTGCTCTCGATGCTGTAATCTTTCTAACCCCTCGTTCTTCTAAAGTAGATATCGTTCAAGCCGTGGGATGTGTCATGCGGAAAGCAGAAGGAAAACAGTTCGGATATGTCATCTTGCCGGTTGTTGTACCAGAAGGATATGATCCAGATAAATTGTTAAGAGAGAGTTCTTATAGAGTAGTCTGGGAGGTTTTGAATGCTTTGCGATCTCATGATGATCGTTTTAATGCAACATTGAATCAAGCTAAATTTAATGATTATGCTCAAGACAAAATAGAAGTTGTTGCGGTCACAGACACAATCCATAGAAAAAGCGCGGCTTGCAGAGATGGATTAGATCATGGACAAAATTCTTATATCTCTAGCGTTGCTGCCCATGTTGGACAAGGTGTGCTGGATCTCTTTGGCGAGGAATTTGAACGGGCTCTCTATGCAAAAATTGTCGAAAAATGCGGCAATAAACGCTATTGGGATGATTGGGTCAAGGATATTGAAAAAATTGCACAAACCCATGTTAATCGGATTAAAGCTATTCTAGAGAATGAGAAAAATGTCAAAGAGAGAACAACTTTCGATACATTCCTCAAAGAAATGCGGCAGAATATTAATGAAAGCCTTGGTGAGGAGGAGGTCATCGAGATGTTAGGGCAACATCTGGTGACAAGGCCTGTATTTGATGCTTTGTTTGAGGGAGATAATTTTTCTCAAAAAAACCCGATCTCTCAAGCAATGCAAAAGATCCTCGAACAGATTGATAAATATGGTCTTGAGAAAGAGCGTGATACCTTGCAGAAATTTTATGATTCCGTTAGACAACGGGTAAAAGGGATCGATAATATTGAGGGAAAGCAGGAGTTAATTAAGGAGTTTTACGAAAAATTCTTTCAAGGTGCTTTCCCAAAAATGTCTGAACGACTAGGCATTGCGTACACACCAATCCCAGTTGTTGATTTTGTTTTGCATTCCGTTGAGCATATTTTCAAAACGGAATTTAAGAGCAGTATGGCTGAGGATAATGTCCATATCATAGAGCCTTTTGTTGGAACGGGAACCTTCGTTACACGGCTGTTGCAAAGCGGCATTATCTCTGAGGAAAGACTCCCCCCAGAAGTATAAGCGGGAAATCCATGCCAACGATACTCTTTTGTTAGCCTACTACATCGCTACAGTGAATATCGAAACGGTTTATCATAATCTGCTTAAAGAGAGAGAAATGCCAAAAATGCACCTGAAGCTGTTAGTAAATGAACAGCATTTAGAGCAGGGGGGAAGTAATGGGATCAGCGCAGAGTCACTTTCTTATACGCCATTTGAGGGGATTTGCTTGACCAACACATTCCAGCTGTCTGAAGATAGTCATTGTCTTGAGGGCATTTTAGCGGAAAATAATGAACGACGAAAGAGACAATTTAATCTTCCGATTACGGTTATTGTGGGTAATCCTCCTTATTCTGCGGGACAAAAGAGTGAAAATGACGGAAATAAGAATCTCAAATATCCCCAATTGGACAATCGGATTGCAAAGACGTATATAAAAAGTTCTCAAAGCAAGGGATTAAAGAGATCATTATACGATCCTACATTCGTGCCTTTCAGTGGAGCTCGGATCGTATAGCCAATCGTGGTGTGATTGGTTTTGTTACAAATGCGAGTTTTATCGATGCAAAATCGATGGATGGATTAAGGGCATGTTTAAAGGAAGACTTTACCAGCCTCTATATTTTTCATTTGCGTGGAGATTGCAATACATCAGGGGAAAGGCGCCGTAAAGAAGGCGGGGGAATCTTTAAAGATTCTAGTCGAATGCCTATAGCCATTTTCATTCTCGTCAAAAACCCAGAGGCACAAGAGAAGGGGAAAATTTATTTCAAGGATATAGGAGACTATCTCACAACAGAGGAAAAATTAGATAAAATTAAAAAGCTTGGGAATATCAAGGCTATCGCAGATTGGGAAAGGATTATTCCCAATGAATTTAACGATTGGATTAATCAGAGGGATACTGATTTTAATAGCTATATTGCTTTGGGAGAAAAAAGAGATAAATCTTCTGTCACAATTTTTGAAAATTATTCACAGGGGGTTATGACGAACAGAGATTCCTGGTGCTATAATTTCTCACGCAAAAAGTTACGTGAGAATATGAAGCTTATGATTGATTTCTACAGCTCTGAGTTGGAGAGAATTCAACGAAACAAGATTTCCGTTAATAATGAAAACACATTTAATAACGTGGTGAGTCGCGATCCAACAAAAATCAGCTGGGATGGTCGATTGAAGAAGAGCTTTGTGAAGGGGATATGTCACCAATATGAGCCCAAAGAGAGACGATCTGTTTATCGACCCTTCATAAAAAAGATGCTGTATTTTGATAAGAACTTAAATTGGAGCCACTATCAAATTCCAAAGGTATTTCCAGAGGAGTCCTGCGAAAATCGGGCGATTGTTGTGATAGGATTGGGGGCAAAACAAAAATTTTCGACGCTAATCGTTGATGGAGTTCCTGATTATTCTTTTATCTCATCGGGTCAATGTTTCCCATTGTATCTTTATGAGCCTATAGATTCCTCAGGACAGCTATCTTTAGGGGCCAAGAATGGTGAGCAATACCGACGGAGAGATGCCATTACCGATAAAGGATTGGCTCACTTCCAAGAGGCTTATCCCGGAGAGAAAATCCGAAAAGAAGACCTCTTTTACTACATTTACGGTTTGCTGCATAGTGATGAATATCGAGAGCGTTATGCCAAGAATCTCAACAAGCAGATACCACGGATCCCGCGTGTAAAGAGCTTTGCGGATTTTTCTGCTTTCGCACAAGCTCGGTCGTGATTTAGCTGCTCTCCATCTGAATTATGAAACTGTACCTCTATACACAGGTATTAGTTTGGTCAGTCGCTTAGAGGGATTAGCACTGACAGAACAAGGCGTTATCGGTGGGAATGATTCAGATTTTCGTGTTGAACAAATGAAGTTTGCCAAGAAAAAAGATCCCAAAACAGGGAAGAGTATCGATGATAAAACAACTCTTATTTACAACGGTAGGATTACTATCGAGAATATCCCTGAAGAAGCTTATGAATATGTGGTTGGTGGAAAATCCGCTCTAGAACAGGTGATGGGTTGTCAAACTAGCAAACCAAAAAAGCAGAAGAAAAATAATTCTGGAATTGCGGATGATGCGAATGATTGGGCTTGTGAGATTATGGGTAATGCACGTTATCCGCTCGAATTATTCCTGCGAATGATCACGGTAAGTTTGGAGACATGCAAAATTGTACGGAACCTTCCTCAATTAGATATCAAAGAAGAGTTTTTAGAAAAAGAGATACCTTTGAAGCTGGTCGTCTAAAAGAACTTTCGTCTTCATTCGGTAAGCTGTTGCGAAAAGAAACAATTATTGAAGTGATTGTGGTTATTCGCAGATTTTAAAATATAGGATAGTAAAATGAAAAAACTGAAATAGTATAATGGATTTAGATGGTTTTGTTATGTGCTACCACGGACATTCCAATGGAAAGGACGTGCAATGCGTGCTGAGTATTTTTGGTTCATGTTTGTATTTAATCTTATTACGATGCCTATTTTTCTACTACTACAGGTGCTAGCAGTGTTAAATTCATCTGAATTTGTTGTGGTCTTATGTTGGTTTGTGTGGTTTATAATTTATGCGATATGTTATTTACCTATTTTATTTGTGTCTATAAGACGGATGCATGATTTAGGTCATTCAGGTTTTTGGGTGGTTCTTTGTATGGGGTCTCTGAGCATTGTGCAAGGAATGCCTCAAATAAGCGGATTTTCTGAGCCCGCTATTTTTGCAATCATATTATTTTTTACTGTTGCTTTGTCGCTTTATCTTCTCTTCAAAGATGGAGAGCGCAAGGACAACAAATATGGTGAGGATCCGAAGAAAGTTTTAATTGATCGATATAGCGATAATCAAAACAGTAAGTAAGAGACTTATTCCTTGATTTGAGTGTCTGTTAGTGTTTTGCGACCGTTCTTTTGCGAAGGAAGGGCACAGCAAGATCGGTCGCTGCTGGTTTTCTTTGATTATTATTTCTATAGCAAGAAAGGTCTGCAAATGATCTTTGAGAATAGATCATTACTTTACAATGTAGTAAACTGATGTAGCCTCAGAATTTTTTATAGCGTTACCAGCGGTAAGGAAAAATAAATTATTAGTAAAGACCTCTTCCAGAGAATAATAAAAATAAATCGAAGCGGATGTAAAAGCCATTTAAGTGAGCTTTTCTTGTTATTATTATAACAGGTCTTGATTAATATGGTGTGATTTTTGCCATATATAGCTCATTTATTATCGGTTCATGATATTATTGAAGTAGTAACATAAATGAGCTTTGAATAAAGGCTTTTGGTAAATCATTAGCCCTATACTCAAACTAAGCTCTTCTTCTTTATAAAACTGCTTTTTCAGGGATAGCGTTTAAGTATATCTGCTGCTGCGTTGCGTAGTTCTGAAAGATT
Organism: Bartonella sp. B35(2025); assembly: GCF_053794465.1. NCBI lineage: Bacteria > Pseudomonadati > Pseudomonadota > Alphaproteobacteria > Hyphomicrobiales > Bartonellaceae > Bartonella > Bartonella sp. B35(2025). Next base: position 104,170 of record NZ_CP200035.1, read on the forward strand.
CCTGAATACGATATTACGTACAATCTTTGGGTTAATATCATCACCTAAATAATCATGAACTATTAAATTTCTAAAACCCTTCACCTTAGACCACTCGATGTCTGGATATTCCTTTTTGATGTGATCTGGCAGTTTATCGGCTGACTCTGAAATTGTATGTAAATTCCGATAAAGAATATCCTTGAAAGCATCAGAGTCTTCGGTTTCATATTTTGCGCGGAATCGTTCAATGCGCTCAGATGCAATCAAAATATGTTCAGCATAGCGTTGCTACGCCTTTGGATCTTGCTTGGTCATAATTCAATTGCTCCATCAAGAATGGATTTTTTAAGTCGTTTATAAACCATTTCAAGGCGTACTACATCAACGCGACGTTTCCCAAACATTTCTTGTAGTTTGCCAATAAATTCAAAATCATCTTCAGAAAAAGGTTTGTTTTCAGGAAATTCAACCAAAAAGTCAATATCGCTGTGTGGCTGATCTTCGCTGCTTGCAACCGATCCAAATAATCGGATACGGGTTATTCCATATTTTTTGGCGAGAGATAGAATGTCATGACGGCGTGCATGAACAAGATCCTTGATCGAATTATAAGCCCCTGGCTCAGATGCACGACATGCTGCATTGACTAAACGATTATATTCTGATGGTGACAGGTAATAGCCAACTATCCTACCATAACTCTTTACTTCAATTGGTTCACTTTGCACTTCTTGATTGCGTCGCCCTGGATTACTGAAGAATTCTGTTGCTGTGAATGAAAGCACAGTACAATGCTCCTTTTCAATTTGTGCCATTTCTATAGAAGTAGCTAAAATGGCAAAATTGTTAATATTTTTGATCATGAAATGATTCAATGATTCTCAGCAATGCCTTTATTCATAAGGTAATGTTAAAACTTGAAAGAAAAGTAGCTGTGAGTCTACATGGTTTGTCACTAGTAAGAAAAACCGCTGTGCTGAAGCAGAAAGATCAATGAATCCACGAAATGTTATTGTTTAGAATTGCTTTGATGTGCAAAAAAATTATAAAAATTTTTGAAAGTGCAACCTTCAAAACTCTCAAAACTCCTTTTAGAGTAGTTTTGAAGGTTTTGAGGGTTCGTATTCTAGACAAAAGGGTTTTTATTTTAGCCAAAACAGATATTTTTTAATAATTATCTATACGGTTATACAGATTTGCAAATTTGATATTTTATTTATGGGATTATTATTAGATTTTGAATCTTTGGTGTGGAAGGCTTTCTTTTACGCCAGCAATTGTTTTTTAGAGAGCATAGTTGTAGATTTCCAATAGCTTGTTTAGAGTTCTGCTTAGCGCTTTTAATCAAGCAATAAGAGGTGGATTGTTAGGTGGATTAAAAAATAATAAAAATGACTAAATTATTGATTATATTGCATTATTAGAAATAAAATGGTGCCGCATGCCAGATTCGAACCAGCGACCCCATCATTACGAATGATGTGCTCTACCAACTGAGCTAATGCGGCATAAGCTTATACATTAATTAAACAAAAATTAATTTCAGAGTAATAACTAAAAGAATATCCAAAAGCAAGTGTACATTTTGTTTGGTGATGTATAAAGGTAAGGTACTCATTGAAGTAACAAAAATAGCATACAGAAGCAAAGATAAGAATAGTTTTTTGATTTTGATGCTATAAAGTTCATATAAAATATTTTCTCAATTGATGATTGTATTCAATCTTTGAGGTGGTATAAAAAATGCATTATTGTAATAATAAATGATATCAAGATGTCTTTATATAGATAAGGATACTTATAGTTTTTCTAAGAAAGAGGGAAATTTATTTGGTGAACTATTTGGGATACAAAAAGATATTATAAGTCTTTATTGATTAAAAAGATATAAGATGAATACAATTAATAGAGAAGCATTTATACAAGCGCTTTTTAGAAGAATTTAGGGTACTTCATATTTTTTGCATAGTCAGAACTATTTAAATCATGAACAGCTTTATATCTGAATGTGCCTCTTTATTCATATCTTTAAGTACTACAGCTTTATAAGAATGAGGATAAAAAAGCCATTTAATAAAATCAGATATGTTTTTCTATTTAAGGTGCAATAAGATATTATACCGGATGAAAATTAGCTAATAAAATTAAACTAATTTATCAAGAAAATGGCATTAAAAAGTTTTCTTGTATGGGAACTAACTAGTAGGAAAGTTTAAATATAATATTCAAAAACTTAATATTTTAACTCAAATTTAGAAGAAGGAATTTTTTCTAAAGTCATCGTTGCATCATTTTCTTATCAATGAAAGTGAAAATTAACATTACAAACAGAATTCATAAATAATATTATCCAAGTCAATTATTTCAATGATATAGTCGATATTTTTATTGAAGCTCTCAAGTTTTTCTTGTGATATCCTCTCAGTTTTTTCAAGACACAGTGAACAGTAGACTACAGTAATACAAATATTTTTTTATCACAATTATAATCATTCTCTCATCACACTCTACATTAATACATATGTGAAACAATTTTTGTGTTCCCCATATTTTCATTGTTGTTTTAAAAAGTTTTTATTCTATAAAGATTGCTAATGTTATTTTTTAAAGTACATTTTTAATATGCGATCATAGCATTAAAGGCATTAAAAAAGATAGCAAGGAGCTTTTTTAGAAGATAAATTAGCAATCGTAAATAATTTTATCCACTTTCAATATATCTGCTTCTACATATAAACTTTTCTCATGAGTGAGTAGAATTAAAGATTGAATCTTGGTGATTAAATATCTTTTAGCTCAGCAAAATAAGCTCATTACATAGTTCCTTAATAGCGATTATGAGGTAGCTATATACGTCTATCATGAGGTACTCTTAAATTGTGTTTATTCGTAAAATAGTTTTGCAGTTATTTCAATAAAATAAGCTTCTCCAAGGTATATCAGTCTGTATGACACAATAAGTTTTAGAGAGATTTTATCAACATCAAACATATTTTTCTTTTCTATAAGAGCTATTATAAAAGGGTTTTTGTTTTTTGTAACTCAAGATAAAAAGTACTGTTGCTAAAGCACCAGAGATAGACCATATTGGTAAACAAATCAAAGTCATACAAATTGATGATAAGGGGGGCGAAATAATATCATGTATAGACTGATTAAGACTATAAATATCCGTTTGCAGAAGGGTTGCTAATATTTTGTTTAGGGGCGTTGTTGTCCAATTTGATGTGCTCACAGAGTGCACAATATCGATGGCTAGTACTATAATTGTCAGCGTAACAAAAATAAAAGCAATTAATTTAAGTAAAGAGCGTAGCATATTTTTTTATTAATTTAATGGAATATTTGCATAACGTATAGAAAGACAAACAGTTTCATTATTATAAAAGAATACGTTTACATTCATTTTTATAGTTAATTTTGAAAAAGATGCGCAAAAATTATAGTGAATTTTCTCAGTGAAAATTTAAATTCAATGAGAATAAATAATGATAAAGAGGGGATAATGTCTGAAGAAAAGTACAATGAATTGAAGCGTAATCTTCAAAATCGCCACGTTCAAATGATTGCTCTAGGAGGAGTTATTGGAACGGGTCTCTTTTATGGGGCAATCGAAACTATACAATTAGCTGGTCCTTCAGCTATTTTAGCTTATCTTTTCGGTGGGCTTATTATATATTTCATTATGAGAATGCTTGGTGAGATGTTAGTAGAAGAGCCAATTTCGGATACTTTTAGTTTCTTTGCTTATAAATATTGGGGGAATTTAGCTGGCTTCATAACAGGATGGAATTATTGGTTTCTTTATATTCTCGTCAGTATGACCGAACTTACAGTTATTGGATTTTATCTTGATCATTGGATTTTGATTGATCATTGGAAATCATCTTTTATCGTTCTTTTATTGGTTACATTGATCAATTTACTTGATGTTCGTTTTTTTGGAGAATTTGAATTTGGTTTTGCTTTGATTAAGGTAGTTGCTGTTGTTGGTATGATTATTTTGGGGCTTTTTCTCATTATTACTGGAATGGGTGAGAATCAAGCAAGTATTCACCATCTTTGGGATCATGGGGGGTTTTTCCCTTATGGTATAATAGGCATTATTTTTGCTACTTGTGTGGTGATGTTTTCTTTCGGTGGAACAGAGCTTATTGGCATTGCTGCTGGAGAGATATCAAATCTACAAAAAACAATACCAACTGCTATTCGTAAAGTGATGTGGAGGCTGGTAATTTTTTATATTGGTTCTATTAGCATTATTATGATGATAAATCCGTGGAATATGATTGGGAAAAATGGTAGTCCTTTTGTTACGATTTTTGAATCTATAGGAATTCCAGCTGCTGGTCATATTTTAAATTTTGTAGTTATTACGGCTGCCATTTCTGTTTATAATAGCAGTATTTATTCTAATGGCCGTATGCTTTATAGTTTGGCTATGCAGAGAAATGCACCAAATGTTTTTAGTAAACTTAGTACTCTTCATGTTCCGTACGTTGCTATTCTTTTTTCATCAGCTTGCACTGCAATAATTGTTATTATTAATGCTTTTGTCCCCGATAATAAATTTATGCGAATCATGGCTCTTGCAACTGCGGCAGCGGTTATTACTTGGGCTATAATTGTTATTGTCCATTTAAAGTTTCGAAAAGCACATAAGGAAAAAAAAGGTTCGTTTATTTATAAATTTAGCTTATATCCTTATGCTAACTATTTTTGCCTTATCTTTCTTGCTTTATTGTTTTGTATTATGTTTTTAAGTGGTTTTAGGCAAAATGGATTAATGTCTCAATTTTTCGATATGGCAGGGATAAGGGTAACTTTTATTAGATCATATATTCCTATGCAAATGCCTGATATGAGTTTAGCAGTTATTATCGCTCCCATATGGTGTTTGCTTTTATTTTTAAGCTATAGATTTAAGAAATGGTGGTAAAAGAGGAATATAAATGGATTGATTGGAATAAATCTTGGGAATCATAAAATTTGATAAGGTGACGCAGGTCTTTGGTGATTTGTGCGTTTTGAGGGATATTACTGTACAGCTTACGGAAAGAAGAATTGCAATTATTGGTGCAAATGGTTCTGGGAAAAGTACATTTGTTCGCCTTATTAATGGGCTGCAATTACCGTCAAATGGTGTTGTGAGTGTTGATGGGCTTGACACAAAGCGCGATGCAAAGGCAATAAAGCGTAAAATAGGATTTGTTTTTCAAAACCCGGATAATCAAATCGTTTTGCCATTAGTAGAAGAAGATTTATCTTTTGGTCTCAAAAATTTAAAACTTGGTAAGGATGAAATTAAGAAGCGTGTAGATGAAATTTTACAGCGCTATGATCTTCAAGCTTTTAGAAATCATGCAGTTCATTTATTAAGTGGGGGGCAAAAACAATTAGTTGCTATTTCAGGTGTGGTAGCAATGGAACCGGATTATATTATTTTTGATGAGCCGACAACATTACTTGATTTACGAAATAAGTATCGTGTTACCCAAGTTATAGAAGAATTATCACAAACAGTGATTGTTGTATCACATGATTTGGAATTTCTCAGAAAGTTTGACAGAGTACTTGTTTTTGATAAAGGAAAAATAGTCGTTGATGATGTACCTTTTGTTGCAATCAAGGAATATGTAAGAAGAATGCTGTGATCAGTTTATATTTTCCTAGAGATACTTTTATCCATAAGCTTAAACCAGAAATTAAGCTGCTGTTCTTTACTTTATGTACAACAATTACATTTATAGTTTCGTCTATACCTATTCTCTCAACATTTTTATTATTTGTAGCTTTATTGTATGGAGTTGCTAAGATTCCTTTTAGTAATATATTAAAGCAACTTAAATCAATAAGTTTATTTTTAGCACTTATATTTGTTTTTCATGTTGTTTTTAACAGTTGGTTTATAGGTTTTGAAGTTGTATTACGCTTGGTCATTTTTATTTTTTTATCTTCACTCATTTCTTTAACAACCAAAGTTTCAGATATAGTAAATTTAATTGAAAAAGGTCTTAGACCACTTCAGTATTTTGGGGTAAATTCATCAAAATTTAGTATGGTTTTATCTATGGCAATCAGATTTATTCCAGTTATTAGCGAGAAATTCCACGAGGTGCGTGAAGCACAGCAGGCACGCGGATTTGATACTAACATGTTTTCTCTTGCAATACCTCTCATTATACGAACAATCAAGATAGCTTCAGAGGTAGCCGAAGCTTTAGATGCACGCTCGTACGATAGTGATACTAATGATAAAGTCTAATAATGATAAAAACACTCATAATAAAAGGGATAGTTTGATGAATACAAAAGATCTAACATACATTTCTTTATTTGCAGCTATTTATGCAGTCTTAGGCCTTTTTCCTCCTATTTATCTTCCTATTTTTCTTGGGCTTCCCATTACAGCTCAATCTATGGGACCAATGTTAGCAGGGTCTATACTTGGTGCGAAAAGAGGAGCTTTAGCATCAGTTCTTTTTCTTGTACTTGTTGCTATTGGGTTGCCTTTATTGGCTGGTGGGCGTGGAGGTATTGGTGTTTTTTTAGGGGTTGGTGGTGGCTATATGATTGGTTATCCAATTGCTGCATTTTTTATTGGTTTGATGGTTGAGTTGTTTTGGCAACAACTAAATTTTTTTAAATTATTTGTTATCAATGCTGTAGGTGGTATAGGGATTGTTTATTTTTTCGGGGTTCCTTGGATGGCTTATTTTACTAAAGTTTCTTTGTTAACAGCTTTAATGAGTTCGTTAGGTTTTTTGATTGGTGATTTTTTGAAAGTATTGCTTGCATCCTCTATTACACTTACTGTTAGAAAATCTGTTCCCCTTATTTTATCCCAAAAAGGTAATTTTTAGTTTGAATGAAATTTTATAATTGCGATACATTTAAAAATAAAAAGAAGAAAAATGTGAAATAAAAAAATTATTACATGTTGTTTGGGGGAACATTTTAAAGAGAAGTACCATACAGTCTGTATAAATTATTTGATTACAGTATAAGAAATATTACAATTGATAAGCTGTATAGATTATTTTGTTATGTTTTATTAAAAATGATGGTATTATTAAAATTTAGGTAACATATTAAATTAAAATCATGCAAATCGTTATTCTTTTGTAAGTAAATTTTTATTACCTTTATAAAGAAGGAAAATTAACGATTATTTCTCTGCTTGTATTTTATTTAGAGTTTTTGGCTAGAGGTGAGTAATATATCTATAACCGTATATTATATAATATAGTTTATATTCATAATGATTTTTTAATAAAAAATTAAAATATTTTTTATTAATTATATTATTTATTCTATAGACAGACATAATGATATTATGTTAAATACAATACATGTTTTTATTAAGTAAGGTAAATATATATAAATAAGGTCATGAATATAAAGTATTTTTTTATCATATATGTTATTGTTTTAATTTTTTCTTCTATCGTGCAAGCATCTGATCGTGCAGATCTTCATGAAGAAGCGTCTGTTTTAATTACTTCTGCCGTTTCTAAAACAGATTCATGCTTTAACAGACAGGTTAATTCTTTATTGAATGAAGTTGTCATACCTGCTTATCCGAGCGATCACGGCATATTTTGGAAAAGTGTAACATCGATATTTCAGAAAGCGAAGCTTGTTTACACTAAATTAGGGCAATATTTATATGCTTCCATATTTTCTGTGTTTAATTGGTAGGGATATAGGGTACATATTATTTTTTATAGTAACATATAAAATATATCCTACGATACATTTAAACTTTTAAAAAAGAAATTTGGATATTCATTATTAAGGTAAAATTTATAGATTATTTATACAGCTATCAGTTGTATGAATATGTAATTTGAGTACTTAGTATATCAGAAATTATTTATTAGTGTAAATGATTTCGGTAGTTAAGATCATCAAGATTTTTCAATAAATTCAGAAATTGTGATGATTTAGCTCAATATTAGTTCAATAATTGGAGCAGTTTACTCAGGAGAATTATTCCTTAATTTTGTACAAAATTATCCTAGCAACTTGCCTTTAGTTGAAAGGGCAGTGTGGTTTTATTTTTGTGATGTTGTTTTGTTTCTGATGAATAAAGTTTATAAGCGTTTAAAATCCTTTAAAAAAGGAATCTATTTTTGATCTAGTAAAACTTACGAAAGAGAATGTGGTAGATTAGGAAGAGCTGTTTGATGCAAACATTTTATATTTTTTTATGAGAATACTGTCGATTTTTTTGGATACATCAAAGATTTATTTGATCTAGATTTACCGTGTTTTTCCAAGAACGATTATCATTTTACAGATAAATTTAATGCAGATAATTTCATTAATATTAATATAGCATACATCCTAAAAGATATTCAGAGTAAGTTTGTACTAATATTTAATGATTGTGATACGGCAAAAAAAATTAAAAGCTTTATTTTTTAGTGATGAAAATACTTTGGAGTATTAAGACAGCTCAAAAAGAAGTTTTTATTCATAATATGCTATAGAAGAGAGGTTAAAGATCATACGCTGTAATTTTTATTTTTTTAAAAGTATGTAATATCAGTAAATGGCTCCAAAGGCTTTAAAAACCTGATCATGTATGATTATTTGGGAGATAATATTGATCCGAAGATTGTGAGCAATATCATCTTCAAAAACCTTCTAGAGTTACGTAAAGCAGCTACTGATATACTCAAACGATATTCTTAAGAATATTAGATGCAGCACGCACTATCTTAGATAGGAAGAAAGGGATCAAGCATTTGTTTTAGGTATACGTTGCGTGCACACTACATAAGCGAGATTCCGGACATGAGATTAAGGGATCATACTGTCTTTGCTTCTTGCATATACACTTTTTGTCAGGATTATTTCTTTTTACTTTTTGTTTTCATGTTCATCTTCTGTATGACGCAATGAACGTATTTGTGTCAAAATATAAAAAGCTCTCAAATAAGAATCTTTAAATCCCTCAAAAGTATTTTAATGGGGATTGTACGGTAGTTTTTTAAGCACGAAATGAGCTAAGAACCCCAGAAGATTGATGTTTGATTGTTCGTTTTGGGTCATTTTTTCCTTTTCCTATTTTGATTTTAGCTCCTGCCACACTTATTGTTCAGTGGCAAGTCGAGATACTAGATCAGTTAGGTATACCTTCCGCCATTTGGTCATCCCAAAAGAAGTGTTGGTTAGGCGTAGAAGGACAGGAGCTTTCTCCTCGTTGTGATATGGCCTCCATCAAGAAATGCCCTTATCAAATTGCGATCGTATCTACAGGTTTGATCACACATCAGTGGGAGGGGGAAGATTTTACGAAAGAATCGGGATTCCTTCTAAAGAAGCGCTTTGGTACCGTTATCTTAGATGAAGCACATAAAGCTCGTTTTCACCGTGTATCCGGTAATCAAGAATTAAAACCTAACCGTCTCATGCGTTTCATGCAAAAGATAGCTGCGCGTACATGCCACATGATATTGGGTACTGCAACACCAATCCAAACAGATGTACGTGAATTATGGGATCTTTTAGAAATTTTAAACAAAAACGCAATGTTCGTATTAGGTGATCAAGATTCTTTGTGGCATCAGCATGAGAAAGCCATTCAAATAATTACTGGAAAAACACAACTAACTTCAGATGAGGTCTTGGATTGGCTAAAAATCCGCTCCCTCCCAGGAAAACACATACTATGATTGGGGCACTGCGTAGTAATTTGGGTATTGATGAGAAATCCTTTGAATGTTCTTATCGCTTCAAAGATCTTGATGACATGACGCAATTGTTTCTTACCTCTGAATGTCAGAAGTATAACTTCTTGAAAGAAGAAAATCCGGTACTTCGTCATGTAATTTTAAGAAAGCGTAAGCAGTTAGAAGACATTGGCTTATTAGAAAAAATAGGGGTTAACATTCATCCAATGAAGAAAAACCTTGCACTGTATGAGGGACGTTTTACAGGTCTTGGTATTTTAACCAATTCACCTTTTCAAGTAGCGTACAGAAAAGCCGAAGAATTTACAAAATTACTTCGGCGTCGTGCAAAAAATGCTGGTTTTATAAAATCATTGATGCTGAGACGAATCTGCTCTAGCTTTGCGTCTGGCTTAAAAACAATACAGAACATGTTGCAGCATACGATATCTGATGAGGAGGAGGAGGGTATTGTCAAAAATTGTGAATCACTTCTCTCGAACATGACGCTAGAAGAGGTGGCTTGTCTAGAGGAAATTAAAACACAGCTGTCGAAACCAGAGGCTGTAGATACAAAGCTCGATATAGTGAAGTGGTTTTTATCTGAGTTTAGAACAGATGAAAAAACTTGGCTGGAGCAAGGCTGTATCATTTTTAATCAGTACTACGATACGGTTGAATGGATAGCGAAAGAGCTTTCTAAATTCTTTACAAAAGAAGTGGTGGCGGTTTATGCAGGCGGGCGTAAGAGTGGTTTTTTTAGAGAGGCGCAGTTCAGTAGTGTTGGGCGTGAAGATATTAAATCTAGAGTTAAGAATCGTGAGATTCGTTTAATTGTGGCTACTGATTCAGCATGTGAAAGCTTAAATCTACAAACTCTCGGCACACTAATCAACGTTGATCTTCCCTGGAATCCTGCTCGGTTAGAGCAACGACTTGGGCGAATCAAACGTTTCGGTCAAGTACGTAAATCTGTGGATTTGCTTAACCTCGTGTATTGCAAAACGCTGGATGAAGAAATTTATGACGTGGTATCTAAGCGATTTCGAGATGTTTACGACATATTTGGCAGTCTACCGGATACCATCAAAGACGAGTGGATCGATGATGTGATAAAACTAGAAAAACACATGGACGAATATATACACGAGCGTAAAAAGGCTCAGGATGCATTTTCTGTTAAATACCAGGATACCCTAAATCCAGATGATAATCTTTGGGAGCAATGTAAAACTGTTCTCTCGCGTAATGATATCGTAAATGCACTCAGCAGGCCTTGGGATAGCAGAGAATGATAGATTCATGAATACTACAATATTACAGTAAGCTCGCAGAAGGTTTCAGTAAGAAAGTAAAACTTAGTATCGTTGCTACGCCTTTGGATCTTGCTTGGTCATAATTCAATTGCTCCATCAAGAATGGATTTTTTAAGTCGTTTATAAACCATTTCAAGGCGTACTACATCAACGCGACGTTTCCCAAACATTTCTTGTAGTTTGCCAATAAATTCAAAATCATCTTCAGAAAAAGGTTTGTTTTCAGGAAATTCAACCAAAAAGTCAATATCGCTGTGTGGCTGATCTTCGCTGCTTGCAACCGATCCAAATAATCGGATACGGGTTATTCCATATTTTTTGGCGAGAGATAGAATGTCATGACGGCGTGCATGAACAAGATCCTTGATCGAATTATAAGCCCCTGGCTCAGATGCACGACATGCTGCATTGACTAAACGATTATATTCTGATGGTGACAGGTAATAGCCAACTATCCTACCATAACTCTTTACTTCAATTGGTTCACTTTGCACTTCTTGATTGCGTCGCCCTGGATTACTGAAGAATTCTGTTGCTGTGAATGAAAGCACAGTACAATGCTCCTTTTCAATTTGTGCCATTTCTATAGAAGTAGCTAAAATGGCAAAATTGTTAATATTTTTGATCATGAAATGATTCAATGATTCTCAGCAATGCCTTTATTCATAAGGTAATGTTAAAACTTGAAAGAAAAGTAGCTGTGAGTCTACATGGTTTGTCACTAGTAAGAAAAACCGCTGTGCTGAAGCAGAAAGATCAATGAATCCACGAAATGTTATTGTTTAGAATTGCTTTGATGTGCAAAAAAATTATAAAAATTTTTGAAAGTGCAACCTTCAAAACTCTCAAAACTCCTTTTAGAGTAGTTTTGAAGGTTTTGAGGGTTCGTATTCTAGACAAAAGGGTTTTTATTTTAGCCAAAACAGATATTTTTTAATAATTATCTATACGGTTATACAGATTTGCAAATTTGATATTTTATTTATGGGATTATTATTAGATTTTGAATCTTTGGTGTGGAAGGCTTTCTTTTACGCCAGCAATTGTTTTTTAGAGAGCATAGTTGTAGATTTCCAATAGCTTGTTTAGAGTTCTGCTTAGCGCTTTTAATCAAGCAATAAGAGGTGGATTGTTAGGTGGATTAAAAAATAATAAAAATGACTAAATTATTGATTATATTGCATTATTAGAAATAAAATGGTGCCCAGACGCGGATTCGAACCACGGACACGCGGATTTTCAGTCCGCTGCTCTACCAACTGAGCTATCTGGGCACACTGCGCAAAATACGTGAATCGTGTGCGGTTATAACATTAAAATTTTCTCTGTCCAGCCTTTAAAAGAAAAATAATTGATTTTTTGTAATTTTATCTCTGTACTCTAAGTATTGTAATTACTTTTTCTGTAAAATCAACTTGATAGGTATATGATGATGTTTTAGTATTTATGATCATCAAAGTATTGTTTGATCATGGTAGATGATACAGGCAATTGTCTTTTAAAAGATTAATCAAAAAGTATGATTGATTGGAATCTTTTTTATAAAGATTGCATAAATTTTAAGCTGACCAGATGAATGGAAAATATTTTTAAATATTTATAAAAAAGACAGTTTGTATAATTATTTATAATAATTCATTTTTCTTTAAAGAAAAACAAACCACCTAAAAGGGAAGCACAATGATGCTGCTGAAGGAACCAAGTCGTCGTCCAAATAATCCTAATTTTTCTTCAGGTCCTTGTAGTAAGCGACCTGGTTGGACTATTGAAGTTCTCAAAAAGGCATTATGTGGGCGTTCACACCGTTCTAAAATAGCGCAATTAAGACTTACTGAAACCATTGATTTAACTCGTGAGGTTCTTGAAGTACCTTCTGATTATCGTATAGGTATTGTTCCTGCTTCAGATACTGGCGCTGTTGAGATGTCTCTATGGTCTTTATTAGGTGCACGTGGTATTGATATAGCAGCATGGGAAAGCTTTGGTTCAGGTTGGATTTCTGATGTTGTTGGGCAATTAAAGCTTTCTGATGTGCGTCGCTTTGAAGCTCCTTATGGCGAATTGCCGGACTTAACACAAATTGATTTTGATCGTGATGTTGTTTTCATATGGAATGGAACGACTTCTGGTGTGCGTATTCCTAATGCAGATTTTATTCCAGATAAGCGGTTAGGATTGACGATTTGTGATGCAACATCAGCAGCTTTTGCACAAAATCTTGATTTTTCAAAATTGGATGTTGTTACTTTTTCATGGCAAAAAGTTTTGGGAAGTGAGGCAGCACATGGTATGTTAATTTTAAGTCCTCGTGCTGTTGAGCGGCTTGAAAATTATGTTCCAGTTTGGCCCATACCTCAAATTTTCTGTATGACGAAAAATGGAAAACTAAATGAAGATATCTTTAAGGGGAAGGTTATCAATACTCCCTCTTTGCTGTGTGTTGAAGATTATCTAGATGCATTGAAATGGGCAAAATCAATAGGTGGTTTGCAGGCATTAAAGGCGCGAGTTGATAAAAATTTTGCTGTATTTGATGATTTTATTCAAAGAACACCTTGGTTAGAATATTTAGCAAAAGATCCTAAAATACGTTCTAATACAGTTGCTTGTCTAATAATCGTGGATCCCGTTATTACTGCTTTAGATAGTGAAAAGCAGGCATTATTTGTAAAAGAAATAGTAAATCGTCTTGATGAAGCGGGTGTTGCTTATGATATTAGTTCTTATCGAAATGCTCCTTTAGGTTTTCGGATTTGGACAGGTATAACAATTGAGGCTTCTGACCTTGAAATTTTAACGGAATGGCTTGAATGGGCATTTCAGATTGAAAAAGCTCAGCTTTAAATAACTTTTGGTGATTTTTATAACACGGGTTTTCTTTAAAATGTAGAAAATTATGGTAGCATCTCATATTTCTGTATTAGAAAAACTTACTTCAAATATCGCATAGATTATGTAAAATTGCAGAATAAGTATTCATTATTTGTCAGATGTTGATAAAAATAATAGCCAAGAGGTTTAAATTTTTTGTTTTTTTATAGCAGAAATATCTAATTTGGGATGAGAGCACATTTTATATTCCAGTGTTGTTTACTTTTGTTATTGTGAATCTGTGAATTTAATAACATTAAGATTGGAAAAAAGTTTAAATGAAGAGTCGCACTTGCCTTAAGGTTTCGTTATAAAGAGGCGTTTGTTTTTAAATGCTGGTTTTATTTAACCAAATATGGTGGAGAAAATTATGGCCAATGTAGTAGTTGTCGGTACACAATGGGGCGATGAAGGCAAAGGTAAAATTGTAGATTGGTTATCTGAGCAGGCAGATATCGTAGTGAGATATCAGGGTGGGCATAATGCAGGCCATACATTAGTTGTTGATGGAATTAGTTATAAATTATCGCTTTTACCATCTGGGGTAGTTCGTGGTAAATTATCAATTATCGGTAATGGTGTTGTCGTAGATCCTCATCATTTTGTTGCAGAATTGAAAAAACTACGTGAGCAGGGTGTGAAGATCACACCAGAAATTTTACGTATTGCTGAAAATGCTCCTTTGATTCTTTCTGTACATCGTGATCTTGATACAACTTGGGAAAATAGTCTTTCAGGTTTAAAAATTGGGACGACAAAGCGTGGAATTGGTCCAGCTTATGAAGATAAGGTGGGGCGTCGTGCCATCAGAGTTATGGATTTAGTGGAAACTGATACACTTATGGCTAAGATTGAACGTCTTTTGGGGTATCATAATGCTTTACGTCGTGGGATAGGTGTTGCAGAGCTTGCTTCTCAAGCACTTTATGATGAATTGATGCAAGTAGCAGATGAAATTTTACCTTTTATGGATTGTACATGGCGTCTTTTAAATGAAAGTTATCGGATGGGGAAGAATATTCTTTTTGAAGGTGCACAAGGTGCATTACTGGATAATGATTTTGGAACTTACCCTTATGTGACATCATCTAGTACAGTTTCTGGTCAAGCTTTCACTGGCTCAGGTATAGGGTCTGGATCAATTCATTATGTTTTGGGCATCGCAAAAGCTTATACAACACGTGTTGGAGAAGGACCGTTCCCAACAGAGCAGATGAACGATATTGGTGAATTTCTTGGGATACGTGGGAATGAGTTTGGTGTTGTAACCGGTCGGAAACGTCGATGTGGTTGGTTTGATGCTGTCTTAGTACGTCAGATGGCAGTAATTTGTGGTGTTCAGGGTATAGCATTGACAAAGCTTGATGTTTTGGATGAGTTAGATGAAATTAAGGTTTGTATTGGCTATGAACTTGATGGTAGAAGAATTGATTATTTACCTTCCTCTATAGGAGCTCAAGCTCGTGTACAGCCAGTTTATGAGACATTGGAAGGTTGGAAAGCGACAACAGCACATACGTCAAGATGGGAAGAGTTACCGCTTCAGGCTGTAAAATATATACGATATATTGAAAAATTAACCAATACACCGGTAGCTTTATTATCCACTAGCCCTGAACGTGACGATACTATTCTCATTACTAATCCCTTTGCAAATTAAGGATCATCTTTAGATTTCCATATTATCTATATATTTTTCATACGAATAGAGTTCGAAAGCTGATGGCTATTAAATACAAAATAATATTGTTTATTTTTTATATTCACTTTAGATTACGATAACAGTTATATCAATATTAAATAATAATCAATTTAGAAGGTTAAAGTGAAGATGTTTTAGTCTTGGAACTGGAGGTTTTCCTTAGTTTCAGAAAGATTATATAAGATATGGTAGATTTCGTTAGAATTTTAAAAAAAGCGATTAATGCGCAAAGTAATATTACACCACAAGTGCGTGAGCGAATTTATAAACGAGCTATCGAAACATTAGAACATCAGTTTATAGCAGCAACAATCCCACAATCAATGGCAAATGAGCAAAGACAGATTTTGCAAACTGCTATTGCAAATGTTGAAACAGAATATCTAGCAGTTGAAAAGAAGCTACTTTCTTCAGCGATTGGCTGGAAGCATATGGATATAGTTGAAAATGGTGAAAATACGCAAAATCCTGTATTACTACAAGATGGTGATATTTCAGTTTTAGCAACAAGAAAAAGACAAGATCTTTCTGTCACAAATTTAAAAGATAGCGAGATATTAGATGAATCTTCTGCATTAGATGTGCCAAATGCGGAGCCCATTAATATTAATCCTCATTTCACTTCTCAGCATGTTGATAAAAGTATATTAAAGGATTCTGCTTTACAATCAGATAATTTTCACATTGTTTCACATATTTTTTCTCAGGCCTTGCGTCGTTCTAATCGGCCATTAATGTATAAGCGTATTGCAATAGGTGTTGCTGCTTTTATCAGTTTTATGGCATTAATTATTGGTATTTATCTTGTTGGTAAACAAGTATTTTTATTAAATAATAATAAATTGCTAGAGAAAAATATTCAAGTTTCTAATGTGTTATCAAAATCACTTTCGGTTAATCGCAAATTAACACAACGCTTATTAGAGGATGGAAGTGAAGTTGATGTCGGTTTAGATCAAATGGTAGACGCTTCAAATGAAGAAGGAACCTCAACTGTTGTTACTACTAATTTGCAGTCAATTGAGCAATTAGGTGAAGCTATTTTTTATCAGACACGTACGAATTATGATGCAGAAAAAGTGGCAATAGGTAGTGTACAGTGGTCGCTTGTAAAA
Source organism: Bartonella sp. B35(2025) (assembly GCF_053794465.1). Lineage (NCBI taxonomy): Bacteria > Pseudomonadati > Pseudomonadota > Alphaproteobacteria > Hyphomicrobiales > Bartonellaceae > Bartonella > Bartonella sp. B35(2025). The sequence continues at coordinate 120,836 of NZ_CP200035.1, forward strand.
GAGTTTGATGTTAAGGGTGCTCTAGGAGAGTCAGTTATACGAGGTGATATAACAATTCCGGATGAAGGGCTATTACTTCGGCTAATTTTACGCCGTAATACCGATCTATCTTTTCCTGCTGCATATATTATGGATCTTATTTTTATTCTTTCTGATAAATTTTCAGGTCAAGCTATAAGTAATGTTCAGGCATTGACTTTTAAGGCGAGTGAACAATCAATCGGGCAAGCTTTAGCAAGGACTGTTACGGCAAAGATTAACGATAATTTTTTTCTTATTGCATTAAGTGGTAATAATCCATTTCTTGATCAAAATTTACAATTGATGCGAGAATTAGATTGGATACGTTTAGTATTAACCGATAAAAATGGGCGTATAAACGAATTAACCTTTGCAAAAGGATCAACAGGTGAAGCTATTTTTAATGAAGTTATTGGGCAATGGCTGACACACCCAGATAAATTAACAGTTCTTGGTCAAAAATAAAAAATACTGATATAGAGTGAAATAAAAGGCTATAAACAAGGTACCCCCCCCCTGTAAAAAAAACCTCTCAATCCTAGATTAGCAGCATAAAGTTGATGTTTATTAGCTATTTATTAATATCAAGAATGCGCAAATACTGCCTGCTTTTGGGATAAAGCAGAAGCCTTAACGGATTGCTGCACTTTTTCAAATGCACGCATTTCGATTTGTCTTACTCGTTCCCGACTAATGTTAAATTCACTTGAGAGCTCTTCTAGTGTTAGTGGGTCATCGCTTAAACGACGTGCTTCGAATATGCGCTTTTCACGCTCATTCAAATTATTCATAGCACGTGCTAACATGGAACGGCGACTTTCCAATTCATCTTGTTCGATCAAAATTTGTTCTTGGTTGTCAGAGTCATCAATTAACCAATCCTGCCATTCACTGTTTTCACCTTCGACTGTACGTAAAGGTGCATTGAGTGATGTATCACCACCCAGTCGGCGATTCATCGATACAACTTCATTTTCAGTAACATTCAATCGAGTTGCAATTTCTTTAACCTGTTCTGCATTAAGATCACCGCTATCAAGCGCTTGAAGTCTACTTTTTAATTTACGAAGATTAAAAAATAAGCGCTTTTGATTAGCTGTTGTCCCCATTTTTACCAAACTCCAAGAGCGCAATACATATTCTTGGATTGATGCCTTAATCCACCATATTGCATAGGTTGCAAGACGGAATCCTCGCTCTGGTTCGAAACGCTTAACAGCTTGCATAAGTCCGACATTACCTTCTGAAATAACTTCTCCAATAGGTAATCCATAACCTCGATATCCCATTGCAATTTTAGATACGAGGCGCAGATGACTAGTGACTAATCTATGTGCAGCTTTTAGATCGTGATGTTCACGATAACGTTTAGCTAGCATATATTCTTCCTTTGGTTGAAGTATCGGAAAACGATGCACTTCTTCTAAGTAATGATTTAGTCCTCCATCACCGATTGTAACTGATAGTAAATTCATATGGGTCATAAAGCACCCTCCTTTTGCATGAATTCCCTGATAAGGCAAATTCTATTTTAGACATTACATAACTATCTTTTGCATTATTTACATTACCATAGTTTTTAATTTTGTTCAAAAAGAGATATTTTAAAAAGAGATATTTTATGATGAAATCATGAGAAAGCCAAAAGTTTCAATTAATTTTTTTTAAATGATTGATGAGTTCAGCCATATCTTGGGGTAATGGTGAAGAAAAAGACATAATTTTACCTGTAATAGGATGCTCAAAGGTAAGACTGGCGGCATGAAGCGCCTGTCGATTAAATTGATCAATTGCATTCTGAATTATAGGATTGAGTGTATTTGATTTTGTTTTAAAAGCACTTCCATAAACAGCATCTCCTATGAGTGGGTGTCCAATATGAGCCATATGAACACGGATTTGGTGTGTACGACCAGTTTCTAGGCGACATTCCAGAAGGCTAGCACAAGATGTTGTATCTGCACAGATTCCATATTTTTCAAGCAAAGAAAGATGTGTAACAGCGTGGCGGGCGTAAGGATTTTGGTCATGAACAACAGCTTGCTTTGTTCGATTATAGGGAGAGCGACCAAGAGATGCACTGATTGTCAAAATATTACGGCTGGGAGATCCCCAAATCAAGGCGAGATAGCGTCGATCCAATGCACTGGTACGTCCATGATCAGCAAATTGAGCACTAAGGCTTTTATGGGCGGGATCATTTTTGGCAACAATCATGACTCCACTTGTATTTTTATCAAGACGATGAACAATACCAGGACGTTTAACGCCACCGATACCAGATAAACTACCGCTACAGTGATAGATAAGGGCATTGACTAATGTGCCAGACGAATTGCCATTGCCAGGATGAACAACAAGACCAGCTGGTTTATTAATAACAATGACATGATCATCTTCAAATAGAATATCTAATGCAATGGCTTCACCATTAAGTTCTGCATTATTAAGTGCAGGTATTGTCAATTTAATTGTTTGATTGGGTTTTAATTTTGTTTTTGGTTCTTTTATTAATTGATCATCAATTATAAGGTAGCCTTCACGGATGAGGCTTTGCAAACGTGAACGTGACAGCTCATGATTATATTGTCTAGTAAGCCACTGATCTAGTCGTTGCCCAAGAGCATCCTCATCCGTTATCCATTGTATCACTTTACAATTCCTATTAAGTTTTTAATAAGATTTTTTTACCAGTATGAAATTGCTTTAGTATCTAAAAATTCTTTAATACCCCATAGCCCACCTTCGCGAGCACGCCCAGAAAATCTTACTCCTCCAAAGTAACTTCCAGCAGGTAAATGGTGTCCATTAACTTCTACCATACCAGACCGTACTTGTGCAGCAATACGACGACATCTGTTTCGATCTTGCGATTGTATATAATTTGTGAGACCATATTCTGTTTTATTGGCCAAGGCTACAGCTTCATCTTCTGTATTAAAGGGAAGAATCGAGAGGACTGGACCAAATATTTCTTCTTGAAAAATACGCATCTCAGGTTTTACATTTGCAAAGACTGTTGGGCGGACATAATAACCACGCTCTATTCCAATTGGTAAACCCGTCCCACCTGCGACAAGAGTTGCACCTTCATCAATTCCGGATTGGATAAGCATTTGAATTTTATCATATTGTTGTTTTGAGACGACAGGACCAATATGGTTACCTGCTTGATAGCTTGGGCCAACTTTTGTTTTTTCAACAACATCTTTGGCTATTTTTACAGCTTTGTCATAAATAGATTGCTCCACAAGCATGCGCGTTGGGGCATTACAGCTTTGCCCACTATTATAAAAGCAATGCTGCACACCACGTCTAACAGCATCACTATCAGCATCGGCGAATATAATGTTAGCTCCCTTACCTCCAAGTTCTAAACAGACTTTTTTTAACGTGTTACTAGCATTTTTAGAAATATCTTTTCCTGCTCTGGTTGATCCAGTAAAGCTGATCATTTGCAGCTCTGGATGGTTAGATAGGTAAGAACCGACATTAGCACCATCTCCATTGATTAAATTAAAAACACCATCAGGAAGGGCAGCTTCATCTAAAATTTCAGCAAAAAGGATAGCAGAAAGAGGTGCAATTTCAGAGGGTTTTAAGACCATAGTGCAGCCAGCTAATAGAGCAGGGATAACTTTAAGAGTTATCTGATTCATTGGCCAGTTCCATGGAGTAATCAATCCTACAACGCCGATAGGGTCATAGTGAAGGACTGCTTGTTCATTGCCCTCGATCAAAGTGTCTTGGAACAAAAATTCTTTAAAAACTTTAATAAAATTGCGAATGTGATAGCTGCCGGTTGCAGTTTGTGCATTACGTGCCATGTCAATAGGTGCTCCCATTTCCATTGAAATGGTTTTGGCCATATCTTCAGAGCGTTTTTCATAGATCTCTAAAATTTTTTCAACAAAGCTCAAACGTTCACTTGGTAAGGTTTTTTTCCAGCATGGAAAAGCTTTTTTAGCGGCACTAATCGCTTTATCTGCATCTTTTGTGCTACCAAGGCTAATAACGGCACAGGATTCTTCTGTTGATGGATTAATGACATGTAGATCATGGGGAGTACTAGGATTATCCCATAGACCATTGATGTAAAATTTGCGCTTATTAAGCATAGTTCACCTCCCATTTTTTTCTATTAATCTTGTATACCATTTAAGCCTTTAATAACAAGGATAACCTTAAAAAAGTGAGGAAAGTGGATTATTTTGTGGCAATGAATCTATGGGAAGCTGAAATGGAATGCTGAAGAAGTACTATTTGTATAACATACGAAAGAGGGAAATAATTGGTAATGTTTTTGTCATTTTTATGATGAAATACAACTAGATGAGCAATATGAATCTTTTAATTTACATAGCAAGTGTGGAGAGGAAGTATCATTTATAGATATCATTTTTTTGTTAAAAAGTAGCTTACAGCAAAAGGTTATTAACCTTCATACTATAATCTCTATGTATCTTTTTTAAAGAAGAAATTGTTCTCATTACTATAATTTTGTTGGGTATCATGCATAATTCGAAAACAAAATCCGTTTCTACGGCGGCTTTTTCTGATGAAGGTGTGGGAGATGCATCAGGAAAAAATTCGTTTAATAAGATTACTGAGATATTTCCCTATCCGGAAGTATGGAAAAAAGCATTCGCTCTTGGACAAAATGTGCGTTTTACGCGAACACCAGAAGTTGAGATTTTGCGTCGTCGTATAGAAACAGATCCTATTTTTGCGAAACAGTTTAAAATTTTTTCAGATCAAAGTCGGAAAAAGCTTACGGACATTAAGTGCTGTAATAAGAGAACAATAAATTCCCAATCGACTAAAAAAGAAATTCATGATCGATCAGTTGAGAATAAGGAGTCATTTTGTCATTCAACAGTTTTAAGGCAATCATCACAGCAGACTGTTATCACTATGGCTGAGGAAGATACAGAGAAGCATAAATTAAAAGTAAAAAATGCAACACAAAAGATAAAGCCTGCTTTTCACCTTTCTGATGACGCATTTTTTGAATGCGAATCCTTTATATTAGAACAGGCCAATACTAAAATTTCAGAAAAAAATACAACATCTCTTGATTTTGTGAGTGATATGGTTGTACCAGATATTACTTCTGCCTTTGATGAATCAATCGTTGCTCTTTATCGTGTTCTTGAATACCGTTTTCCAAAATTTTATGATTCAATTATATCAGAATCTTCAGCTAATGATATGCGGAGATGCGAACAAATTTCTAATTTAATACACGAAAAGAGTAATATTATTAAAGACGCTCAAATATGTAATTCTGAGCCTATTGCTAAAGACTCTTCTTGTACATTAAGCGATGTAGAAGTTGCTACGGAAACTAATAATTCTGGCAGTGTTGCTGGTTGTGTAACAGGGAGTGTAGCAAAGAGTTCAGTAAATTTTTCAATGATGAAAGAAGAAGGTAAAACATTGCGAGTTACAAGCCCATCGTTAGGCAATTGTAATTCTTCTTTTATGCCTAATTTTCAATTTCTTAATTATGATACTTATGAATTCCCTCCGATTGATTTATTACAGAAACCAGTATTTCATAAGAGTACGATTGTTACGCATGAAATATTGGAACACAGTATTAAACTTTTGGAAAATGTTTTAGCAGATTTTGGTATTAAGGGTGAAATCATTAATGTTCATCCAGGGCCAGTAGTGACAATGTATGAATTTAAACCTGCAGCTGGCGTAAAATCATCACGGGTCATTGGTCTTTCTGATGATATTGCTCGTTCTATGTCTGCTATTTCTACACGTGTTGCAGTAATTCCTGGGCGCAATGTTATTGGGATTGAGTTGCCAAATACAGTCCGTGAAACAGTTTATTTACGTGAATTAATCCAATCAAGCTCTTTTTGTGAAAGCCAATTTAAATTAGCTCTTGCGTTGGGGAAAGAAATTAATGGTCAGCCTGTAATTGTAGAATTAGCTAAAATGCCACATTTACTGGTTGCTGGAACAACAGGATCAGGTAAATCTGTTGCAATTAATACAATGATCTTATCGATTCTTTATCGAATGACACCGAAGCAGTGTCGTTTGATTATGGTTGATCCCAAAATGTTAGAACTTTCTGTTTATGATGGTATCCCGCATCTTTTAACGCCTGTTGTGACAGATCCAAAGAAAGCTGTAACAGCTTTAAAATGGGCAGTTCGTGAAATGGAAGAGCGTTACCGCAAAATGGCTAAATTAGGTGTGCGTAATATTGATGGTTTTAATGCACGAGTTGCACTTGCGGCAGAAAAAGGTGAAACGATTGTGTGTACTGTGCAATCGGGGTTTGATAAAGAAAGTGGAGAAATGCTTTATCATGAAGAAGCAATGGATTTGACACAACTTCCTTATATTGTGGTCATTGTTGATGAAATGGCTGATCTAATGATGGTGGCTGGTAAAGAGATTGAGAATGCTATTCAACGTTTAGCGCAAATGGCGCGTGCTGCAGGTATTCATCTTATTATGGCAACACAGCGTCCTTCTGTTGATGTAATCACAGGTACGATTAAAGCAAATTTTCCTACCCGTATTTCTTTTCAAGTAACATCGAAAATTGACAGTCGTACAATCTTGGGAGAACAGGGTGCTGAAACACTTTTGGGTCAAGGAGATATGCTTCATATGGCTGGTGGTGGGCGTATTGTTCGTGTTCATGGTCCTTTTGTTTCTGATGAAGAGGTTGAATCTGTAGTTGCACATCTAAAAATACAAGGAAAACCTGATTATTTAGCAACAGTAACAGATAGTGGAGACGATAACAAAGATATGGAATCTGTTGATTTAGTTATTGGAAATACTGCGGAAGAAAGTTCTAGCGGGGATAGTGAAGAACTTTATATGCAAGCTGTTAAGATTGTTATGCGTGATAAAAAATGTTCGATATCTTATATCCAGCGACGGCTTTCGATCGGTTACAATAAGGCTGCTTCTCTTGTTGAACGGATGGAAGAACAAGGTATTGTCGGAGCTGCTAATCACGTTGGTAAACGTGAAATTTTGCTCAATGAAGATAACAATAATCAATATAATCTGAAGGATATGTGATAGCAGTTATTTTAGAGGTTAAACTTGTTTTTTTACTGAAAAATATGAAAAGGTTGGATAAAGAGTAATAGAGTAGGTTTTATCGTATTGGGTAATTTGAAACGCTATACTTAATTTTTTATAAATTTTATTAATATTATTGAATAGGTAAGGCTCTTTTTCTTAAAGAGGGTACTTTTTTATCATTGGTTTAGATTATGCAATAATGTTCATTGTAGTATTCGATGAATATGCGCTTGTATTAGAGGCTGCTTTTTTTTTTATTTTTTTATTAAAATAATTAAAATTCTGCTGTTGATGATTGACAATGAGATATTTGTTAAAACTATTTTACTTATAGCAGGTATTAGTCCATAAGTTGGCATCGTTTGTTTGAAAGTAAAATCAGTAAATTTTTGAATTTTATAAACGATGTTAAATGCGGATAAATGCAGAATAGGAAAAACAACTGATTTTATGATGTTTCAATCAAGTTAATGAAGTGTTAAGCTGATATTTTTCTGTATTTTAGGATTTGATTTTCATGAATTTATTAATCAATTTAATAATAAGTGGTATCAGGTACTTAATAGTTGCATTAAAGTAGCTTTACCTTAAAATGAACAGACTGTTGATGGTTGTTTAGAGGAGATTGATATTGAATTTTCTGTTTTGCTAGTTTTTATTGCAAAACAGCAGCTTAGGGGGCGTAGCTTTGGTGTTTTGAAGATGCAAGAGAAAATGCAAGAGGTAAGAGATGAAAACTCAGATACAAAAAAGTTGAGTCTATCAGAGATAGAGCGTTCAGCTTTTCGCGAGATTGCGGAGCGGTTACGTGGTGAGTTGCATTCATCTTCAGGGTATGAGCATTTAGTTGAAAAAACAGCGGTTCAGTTACCGTGTGCACAGACATTACCTATAGACACTATAGAACAAGCCCTTATAAAAGAGCCGACAGCTGTTTTATCATTATTAAATACAACTACGAGCGGTGTTTTGTGGTTGGATGAACAGGGCTTCATTCAATCGGTTAGCAGTGCTGCTTTGGTATTAACTGGTTATGAAATACATGAATTACTGTCTCAGCCATTATCATCGTTATTTACTTCACAAAGCCAATTTTTAGTTGAAAAATATTTTCAACTAATCCGTATAAAGGGTAAAAATCAAATTTTGAATCGTAATGAGGTAGCTGATTTAGTAACAAAAAGTCGTAAGAATATAACAGTTTCTATGACGATTTTACCTTTAGCACAAAAAAATAATTATGCCGTTATGCTGTATGATATGACAGGAGAGGTACCTTTAGATAAAAAAATAAAAGAACATAAAATGGTTAGAGTTGTTCATGAAATGAGGACACCTTTGAATGCTCTCATCGGTTTTGCAGAAATTATGAGGGATGGCCGTTTTGGTTTGATAGAAAATGAGCGTTATCATAGATATTTACATGATATTATCTCATCTGGAAAACATATATTATCGTTGGTTAATCAACTACTAGAGTGTTCAAAAGAAAATTATTCTAATGCAAATACTCAAATACATGCATCCTTTATGGCTGAAGTATTTGATGTAACATCTTGTTTGCGAGCCAGTATGGCTTTTCTTGAAACACAAGCTAATCATAATGGTATTATCATGCGGATTGTTGCACCGGTTCATGTGCCGTTTATTTGTGTATCACAACAGATATTGCGGCAAATTATGTGGAATCTTCTTTCCAATGCCATTCGTTTTACGCCGTCGGGGGGGCAAATTATTGTTCATGTTTCTCATAAAAGAAAAGAGCGAGTGAAGATTTCAGTAAGTGACAATGGTATAGGCATGAGCGATAAAGAGATTACACAAGCTATGCAGCCTTATGGTCAGGTAAAGCGTAAAGATGGTCGATTTGGTGATAGTGCTTTCATAGGAACTGGTTTAGGACTACCGATATGTAAGGCGATGGTAGAAGAGAGTGGTGGCCAATTTTTATTATTTTCAAAACCAAATCATGGAACAACAGTGGAAATGTTCTTTCCTGTATTTCATGAGTAAAGTTAAATATAAATTTATTTTTTCTTGGCTAATAAATCTCTTATTTCTGAGAGTAATTTCTCTTCTAGGGACATTTCTTTTGGGATTTTCTGTTCTTCTTGTTTTCTGCGTATTTTATTTATGCCTTTAACAAATAGGAAAAGAATCCAGGCAATAATAAGAAAATTGATAAGTAAAGTTATAAAATTACCATAACTAATAGTCGCTCCAGCTTCTTTAGCAGCACTCAATGTAGCTTGTTTTTCACCAGCAAGTTGAAAAAACATGTTAGAAAAGTCAATCCCACCTGTGATAAGGCCAATGATTGGCATAAAAATATCATTAACAATTGAATTGACTAAGCTTCCAAAAGCACCGCCTATAATTACACCGATGGCAAGATCAATCATATTACCTTTTAAGGCAAATTCTTTGAATTCTTTAAGCATTACTTTTTCCTGTTTATGTATGCAACATATGGTAGTTCTAAATTATCGCTTTTAATAAAAAAGGAAAGAGCAGTTTTCGGTTTCTTACCTCATTATATTATATATATTAAAATACCCTTCTAAGAATATTATAACATGTTAAAGAGATTAACTATAAATCTTGTCTAGCTTAATTACATGAGTTTCGTATAGCTTTTATAATAATAAAAATTTGTTTGATAAAGAATATTATCTGTTCTTTTTTTAATTAAAAAACAAAAAATGTTCTTGATTTATGAAATATTCTCAAGCTGTTATAATAAAGTTTTGTAAAGAAATATCTATTTGATAGATTACCTGTCTACCTGGTTGGTAGATTGCTTCAATATTTGAATAATTATAAAAAAGTAAAAAAGTTTTTTAAGAGTAGAATTTTTTTTTTGATCAGTGTTAAAAAATACAAATGTGATTAGTGATTATATTATGAATATTTTCATAGTTAGGGTTTGTGTTTTTGTTTGGATAATATGTTATCCTTTGTTTGTGGTTTTTTGTATTAAAAAGCTTTACATAAGATGAAATGGATCGTTTTGATGTTTTGGAGAAAGATTGATGAGTTTCTTTCGTTGTATTGGTCGTTCCGCTTTATTTATGTTAGATCCGGAGCATGCGCACCGTTTAGCGATTATCGGGCTAAGAAGTGGATTGAGCAATTGTGAGAAGGTTGTTGATAGGTGTTTGTATGTGACTGTTGCGGGTCTTAAGTTTGAAAATTTTATCGGTCTTGCTGCAGGTTTTGATAAGAATGCAGAGATTGTTGATGCTGTTTTTCGTTTAGGATTTGGTTTTACTGAAATTGGTACAGTTACACCAGAATTTCAGGTTGGAAATCCTAAACCAAGGCTTTTTCGGTTAAAAGAAGATGAAGCGATTATTAACAGAATGGGCTTCAATAACGATGGACATCAAATTATTTACAGCAGGATTCACGCGTGTAAAAGGCTTGGCATTATAGGGATCAATATCGGCGCTAATAAGGATACTGTCAATAAAATTGACGATTATACTGCTGGTATTGCCTGTTTTTATGATGTTGCTGATTATTTTACAGTTAATATTTCCTCACCCAATACGCCGGGGTTACGCGCTTTACAAGCTCGTGATAGTTTGCATCTTTTGATTAAAACGATTTCACAAGCGCGCAGTGAACAAAAGAAAAAGCATGGATTTTCTATTCCAATTTTTCTGAAAATTGCACCAGATTTATCAGATAAGGAATTGGATGATGTGGCTGAAGAAATAAAAAGTTCTGATTTTGATGGTCTAATCATTTCCAATACCACTCTTTCACGTCAAGGTTTGACAGATAGTGCATGGATTAATGAGGAAGGAGGGCTTTCTGGGTGTCCACTTTTTGAGAGATCTACTATTATGCTTGCAAAAATGCGTCAAAAATTAGGTAAAGAGATTGCAATCATTGGTGTTGGTGGTGTAAAAAATGCACAAACAGCTTTGGAAAAAATTAAAGCTGGTGCAGATTTAGTTCAATTGTATAGTGGTATGGTTTATGAAGGACCGGGCCTTATAGTAACTATTCTGAAAGAAGTTTTGCAGCTTATGCAGCAAGATGGTATTGATAACATACGCGCTTATCGTGATCATCATGTTGAGCATTGGGTAAAACGTTCACTTTCTTTGTGATAAAATGATTTTTTTTGACAAAAAATGCAGGATTTTTTTTAAGGGGCTTGCAAACTTTTCTGATCTTCCTTATGTCACACAAGCAAAGGATTGAATATTTATTAAATAGCGGATAATTATTAGACATCTATTTTACGCGGTTGTAGCTCAGTTGGTTAGAGCGCTGGTTTGTGGCACCAGAGGTCGTAGGTTCAAATCCCACCAACCGTACCAGTTTTCCACTATGTTTGGATGCGACGAGCAGCTTACAATGATTGCAAAGTATAATTTGCCTTAACCAAGAGCTGTGCTATTTTTAAAAACTAAGCTGATAAAATTTTTTTAGCGTTCATACATGGAGTGGTACCATAGGAATGAAGCTTGATTGTTTTTTTGAGTTGGTGTAGCTATGGCTATAAAAAATTATAAACAAATAAAAAGCAAAGGCTCTAAGCCTGTTTCTGATTTTCTTAAAAATTTACGTGGTGTAAATAGTTGGGAGCAAGTTTCGCAGTGGCTTGCTTACCGAAATGTAGAGGATATTGAGTGTATTACACCTGATCAAGCAGGTGTAGCACGTGGGAAGATGATGCTTTCTAAAAAATTTATATCAGAGACATCATTAGCATTACCTTCAGCAGTTTTTATGACAACAATTTCAGGTGATTATCCTGAAGATGGTCGCGGTTTTGAGTATCCAAAAACAGATGGTGATTTACGTCTTGAACCTGATCTTTCAACATTGAGCATTGTTCCATGGGAAGATGCTCCTACTGCACAAGTAATTTGTGATCTTGTGTATCAAAATGGTCAGGTTGTTGATTATACACCACGAAATGTTTTACGAAAAGTGATAGATTGTTATACTCAAATGGGTTTAAAGCCTGTTGTTTCACCAGAAATTGAGTTTTATTTAGTTCAAAAGAATCCTGACCCTGATTATCCTTTAATCCCTCCAGTCGGACGTTCTGGGCGTTCAATTGGTGGTGGACAGGGCTATTCAATTGCTGGTGTGAATGAATTTGATGATTTGATTGATGATATTTATCATTTTTCGGAAGCACAAGGGTTGGAAATTGATACGCTTATTCATGAAGAAGGGGCTGGTCAATTTGAAATCAATCTACGCCACGGCGATCCGATTGAACTGGCTGATCAAGTTTTTATGTTTAAACGAACAATTCGTGAAGCGGCACTTAAGCATAATATGTATGCAACTTTTATGGCAAAACCTATTCAAGGACAGCCTGGTTCTGCTATGCATATTCACCAATCAGTCATTGATGAAAAAACAAATTCTAATATTTTTACGGATAAGGATGGTGAAGAAAGTGTCTATTTTCGTCATTTTATTGGTGGATTACAAAGATATATGGCTGGGGTACTTGTGATGCTTGCTCCTTATGTAAATTCTTATCGACGTCTCATGCCTAATGTTTCAGCACCTGTTAATTTACGATGGGGTTATGATAATCGTACTACAGCTTTTCGTGTGCCACGTTCTGCTCCACAAGGACGGCGTGTTGAGAATAGGCTACCTTCATCAGATGCTAACCCTTATTTAGCAATTGCGGCTTCTTTAGCTTGTGGTCTTATTGGTTTACAGCAAAAACTTGAGCCAGATGAGCCAACAACAAATAATGTGAATGCTGATAACATTGAATTACCGCGTGGGCTTATTGAGGCTGTTAATTTATTTGAACAAGATACAGCAGTGCGTGCTATTTTAGGAGATATGTTTGTAAGTACTTATGCTGCGATCAAACGACAAGAGTTTGAAACTTTTATGGAAGTAATTAGTTCATGGGAACGTGAATATCTCTTACTTAATGTTTAAGCTTTATCACAATGATTGATTATAATCCCATTTCTCCAGGAATTTCTTGGTATGAAGATACTTTAAAAGAGCGGCCTTCTTATCCATTTTTTTGCGAACAGATACAGTGCGATGTGGTTATCGTTGGAGGTGGATTTACAGGGCTTTCGGCTGCTTATCATTTGGCTAAGGCTGGAGTTAGTGTTGTTTTGTTAGAAGCTTCGCGTTTTGGAGATGGTGCTTCAGGGCGAAATGGTGGCCAATTGGGAACAGGTCAGCGACAATGGGTAGAAATGTTAGAGAAAACGTATGGTTTTGAGAGAAGTAAGACGCTGTTTGATTTAGCTGAAGAAGCCAAAGAAGATATCTTATCTTGGTGTGTTATGCCTGATTGTCATATCGACTTTATGGCCGGACAGCTTTCCGTTATTTATAAAAAACGTGAAGTAGTATCTTATCAACGACATGTTGAGATGATGCAGCGTTATGGTTATAATGGTCTCACTTTTATGGATAGAGATGAAGTTGCTAAACGGCTTGGCTCGTCTTTTTATTGTGGCGGTATTTATGATGCGGACACTGGTCATATAAATCCTTTAAAATTAGTTGTTTGGTTAGCGAAAAAAGCAAAAAATGCTGGAGCTAAACTTTATGAAAAAACCCCTGTAACTGCGATAGAATGCAATGGTAGCCACCATTTAGTGATAACAGAACAAGGTAATGTAATCGCTGAGCATATTTTATTGGCGACCAATGCATATAAGCTTGGGCTTCAGCATTTTGTTGAAAAAAAAATTGTTTCTATTCGTTCTTATATTGGGGCAACTGAACCATTATCAAAGAATAATCCGATTCTTTTGGGAAGCGAATCAGTGGATGATTCTCGTTTTATGGTTCGCTATTTTCGTAAAAGTATTGATAATCGGTTATTATTTGGTGGAGTAGAAAGCTACGATAATAAGCACCCTGCAAATTTAGATGAACGTATACGATGGCAGATTGCTGAAATTTATCCTCATTTACAATCTATAAATTTGACTCATTGTTGGGGAGCAACGGTTGCTATAACAGTTGAACGTATGCCCTATGTTCGCCAATTTTCACCGGGTATTACTTATTGTGGTGGTTATTCAGGGCATGGAGTTATGCTTGCTCCTTTTATGGGTAAATTGTACGCTGAATGGCTAACTGGGAAGCGTGAACGTTTTAAGTGTTTTCAAGACTTAAAGATTTCATCTTTTCCAGGGGGAAGAGTTTTACGTTATCCGCTTGTATTTTTAGCAATGCATTGGTTTTCTTTAATGGATCATTTTTAATTAAATTTCTGTAATCGAATAGGAAAATAGACAAGATCATGGTTAATAAAATTACTCCAGTCTCTCCTTTTGATTATATTATTTTTGGTGGTAATAGCGACTTAGCATTCCGCAAACTTATACCTGCTTTGTATCATTGTCAGTGTATCGGTCAATTTAGTGAGCCAACGCGCATCATTGGAACTTCGCATTCTTTATTGAGTTGTGAAGAGTATCAAAATTTCGTTTATGCTTCTTTAGAGAAATATATTTACCCAAAAGATCTCAATAAAATTGAACTCAATCGTTTTCTTGCACGTTTAACCTATGTTGCTGTCGATATTAAATCAAACAAGGGATGGGAAGATTTAGCTTTGCTGTTATCACAAGATTCAGCTGATATTCGAGCTTTTTATTTAGCAGTTGATTCGGTGCTTTTTGGTGATACCGTTATAAGATTAAAACAAAATGACTTGGTAACACAAAAAACACGAATTATTATTGAAAAACCGATTGGACGTGATGTAAAAACAGCAGTCAAATTGCATGATACATTTGCAGAAGTATTTGATGAAGATCAAATTTTTCGTATTGATCATTATCTTGGTAAGAGAACTGTTCAAAATTTGATGGCATTACGGTTTGTTAATACGCTTTATGAGCCATTATGGAATTCTAATTATATTGATCATGTTCAGATAACGGTTGCTGAGTCTTTAGGAGTGGAGGGACGTACAGAGTATTATGATAATGCAGGTGCTTTACGTGATATGGTACAAAACCATATGCTGCAATTGCTTTGTTTAGTTGCTATGGAAATACCATTTATCAATAGCACAAATGCTGTGCGTGGTGAAAAACTTAAAGTTTTACATTCTTTAATACCTCTTAATGTCTATAATGTAGCGCAAAATACTGTACGTGGGCAGTATCTTGCTGGTACATTGGAGGGTATTCCTGTAAGATCTTATCTAGATGATTTAGGTAAAAAAGCCAGTAAGAGTGAGACATTTGTAGCGCTTAAGATTAATATCGATAATTGGCGTTGGGCAAATACACCTTTTTATTTACGAACTGGCAAACGCATGTTTACACGTATGTCTGAAATTGTTGTAGTTTTTAAATCTATTCCTCATAATATTTTAAGTATAGATTCGGGTAAAACTTTTTCTAATTGGTTAATCTTTCGTATCCAGCCTAACGAGGGTGTGAGACAGTGGTTGATGATTAAGGATCAATGTTCTGGTGGTATACAGTTTCACCATATTCCATTGGGTATGGGGTTTGCACCTACATTTTCTGAGTGTAACCTTGATGCTTATGAACGCTTATTGATGGATGTTATTCGTGGAGACCAAACGCTGTTTATGTGTCGTGATGAAATTGATGCTTCTTGGCGTTGGATTGATCCAATTCTTGAAGGATGGGATGCAATAAAGCAACCTATTTATGGATATAGTGCTGGTTCATGGGGGCCGTCTGCTTCGGCTGTTTTAATGGAACGTGACAGACGTGCATGGAATAATTTAGTTTAGAGTAATTATAATGCATAGAATGAATATCGATCGTTTAAATTTTGAAACACCTACTGCTTTAGCTTTGGCGTTAGCAGATCGAGTCGCTGCAGAGTTGAGTGTATCTATTCTTGAACGTAAGCAAGCAATTTTAGCAGTTTCTGGTGGAAAAACACCAGAATTATTTTTTTATTATTTATCAAAAGCTGACATTGATTGGCAAAATATCATAATTACTTTGGTTGATGAACGTTTTGTACCTGTTAATCATGAGCGTTCAAATGAGCATATCGTGCGGCGCTATTTATTACAAAATTTTGCAGCGAAAGCACGTTTTGTAGGGCTTTATCATAAAGCAATTACTGTTGAGCTTGCTGCTTTTTCAGCAGCTAATCGTATAAATACTTTACCTAAACCATTTGATATTATTGTTTTGGGAATGGGTATTGATGGACATACTGCTTCTTTTTTTTCTGATGCTGATCGTTTAAAGCAAGCACTTGATCTTCAGACACAAGCACTTGTTTTACCTATTCATGCAAAGAGTGCTCTTGAGCCAAGACTTACGCTAACTTTGCCAGTTATAATACAGTCTCGCTCTATTATTCTCCATTTTGAAGGTTTGCAAAAACGTGATTGTTTTGAAGAGGTGTGTCGAGATGAATCTGAGATAGAAATGCCTATTAGAGCGGTTTTGCGTCATGCGCATCATCTTGTTCAAGTTTATTGGTCGCCTGCAGAAAATGAAATAGGTAAAGTAGAAAATAGTGCAGGTATGGTAGATGTTCAGTCCCCCTTTGATAATGGGATGAACACATAAATAAGGAATGAGTATAATATTTTCAAAAATAATTGTTTCAGCTATATAAAGAATTTTGTATCAACTTTTAGTGTGGATTTATTCAAATAATTTGGCTTACATAAATCATTTTCATGCAACTGATTATAAAGATTCGTTATTCGTGGGTTTATAGAGTTTAGTTCATAAAGATATTCGCACAGTTTTTGGTAAAAAATTCAATACTTACACCATTGAAGCAAATCTTTGACTAACAACGGTGTGGTGTAGGTTTGTTCCTACTATAAATGAAAGTGGTAATCATAAATACAGTGTTTATAAGAGGAAAAGAAAGCCATTTTAATTTGATGACGGTATTTGTGTTTTATTGAAAAACTTGGGTACAGCTATTATTACAGTTTCACTTATTAAATTTACACGTTGGCAAAGTAAATCTTCAGTTTTGGTATTTAATGATTAGGCAAAACTGAAAAAGATTTTTGAAGCTGGGGTGTGAAATATTAAATGGTAAAGACCTTATAACAGCCTATTTGTTATAAGGAGTAAAAAGTAAATGGTTTGTCAGAGTTGCATAAGTTAATGATAATTTTAAGTAATTTACAAGATTGAAGGCAAAAGGTGATATTAGTAATAGATGGTTGTATACCAGATATATCAAGAAAAATCTCTGCTGCAGGCTATGTGATACTGGATTTTGGATAATAGTTCCATTGCATGTTTGTAGTATGGTGACATCGTTTATTTTGATATGTATGCGAGTAAGGCATCTATTTGAGGAAGCATAGTAAAATTTAACATATGGGGGGATTATGATTTTTGATCATTTCCAATAATGAATACAGTGTTTGGCATAAGATTTTTCATATTTTTCTTTAATTAGTTAATTATATAAATCAAAGGCTATCTGTTATTATGACATGAATAAAGTGCAAAGAGTAGAAGAATGAAATGTGATGAAAGCGTGTATAATCTTTAGAATTTGGGTGTGGGTAAATTATGGAATCGAGTAGCAGCTTTGAGTGTATTAACCATAAGCATAGCAATCGTCATAGGTCCAACGCCTCCTGGAACAGGAGTGATAGCAGCAGTTTTTTCTTTTATTTCTTCAAAATCGACATCACCGACAAGACGTGTTTTGCCTGCACCTTTTTCTGGTGCAGCAATGCGGTTAATACCAATATCAATAACAACAGCACCATTTTTAACCCAGTCTTTTTTAATCATTTGCGGTTTGCCTACAGCAGCTACTAAAATATCGGCACTACGACACACATCATCAAGATCATGGGTATGACTATGGGCGATCGTCACAGTGGCATTAGCTGCTGTTAAGAGGGCTGCCATAGGTTTTCCAACAATATTAGAACGCCCAACAACAATGGCATCAAGACCAGATAAATCTCGCCCACATTGTCTTTCAATCATTATCATAGCACCAGCTGGTGTGCAGGGAATGATAGCGTCTTCAAGTGCATTAGCTGCGAGTTTCCCTATATTGATATAATGAAAACCATCAACATCTTTTTGGAAAGCGATAGCTTGTGTTATGTGACTTGTATTAATATGGGCAGGTAAGGGAAGCTGTACCAAAATACCATGGATTTTAGGATCAGAATTCAATGTCGCAATGAGTTGAAGGAGTTCTTTTTCTTGTATATCTTTGGAAACCATATGTTTTATTGAAAAAAAACCACATTCTTTGGCTTTTTTACTTTTTGATGAGACATACACATGGCTTGCAGGATCATCTCCAACAATAATAACAGCGATACCAGGTTGTATATTATAGTTGTTGCGGAGTTTTTTTGTTTCAGCTTTAACCTTTATAATAATCTCTTCAGCAAGTTTTTTTCCATCTATAATATTGTTCATGGGAAAGATCCTTTCGATAGGGCTATCGGTTTTTTGTAAAGCATTTACTAACAATCCCATAGAATTTTGTAATAATATTGCTTTGAAAATGGTAAATTGGTTTTATAGTATTGCGTATTTTTTAGAAGACTTTAGAATAATTGTTTTGTTAGGAAGCAGCAATATTGCCGTCCCAATAAACTTTGGATAAGAACAAAAAATAGTTGGATTATTAAATAATATATAGTTAATTTTATGATTATAAAAATTTTTTTAATGGTATTTCACCTTTATTTTTAATCTTTTCTAGAAGCACAAGTATAGAGAAGGATTGTATAACCGGAATAGCAAATTTTTGAGTAGTTCTTTATTTAGAATTGGTGTGCTCATTTTACCATCTTATGTAAAAAATACAGTATTTATTGAGTATAGGATTAGAGTATATAAATGAGCTATAATATGCAATTATATATAGTTCATATTGTTTAACCTCCTTACTTATCCTAAAGTGCTGCTTTTAGACATTGTTTGAACATCAAAAATTTATAGTGTTATACTGTTGATGAAAGCTAAATTCGGCTTTACTATGACAATATGAACATTTGTCGATTGTTGATCAGCAAATATAGGGTGAGTTAGTATCAAACATATCTTCTATCTGGCTGTTAAAGTGTGATTTGAATCACATTCAGATAAGGTATTAAAAGATAATTTCTTTTAATTAAGTGAAGATGCTCTATGAAAAGAACTTAATTGCTGAGATATATAAAAAAGATTTTCAGATGGTATAATGAATGGTGTTAGAATTATTGATGTATACAGCAGATTGAAGCATGTTTATTTAGGAAGCAATTGTATCTTCTCTTGTTAAGAATCAGTAAGATAAATTTATATTACATATACTACAACTGCAAAAAAATAATAAATCTATTCAGTATCTTATTGAATAGTTTTTTTGTGTTTTTATCTTTTCTCATAGCTTTACACGGAGGGAATACGGTCTATGGTATTTACGATTTTAAAAGATATCAATACAGATTGATCTTTGTTTTTTTATTATTGGTGAAGAGCTTAGAAAATTGCTAAAAATGCTGTATTTTGAGAATATGGTGGTACGTATTTATTGAATCTGAGAAGAAATTCCATAGCCGTCTTCAGTGATTGTATGCTTTCTATCTGCTCCAACAGAGCCAATTCCTATGGTGAGTAGAACAAAAGCTAGAATGGTGGCGACAGTAATAATTGTGGCTTTTTTAGCAGACATATTTTCCCTCCAATTATACAATAAATCGCTGAATGATATATCATCATAAATTTATCTGAGGACAAAATCACTTAATATTCCATTGGTTCCATTATTATCTCATAAAACTAAAAAATTCTATAATCTTTTATTACATTATAGTTTCTATAGGCATGATTTTATTATCATTTATTTTTTTCATTTTCTTGACGATTGTCATCATCTCTGGCACAAATTTTTTATGCGTATAAATTATAAACTTAAAAGATTATTTATTCGACAGCCACTTGCTTTGAATGAAGAAATAAAGATAGAAGGTTCACAAGCTTCTTACCTGATACATGTATTACGTATGCAAGAAGGAGCTAAAATTTTACTTTTTAATGGACAGGATGGTGAGTGGCTTGCTAAACTTATCATCATTAAAAAAAAATTTGTTGTAGTTCAGCTTATTCATCAAGAAAGATTACAAACGGTACCTTCGAATCTTATTTACTGTTTTGCTCCACTCAAAAATGCGCGTTTGGATTATATGGTGCAAAAAGCTGTAGAAATGGGGGTATCGGTTTTGCAACCTGTTGTAACACATTATACACAAGTTACTCGTATTAATATGGCACGTATGAATGCTAATGTTGTTGAAGCATCTGAACAGTGTGGTATTTTATCTTTACCTGAATGTGTATCTGCAGTGTCGTTAACAGAACTTTTAGCACGTTGGAATAAGGTGCAGCCTTTGTTTTTTTGTGATGAAGCACACGAATCACATAATCCATTACCTTCTTTTAAACAATGTGGAATTACTGTTCCAGGTATTTTGGTTGGACCAGAAGGTGGATTTAGTGAAGAGGAGCGAAGATTTTTAAAGAAGCATTCTTTTGTGATTCCGATATCATTAGGTCCACGTATTTTACGTGCGGATACTGCAGCTGTTGCTGCTTTGGCTCTTCTTAATGCTACTGTGGGGGATTGGTCAGTTGATTGAGAAATTTGTAAAATAATTATAAACGATTCATATAAAATAATGGAATCAATGATAGGATAAAATAATTTATGGCTCTTGATATAACTAATGAAAGTGAAATTTATAACTTAGATTCCTTGGTTAGCTATTTCCAAGGGGGGTGTAAAGCAGCAAATGAGTGGTGTATTGGTACAGAACATGAAAAATTTCCGTTCTATATAGATAGTCTTCATCCTGTTCCATATGAAGGTAAGAGAGGAATTCGCGTACTGTTAGAGAGAATGCAGAGAGTTTTAGGATGGAAATCTATTTACGATGAAGGGAATATTATTGGACTCGTAGGATCAATTGGTCAAGGTGCTATTTCTTTAGAACCTGGAGGGCAGTTCGAATTATCTGGTGCGCCATTGAAAACGGTTGACCATACTTATCGCGAGGTGATGGAGCATTTAACTTTGCTCAAGAAAGTTTCAGAGCCATTGGGCATTGGTTTTCTTGGTATTGGTGCTAGCCCAAAGTGGACATTAGCTGAAACTCCGAGAATGCCTAAGTCACGTTATCATATTATGGCCAATTATATGCCAAAAGTTGGTCACAGCGGTCTTGATATGATGCACAGAACATCGACCATTCAGGTTAATCTTGATTTTTCATCTGAAACTGATATGCGACGAAAAATGCAAGTATCAATGAAGCTACAGTCTATTGCAACAGCATTATTTGCTAGTTCACCTTTTACTGAAGGTCGCCCAAATGGCTTTTTATCTTGGCGTTCTGAAATTTGGTGTGATACTGATAATCAGAGATCTGGGATTCTTCCTTTTGTATTTTCTGAGCATTTTGGATTTTTGGATTATGTTGAGTGGGCACTTGATGTACCAATGTATTTTATTGTACGTGATGGCCACTATTACGATTGTACACATATAACTTTTCGGCAATTTATGAATGGAGCATTAAGAGGGAAGATTAAAAATTCAATGCCTAATATGGGAGATTGGATTAATCATTTATCAACTTTATTTCCTGAAGTGCGTTTAAAACAGTTTTTAGAGATGAGAGGTGCTGATTGTGGTTCCTGGAAGCGTATTTGTGCGTTGTCATCTTTTTGGGTGGGGCTTCTATATGATAGTGAAGCACTTAATGAAGCAGAAGCTTTGACAAAGGATTGGGATTTTGAAGAAGTTTTGGATATGCGCAAACGGGTTCCTAAAGAAGGATTAAGGACGCCCTTTCGCCAGACTATAATTTTAGAATTAGCACGTCAGGCTGTTGCTATTTCATACAAAGGCTTAAAAAATCGCAGGCAGTATAATGAAAATGGTATTGATGAGACAAATTTTCTGGTTCCCTTAGAAGAGGTGATTACAACAGGTCAAACAGATGCCAATAAATTTTTATCTTGTTATTATTCTATTTGGAATGAGTCTGTAGAGCCAGTATTTTTAGAGTATGCTTATTAAAATTTTAATTCAGAAAAAATCTTAATAGGATCATAATTCATTACAAATAAATCCACATTCTATACAGTTAATTAATAAATTGACGCTTTAAAGAAGTACTTTTGCTTACTTCTAATATTATTTTCCAACATTTTGAAATTTTATTTTCTTTTTATTAGCGTTTATCTCAATTTAAAAACTGGTGTGCTTCTGCAATTAACAATTGCCGCATAAAGAGGTATTATTTTATCTTTTGCTTGTCCTAAAAGTATTTTGGTTGTAGCACTATTACACTTAAATTTTTAACGTGTTTTCTTAATTTATGGATATTAATTTTAAAATTTTAACTCCGTTACAAGCCGTATAAACAAGCAAGTTACTAAAATAATCTTTTGTTATTCTTTGCATTCTCCGCTGTAGATATTTTATTATCCCTAGGGCTCATTTTAGATATTGAAACCAATTAAGGCAAAATAAAAAGAAAAATATTTATGTGAAATTGCTTCTTTCTATCCCTAAGAATAGACAAAAAAACTTGTAGCGACGATGAAAACTCCATCCACAACATCTATATAAGCAAAAATTTTCTGATATTATAACTAACCTATTGCTAACGCAATTCTATGATACATTAACAAAAGCCACACTACCTTATAGCAGAAGATCGCCCATTGCTGAGAAGACCTTCTCTTTGTGCACGCTTACGGGCGAGCTTGCGTGTGCGACGAACAGCTTCAGCTTTTTCACGAGCACGCTTTTCTGATGGTTTTTCATAATATCCACGCATTTTCATCTCACGAAAAATGCCTTCACGTTGCATCTTTTTCTTCAACGCACGTAGTGCTTGATCAACATTATTATCACGAACGAGTACTTGCACGACCTATCCTGCTTTGCTTCAACGCCATAAATATCGGGTAAAAACCCCATTTTTTCAAATGCACATTTTAAAAAAATGTATTAAAAACGCACACTATCGTTTCTGTTGCTTACTTATTATAATTAAACAACATACGAAAGACGCATATCACATGTATAGGGT
The DNA here is from genome assembly GCF_053794465.1 of Bartonella sp. B35(2025). NCBI lineage: Bacteria > Pseudomonadati > Pseudomonadota > Alphaproteobacteria > Hyphomicrobiales > Bartonellaceae > Bartonella > Bartonella sp. B35(2025). Next base: position 143,994 of record NZ_CP200035.1, read on the forward strand.
GCTTGTCTATATCGCTTTTTTAAAACTATATTCTTTTTATGGTAAATAACTTTTTATAATTGATAATCGAGTGTACGGGGGAGCTTATGAAAGTCCATAAATTTCATTATTCTTACCAAGATAAATTTTCTCAGCGATGGGTACGCGTGGTAAGCCAGGCATAGTCATGACATTGCCACAAATGACAACAACGAATCCTGCTCCTGCTGAGAGGTGCACTTCTCGTACAGGAATTTCAAAATCGACAGGAGCACCATATTTTTTAGGATCAGCAGAAAAAGAATAAGGTGTTTTTGCTATACACACGGGGTATTCACCATAGCCCTCTTTTTCCCAATTCTCAAGTTGCTTTACAATTTGATCTGGGATTATTGCTCTACGTCCACCATATAATTTTTCTACAATGCAGCTTATTTTTTGAACGAGTGGAAGGTTATTGGGATAAAGAACTTTGAAGTGTGCTTTTTTTTCTTCAATAAGGGTAATCAGTATTTGTGCAAGCTCTATGGCACCTTTTCCACCCTGTTTCCAATGTTTACAGAGAACAGCCTTATGTCCGGTTGCAGCAACTATTTTTTGTAATGTGTTTATTTCAGCATCACTATCAGTTTTAAAATGGTTAATAGCAATGACACAAGGCATATTGTAGTATTCCATGTTTTTAATATGCCGTAAAAGATTGGCTGCTCCTTTTTGTAAAGCAGCGACATTTTCGATTGCTAAATCATTTTTAGTAATACCACCATTCATTTTTAATGCACGAATCGTTACTACAATTACTGCAGCATCTGGTACAATGTTAGCTTGACGGCATTTAATATTAAAAAATTTTTCAGCACCAAGATCAGCTCCAAATCCTGCTTCAGTAATAACATAGTCTGCAAGCTTTAAGGCTGTTTTGGTTGCGATAACTGAATTGCAGCCATGAGCAATATTAGCAAAAGGTCCCCCATGGACAAGAACAGGATTATTTTCAATTGTTTGTACAAGATTGGGTTGTATTGCATCTTTGAGAAGAGCGGTCATAGCGCCTTCTGCGTTGAGATCAGCAACCGTAACGGGTGTTGTATCATAACGATAAGCAACAATAATTTTCTTTAGTCTTTGCGTGAGATCTTCTAGATCTTCAGCAAGGCAAAAAATAGCCATAATTTCTGATGCAACAGTAATATCAAATCCTGTTTGACGTGGAAAACCATTTGTAATTCCACCTAATGAAATAACGATATCACGCAATGCTCGGTCATTCATATCAACGACACGCTTCCAAATAATGCGACGTGGATCAATATTTAAACTGTTTCCCCAGTAGATATGATTGTCTATCATCGCTGCAAGAAGATTATGAGCAGCGGTAATTGCATGAAAATCACCCGTGAAATGTAAATTAAGATCATCCATTGGTATAATTTGAGCATAACCACCTCCAGCAGCACCGCCTTTTATACCAAAACAAGGTCCTAAAGATGGTTCTCGCAGGGTTGCTATTGTTTTTTTACCAATGAGATTAAATGCATCATTTAACCCAATAGTTGTTGTTGTTTTACCTTCTCCTGCAGGTGTTGGATTAATGGCAGTGACTAGGATAAGTCTACCATTTGGATTTTTATTGAGTGATTTTATGTATGCAGAAGAAATTTTAGCTTTGTCATGTCCATAAGGGATAAGATCTTCATGCAAGATACCAATTTTTTGTGCAATTTCAGTAATGGGACGTTTATGAGCAGCATGTGCAATTTCAATATCTGTCTTAAGCATATAAAGCAATTCTTTAAATTTGGTTTTTGGGACACTCAGGTCATCTGTTGTTAGGATCGAATAATAAAATATGGTACATGAAAATATAACATAACATTTCATACCGTATCAATATCGATTGAATATGCTGTGGGAGGGGGTACCAAAGGAAGAAAACAAAAATTAAGAGCACAGATATTTATTATCGGTACAGATAAACAATAAGTGGAATGCTAAACAGTGTATTTCTAAAATGTAAGTCAATATAAATAATTCTTTACAATACATTTTAGTGGGTATGTGAACTTATATCCGTTATTATGAAGCTTATTGGAGCCTGAAAGAAAATTACGTATTCAGAGATTTATTTGTAATACATTATATTTTTTAAAAATAAGGTATTTCATACTCTTTAAGTAGGTAAGTTATTGTTTTGCTTATTTTGATGTATCAATAATTTTATTATGTTATCTTTTTGGAGAGTAATTTATTGAGCTATTGCTAGTTAATGCTTTTAAAACCTATGATATCTTATTATCAGATGCAGTAGGTCTAGATTCTCATCTATGGTTTTTTTCCTTTGTTGGATAAATCCTTTACTTTATTAAAATTTTTATTTTATTTAGCACATCTTTCTGTTGTGCTAATTTAGTATTCTTATTTAGTCGATTAGGTAAAATTTTATTACCATTTCTGTCAGAATTATTAGAACCATAAGCTATTAATTTTTCTATATTTTCAAAAATATCAGGTTGAATGCTGCATTTATTATATAGAAAATACTGTTTTCATCTTTCATTTTATTTTTAGTGTATATGTGGGGAGATATTTTCTTAAAATTACATTTTATGGAAAAATAAAAGAGGAATTTTGAAAAAAGATAATAAAAGCTGTTCAAAGGCTTTCGAAATATCTTGAAATAGGCATTTTTAAAACATCTAAAATCTCTAATTAGGTATTTAAAAAGGTTTTAATAATTTAAAATTCTGGCTAGATATGGTGATAAAAAGCTAGCTGCATATTCGCTTTGATCAAGAATCACTGTCTGGTTTAAGATTTTTGAGGGAAATATTTTTTAGATTGTGATGTAAGAAACACTCCAAAATATGTACTTCCAATTGTGTAGAAAAAAGTAAATCAACAAATAGATTAATAAAGACAAAATAGTAACATACTGATTATACATCATTATTTTAAAAACAATGGCGCACCCGAAGAGATTCGAACTCCTGACCCCCAGATTCGTAGTCTGGTGCTCTATCCAGCTGAGCTACGGGTGCACATTCTCATTGTTTATCTTTAAGATATTGGGTTCCTAATCGTTTCGCCAGCAAATTGCAAGTAAAACTTGCTCAAATGAGGATTTTATCTATTGGAAGATTACACATTTTTATTTAAAAATAATAAAAGTGTTACATTATCTGCAATGCTTTCATATATTACATGAATCTTAATCTGTTAGTCTAATAATAGAAATTTCAATATCAATAACAGTACATTATACGATTTTATTTATGAATAATAATTAGGTATACATAGGATATACTTTGTACAGTAGAGTTAAAAATACACTACCCATAGCTTATTATTTATATAAATCAGTTTAAGGTTATTTTAAAATATTTTTTATATTGACTGTAAGTTTTTTATATTAATTATGAGGTAAGGATAGATGTATGGAATTGCTGAAAAAAAATGTTTTATTGGTGCTTTTAGCTATCATTTTGGTGATTTTTTATTTTGTATCAAAATACAGCCCAGAAAAATCTATTTCTACAACAGATAAAATAACAAATATATCGCGTGAAATATCAGAAAATCAAACGAAAATTCCTCCTGTAAAGGTTGTTGTTGATTTTGTTAAAGTCCAAGATTTTTATGAACAGCTTAATGCTCTTGGCAATGGGCGAGCACTTGCTGCAGTCGAATTAACTCCTTGGTCATCAGGTGTTATTGATAAATTTTTTGTGTCGGCTGGAACAAAAGTGAAAGTGGGTGATTTGATTGCCAAACTTGATTCTAAGAAAGAAGAAATAGCAGCTTTAAGAGCAAAGGTTCAGAGTGATAATAGTGAATTAACACTTTCTCGTATTCTAAAATTACGTGCTAGCAAAACAGCAACGGAAGTTCAGGAAATCACAGCACGATTAGAGTTAGATAATGCAAATTTGGCTGTACGTGAAGCTAATTTAGCACTTGATCGACGAACAATTCGTGCTCCAATTAGTGGGGTTGTTGGTATTTTGCCTATTGATGTGGGTAATACTGTTACTCTCAATACTGTTATAGGCCGTATCGAAAACAGAGAACATATTTTGGTTGATGTATGGGTACCCGAACGCTACGCATCGCTCCTTCATAAGGGAGATGAAGTGATGGTGATGTTAACAACACAGCCAGATAAAGCATTTGTTGGTCATATTTATGCACTTGATAATATAGTTGATGTAGCAAGCCGTACATTGCATGTTCAGGTTGAAGTTGAGAATGAAAAAGATGTACTCATGTCTGGGATGTCTTTTTCTGTTATGTTTAAATTTCATGGTGGTTCTTTCCCTGTCATTAATCCTCTTGCAGTTCAATGGAACAATAAAGGATCATTTGTTTGGCGAGTAAGGGAAGGAAAAGTAGAGCCCATACCAGTATCGATTATTCAGCATCAAGCAGATCAAGTGTTTGTTAAGGCTCCTTTAGAAAATGGTGATCAAGTTGTTATTCAGGGGGTACAAACGCTTCATTCAGGAAGTAAGATTATTATTGATAATCCAGAATCCCATCAATAGAAATTTTTAGCAATTCAGAGATAGGATGTGCAATGAATCAAGGATGTAGCACGAAGCGACCTATGAATCAGGTAGAGAAAAGCAGTATAATTGCATTCTTTATTCGAAGGCCGGTTTTTACTTTTGTTTTTAATGCCATGATTGTAATTGCGGGGATTGTTGCATGGCTGAGCGTCGAGGTACGTGAATTACCGGATGTAGATATCCCAGTGGTAACAGTTATGACGAATTTTTACGGTGCCTCAGCGGAAACAATTGATCGTGAAATTACAAAAACTATAGAGGATGCTGTTTCTCGAGTTTCAGGGATTAAGACGATTTCTTCGACGTCTTCTTTTGGCCGTTCTCGTATTGAGATTAAGTTTAATGTTGGTGTTGATCTGAATGTTGCTTCTTCTGATATTCGTGATGCTATCTCTCGCATTGCCAATTATTTACCAAAAGAAGCCGATTCTCCTCAAATTATTAAAGCAGATTCAAATGCTGCTGCGATGATGTATTTGGTAGTAACTTCACCAACAATGAGTATTGATGATTTGACAATGGTTGTAGATGATCAAATCGTTGATGTACTATCTTCTGTTGATGGTGTTGGTGATGTGCAGGTTGATAATGCGCGTAAGAAAATTTTTCAAATTGATATCGATCAAGCAAAGCTTGCTGGCTATGGATTAACTGTAACAGATATTGTGCGTATCCTTTCTGACATGTCTATAGATGTACCTGTGGGATCGTTACGTAATTCTAAAGAGATACTAATTGTTCGTGCTGCTGCTCGATTGACTACACCAGAAGCTTTTGAACAGGTTATATTAAAACCTCATGTAAGGATTGGCGATGTTGCACATGTGACTTTGTCTCCTGATGTAGAAACAGTTATTCTCCGCGTTAATGGAAAGACAGGAATTGGGTTAGGTATTGTGCGTAAGGCGCAATCTAATGTTCTTGATATTTCCAAAGGTATTCAAAAGGCTCTTGATAACCTCAAAATTATGCTGCCTACTTCTGTGCAAATAAGTATTATTAGTGATGATGCTATTTTTATCAAGAGTGCTCTTTACGAAGTTGAAATTGCATTAGCTATTGCTGTGCTCATTGTGATTGTGGTTATTTTTCTTTTCCTTAGAGACATTCGTGTAACACTTATTCCTGCTTTATCCATTCCGGTAGCTTTAATTGGAACAGTTGCTGCGATTTATCTTGTAGGCTTTTCTTTGAATATTCTTACGTTTTTAGGGCTTGTTTTGGCAACTGGTCTTGTTGTGGATGATGCAATTGTCGTTCTTGAAAATATTGTTCGACGACGCAATATGGGATTTGATCCTGTAGCATCGTCAGTGTTAGGAACACGAGAAGTATTTTTTGCTGTTTTAGCGACAACATTAACTCTAGTAGCTGTCTTTATACCTATTTCTTTTCTTCCTGGACAAATTGGAGGACTTTTTAGAGAGTTCGGTTTTGTATTAGCGGTTTCTGTTTTACTTTCTTCGGTTGTTGCTTTGACTCTTTGTCCTATGCTTGCTTCGCGTTTTCTTCAAGAATATGTTGAAGATAATGGAGAGCGTATGCGTTATCTTGTTTTTTTGAACAAATTAGCTGCTTTTTTTAGTGAAAATTATGCTCGTAATTTGCATAGGTGCTTGGAACGGCCTTGGATGGTTGTTTTCATTTCACTTGTATTTTTTTGTATCTGTATTGGGGGTTATATGAAATTACAGCATGAATTAACGCCAGAAGAAGATAGGGCAGCCGTTCTATTAGTTATTAATGGACCACAGGGGATTTCAACACAATATCTAAATGAGCAGGTAGAGAAAATTGAAAAAAGTTTACAACCATTGCGTAATTCTGGTGAAATTATTAATAGCTACTCCATTGCAGGAATCGGTGGTTCATCCAGTAAAGCTTTCCTTATTTTATTACTTTCATCTTGGGAAAAACGTTCTCGTAGCCAACAAGAAATTGTGAAAGATATTAATAAAAAAGTAAAGCAGTTTCCAGCAGTATTCGTATTTGTTGCACAGGGAAACTCTTTAGGTGTCCGTGGGACTGGCCAAGGATTACAATTTGCAATTCTAGGAGATAATTATATAAAATTACAGTCGGTTGCTGACAAGCTTTTAAATTCTTTGCAAGCTGACCAACGTTTTATTCGTCCCCGACTTATTGTGGATGCAACGCAATCGCAGTTTTTTGTCGAAATTGATCGAGAAAAAGCTTCTAATTTAGGCGTTGATATTATCAATTTGGGCAATACGTTGCAGGCAATGTTAGATGGGAAAAAAATTGGTTCTATTTACATAGATAATCATTCTTATGATGTCAAACTTACATCACGTAAAAATCCTATCAATAATCCTACTGATCTAGAAAATGTTTTTTTAAAAACAAATGATAACCGATATGTCCCCTTGTCAACTGTTGCAAACATGTACGAAAAAGCGACTGCACCTCAATTGAAACGGGAGGAACGTATGCGTGCTGTTATTTTAAGTACAAATCTTTCTGAAGGTATCACTTTAGGGAGTGCTTATCGGATTGTACAGGAAATTGCTGCTCCTTTGTTATTGGATGAAAATTATATTGTTCCTTTAGGAGAAGCTGCGACTTTTAATGAAACATCTTCTAATTTTATGATTGTTTTTGGGATTGCTTTTTTAATCATTTTATTGATTTTAGCTGCACAATTTGAAAGTTTTATTTCGGGATTTATTATAATGGCTACTGTGCCATTGGGGCTTGGATGTGCAGTAATTGCTATGCTTTTGAGCGGTGTTAGTCTCAATGTTTATAGCCAAATTGGCTTAATTTTGTTGATTGGTGTTATGGCTAAAAATGGTATTTTGATTGTTGAGTTTGCAGATCAGTTGCGTAGTCAAGGTAAAAGCGTACGTGAAGCTATAGAGGAAGCGGCTAATATTCGCCTTCGTCCAGTTTGTATGACAATGATTTGTGCTGTTTTAGGGGGAGTTCCTTTGATTTTAGCAAAAGGAGCTGGTGCAGAAGCACGTATAGCTTTAGGTTGGGTTATTGTCGGTGGTTTGGGATTAGCAACTGTTTGCACCCTTTATGTAACACCGGTTCTTTACCTCTTTTTGGGACGTTTTGTGAAACACAAAGTAGAAAAGACACATGTTTAATAGGAGAATTTAGCTAGGTTGAATGATTTATCTAGTATAGGAATTTGATGGTTTTTTTATTTTTGTTTTAAAAATGTCGTTTTTGAATTTTATCTCTCTAATTCTACCCTACTTCATTTTTTATGAAAGCAGTAAAAATTAGTTAAGATAAAGGAAGAATTTTCTATCTTGTTAGTGTTTTTGTGTAAATTTCATTATCAATAACCATGGAGGATATGTCCATGGAAGATGTTTTATTAATTCGAAATGAAAAAGCTTTTGAGACAGCTTTGAAAGCTTTAAAAAAACATATTACAAAGGATGGGGTTAGTGATATTCGTCAGCATTTTTTAGAGGATGAACAGCGTTTTTCTCGTTTTTCCTTAAGGCTTGATGATCTCCTTTTTGATTTTTCAAAATGTGGTGTAACATTTAAAACGTTACAACTTTTAGATGATCTTGCCATCGCGGCAGATGTGTTGGGTAGGCGTGAGGCAATGTTTTCTGGTAAGGCTATTAATACGACTGAAAAGCGCTCGGTCCTTCATATTGTATTACGTTTGCCTGCTAATAAAGTTTTCATGTTAGACAATTGTGATCTTGTTCAAGCTGTTCAAGCTGTCCTTTCTCATATGAAAAAATTTTCTGAAATGATTCGTGATGGTAGCTATAAGGGAAATAGTGGTGAAAGGATAGTCGATATTGTGAATATTGGTATTGGTGGATCTGGTCTTGGGCCAGCTATGGTTACTAGTGCTTTAAAACCTTATCATGATGGTCCGCGTTGTCATTTTATCTCTAATGCTGATGGTGCACATATTTCTGATGTTCTTTCTGTTTTGAATCCGGCAACAACGTTGTTTATCATTGCTTCTAAAACTTTTACTACAGCTGAAACAATGGCAAATGCTCAAGTTGCGCGCCAATGGATTAGTTCGCATTTAGGAGAAAAAGCTGTTTGTACGCATTTTGCTGCTGTTTCGAATGCACTCGATAAAGTAGCAGAATTTGGTATAGATCCTTCGAGAGTTTTTGAGTTTTGGAATTGGGTTGGAGGGCGTTATTCAATTTGGTCAGCTATTGGCCTTGTTGTCATGTTGGCAATAGGTGATAAGAATTTCCGCCAGTTTCTCAAAGGTGCTCAGCAGATGGATCAACATTTTAAAACTGCACCTTTACATAAAAATATTCCTATTCGATTTGCTCTTTTAGGGTTCTGGCATCGCGTTATTTGCGGTTATTCATCACGTGCTATCATTCCTTATGCGCAGCGTTTGGCACGTTTTCCAGCTTATTTACAACAACTTGATATGGAATCAAATGGTAAGCAAGTTTCTTTAGATGGGAGTCCATTGAATTTTTCTAGTGGTCCGGTTGTTTGGGGCGATTCAGGAACCAATGGGCAACATGCTTTTTTTCAGTTTTTACATCAAGGAACAGATGTTATTCCTGTAGAATTTATTTTATTTGTGAACGGTCATGAGCGAAATTTACGTCCTATGCATGATATGCTGGTAGCAAATTGCTTAGCGCAAGCAAAGGCTTTAATGAAAGGCTGTAGTGTTGAAGATGCCCGACGTATCCTTGTAAACAATGGAATTGATGAGTGTGAAGCAGATAATTTAGCATTTCATAAAAGCTTTGAAGGAAACCGCCCTAGCATTATGTTGATTCAGGATTTATTAACTCCCTTTTCTCTGGGACGCCTTATCGCACTTTATGAGCATCGTATTTTTGTTGAAGGTGTTTTGATGAATATTAATTCATTTGATCAATGGGGTGTGGAGCTTGGTAAAGAATTAGCAAATGAATTGTTATCAATTATCCGTGGAGAAAACAAAGCTAATAACCGTGATAATTCTACATTAGGATTATTAGCACATATTCAGTCAAGACGCTTAGAATAAAAAAACATTGTTTAAATATTATTTTAACTGATAATTTGGCGGAGAGAGAGGGATTTGAACCCCCGATAGAGTTTATCTCTATGCCGCATTTCGAGTGCGGTGCTTTCAACCACTCAGCCATCTCTCCACATTAAAATGAAATAAAAATTTTATCTTATTTGAGTGTAGATGGGTAGATACCCTTCAATTACTTTTAGTACAACTATTTTTTACTTTTTATGGGATTTTATTGACAGTGACTAGAAATTCCGTCATATATACAAAGAATACAAGCGTGGAGTGATATCTGTGCATGTTTTTGTTTGGAGGGTTTTTACCCTTCTTTTAAAGCCTGTTACGACTGATAAAAAGCAGCCTATTTCCCTTAATTAATAAGGCAGAAATCGAAATAAGAGCTGGATTGAACGAAAGGATAAGAAATGTTCGCAGTCATTAAAACCGGTGGTAAGCAATACCGTATTTTTGCTAATCAGTTGGTCAGAGTTGAAAAAATTATTGGAAATACCGGTGATGTTATTGAGGTCAATGATGTATTGATGATTGGAGAAGGGGATAATGTGATTATCGGTACACCTGTTGTTGCTGGTGCTGTGGTTATGGCTGAGATTGTAGAGCAAACACGTGCACGTAAGGTTATTGCATTTAAGAAGCGCCGTCGTCAAAATTCAAAACGTACTCGTGGTCATCGCCAAGAAATAACAATACTTCGTATTTTAGAAATTTTAACTGATGGTTTAAAATCTAAAAAAGAAGTTACAAAGCCAGTTAAAAAAGAAGCTATTGTAGCAAAAGAAACAAAAAGTGAAACAAAATCTGTTGCTTCTGTCAAGAAAACTACCAAAAAAATTACTAAAAAAGAGGCTGAGTCTCAGAAGGTAGCGGATACAGCATCGAGCAGTGAAAAAGATTAAAGGAGAATATCCATGGCACATAAAAAAGCTGGTGGTTCCTCACGTAATGGTCGTGATTCAGAATCGAAGCGTCTTGGTGTTAAGAAATTTGGCGGTGAAGTCGTTATTGCTGGAAATATCATTATCCGCCAGCGTGGTACGCGTTGGCATCCTGGTGACAATGTTGGTATTGGGAAGGATCATACTCTTTTTGCTTTATCAAAGGGAGCAGTTTCTTTTCGTAAGAAGGCTAACAATCGTTCATATGTTTCGGTCATTCCTATAGTAGAAGCAGCAGAATAAACTGTAATGTGATTACATAACCCAATAATTATAAACGAGTAATTTATTGGGTTTCAGTTTTTAAGCTTTTTAGTATTGGAAGGGAAGATGGGGTATTATCTTTCCTTTTTGTACTCTATAATAGAAGCAGAGGGGGTATGCGTGAAACTAGAAGAGCAGAATTTGGGGAGAGGAATATTTTTTTAAATAATTAAAAGATCTATTGCATATTATTTTTGTGCCAAGGATATTGACATAATGCTAAGTCTTACCGGTAAATTGGCGTATGATAATACTGGTAAATTGGCGTATGATAATACTAATGAGAGCTCACATACTTTTTATCCATTAAAAGATACTAGACAATTTATTTTCGGGTTATTATAGGAAAATTTAATTAAGCTATTTTGATGGTTATTTTGATAAAAACAGATCAGTTCATTAATGCTTGTGGTGTTTGTAAGAGCCTATAATATTCTTTAGTCGGTGGTGAAGATTCATTGGCTAACCATTTAAAAAAGAGATATAGATCATAAAAATTGCAGAAGCATTGGTTAAAGCTGCTTCAAGAGTGATGAGTACTGAGGAGATTTTCGATAAATTTATAGTAAAGCTATTGATATTTAGGAAACTGAGTTCAAAGGTATCGAAATAATTAAGGTATAATTAGCAATATCATAGGTTACTCTTTTATCCACCTACTGTCGAGCATTGTGGAAATGAAACTCTTTCATGCAATAGCAAGGATCAATTTAAGGAAACTTCACTTTTCCATTTTATAGCCTTATTTATCTTGTTTTTCAAAATGTTTAGAAATCACAGTTACTTGCAAAGCTTTACTTAATTTTAGCCGTCGGAGAGTATTGTTTTTTTGTGTATATATTTTTTGGATACACAGATAAGTGGAATTGTGCAGTTGCGATACTTATTTAAAAAAGGGGAATCTATAATAGTGGTTAAGTTTGCATATTTAGGATTGTGTGTCGTGAGATATTTAGCCGTGAAGAATCTTAAAAAAGTAACTTGCGTATAGAGATTTGTAATTAGTTAGAGATGAGCAATAGTAAGCTACTCAGTTTTTTAGGGGAAGAATAATAAAATGTAGGTTACAGTTATAGGTGAGTAGGGAAATTTTATACTTTCTTGCATAAGAAATGATTGCGGTTTATGTTAAATAATTTTGAGCAATAATAAAGTTTTTAAAAATAGCTTTTGGTTGATTAGATATGTAAAAATTTAAGTAATTATTCTAGTGAAGCAAAGAATGAAATCAAGTTTTCTTTTGATCACTTTGAATAATTTATTGAACAGTCGTATCTAATTATTTGGTAAATTAAGTTAGGGTATTTGAGCTTTTTACTTGATAATACTTTATAAAACAAAAGAGAATTATGTAGTTGTTTATCTTTATATTTTAGGAAATGCAACTTTGGAATGAAATTTATAACAAAATATTTTAATTTATTATAAGATGTAAGGAGATAGAAATCTTGTCTATAGAATCTGTCCAACTTACAATTGTTGCGGAATTTCTTGTGTAGGTTGGTGTAGTTGACAGATGTTATCTAGCAAGCATGCTTACACATGAGGCAATAACGAATATTTGATTTGGGAACGATATCGCAGTTCCTCGTGAAATGGATGAAAGTTATAATTTCATTATAAGGGATGCTGTTTTTGTTATATAAATTCCTGCTGGTATTGAGTGGTGAAATGGAGATAAGGTACATTCGATTATTGCCATTATAGCTTTCTTAGGTAACTGTATAGAGATTTGCAAAAAACTGACACATTTTGTATTTGATAAAGAACAACTTGAAATACTTTCAACAACCGTAAATAAACAGCAAATTGTTACAATTTTTTTGGTAAAGATACGAAGATGGGGAAGACTTTTATTGGTGATCTTTCGGTGTGTCAAGAATGGATTTTAGATTATCCAAGTGGTCTTCATGCGCGACCGGCTTCCCTTTGGGTTGATTTTGCAAAAAAAGCTCCGAGCCCTATTAGAGTTCGCCATGGGCGATATGCTGTCGAAATGAAAAACTTGGTTGGTTTATTGCAATTGGGAGCAAAAAACGGTGATATTTTAATTTTTTCAACAGATGCTGTAGAAGGTATACAGCTACTTAAGGATGCGATTTCTGTTGCCAAAAAAGTGAGCATAAGTGAAAAATGTGTAATGAGAGAAATGGAAGCTCAAACTAAAGCTTTTCATGGTTGGTATCCACGTTTTAGACAAAAAAGTATTTCTGGTATTGGAGCAAGTCCAGGATTATCTCTTGGTAAGATTTTTGTTTTAAGGCAAGATAGTGTTTCTATCACAGATCAGCCAGTTAATTTTGTAACTGGTGCTGCATGTCTTGAGAATGCTCTTAAAAAAACAAAGCATAAAATGGCATCAATTATTGATGATATTACGGCTCGTATGGGATCAGATTCTGCTGCGATTTTTTCTGCACAAATGGTTTTGCTTGAAGATGAAAATTTGATAGCTCAAGCTTATCGTTTTATAGCTGAAGGTCACGGTGTGGCGTGGTCTTGGGATAGAGCAGTTCGACAGTTTGTAGATATGTTTTCTAAGGTAGATAACCCTTTATTAGCAGCACGTGCTGTTAATTTAGTTGATATCGGTCGTCGTGTTTTAGGTGAAATTAATCCGTCTTATAAATCATTCTTTTTAAATGATATCCCGCATGGTATTATTCTTGTTACAGATGATTTATCTCCCTCTGATGCAGCTCAGCTGGATTGTAAAAAAGTACGGGGATTAGCAACAGCATGGGGAGGACCCATGTCGCATACAGCTATTTTAGCGCGTACTCTTGGTATTCCAATGGTTGTAGCTTTAGGTGTTGATGTTTTAGCAGTTGATTGCAATATTCAAGCTATTATTGATGGTGATAATGGGTTTATTTATTTTGATCCTGCTTCTAAAGATATTGAAGATGCTCAAAAACAGATAAGCATTGTTGCGAAAAGGCGTGGCAGTGAAGTACGTGTATGTAAATTGCCAGTACAAACGATAGATGGCCAAAGAATTCGTATCATGGCTAATGTTAATTACGCACATCAGGTTCCTGCTGCGCTGGATTTAGGAGCTGAAGGTATTGGATTAATGCGTACAGAATTTTTGTTTTTGGATAGTTTAGATGTTCCAGATGAGGAAGTACAATTTGATGCATATCGGTCGATGATTGCATCTGTTGGAGATAAGCCATTGATTATTCGTGCACTTGATATTGGTGGAGATAAACAAGTTACGCATTTACATTTATCTAAAGAAGATAATCCTTTTTTAGGTGTTCGAGGAACACGGCTTTTGTTACGTCGGCGTGATCTTTTGGTTCCTCAATTGCGTGCTCTATATCGAGCAGCAAAAGAGGGAGGAGATCTATGGATTCTGTTTCCGATGGTCATGTCTGTTTCAGAGATTTTTGTGATGAAAAAGATTGCAGAAGAAATTCGGAATGATATCGGTGCACCAAAATTGAAATTTGGTATTATGATTGAAGTTCCGGCAGCAGCTATTATGGCAGATATTTTGAGTGCTTATGTTGATTTTTTTTCGATTGGAACTAATGATTTAACTCAGTATACAATGGCGGTTGATCGGAAAAATCCTTATCTTGTATCTGAAGCTGATAGCCTTGATCCGGCAGTTTTGCGTATGATCCATCAAACTATCAAGGGGGCAGCAAAACATGAGTGTTGGGTTAGTGTGTGTGGTGGTATGGCTGGGGATCCTTTTGCAGCAATGATTTTGACTGGATTGGGAATTAATGAACTTTCTATGATATCTTGTGATATTTCATCGGTAAAATCATGTTTGCAGGCGCATAGTTTTGAAGATATGAAAATTTTAGCAAAGAAAGCTTTACAGTGCGAAACTGCACGAGCTGTACGTGCTCTCAGTAACGATATAAGATGACAAGGTAATTTCAGCAGAGTTAGATTCTAGTTAATTTTATAATTTTGTGAAACAATTACATTTAGATCATTTTTGTTGGGATGGGGTTTATTATCTTTGTGAAGTATGTTCTAAGATTGGGAAAAAAGACATTAATATAACAGTTAACTGACTGATTATTTTGTTGGATAAAATTAGTTTTGATAGGCTAGTGACAATATTTGATCAGGTGATTCTTGAAGTGTGGGGAGCATATCGATTTTAAGCTCATTTTGTTTATTAATGAGGAATCGTGTGGACGAATTAAAATTGTTAATTTTCTGACGATTTAGTTATTGTATTTTTGGTGTTTATCCACGGAAAAAGTTGCTTCTTGAAACGGAGGATACGGTATTGTTTAGTGAATACTATACCTTACTTTAGTAAACAAAGTTATTTTTGAATTTTAGGTATGCAGTTTAAGCTTGCACGTTATTTCTTTCTGGGTATATTGCGATTCTTCTGGAGAGGTGGCCGAGTGGTTGAAGGCGCACGCCTGGAACGCGTGTATATGGGAAACCATATCGAGGGTTCGAATCCCTCTCTCTCCGCCATTAACATTTTTCGAACTTTCCTATTTGAAAAATTGCTTGCCCGCTACAGCCCAAGTATTGCAGGCTTTTTTGCTATTTTCAATTAACTGACTTTTCTTAAAAATGCGGCGTTTTTCTCTATTTTTTCTCCTATATATGTTCCTTTCCTGAAAAACACTGTACTTGGAAAAGCGAAGTACGGAGCTTTTATTCACGGGAAATCAATGGTTTAGCAATTGACCAGTTTGCACAAGTCTATGCCTATTATTGTCAACCAGTGAGTTGACGCAGCATATTATCGGTGGCTTTTATAACGAACCTTGTTTTGTATGTTTTTTCACCCTCATTCCAAGGTACCGGATCTTTCGAAAAGCTAAATATTTGTTTAAGCTTGTTGGCTAATTTCTGCTTTTATTTTTTAATTCTACCAATGATATTTTGATTCTGCCAATAGATGTTATCACTTATTGTGGTTAGAATTGCTACAATGTCCATTAGGATATAAATTCGCTAAGGTTCTGATTCTTCATCTTTAGATTCTTAGGCTCCAATCATTCTTGAACTAATTCATAACAATAAATTTGATTTCATATTTTGAAAAACAGGTGTTCAAATGCCCAGAGAATTATTTATTACTGTGTAGTAAGATTTTATTTCTATAAGAGACAGGAGAGGATGGTAGGGCGTGTTGAAATCGTTTCTTTTTTTATTTTTGGGGGAAATTTAACAAGGAAAATATTTTAATTTTTTTAAACTTCCTACTGCTATTCACAATAGGAGGTATATTAAAAATGACGTTCAATGCCTATGCCATTGTTAACACAAAAACAATAAAAATTATCAGTTTATAAAAAATCGTACATAAATGTAAAAAAAGTTATAAATATTAATAATTAATAAATTTATTATTATTTTTTTTGTATGTTCTTTATAAATAATTACTACAGTGGATGATAATCAGATAGGTTAATACTATACAAAAGTTTGTTCCAATTTTTGCAGGAAAGATGGTGATATATACAGTTTGGGGAAGAAGGGGATCTGAAAAAACAAGATCATTTGCTATGATAGCATCATTAAAAGGCTATCAGTTTGGTATGGGAAGGATATCAGATATATTTTTTATACTTATCAATTTTAGAATTTACTTATCGAAGATTCTTTTGAAGAGATTAAATTAGTAATTTTTAATCGTTGTAAAATTTAAAATAACATAGGCAATTTTTATCTTCATATATTTAAAGTTATTAGTTGAGATAATGTAATAGACAATATTACCGTGGTATATTTAAATACTTATTTCATAAGAATAGATTCAGCATATCTAATAAATAAGATATTTGGAGATTTACAATATGATTGTTAAGTGGCCATTAGATGAAGTGTTTAATCCTATTCATAAAAATCAGTTAGAAATAAATTTTTATTTACCTTTACAAGCGGAGTAGTAGGGATAGGTATTTTTGATAAAGTGGATTCTATTTTTATCATTAAATAAAAAGGCTTAATCTTTGCGGAAGTTTTTAAAAATATGGAATTGGAATATGATTGTAAAAAACATTTTATGGTCTTAGTAATCTTAAATTAATTTAAGACTAAAATTACCATTTTAGTTATAAATAATTTACAAAAAATTCAGGTTCTTACATTGAAAGAATTTGAGATCCTTGATGTTGTTTTTGGTATCTAAAGATAAATCTTAAAAAAATATATTATATTTGAACAAAGAGATTTGAAACATAAAATTACTTAAATTATACATCGTGTAACAGATCAAATGTATCTTAAAAAAGATATTTATGATTTTATAGGGTTTTTAAAGAAATATTCTATTTGTTTATTGCTCTGTGTGGGTTCAATGGGGGTGAAAAGACAACTCAAACAAAAGGGACCTTTCGCTATTATGCACAGGGGAAACATATAATATAAATTTTTTAATCCAGAAATTAGTATAGAAATAAATCAGAGATAGAATTTATTTAGATAATGAAAAACAAAAATTGATTCATTATTTTAGTATTCTTAGCTGCAGAAGATAGATGAAAATATACGTCTAAAATTATCAAACCTTCTTTAAGGTTGTCGCAAAATTTATTAATCAGTTATTGATATGTTTATTTTAGTCTCACTTATTTCTATGTTCAGGGAAAAGTTTATTGAAAAGTGTGTCGAAACTAAATCAATTTATTCTAAGGCCTAATACTATATTCCACTTTTATTTACTGTTCATTGCTATTATAGAATGGTTGCAGAAAAGGAATAATTCAATTTAAAAATACAAAGAAAAAATATTTTTTATTAAAAAAGTCGATAAAATGTATCATCTTTTGTCAAAAATGAATAAGTAATTTATTGTAATTGATAGAATTGTCTCTGTTTCTTGAATCTATAATCAAATGTGATATCATATAGATAAGGCTTGTTTTGACTATGAGTAAAAATATACCATTTTTTGATAAATTTAAAAAACTATCTGCGGTATATTCCCCTTTATGTGTTGGTTTAGATCCTACATCTGAAGCTCTAGAAGCATGGTGTGGTTATGATAATTTAGATGCTTTGGAAAAATATTGCATTGAGTATCTTAATATTTTAGTTGGAAAATTAGCTATCATAAAACCTCAACTTGCTTTTTTTGAAAGATTTGGAGCTGAAGGATTTAAAGTACTGGAAAAAGTTATCAATATCTGTCGCAATAATAATATTTTAATTCTCTTAGATGCTAAGCGCAGTGATATAAGTACGACAATGTATGGATATGCTCAAGCATATTTTAGTATGAAAAGTAAGTTAAGGGTGGATGCAATAACAGTAACTCCTTTTTTGGGATTTGATACTCTTTTGCCCTTGATAGATGAAGCCGCAAAAAATGGCGCTTATGTTTTTGTTGTAACAGCTTCCTCAAATCCAGAGGGAAGATATTTACAAAACGCTCTTGTTAATAATATAACTTTATACCAATATTTAGCGAATGATATAAAAAAAATTAATACAGAACTTTATCCTGAGGTTAAACCTTGCGGTGCTGTGGTTGGTGCAACACAGGCGAATTTGTCTGATGATTTTTATGAGACACTTAGCAGTGCATTGTTGCTTAGTCCAGGTATTGGTAGTCAGGGTGCTACGATGGAGGATTTATACGCTCGCTCTGTGACAAAAAATATTATTCCAACAATTTCTCGAGCATTATCATCCCTGGGAAATGATAAAGATAAAATATTATCTGTTTTAAGCAAATATAAATCCATGTCGATGAATTTATTAAATTAGTAATTGTTATATCTTAGTTTTTAAAATTTTCTATAGTCTTTTCAGATTTCATGAAATTCTAGATAGTGAAGGATAGTTTTGGGTTTTTTAAATTCAATTATTTCCTCTTGCTTAGATAGTATACTGTGACAAATAAAAAATGCCTCTTGTTTTCACCACTAACGCTAACAAGTAAGATATGGTACTTAGTTTTGCGTTTATTTTTAAAAATTATGTACTCATATCAGATTTGAGTATTCTGATAATTTTAGATTTTAGTAAGACAAAGTGTTTTATCAGATTAGAGATATATGAATAAGCATAGCTTTTTGTATGTGATTATATAATAAAGTTGGATCATATACAGTCATGGAATTAAGATCCAATTAGCTGAGTTTGGGTTTTCATGAATAATAAACTATTGTTAACTTTAATTTATCTCATTAATTTTTCAAAATGATTTATTATCAAATATCATTCTAAATGAAGAGTAAGGTTTACATAAAATTAATTTCTATTATTTCAGTTGGGGTTATGAAAATCTGGTATGGTATTACAGAATCTAGTATATCATTTTTATTTACATAAAAGCTAAAATACTGCTCTATTAGATAGTTTTTGTGCCGTTTCAAGAAAATGATTAGCTTATTTTGTATTTAAATCAGCAATATCATAATTTCTTCCAATTTTAGAAGACAATTTTGTATTATTAGATTTATAAGGTTCAAAAGGCTAATTTGATTCAACATATAGAAGTAATCAAATTGGCTATTTTAGTATGTAATACCTTGATTAATATTATTATTCATTAAGGTAACGTGTACCTTTACTTTTTATTAATTTATTAAATTGGTGAGATCGTTGCCAAGAAGTGATCCTGCTTGTTGGTGTTTTGTATCCTTTGTTATAAGGTACGCTTAAGTTGATAAAAATATGCTAATCTTCTCTTTAGTTTATTGGGCTTTATGATTGTTCTGAGTATTCATACCTATGGTAAAAAGGTAAAAACTAAAAAGATATAGATAGATAAAACACTATTTGTACATGTTTTAGTGAGAAAATTGCAATTATTAAGTGTACTTTTTTACTATCTTTTAAAGCGATAATAGGTTGTGACAATCATGTTTAATAAAGTACAAAATATTTTTATTAGCATCTTCATTCCTGCAGTATTTTGAATGCACGTAACAGCTAATTATCGTCTTTAGCAAGGGAGGTGATTAATTAATGCTATTTTATATTTTTTTTGTGATATCTGATAGTTATATTAGCGTGAAGCTAAAGAGCTCCTTTATTTTGATTAATCAAAGTAATTTTTTGTTTGATCTGATACATAAAAATAGAATGGCTCCGGTAAAATCTTTCTTGTTAGCAAAAAACAATATTTTCATTTTTAAAAAGTATTATTTTTATCAAAAATAAAGAGAGTAAAATTGGTGTAACTTAAGGAAAATTGATAATTTCTTGTGTAATTTGAATAATTTGTTGTGAAACTATTTTAGTGCTGTAATTGAATATTTTTTCTCTGGGCATCACGAATGTATTTTGTAAAATGTATTCTGCATAGCATTTCTTAGGTGGGCGGGGTGAATGTATTTTCATTTCCTATATGAATAAGAATATTTGTCTTTATAATACATATAAATTGTTTGATTCAAAATAAAAAATATGAGCGTATCTAATACCCTAAAACTGGGTAAATTATCTGTGAAGAGAATTTGTATTTTCTTTTCTGAATTATATTGATTGCTATTTCAAAAATAACAATCCTTTCACATATACTCTTATTTTTTTAAAATAATCTTGAGAATTAGTTCGATGGAAAAGGGTGGATCAGCAATACGGAGTTTTGAGTGGTGTCTATGAATTTCATGGAAATATGCTGTAGTATATCACTTATTTTAAAATATATTTGTATGTTTCTTGGGATGTATTTTTATAAATTAATAAAAAATTATTTTTATACTCTTGCCATTCTGTTGCTGCGCTTTATCTGAAGGAGGAAATTACTCTTTAATGAGAGTTATTTTGTTAGGGTGATGAATAGCTGTGTTTTTGAATGAGGGTTGTGTAATATTTTAAAAGTAGTGTATTTTTTAGCTTAAATTCCTTTAGCTAAAAGGGTTGGGGCCTTTTCTAAATTCAATATTTTCAGGGATTTTAAGGTGATACTATAGTAAATATCAGTATCAGCGAGGGGTGAGTTTTATCTTTATTTTTGGTTTTTTTGGAATGCGCGAACGTGAGGTTTTGCTGTGAGGGTTTTTGCGCACTTTGATAATGTTGAACTCTATTGGAGGAGGTTCTTATGAAATTATATTCAACACAAAATTTGTCTAAAGCCATTTCATTTGGAACAGCAATGGCTATATTTTTATCGAGTACATCTCCTATTTTTTCTGCAAATCTTGCTATAACAGGAGCAAATGTCCAAAATTCTAGTGGTACTAATGTAGTTTATCCTAAGGGAAGTCATGGAAGTATTGTTTTTGCTGGTGATGATGATTATTGTGGTGTAGATCACGTTATTGGTCGTGGCGGTTTATCAAATACAGCCGCTAAAATAACTGCAAAAGTACAATATGATAGATTTATTAATGATCAAGCTTTTAATGATCGTCATCCTTATGGTACGATGACGCAGAAAGCAGAGTGGATTGCTGATGGTGCAACGAGTCAAGATAGTGGTTATATGGGGGTGCAGACTACTGGTGGTGCAACGAATGTTCTACCTGAAGCTTATGGTATTTATTCTTTTGTGACTGGTTGTGGGGCTTATGCATCAGGTAATTATTCAACAGCATTTGGTGCAGGAGCAACCACAAAGGCTGGGGGGGCGCAAGCTCTTGGTGTTTCTGCACTTGCGAGTGGGATAGTAAGTATTGCTATGGGTGTTGGGTCAGAAGCATCAGGGAAGTCTGCAGTTGCTATCGGGGGGCTTACAGAGGCAACTAAAGATTACACAATTGCTATAGGTTCAAATGCTCTAGCTCAAGCAGCAGGTGCTATTGCAATAGGTAGCAGTAAGCCTGTGGAAGAGAGTGGGCAAACAAGGCAAGTTATAGCGAAAGCTGAAAATGCAATTGCTATAGGTTTCCATACCTATGCTGAGAAGCACCATTCAGTCGCAATTGGTGCGAATGCACAGGTACTTGTGAATGATGGTGTTGCTGTGGGTGGGGGGTCTATCTCTCGTATTGACCGTCATATTTTTGGTTATGATCCTATAACGGGCGGTGTAACAAAAAATGAAAATATCGCATGGAAAAGCACTTCAGGTGCTTTTAGTGTTGGTGATACTACACTTAGGGTAACACGACAGATTACAGGGGTGGCAGCCGGGAAGGAAGATACCGATGCGGTAAATGTTGCACAGCTGAAAGCTATGAGAGATGTAATTGCAGGAGATGCGGCAACAAGTGAGTGGCAGCTCAAGATTAATGGTACAGATGCTATGACCATCGGTCCGAACGGTATAGTAAATTTAGCATCAGTTGATAATGGCAATCACAGAAATATTGAAATTGTAAAAAATGGTAATAATGATGTTACATTTGATTTAGCTCAGCTTATTCAAGTTGATCGTGTGATAACAGGATCAAGCAATATGGGTAGTAATGGTTTTATAATTACTGGTGGTCCGAGGATGACAACTGGTGGTATTCATGCTGGAGGTAAACAGCTTACAGGAGTGGCAGAAGGGGAAAGAGATACTGATGCAGTAAATGTTGCACAGCTGAATGCTATGAGAGATGTAATTGTAGGAAATGCGGCAACAAGTGAGTGGCAGCTCAAGATTAATGGTACAGATGCTATGACCATCGGTCCGAATGGTATAGTAAATTTGACATCAGCCAATAAGGACAATCACAGCAATATTGAAATTGTAAAAGATAGTGATAATGATGTTACATTTGATTTAGCTCAGCTTATTAAAGTTGATCGTGTGATAACAGGATCAAGCAATATGGGTAGTAATGGTTTTATAATTACTGGTGGTCCGAGTATGACAACTGGTGGTATTCATGCTGGAGGTAAACAGCTTACAGGAGTGGCAGAAGGGAAAAAAGATACTGATGCAGTAAATGTTGCACAGCTGAAAGCTATGAGAGATGTAATTGCAGAAGATGTGGCAACAAGTGAGTGGCAGCTCAAGATTAATGGTGCAGATGCTATGACCATCGGTCCGGATGGTATAGTAAATTTGACATCAGCTAATAAGGACAATCATAGTAATATTGAAATTGTAAAAGATAGTGATAATGATGTTACATTTGATTTAGCTCGGCTTATTAAAGTTGATCGTGTGATAACAGGATCAAGCAATATGAGTAGTAATGGTTTTATAATTACTAATGGTCCGAGTATGACAACTGGTGGTATTCATGCTGGAGGTAAACAGCTTACAGGAGTGGCAGAAGGGAAAAGAGATACTGATGCAGTAAATGTTGCACAGCTGAATGCTATGAGAGATGTAATTGCAGAAGATGCGGCAACAAGTGAGTGGCAGCTCAGGATTAATGGTACAGATGCTATGACCATCGGTCCGAATGGTATAGTAAATTTAGCATCAGTTGATAATTACAATCACAGCAATATTGAAATTGTAAAAAATGGTAATAATGATGTTACATTTGATTTAGCTCAGCTTATTCAAGTTGATCGTGTGATAACAGGATCAAGCAATATGGGTAGTAATGGTTTTATAATTACTGGTGGTCCGAGGATGACAACTGGTGGTATTCATGCTGGAGGTAAACAGCTTACAGGAGTGGCAGAAGGGGAAAGAGATACTGATGCAGTAAATGTTGCACAGCTGAATGCATTCAAAAATACCATAACAAATAATGTTCTTGTTAAGCAGGAAGGAGGGGAGAGTAGTGATATAACTATTGGTAAAGAAACAGGTGGTACTACAATTAAGATAGCCAATAAATCGGGTGAGGCTCGTACAATTTCTGGCGTGAAAGCTGCAACAGAAGATGATGAGGCTGTTAATAAAAAACAACTTGATGGTCATATTACGAATATCAATAATAGTATTGAGGTTATTAAGGAAGGAAGTACTTTTGCAGTTCTTTACGATAAAAAACCAGACGGTCGTGTTAATTATGAGAGTATAACTTTAGGTGGTTCTAAAGCGCAAGTACCAGTCGCTCTTCATAATGTAAAAGATGGTAGAATTGCTCTCAATTCCACTGATGCTATTACAGGTAATCAACTTTATCGTATGGGTGATCAGATTGCTAAGTATTTTGGTGGTGGTGCTAACTATAATGGGGGGCAATGGACAAATCCTAATTTCCAGATTGTACAGATTAATCCTAATGGTACATCTGGTGATAAGAGAGATTATTCCAATGTTGCTGAAGCATTTGGTGGTGTCAACAATAGTATATTGAATGTAAATAATCGTATTGCTGAAATAAAAGATAAAGTGGATGCGGATGTTTTACGTTGGAATAATAACAAAGGAGCTTATGATGCTAGTCATAATGGTAGAATGAGTAAGATTACTAACGTGGCTAATGGTAAAATTCAACAGGATTCCACCGATGCAGTGAATGGTGGACAGCTTTGGGAAACGAATGAGCGTGTTACAAATGTTGAAAAGCAGGTTAATAATATTGAAAAAAGAGTTGACAATATTTCAAATACAATTGCTGATGTTGGAGCTCAAATTACCAATATTGAAAACAAAGTTGATAATATCGAGAATCAGTACATCAATCTTGTTGATGGGGTTGTTTCCTACGATAAAGATGTAAATGGCAGAAAAACCAATAAAATCACTCTAAAGGGTGGTGATGAAAGTGAGCCTGTTTTGATTGATAATGTTGCTAACGGTAGTATCGCGTCAGGTTCGAAAGAAGCCGTAAATGGTGGACAGTTGCATGATTATACTGCGCAACAAATGCAAATTATTCTTGATAATTCAAAGCATTATACGGATCAACGGGTAAAAAATATCGTTGTTGATGCTATAGATGATGCTGTTGACCAGTCTAAAAGATATACAGATATGAAGTTTAACACTTTAAATTATAGTATAGAAAATGTACAGAAAGAAGCAAAACAAGCTGCTGCTATTGGATTGGCAGTATCTAATTTACGTTACAATGACACACCTGGGAAATTAAGTATTGCATTGGGTAGTGGTATATGGCGTAGCCAGTCTGCACTTGCTTTTGGTGCTGGTTATACATCTGAAAGTGGAAATGTTCGTTCTAATTTGTCTATTACTGGCTCAGGAGGACATTGGGGTATAGGTGCGGGATTTAATCTGACATTGAATTAATAAGAAAATATCATATCTTTATTAAAGCTTCCGCTTTTGTGTTAAAACAGAACAAAAGCGGAAGTTTTATTCTGTGAAATATAAGAATAACAAATTATTCCAATAATATAATTTAAACTAAAATCTCCATAAAAAGCATAATTTACAGTAGACTTTATAAGAAAATCTCTCCAATTTCTATAAATATTCTTCATGAAGATAGCTAAAATGCTATCATTTTCTTCTTGCTATTTCATTTAATATCTTATACGTAAAGGAAATGACCACAATTTAGACACATTTCAACAGAGAAAAATCCCTTCTCTAGAACTAAACACAGAGAAAATCCATGATATATGAGATCTGCTGCATCAAAAAACACTCCCCTTCTCTGGTAAATCCAAATCTCATCTCTATTTTTTATCTAAATCATATAATTCATTTTTCTATTAATACATAAAAATTAGCAAATACCTCTTTTTCATACGTTCTCTTATAAAATATGCCTTTTTTATGTTTCTAATAACCAATTTTTCTAGCGCATTAATTTGGAAATGCACAGTTCAATGATGCAAAGTTTTAATAACAAATACTGTGACAAAACTGAATAACGGTACTTTAGAGTTAAATTATGTTTTTTTAATGTCTTAAATATGTTTTTATGAGGGGAATCTTATTATGAAAAGAGTATATTCTAATTTAAAAGAAAATAAGCTGAAGAATTATCATTTCTCTTATAAGCAAAATTTGAATAAAACTATTTCATTTGGGACAGTAATGGCTATGCTTTTATCGAGTGTTTCGCCTATTTTTGCTTCAAATCTTGCTATAACAGGAGAAAGCCGCAGAAGTACAAATAGTCCTGGTGTAGCTTATGACTATGGTAGCCATGGAAGTATTGTTTTGTCTGGTGATGATGATTATTGTGGTGTAGATTATGTTTCAGACCGTGGCGATTTATCTATACAGAATAGAGATCAAAAAATAAGTGCAGAAGAGCAATATAATAGATTTATTACTACAAAAAAATTCTCTCAATATAGTCCTTATGGTATTATGGATAAACGGGCTGTTTGGACTGGTAATGGACAGACAAGTGAGAATGGTGGTTATATGGGAGGGTCGACTGGTGGTGGAATGAATATTTTACCCAGAGCTTATGGTATCTATTCTTTTGTGACTGGTTGTGGGGCTTATGCATCGGGTAATTATTCAACTGCGTTTGGTGCAGGAGCAACCGCAAAAGCTGGGGGGGCGCAAGCTTTTGGTGTTTCTGCGCTTGCAAGGGGTAAGGCAAGTATTGCTTTTGGTATTGGATCGGAAGCAAAGGGAGATTCTTCAGTTGCTTTTGGTGGGCTTGCAGCGTCAATAGGTGGAGAGAGTGTTGCTTTTGGTTACCGTTC
Organism: Bartonella sp. B35(2025); assembly: GCF_053794465.1. NCBI lineage: Bacteria > Pseudomonadati > Pseudomonadota > Alphaproteobacteria > Hyphomicrobiales > Bartonellaceae > Bartonella > Bartonella sp. B35(2025). The sequence continues at coordinate 170,123 of NZ_CP200035.1, forward strand.
AAAAGCACAACATGACAATAGTGTAGCTATAGGTTCTCATTCTTTAGCTAATACTCATGCTGGTAAAAACGGATATCATCCTGGAAAAGGTGCTTTAACAGAAAAAAATAATTATGTGTGGAAAAGCACATTAAGTGCAGCCAGTGTAGGTGATGTTGATAAACAAAAAACACGGCAAATTACTGCAGTGGCAGCCGGTAGTGAAGATACCGATGCAGTAAATGTTGCACAGCTAAAAGCATTAAGAGAATATGCAAAAAAAGGTTGGAGGTTGTCTATTGGTAGTGAAACTGGTGCGACTTCTCTAGAGTTTGAGAAAGATGATGTCTTAAGATTTTTAGCGAGTTCAAATCAAAACCTTAAGATTACAAAAGGTTCAGATAGAACTAGTATAATATTTGATTTATCTAATAATATAAAAGTTCAGAGTGTAACAGCGGGAAGAAGTAGTTTAACTAACGATGGTTTAGTGATTACAAGTGGTCCGAGTGTAGAATTTAAGGGAATTAATGCTGGTGGTAAGGAGATAAAGGGAGTTAAGAACGGTTTACTTTCTGCTGATTCAATGGAAGCAGTGAGTGGTCAGCAACTTTATATCATGGGTAATCAGTTTGCTACGTATTTAGATAGTAGTGCTGAATATAATAATGGACAATGGGTAGCTCCTAGATTTGAGGTAACTCATGAATTCAATGCTGATGGCACTGCTGTTAAAACGATCTATAACAATGTTGCTTCCGCTTTTAAAGGTATTGATAGTGGTATATCGAAGCTAAGCGATCGCATTATAAATGTCGAAAAAAATATTTCATCTTATGGTTTAAATTGGGATAAAACTAAAAAAGCTTATAACGCTATTTATGATGGTATGGCTAGTAAGATTGTTAATGTCGCTGATGGTACAATTGGAGAAAATTCACGAGATGCAGTAAATGGTGCTCAGCTTTTTGCAACCAATCAGAATGTGACTACTGTAACAAGCGATTTGCAAAAGATTGCTGAAAATACATCAAAATATTTAGGTGGTAATGCAGATGTACTTAATGGTACTGCGCCGACTTATACAGTTGATGGTAAAACATATAATGATTTTGGTTCTGCTTTTACTGGAGTTAATAAATCTCTCACAGAGGTTAATAAATCTATTACAGATGTTAATAAATCTATTACAGATGTTAATAAATCTATTACAGATGTGCAAAATCAGATTACCGGAAATATTAGCCAGAATGCACTATTGTGGAGCGAAGACGAAAAGGCTTTTGTTGCACGGCATGGAGCAGAAAAAGCAAATAGTAAAATTAAGTATCTTCAAGATGGGTCTATTTCTAATGGATCAACTGAAGCCATAACGGGTAATCAGCTCTATTCAATGGGTAATAAGCTTGCTCAGTATTTAGGTGGTAATGCTAAATATGAGAATGGTGAGTGGACTGCTCCAAGTTTCAAGATTAAAACGATTAATGCTGATGGTAATGAAGGCCAAGAGAAGACTTATAATACTGTTGCGGATGCATTAGCTAATGTAAGTAGTTCTGTCACAAATATTCATAAAGAGATTAAAAATGAGATCACTAAAGTTGTAGGTGATAGCCTTGTTCAGCAGAATAAGGAAACACAATATATTACGATTGGTGCAGAAAAAGATGGTACTGAAATCAGTATTTTAAATAAAGATAAGAAAGAGCGGGTTCTTTCTGGAATAAAAGCTGGAACACTTTCAGCGGAATCAACTGAAGCAGTAAATGGTGCTCAGCTTTTTGCGACTAATCAGAATGTGACTACTGTAACGAATAGTGTGGCTACCGTAACAGGTAATTTGCAAAAGATTGCTGAAAATACATCAAAATATTTAGGTGGTGGCGCGAATGTACTTGATGGTACCGCGCCGACTTATACAGTTGATGGTAAAACATATAATGATTTTGGTTCTGCTTTTACTGGAGTTGATAAATCTCTCACAGATGTTAATAAATCTATTGCAGATGTGCAAAATCAGATTACCGGAAATATTAGCCAGAATGCACTGTTGTGGAGCGAAGACAAAAAGGCTTTTACTGCTCTTCATAAAGAAGGAAGTAAAGAAAGTGATAGCAAAATTACGCATCTTCAAGCTGGTGATATTACTAAAGACTCAACAGATGCTATTAATGGTGCACAGCTCTATTCAATGAGCAATCAGCTTGCTCAGTATTTAGGTGGTAATGCTAAATATGAGAATGGTGAGTGGACTGCTCCAAGTTTCACATTTAAAACTGTTAATGCTAACGGTAATGATGAAGAACAGAGTTATAAAACCATTGCTGAAGCTTTTACAGGTGTGAGTGATTCTGTTAAAAATATTCATAATGAGATCAATAAAGAGATTAAAAATGAGATCACTAAAGTTGTAGGTGATAGCCTTGTTCAGCAAGATGACAAAACGCACCTTATCACGATAGGTGGAAAGAAAGGTGGTACTAACATTAGTATTGCAAACAGTGATGGTGCAGCAAGGACTCTTTCTGGAATAAAAGCTGGAACACTTTCAGCGGAATCAACTGAAGCAGTAAATGGTGCTCAGCTTTTTGCAACCAATCAGAATGTGACTACTGTAACAAGCGATTTGCAAAAGATTGCTGAAAATACATCAAAATATTTAGGTGGTAATGCAGATGTACTTAATGGTACTGCGCCGACTTATACAGTTGATGGTAAAACATATAATGATTTTGGTTCTGCTTTTACTGGAGTTAATAAATCTCTCACAGAGGTTAATAAATCTATTACAGATGTTAATAAATCTATTACAGATGTGCAAAATCAGATTACCGGAAATATTAGCCAGAATGCACTATTGTGGAGCGAAGACGAAAAGGCTTTTGTTGCACGGCATGGAGCAGAAAAAGCAAATAGTAAAATTAAGTATCTTCAAGATGGGTCTATTTCTAATGGATCAACTGAAGCCATAACGGGTAATCAGCTCTATTCAATGGGTAATAAGCTTGCTCAGTATTTAGGTGGTAATGCTAAATATGAGAATGGTGAGTGGACTGCTCCAAGTTTCAAGATTAAAACGATTAATGCTGATGGTAATGAAGGCCAAGAGAAGACTTATAATACTGTTGCGGATGCATTAGCTAATGTAAGTAGTTCTGTCACAAATATTCATAAAGAGATTAAAAATGAGATCACTAAAGTTGTAGGTGATAGCCTTGTTCAGCAGAATAAGGAAACACAATATATTACGATTGGTGCAGAAAAAGATGGTACTGAAATCAGTATTTTAAATAAAGATAAGAAAGAGCGGGTTCTTTCTGGAATAAAAGCTGGAACACTTTCAGCGGAATCAACTGAAGCAGTAAATGGTGCTCAGCTTTTTGCGACTAATCAGAATGTGACTACTGTAACGAATAGTGTGGCTACCGTAACAGGTAATTTGCAAAAGATTGCTGAAAATACATCAAAATATTTAGGTGGTGGCGCGAATGTACTTGATGGTACCGCGCCGACTTATACAGTTGATGGTAAAACATATAATGATTTTGGTTCTGCTTTTACTGGAGTTGATAAATCTCTCACAGATGTTAATAAATCTATTGCAGATGTGCAAAATCAGATTACCGGAAATATTAGCCAGAATGCACTGTTGTGGAGCGAAGACAAAAAGGCTTTTACTGCTCTTCATAAAGAAGGAAGTAAAGAAAGTGATAGCAAAATTACGCATCTTCAAGCTGGTGATATTACTAAAGACTCAACAGATGCTATTAATGGTGCACAGCTCTATTCAATGAGCAATCAGCTTGCTCAGTATTTAGGTGGTAATGCTAAATATGAGAATGGTGAGTGGACTGCTCCAAGTTTCACATTTAAAACTGTTAATGCTAACGGTAATGATGAAGAACAGAGTTATAAAACCATTGCTGAAGCTTTTACAGGTGTGAGTGATTCTGTTAAAAATATTCATAATGAGATCAATAAAGAGATTAAAAATGAGATCACTAAAGTTGTAGGTGATAGCCTTGTTCAGCAAGATGACAAAACGCACCTTATCACGATAGGTGGAAAGAAAGGTGGTACTAACATTAGTATTGCAAACAGTGATGGTGCAGCAAGGACTCTTTCTGGAATAAAAGCTGGAACGCTTTCAGCGACTTCAACTGAAGCAGTAAATGGTGCTCAGCTTTTTGCGACTAATCAGAATGTGACTACTGTAACGAATAGTGTGGCTACTGTAACAGGTAATTTGCAAAAGATTGCTGAAAATACATCAAAATATTTAGGTGGTAATGCAGATGTACTTAATGGTACTGCGCCGACTTATACAGTTGATGGTAAAACATATAATGATTTTGGTTCTGCTTTTACTGGAGTTAATAAATCTCTCACAGAGGTTAATAAATCTATTACAGATGTTAATAAATCTATTACAGATGTGCAAAATCAGATTACCGGAAATATTAGCCAGAATGCACTATTGTGGAGCGAAGACGAAAAGGCTTTTGTTGCACGGCATGGAGCAGAAAAAGCAAATAGTAAAATTAAGTATCTTCAAGATGGGTCTATTTCTAATGGATCAACTGAAGCCATAACGGGTAATCAGCTCTATTCAATGGGTAATAAGCTTGCTCAGTATTTAGGTGGTAATGCTAAATATGAGAATGGTGAGTGGACTGCTCCAAGTTTCAAGATTAAAACGATTAATGCTGATGGTAATGAAGGCCAAGAGAAGACTTATAATACTGTTGCGGATGCATTAGCTAATGTAAGTAGTTCTGTCACAAATATTCATAAAGAGATTAAAAATGAGATCACTAAAGTTGTAGGTGATAGCCTTGTTCAGCAGAATAAGGAAACACAATATATTACGATTGGTGCAGAAAAAGATGGTACTGAAATCAGTATTTTAAATAAAGATAAGAAAGAGCGGGTTCTTTCTGGAATAAAAGCTGGAACACTTTCAGCGGAATCAACTGAAGCAGTAAATGGTGCTCAGCTTTTTGCGACTAATCAGAATGTGACTACTGTAACGAATAGTGTGGCTACCGTAACAGGTAATTTGCAAAAGATTGCTGAAAATACATCAAAATATTTAGGTGGTGGCGCGAATGTACTTGATGGTACCGCGCCGACTTATACAGTTGATGGTAAAACATATAATGATTTTGGTTCTGCTTTTACTGGAGTTGATAAATCTCTCACAGATGTTAATAAATCTATTGCAGATGTGCAAAATCAGATTACCGGAAATATTAGCCAGAATGCACTGTTGTGGAGCGAAGACAAAAAGGCTTTTACTGCTCTTCATAAAGAAGGAAGTAAAGAAAGTGATAGCAAAATTACGCATCTTCAAGCTGGTGATATTACTAAAGACTCAACAGATGCTATTAATGGTGCACAGCTCTATTCAATGAGCAATCAGCTTGCTCAGTATTTAGGTGGTAATGCTAAATATGAGAATGGTGAGTGGACTGCTCCAAGTTTCACATTTAAAACTGTTAATGCTAACGGTAATGATGAAGAACAGAGTTATAAAACCATTGCTGAAGCTTTTACAGGTGTGAGTGATTCTGTTAAAAATATTCATAATGAGATCAATAAAGAGATTAAAAATGAGATCACTAAAGTTGTAGGTGATAGCCTTGTTCAGCAAGATGACAAAACGCACCTTATCACGATAGGTGGAAAGAAAGGTGGTACTAACATTAGTATTGCAAACAGTGATGGTGCAGCAAGGACTCTTTCTGGAATAAAAGCTGGAACGCTTTCAGCGACTTCAACTGAAGCAGTAAATGGTGCTCAGCTTTTTGCGACTAATCAGAATGTGACTACTGTAACGAATAGTGTGGCTACTGTAACAGGTAATTTGCAAAAGATTGCTGAAAATACATCAAAATATTTAGGTGGTAATGCAGATGTACTTAATGGTACTGCGCCGACTTATACAGTTGATGGTAAAACATATAATGATTTTGGTTCTGCTTTTACTGGAGTTAATAAATCTCTCACAGAGGTTAATAAATCTATTACAGATGTTAATAAATCTATTACAGATGTTAATAAATCTATTACAGATGTGCAAAATCAGATTACCGGAAATATTAGCCAGAATGCACTATTGTGGAGCGAAGACGAAAAGGCTTTTGTTGCACGGCATGGAGCAGAAAAAGCAAATAGTAAAATTAAGTATCTTCAAGATGGGTCTATTTCTAATGGATCAACTGAAGCCATAACGGGTAATCAGCTCTATTCAATGGGTAATAAGCTTGCTCAGTATTTAGGTGGTAATGCTAAATATGAGAATGGTGAGTGGACTGCTCCAAGTTTCAAGATTAAAACGATTAATGCTGATGGTAATGAAGGCCAAGAGAAGACTTATAATACTGTTGCGGATGCATTAGCTAATGTAAGTAGTTCTGTCACAAATATTCATAAAGAGATTAAAAATGAGATCACTAAAGTTGTAGGTGATAGCCTTGTTCAGCAGAATAAGGAAACACAATATATTACGATTGGTGCAGAAAAAGATGGTACTGAAATCAGTATTTTAAATAAAGATAAGAAAGAGCGGGTTCTTTCTGGAATAAAAGCTGGAACACTTTCAGCGGAATCAACTGAAGCAGTAAATGGTGCTCAGCTTTTTGCGACTAATCAGAATGTGACTACTGTAACGAATAGTGTGGCTACCGTAACAGGTAATTTGCAAAAGATTGCTGAAAATACATCAAAATATTTAGGTGGTGGCGCGAATGTACTTGATGGTACCGCGCCGACTTATACAGTTGATGGTAAAACATATAATGATTTTGGTTCTGCTTTTACTGGAGTTGATAAATCTCTCACAGATGTTAATAAATCTATTGCAGATGTGCAAAATCAGATTACCGGAAATATTAGCCAGAATGCACTGTTGTGGAGCGAAGACAAAAAGGCTTTTACTGCTCTTCATAAAGAAGGAAGTAAAGAAAGTGATAGCAAAATTACGCATCTTCAAGCTGGTGATATTACTAAAGACTCAACAGATGCTATTAATGGTGCACAGCTCTATTCAATGAGCAATCAGCTTGCTCAGTATTTAGGTGGTAATGCTAAATATGAGAATGGTGAGTGGACTGCTCCAAGTTTCACATTTAAAACTGTTAATGCTAACGGTAATGATGAAGAACAGAGTTATAAAACCATTGCTGAAGCTTTTACAGGTGTGAGTGATTCTGTTAAAAATATTCATAATGAGATCAATAAAGAGATTAAAAATGAGATCACTAAAGTTGTAGGTGATAGCCTTGTTCAGCAAGATGACAAAACGCACCTTATCACGATAGGTGGAAAGAAAGGTGGTACTAACATTAGTATTGCAAACAGTGATGGTGCAGCAAGGACTCTTTCTGGAATAAAAGCTGGAACGCTTTCAGCGACTTCAACTGAAGCAGTAAATGGTGCTCAGCTTTTTGCGACTAATCAGAATGTGACTACTGTAACGAATAGTGTGGCTACTGTAACAGGTAATTTGCAAAAGATTGCTGAAAATACATCAAAATATTTAGGTGGTGGCGCGAATGTACTTGATGGTACCGCGCCGACTTATACAGTTGATGGTAAAACATATAATGATTTTGGTTCTGCTTTTACTGGAGTTGATAAATCTCTCACAGATGTTAATAAATCTATTGCAGATGTGCAAAATCAGATTACCGGAAATATTAGCCAGAATGCACTATTGTGGAGCGAAGACGAAAAGGCTTTTGTTGCACGGCATGGAGCAGAAAAAGCAAATAGTAAAATTAAGTATCTTCAAGATGGGTCTATTTCTAATGGATCAACTGAAGCCATAACGGGTAATCAGCTCTATTCAATGGGTAATAAGCTTGCTCAGTATTTAGGTGGTAATGCTAAATATGAGAATGGTGAGTGGACTGCTCCAAGTTTCAAGATTAAAACGATTAATGCTGATGGTAATGAAGGCCAAGAGAAGACTTATAATACTGTTGCGGATGCATTAGCTAATGTAAGTAGTTCTGTCACAAATATTCATAAAGAGATTAAAAATGAGATCACTAAAGTTGTAGGTGATAGCCTTGTTCAGCAAGATGACAAAACGCACCTTATCACGATAGGTGGAAAGAAAGGTGGTACTAACATTAGTATTGCAAACAGTGATGGTGAAGCAAGAACTCTTTCTGGAGTAAAGGCTGGAACACTTTCAGCGACTTCAACTGAGGTAATAAATGGCGCTCAGCTTTATTCAATAGGTAATACATTGGCTAAGTATTTTGGTGGTGATGCTAAATATGAAAACGGACAATGGATTGCTCCAGGTTTCAAGATTAAAACTGTTAATTCTGATGGTAGTGTAGGTGAAGAAAAAGTCTATAAGAATGTTGTAGATGCTTTTGAAGGTATGAGTAATTCTGTTAAGAACATTCATAATAAGATGAAGGATGAAATTATCAAATTTTCGGATAATAACCTTATTAAGCAAGATAAGAATACACATTTTATCCAAATAGGTGGAGAAAAGGAAGGCACTGGTATCAGTATTGCAAACAATAAAGACATGGCGCGGATTCTTTCTGGTGTACATGCAGGAGCAATTACAGAAAAATCAACAGAAGCAGTAAATGGTGCTCAGCTCTATTCTATGGGTAATACTCTAGCAGCATATTTAGGGGGTGGTGCTAACTATACGGATGGTCAATGGGTTGCTCCTAAATTTCATATTATACAATTCAAGCATAATGGTGGTATTGGTAATGAAAATTATAATACTGTTTCTGATGCTTTTGATGGTATCAATCAGAATTTATTAATTATCAATGATCGTATTCGTCATATTGAGACAAATATAATTCCAAATATTTTTGGATCTGATCAAAATGGAAATATCCAGATTCCTGATGGTAAAATTGAACAAGACTCACACGAACCTGTAACTGGCGGGCAGCTTTGGGCAACAAATAATAAGATTACCGAAGTTGAGAATAAGGTAAACACCATTGATGAAAAAGTAGACACTCTTGATAAAAAGGTACAGAATGTTGAAAATACAGTTATGTATGGTGCTGTTAACTACGATAAAGGTGAAGATGGGAAGAAAACCAATAAGATTACTTTAAAAGGTGGTAATGAAAGTGAGCCTGTTTTGATTGATAATGTTGCTGATGGTAGCATCGCGTCAGGTTCAAAAGAAGCAATAAATGGCGGGCAATTATACGATTACACTCAAAAACAAAAGGATCTTGTTCTTAAAGATGCGAAAAAGTATACAGATACGCAGATTAATAATGTTGTAAATGAAGCTAAATCGTATACAGATATGAAGTTTGAAGCACTAAGTTATGGCATTGAAGATACTCGAAAAGAGGCAAGGCAGGCTGCAGCTGTTGGTTTGGCAGTATCTAATTTACATTATCATAATGTACCTGGATCTTTGAGTATTTCATTGGGTAGTGGTTTATGGCGTAGTCAATCTGCATTTGCTTTTGGTGCTGGTTATACATCTGAAAATGGAAATGTTCGCTCTAACTTATCTGTAACGAGCACTGGAGGTTACTGGGGTGTGGGAGCAGGAATTAGTCTAAGATTAAAATGAAGATAAAAAAAAACAGTGCAATTATAATAAAGCTTCTTTTCATCTCTATCTTCTTAGGTAGGGATAAAGGCTTTGCTGATGAAAAAAATACTGTTTATACAGTGCATCCACCACGATTATCTGTTCCTGGTGGAGCTCCTGGTGAAATACGTCGAGTTATTACACAATTTTATAATTGGACTTTAATCTGCGATGAAAAACAAAAACTTAAACAAGGTATATGTAATGTAACGCAGACTGTTCATGATCAAGAGGATAATACTATTTTTAGTTGGTCTCTTGTTGCTACGCAAAATGGTGAAGCAGTAATGCTTTTCCGAACATTACCACAAGCTGATACAGATATTCCTATTAAAATGTTTTTAGATGGTGTTAAGAAACCCATTTTGATTCGTTATACACAGTGCAATCAAGCAATTTGTTTAGCGCAATTACCTGTAGGGCCAATTTTAAGTAAACAAATAGAGCAGAATAAAAATGTGCGTATTTTCTATAAGGTTAAAGGAGGAAAAATATTTTCTTTTACTGTACCATTCAAAGGACTTAATGAAGCACTTTACTCCTTACAGAGATAGGATGATAGGTAATTTTTAGTAATCTTACTATCGTATAAATCATTGTATTTCATTTTTGAATTTAAATATAAGTGAGAAACCTGAAAGTAATATATAGAAGTAATTTGTTAAACTTGGAAAATATTTTGCAAACATAAAATACAGTTAGCTATTTTATATGTAGTAGAAAATTAATGATAGAATTTTTTATAGAGTTTATAAAATAAGTTATAATAGCCAATTAACAGTAAAGAAACTATTGAGAATAACCAATTTAACTGAGATTAAAATAATTGGAAATGCTTACTTTTTTATATGAGGTATAGCTCAATTTTTGAAAAATTTTAGATAATTCTTAAGATAACATGACCAATGTCAATTTAGGTATTGTAGTAGTTTTGATGATAGTCGCATCAAAGTTTAATCTCTTACTCAAGATGCTATTATAATGTTGTTACGTTATGAAAATAAGAAAAAATAATATTTCAAGGAATTTTTGATATTATTAAGTTTGTCTTTATTGAAATAAGATAGCTTTTAAAGAAAAATCTTTAATATTCTATTTTTCCATTATGTAAACTCAATATTTTTATCATTGATTTTTCATAGGCTTACTCAATGTATGTTATACAAAGATAGATTGGCAGATCATAAAAAGACGCAATCATAAATGGTCAATCTATAGTTCCAAATCTATAAAGAAAAGCGTGCTAGTACGGAAAATTTTTATTTTTTTAATACTAAAATATTTTTCATTAGTTCAAGCTTTAATGATGATACCATAAAAAATTTTTATGGCAGAAAAATAGGTAATGTATCCTTGATATTGTTAATCTAATGCAGCATTGTTATGTTTAGCTTTAATAATTAAAAAATAGTTTTTGTATTTACTTATTTTGAGGGGAAAACGCTTAGAGGATAAGGAAAAATGGCTCCGTTAGATTGTGGTTCAAAAGAGCCAAAGCGAAGGAGGGTGTGTAATACCAGAATAAAACGATTATGTGATCACCATGATGCTAGTCAAAATAATCATTCTGCGTTGTTACAGAAAGGAGTGTGTTCTATTCCTGTCAATATAGAGAAACAATCGAGAAAAAGATATTGTCAACAAAAACAGGTGCTTATTCGATCAGATAAAACTTGTGGGACTCATGGTCAAATAATGGTAGATAGTAAAATAAAAAGTAAAAAAACATCCTTCTCTTCACGGTTCTCTCAATTACAATCTTCATCTCTTTATGCAGCACTTGATTTAGGAACGAATAATTGCCGTCTTCTTATTGCATCGCCTAGTAAACCAGGGCATTTTCGAGTTGTTGATACTTTTTCACGTATTGTACGGCTGGGAGAAGGCTTAGTAAGTAGTGGTTTTCTTAATACACAAGCTATGGATCGAGCAATTGAAGCGTTAAAAATTTGTCATTTCAAGCTAAAACAAAAACATATTAAGCGTTATCGCTTTGTCGCGACAGAGGCTTGTCGTTCAGCTAAAAATGGTGAATATTTTATTCAGCGCGTTTTGGATGAGACTGGCCTTAAATTGGAAATTGTTGATCGTGAAACAGAAGCACGTTTTGCTGTTTCAGGGTGTGGTACGCTAATTGAGCCAGATACTGATGCACTTGTGCTATTTGATATTGGAGGAGGATCATCAGAAATTGCACTCCTTGATGTTTCTAAAAAGCGTTCTTTGTGCTTATCTGAGCAGATTATAGCTTGGACTTCTCTTCCTGTTGGTGTCGTTACACTTGCAGAATGTTTTGGAGGGAATGATGTTAGTTTAGAGGATTTTGAAAAGATGAAAAATTATGTGCAGGGTTTCTTAAATAATTTTTCAGATCGTTATAAATTAGGGGCTTTAGCTCAAGGGTCGCGATTTCATCTTTTGGGAACCTCTGGAACGATTACGACTTTAGCAGGAATATACCTTAACTTAGAGCGTTATGATCGGAATCAAGTTGATGGTATTTGGATGAATAACGCAGATATTACTCTTATGATGAAACGCCTATTATCATGGGATATAAAAAAACGAATAACCAATCCTTGTATCGGGCGAGAGAGAGCAGATTTAATTTTGGCTGGGTGTGCGATCTTAGATGCTATTCGAGAAGTTTGGCCCAGTCCACGATTGAGAGTTGCTGATCGTGGATTAAGAGAAGGAATTTTGATAGATCTTATGCTACGCGATGGTGTGTGGTGTTATCATAAGAAGAGAGGCTTTAGGCGTTAGTAGCTGTCAGAATATGGAGACAACAAATAATTATGAAAAAAAAGACAAAAACGCCAATGGGTGGGTATGGTGGTTCAGGATCACATAAATTATATCAGCACGTAAGAAAAAAAGCTGGAGCCATTAAATCATCATCACGACGATGGTTAGAAAGACATTTAAATGATCCTTACGTCCATCAGTCAAAAGTGGATGGCTATCGTTCGCGTGCTGCTTATAAGCTAATTGAAATTAATGAGCGTTATAAATTTCTTAAAAAAGGTCAAAGAATTATTGATCTAGGAGCAGCACCTGGTGGATGGTGTCAGGTAGCTGCACGTATAGCAGCATCAAATACTCAAAGGCCTAATGTGGTTGGTATTGATTATTTACATGTTGACCCATTACCTGGGGTTGTTATGCTGGAAATGGATTTTTTACATGCAGATGCACCGCAGAAATTAATTGAGGCTTTAGGCAAAAAGCCAGATATAATTCTTTCTGATATGGCTGCACCGACAACAGGTCATCGTCACACAGATCATTTAAGGACAATTTATTTGTGTGAAGCTGCTGCTGATTTTGCTCTTTCAGTTCTCAAACCTGGAGGACATTTTTTAGCAAAAGCTTTTCAAGGAGGAACAGAAAGCACTCTTCTCACTGCATTAAAACAGAATTTTAAAATAGTTCATCATGTAAAACCCCCTGCAAGTAGAGTAGAATCAGTTGAGCTTTATCTTTTAGCTCTTGAATTTAAGGGAAAAATAGTAACAAAAAAATAGCTTCTTTTTTAAAAAAGCCTTGAGCTTTCAATATATTTTAACATGAAGATATTTCCAAGTGATTATCAGTGATATTATGTACGTTTTTTTGTAGATGATAAAAAATTGATAAAATTAATACATTATTTATAAATAGAGGAATTTGATTCCTCAGTGAGTACTTTCATGAAATTTCTTGATCAAGCTAAAGTCTACATTCGTTCCGGTAATGGAGGAGCAGGAGCAGTATCATTTCGTCGTGAAAAATTCATAGAATTTGGAGGTCCTGATGGAGGTAATGGGGGACGTGGGGGTGATGTTTGGGCTCTTGTTGTTGATGGTCTCAATACACTGATTGATTATCGATATCAGCAGCATTTTAGAGCAAAAACAGGAGGACATGGCAAGGGGCGTAATATGACAGGTGAAAAAGGTGATGATATCATCCTTAAAGTTCCGGTTGGGACACAGATTTTTGAAGAAGATAATGCGACATTGATTTGTGATTTAACGGAAGTTGGACAACGTTACCGTCTTGCAAAAGGAGGTAATGGTGGTTTTGGAAATCTTCATTTTACAACATCTACGAATCGAGCACCTCGTCATGCAAATCCAGGTTTAGCTGGGGAAGAGCGTACGCTATGGTTACGTTTGAAATTAATTGCTGATGGGGGAATTATTGGTTTGCCCAATGCTGGAAAGTCAACCTTTTTAGCGTCAATAACAGCTGCAAAACCAAAAATTGCAAATTATCCTTTTACTACCCTACATCCTCATCTTGGTGTTGCACGCATTGACGCTCGTGAATTTATTTTTGCAGATATTCCTGGCTTAATTGAAGGGGCACATGAAGGTGTGGGGATTGGAGATCGTTTTTTAGGACATGTAGAACGTTGTCGTGTGTTACTTCATTTGATTTCTGCTCAAGAAGAAGATGTGGCAAAGGCATACCAGATTGTTCGTAATGAACTTGAAGCATATGGAAATAATTTGAGTGATAAGACTGAAATTGTAGCTTTAAGTCAAATAGATACCCTTTCTATTGAGGAGCGTAAAGCCAAACAAAATATTTTGCAAAAAGTAACTGGTAAATCTGTTATTATGTTTTCTGCGTTTAGTCGTGACGGTTTAGAAAATGTATTACGTGCTAGTGCACATATTATTGAGATGGCACGCAAAGAGGATATCGTTAAGGGTAGCAGGATTGATTAAGATGGCAGTTGGATTACAAAAACTTGCACATTATAAACGTATTGTGATTAAGATTGGATCTGCACTTTTGATTGATCCTCAGAAAGGTTTACGAGCTGAATGGCTTAACAGTTTGATAAGTGATATTGCTGAGCTGCATCAAAAAGGTGTTGAGATTTTATTGGTGTCTTCAGGAGCTATTGCTTTAGGAAGAACATTGATGAACTTTCCTAAAGGTGCTTTAAAGTTAGAGGAAAGTCAGGCGTGTGCTGCGTTGGGACAAATTGAATTAGCTAAAACATATGGTGATGCGCTTGCTCGACATAGATTAAAAACTGGTCAGATTTTGCTGACTTTATTTGATACAGAAGAGCGGCGGCGTTATCTAAATGCACGTGCTACGATTAATGTTCTTTTGCGTTTTGGGGCGGTACCTGTTATTAATGAAAATGATACTGTTGCAACAAGTGAAATTCGCTATGGCGATAATGACCGTTTAGCAGCGCGTGTTGCAACGATGATGGGATCAGATCTTTTGATACTTTTATCGGATATTGATGGTCTTTATACGAAGTCTCCTCATCGTGATCCAACAGCTCAATTTATTCCCTTTATTGCGTCAATTACGAGTGATATCGAAAAAATGGCTGATACTTCTACTTCAGAGATTTCCCGAGGAGGGATGAAGACTAAACTTGATGCTGGGAAAATAGCGAATTCCGCTGGAACAGCTATGGTTATTACTTCAGGCAAGCGTATGAATCCTCTTGCAGCAATTGATCAAGGGGAACGTAAAAGTTTTTTTGCTGCCAGTGAAAAACCTGTTAATGCTTGGAAAATTTGGATTTCTGGTCATTTAGATCCATCAGGTGTTTTGACTATTGATCAGGGAGCGGTTAAGGCACTTAAATCTGGAAAATCATTATTAGCTGCAGGAGTTGTTGCAATTGAGGGGATATTTAATCGTGGAGATACAGTTGCAATTGTTGATAAAAGTGGCACTGAAGTTGCTCGTGGACTTGTAGGTTATGGAAAAGATGAAGCTGTACGCATTATGGGGTGTAAAAGTGAAGAAATTGAATCTATCCTTGGATATGAAGCGCGCTCTTCTATGGTGCATCGTAATGATATGGTTTTACGCTGCTTGATCGATTCTACTTAAAAAATTTATCGTATATTTTCTTTATTACTTTTGGAAAATGGATAATTGTATGACCTTAGAAGAACAGATGAAAAACATAGGAAAAAGGGCACGTAGTGTTTCTTCTTTGCTTGCAGTTATTTCTTCTGAACAAAAGAATCAAGCATTGGAAATGATCGCTCTGAATCTTGAATCTTATTCAGATGAGATTTTATGTGCTAATCGTCAAGATTTAGCGAATGCTGTTCAAAATAATTTGAGAGCAGCGATGATTGACAGGCTCAAGTTAGATGAATTGCGTTTGCGTGCAATTATAGACAGTGTTCGCCAAATTGCTTGTTTGCCTGATCCCGTTGGGCAAGTGATAAGTGAATGGACACGTCCAAATGGACTTCATATAAGTCGTGTGCGTACGCCTCTTGGTGTAATTGGGGTTATTTATGAAAGTCGGCCAAATGTTACGATTGATGCAAGTGTCTTGTGCTTAAAAGCTGGAAATGCGGTAATTTTACGTGGTGGTTCAGCTAGTTTTCATTCTTCTCACGCTCTTCATTCGGCATTAGTAAAAGGACTAGAGCAGGCTGATTTTCCTAAAGATGCCATTCAAATGGTTAAAACCACAGATCGTGGTGCTGTTGGAAAAATGCTTGAGGGGTTGGATGGTGCAATTGATGTGATTATACCTCGCGGTGGGAAAAATCTTGTTGCGCGGGTTCAATCTGATGCACGTGTCCCCACTTTTGCACATTTAGAGGGGATCTGCCATATTTATATTGATCAGTCGGCAAATTTAGATATGGCGTGTGATATTGTTGTGAATGCAAAGTTGCGGCGGACAGGTGTATGTGGAGCTGTTGAGACAGTTTTAATTGACCGAAAATCCTTAAAAAAATTTCTTCCTGTTCTGACAGTTTTACAGGAAAATGGGTGTGAAATTCGTGCAACAGAAGATATCATTTTTCTTATGCCAGATGCTAAATTGGCATCTGAAGAAGATTGGTCACACGAATATCTTGATGCAATTCTATCTGTTAAAACAGTTGATGGTATTGAGGGAGCTATCGCACATATTAAACGTTATTCATCAGGACATACAGAATCAATTATTGCTGAGGATATGAGGGTGGTGAAGATGTTTTTTGATCATTTAGATTCAGCTATTTTGCTTCATAATGCATCCACACAATTTGCTGATGGAGGTGAATTTGGTTTTGGGGCAGAAATTGGTATCGCAACGGGAAGAATGCATGCACGCGGTCCCATAGGTGTTGAACAGCTAACGTCATTTCAATACCATATTAAAGGAAATGGGCAGGTTAGGCCTTGAAAAAGCCATTTTTTCCATGGAAAAACCGTATACCATATGTTGAAAAGTCCAGTGTAGTTGGTCTTTTTGGTGGATCATTTAATCCACCACATGCAGGACATCTTCTTGTGGCAAAAACTGCAATTCGGCGTTTGCATCTTGATCAGCTATGGTGGATGGTAACTCCGGGGAACCCTTTAAAAAATTGTACACAATTACCATCTTTAGATGAGAGAATGAGATCAAGTTTTGAACTTATTGATCATCCAAAGATTCGTATAACGGGTTTCGAACATACTATAGGAAGTACGGTATCAGTAAGTACGATTTCTCATATTCTTGCACATTGTAGGGGAGTGCATTTTGTGTGGATTATGGGTGCAGATAGTTTTGCAACAATTCATCACTGGTATAGGTGGCGTGATATTGTGTCTATGCTTCCTATTGCAGTTATCGATCGTCCTTCTGTATGTATGTCAGCGCTTTCTTCTCCTATGGCACACATTTACCGTTGCTTTCGTTTGGATGAGAGAGAAAGTAAACGATTACCTTTTATAAAACCACCAGTTTGGACTTATTTGCATGGACCTTTATCTTTTCAGTCTTCAACCAATCTTCGTTTAAAGGAAAATAATTTTTCTTGAATATTTTATAAGATTTTGCAAATCTCTTTGAAGAAATTTCTCTTTGTTTATGTTTTAGGTGATAAGAAAGGATATTAATCTGGAAAATATTTCACAAAAATACTCTCATAATATTGTATCTTTGGCAGGAAAAAAAATCTTTTCGGTAGCTGATGGTCTCAAAATTATTCTCAACAGTTTAGAGGATACAAAAGCAGAAGATATTATCTCCATTGATATTCAGGGTAAATCATCTTTAGCTGATTACATGGTTATAGCTTCGGCACATTCACAGCGTCATGTATCTGCTGTCGCTGATCATTTATTATGTACTTGGAAAAATAGCGGGTATGGTCGAGTAAGTGTAGAGGGGCTTGCTAGTGGTGATTGGGTATTGATTGATACAGGTGATATTATTGTTCATCTTTTCCGTCCTGAAATTCGTCTATTTTATAATTTAGAAAAAATATTTCTAACTCCAGATTTAAACAACATAAAGCCAATTCTTTTTGGAGATCGTTGACATGCAAATTTCTATTTTTGCTGTTGGTCGCATGAAGAAGGGGGCTGAACACAAATTAGTTCATCATTATTTAGGTCGTTTTTCTAAAAGTTCTCGAGCTGTTGGGTTTCATTTTAAAATATTACAAGAAATATCAGAAAGTCGTGCTCAAACAGCATATCAACGTATGGAAGAAGAAGGACGAAGACTTATTGAATTTTTGCCTGAAAAGTGTCAATTAATTGTATTAGATGAGCGTGGGAAGTCGATTTCATCATTTGCTTTTGCTGAAAAATTAGGATTTTATCGTGATGAAGGTGTTCGTGATGTAGTTATTGCTTTGGGGGGACCTGATGGACACAATGAGCGGATAAGAAATCGTGCTGATTTTCTTTTGTCTTTTGGTTTTATGACATGGCCACATCAAATTGCACGTATATTACTTACAGAGCAACTTTACCGAGCAGTAACAATTGCTAATAATCATCCTTATCACCGTGTTTAATATTTTTGTGTAATTTTTATCTCTATTGGTGCATTTATTAATATTGTTTTAGGTCACACCATTTAAAGCATCCCTATTTTATGCGATAAGGCTTAATGGTTGGGAAAATGAAGCTGCTTGTTTTTCATAGAAAGATACGATTTTCATATGAAAAATATATGATATTTGTTGTGCTGGTGTTGAGTATATTTTTTTTCTTGTCTGTATCGCATGCCGAAGATATAGCAACACGTGAAGCATTGGCGGAAATTCGCCAAAATATCTCTGTTTCACGTGAGCGTGTTACTTTTCTTGTTGACCAAGTTGAGCGTTTAAAAAGAGATCAACGTGCTTTAACTGATGCATTAATAAAGATTGCTAAAGCAGAACGTACTACAGCAAATGATGTTGCTGAAAGGGAGGAGAAGCTTGAAAAAATGATAAAAGAGCGCGCACGAGTTCATCAGAGTTTAAAAATCCGTCGAGCAGATTTTGCGGAAGTTCTTGTTATCTTAAAACGTATGGGGTTGAATCCACCTCCTGCTCTCATGGTGCGACCTGAAGATGTGTTAGCATCTGTGCGTAGTTCTATTTTATTAGGGGCTATCATTCCTGAAATGCAAGAGAAAACACAAGCTTTAACAGTCAGTCTCAAGGAGTTGACCAAATTGAGCAACTCAATTACTACAGAATATGCAGCTCTAAAGATTAAAATGCAAAATCAAGCAGAACAGCGAAAACATTTAGAGCTTTTATTGGACAAAAAGGCAAAGTTACAAAAACGATCAGAACAAGAACTTAGACAGCAGCAACAAAAAAATATTGCCCTTACTAAAAAAGCTCAGTCTTTGGAAGAGTTGATTTTAGAGCTTGAACGTCAATCACAACTTAGTTTTGATACATCAATACCAGTACGGAAAAATTTACAATTGTTAGATCAACGTGATTTTGAAAATCAAAAGGGCTCTTTGCTTTTTCCTGTTTCAGGAAAGAAGATTCAACATGTTAATAATAATTCACAGATTACCCGTTTTGGTGAAATAGTTGAAGCAGATCCAGCAGCCATTGTTATAGCACCTACTGATGCTCTTGTTGCTTTTGCTGGACCGTTTCGTTCTTACGGACAGCTAATTATTCTCAAGGTTGGAAATGGCTATCATATTGTTCTTATTGGGATGTCAAAAATTAATGTAACTCAAGGGCAATTTGTTCTTTCAGGTGAGCCTCTCGGTACGATGGGAATGCAATTTATTGCAAACAGTATTGTACTGGATATAGGCAAAAGTGCTCCAATGCTTTACATTGAGTTTAGAAAACAGGGAAAGCCTATAAATCCAGCTCTTTGGTGGCGGACTGAAAAATCGAGAAGGAACCAAAATGATTCGTAAAATTATTCTTTTGGTCGCTGGGGTATTACTCGGCGCCAGTTCAATGATTACGATGCAGTCTGTTGCTGCAAATAGTGAAAGTGATACCTATAAACAGCTGGCCATCTTTGGTGATGTCTTTGAGCGGGTACGTATGCAATATGTGACGATTCCGGATGATAAAAAGCTCATTGAAAGTGCTATCAATGGTATGCTTACATCACTTGATCCACATTCATCCTATATGAATGCTGAAGAAGCTAAAGATATGCGAGATTCTACTAAAGGAGAGTTTGGGGGTCTTGGTATTGAGGTAACCATGGAAAAGAACTTAATTAAAGTTGTTTCTCCAATGGATGATACGCCTGCATCAAAAGCAGGGATTTTGGCAGGGGATCTCATTTCAAAAATTGATGGTGTACAGACGAATGGTCAAACATTGAGTGAAGCTGTCAATAAGATGCGAGGAGCTGCTGGAACACCAATTACATTAACAATTATTCGTTCTGGTGTTGATAAGCCAATTGAGATTAAAGTTATTCGTGACATCATTAAGGTAAAGGCGGTTAAATATCGCGTTGAGGGTGATATTGGGTATTTAAGACTCATTCAATTTTCTGAGCAAACTTTTAGCAATCTTCAGTCTGCAATTAAAGATATTCAGTCTAAAATTCCTGAATCTAAACTGAAGGGATATGTTCTTGATTTACGGCTTAATCCTGGTGGTCTTTTAGATCAGGCTATTAGTGTTTCAAGTGCTTTTCTCAATAAAGGTGAAATTGTATCGACTCGTGGGCGTAAAAAGAATGATGTGATGAGATTTGATGCTAAGCCAGGGGATATTATCAATGGAAAGCCCCTTATTGTGCTCATTAATGGTGGTTCAGCAAGTGCTTCTGAAATTGTTGCAGGTGCATTACAGGATCATCGTCGCGCTACAATTTTAGGCACACAATCCTTTGGTAAGGGATCAGTTCAAACCATCATTCCTTTAGGTGAAAATGGTGCTTTACGCTTAACAACAGCACTTTATTATACACCGTCTGGTACTTCGATTCAAGGAACTGGGATTGCACCAGACATTATTGTAGAGCAACCATTACCTGAGAAATATAAAGGTCATGATGTAAAGCTTGGTGAATCTGAGTTAAAAGGGCATATCAAAGGAAAGCTAGAAAATAATAAAGGGTCTGGTTCAGCTGCTTTTGTCCCACAAGATCCTAAAGATGATGTTCAATTGAATGAAGCTTATAAACTTTTACGAGGTGAAATGGCGAATGCAGCATTTCCACCAGATCCCAATAAAGATATTTTAAAGTAAGAAGGGGATATATAGCTCATGCTTTTGAGTGATAATTGAATGGATGCAATTGTTAATTTAAAAATTCTTCCTTATCGGAAATGTGTTGGGATTCTTGTGTTTAATCATGAAGGTAAAGTTTGGGTTGGGCGCCGTTTAGTAACAGATACTCATGCGCATATTAAAACATCTAATCGTTGGCAACTTCCTCAAGGAGGGATTGATGAGAATGAAAAGCCATTAGATGCGGCGCGTCGTGAACTCTATGAAGAAACAGGTATCCGATCAATAAAGCTGATTAAGGAGGCACAGGATTGGTTCTATTATGATTTTCCACAAAAATTTGTTGGAGATGTACTAAACAGTAAATATCGCGGACAAATGCAAAAATGGTTTGCTTTTCAATTTACAGGAGAACTTTCTGAAATTTTAGTTAATCCACCACCAGATGGTAATAAAGCAGAATTTGACCAGTGGAAATGGGTTGATATAGAAATTTTACCTTCAATTGTTATCTCTTTTAAAAAGCATGTTTATATGAAAGTTGTCAGCGAATTTCGAGGTAGCCTTAGGTGTTTATAAAAGCTATATAATTGCAAAAAGCTGTTTTTTCTTTAAGATGCTTTATATTTATACATAATTATTAAAATAAAAGTGATTCTCTTTTATATAAAGAACTGGAATATAAAATGAAAAAGTTATTCAATTTATTTGCGATTTTTACTCTTTTGAGTATTTCTTCCGCGGCATTTGCAGTGGATCAAAAGTCAGCTGCAACAAAGCCTGTAGCAGCTATGTTACCGAATGGTGCCTCTTCTTTGACTGAGACTTATGGCTTGTGGAGTATTAACTGCGGTATACAGGATGGAAAAAAAATTTGCTTTATGAATCGTCAAGAAGTTAACGATCAGAATCGTGTCATTTTGGCTATGAATATTGTTCTCAATACTGATGGTGTTGTATCTGGTAATTTAACAGTTCCTTTTGGTATTTTGGTTTCCAAGCCAGTTCGTTTACAAGTAGATGAGGGAAAGGCTGTTATTGAAACCGGTATTCGGACTTGTATGCCATCAGGTTGTATTGTTCCAATAGTTTTTGACAAAAATTCTATAGCAGCTTTGCGTACTGGAAAGCATTTGAAGTTGGCTATGACAGTTGCTGCACCAGGTGAGCCAACTATAAATGATTTATTTGTTCAGTTAAATGGTTTTAGTAATGCACTTAACCGTTTGACTGCTTTACAGAAGTAATTTTAAATAAAGTGAAGGCAGCCTTTAAGGCTGTTTTTTGTTGAAAGTTATTTTTGACTCAGTCTTATAAGTTAAAGTAGCAAGATCATTATATGAAGACTCTTTAAAGTTTTCTGAAGATTCTGAGGTCATTCATTATTGCTTTTATTTTTTCTGGCTATTTTTTTATTCTAATTAGGTTTGACCATTCACTATGATATAGAGATAAGAAATTAGAATGTCTGTATTTTCTGTTTACAGAGGGAAGTATGAAAGCATAAAACTGTAAAATAATTGTTCTATAAAAAGGGTTATTTTAATAAATACCTTGTATATGCTCCTCTATTCCATTGATTAAAAGAAGAAAAAAGAATGATTTATGCATTGCTTCAGATAATTGATTTAATTTTCAGTATTTATATTTATATTTTAATTGCAAGTGTTGTTTTTTCTTGGCTTTATGCATTTAATATCATAAATACACGTAATCGCTTTGTTATTTTGATAGGAGATTTTCTATATCGCATAACAGAACCTGTTTTAGGCCGTGTCCGGCGAATTTTACCAAATCTTGGAGCGATTGATATTTCGCCTATTGTAGTGTTTATGATCATTTATTTTATTCGTACTTTTATGTGGCGCGCTTATGTAGGTATATACTTATAGAAATGCGAGATTAGGCGAGTAGAATGCTTTATCAAGTTGATACGAGTGGTTTGATTCTATCGGTATACCTAATTCCCAAAGCTTCAATTGATAGGATAATAGGAGCTGAATACAAGAATGATGGAAAGCAGTATTTAGTTATATGTCTTCGTGCTATTCCTGAAGATGGAAAAGCAAATAAAGCGTTAATTAAATTTTTATCGAAACAATGGAAAATTCCATCTTCTTATATTTCTCTTAAGAGTGGCGCAGCATCACGTTATAAACGACTTCATTTTTCAAGATATATAGAAGAACTAAAAAAGATATTACAATCTTTATGATTATATCTTTATGCAAAATAAGAAAAAAGTGAGAGCCTGTTTAAGAAAACAGGCTTTATTATGTTAAGATAGCTATGTTCTTTTATTACGTTCAATAGCTTTCTTAATCAATTCATGCGCAAAATTTTTATCATTCCAACCTTCAATTTTGACCCATTTTCCAGGCTCAAGATCTTTATAATGTTCGAAGAAATGTTCAATTTGCTTTAATGTAATTTCGGGAAGATCCATATAATTATGAATATTGATATACCGCTGTGTTAATTTAGAAGTTGGGATAGCGATAATTTTTTCATCTTTACCACCATCGTCTTCCATAATTAGGACACCGATTGGATAAACATTGATAACACAACCAGGAATGAGTGGACGGGTATTACAAATAAGAACATCAACTGGATCACCGTCTTCTGAAAGAGTATGTGGGACAAAACCGTAATTTCCAGGATAAGCCATTGATGTGTAAAGAAAACGGTCAACAAATAACGCTCCAGATTTTTTGTCCATTTCATATTTTATTGGCTGACCACCGAGAGGGACTTCAATGATGACGTTGATATCTTCTGGTGGATTTTTACCAACGGGTATTTCTTTAATATTCATATAAATATCCTTTCCGGAATATGATGAAGCAGATTATAATAAAATATTTTACTGAGGAAGTTATGAAATTATGTTAAAATTGATGAGCGTGTTTTTTCAAAACGTTTACGTTCATTTGGATCAAGATAAAGTTTGCGTAAACGAATATTTTTAGGAGTTACTTCTACAAGTTCATCATCTTGTATCCATGATAAGGCACGTTCTAATGTCATTTTGATAGGAGGGGTTAATTTCACAGCTTCATCTTTTCCAGAAGCACGCATATTGGTTAGCTTTTTTCCTTTTAAGACATTTACCTCTAAATCGTTATCGCGTGAGTGTATACCAATGATCATACCTTGATAGACCTTGACACCAGCATCGATTATCATAGGTCCACGATCTTCAAGATTAAAAAGAGCATAGGCAACAGAGTCACCAGTATCATTTGAAATCATAACACCATTGACACGACTACTAATATCTCCTTTATAAGGTTGATAAGCATGAAAAAGGCGATTCATGATTGCTGTGCCACGTGTGTCAGTTAAAAGTTCGGACTGATATCCAATAAGTCCTCGAGTTGGTGTGTAAAAGACAAGGCGTACACGATTACCTCCAGAGGGACGAAGCTCAACCATTTCTCCTTTACGTTCAGACATTTTTTGAACAACAATTCCAGAATATTCCTCATCAACATCAATCATAACTTCTTCGATTGGTTCGAGAATTGTTCCATTTTCATCTTTTTTCATAACAACCCGTGGACGTGAAACACTAAGCTCAAATCCTTCACGGCGCATATTTTCGATGAGAACTGCAAGTTGTAATTCTCCTCGTCCTGAAACATAAAAAGAATCTTTATCGGCTGATTCTTCAATTTTAAGAGCTACATTACCTTCTGCTTCTTTAAACAAGCGGTCGCGAATGACACGGCTTGTTACTTTATCCCCTTCAGTTCCAGCAAGGGGGCTATCATTAACCAGAAAGCTCATAGTGACTGTAGGAGGATCGATTGGTTGGGCGGTGAGTGGTTCATTGATTGAAAAATCACAAAAAGTATCAGCAACAGTACCTTTTTGTAAACCTGCAATTGCTACAATATCACCAGCAATACTTTCTTCAATAGGTTGTCGTTCTAATCCACGAAATGCCAAAATTTTTGAAATACGTCCAGTTTCTAAGAGTTTTCCATCTTGTCCAAGAACTTTTACATTTTGATTTGGTTTAATAGAGCCAGAATGAATGCGACCCGTAATAATTCTTCCAAGAAATGGATCTGCTTCAAGGATAGTTCCGATCATCCGAAATGGTCCTTCAGCTACAGTAGGAGAAGGTACATGGCGAGTTACTAGGTCAAACAAAGGGTTCAGTCCTTGATTTTTTGGTCCTTCGGGAGTTTCAGCCATCCATCCATCGCGGCCTGATCCATAAAGAATAGGAAAATCAAGTTGTTCATCTGTTGCATCAAGGGCAGCGAAAAGGTCAAAAACTTCGTTGATAACTTCATCAGGACGTGCATCAGATCGATCAATTTTATTAATGGCAACAATAGGGCGTAACCCTACCTTTAATGCTTTTCCAACGACAAACTTTGTTTGTGGCATTGGCCCTTCAGCTGCATCAACAAGCACGATTACTCCGTCTACCATATTTAGAATACGTTCGACTTCTCCACCAAAATCGGCATGGCCTGGTGTATCAACAATGTTAATTCGAGTATTTTTCCAAACAACAGATGTTACTTTTGCTAAGATTGTAATTCCACGTTCTTTTTCAATATCATTTGAGTCCATCATACGCTCACTGGTACGCTGGTTATCGCGGAAATTTCCTGATTGTTTGAGAAGTTCATCTACGAGTGTTGTCTTCCCATGGTCAACGTGGGCAATAATGGCAATGTTACGCAATTGCATAAATTATCTTCTTTTCATTCAGTGAAGTTTCATTTGAGGTAAAGCCTTTGTATCCCTTACCTTACTATCAGAGAAATCTTTTACATGTTTTTTTATAATTTGGGAAGAGGAGGGACTGTTTTTATGGTAAAGTATTTACAAAGGTTTTTAATGTTTGATTGATTTAGAAAAATTTCCCGAAAAAAACTTTTAATAATTAAGGTATTTCGTATGTAATTATACCAAGAAAACAAACAATGTAATTTGCTTTTTGTAGAGAAAAGATATCAGATTACATAATCAGGATATATGTTTTTTCTTTGCGTGTTAGAGTAAGATTCCAGACAAAATAAACGAGGCTACAGAAAAATAAATTACAATACCCATAACATCCACTAAAGTTGCGACAAGAGGAGCAGAAGCGCTCGCTGGATCAAATTTCAAGCCTTTGAGAATAAAAGGCAGCATAGAGCCAGATAAAGAACCGAACATAACAATTCCAATTAAAGCTATACCTACTGTCATGGAAACAGCAATCCAATGTTCACCATAGTTATATATACCCAGTTGTTGCCAGACAACAATGCGCATAACTCCGATAATTCCAAGTAAAAGACCAAGAGATACTCCTGTTGGAATTTCACGAATGATAACTTTCCACCAATCCTTAAGTGTGAGCTCACGTAAAGCTAGTGCACGAATAATAAGAGATGTAGCCTGTGAGCCAGAATTTCCTCCTGAGCTCATAATAAGAGGAATGAATAGTGTAAGGATAATAGCTTTTTCAAGCTCTGTTTCGAAATATTGCATAGCGCTTGCAGTTAACATTTCACCAACAAAGAGTAAAGAAAGCCAACCACCACGTTTTTTCATCATTCCAAGAAAATTGATCTGCATATATGGTTTATTGAGAGCTTCCATACCACCAAATTTATAAGCATCTTCGCTCATTTCATCAACCATAGTATCAAGTACATCATCGACGGTTACAATACCAATGACATGGTTACTCTCATCAACAACTGGTACAGAAAGAAGATCATGGCGTTGGAAAAGACGGGCAATATCTTCATGATCTGTGAAGGGTGATATTGTAATGGGTGTATCACGCGTAGGAACATTAAGGATTTGTTGGTCGGATGATGAAAGAATAAGATTACGGAGTGAAACGGCTTTGAGAAGGGTGCCTGTTTTGGGATCAATAACATAACTTGTATAAACTGTTTCACGAGTTCGTTCGACTTCACGAATATGATCTAGAGTTTTTTTTACAGTCCAATTTGCTGGAACTGCTATAAACTCTGTTGTCATCAATGCACCAGCTGTATGATTGGGGTAACTGGTGAGTTTTTTAAGCTCGGCTCGTGTTAAAGGTTTAAGTAAAGTATAAAGTCGTGTGCGGGTTTCTTTATCCATTTCTTGAAAAACGTCTGCGGCAGCGTCTGCAGACATGCCATCAAGAATTTCAACAGAACGATTTACAGGAAGAAGTTCAAGAATAGCTGCAGGCTGTTCAAGTTCTGGTTTATCAAAAAGTTCAATAGTATAATCAAGTGGCAATAGACTGAGAACAGTTACGCGTTCCATAATATCAAGATCATTGATGATATCAATTGAATCAGCAAAATGCCGATTTTTTAATTCTTCAGCGAGAGCTTCAGGAGAAAAGCTTTTGAAGTCGAAGGCTGTTTTGATTTCAGTCATGATAAAGTACCTTACGAAGGGTTGGAGAATATGAATCCAGATATATGGATTAAGATAAATCAAAAATTATGGAAGACTTAAAAAAATCCCTCCCAGCTATATTTTCAATTGTTAATATTTAAACTAAAGTCAAGGACAGATCGCAGGCTATAAACAATTTCATACATTAGGCATGTAGGGATTTTCGTTTATCTCCTATGATAAAGTTATTTTTATACTTCTTTTATCAAAATATAGGTTTGAAAGGCTATTTAAAAGCAGGCTAGATGATTCTACAGTATGATCAATTTGTATTATGAAGGTAATTATTACCTCTTAAATTTATAACGGAACTATATAATATTATGGCAAAAACAGCAATACTGGACTGGAAAGGATTTTCAGGGCTTCCTGATTTTTCTTTAATAAGTGACGACGATTTTAAACCCGCTTTTGAACAGGCACTTAAAGAAGCAGAAGAAGAAATAGAAGCAATTGCAACAGTAAAGGAATTACCAACGCTTGAGAATTTTTTGCAACCTTTTGAGCTTTCTGGTAAGGCGCTTGATTGTGTATGTTCAATATTTTTCTTGCATTCAGGTGCTTGTAGTAATGCACTGATTCAGCAGTTAGAACAAGAATTTGTTGTGAAACTTTCTCGTTATTCTTCGAAAATTATGATGGATGCACGGATATTCGCAAAAATGGATGTGCTCTATAAACAGTCACAGCAAGGTATGTATGATCGTGAAACAACACGTGTACTTGACTTATGGTGGAGAAGATTTGTTTACAATGGTGCAAAACTTGATGAAAAAGGCAAAAAACGGCTTATTGAAATTAATGAAAAGCTTGCTTTTTTAAGTACCACTTTTGGCCAGCATGTTTTAAGAGATGAAGCTGAGTGGGTTTTATTTTTAGAACAAAGAGATTTATCTGGTTTGCCTGATGATCTTATTGCTTCAATGAAAGAAATTGCTCATGAAAGGGGTAATGAGGGAGTTTATGCATTAACATTGGCACGTTCCATTGTTGAACCTTTTTTGAAATTTTCTCATCGTCGTGATTTACGTAAAGTGGTATTTCAAGCTTGGTCTAAACGGGGTGAAAATAATAACGATAATGATAATCGAGCAATTATTTTAGAGATTATTGCACTTCGAGATGAAAAAGCTAAATTGCTGGGATATAAATCTTTCGCTGATTTGAAACTTGATAACACCATGGCAAAGAGTGTTGACGCGGTTATGAATTTGCTTATGCCTGTATGGGAACGGGCAAGAGCTAAGGCTACTGCTGAACAAGTTGAATTGAAAAATTTTGCAAAAAATTATGACAGCAATGAATCTTTGGCAGCTTGGGATTGGCGTTATTATGCTGAAAAACTGCGTACTGAAAAATTTTGTTTTGATGAAGCTGAAATTAAATATTATTTTCAGCTTGATCGCATGATTGAAGCAGGTTTTGCAGTAGCAAAAAAACTTTTTGGAATCTCGTTTGAAGAAAAAAATGATGTTGCACTTTGGCATCCTGATGCGCGTTTATGGGAAGTTAAAAAATCTGATGGAAGTTTGCTTGGACATTTTATAGGCGATTACTTTGCACGTTCTTCAAAACGGTCTGGTGCATGGATGAGTAGCTTAAAATCGCAGCATAAATTGGATGCAGAACAAAAGCCTATCATTTATAATATTTGTAATTTTGCTAAACCACCTAAAGGAGATATTGCTCTTTTATCGCTTGATGATGCACGCACGCTTTTTCATG
Organism: Bartonella sp. B35(2025); assembly: GCF_053794465.1. Taxonomy (NCBI): domain Bacteria; kingdom Pseudomonadati; phylum Pseudomonadota; class Alphaproteobacteria; order Hyphomicrobiales; family Bartonellaceae; genus Bartonella; species Bartonella sp. B35(2025). The sequence goes on from NZ_CP200035.1 coordinate 199,277, forward strand.
AATTTGGGCATGCATTGCATGGTTTACTTTCTAATGTAACATGGCCATCTGTAGCGGGAACATCAGTTTCGCGTGATTTTGTTGAATTACCTTCTCAACTTTATGAACATTGGTTAACTGTACCAGAGGTATTACAATCTTATGCTACACATGCAAAAACGGGACTCCCTATGCCACAAGCATTGATAGATAAGATTATATCAGCACAGATATTTAATGCTGGATTTTCTACGGTTGAATTCACTTCATCAGCTCTAGTAGATATGGCTTTTCATCAAGGAAAAACAGTAACTGATCCGATAATGTTTGAGCATCAAGAATTAGAAAATCTAAAAATGCCTGACACAATTATTATGCGTCATCGTCCCTCACATTTTACACATATATTTTCAGGTGATGGCTATGCTGCTGGTTACTATTCTTATATGTGGTCGGAAGTACTTGACGCTGATGCTTTTCAGGCTTTTGAAGAAACAGGCGATGTTTTTAATTTAGAGCTTGCTGATCGGTTAAAGCGTTTTATTTATTCAGCTGGAGGAAGCCGTGATCCAGAAGAGCTTTATAAAGCTTTTCGGGGACGGTTGCCTTCACCAGAAGCAATGATAAAAAAACGCGGACTTTAATATATGATGGTATGGTTTATTACCATACCATCATATTCTATTATTATAGTTGAAATTTGCACGAGTCTTTCTCGATTAATTACAACTATATGAAAAGTAACTTTTTATTTCATTTTTTTCTTGGTTGGTGTAGGGAATTGCATTCTACATTTTTAAAAATATCATGGAAAAGAAAAATTATCAGCTCGATCTATCTGGTAACCATTTGAAGGTGACCATGATTTTTGTATAAAGCTTGGATCCATTTTGTCTAGTAAGTAGGTATTTTGCTGAGCCATATCATCAAGGCTCATTGGAGGTTGATGTGTAATATTATTGGACTTTTGTATGAGTTTTAGAGTCTCTGTATTAGTAGAATGTATATTTTCATGGGAAGGCAGATGAAAATTTAAAATAATTTCTAATTTGCTTTTAAAATAAGAGGCAAGTTTTTGCTTTCCTTCAGAGGTAAAGTTAATACCATCAGCGGTACGGAGTCTTACTATTTTTCCATTGATATCATAGCCTGAAAAAGAAAATTGGCCCTGTGTGTCAGTAAAGTCACTCCAAATATCAATAAAATATCCTTTTGCTGCTTCTGTTGCATTTTTGTAAAGCTCGTTAAAGATTCGCATTTTTTGTGTTAAATTGTTATTTTCAAAGGAAGGTTGACCCATCCATATCCATGGTTTTCCAGAATCATGGAGGATTTCAGCCATTTCGGTAACCTTTTTTTTGTAGATATTTATCCATTCTGGTTGAGATGTGCTGAGAATGCCATGAGGCGTTGTGATTGGTTGATTATCATTTGCGCCTATTATCATAACAATAGCATCAGGTTTATTTTTATCAATGAGTTTAGAAGTATTGTTTTTCCAAGAATAATAATCAGTTCGGACCAAACCAGAAGATGGTACAGCGTTGTTTATGATGACAATATTATCATTATCAGTAAAAAAATTTTTGAGTTCATTAGCAGCAGCAGAAGCTACAAAATCACCTATAACAAGAATACGTTTTGCATTTTCCTTTTTTAGCTTTTGTGCAGGTTTTGGTCTGATAGTTTTTTTTTGTAGTTTATATATTTTTGGTTGTTGTTCTTGTTTTTTATATTTAAATAACAGTTCGAAAAAATTTTCTGCCTTACTTGGAGTCTGCTGTATGACGATAAGGATAAAAGTGGAGAAAAATAGGAAAGTAAAGTATATTGGGTGAAAATAGGACAAGTACTTTACTCCAGATTATTGTTTTCTAAGAAGAAAAAGAACTTCATAGCTTGGATAGCCATTTTCCTCTAAGTTATGGTGTAATTGAAAGGATTTAATTGCTTTTTTAGAGGCAGTACCGATCTTGCCATCAATTTTTCCTTTATAATAACCAAGTGTAGCTAAGCGAGATTGTAATTCTTTACGTTCTTTGAAAGTGAGAGGCTGAAATGGCCGCTTCCAATCTTGAACTAATTTAGGATGACCAGCAATATAATTAGCTAGAAGAGCAACAGCAAAAGCATAACGATCTGCATTGTTGTAGCGTTTAAGAACAAAGAAGTTTTTTGTGACTAAGAATATAGGTCCCTCTGGACCATCTGGATATTTCAATATTGCCAATTCAGATGGTGAAGGAAAAGGATGTCCGTTTGCATTTTTAACATTTAGCTTTTCCCATTGTTCAAAGGAAAGCCAGTCATTAGGAAGATTTTTTCCCTTTGGTAATTTGACCTCTACTCCCCAAGGAAGGTTAGACTGCCAACCATTCATGTGAAGAAGATTAGCAGCAGTGGCAAGAGCATCTGGAACAGATGTCCAGATATTGCGTCGCCCGTCTCCATCCATATCAATAGCATAAGCAAGGTAACTGCTTGGAATAAATTGTGTATGTCCTAATGCACCAGCCCAAGATCCAGTTAGCTGAGAGCGCTCAATTTCACCACTTTGTAAAATTTTCATAGCAGCAATAAGCTGTGTACGTGCATATTTTGCACGTTTTTGATCAGCATAGGCTAGGGTTGCAAGTGAGCAAATGATATCATGCATTACGCTTTTATTTTCTAAAATTTTCCCATAGTTGCTTTCTATTGACCAAATTGCAAGAAGGATGTTACGGTCAACGCCAAACTGTTTTTCAATTTGAATAAGCCAATTTTTCCATTTTTGAGCTTGAAGTTGTCCTTCAAAAACAGCAATATCGTGGACGCGGTTGTCAAAATAACTCCATGAAGGATCAACAAATTCTGGTTGATACGCTGCTCTTTTTAAAACTTCTGGATCAATAGTGTTGATGGTTTTAAAAGCCATATCAAATGTAGATGATGAAATATTGTTGGCTAGAGCTATTTTTTTAAATTCTTTAATCCAGAGTTGAAAGCCATTTTCAGCATGTAAAAGTGATACGAAAAACATTAAAGAAATTGAAAGAACAGCAGACAAACCAATATTAAAAACTTTCCTATTTATGGTTTTTTGGAGAGAAGGAAAAGTTTTAGATTCTATTTTTTGCATTTTGCAACTTCCATTAATATTCAAATATCGTAGTGTTTAGCGATTTCATTTTTGTATTTGGTTTAATTGATTATGTTTTCAAGCAAATAAGAAAAGTTAGAACAGATTATTTACTTTGAGAAAATACTTTCTAATAAATTAGCTTACTATTGCATCCTTGTTCTGTCCATCATAATGGCAATTAAAATAATAAAATAATAAGATATTTTTTGAATATTTTAGTGAAGACGTGTGATAAATAAAGTAGAGAAATTGTATAGTTAATTAGGAGAATGAGAGTGCAAAAAATCCGGAAGGCAGTATTTCCCGTAGCTGGTCTTGGTACTCGTTTTCTTCCTGCAACAAAAACAATTCCTAAAGAAATGCTAACTGTTGTTGATAAGCCAGTTATTCAATATGTTGTAGATGAAGCACGCGAAGCTGGTATCGAGCATTTTATTTTTGTTACTGGGCGCAATAAAGCAGTAATTGAAGATTATTTTGATACACAGATTGAATTATATACAACACTTACCGAACGTGGAAAAAGAGAGGAACTTGAACATTTACGCGATTTACAGCCTCAACCAGGTACCACTTCTTTTACTCGGCAACAGCAGCCTTTAGGACTAGGACATGCTCTTTGGTGTGCACGTGAATTAGTAGGGAAAGAACCTTTTGCTTTGTTGCTACCGGATATGCTTATGCAAGCTAAGAAAAGTTGCCTTTCTGAGATGATCAGTCTTTATGAAAAAACAGGTGGAGGAAATATTATTGCGGTTCAAGAGTGTGATCCTGAAGAAGTGCATAGGTATGGTATCGTTGGCAAAGGAAAAAGGATTGCGCATGGTTTTAAAATTACAAAAATGATAGAAAAACCAACAAAAGAAACAGCTCCATCGAATCTTTACATTAGTGGACGTTATATCTTACAGCCAGAAATTTTTAATATTCTTTCTAGTCATGAACGAGGAGCAGGAAATGAAATTCAGTTGACAGATGCAATGGTTAGACTCTCAGATAAGCAGGATTTTTTTGGCTTTCAGTTAGAGGGGCTTACTTTTGATTGTGGTTCTAAAACTGGTTTTATTGAAGCCAACGTTGCATTTTCTTTAGGACGTGTTGATATGCATGGACAGGTTTTTGCTTCATTAAAAAATTTGCTTGATACTATTAAAGTTGAGAAATGATATAGATCTCAGGTTTAATTTCATTTACCAAATTTTATTATAACAATACGGTTTTCTCATATGTTGACTTTACAAAGTGCTGTTGCATCGGCACTGAAAACTATTACGAGTGAAAAACAGGGACTTGAAGCCCTTGAAACAGCTTTTTTGGGAAGTCTTGCTTCTTCTTTTGAAGCTGCTGTTCAAACTATTAGAAATGCTAATGGTCATGTGGTAATTACTGGTCTTGGTAAGAGTGGTCATATAGGTACAAAAATTGCTGCAACCTTAGCTTCAACAGGGACACCTGCCTTTTTTGTGCATGCTGCAGAAGCTAATCATGGTGATCTTGGTATGATTGGATCTGATGATGTCATTCTTGCTTTATCATGGTCAGGAGAGACTTTAGAATTAAGTGGAATTATAAATCATGCTGCACGTTTTCGTACTCCACTGATTGCTATGACATCGGGTGAGTATTCTATATTAGGACGACAAGCTGATATTGTACTATTATTGCCAAAGATAGAAGAGGCTTGTCCTCATGGTCTTGCTCCTACAACTTCAACAATTATGCAATTAGCGATAGGAGATGCACTAGCTGTTGCTCTTTTAGAAATACGTGGCTTTACTGCAAGAGATTTTAAAATTTATCATCCTGGTGGTTCTCTTGGTGCAAACCTTAAACATGTACGTGATATTATGCATTGGGGTGACAAGATTCCTTTGGTTATGCAAGGTACGATAATGACTGAAGCTATGGATATTTTGGTTGAAAAACATTTTGGGTGTGTTGGTGTTGTGAATCAAAAAGGTGAATTAATTGGAATTGTAACTGATGGTGATCTTGCACGTAACATTCACGTTAACTTATCAAAATTTAGTGTTGATGAGGTGATGACAAAAAATCCCAAAATTGTTGATCCGGATACACTGGTTGGTGCTGCAATAGCTTTTATTAATGAGCATCATATCGGTGCTTTTTTCGTGGTTGAAGATAAAAAGCCTATAGGCATCGTTCATTTTCATGATCTTTTACGTATTGGTGCTGCTTGAATTGATTAGTTTTTCTGTTAAGTAAAATTTTATTGTTTGGTAAAAAAATAGATTCAACAACAAAAATAACATTTTTGTTGTTGAGTAAATTTATTGAGATACCTATTGGAGAGAAACGATTATTTTATACATCTCATAATATGCTTCAAACACCAATAATAAATAACCATATTAATATTTTTACATATTTGAGGGAAGAGAATTTTATCAGAAGAAAAAATTTCGCCTCTTTTTATAAATATGCGCTATATGTTTCTATAGCAGCTTTGATTTTGATTTAAATTTTTCTCTTAAGAAAAAACTGTGATCCTGAATGTGACGTGCAAAGAAGCTGTGTTGAATTATACAATATTGAACAATTTACTCGAGATACTGTTCCGCGGAGAATTGAGTGTATTTCAATTTCTACGTGTTGTATACTGATGTAATTATAGGTACCTTCTGATAGCTTTTCTTGTGTATCTGCTGCTCGTGTTTCAAAAGCACCATTGCGGAAAGAAGAAATGATACCATTCTCATCAACCCATTCACCGTCAATTCCAGCTGGTATATTTTGTCCATAATATTGTGAAAAGACACAAGCTACTAATATTACAGCAGTGATCATAAGACATAAAATACGGCAGGTTTGTTTCATTGGTTTTGCTCTAATTTGGACTACTTTACTTCTTAACTTTTATAACATCGTTAAATTATTTCATTAGTCAATATGAGAATTTTGATGAAAATCAATGAAAAAGCAAAAAAAATGGAAAAAAATGCCTTAATGTTGTATTTTATTAACAGCTTGATGAAGCTTGTACGTGAAGCACAAGAGGTGAGATATATTCTTATGGTTTACAATAATTCTTACATTAAGCAGCTTAATAATCTCAAAGGAGATTATTAAAGCTATGGTAGGTCCCATTCTTGTTGCAAGTGAAGATTATGGAAGGCGTATAGAGCTTTCTGCTATGCTTCGAAGCCTTGGTTACCGAGTCATTGAAGCAGAAAATGGCCTACGTACGATTGATCTTTTACACCGACGTAAAAATATTATGCTTACACTCCTTGATAGCGTTATGAGTGATTTGAATGTAAGTGATTTAATTAAAATGATTAGAGTTGCTGGTGTTTCTGTTCCTGTTGTTTTGATAGCACAACAAGATAATCAAGAATTACTCAAAAAGGCTTTAACAGCTGGAGCTATTGATTATTGGATTTATCCAGTTACACCGCTACGATTGAGAACTACTCTAGATATTCTGGCTTTTATCTCTGCATTAGAACGTGAAGTTTATTATATTCAGCGCAAAAATAAAAATAGCTTGGGATTTTCTGATCTTTACATAAAAAGTAAAGCAATGCAGGTGGTTTTAGAGCAATCGAAGAGAGCAGCAACTTCTTTACAGAATCTTTTAATAGAAGGTGAAGTTGGAACTGGTCGTGAAACATTAGCTCGTGTTATCCATCACGAAGGTTTGTTATCAGGGGGAGACTTCATTCGATTTCAATGTTCAGCGATTGTTGATCCAGAAGAAGAAAATCGCCAGTGGTTTGAAGAATTTTTACCATTAGTTTCTTCTCTTAAAAAAGGAACACTTTGTCTTTGTGATGTTGATCGACTTGAACCTATACAGCAAAAACGCTTTGCACATTATCTTCAAAATAGAGAAAAAGCTAAAAAGGACAAAGTTTCTTCTTTCCGAATCATTGCTATTTCAACATCGCGGCTTGCAGATTTGGTTAAAGAAGACTTTTTTTTATGTAGTTTGTTTGAACAGTTTTCCCAATTATCTATTAGTGTTCCTGCTTTACGAGAATTAAGGGATGATTTTCCAGAAATTGCACAACGTTTGATTGATCACATTATTACTGAAACAGGTCGTTCACATGTGCATGGTTTAGCAGGATCAGCTCTTTCATTGCTCATGCAATATGATTGGCCTGGTAATCAGGGTGAACTCGAAAATTGCTTATTTCGTGCAGTTTTACTTAGTGAAGGGCCATTGTTAACTGTTCGAGATTTTCCGCAATTAATGGGAAATCCATTAATGAGTGATCCAAACATCATTGAGAGAGATGTTCAGGAATATTATGAAAAAGAATCGTTACAGTTTTTGGGTGCTGATGGTCATGTTCGCACTTTTGTTGATATGGAACGTGATATTATTGAGAAGGCGGTTAAACATTATAAAGGGCATATGAGTGAAATTGCTCGCCGTCTTCGTATTGGACGCTCTACGCTTTATCGCAAAATAGAGGAAATAAAGGCGATAAATAGCCAAGAATAGAAGTAAAATCTAAAATAAATCTCCATTCATAAGAAGTCGTAGGATAGTGATTTTTGGTAAAGAAAACAGAGGGGATTGATTTTTTTAAGAGTATCATTTATTTCTTAGTTAATAAAAATGACTTTGTGAATTCAGCGAGTATAAATTTCATTTAATGAAACCATTATAAGCTCTCTTTTATTATCGAAGTTTTCATAATTTTATTTAAATTTATGCTTAGGATGACGGAACTAGCTTTCATATTTTAGAGTTAATTTTTATACTTTTTAATGCTATCACTAAAATTTACTATGTTGTATTTATATTCTCTTAAGTAGGAGATGGTATTCTGTCTATTTTATGATTTAAGATAAGATTGCTAATTTTAGTATTGCGATTTGCATCTATGATGGTGCGGTAGCTTAAGAGAATGGAAAGTTGATTTTCTTTAATTATGTTACAGATTATTGTTGGTTTTATTATATTTTTTTTTGTTGCATCTATGTTAGCTATCTACACATATGGTCGTTTTGTTAAGAATGCTCGTGGGGAGTGTTCTTATGCATTTACTGTAAAAAAAAATGAAACCAAGCTTGATCGTATGGTGAGCAAATTAGCAGAGAAAACAAATGGATTGGGGATTGATAAAGATGCTCTTTCACTCATTATCAGCAATTTAGATGCGTTTTGTGTTCGTGCTATAGGAGCAGCTCAAGCAGGGCGCAGCCTTGATTTAATGTATTATATTTGGGATGATGATTTAACAGGTCGCTTATTATTAAATGAAGTAGTGGAAGCAGCTGATCGTGGTGTTCGAGTACGTCTTCTTTTAGATGATATTAATGCTCAAGCACGTGATCCAGCTTATATTGCACTGGATAAACACCCTCATATTGAAGTAAGAATGTTTAATCCAGGGCGGTCACGTAAAGGTGGGTTTCGCCGTGGTTTAGAGATTATATTGCGGGCACTTATTGTAACACGTAGAATGCATAACAAGGCCTTTATTGTGGATGGTCGAGTGGCTTTTGTCGGAGGACGGAATCTGGCAGATTCTTATTTTGATGCAGGTAAAGAATCACATTTCAGAGATTTGGATTTGATGTTAATCGGTCCATCAGTTAAAAAGGTGGAAGCCATCTTTGATGATTTTTGGAATAGTGCTGTAGCTTTGCCGATTCGTACTTTAATTTCTCCTAAAATTGCGAGTGATCTTAGCTATTGGAAGGATAAGTTACGAGAATTTCGTAATTCTAAAGCTGCAAAGATTTATCTGGATTACATCGATAAGCATGTTGGTTTTGAATATTTTATTCAAATGGGAAAGCGGTTATTTTTAGCAGATAAAATTGTCGTTCTTTCTGATCCTCCAGAAAAAGCATTACGCAAAAATGCAGAAAATTGGCTCATGAAGGCACTCTCACAGGTTATTATAAATGCTAAAAAAACAGTTCAAATTACATCACCTTACTTTGTTCCTGGAAAGATAGGTACACAGAGTTTTAGCAAATTAGTTGCAAAAGGTATTGATGTCAAAATTCTTACTAATTCTTTAGCAGCTACTGATGTGGCACTTGTACATGGCGGTTATGTGCCGTATCGTAAGGTATTATTAAAAAATGGTGTTAAGCTCTATGAATTAAAACCGAATGGAGATACTCACGGATTACGATTATTTAGATCGAGTAAGGCAAGTTTACATACCAAAGCTTTTTTAGTTGATCGTAAAACTGCTTTTATTGGATCTTTAAATTTTGACCCTCGGTCAGCTTCGTTGAATACAGAAATGGGTATTCTTTTTGAATGTGCACCTATTGCCGCTCGATTGGATTTACTTTTTTCTGAGGAAACGACTGGTGAAATGAGTTACAATCTCCGTCTTGATGATAAAAATCGTATTTATTGGGATTTTATCGAAAACGACAGACCGTGTAGCATTGATTATGAGCCAGAAAGTAGTGTTTGGCGTCGTGTATTTGCAAAAATAATAAGTTGGTTACCCATTGAATCGCAATTATAAATTTAAAAATTATTTTATTTCCCTTTTCATTTTGTTTGTAGCATGGCATAATTCGCCGCCAATCCACAATTTATGAGAACCGCAGTTGTATTTAGAGCTCCTTGCGGTGTTTTGTTATTAAAGGAATTTGGTTATGGCAAAAATTGTTGAAACAGGGACGGGTGCGTTGGCATTGACTTTTGATGATGTGCTTTTGCAACCTGGTTATTCTCTTGTCATGCCTAGCCAAGTAGATCTTAAGACGCGTATTGCAGCTGATATTGAGCTGAATTTGCCGTTGCTTTCTGCTGCAATGGATACCGTTACAGAATCGCGTTTAGCAATTGCTATGGCTCAGGCTGGTGGTCTTGGTGTTATCCACCGTAATATGTCTCCTGCAGAGCAGGCTGAAGAAGTACGTCAGGTAAAAAAATTTGAATCTGGTATGGTCGTCAATCCAGTGACAATCGGACCAGATGCAACACTCGAAGAGGCAAAGGCTTTGATGCGCTCTCACGGTATTTCGGGTATTCCAGTTGTTGAAAATGGTGCTAAAGGTGAGGTGGCTAGACGGCTTGTTGGCATTTTAACGAATAGAGATGTGCGTTTTGCATCAAATCCAAAACAAAAAATTCATGAATTAATGACACATGAAAATTTAATCACAGTACGTGAAAATGTCCAACTAGATGAAGCGAAATATCTTTTACATCATCATCGAATTGAAAAATTATTGGTTGTCGATGAGAAAAATCGTTGTGTTGGTTTGGTGACAGTCAAAGACATTGAAAAAGCACAATTAAATCCAAATGCTGCCAAAGATTCTCAAGGCCGTTTGCGTGTTGCAGCTGCAAGCAGTGTAGGGAATGATGGGGTTGAGCGAGCTGAACGATTAATTGATGCAGGCGTTGATGTGCTGGTAATTGATACAGCTCATGGGCATTCTCAGCGTGTGTTAGAAACAGTTGAACGTATTAAAAAAATGGCACTTTCTACAGCCGTTATTGCTGGTAATGTAGCTACTCCTCAAGCAACACAAGCTTTGATTGATAGTGGTGCAGATGCAGTGAAAGTTGGTATTGGTCCTGGTTCTATTTGTACAACGCGAATTGTTGCAGGTGTTGGTGTACCTCAGCTCGCAGCCATTATGAGTGCTGCAGAAATTGCTGATGTAGCAGGTATTCCTGTGATTGCTGATGGTGGAATCAAAGCTTCAGGTGATTTTGCTAAAGCTTTAGCGGGTGGAGCTTCTGCCGCTATGATTGGTTCTCTTTTAGCAGGTACAGAGGAGAGTCCTGGTGAAGTTTATCTTTATCAAGGGCGGTCTTTTAAAGCATATCGTGGTATGGGATCGGTTGGTGCGATGGCGAGGGGATCTGCAGACCGTTATTTTCAAGATGAAGTTCGTGATATGCTTAAATTAGTTCCTGAGGGTGTTGAAGGTCAGGTTGCATATAAGGGGCCTATAGCATCAGTTTTACACCAGCTTGCAGGTGGGTTACGTGCTTCGATGGGTTATGTTGGGGCAAAAGATTTGGCAGAGTTTCGCGAAAAAGCCACGTTTGTTCGTATTACTAACGCTGGGCTTCATGAAAGCCATACCCATGATGTTGCTATCACGCGGGAGAGTCCAAATTATCGGGGCCCTGTTTGATATATACAGGCTTCGATTCATTTTATACAAATATAAAAACCTTTGTATAAAAATTACCATTTTTGCTTTTATTTTAAAAGTATAAAAGGAAAAGAATTGGAGACTAACGTTCCAATTCTTCCGAGAGATTATATAAATCCTATAGATTATATAAAATTGAAAGGATTAATTTTTTACAGTTTTCCGTGCTGTTTTTGATGCACGTTGGCGAGTGTTAGCCTGATCACCTTGGATGGATTTCTTTCCATTGTTTGAGGGTATTGTATTGTGGCGGCTTTTAGATGAAGTTGTTTTACCATTATTGTAAGTATTCATTATTTTCTCCTTTTAAATTATCTGGAATAGCTAGTATAGTAAAAACGGTTATGCCAAATAGTGGTTCCAAATATTTTCTAAAAAGTTACCTTATGTTTTTTTACAACAAGAGATAGATTTGCATAGTTTTGGCAAAAATGTTTTTTCATACTTTAAGAGAGATAGTATTTTCAGAATATGGGATATCTGATGTTGAATGCTTGTTAGGTAAGGCTACTAAGCAGCTATTTTGTAGAGTAATAAGAGTTTTATGATTTTTGTTCTGATCTGGCAAAAATACTTGAAGGATAATAGCCTGTTTTTTAGTACTAAATACGATCTGATACATGTTAAAATGATAAAAAATAGGAAGAAGTAGGATACAAGATAAAAAATTTGAATACTACAAAAAATATGATCAGAATCATTTAGTGTCCAATACAAATTTGGGATAATTTTTAAAAAATTCTATTGGTAGTAAAAAGATAATTTTGTTCATTACTGGAATTATTTAGAGCTTTATGAAAATTCAATGGGAGCAATAAATGCGATTAGGTGGGCGTTTGCAGGCTGCAATAGATGTTTTAAAAGAGATAGAAATCCGGCATCGTCCTGTAGGTGAAGCTTTAAAAGATTGGGGGCTTTCACATCGCTTTGCTGGATCAGGTGATCGCGCAACAATTGGTACAATTGTTTATGATGTTTTAAGACGACGTTATTCTTTACAATGGCGTATGGATAGTGACGATATTCAGGACATTGTTTTTGGTACCTTATTAGATACTGGAGAAATGACAATTGAACAAATTGATAGCGAGCTAGAAGGAGATCGATTTGCACCGCAATTATTAGGGGATAAGCAGCGTCAATCGTGGCAAGAACGGCAATTAGTCGATGCTCCCGATTATATTCGGGGGGATATTCCTCAATGGTGTCAAGCGCATTTATATCCTTTATTTTCTAAAAATTGGATAATTGAGGCAGCTGCATTAGCAACACGTCCTTCTTTAGATTTGCGTGTGAATAACTTAAAGGCAACACCAGAGAAGGTACTTAAGGAATTAGCAAAAATCAAAATTCAGCCTCTGCCATGGTTTCGGCAAGCTTTAAGAATTGCTCCAATTAAAAGGTTTTGTCGTCATCCTAATGTTCAGGTTGAGCCCGCTTTTAAAAAGGGGCACTTTGAAATACAGGATTTAGGATCTCAAATTGTTGCTCACCTTATAGAAGCGGACACAAATATACAAGTGTTGGATTATTGTGCTGGAGCTGGTGGAAAAACATTAGCTTTAGCTGCTAATATGAATAATCGGGGACAAATTTATGCTTATGACTTAGATAAAGTTCGCTTAGCTCCCATTTTCGATCGTCTTCGGCGGGCTGGTGTTCGTAATGTACAGATACGGGGGCATATAGAAGAATTACAATCGTTAATAGGTCAGATGGATGTTGTTTTATTGGATGCTCCATGCAGTGGTACAGGAATATGGCGGCGGCGTCCGGATGCGAAATGGCGCTTGACACCAGAACAGGTGAAGCAGCGTCAAACAGAGCAGCGTACTATTTTGAATGCAGTATTGGATTATCTTAAACCAAGTGGCCGTTTAGTCTATATTACATGCTCTCTTTTTGTTGATGAGAATGAAGAGCAAATTACATATTTTCTTCAGCAACATTCCAAGTTTTATCCAATAAATATGCGAGAACTTTGGAAAAAATATTTTAGTCTTTCGACTGTGCAACCTATATTTTCAGATTATGGACTTACTTTGTCACCAGCATCAACGAAAACAGATGGCTTTTTTTTATCTATTTTACAACAAAAGCATTAATTTATATTTTTATTGCGAAAGTTATAAGAATAATGTTTTTCTCATGTTAAGTTGCTTGTGAAAAGAAAAAGATTGAATAATAAATCTCATTTCCTAATTCCTAGTAATTATTGATTGGTTTTTTATGAGTACATCACGTTTAGATACTGTTCTTATTATTGATTTTGGTTCACAAGTCACACAACTAATTGCGCGGCGGGTGCGGGCAATGGGTATTTATTCTGAAATTGTCCCGTTTCAATTGGCTTCAGAGTGGGTCAAGAAAACGAAGCCTAAAGCTATTATTTTATCTGGCAGTCCTCATTCAACACTTGATGATGGATCACCGCGTGCTCCAATGGAAATTTTTGAAGCTGGTATTCCAATTCTTGGAATTTGTTATGGAGAACAGATTATGTGTGTTCAGCTTGGGGGAAAAGTTGAAGATGGACATGAACGCGAATTTGGGCGTGCTTTTTTGGAAGTAAAAGAAGAGAGCGCGCTATTTAGTGGGGTTTGGGAAAAAGGATCCTGTTATCAAGTATGGATGAGTCATGGTGATCGTGTAACAGTTTTACCAAAAGGTTTTCATGTCATCGGAACATCAAAAGGTGCTCCCTATGCTGCTATTGCTGATGAAAAACGCCATTTTTACGCAGTGCAGTTTCATCCTGAAGTTATGCACACACCAGATGGTGCAAAGCTATTACAAAATTTTGTTCATAAAATTGCTGGACTTAAAAGTAATTGGTCAATGGCGGCTTATCGCGATCGGGTAATCGCTGAAATACGCAAAAAAATTGGAAAAAGCCGCGTAATTTGTGGTCTTTCAGGCGGTGTTGATTCATCAGTTGTTGCTATTCTTCTTCATGAAGCAATAGGAGATCAGCTAACATGCATTTTGGTGGATCATGGGTTGATGAGAAAAAATGAAGCTGAGGAAGTTCTTACATTATTTCGGGATCATTATAATATAAAGCTTATTCATGTTAATGCTGCTGATATGTTTATTAATGCTCTAGAAGGTGAAACAGATCCAGAGAAAAAACGTAAAATGATCGGCCATCTTTTTATTGAAGTCTTTGAGAAAGAAACTCAAAAGATAGGAGGTGTGGAGTTTTTAGCACAGGGAACTCTTTACCCAGATGTTATTGAGAGTGTGTCAGCTATTGGTGAATCTGTAACTATAAAAAGCCACCATAATGTAGGTGGGTTACCAGAAAAGATGAATATGAAGCTTATAGAGCCACTGCGTGAGTTGTTTAAGGATGAAGTTCGTTCTTTAGGGCGAGAGTTGGGATTACCTGAACAGTTTATTGGCCGTCATCCATTTCCAGGCCCAGGTCTTGCAATTCGGTGTCCAGGTGTGGTTACACGTGAAAAATTAGAAATTTTGCGTGAAGCTGATGCTATTTACCTTGATGAAATCTGTAAAGCTGGTCTTTATGATGAGATTTGGCAGGCTTTCGCAGTTCTTCTTCCTGTTCAAACTGTTGGTGTTATGGGAGATGGACGTACTTACGAATTTGTTTGTGCACTTCGCGCTGTAACATCTGTAGATGGTATGACTGCTGATTTTTATCCATACAATATGGAATTTTTAAGTAAGGTAGCAGCACGTATTGTAAATGAAGTTAAGGGTATTAATCGTGTTGTGTATGATGTAACTTCAAAACCTCCTAGTACTATTGAGTGGGAATGATTATAATGAAACATAAGCATTTAAAAAATTAAGAATATAGTACTGTTTAGAATTAATATTGGAGGGAATAAGTAGAAGAGGGTAATTTTTTCAAAAAAATTGTTGTATATTTATAATAATTTTTCAAAATTATTATTTGATTGTGTATTAGACAATATCATTTTGAATTTAGAAGTACGAAGTTTTATATGTCTGAAAAAAAAATTGTTGCTCATCGTGGTGGAGCTAATCTTTATCCTGAAAATACACTTTCTGCATTTCGCCATGCAATTGCGTTGGGAGTCGATGAAATTGAATGCGATATTCATCTTCTTAAAAGTGGTGAGGTGGTTGTGTTTCATGATTTTCATCTGGAACAATTAGTGGGGAAAAAGGGGTATATTCATGATATTGATAATAAAATACGTAAGCAACTTTGCGTAAAAGGAAGCACTGAAGCTCCTCCTTTATTAGAAGAGTTACTTGACCTTTTGGTACCAACTAAGGTTGCACTACATCTTGAAATTAAAACATGTGGTGAAGCTGAGCGTGAATATATTTTATCTCAAAAAGCACTTGCATTGATCAAAAATCGCAATTTAACTGAACGGGTTTCTGCCATCAGTTTTGATCCTACCAGCCTTCGTCCCTTTATTGAGGCAGGAATATCATCTGGCCCATGTCTTGATAGCTTTGAAAATGATATATGTAGTCATTTTTCTGAATGGAAACACTTAGGATATTCTGATTTGAGCTTAAATGGTTCCATTGCTTCACGAGATTTTATTGAATTTGCGCTTGATGCTGGCTTTACTGTGGGTGTGTGGACAATTAATGGAAGAGCTCGGCTATCGCATTGGCTTGATATGCCGGTACATTATATCACAACAGATCAACCTGATCTCGCTTTACAACTGCGTTCACAGAAATAGAAGTGGTATCTGTACATTTTTGTAATGATACACAGATTTTTAAATATAAACTATTCATTTTTATATTGAATTAAACTCTTTGAGTACCGAAGTATTTTCTTTGTTTTAAGCATTTTTATTTTGAATCAAAAAAATTGTTTAGCAATAAGTCAATAAAAGGGTGAGTGTGTGTATTGAAAATGTGATTTTAGAAAGAATCAAACACGTATTTAATAAATCATTTATTAAATGTAAGAGTAGGATCAAATATTGGGAGTTGGTAAATACAAGAATAGTCTTAGCTTATAAATAAAGCTAAAAATTTTTACAAAATTGAGAAGAAGTGGTGGAAAATTTATTAATAAATAGAATTGGTTATCTTAAAGTTTTTGCTATGTATTATGTGCTTTTTCCTGTAGCTTTGTTAAAAGTATGAAAATTCTTGTAGGCAACAGTAAAGCTTAATTTTTGTCCATAGCTATTATCTGTGAGGCGTTCTCTGATTTCAATAGTAAAGATAGTATTATTCCAACATGTTAAAACGTGACATCCTGTTCCAATAGGCTTTATAAGCTCAATTTGTGTATGAAAAATAGGTCCTTTATCTGGATGTTCACCTAACAGGATTGCTTCTGGTCTAAACGCTAAAAGATCGGTCTTTTCATTACAGGAAAGTGAATCACCTAAGTACTGTTCTAGAACTTGACGATCAAGAAAATTCATCTGAGGAGAACCAATAAATTCAGCAACAAATACTGTTGCAGGATGGTCATAAATTTCCATAGGAGTTCCAATTTGTTCGATATTCCCTTTATTCATGACAACTATTCTATCAGCCAGTGTCATCGCTTCTAATTGATCATGAGTGACATAGAGGCTGGTTGTTCCTAAAGAACGTTGCAATGTTTTAATCTCAATACACATTTGCGCGCGCAATTTTGCATCAAGATTTGAAAGTGGTTCATCAAAGAGAAAGACTCGCGGTTGACGCACAATCGCACGTCCCATTGCAACACGCTGTCGTTGACCTCCTGATAATTGCTGTGGTTTACGATCTAGAAATGGCTCTATTTGTAAAAGTTTTGCAACATGTGCGATTCGCTTCTTAATTTCCTCTTTAGGAGTTTTACGGTTTTTTAGGCCATATTCTAAATTTTCACGAACTGTCATATGTGGGTAGAGTGCATAATTTTGGAAAACCATAGCAATGTCACGATCAGCTGGTTCGCGATCATTGATACGTTCATTATCAATGTAAAGATCACCTGAGGTAACTTGTTCAAGTCCAGCAATAATACGTAATATGGTTGATTTTCCACATCCTGAAGGACCAACAAGGACAAGAAGTTCGCTATCAGCAATAGTTAAGTTTAAATCATTAATTATCAAAATGTCGTTGTTGTATTGTTTTTTTATATTTGATAACTGAATTATGGCCACAGTTATTTCTCCGTTTCAATAAGACCTTTGATAAAAAGCCGCTGCATAAAGATGACAATTAGAACAGGTGGAATCATGGCAACGACTGATATCGCCATAAGGATATTCCATTGAGGATCATGTTGAAGTGATTCTACGATAAGCTGTTTTAGGATAACGAGAATGGTTTGATGATCTTGATCTGTTGTAACAATAAGAGGCCAGAGATACTGTATCCATCCATATATAAACATAATAATAAATAAAGCAGCAATATTATTTTTGCTGAGAGGTAGAAGAATATCCTTAAAAAATTTAAATGGCCCTGCACCGTCAACGCGTGCAGCTTCCAAGAGTTCATCAGGAATAGTTAGAAAAAATTGCCGAAACAAAAATGTTGCAGTTGCTGAAGCAATGAGTGGAATAATCATTCCACTATAAGTGTTTATCATGCCCAATTTTGCAACTACAGCATATGTTGGGATGATACGAACTTCAACAGGGAGCATCAATGTAACAAAAATAAGAGCAAAAGCAGTTTTTTGAAAAGGAAAGCGCATATAGACGATCGCATAAGCAGAGAAGAGAGAAATAATAATTTTTCCAATACTAATACCAAGTGCCATAATGAATGAGTTTATTAAAAGTGGTCCCAATCGTGGAAGACCGAGCTGCACAAGCTTGTCACCAAAGATTGTTGTATAGTTTTCTAAAGCATATTTTCCTGGTAAGAGAGGAAGTGTTCCTGTACTAAACGAAGCTGAACTATGGGTTGAAGCAATAATGGCGACATAAACTGGAAAACAAATAGTGATAATACCGATAATTAAGATAAGATGGGTCATAAATCTCAAAATAGGGCGATTTTCAACCATGGTTCTTCTCCTAATATTGAATACGGCGTTCAATCCAGCGAAATTGAATAAATGTTAAGACAATAACCATCAGCATTAATATTGCTGATTGTGCTGCGGATGCACCAATTATTTGATTTCTAAAGCCATCATTATAAATTTTATAGATAAGCGTATTTGTTGCATGCGCTGGTCCTCCAGAGGTTACGTTATCTATAATACCAAATGTATCAAACATGACATAATGAATGTTAATGATAAGAAGAAAAAAGGTTGTTGGTGAAATTTGTGGGAAAACAACAGTCCAAAATCTTTTAAAGGGACCAGCACCGTCGATTGCAGCTGATTCTATTTGAGAGCGTGGAATAGATTGAAGACTAGCAAGAAAAAAGAGAAAATTGTAAGAAATTTGTTGCCAACTAGCAGCAATTACAATGAGGATCATCGCTTGAATTCCATTAATACGATGGTTCCACATAATACCTATTTTTTCAAGGAGAAAAGGAAAAATTCCAACAGCAGGATGAAAAATAAACAACCATAAAATACCTGCCAATACAGGGGCAACTGCATAAGGCCAGAGCAAAAGCGTTGTATAAACCTTTTTTGTACGGATAACACGATCAACAGAGACAGCCAAAAGAAGTGATATTGCCATTGCAACAACAGTGACAGATATAGAAAATATTATTGTTGTAAATATTGATTTTATATAAGTAGGATCAGTAAACACTGTTATATAATTTTCAAAGCCGATAAATTTTGTTGTAAAGCCAAAGGGATCTTCGCGTTCGAAAGAGAGTTTTATCGTTTGAGCAGCGGGTAGTAGAAAAAATAGGAAAGTTATTGCAAGCTGAGGAAAAAGTAGCCAATAAGGAAGTAGACTATTTTTAAAATATACATGTTTTTCTTGCATTGTTAGATTCTTTAATAAAAAGCATTGGGAGGGCAATAATACGAGGAACCGAAAAAATTAAATCTTTGGGTCGAGCTTTTTAATTTTTATGGTAATCATGAAATTTTAATTATTTGTTTTTTCAAATTCACGGAGAAGTTTATTACCACGTTGGACTGTCGTATCTAATCCAGCTTTTGGTGTTTTAGAACCACTAAGAACAGCTTCTAATTCTTGATCCAGAATAGAACGAATCTGTGGTAAATTACCAAATCTTATCCCTTTTGAGTTAACTGTTGGTGGATTGAGATTAATTTGTTTAATAGCTATATCTGCACCTGGATTTTTATCATAGAAGTGCTGTTCTTTACTTAGTTCATAAGCAGATTTTGTGATTGGAAGGTAACCTGTTTTTTGATGCCACTTTGCTTGATTATCTGCTTTCGAAAGAAATTTAAGGAAAGCTGCTGCTCCTGCATATTCTTTAGGAGTGTGACCTTTTAATACCCAAATAGAAGCTCCTCCAATAATTGAATTTTGTGGCGCATTTTTTACATCATTATAGTAGGGAAGCATACCAAATCCAACATTAAATGGAGCTTCAGAAACAATTCCAGCAAGTGATCCTGAAGATTGCATAAAAATTGCGCAATTTTGCGCCATAAACATTGGTGTTGCATCTAATGCACCAGAAGGGCCACCATAGTGAAAAATACCTTGATCAAACCATCTTTTAAGATCAGTCCACATACGTATTTGTAAAGGCCCATTAAAGGTAAGCTCCGAATCAAGACCAATAAAACCATTTTCTTTTGTTCCGAAGGGAATATCGTGCAGTGCTGAAAAATTTTCTATACCAATCCATTGAGATGCATAAGCCATTGTAAAACCACAACTTGCTACTTTAGATGCAAGAATTTTTTTTGAAAAATCTTCAACATCTTGCCATGTCTTAGGTGGTTGTTCTGGATCAAGTCCTGCTTTTTTAAAGATATCTTTATTGTAATAAAGGATTGGTGTCGAAGCATTAAATGGCATAGACAACATTTGTCCCTGAGTATCAGCGTAATAGTCACGAATAGCAGGCAAATAATCTGCAGGATTGAATTCTTGTTTTGTATCAGCCATAAGTTGATAAATTGGATAAATTGCACTTTTTGCAGCCATCATAGTTCCAGTACCAACTTCATAAACTTGGGCGAGAACTGGTTGCTGTTTTCCACGAAATGCCGCAATAAGCGCCATCATACCTTCTTCATATTCACCGCGAAATGAAGAAACAACTTTGTATTCAGATTGACTTGCATTAAAGTCGTTAATGAGATTTATAGTTTGTTTTCCTAATTCACCACTCATAGAATGCCAAAAGTTGATTTTTGTTTGCGAAAAACCTGTTGTTGCCACGGTAATAGCGACCATAAATGTTGTTATGGAAAGATAAAGACGATTCATGGTTCACCCTTTCTGAAGTGATGGAATACAGATTTCCCCCTTATAGTATTACGCATAAACATGCCATGACAGCTTTGTTTCAAAAATATTTCGGTCATTTAAACAGGAAGCATAAAAAGGTCAAACAAATTTGTTTAAATTGCATCAGTTTTCTCTTTAATAACAGCTTATCGTATAGTAACAGGATTTCAGTAAATATTCTATAAAAGAACTAAGATATTTCAAATAATTAAGAGCAAAAAGGAAGATCAAGGATAGAAATAATAAACATTATTTAGTTGGAGAAATTATAGTATTTTAATTCACAATTTTCAGGAAGGTATTGTTTAATTTTTTGTTGATTTATCTTATGGGTTTTGAACGATAGCCTTAAGGAAAGTTATTCATATTTCATCTAATAGTTATGTATCTTAGTGTTTTGTATCGCATCGATGATGGTATTAACATTGTGCTTCATCATATCAAGATAAGTTGCAGCAGGACCATTTTTGTTCGACAATGCATCAGAATATAATGTTCCACCAATTTTTAAACCAGTTTCTTTTGAAATTTGTTTAATGAGATGAGGGTTTGAGATATTTTCAATGAAAAGTGCGGTTGCTTTATTAGTTTTAATTTGTTTAATAAGTTTGGCAACATCAGCTGCTGTTGCTTCAGATTCTGTTGAAGCACTTTGAGGGGCAAGTATGGTGAATCCATATTCTTGAGCAAAATAACCAAAAGCATCATGAGATGTGATAATAATACGCTTTTCTTTTGGAATGGTAGCAATCTGTGTTGTAATAATTGTCTGTATTTCGTTGAGTTTTTGGATATAAATATCAGCATTTTTATTGTAGCTTGTGCAGGATTGTTGATCAATTTTACAGAAAGTAGCAGCAATATTTTTTACATAAATTTTGGCATTAGGGATAGTTTGCCAAGCATGTGGATCAATATTACTATGGCGGTGGTGATGTTGTTTGACATCATATCCTTGATTTTTAATTTTGAGAGATGAAATATTTGTACTAACTTCAACGAGAAGTGCTTTTGTGCCGCTTGCTGTAATGAGTCGGTCAATGAAACCTTCTAAATGGAGTCCATTGATAAAAATAACATGAGCATCTTTAAGAACTTTAACATCATGAGGGGTAGGTTCATAAGTATGAATACTAGCATTAGAATCGACAAAAGTAGCTATGGAAATATGATCTTTTCCTACGTTTTTTACTAAATCCGCAAGAATGGAAAAGCTCGTAACAACCCTAATCTTATTATGTGCAGAAGCAGAAAATGGAGAAAAGAATAGCAACAAGAAAGCTTCAAGCAAAACAAATTGTTGAATAAATTTAGGCACATTATTTCCTGAAGGTAGGGAGAGAAGTGTGTAGTAGATGGGGAAACCATGCCACAATAAAACCGCGTGGACTTATGAGGCAAGAAAGAAGATAGAGGAATCCTGCAACAATAATAATGGCAGGGCCAGAGGGAAGTGACAGATGAAAAGAAAGAAGTAGACCACATATATTAGAAATGATTGCTAAACAGATAGAGAGTATACAGATAGATTCCAGCCGAGAAAGCCAAAAACGGGCAGTAATAGCTGGAATCATCATAATACCAACAGAGAGCAATGTTCCTAGTGATTGAAAACCACCGACCAGATTCAGCACCACAAGTCCAAGCAATGATATATGAACATATTTGCTCAATGGAGAGAGTGATTTAAAAAATAAAGGATCAAAGCTTTCTACTACAAGAGCACGCCAGAAAATGCATAGATTACACACTGTGATCAGCATTATAGTGGTAATCAGCCAAAGGGTTTGTGTATCAATAGCAAGTACTGAACCAAATAAGAGATGGAGCAGCTCAATCGCTGAATTTTTTAGTGAAATAATAATGACACCTGTTGCTAGTGCAATAAGGTAAAACACTGTCATTGATGCATCTTCTTTTTGGATAGTATTTCGTGAAATTAAAGTAGTTGCTGCTGCAACAATAATTCCAGCCAAAATACCACCAAGTGTCATAGATATTAGGGAAAAACCACAAAAGAGAAAAGCAGCGGCAACACCAGGAAGAATGGCGTGAGATATAGCATCTCCTGTTAGGCTCATTCCGCGCAGCATCAAAAATACCCCAATAGGGCAGGCACTGATAGACAAAAAAATTGAACCGACAAGGGCGCTTTGCATAAAGTGAAAATCAACAAAAGGTGCAAGAAAAAATGTGTACACGTATTATGATCCAATGTAGTTAGAATCATTGATGGGAAAACATTGTTTTAATGAATTGATATGGAAAGAGTTGTATGTAAAACCTGGCATAATACGACGAGTACTTTCACTAAAAAACTGTGTTGTTTTTCCATAAAGGGCATTTTGCTTATTAATTTGAATTATTTGGGGAAAAAAACTTTGCACAATAAGCAAATCATGTAGTGCTGTAAGAATTGTTCGGCCTTGCTGTTTCCAATGAGCAATTAACATAAGAAGATCTTTTTGGGTATTTTTATCCAAACCATTGAAAGGTTCATCGAGTAAGATGATATCAGCATCTTGTACAATGATACGTGCAAAAAGGGCGCGTTGTAATTGTCCACTTGATAGTGTATCAAGTGATCGGTTAGCAAGTGCTGTGAGTCCAACCATTTCAAGTGCATCTTGGATTTTATGTTGATAAGGGTGCTGATTTTTCCATAACCCACAGAAAGACCATAATCCTGTTTTTACGAGTGTTTGTACATCAATTGGAAATGTTCGATCTATGTCGCATTGCTGAGCAAGATAGGCAATACGGTTTCTCTTTTGCTTTATAATTTTACCCCTAATAGGCTTAATTAAGCCAGCAATAGATTTAAGCAGTGTAGATTTCCCAGCACCATTATCACCTATTACTGCAATTAATGAGCCAGCTATCAATCTTGCTGAAAAGTTTTTTATTACTACTCTGTTCATGTAGCCTAAGGTTGTATTTTCAAAATGCAGACTCATGTAATCTGTACTATCTTCATATTTTATCCATATGTAATTATATAACTATAATGTTATATAATTACATATGTCAATAAAATGTTAAAACAATTATATTTGTCTTGAGAGAGGAATGAAAGTCTTAGTGAGAAGATCGTGGAAAATTAAAAATAGTGGTTGAATTTTTCTTGACGAAATAATGTTCGTGTATACGATAGCTATCATATAACCATATCCCTAGTACTATATATAGTACTAGGGATATGGTTGGAGGTGTCAAATAATGTTAGCGACACGATAGTAAGAACAGCATCAGGGGAGGTTATTAGCGATTCTGAATTAAGCACGAGTTACAAGGTACATTGTGTTTTGCTTGGTGCCTAGATTGTTTCCATGATGTGATAGAAAAATAACTGTGCTGATACCAAGTGGAACAGTATTCCAACCGAAAATATCTTTTTAGAGTGAGTGAGTTGGATTTTTCGTAAAATAAGGAAAGCTAAAATACTTAAGGAGTAGCTGTTTAAGGCGTTATTTTAAGTTGTTAGTTTTTTTAAGCGAAAAGAGGGAAGACAATGCAAGTAAGCGATTGTTTTATAATGAGGGAAATTTGCCATTTAAGTTATAGAATTATTTATTCTTGTCATTATTTTTTAATTATTTGACTAAGAATATAGAGATTTAGGTTATGTTCAGAAAGCTATATGTTATTTGAATGAGAGTAGGGTTGATCTGTTTAAAATTGTGAAAGTTGAAGAAAATGCTAATCACTATTTATAGCAAGCCGTCTTGTGTCCAATGTGATGCTACATGCCGTGCTTTTGATGCAAAAGGTATTGATTACCATGTTGTTGATATTTCTTGTGATGAGCAAGCATTCAGTTTTGTTCAATCTCTTGGATATCGTCAGGTTCCTGTAGTTGTTTATGGTGAAAATCATTGGTCTGGTTTTAGACCAGATATAATTAGTGGTCTTTGTAGTTAATGGGACTTATTGTTTATTATTCAAGTGTGACGGGTAATACGGAGTATTTTGTTTCTCAGCTTGTTGGTCAACGGATTTTTAAGATTGATAAAAAAAATCCATCTGTGTTGGTTGATGAGCCTTATGTGCTAGCTGTCCCTACGTATGCAGATGGTAAAGGTAGAATGGCTGTACCAAAAGCAGTTATTCGTTTTCTAAACGAAATAAAGAATCGCAATTTAATTCGCGGTGTCATTGGTGGCGGGAATCGTAGTTTTGGTTGCAATTATAATTTGGCTAGCAAAATTATTGCTGAAAAATGTTTTGTACCTTGCCTCTATCGTTTTGAACTGCGTGGAACCCATGAAGATGTTATTTGTGTCAGAAAAGGATTGGAAAAGTTTTGGAAAAAATCGGTATAGAACAACTGAAAAAACCGGATCAAATAACAGATTACCATGCGCTGAATGCAATGCTTAATCTTTATGATGAAGATGGTTGTATTCAATTTGATATGGATCGATTTGCAACACGGCAGTATTTTCTTCAACATGTTAATCAAAATACGGTTTTCTTTCATAATCTCAAGGAAAAAATAGATTACTTAATAGAGGAAGGTTATTATGAAAAAGCCTTATTTGAGCTTTATGATTTTCCTTTTATTAAAAAGCTTTTTAAACGTGCTTATACATTTAAGTTTCGCTTTCCTACTTTTTTAGGTGCGTTTAAGTACTATACCAGTTACACGCTGAAAACTTTTGATGGAAAGCGCTACCTTGAACGTTATGAAGATCGTGTTTGCATTGTGGCTTTGTATTTAGCACAAGGGAATAAAGATTTTGCTGAGAGTATTGTAGACGAAATTATTACAGGACGATTTCAACCTGCAACACCAACATTTTTAAATGCAGGAAAAAAACAGCGTGGTGAATTGGTATCGTGTTTTTTGTTGCGGATTGAAGACAACATGGAATCGATAGGTCGTTCGATTAATTCGGCTTTACAACTTTCAAAACGTGGTGGAGGTGTAGCACTTTGCTTGACTAATTTGCGAGAAGCAGGGGCACCAATAAAGAAAATAGAAAATCAGTCCTCAGGTGTTCTGCCTGTGATGAAGCTATTGGAAGATTCTTTTTCCTATGCGAATCAACTTGGTGCACGGCAAGGTGCGGGTGCTGTTTATTTACATGCGCATCACTTAGATATTATGAAGTTTTTGGATACAAAGCGTGAAAATGCTGATGAAAAGGTCAGAATCAAAACCCTTTCACTTGGTGTGATTATTCCTGATATTACTTTTGAACTTGCACGCAATAATGAAGATATGTACCTGTTTTCACCCTATGATATTGAGCGTGTTACAGGTAAACCTTTTAGCGATATTTCTTTAACAGAGCATTATCGATCTTTTGTTGATAATGCAAAGATTCGTAAAAAGAAAATAAGTGCACGTGTCTTTTTCCAGACATTAGCAGAGATTCAATTTGAATCAGGTTATCCGTATATTTTGTTTGAAGATACCGCTAACAGAACCAATCCAATAGCGGGCCGTATTAGTATGAGTAATTTATGTTCAGAAATTTTGCAAGTGAGTGAAGCTAGTGAATTAGAAACGGATTTAACTTATCGTACTGTTGGGAGCGATATATCTTGTAATCTTGGCTCCATGAATATTGCAAAAGCAATGGAAAGTAGTGATTTTGGGCAAACAGTGGAAATTGCTGTACGTGCTCTTACTGCTGTGTCTGATATGAGCAATATTACTTGTGTACCTTCTATTGCGAAAGGAAATGCTGAAAGTCATGCGATTGGTTTGGGACAGATGAATTTACATGGTTTTTTGGCGCGTGAACAGATTTATTATGGATCTCCAGAAGCGATTGATTTTACTAATATTTATTTTTATACCGTAACGTATCATGCAATACGCGCTTCTAATTTGATTGCACGTGAACGTCAGGCAATGTTTGCAGGGTTTGAAAAATCAACTTATGCAGATGGTCGTTTTTTTAAAAAATATATTGAAAGAGAATGGAAACCACAATTTTCAATTGTACAAGAGATTTTTGCACGTAACAATATCATTATACCCGACCAAAAAGATTGGCAAGAACTTAAGGAATTGGTTATTAAATACGGGCTTTATAATCGCAATCTTCAAGCAGTGCCGCCTACAGGATCTATCTCTTATATTAATCACGCAACATCTTCTATTCATCCAATTGTCTCAAAGATTGAGATTCGTAAAGAGGGAAAAATTGGACGTGTCTACTATCCTGCTCCCTATATGGATAACACAAATTTAAATTTTTACCAAGATGCTTATGAGATTGGCCCTGAAAAAATTATTGATACCTATGCTGCTGCTACACAACATGTTGATCAAGGCCTTTCATTAACACTGTTTTTTTCTGATACAGCTACTACACGTGACATTAACCGTGCGCAAATTTATGCTTGGAAAAAGGGTATAAAGAGTATTTATTATATACGATTGCGGCAAATGGCATTGAGTGGAACAGAGGTGGATGGCTGTGTTTCGTGTAGTCTGTAGGAGATACCCATATGACAAAGATTACAACCAAAAATCCTATTGTTTGTGCTGTCAATTGGAATAAATTGCATGATGAGAAAGATCTTGAAGTTTGGAATCGCTTAACTGGAAATTTTTGGTTACCAGAGAAAGTTCCTCTTTCCAATGATATTCCTTCATGGTCGAGCTTGACAGAGGAGGAGCGTAAGCTAACAATCCGTGTTTTTACAGGGTTAACTCTTTTGGATACAATTCAGAACACCGTAGGAGCGATTTCTCTTATGGCTGATGCAATAACAGAGCATGAAGAGGCGGTGTTAACGAATATTGCATTTATGGAAGCAGTTCATGCACGTTCTTATTCTTCTATTTTTTCAACTTTATGTTCGACAGCAGAGGTTGATGATGCTTTTAGGTGGTCAGAAGAAAATATTCATTTGCAAAAAAAGGCTAGATTAGTGCTTGAGCGCTATGAAGCGAGTAATCCTTTAAAGAAAAAGATTGCTTCAACTTTACTTGAAAGCTTTTTATTTTATTCAGGTTTTTATTTGCCCATGTATTGGGCTAGTCGCGCTAAGCTAAGTAATACAGCTGATTTAATTCGGCTTATTATCCGTGATGAAGCCGTACATGGTTATTATATAGGCTATAAATTTCAATTAGGGTTTGCAAAGCTTGATAAAGCTAAAAAGCAAGAAATTAAAGATTTTGCTTTTAGCTTGCTCTTTGATCTTTATAATATTGAATGCAAATATACTGAAGATCTTTATGATTCTATTGGAGTAACAGAGGATGTTAAAGTTTTTCTTCATTATAATGCGAATAAGGCCTTAATGAATCTGGGATTTGAACCTCTCTTTCCACCTGAAGTTTGTCGTGTTAATCCAGCTATTTTAGCAGCCTTATCACCAAGTGCTGATGAAAATCATGATTTCTTTTCAGGAGCTGGTTCTTCCTATGTCATTGGCAAGGCGGTTGCTACCACGGATGATGATTGGGAATTTTAAGGGTTGTATGTAAAGAGAAGTGCGCGCGGTATATTACTTAGATCTCTGCGTGTTTCTAGGCACTGGAAGCCATGTTTTTTAAATAGGTTACAGACTTCTTTTTCTTGAGAATAGCCAATCTCGACAGCTATATAGCCTTTTTCTTTTAAGTAGTTTGCTGCTTCATGAGAAAGTCTTCGATAAAAATCAAGACCATCTTTTCCACCGATAAGCGCACGCAATGGATCATGTAGTCGTACTTCCTTTGCTAATTTTTTTATATCTTTTTCTGGAATATAGGGTGGATTAGAAATAATAAAATCAAATCGACCTGTGACAGAATCAAACCAATCACTGAGAAGAGGTGTAAAGCGATGTATAACTTCTGCATTTTCTGCATTTTTTGTAGCTGTTCTGAGAGCATCTTCAGAAATATCGACAGCTACTGCATAAGAGTGGGGGATTTTTTTAAGAATTGCAATGGCAATGGCACCACTTCCTGTTCCCATATCAAGCAGTGTTATTTTTTTAAATTTTTCTACATGTTGTACAAGAAGTGGTAAAACAAGGTCTACCAGTGTTTCTGTATCAGGACGTGGTTCTAATGTGTCTTGAGATAGTGCGAAGGATATACCATAAAATTCCCGCTTTCCAATAATACGGTAAACAGGTTCACCAGCAATACGTCTCTTGATAGCTTTTTCTAACTGTATGATTTGCTTAGAAGATAGGCGTATATCTGGTCGTAAAATTCTGTCTGATGCATTGGTACCTGTTATCCATTCAACAAGTATTTTTGCGTTAAGATTGGCTTCAGAAATTCCTTGAGTATGCAATTTTTTTTGCGTCTCTCGAATGATGCTGTTGAGAGAATAATTGTTCATTCATTACTGTCCATTTCAGTAAGGAGTGCAGTTTGGTGATCAGATATAAGCGCATTGATAAGCTCATCAAGATCTCCTTCCATAATGCGATCAAGCTTGTATAGAGTAAGATTAATACGATGATCAGTAACACGTCCTTGTGGAAAATTATAGGTACGAATACGTTCTGATCGATCACCAGAGCCAACCTGATTTTTACGAGATTCTGAGCGTTCACGTTCTGCTTTTTGTCGTTCGATATCGAATAAACGTGCGCGTAAAATTTGCAGTGCACGTGCTCGATTTTGATGTTGTGATTTTTCTGCTTGTACAACCATAATTCCTGTTGGAATATGTGTGATACGAACAGCTGAATCAGTTGTATTAACGTGCTGTCCACCTGCACCTGATGCACGCATTGTGTCGATACGGATATCTTCAGGGCGAATTTCAATGTCAATTTCTTCTGCTTCTGGAAGAACTGCGACGGTAGCAGCTGATGTATGGATACGTCCATTTGTTTCCGTCTCAGGGATACGCTGTACGCGATGGACACCTGATTCAAATTTAAGCTTAGAAAATACACCTTTTCCTGAAATTGTAGCAATAATTTCTTTATATCCACCAACTTCACCATCACTAAGAGAAATAATTTCAACTTTCCAGTTATGAGTATTGGCATAACGTTCATACATGCGGAAAAGATTTCCAGCAAAAAGTGCTGCTTCTGATCCACCCGTACCTGCTCGAATTTCAACAATAGCACTTTTTTCATCAGCAACATCTTTGGGTAAAAGAAGAATTTGAAGTTCTTGCTCAATGTGTTCAATTTTTTGACATAATAGTGGTAATTCTTCTTGAACAAGATTACGCATCTCTATATCTGTATTCGTATCATGGATCATGATTTTAAGCTCTTCCTTTTCTTTATAGAGAGCATTTAATATTTTTATGGAGGTAACGATTGACTCTAATTCTGCATATTCAGAAGCTAATTTTACATAAGTTTCAGCATTGGGGCTTCCAGCCATTTGGTTTTCAATGACTTCGAAGCGCTTTTCGAGTTTTTTCATACGGTCTTGTGGCAAAGAAACCATGACAATATCGACCTAATTTTCATTATAATGTTAATAATTGATAGCATTATACTATCGTGCGATAAGGGAGGTGATAAAACAGAAAAATACTCTTGCCAATGAAAACTGAAAAATTTTGAGGTAAATTTTTATAAAGTTTGATTTGCATGAGTAATTTCTTAATTATACATATGAGATAATCATTTTAGGAATTATGTTTTTTTCCGTAAATTTCAAGACGATGATGAATGATGTCATAACCAAGGGATTTAGCGATTTCTTCCTGTAGATTTTCAATAATATCAGATTGAAATTCAATGACTTGTCCCGTATCCACATCAATGAGATGATCATGGTGTTGCCCATCTGCTTGCTCAAAACGAGAAGGTCCACCACTAAAGGTATGACGATAAATTTTTCCATTTCCTTCCAATATTTTCATAGTTCGATAAACAGTTGATAACGAAATACTAGAATCTATTTTGTTAGCACGCTGAAAAATTTCAAATGCGTTTGGATGATCATTTGTGGTAGTCAAAATGTCAAGAATAACACGTCTTTGACGTGTTACCCTTAAACCTGCAATACGCAATTCTTTTTCATAATTTTGCTTTTTATTCATCTTAGTTATTTGCTTTTTAGATGAAGGCTCCATGACAGTGTTTGTATTTTTTTTCTGAACCGCAAGGGCACCGTTCATTGCGCCCAACTTTTCCCCATGTGGTTGAATCGTTGGGGTTACGATCTTTCGGATTAACAAAGCTATTTTCTTGTGATCGTGACCACGAAGCGGGATTATTTTTTTTATCTTGATTATTAAAGACAAAGTTATGAGCATTTGTTTGCTCAGGCATTAATGGCTCTGTGGGTTGCTGAATGATCTCAAAACACATAAGTTTAGAAGTAACGTTTCTGCGAAGATTTCTAAGCATGGTTTGAAAAAGTTCAAATGATTCCGTCTTATATTCATTAAGTGGATCTCGTTGCGCATAACCACGAAAACCAACAACTGAACGTAAATGGTCTAAATTTACCAGATGTTCACGCCATAACAAATCAATGGTTTCAAGCAGTACAGCTTTATGGAAATAAGCCATAATTTCTGGAGAGTAACGTTCAGTACGCTCATTTTCAAGTTTAACAATAGCATCTGATACACGTTCTAAGATTTGTTCTTCAGCAATTCCATCTTCTTTTACCCATTCTTCTATTGGAAGTTCAAGCTTGAAAAGCTGAGAAAGTTCTTCTTGTAGAGCTTTTATATTCCATTTCTCAGAATATGTTCCAGATGGAACGTAGGTTTCTACTAAATCTTCAACTACTTCATTCCGCATTTCAACGATCATTTCAGTTAAATCATCTGCATTCATGATTTCCATGCGCTGCTCAAAAATAACTTTGCGCTGATCATTCATCACATCATCGTATTTTAACAAATTTTTACGAATTTCAAAATTTCGGGCTTCAACCTTTTTTTGAGCTTTTTCGATAGCTTTATTAATCCATGGATGAATAATGGCTTCATTTTCTTTCAATCCAAGTTTTTGTAGTACGCTATCCATACGATTGGAGCCGAAAATACGCATAAGATCATCTTGCAAAGAGAGAAAGAATTTTGAGCGACCAGGATCACCTTGGCGACCAGAGCGGCCTCGGAGTTGGTTATCAATACGGCGGCTTTCATGACGTTCAGTAGCAATGACGTAAAGACCACCAACCGCTAATGCTTTTTCTTTAAGATGTTGAACATCTTTTTTAATTTCTTCAATTCTAGCAATTCGTTCCGCCCCTTCAGGTATATCTTGTAATTCTTGTCGAATACGCATTTCGACATTACCACCGAGCTGTATATCAGTACCACGACCAGCCATATTGGTCGCAATAGTTAAAGCTCCAGGAATCCCTGCCTGTGCAATAATATATGCTTCTTGCTCATGATAACGAGCATTTAGAACTCTAAAATCAGTAATACCTTCTTTTCGTAAACGTTCTGCCAATTGTTCTGATTTTTCAATAGAGGTTGTTCCTACAAGAATAGGCTGTCCTTTTTCGTGTGCTTGACGAATATCACGCACAATAGCACGATATTTCTCTTCTGTTGTTCGATAAATTTCATCATCTTCATCATAACGTTGTATTGGTAAATTTGTAGGGACTTCAATAACGTCAAGATCATAAATATTGCTAAATTCTTCAGCTTCTGTTACAGCAGTACCAGTCATACCAGATAACTTTTTATACATGCGAAAATAATTTTGGAAAGTAATAGAAGCTAATGTCTGATTTTCTGGTTGAATAGCAACATGTTCTTTGGCTTCTAGTGCTTGATGAAGTCCTTCAGAATAACGCCGTCCTGGCATCATGCGCCCTGTAAATTCATCGATGATAACAATTTCACCATTTCGGACAATGTAGTCTTTGTCACGAACGAACATTTTATGCGCTTTTAGAGCATTATTAATATGATGGACAACAGTAACATTTTCTATGTCATAAAGGCTTTCGCCTTTAAGGTGTCCGGCCTGTTCAAGCATTTTTTCAATTTTTTCAGTACCGACTTCAGTAAAAGTGGTTGTTTTTTGTTTTTCATCAATTTCATAATCTTCCGGAGTTAAGACGGGAATAAATGTATCAATAAGGTTATAAAAGTCCGTACGATCTTCTAATGGACCAGAAATAATAAGGGGGGTACGTGCTTCATCAATGAGGATCGAATCAACTTCGTCGACAATTGCGTAATGATGTCCACGCTGAACCATGTGATGATGGTCAAAAGCCATATTATCGCGTAGATAATCAAAACCCAATTCATTATTTGTTGCATAAGTAATGTCACATGCATAGGCTGCTCGGCGGGCATCATTATCGAGATTATGCAGAATCACACCGGTTGTTAACCCTAGAAAACTATAAATTTTCCCCATAGTTTCAGCATCACGACTGGCAAGATAATCGTTTACTGTAACAACATGAACACCTTTTCCTTCTAAGGCGTTGAGGTAAACTGGTAGAGTTGCCATTAATGTTTTACCTTCACCAGTACGCATTTCAGCGATACCTCGATCATGAAGTACCATTCCACCAATGAGCTGTACATCAAAAAGACGCATATCATAAACACGCTTTGCCGCTTCACGGACAGTCGCAAAAGCTTCTGGCAGGAGCAAGTCAGTAGTTTCACCTTCAGTTATTCGTTTACGAAATTCATCAGCTTTTTGATAGAGCTGTTCATCACTTAATTTTTGAAATTGTTCTTCTAAAGCATTAATTTGTAAAACTTTTTGGTGAAAAGATTTGAGGCGACGCTCATGAGCTGAACCAAAAAATTTACGTACAAAAACACCTAAGCTGACCATTTCTGGTCCTTTCTTTTATTTGTTGTTACTAAAGTTGGGTGCTTCATATGTTGTCCCCATGTTCCGCATTCCCAAAGGTGTCTAATATAATTAAGATGCAAACAACATCATTACACCTGTTGGTGCACAATTTTTTACTTTAATTGTTAAAGTAGAGATAAGAAGCTAAGTGCGTTGTGTCAACTTGCATAATATTGTTTAGTAAGCATATTATAGAGTAATTTAGGGTATAGTATGACATTATTAACCATGTTTTTCAGCAGCATAAGATAAAATAAGATAGGCTAAGATAAAAGGAAAAGTTTATATTTTTTTTAATAAAATTACCAAATTATTTATCTATGTTTAAAAATTAAAGTGTTATGGTAAAGAAAATTAGAATCTTGAACATAAGTTCATTTTTAAGGAGTATATTTATGAAATTCAACTTTATCACGCTGTTTTTAACATTAACTTTATTAGCGAGCACGAGTTTAGGGGTGGTGGCTCAAGAAAGCGTGAAGCCTGCATCGAATGATTTAAAGACTTTAGAAAAAACTTCTGAAAAAACAGTTTCTCCTTCTCATGTTATGGCAGTTGTTGATGGAAAAGATATTACAGCAGGACAGTTAGATGAGTTAGCACTTGAAATAAATCCTAATTTAGCGCGTATTTCTGATGAACAACGTCGTATAACAGTTTTAAAAGCCTACTTAGACATGCAAGCACTTGCTAAAGCAGCAATTGGTAAAGGCATCGATAAAACCAAAGCTTATGATAAACGTATGGCGGTTATGCGTGATAATGTTCTTCAGCAGCTTTATTTTAAACAGATGATTGTTGATCAGATTTTAGATACTGATTTGGTAGCTCTTTATGATAAAGAAGTGGCTGCTTTACCCAAAGAAGATGAAATTAAAGCACGTCATATCTTGGTTAAAACAAAAAAAGAAGCAGAAGCTATTATTAAGAATCTAAATAAGGGGGAGAAATTTGAAGAGATTGCAAAAAAGAATTCAACAGATGGTTCTGCTGCTGTTGGGGGTGATCTTGGTTATTTTAGCCATGGTCAAATGGTTAAGCCGTTTGAAGATGCTGCGTTTAGTCTGAAAGTCGGAGAATACACTAAGAAGCCTGTCGAAAGTCCTTTTGGTTGGCATGTTATTAAGGTAGAAGATCGCCGTTTGAAACAACCTCCTGTGTTTGATGATGTGAAAGAAATGTTGCGTACACAACTTATAAAAGAGCGTTACCAAACACTTATTGTAGATTTGCGTAGTAAAATAGATATAAAATATCCTGATCCTAGCGTTGAAAAACTCATGCAATCACTTGGTAAAAATGAGATGCTGCTTCCAGGTGATACATCTAGTGAAGAAGAAACAGAGTAGCACTTTTTAAAGCTGGGCGATTTGATATGTTAATTTATTCAAAAAGCCCAGAAATTGTTTACTAAAGGCCATTTATCGGTAATCATTTAACTGGATGAACCTTTTATTTATTTTTATAGAAAGCATACTGTGGCTTTAAAAATATTTCCTTTGTTTCCCTCAAAAATACAAAAACTCCCACCATTATCTGGTGTACGGTTAGCAACAGCTGAAGCTGGGATTAAATATAAAGGTCGTACAGATCTTCTTTTCATTGTATTTGATGAGCCAGCGAGTGTGGCAGGTGTTTTTACACGCTCAAAATGTCCTTCTGCTCCTGTGGATCATTGTCGTACATCACTTTCTCGTGGAATTGCTAGAGGTGTTATTGTTAATTCTGGAAATGCAAATGCTTTTACGGGAAGAAAAGGTAAGCAAACAACAGATGCAATAATACATGCTGCGGCAGGCATTTTAAAGGTTAAAGAAGATGAAATTTTCATAGCTTCTACAGGAGTCATTGGTGAGCCGATGGATGCAGCCTGTGTTGTAAATCTTTTGCCAAGTATGGCGAAGACAGCAGATGAAGGGAATTGGTTGGAGGCTGCAAAAGCTATTATGACAACTGATACATTTCCAAAATTTGCTACGCGTGAATTTGATTGTGGGGGGGTGATTGTTACCATTAACGGGATTGCAAAAGGTGCTGGTATGATTGCACCAGATATGGCAACAATGTTATCCTTTGTAGTAAGCAATGCAGCAATTTCTTCAGATATGCTTCAATCTATGTTATCAGAGGCAGTTCAGGGTTCTTTCAATTCAATTACTGTAGATAGTGATACTTCAACATCAGATACACTAATGATGTTTGCGACAGGAAAAGTAGAAGGGAATTTTCCCTGCCTTACAAGTAAAGATGATTTACGTTATGAGGTGTTTTTAAAGCAATTGAGTGAACTTTTACACGAGCTTGCGTTACAAGTTGTTTGTGATGGTGAAGGTGCTCGTCATTTAATTGAGGTTAATGTAATTGGCGCTACAACAGATAATGCTGCGAAGATTATTGCCCAATCAATTGCAAATTCACCGCTTGTAAAAACAGCTATTGCTGGTGAAGATGCTAATTGGGGGAGGGTAGTTATGGCAGTTGGTAAAGCAGGTGTTGAAGTAGATCGCGATTTGTTAACGATTTGGTTTGGTGAACACCGTTTGGCTATAAATGGTGAGCGTGATCCTGAATATAATGAAGAGGAAATTAGCACTTATATGCAAGGAGAACATATCACAATTCGTGTTGATATCGGTTTGGGTTGTGGTAAAGCGACAGTCTGGTCTTGTGATTTGACAAAGGAGTACGTTATGATCAATGGTGATTACAGAAGTTAACTGATGTACCATAGGTTTGATATCGAACACTTATATATTCTTTTTTAGGGTAGATATTTAAACGTTTTTGTCTTGGAATAAGACGTTATGATATAAGGAATGATTGTCGTTATTACTCTTTTTGGAGAGCAATATGTGTATAAAAAGCTCACTTCTTCTTGTTGTTGCATGTGCACTGTTAGATCAAGATAATCATGTTTTGCTTACAGAACGGCCTAAAGGAAAATCGTTGGCTGGTTTATGGGAATTTCCCGGTGGGAAGATTGAGCAAGGTGAAACTCCAGAAGCATCATTGATTCGTGAATTAGAGGAGGAACTTGGTATTCATGTTCAGCCAAATAATTTATTGCCCTTAACATTCGCGAGTCATAGTTATGAAACATTTCATCTTTTAATGCCATTATATCTTTGTTACCATTATGGGGGTATTGCACAAGGAAAAGAAGGGCAAAATTTAAAGTGGGTTTTTATTGGTGATCTTGATAAATATCCTATGCCTGATGCAGATAAGCCATTAGTTCAAGTATTGAAAGATCTTCTTCTTTAATATTTTGGTGAAAGGAAGATACCACTAATAAATAACAGGGGGTGTTTCATAAAACATTTATATTAGGAAGAGTTTTAGACAATTTTTTTCAAAGAAGAATCTTTGTGCTATCGTTGGAGATTTTCCTATTCTTGTATAGCCAATTACTTAATCATTATTGGGATGTATTTTTATTGTATCAATTTGCATTAGAATCGATGGGAATTAATTATACTTAATTTCCTATTAGAAACATTTTATTTTATAAATAATTATGAAGATAATTCTATTTTAGCTTTTATTTTCTTTAAATGATTATTAGTGTATAAAAAATTTCATTTTAGCTTATAATTTGAGAAAATAATAATTTTTTAAAAGTGTAGAAACTTTATATTGTATTTTCAGATGTTATGCATTGATTTTAAGTGATGCATTATTTTTGTTATATCAAACAAAACAATATTAGGCATAAACAATGGCATTTAATTTTCTTATCAATTTATTTTTATTTGTTATTTTTTTGTTATGGCTTGCTCAAAGTAAGAAAATGAAATGGAATTTCTCACTACGTGTTATGTTAGGCCTTATTCTTGGTTTTATTTTTGGGAGTATTTTGCAGGTTATTTATGGAGAGGGTGAACTCATTCTTTTAAAATCTGTTGAATGGTTTAACATTGTTGGAGATGGTTATATATTATTATTGCAAATGGTTGTTATACCATTGGTGTTTATCTCTATCGTTTCAGCAGTAGCTCATTTGCATTCTGTTTATGCTGTTGGCAAAATTAGTGTTATGACAATTTCAATATTGCTCTTTACAACTTCTCTTTCAGCATTGATTGGTGTTTTAGTAGTTAACTGGTTTGGATTAACAGCGAGTGGTTTGGTGCATGGAGGAGAAGATGTGTCTGCTATTCTTGGAGATCGTTTTTCTCAGCTTGAGGATATGAGTATTCCAAAGATAATTTTATCATTTATTCCTCAAAATCCATTTGCTGAGTTAAGTGGAGTTAAGCGGACATCAGTTATTGGTGTTGTTATTTTTTCGGTATTTTTAGGAGCCGCAGTTACTCTTTTAAAGAAAGATGATCCAGATAAAGGAGATCAAGCTCTGTCATTTATTGAGGTTATGCAAGCTTGGATTATGCGGTTAGTACGTCTTGTTATTGCTTTGACACCTTATGGTATTTTTGCACTTATGACGAAAATAGGAGCAACCTCAAAAGTTGAAGATATTTTAAAATTATTGATTTTTGTTATTGCTTCTTATGTTGGTATTCTCCTTATTTTTTGTATTCATAGTATATTATTAAGCTTATCAGGAATCAATCCGTTTCGCTTTTTCAAAAAAGTCTTACCTGTTTTAACATTTGCCTTTAGTAGTCGTTCAAGTGCTGCAAGTATTCCTTTGAATATTGAAGCACAAACACAGTGGATTGGTGTTCCACAATCAATTGCAAGTTTTGCAGCCTCTTTTGGTGTAACAATTGGACAAAATGGTTGTGCAGGTCTTTATCCAGCAATGCTTGCTGCCATGATAGCACCCTCTATGGGGATTAATCCTCTTGATTTTATTTGGATTGCTACTCTTGTTGGTGTCGTAACATTGAGTTCTATTGGCGTTGCTGGTGTTGGTGGTGGTGCTATTTTTGCAGCATTGCTTGTATTACCAATCATGGGACTCCCTGTTTCTTTGGTTGCTGTACTCATTTCTGTTGAGCCTTTAATTGATATGGGACGTACAGCTTTGAACGTAAGCGGCACAATGTTGGCTGGAACTATGACGAGTCAGATGTTACGTACAACAGATAAAAATATTTTTAAGAGATGATTTACCTGTTGAGGCTCTACAGCTTTTTCATTTTTACTCTGGTTATTTTTCTAAAACATCTGCAAGAGATATTTGAGCAGAGCCTGGTGGTATGGGTTTTTGTTGATTTTTATCAGGAGCCCAACCAGATAGCCAGATAAAAGAGAAATGTGCACGAATACGACCGTCAAGATCGCTAAATTTTTTTGCGTAGATTTCAGCTGCACGGAGAAAAAAGCGTTTAGATACGGGACGTCGTGAACGATTAATGAGCGCGTTTTGCATTCCCATAGCTTTAAGATCATGTATAAGATCAAACATTGTGTTGTAGCGGATAGTAATTTCTTCAACATCTGCTACGGGTAGAGCAAAACCAGCACGCTGTAAAAGAGCACCGACATCACGAATATCAGCGAAGGGATAAACTCTTGGGCTAGCTCCATCATAAATTTCGTTTTCAGCTTGTAGTAAACTTTCGCGTAGTTCTCTTAATGTGCCAGCTCCTGTCATAACGGCAAGGAATAAACCATCTGGTTTAAGGATATTTTTTATTTGACTGAGAATACCGGGAGTATCGTTTGTTAACTGTAATGAAAGAAGCGAAACGATTAGATCACAATAGTGTTGAGGAAAGTCGAGAAATTCTCGATGACATAAGTGAAATTTTTCACCACAATTCTGATAAAGTATATCTGTTTCAACACGTTCTACGGAACGGACTTTACCAGATTTTATCAAAGCCTGCGTAGCAAGTCCTGTATGACCGTGTAAATCTAAACCTAATGTGAATCGACGATTCACAGTACTTAGACGTTTGTAGAGATCTTCAGCCATATGGGACAATAGAAAATCATGCCCCTTTTTTTCTTTTTGGAAAGCACGTTTGCGGAATTGTTCAATACGGTCATAATCAAAAATTAAAGGATACGACATGTTGTTGAATACTTTCGATTTATGATATAATATATTTTGAAAAAGTTCATTTTTTGCGTAAGCGATGTCAAGCTTATGATGTACAAGAAAAATATATTTGTAAAAGGTAAGAATTTTTAAAGGAATTAAATTTTATGAATTTAAAAATGTGAAAGAAATTTTCTTATACAGGAAAGCTATAAAAACTTAAATTAATGATTTTATATTTGCAAAAAATAGCTTTAAATGGCGAGATATATTGAGTAAATTCATTAAGTATTTGATAGAAGCTTTTTATCCATCGATTTGCCCTGGATGTAAACAAATGGTTTCTGCCTATGGTACAGTTTGTTCTAGGTGTTGGGAAAGCCTTCAATTTATTACAAAACCTTATTGCCCTATTATGGGAATTCCTTTTGTTTATGATATGGGAGATGGTTTTCTTAGCGGTGAAGCTTTGCAGACTTCTCCTCCTTTTTCACGTGTTCGTTCAGCTATTGTTCATAAAGGGGTGGCACAAGTTTTGGTGGCACGATTGAAATATGGTGATCATACCGAACTGGCATCTTTTATGGCTAATTGGATGGTATTTGCTGGGCATGAGATTATTAATGATTGTGATGTAATTATTCCTGTTCCTTTACATTTTCGTCGTTTTTGGGGACGGCGTTATAATCAGTCTGCTGAACTTGCTCGTTATATTGCTGCAACACAGAAAAAGAAATTCAAGCCTAGTTGGCTTGTGCGTTGCCGACATACGTGTCCACAGGTTAGTTTATCTGCTAGGGAACGAAAACTTAATATGCAGAATGCTTTTGAGGTGCCTTATAAAGTTAAAAAATATTTAAAAGGATGTTCTATTTTGTTAGTTGATGATGTATTTACAACAGGTGCAACAGTTACAGCGGCGGCTGCAACATTAAAATATGCAGGTGCGCTACAGGTTGATGTTTTAACATTTTCGCGAGCTTTAGAGGAAGTTTCTGTTTTTCCTGGTACTTGAGGAGTTCTTAAAATTGACTATATTTAAAAAAACGTTGGAGGGTAATATTATGAAAGAGATAATACTTTATACACGTCCTAACTGTCCTTATTGCAAGAAAGCACGTGATTTGTTGGATAAAAAAGGTGTAAAATATACAGATATTGATGCGTCAACTTCTCTTCGCCAAGAAATGGTGCAGCGAGCGAATGGGCGTAATACATTTCCACAAATTTTTATAGGTGATTATCATGTTGGAGGCTGCGATGACCTCTACACTTTAAATACTGAGGGTAAGCTCGATTCTTTGCTGCAAGGTGTGTAATAACTGTGGGGTATGATATATTCTATTAAGATCGTTTTGCAAGAAGCATATAGTTAATATCCATGTTTTTTGAACGATTCCAGCTGTCATTTAATGGATTATAAGT
This sequence comes from Bartonella sp. B35(2025), assembly GCF_053794465.1. NCBI lineage: Bacteria > Pseudomonadati > Pseudomonadota > Alphaproteobacteria > Hyphomicrobiales > Bartonellaceae > Bartonella > Bartonella sp. B35(2025). Next base: position 239,937 of record NZ_CP200035.1, read on the forward strand.
AATACCGATCTCATCAATGACAGTCAGAGTATTTTTTGATAAGAAGGTTTTAAGTTCTTGAGGTTTTAGGAATTTTTTATAGTCATGAGTTCCTTTAGGAAGCCAATGTAAGATATATTCAGCACCTATGATGGCTAGTCCCCATGCTTTCCATGTTCGATTAAGTGTTGAAACAAACATTAATCCTTGTGGTTTGAGCATTTTTGCTGTGGCTGTCATAAACAGATGAATATCGGCAACATGTTCAACAACTTCCATATTAAGGATAACATCAAACTGTTCGCCTTCATCAGCTAATATTTCTGCAGTGGTTGTACGGTAATCAATTGAAAGACCGTTTTGGGCTGCGTGGATTTTTGCAACTTCAATGTTGGTTTGCGCAGCGTCAGCTCCTATGACTGTAGCACCAAGACGTGCCATTGGTTCGCACAGTAAACCACCCCCACAGCCAATATCAAGTAGCTTTAAGCCTTCAAAAGGCATAGATGCAACAGGATTACGGTTGAATATTAGACAGATTTTTTCTTTAATATAGGCAATACGTGTTGGATTGAATTTATGAAGTGGTCGAAATTTACCCTGTGGATTCCACCACTCAGCAGCAATACGGGAAAAACGATCAATTTCACTTTGATCAATGGTGGTATGCATTCCATTCATCATGCAGCTCTCCTTTTATCTTTCAACTATCAAGTCAGGCAAATTTTTCTAAAGTCAAGAGTAAATTAAGATGGATATACTGGACTTGCGAAAATGATAGATATTAGGTATGTCGACAAGGCAGTTGGTTGATATAGTAGTAAAGCTCTATTCTCACTGTTGTTTGAGATAAGAAATGTAAAGATAAGAGTATTATTAATGGCACGTATTGTCATGAAATTTGGTGGTACATCTGTAGCGAATATTGAATGTATTCATAATGTTGCGCAGCATGTAAAACGAGAAGTAGATGCAGGTAATGAGGTTGCAGTTGTTGTATCAGCGATGGCTGGTAAAACTGATGAACTTGTTCAGTGGATACGTGATGCTTCACCAATATATAAAGATGCTTATGAATATGATATAGTTGTTGCTTCTGGCGAGCAGGTAACAGCAGGTTTGTTAGCTCTCACACTTAAAGCAATGAGCATAAATGCTCGTTCATGGCTTGGTTGGCAGATTCCTATTCGTACTGATAATGCACATAGCGTTGCTCGAATCATGGATATTAATGGATCTCTTTTAATACAGCATTTTCAGAAGGGACAGGTAGCTGTTATTGCTGGTTTTCAGGGATTAGCTCCAGATAATCGGATTTCTACTTTAGGACGTGGCGGATCGGATACAAGTGCTGTTGCAGTAGCAGCAGCTATACAGGCGGATCGCTGTGATATTTATACAGATGTAGATGGTGTTTATACAACTGATCCGCGTATAGAGCCTAAGGCACGTCGTTTACCAAAAGTGGCTTTTGAAGAAATGCTTGAAATGGCTTCTCTTGGGGCTAAAGTTTTACAGGTTCGTTCTGTCGAACTAGCTATGGTTCATAAAGTTCGTACTTGTGTACGCTCAAGTTTTGAGGATCCCAATACTTTAAGTGCGGGCGATTCAATTGGTTCTTCTGGAACACTTATTTGTGATGAGGATGAAATTGTGGAACAACAGAATGTTACTGGTATTGCTTTTGCCAAAGATGAAGCACAAATTTCGTTACGGCGACTTTCAGATCGTCCAGGTATTTCAGCAGCAGTTTTTGGCCCTTTGGCTGAAGAGTGCATCAATGTTGATATGATTGTACAAAGTATGTCTGAAGATGGTTCAAAAACTGATATGACTTTTACTGTACCGTCAGCTGATGTAGACAAAGCTGTTACGCTTCTTAAAAAAAATCATAAAGCAATTGGTTTTGATGTTATTCAGTCTGAAAGTGGTCTTGCAAAGATTTCTGTTATTGGTATTGGGATGCGTAGCCATGCAGGTGTTGCAGCTACAGCATTTAAGGCTTTAGCTGAAAAGGGTATTAATATTCAGGCAATCACGACTTCAGAAATTAAGATTTCTATTTTAATTGATAGCGCTTACACGGAACTTGCGGTAAGGACATTACATGCCGTTTATGGACTTGATAAGGGATAAGTATTTTTTAATCTAAAGAACTTCTAAACAATATAGGGTACTCATATATGTATGTAGGAGAGTAAAGAATTCCATTTAATGAATATTGAGTAGGCGAAGAAGAGTGTATTATGTTTATTTAGATATACCTGTTACTTAGGGATATCTTTGTGAATGTAGAATCTGAACTTTAAATGCATATTTATTTGATTTTATTGAATTATTTGCACAATTGCATAAAATGGAATTATAAGAGGTATTTTTTTTCTTTGATATTTTTCATTCTGAATTGTTGCTTAAAACTTTTTAGATTCTACGAGTTTAGGTTTATTCTTTTTATCAAGTAAAATAAGAGTATATAGAGTAAGGCTTACGCAACAATTACCAGTAAAAATATGCTCACTTAAAGGAATACACAAAAGGTTTCTTTTTTCTTGGCGTACTGATTTTATAGGAAAGACAAATTTCAGGAATTTTTATTTATGAAGACTATAGTTCATATAGTTGTAGTGATGATGAGGTAAAGGTACTCGAGACTGCAGCTTTAACTGTGTTAGCAACGGTTATTAATAGGCAATTGGTTATGTATTTTTTGCTTAATTAATTGTTCTAGTATACACTATCCATTTGTATTTATTAATTAGAATCCAGATAATATAAGCATATGTAGATAATACAATTTTATGCAAATTACGCATTACTTGAACTAACTTCCTTTATAAAGTTATCAGAAGAGTTAAACAGATTTTTTAAAGGTATTAAGCTTTTTCCGTTTGTCTGTTAATGAAAGAATAAAAATATCTTTTGTATTTATTTCTGTAATGATAACACAATAAATAGCAAAATCACTTTCTAACAGGTACAATACAGTGCGTTTATCCTTAGATTATTAAGAACTAGACTGTACCTTTTTATTGCATTTTATGTAAATAAACCCATATCCAAGGCCGATAAGAGCAGATAATCCAGATCCGCCAAGTACACCAATTTTTGCCGAATCAAGTAGAATAATGTCTTTAAAAGCAAGCATCGAAACAAAGATAGACATTGTAAAGCCAATACCTGCTAAAAGTCCAATCAGCAATACACCTGCCCATGTTGTATTAGGAGGTAAGCGACATAACCCTGATTTTACTGCCAGATAACTTGCAGTGATAATACCTAAAGGCTTACCAACAAATAGACCAATTATAATACCGAGAACAATCAAGAGTGATTGGTCAGAGGAAAGATCAAAGTTTGCAAAACTAACGCCGGCATTTGCAAAGGCAAAAATTGGCATCACAACATATGCAACCCATGGATGTAATGCTTTTTGAACGCGTATTACTGGTGCAATCATATCACGTTGTCCTCTACGCATTTTTTTTAATGCAGTTGAGACATGATGTAGATCTGCTTTTGGATTATTTTCTTGAAGAATTTGCATTGCATTGCTTAATACCGTTAATGGAGCTACAAGAGTACGGGTAGGAAAAACTGGAGTCATCATACCTAAAATTACGCCAGCAAGTGATGGATGAGCGCCTGTTATCATTAAGCCCCACCAGATGATTGCACCAGGTATAATGTAAAGCCATGCTGACGCAAGTCCAATCCATTGAAAAAATAACACTAATACAACACCTGATGTTGCTATAGTTAATCCACTAGGATCAAAGTTTGTCGAATAAAAAAAAGCAATAATAAGAACAGCAATGATATCATCAATAATTGCTAAGGATAAGAGAATTATATGAAGGTTAGAAGGAATTTTTTTTCCGAGAAGAGCAAGAATACCTAAAGCAAAGGCAATATCTGTAGCTGTTGGTACAGCCCAACCATAAGTATGTCCACTGTTTAAGTTGAGACCGAGGTAAATAATCGCAGGAAGACAAACTCCACCTATTGCTGCAACAATTGGTAAAATTGCTTGTTTAAAGCTAGAAAGAGCGCCTTCGTGAATTTCACGCCGAATTTCCATGCCTGCTACAAGAAAGAAAACAGTCATGAGAACATCATTAACCCAAAAATGCAAATCCCATGAAAGCGTAAAGTGACCAAAATTAAAGCCAAGAGGTGTATGCCAAAAAGCTTCATAAAGAGAAGAATATTGAGAATTAGCAAAGATGAGTGCAGTAGCAGCTGCCAATAGAAGAACAACACCGCTAAGAGCTTCGATATGAAGAAAACCCTCAATGGCAGAGAGTGCTCGATTTGTAGCACGAGAAACACGATTAGGAGAGCGATTTGAAGATAAATCAGACATGAACAATCCCAAGTATCGATAATTTTTTAGTATATGTCTTTATGTATAAAATACTACATATAACACTCTATCATATCGTATACAAAAAATAGAGTAAGATTTTTAAATTTATGAATAGAATCATCATTATTGAGAAATAAAGATATTTTCTATGGTGATGATTTATTTTTTACTGTTATATTTACTTTATTCAGAACAGCAGGAAGATTATTTTGTAAAGTAGTTTTAAAATCATCGATTGTAAGACCTTTACGATCTTTTGCCATTATTTCAATTATTAATGTTTGTGGATTTTTAGAAAAATCACCAAAGTATTTTGAAATACTTTCAGCTTTAGCATAATTTTTTAGTAAAATTTCGGGGCTTTTTGTCATCATTAGATATAAATTGTTATAAAGCTCTTTTTTAAGATCATGCTTTCCATCGTCAAGCTTTTGTGCGAGATAAGAAAAAAGCTTATCAATGAATCCAGTATCTGTATAGCGTATACCAATTTTAGTTACGCCAAGATCATGCAAAGCAGCGGTCATTCCATCCTTTTGACCAGAGAAGAGTTTTTTATCAACATTAACAGCCTCAGCTGATATTTCTCCAGAACCAATATCTTTTATATTGAAAGCCATCGCATTAAGAAAAAGCATACACTTTTTTTCATCGTAAGAAAGATTAAATTTTCCTGAAAGATCAAAGCGCTCAAGATTTATATTTTTGAGAAAATCTAAATCTTCCTTGTCTATTTTTTTGGGCAAAACTGAAAAACCATCAAGAGAGAGCAGAATTTTTTTTGGTATAGGCTGATCCCATTGGCTTGGTTTGAATTGCAATGAATCAAGTGTTGCGTTTAGCTGTGGTGCATCAACAGTAACTTGATCAACTTCAGCTTCAATTGAAGTAATGGCGAGTAAAGTGTTTATGAGAATAGCATTTCGTGCCGCTTTTTCGGTTACTTGATTATTTTCTTTTTTTGCATTAAGATAAGCCTTTATTAGTTTCTCAGGTATTTGTTTGAGTGGTTTCATTTTTAGGTCATATGCTTTAAATGCACCAAGAGAAAAAGAGGAAATTTTTTCTGCTTGTTTAAAAACATCAATTATAACGTCATTTAGAGAAATAAAATCAGCAATAGGTTCCCCTTGGTTGGTTGCTTTGCTTTTTCCAGCAATAATAGAATAGGCGTAAAAGGTATCAATATTACGAGCTTTTATTGCATTGCTTTTGGTGACTAGATGCAGCTGCTTGGTCCCATTTATAACTGTTGCAAGATCCATGCTTTTGATACCAACAGAGCGAATATAGCCACGTTTAAAACCAGAAAGTTGAAAATCTTTTATATTAACTTTTTCGGTTATCCCATTCTCATTTTCTTTAGAAATCATTATATTTGGCGCAAAAATTGATGAAAATTCAAGCCGCATAATAGATCGCAAAAGGGGAGATGCAATCGTAGCATCTTTTTCTTTAAAGGTTATATTATTAATAGAAACTTTTGGGATTTGTATATGATTATTATTGTATTTTAAATCAACATCATAAAGTATAAAAGTGGAGGGAATAAAAGAGATAGGAGGACGAAGTGAAATGGCACCGATATTCAATGATACACCAGCGGGGACTGGTGCAGTAACATTCTTCAAGTTAATCTTACCTAGAATGCTGATTTCAAATTCCTCTGCTGTTATGGAACGACTTGCCATCCTCCGTTTTACCCAATCATTAAGATAGGGTTCTGCTATATAAAAGCTGCTGACTATTATGGCTGCCAAGATAGCAATAAATCCTATAGCATACATTAACCAACGCTTCACATTACATTGGCATATACTATTAAATTTGACCATCATTTTCTCTTTCATTTTTATCATTTTATATAGAGATATAAACTAATTATATAGGGATATAAACCAGTTTCTTTAAGAAACAACAAAGGTTTAGATATAACACATATCGCTTTAGAAATTACTTATTCCTCCTACATGTAAGAGTTCTTATCATAAAGTCATTTTAATCTTTTTTTCAATATGCTTTTATCAACAGTCACCAATTTTCTTTGATTTTAGTATTTTATAAAAAAGTTACCAAAGTTACTATGGTCGATAGAGAAGTAGGATCTAATTATGATTTTGTTTACCACTTTAAATTGCTTTTACAAATGTATCTAAGTTCGCTTTTACTTTGTTGCTATTTGTAGGAACAGTTTAAAAACAGATGTGTTGTTGTTCATTGAATCTGTAGCAATGGGGAGAGATGGGTATTATGACAGAAGATCAAATAATGGCTTTTTCTATCATTGGTCTTATGATGGTTGTTTTCATTTGGGATCGATACCGTTATGATCTTGTTGCTGTTTGTACATTGTTGATTGCTTGCACCGTTGGTCTTGTCAGTCCAAAAGAAGCATTTAATGGTTTTAGCAACGATATCGTTATTATTGTGGGAAGTGTGTTTATTGTCAGTACAGCTGTATCACGCACTGGTATAATGGAATTTATTATCCAACGGATATGGCCAGATGTGAAATCAGTGCGCCTTCAATTAGCCTTTTTAGTTATTTCTGTAGTATTTTTATCAATGTTTGTTAAAAATATTGGTGCTTTGGCTATCATGCTTCCAATTGCTTTTCAATTTGCTCGTCGCTCACAGGTTTCTCCTTCTGTTTTTTTAATGCCAATGGCATTTAGTTCTTTGTTGGGTGGTCTTATGACACAGATAGGAACTTCTCCTAACGTTGTTATTTCTGCTATGCAGGAACGTCTAACAGGAACTCCATTTACTATGTTTGATTTTACACCAGTTGGTGCAGCAGTTGCTGCTGCTGGTATATTTTATTTAGTCTTTTTTTCTTGGCGATTACCTGTGCGTGTATGTTCAGGTGCATCGTTTAATGATGCTATTGATGTTCGTAATTACGTTTCGGAAGTGCGTATTCCAATAAATTCGCCGATTGTGGGAAAAACCATTATTGATCTCGTTAAACCATCAGGTGGTGAGGTTATGGTGATTCAAATCATAAGAAATAAAGTATCTATTTCACCACTACCGGATTTTGTTTTTTCTGAAAATGATATTGTTTTGCTGGAAGGTTCACATACAGGGTTGGATAGTGTCATTAATTCAGCTCGTTTAGAATTTTCTACTGGTCGAACGATTTCTCCAGGTGATAAAGACAGTGATATTGATATTATTGAGGCAGTTATCACCCATAATTCTCCTCTTATTGGTATTAGTGCAAAAGGACTTTTGTTATTTGATCGCTATGATGTGAATTTACTTGCATTAAGTCGCCAGCATGAAAGAGTAAGGGGGAGACTTGGTGATATTATTTTCCGTCTTGGAGATGTAATTGTCTTGCAGGGACAGGATATGGTTATTCCGAATTTGTTACGAGAATTGAAATGTCTTCCTTTAGCAAAACGCAGTATTATGTTTGGTAATTTACGACATGGTCTCGTATCTTTAGCTATTTTATTTGTAGCTATCATTTTTACGGCTTTTCAGGTTATTCCAGTTGCATTTTCTTTCTTTTTTGCAGCTGCTGCGATGGTTATTTTTCGGGTTTTGCCCGCACGTGATTTATATCAGGCATTAGATGGGCAAATATTAATATTGTTAGCAGCTCTTATTCCAGTGAGTGAAGCACTAGAGAAGACAGGATGTACAGATCTTATAGGTTATTGGCTTAGCCAATTAGCAGTATTTTTGCCACCATTTGGTACATTAGCACTTATGTTGGTTACAGCAATGTTGGTAACACCATTTTTGAATAATGCAGCAACAGTGATGATGGTGGCACCAATCGCGTCGAGTTTTGCCCATTCTCTCCATTATAAGCCTGAAGCTTTTCTGATGGCTGTTGCAATTGGTGCTGGGTGTGAGTTTCTTACACCTATTGGACATCAAAGTAATATGCTTGTGATGGCGCCAGGGGGGTACCGCTTTAGTGATTATCCACGCTTTGGTGCTCCATTGGCATTATTGACGGCAATTGTTGCGGTTCCAATGCTCATGTGGATTTGGCCATTACAATAAACATATTCAAAATCTTTGAATGCAAAGTGTAATAAGTTGTTAATTAGATGAAAGTAAGTTAAAAATGTGCTTTATATAAAGTTCTATTAGGAGTTTGATTTTATATATTGAGCTCTATTATTTTATTATATAGCTTCTGTATTTTTTATGTTGGTTAGTAATGCCTGATTTATTTGATTTTGGTTATTTTCAATCATAAAAAAATAGCTATATTTTTCTGTTAAAGCATTTTTAAAATTGGTTTTTTATGGTAATTTTACAACAGAAAGTTTTGAAAAATGTAATATAATAGTTTCTTAAGATTGTACGATATATGTACATATTTTTGTAGAACAACGGACAGCATTATCAAAATTATCAATAAACGTATGTCAAAAGTTAAAGTAGTTATGACTTCCATTTATACGAAATTAAAGATATGTAAAAGTTACGATGTGAATCAAAAGACGGTTACATTATTTTAAATTGATATAATTGTAAAAATCCAATTAATATAGACACATATTGATTTTAAATTAATAGGCTGGCAATTTGAAGATCTTCAGTTAATTAGAGCTACCATCTTTGCTCATTTATGCGTAAAAACATAAGAAGTTAAATTTTTTCTAAGGTATGATATATGTCGTATGATAGTTTTATCGCTGAAGTTAATGCAGAGTTTCGTCAAGAAAAAGCTCTTGCTTTTTGGAAACGTTATGGTCTTTTGATTATTTTTGCAGCTGTTACTTTTGTATTAATGATTGCTGTTTATCAAATTTACCACCATGAACAAATAAAGAAAGCTAGCCATATCGGTGATATATTTATAAAAGGCCTTGATTTTGCAGATACGCGCCATTTTGATAAAGCAATGGAGCAATTAGAGAATATTAAAGCAACCAACTTTGGAGGATATCCTTTTCTTGCTCGTTTGCGTGAAGCTTCTTTGTTAATGGAACAAGGTGATGCTGTTAAATCGATAGAGATTTTTGACTCTGTTGCAGCTGATAAAAAAGCACCACAAATCTTGCAGAAAGTCGCAAAAATTCGAGCAGCTTATATTTTGGTTGATACAGGGACATTAGAAGATGTCAAAAAACGTGTTGAAGATATAGCTCATGATATGAGTCCTATGCGTATGTCTGCAAGAGAGGCTTTGGGTTTAGCTGCTTATAAAGCGGATAAGATGGATGATGCGGTTTATTATTTTAAGAAGATTTCTGAAGAAAGCACTCTAGGATCAAAAATAACAGATCGCGCACAAATTATGCTTGAACTTATTCAAGCTGAGGGCAAGGCAAATAAGGAATGAATTTATGAGCCTTACCATTGCTATAGTTGGTCGCCCTAATGTCGGGAAGTCAACGCTATTTAATCGTTTGGTTGGGCAAAAATTAGCTTTAGTTGACAATAAACCAGGTGTGACACGTGATCGACGTATCCATATGGCTAAGCTTCAAGATTTACAGTTTAATGTGATTGATACAGCTGGATTAGAAGAAGCAGGGGATCATACACTTGAAGGTCGTATGCTTTCTCAAACAAAAGCTGCCATCGATGAAGCGGATCTTATTTTATTCGTTTTTGATGCGAAGATCGGAATAATACCGAGTGATTTAAATTTTGCTTCATTGATTCGTAAATCAGGAAAACCAATTGTACTTGTTGCCAATAAATCTGAATCAAAAGCAGCAACAGGGGGAGAATATGAAGCATGGTCGTTAGGTTTAGGTAAGCCTTGTTTAATATCTGCTGAACATGGTTTAGGTCTTACAGATCTTCATGATGCGATTCTAAATGTTATTGCCAGAGATCAAATCCTTGAAAATAAAAATGAAGAAAAATATGCTGTAATGCAGCTTGTATCTATTGGTAATGATGCATCTATTGGTGACGATATAGATAATTTGGAAGAAGAGAGTCTTATTTACGATGAAAGTAAGCCTATTCGAATTGCGATTGCTGGTCGCCCAAATACAGGAAAATCGACCCTCATCAATACAATGTTGGGACAAGATCGCTTATTAACAGGATCTGAAGCAGGGCTTACACGTGATTCTATTTCTGTTGATTGGGAGTGGCACGGTCGTCATATTAAACTTTTTGATACTGCTGGTTTGCGTAAAAAATCGAAAATTAAAGAGAAGTTGGAAAAACTTTCTGTTGCAGACACTTTACGTGCAATTCGTTTTGCAGAAGTAGTAATAATTATTTTTGATGCGACTGCACCTTTTGAAAAGCAAGATTTACAAATTGCTGATCTCGTGATTCGTGAGGGACGAGTTCCTATTATTGCTTTTAATAAGTGGGATCTTGTGGAAAATTATCAAACAAAATTAGCTGATTTACATGAAAAATGTGCTCGTCTTCTTCCTCAGGTTCGTGGTTTAAGAGCTGTCTCTTTATCGGGTCAATACGGTCAAGGTATTGATAAACTTATGAAAAATGTCATGATGATGCACCATGTATGGAATTGTCGTATTTCTACGGGTAAATTGAATCGATGGCTTGAAACTGTGATTACACATCATCCACCACCTGTAATTGCGGGGCGTCGACTTAAGATTAAGTATGTGACACAGGTTAAGACACGTCCTCCTGGGTTTGTGATTTCTTGCTCAAGGTCAAAAGCAATACCTCAGTCGTATTTACGTTATCTTTCTAATGAATTACGTGATACGTTTGATATGTTAGGTGTACCAATTCGCATATCATTACGAACAGCTGATAATCCTTTTGTAGCACACTCTAAAAAGAGATAATTTTCCTATTTTAAAGGTTAATAAAGTTAGTTTTTTATAAATTATCAAGTTTCAATTCCCAAAATTATTGATCAACTCAACAGGTGATGACATTGTCGTCAATAAAAAATTGAGGAAATTATTCCTTCTTAAATTATATAAAAGAGTCTTTTTACCATCTTAAATTACAGGAAATATTTTATAGATAAAAATATCGCTGTTTGTGATTGTTTATTTAAAACAAAGAACAGAAATATTTACTGAAGTTGTGAATTTTAAAATTCAGGGAAGGGAGGTAAAAAGCTGGATATAGTTATACAAGGATATATTGATTGTATGTGCAGTTTCACTCATGTGGTTTGATTTGTAACATCATAAATTAAAAGGCGAATGAGATTCATTAAGATCTGTTTTGTTTATCAACAATGGATAAAACGTGCGATAATTGATTTATTTTAGTAAATGTTATTATTAGAGCTATAATATGGGAACAGATATAATTTTTAAAAGATTGAGCAATAACACAGTGTTTGCAGGTTATATTGATCATTTTGGATATGTTAATAGTAAAAGTTAATAAAATCATAATATGGATTTTTATGCGATAAATTGTGATAGATTTCTTTTGGTGACTTGACGAATAAATTCGGTAACAATATGCTATGCGTGGTTTTCGAGATACGTTTTGACTTTGCTTTTTGATTAAGGAACTAATTATGGCGAGGGAAGACGAATCCATAGTGCCACAAAAAAAAACTGGAGGAAAAAGGCAGGAGAACTGTCCTCATTCAGAGGATTTGGAATGTCGTAGCCAGAATTTAGGTTTAGCTTTAATGCGTAAGGAGGCATTAGAGAAGCAGGGATTTGAGAAAAATAAAGAAGAATTACAAGGGGGAATAGCGCGTGCTATTAAGCTTTCTAGTGAATTTCTAGCGAATATTGTTGTTGGTGTTGTGTTGGGCTTAGGATTTGATAAGCTAGTAGGTTCATTACCATGGGGATTAGTGTTTTTTCTTTTTCTTGGATTTGCTGCTGGTGTATTGAGTATTCTTCGGTCTGTGGGGTATATCGCCTCCAGTAAATTAGGACAAAGCAGCGCATTGCGCCAGAATAAAAGGGACGATAAGAGGTCCGATAAATGAGGTTGAAGTGACATCACACGCTCCAGATCCTATCCATCAGTTTGAGGTTTCAAGGCTGATTAATATTTCTGTAGGAAATATAGATTTTTCGTTTACAAATGTATCATTTTTCATAGTAGCTACTGTTGTTATAACTTCAGTTTTTCTTTTTATTTCATCATCAAGCCGTGGGTTAGTTCCAACACGGATGCAGTCCATTTCGGAGATGGCATATGAATTTGTAGCATCAACTTTGAGAGAATCATCTGGCGCACAAGGAATGCAATTTTTCCCCTTGGTTTTTTCCCTGTTTACTTTTATTCTGGTTGCTAATTTTATTGGTCTTTTCCCTTATTTTTATACGATTACCTCTCAGATTATGATTACTTTTTCATTAGCAATGTTAGTGATTTTGACGGTGATTGGCTATGGCTTTTATAAACATGGAGTTAGTTTTTTGAAATTATTTGTTCCCAGTGGTGTGCCTGTTGTGATTTTACCTCTTGTTACAATGATTGAGGTGATTTCTTTCTTTTCTCGTCCTATCAGCCTTTCACTTCGTCTTTTTGCTAATATGCTTGCTGGTCATATTACCCTCAAAGTATTTTCTGGTTTTATTGTCTCAATGATTGGAGTAGGAATTATGGGTGTTGGTGGTTCAATTTTGCCGCTGATCATGACTGTAGCGATTACTGCTCTTGAATTTTTGGTTGCATTCCTTCAGGCTTACGTATTTACAGTTTTAACTTGTATGTATCTTAATGATGCAGTTCATCCGGGACATTAATAAAATTGGCAGTTTCTCGTCAAATAATACAATTTCGCTTCAAAGGAGAATAATATGGAATTAGTGCTTGCAGCAAAATATATTGGCGCTGGTCTTGCTTGCTTTGGTATGGCTGGGACAGCTTTGGGTCTTGGAAATATTTTTGGTAGCTATCTTTCTGGTGCATTACGGAATCCATCAGCGGCAGATAGCCAGTTTGGTCGTTTGGTCTTTGGTTTTGCTGTGACGGAAGCCTTAGGTATTTTTTCATTACTTGTTGCTTTATTACTTCTTTTTGCGGTTTAAGTGTTTTAAAAAGGGTATATTTGTTCTCTACATGAGAAGCAGATTTACCCTTTTAATTTTTTATGGAAAGAATATTAGTCAGTTGCCATTGAGTAATAAAAGATCTTAATAAGTTGTTTGAAGGATAAAAGAGAATGTTTATTTCCAGCGCTTATGCAAAGGCCACTGAAACAATGATAGAGCATATCGAGAACGTGTCAGGGGTTGTGGATCGTGTATTTCCACCTTTTGATTTTGTGTATTTCAGTTCGCACCTCTTTTGGTTGGCAATTTCTTTTGGGTTTTTCTATTTCTTTATCTCTCGTGTGATTGCACCACGTATTGGTAATATTATTGAAACACGCCGAGATCGCATTGCATCTGATTTGGATCAAGCAATGCGCATGAAGCAAGAAGCAGATATTGTGGTTGAAACTTATGAGCGGAAATTAGCAGAAGCTCGTTTACAAGCTCATAGTATAGCGAGGGTGGCTGGTGAGCAAATAAAAGAAAAAGCTGAGTTTGAGCGAAAAGAAATTGAAGCAAGTCTAGAGAAAAAATTAACGGATGCCGAAAAGCAGATAGCAAAAATTAGAGATAAAGCTATGTATAATATTGGTTCAATTGCTGAAGAAGTAGCTCTTGAAATTGTGAAAAAATTAATCGATGTTGATGTCAGTGAAGAATCTGTTAAGTCAGCTGTTAAAGCTGCAGGTTACTGAGGATTAAAGGAATGACTGATACTTTTTGGGCTTTTATTGGGTTAGTTATTTTTGTAGCTCTTTTAGTTTATTTTAAAATTCCAAAGATGATTGTACACCATCTTGATGCGCGAGCAAAGCGTATAAAGGATGAGCTTGATGAGGCTCTGCGTCTTCGTGAAGAGGCACAGGAGGTGCTAGCTGAATATCAGCGTAAGCATGCAGAAGCGGAGAAAGATGCGCAAGAGATTATTGCTGCAGCTAAGCGTGAGGTTGAGGCTGTTGTTGCTGAGGCTCGTAGAAAAGCAGAAGAGTATGTAAAAAATCGCAATAAGTTGGCAGAGCAAAAGATCGCTCAAGCAGAAATTGATGCTGTACGTATGGTTTCTTCATCTGCTATTGATTTAGCGGTTTCTGCTGCATGCACACTTATCGCAAAGGAACTCAATTCTAAAAAAGCTCATGAGCTCATTAAGGAATCTCTTGTTGAAGAATCTCTTACTAAAATGAAAGCGTACCTTAATTAATAGTCATTTTATAAATTTAAAAAGCTGATTTTAGGTAACACAATTCTTTTTTAAGGCAGATAAAATTTTCTTATCTTTATCTATTTTAGCTTTTGTTTCTGGCAATTTACTCAATTTTTGATCAGTGTTGTTGAAGTGCCATTTACATTACAGTTATGTAATTTTTTGAAATTATCTAAGAATTACGATGAAGTTATTTTATAATATTTTAAAGATATTTAATGATAAGAGCACTAAAAATAACAAAGTGTGATTTTTGGCCTTTGTTGTTTTTATTTTATAAAAAGTAAAATTCTAGACTACAATTTTTGAAAAATCTACAACTGTTTGTGCTACAGTAGAAACATGCTTAAGAAGAGCAAGACGATTAGCGCGAATATTGGAATTTTCATCATTTACTAGTACTTTTTTGAAAAATATATCGATACTTTTTCCAAGCGGTGCTAGCGTACTGAGTGCAAGTGATAGATCTTCTGTATTAGTATTGTTACAAATCTCTTTTTCTATTTTAATGATTTCTTGATAGAGTTGTTTTTCCTCTATTTTTATAAAAAATTCAGGGTTAATTTTATTCGCTATTATTGTACCTTTTTGGAATTCATTTTCAAGAATGTTAACAGTACGTTTTATCGCAGAAAGAAAATTGTTTCCATCGTTTGTATTTATGAAGGCGATAAGTGCCTCGACATGGCGTGCAACTAATAAAAAATTATCAGAATCTTTGCTTAAGATCGCTTCGATAGCATCATAACGAGCACCTTGTTCTTTTAGGTAGATTTTCAGGCGTTCATGAAAAAAGAATAACAGATCTGATAAAATATTTTCTATTTTTTCTGGAAGCATATCTTGCGATTTTGTTGATTCTGTTAAGAATGCCATATCTTTAATTTTTTGCTGTAAAAAAAGATTCATTGCCAAATTTAAAATTGGCATAAGATTAATTTTCCAGTCACGTAACAGCACAAGCCTAATAATTCCTAATGCTGCTCGTCTTAATGCATAGGGATCTTTTGAGCCAGTTGGTTTTTCATTAATAAGCCAAAAACCAACAAGTGTATCGATTTTATCAGCCAATGCGACTGTTATAGCAATAGGTTCTTGTGGAGTATGATCTGTTGGCCCTTGAGGTTTGTAATGGCCTTCGATTGCTTCAGCTACGTGAAGATTTTCTCCTTGAAGAAGTGCATATTTACATCCCATTAATCCTTGCAGTTCAGGAAATTCTCCGACAATTTCTGTTTGTAAATCGGCTTTTGCAAGTACTGCTGCACGTTTGGCTAATAGAGGATCTGCTTGTACAAGAGGTGCAATCTTTTGTGACAGAGAGGCAATTCGTTCTATTCTTGCACCTTGTGTACCTAATTTTGCATGGAAAATTACATTTAAGTGATCAAGTTGCGCCATTCTTTGATCAAGAGGTTTATTCAAATCAAGATCAAATTTTTTAGCAGAGGGTTTTAAATGTTTTATATTGGGCAAATCACGTTGATCTGTCTGCCAAAAATAGAGTGCATCAGAAAGACGTGCACATACAACTTTGCTATTTCCCTTAGAAATTTCTTTACCTTCATCACTTGCAAGAATATTAGAGACAAGAATAAAATGATGAGAAAGTTTAACTTTTTCACTTTGTTTGCGGGTTACAAAGCATTTTTGATTAGCTCGGATAGTTAAGCGAATAATTTCTGGAGGAATATCGAGGAAGGATTTATCAAAATGGCTCATAAGAACAACTGGCCATTCAACAAGTCCTGCAACTTCTTCTAAAAGAGCATCATCTTGAACCAGTTCTAGGCCGTTTGCAAAGCAGAGATTTTGAGCATCTGCTAAGATAATGTTTTTTCGTCTTTCCGCATCCAGAATGACTTTATTGGTTTCAAGATGGGTGATATAATCGTCAAAGCGGCGGATTTGTATAGGTTTCCCATCACTTAAGAAACGGTGACCATAAGTCAGATTATTGCTTTTAAGGGAACCAACTGTAAATGGAATAACATGTGTCTCACCAATTTCTGGTCCGAAGATACAAAGAATGTTTTGTAAAGGTCGAATCCACTTTAGTGACCCGCTTTTTGCTGAATCTTTGCCCCAACGCATAGATTTTGGCCATGGAAAGTTGCGAATAATATTCGGTACAATTTCAGTAATAATTTCTTCTGTATTCCGGCCTTTTTTAGTAATTTTAGCGATATAAAAATCGCCCTTTTTTTTATCATGACCAATATGAGCTTCAGAAATATCACTGAGTCCTGTTGTACGTAAAAAGCCATTAATTACGTGCTGTGGTGATTTTGTACTGGGGCCTTTACGTTCTTCATAGATATCTTTTGAGCGCATAGGAAGACCGCGTAAATCTAATGTTAGACGACGGGGTGTCCAATATTCACGAGCAGCTTCATAAGTCAGGCCTGCATTCACAAGTTGATCCGTAATATATTTTTTTAGGTCGGCGGCAGCCTTTTTTTGTATACGAGCAGGGATCTCTTCGCTGAAAAGTTCAAGAAGAAGATCAGACATTAGGATTCTCCTTTAGTGTGAGTTTGACCAATTTCAGTAAGTAAGAAGGCTTCCCCACAGCGGCGTGCCAGATCACGAATACGAAGAATATAACTTTGTCGTTCAGTAACAGAAATAACGCCACGTGCTTGCAAAAGATTAAAGATATGGCTAGCTTTAATACATTGGTCATAAGCTGGAAAAACACAAAGATGTAAGCTGTTTTTTTTATTTGGCTTACCAGCTTCAAGAAGTGCAATACATTCGCGTTCTGCATCAATAAAATGTTGATGCAGTAGTTTGGTATCAGCAAATTCAAAATTGTAGTATGAATATTCTTGTTCTGCTTGTAAAAAAATGTCTCCATAACTTATTTTGTTTTCTCCATCCAAACCATTAAAGTTAAGATCATAGACATTATCAACACCTTGAATGTACATTGCTAGACGCTCAAGTCCATAGGTAATTTCTCCTGAAACTGGTGCACATTCAATACCACAAACCTGTTGAAAATAGGTGAATTGAGAGATCTCCATTCCATCACACCAGCATTCCCATCCAAGTCCCCAAGCACCAAGTGTTGGGCTTTCCCAATCATCTTCAACAAAGCGAATATCATGAAGTTTTGTATCAAGTCCGATAGCTTGTAGTGATTCGATGTAAAGTTCTTGTAAATTTGGAGGAGAAGGTTTGAGAAGTACTTGGAATTGATAATAGTGCTGTAAACGATTCGGATTTTTACCATATCGTCCATCTATTGGCCGACGAGATGGTTGTACATAAGCTGCTTTCCAAGAATTTTGACCTAACGAACGCAGTGTTGTTGCTGGATGAAAAGTTCCAGCTCCAACTTCCATATCATAAGGTTGCAGAATGGCACACCCATAGTGAGCCCAATAATTTTGCAAAGTTAAAATAAGTCCTTGAAAAGAACATATAGGGTTGAGATATTTAGGCAGTGTCACACTTTATACTCTTTAATGTTTGATGAATAGATAGAGATTTAGAGAATTTTATACTTCATTAATATCTATTGTTTCGTATGATTATTGTTAAGCATTGTTATTTATTGCAAGCCAAATTTTAATTTTTCTTGGATTTTTTTAGAATTTTCTGATTTTTCATTAATTGCGTGATTCCATTGAAATATTGCTTCACGTTTTCGCCCAACTTTCCAATAGGCATCACCTAAATGATCATTTAATATTGGATCCTCAGGTTGTAATTTGACAGCAGTTTCTAATATTTGAACAGCTTGGTCATATTGCTTAAGTTTATAATAAGCCCACCCTAGAGAGTCTAAAATATGGCTCTCTTTCGATTGTAATGCAGAAGCTTTTTGTAAGAAATGAAGCGATTCTTCAAGTTTTTGATTGCGATCAACAAGTGAATAGCCTAGATAATTAAGTACTTGTGGTTGATCAGGAAAAAACTCAAGTGCTTTTCTTAAGTCAACTTCAGCTTTTGGCCATTGCTTTAAACGTTCGAAAGCAATACCGCGTTGATAAAAGAGTTGCCAATCATCTTGTTGAAAATTTTTTATCTGTTTGATAGCATGATCCATAATTTTTGCAGCATCAGCAAATTTATTTTCCTGCATATAAATAGCAGCTAGTGTCATAAAAATATCACGATCACTCGGGAATTTTTTCTTTAGTAATGTAAGTAATTTGATGGCTTCATTGTGATTATTGTTATTTGCAAAAATGAGTGCAAGACGCAGCTGCCCACTTTTATAATAAGAGGAGCTGGACGGTAAAGCACGATAAAACTTAATTGCTCTATTGAGATCATTTAGTTTAGCAGAAATATTTGCTAAGTGAAACAGTATTGCGTCATTTTGAGGATACAAGATTAAAGATAATTGGTTGAAAATGCGTGCAATTCGTTCTGAGTTGTTGTGGTTAAGGGCTGTTCCAAAATTATACAATACTTCCCCTACTCCTTGTTGAGGTGTTTGAACCATCCTTTTTAGGGAAGCACCTTTTTCGATTTTTTTCTGGATATTTTTGAGTAGATCTCGGTTTGATAACATCCGTTCGCCATGCTTGAGAGTCTGAATTGCTTGATTACGCATTTTATGACGTAATTGAAATGAGGCATAGGCTATAATAATATGTTCATAGGTATTAGGAGCTATAAGAGCACCTTGTTGATTATTGAGTGCTTGAGTAAAATATTTTTGTGCATCCTGTGTACGCTCTGCCAGGTCGCTCATGAGTGCAAGATGGTAACATAAAAAAAATCTATACCAAGCAGGCCCTTGGATTTTTTCAAGATCAGCGATTGCTTGAGATTGATATCCGGATCCGAACATGGCCCAAGCACCGATTAATTCAGGTACTGGGTTATTAGCAGTGGGAGGTGCTTTTAATTGTAGAAGAGGCCTGACATTTTCGTAGTCTTTTTTGATGAGATTGTCTACCGATAACGTTAAAGAAACAAAGGGAGTTATAATACCTTGTTCTTTGAGTTTTTGAGCTTGTTTAGCAGCTTCTTTAAAGGCACCTGTAGACAGCATTGCCTCAAGGATTTCTGTTTGTGTTTCAATGTTATCAGGTTTATAAGTGAGTGCTTTTTTAAAATAATCGATGGCAAGATCTGTTTTGTTTTCATGATTTGCAACTCTTCCAGCCAAGTAAGCACCTGTAAATGAATTTGTACTGATAGCGGCATAAATTTTGCTGTAGGTAAGCGATAATATCAGCATGATACCCGCGATAAAGAGAGTAAAAAAGTAGGATATTACTGCACTATATATAAAGCTAATCTTTCTTAAGATAATTAATTGACTGTATAGTTTATAAATCATATCCAGTTACTTTTTTGAAAAATATTGTTATTTTTGTAAATGATCAATTTACACGATCAATACAAAAATTAACAGTTTCGACTAGGGCATTATAAGCGGGGTTTTTGTTCATTGAAGAAAGAGCATCAGTTGCACGCTTTCCATAGATACGTGCTTGCTCTATTGTGTCTGTGAGACTTTCATATTTTTCTATCAATTGTTGTGCGTATGTGAACGCTTCATCATTGTTATTGCCGTTTTCAAGAGCTTGTTTCCAGAATGCTTTTTCCACAGCATTACCCCTTGTATATGCGAGGATAACAGGCATCGTTATTTTACCTTCTCGGAAATCATCACCGATATTTTTTCCCAAATGTTTGGCAGTTCCACCATAATCAAGTGCATCATCAATTAACTGGAAAGCTAAACCTAACAAAGTTCCATATTCACGTAATGCAGAACGTTCTCTATGTTCATAACCAGCAATAATTGGTCCAACTTCAGCAGCAGCTGAAAAAAGTGCGGCTGTTTTTGCGTTGATGATTTTGAGATAATCTGAAATGTTGGTTTCTATATTTTTTGTGGCAGCAAGTTGCATGACTTCTCCCTCAGCAATAATTGCTGCAGCGTTTGCTAAAATAGAAAGTGCTTCTATAGAACCAACATCAACCATCATTTTAAATGCTTGCCCCAACAAGAAGTCACCAACAAGTACACTTGCTTGGTTTCCCCAAATCATTCGTACAGTCGATTTTCCACGCCGTAAATCACTTTCATCGATCACGTCATCATGTAATAAAGTTGCTGTATGCATAAATTCAACTGCTGTGGCGAGCTTTATATGTCCATCATTTTGGTAGCCAAACATGTGAGCAGAAGCTAACGTGATCATTGGACGTAATCGTTTTCCACCTGATGAAATAAGATGGTTGGAAATTTCAGGGATCATTACAACATCTGATTGTGCCATAGAGAGAATAAGTTGATTTACACGCTCCATGTCATTTTTAGTAAGATTAATGAGGGATTGAAGAGAAATTTGATTATTTCTTATTTGATCTGATTTTGTGGCAGCACTCAATATATTGACTCCTAGAGTATTGCAATAAATACATATATAAATATAAATTCTATTTTTTGCCATAGCATAAAGGGGGTCTTGCTTTGACTCAAGCCTTGATACCATTTTAAAATATGAATCTTGAATGATATCTGTAACAAATGTTTTTGTACTTGGATAATATAATTGTTATAAAATGATGAGAGAAATTTAAAACAGCTTTGTTTAAACAATAAGCTTTGTTTAAATAATAATTGAAAAGTATAAGTTTGGATTATAGAAATGCTTCTTAAGCTTCTTTTAAATGGATAAAATGGCGAATCATAATGATGAAACGATAGATGGGTTTCATCACGGGAAGTTTTATTTAGTTCAACCACGTTTGCGTGGCCATCGTTCTGGTATGGACGCTATGTTATTAGCGGGTTTAGTTCCTAGTAATTTTAAGGGCAAGGTTGTTGACTTAGGTGCTGGTGCTGGTGCTGCAGGATTGGCAGTTGCCTCACGTTGTTTGGATGTTCGTGTAACATTAGTTGAGCGGTCAGATTTTATGGTATCTTATGCTCAGAAAACGCTTATGCTAAAACAAAATGAAAGAATTTCTGATCGAATTTGTTTATTAAAAGCAGATGTTACTTCTAGAGGTAAGATTCGCTTAGAATCAGGTTTAGTAGATAATACTTTTGATTTTGCGATTATGAATCCGCCTTTTAATAATCCTACGGATCGCAAAACACCTGATGAACAAAAATTTGAGGCGCATGTTATGCCTGAAGCGATGTTTGACAATTGGTTACGAAGCGCGGCAGCAATTGTTAAGCCAGGTGGATATTTGGGGTTAATTGCACGTCCACAATCACTGACTGATATATTGCATGCTTTGGAAGGGCGCTTTGGTGGTATTTGTATAATTCCTATACATGCACGTGCTGCAACAGCTGCAATACGTATTTTATTTTATGCAAAACGGGGAAGTCGAGCAGTCTTATCCATGTTGCCACGGCTGGTTATGCATGATAGTGATGGTCATGCTTTTTCTCCGCAGATTGATGCAATTAATAATGGGCGTATAAGTTTGTGGGAACTTTTAAAATGATGTCTTGTGTTTTCCAGTTTATTATTTAAATTCAGCTTAAGCCTTTAATTTTTTTAAAGGGGATTTTAATTTGGGGTGAATTCGGGTTAGGATTTACGGTTTTGGCTTTTATTGGTGCTTTTTTATACAGTTATGCTTTTCTTTTTTGTTTCCCTTACTTATTAGATTTTACCCAACGTATAAGGAAATTTCATTTTGATTAACGCTATCAAAAATCTTATTCCACACTCTTTTTATTCCAGTAAACTTGAGATTCCAGTGGTACGTCTTCACGGTGCGATTATGGATTCAGCATCATCGATAACGCGTACACTTTCATTAGGTAGGTGTGCGAGCCTTTTAGACAAAGCTTTTTCTTACAAAAAAGCACCGGCTGTTGCTATTATTGTTAATTCTCCTGGTGGTTCACCTGTGCAATCACATTTTATATTCAAGCGTATTCGTGATTTAGCAGAAGAAAAAAAGAAACAGGTTCTTGTTTTTATTGAAGATGTAGCTGCATCAGGGGGATATATGATTGCTTGTGCAGGGGATGAAATTTTTGCTGATCCTGCTTCAATTGTCGGTTCTATAGGGGTTGTTTCAGCTTCTTTTGGTTTTCCTGAGCTTTTGAAAAAAATTGGTGTGGAACGTCGTGTCTACACGGCTGGAAAAAACAAAGTGGTGTTAGATCCATTTCAGCCAGAAAAAAAGATGGGTATTGAACATTTAAAATCTCTGCAACTCGAAGTCCACCAAACTTTTATCAATTTGGTTAAGGAGCGGCGTGCAGAGAAGTTATTAGATGATCCAGATATTTTTACAGGAATGTTTTGGAGTGGAAAGAAAGGCGTTGAACTTGGTTTAATTGATGGATTAAATGATATACGCTCTGTTATTAAAGAGCGATTTGGTCGTGATACAAAACTTCGCTTAATTTCTCCTCCAAAGAGTCTTTTAGGACCAAAAATTCCTTCAGGAGTTGTTGCTAATGCAGCTTATGTAACTGTCAATAATGCATTGATGGCAGCAGAAGAGCGAGCGCTTTGGCAGCGTTATGGTTTATGATTGGAAGAGTGATTCGATCTATACTAGATTTAGTTGATAATTTTACTTAAGAATGACTGTTAGAAGGAAAAAGACTTAAGATGATACGAACGATTGTATCTAGTTTAATTTTTATTATAATTCTTCACATTTGCTATTTGGTTAAGAAGCGATTAAAGCATGTTTATCATGTAAAAGCTAAGCCGCATGTAGATCCGAGAGGTACATTGGTAAGAGATCCTCACACCGGTGAATATTACATCAAATGATGTTGGATACATAAGCTGTGTTCAAAGGTTGTTATTATGTGTTTACACCTATCAAGTTGAATTTGGCTTTGCACGTTGTGGGGCAGCGTAGCGATGGTTATCATTTAATAGAAAGTTTGGTCTATTTTAGTCTTAACGGTGATTATTTGAGCTGTATGCCCTTTGGAAGTGATCGTTTTGTTTTAACAGGTCCTTTTGCAGATAAGCTAGATTCTAATACAAGTAATTTGGTTATTCGTGCATACGATTTTATGTGTAGGACATTTCCTAAACATGCTCAATCTACCTTTTTTCAGCTTGTTAAAGTGTTACCTGTTGCTTCAGGAATAGGTGGTGGTTCGGGTAATGCTGCTGGTGTTTTAAGCATGTTGCGTCAGCAATGGAGTCTTGATTGTTCTTGTGAGAAATTAGCAGAAATGAGCTTAGTGCTTGGTGCCGATGTGCCAATGTGCCTTATTGCATTGGAATATCAGCAACCGCTTTTTGTTAAAGGAATTGGGCAAGACATAACACGGCTAGAAAAGGTTTGTTCTCTTGCAATGGTATTGGTTAATCATGGTCAGCATATTGAAACAAAATCCGTTTTTGAGACTTTAGAGAAACGTGATTGTTCTTTTTTGAAAATTGATCCAGCAGCTTTAAGGACAGTTTATTCATTGGTTGAAGCTTTACAAGAAACGCGTAATGATCTTTTTGCTCCTGCATTAAAAATTGCACCTCAATTATCTGATGTTTTACATGCGTTAGATGAGAGTGGTTCTCTTTTTTCTCGTATGTCTGGGACGGGTGCAACTTGCTTTGGTATTTTTAAAGATAAGCAAGCAGCACAGCAGGCAGCTTTTTTTATTAAATCAATGCATCCAGATTGGTTTGTTAAACCTATCGTAACTTTAGGAAGATCTTAAAGCAGGGAATATAAAATAAGAGATTTTTCTTGGTAATGGTAATACTACATATTACGATCGGTAGTTAATAAAATTTATTTTTCAAATTTACCCAGAGGTATAGAAGATGCAATGGATAATATTTAAAGGAATCAATTTCTGCTAGATACTTCATGAATATAGTCTTTTCCTTTTGTGTTTTCATGAAGGTCATGGAGACACTTTAGGTAAGCTATTTTTGCTGTAGAGCTTGCGAAAAATGGGCGGTGGTGCAACAATATATATATGTCTCATTATATCGATAATTTATTAAATGTATTTAATTTGCCACCTAAACCAAATTTTTTATATGAATTAGATTTACAGAAACAGGGATTTTTTCATATAGCAGGTGTTGATGAAGTTGGACGTGGTCCTTTAGCTGGACCTGTAGTCACAGCTGCAGTTATTTTGGATAAAGACCATATTCCGGATAGGTTGAATGATTCAAAAAAACTTTCTGTACGACAACGCAACGAACTTTATTATGAAATTTTGCAAAGTGCATTAGCAATTTCGATTGCTAGTCTTTGTGCTCGTACGATTGATCAGTCTGATATCAGAAAAGCAACTTTAGAAGCAATGTGTCGCTGTATTAAAGGATTAGCAGTTCCAGCTCAATATGCACTAGTTGATGGACGCGATCTTCCCTCTCATTTGTCATGTCCTGCAATTGCTTTGATTAAAGGTGATCAGCGTTCAGTTTCAATTGCAGCAGCATCTATTATTGCTAAAGTAACGCGTGATCGGATGATGGAATGCGCTGGGCAGACTTATAAAGCTTATGGTTTAGAGAAGCACGTAGGTTATGCAACTCTAGCACATCGTGTTGCTCTTAATAAATATGGACCAGTTGTAGGATTACATCGTTATAGTTTTGCACCGATCAAAGAACGTCACAGGAATGATATGTCATGACAATTCTGCCTCTCAATAGTGCTTCGATAAAAAAGGCAGTTACACTTCTTAAAAAGGGAAAGTTAGTAGCTCTACCAACAGAAACTGTCTATGGATTGGCCGGTGATGCGACCAATGGGAAGGCGGTAGCTTCTATCTTTTCTACAAAGAGACGACCACAATTTAATCCTCTTATTGTGCATGTCAGCAGTATCACTATGGCAGAATGTTATGTTGAAATTGATGATCTTTCACGCCGATTAATGGAAGCATTTTGGCCAGGTCCCTTAACATTAGTCTTACCTTTAAAGGAAAATCATAATATTCATTCTTTAACTACTTCTGGTCTTAATACACTAGCTGTTCGTTTTCCAAGTAGTATTTTTGCAGAAATTGTACAGTATTTAGGTCGACCTTTAGCTGCGCCTAGTGCAAATCGATCAGGGTGCCTTAGCCCTACTTCAGCCAAAGCTGTTTTCGCATCTTTGGGAGAATCTGTTCCTTTAATTATCGATGGAGGGTTTCCTGAAATAGGTCTTGAATCAACAATTATAAAGGTTTTTGGTGACAATATTTATCTTTTGCGTCCTGGGGGACTCGCTGCCGAAAAAATTGAAGAAACTACAGGAAAATTACTGAAACGGCAAGATCAGCAAGCAGCAATTGAGGCACCAGGTATGTTAAAGTCGCATTATGCACCCAATACTGAGATTCGTTTGAATGTGAAAAAGGTAGAAAATGGAGAAGCACTTTTAGCATTTGGGCCCAAACGTATTATGGGTGTTGAAAATGCTGTTTCTGTTCTAAATCTTAGTGAAAGTGGGCAATTGCAAGAGGCAGCATCTCATTTATTTGAATATATGCAGAAATTGGATTCACTTAAAGTGAATTGTATTGCGGTAGAACCTATTCCTTCTTATGGACTAGGTGAGGCTATTAATGATCGTTTAATACGAGCTGCGGCTCCAAAGGAGAAATAAATATGGAGCAGGATTTGATTGAGTGCTTTAAAAATATTGTCGGTGCTGCACATGCTATAACGGATCAAATATCGATTGCACCATATCTACTTGAAGAGCGTGGACTTTTTCATGGAAAAACACCGTTGCTTTTACGACCATCTTCCACCGCAGAAGTATCATCAATTATGCAATTAGCTAGCCAAACGCGCACACCAATTGTACCTCAGGGAGGAAATACAGGTCTTGTGGGGGGACAACAACCTGATGAAAATGGGAACAGCGTTATTTTATCCATGGAACGATTAAATAAGATTAAATGTATTAATCTTGAAGGGAATTTTGCTGTGGTGGAGGCTGGCGTTATTTTACATAATTTACAGAAAAAGGTAGATGAATCAGGTCGTTTTTTTCCTCTTTCTTTGGGATCGGAAGGTTCGTGTCAGATAGGAGGAAATCTGTCATCTAATGCTGGAGGTACAGCTGTTTTAGCTTATGGCAATATGCGTGATCTTTGTCTTGGTTTAGAAGTTGTTTTACCTGATGGTCGTATTTTGGATGATTTGCGTTTTGTGAAGAAAGACAATAGCGGTTATGATTTAAAAAATCTTTTCATTGGTGCAGAAGGCACTTTAGGAGTTATAACCGCAGCAGTTTTAAAGCTTTTTCCAAAATTCAAAGGAAGAGCGATTGCTTTTGTAGGTTTACGCAGCCCAGCTAAAGCTCTAGAGTTTTTATCTCTTGCTCAATGCTATGGCGAGAAGACGTTGACTGGTTTTGAGATTATGGGAAAACTAAGCTTACAGATAGCTTTAGATTATAAGATGTGTGAAAGATTCTTTTTTGAACATGAGCATGAATGGTATGCATTAATTAATATTTCATCATTGCAGGGCGATGATGAGGCATTATCAGTATTAAATATTATTTTAGAAGAATCTTTAAAGAATGCTGTGATAGAAGATGCAGTCATTGCTCAATCATTAAGTCAACAAGAGTTTTTTTGGCAATTGCGTGAAAGTATGTCATATGCACAAAAGTTATTAGGAGTATCTATTAAGCATGATATTGCAGTGCCTGTTGCTTCCATTCCCGATTTTATCTCTGAAGCGGCTCTTATCGTTGAAGATATTGCTCCGGGTGCACGGGTGGTTTGTTTTGGGCACATGGGTGATGGTAATTTGCATTATAATGTTATACAGCCCGTTGGAGTGGATGCTGTAGAATTTTTACAGCTATGGTCACAAATGAATCACCATATTCATAGTTTAGTAATGCGTTATCAGGGAACATTTTCTGCGGAGCATGGAATTGGCCAGCTTAAGCGTGAGGAACTTCGTATTTTCAAATCACCTGTTGCGTTAGATATTATGCAAGGAATTAAGAAAATGCTTGATCCTTTAGGAATTATGAACCCTGGTAAAATATTATAACTCAAGAATAATAAACTTTTTTACGTATTTTTGTTTAGATTTTAATAATCAAAAAAGAAACTAGTTGTTTTTTATTCAATCTTTTAATAATCCAATGAAGAGAAACTATCAGAGGGTATATGTTGTTAAAATAAAATTGGGACACTATACATATGGCTAATCAATGCTTTAATCAGGCAAAAGTGAGGCTTGAATTTCGGTTAGATCCGTGTCATCTGCCACACGCAACGACGTATATTTCATCAAAAACAGGAAATCAGGTGATTTGTTTGTTAAGTGAGCGTGGTGTTTTTTTGAAAACGGATACTCTTTCAAGCTTATCACATTTAGTGCCGGCTTACCATTTTAAAGGAATTGCAGCGCGTACAGTGAAAACTCTTGCAGGAGAAAGAGCTGTTTCATTAGAGTTGCTTCATGGAGATGAAGAAGCTTGTATCCCGCTTTTAGTTTCTAGAGATTTGAATAATGTTCTTTTAGATTGGCGATTATGGGCGGATATTTATGGACTTCCTATGCTTATGGTCAATGAAGATAATAGTGTTATAGTTGTAAAAGATCGTTCTGATTTACGTCGTTTTTTTTGTACGGCACTGCACTCTAAACAAAAACATTTTTTGCTTCGTTACAGTAATTCATTGGGTTTACGTCTGGTAATTGCTAATAAAATTGTACTACAATAATATTAATATCATCAATTTTTTCATTGTACGGATAGATGGTTTACTGAGCTATTTTCTGCGTTTTTATTGACTGTAATTAAAGTTGTATTCGACAACAATAAAAAGAAAATTATGATCTATTTCACGCAAAAACAATGACAGTGTATTGCACTTATCTTTAAGCTTGGTAAAAAAAGATCATTTATGAAAAGTAATCAAGTACATAAATCTTAAATAAAAATAGTAATAAATGATTAAGCAGGTGAATTTCACAATTTCATGCTCAGAAAGCTTACTTTTTTATTTATTTTATGATTGCTATGAATAGTATAGTTTCATGGTATTTTATTATTTAAGGAAAAAATTAACATCTTTTTAAGATTTATTAGAAATACAAAATGGTCAATAGATTTGTACATGATTCTATTACGCAAAATTATAAAATTATGAAAAAGAAAGCTTAAAGGGTTGATTTTTCTCGCGCAATAGCTCGCCATCCAATATCATAGCGAACAAAACCTTCTGGCCAGTCTATACAATCGACAGCTTCATAGGCACGTTTTTGTGCATGCGTAACGGTTTTTCCTGTTGCTGTTATATTTAAGACACGTCCACCATTAGCAATTATTTCTCCATTGCGTAATGCTGTGCCAGCTTGAAAAACTTTTACATTGGGGAGAGCGTTTGCTTTATCAATATTGCGAATAATTGTGCCCTTTTGAGGAGAATCTGGGTAACCTTTAGCAGCCATAACAACAGTTAAAGCAGTTTTTTCAGACCACTGAATAGGTTTTTTTTCAAGATTTCCTTGAGCTGCTGCAAAGAGAATTGGAAGAATGTCATCTTTTAGGCGCATCATTAAAACTTGACATTCAGGATCACCAAATCGTACGTTAAATTCAATTAATTCAGGTCCTTTCTGTGTTATCATTAATCCAACAAAGAGAATGCCTTTAAAAGGGGCTCCCATTTTATCCATGTTATATAGAACTGGTTCAACAATTTCTTTTAAAGTGCGATTAATCATTTCTTGAGTCATAATGGGAGCTGGTGAATAAGCTCCCATGCCGCCGGTATTAGCTCCAGTATCACCATCACCAACACGCTTGTGATCTTGTGCAGATCCAAAAGGAATAGCAATTTTACCATCACAAAGACAGAAAAAGCTTACTTCTTCACCTTCAAGAAAAGATTCTACAACAATTTTTCCTTCAGCATTACCGGACATATTTTTAAAGCAAGCATCAACTGCATTAAATGCTTCTTCCATTGTTACTGCAACAACAACGCCTTTACCGGCAGCTAAACCATCAGCTTTAATAACAATAGGAACACCTTGTCGACGAATATAGGATTTAGCTTTTAAAGCATCGTTAAAGCATTGGTAAGCTCCTGTGGGAATGTTATTTTTATGGCATAAATCTTTTGTAAAGGCTTTTGAACCTTCTAATTGAGCAGCTTTTTGAGTGGGGCCAAATACACAGATGTTAGCACTGTTAAGAGAGTCTGTTATACCCGCAACCAATGGTGCTTCTGGACCAATAATCACTAAGTCAATAGAATATGCTTTACAAAAATCAATTATAAGAGAATGGTTATCAATGTTCAAATCAATATTTTCACCAAATTCCATTGTTGCAGGATTTCCAGGAGCACAATATAATTTTGTTAGTAGTGGTGATGCTGCTATCTTCCATGCTAAAGCATGTTCTCGTCCACCTGAGCCGATAAGAAGAATATTCATTGTTTGTTCCTACTACGAAAGATGATTAAAACAGTTTTCTTGTCATAAGAATGAAATACTTTTATCGCAAGACTAAAGGTGAAACCATTTGATGAAAAAAAGTAAAAATATTGCACGTATTCAATCCTGTGAGAATCAAGGAAGGGTTATGGATGCATCTTCTAGACAATGGGTCTACTATTTTCTTCCATGCTCTTTGTGGTTTTATGCTCAATTAGCACGCTGGGATAGGCCTATAGGATGGCAGTTATTGATGTGGCCTTGTTTTTGGTCGACAACCATGGCTTTTCTTTCTTATGAAATGCTTCAATTATCTTTTTTATCAGAATTAGTTAATTGGTTTTGGTATCTCTTTCTTTTTTTTCTAGGATCCATAGCTATGCGGGGTGCAGGGTGTACTTGGAATGATCTCATTGATCATAAAATTGATTCTCAGGTAGAACGGACACGTTCTCGTCCATTGCCAACAGGTCATGTGAGTCGGTTTCAGGCAAAAGTTTTTATATTGATACAATGCTTGGTTGGTTTAGGCATTTTATCGCAATTTAATATGTTTAGTTTTTTTCTAGGTATTTCGTCATTGGTGGCGGTTGCAGTTTACCCTTTTATGAAGCGTGTGACATATTGGCCACAATTTTTTTTAGGTATAGCATTTAATTGGGGGGCATTAATGGGATGGGCAGTTGTGCATGGAAGTTTGAGTTGGGCACCTGTCTTACTTTATCTGGGGTCAGTCTTGTGGACGATGGGATATGATACAATTTATGCGCACCAAGATAAAGAAGATGATGCCACTGTTGGTGTACGTTCAACGGCACTTCTCTTTGGTAAAGGTACTAAGCGTGCCCTAATATTTTTGTATAGTGGTTTTGTGGTCTTAGTTAGTTTGGCATTTTATTTGGCACAAGTTCCCATTCTTAGCTTTTTGGGGCTTTTTGTTGCAAGTATCCACATGTTTATTCAAATTAAAGTTATTGATATAGATAACAGTTTGCAATGCTTAAAGCTTTTTAAATCAAATTCATTTGTTGGGTTTTTAATCTTTGCTGGTTTGGTATGCGGTGGTATATGGATAGCACTTCACCCTGTAATTTAGGAATAATAACATAAAAATAAAATTATGTGTTATGTGGTGGTAGAACAGAAAGATCTGTTGGTGTCCTATGACCAGAATTTTTTTATTCTAACTTTAAGTTTTTGTTTATACAATATTACTATTTTATTAGATTTTATTAATTTACAAAAATGAATTAAAACAAACTATTATTATAATATTTTAATAAATTGCTATAGCATTAATTGCTACTTACTTTAGTAGGATACAGAGTGTATAGGATATATTTCAATTTTCTATGTTTTGCTCTTGATTTGCTGAACTCTTACTGAAGACTTTATTTTTATTTGCATGATCCTATAATTATAGATTTTATCTAAATCATATAGTTGTCAGGAAATTTTTGCTAAATGCTGTGTTATACAAGGGATACATTTTTCCGGTTTATACTAAAATCAATACCTAATCTTATTTTGCACATGACTGTTTAGTTGTTATGGAGGAAAATGTTTCACATTATAAAATTGGGAGGATTAAGGGTAAAGTTTTTGTTTTTTCCATTCAACGTGTTCAATAGAATTACGTGTAAAAAGTAGGCGATCATGTAAACGGAATGGGCGATCACACCAAAATTCGATCGAAAGAGGCTGAACTCGGAAGCCGGACCAATGGGGTGGGCGTGGAATATTTCCTACTGCATAACGTGTAGTATATTTAGCAACTGCTTTTTCGAGGATAAAATCGTTTTCTAATGGCTGAGATTGTTTGGATGCCCATGCACCAATTTGACTATTACGTGGACGTGATTGAAAATATACATCTGCTTCTTTGGTATTAACCTTTTCAACAATGCCTCTAATTCTAACTTGACGGCGTAGTGATTTCCAGTGAAAACCTAAAGATGCTTTCATTGATTTTAAAATTTCTTGTCCTTTGCAGCTTTCATAGTTAGTATAAAAGACGAAGCCTTGGGAACTGAAATCTTTTAAAAGAACCATACGAACATTAGGTAAGCCTGTTTCATCAACTGTTGCTAATGCCATAGCATTAGGATCATTAATTTCGCTCTTTTTTGCTTTTTCAAACCAATTTGTGAAAAGTGTAAAAGGTTCTTTCATTTTCATAAAATCATCATCTGTTTGTGCTTTATTGCTCATAATTTTTCCAAATGTCAGTGAGTATGAGTGAGGCATTCTTTGATTAACTTCGTCATGAAGAAATAAAGTACTGGTACTTTCTTATTTCAAAAAGGTAATGTCGTCATGTATTTTTATGGTATTTTAATTTATCTTGAGCATAAAATGCAATGAACTATATTAGATATAAAAATATCTATTGTATCTGGTATTTTAGTTTCTTTGTGGACATATAACATAAAGGAAAAATTATTCTACGAAATAATTAATAAAGTTGTAAAGAATATTGAAAAACGTATCAATTGATTATCTTGAAAACGAAAAGATTGAAAAGAGGATAATATGCGTGATCCCTATACGGTTCTAGGTGTGGATCGCACCGCGAAACCGCAAGAGATTAAATCTGCATTCAGAAGATTAGCGAAGAAGTATCATCCAGACCACAATATGGATGATGTAAAAGCTAAAGAAAGGTTTTCTGAAATTAATCAAGCTTATGAAATTATAGGCGATAAAGATAAAAGGGCACAATTTGACCGCGGTGAAATTGATATGGAAGGAAAACCGCTTTATCAATCTTATAGTACTGGTGGAAATTTTAGAAATAAATATAATCCCTTTTCAGGAGAAGCAAAGGGATTTGATTTTGGTTCATCAGGTGATACAAGTTTTGATGCGAGTGATATTTTTCGTGATCTGTTTGGGAGAGGAGGGAGCTTTTCAAATTCTGCGCAATACAGTCATCCCCAACAAGGAGCTCATGTTCGTGCCAATCTTACGGTAACATTGGAGCAAATAATTGGTGCAGAAAAGGTGGAAGCTTCTTTTCCAAATGGAAAAAAATTAAAAATTAAGCTCCCGGATTATGTTGAAGATGGACAAACCATTCGTTTAAAAGGTCAGGGAGAAGAGGTGGCTTACGGAAAAGCGGGAGATGCATTGGTAACTATTCACATTCAGAAGCACCCTCGGTTACGGGTTGAAGGAAGAGAGCTTCATCTTGATTTACCGGTTTCCCTTAAGCATGCTGTTCTGGGAGCGAAAGAAGAGATTGAGACTTTGGAGGGGCGTGTAGTTTTAACTATTCCTGCATGGTCAAGTTCTGATCGTGTTTTACGGCTGAAAGGAAAAGGGCTTCGTTTAAAAAACGGTAAAAGAGATGATCTTTATGTACATGTTCGTATTATGTTACCGGAAGGTGGTGATGCTGCATTAGAGCAATTTTTGCAAATGCAGAAAGGTTAGCATATTTTTGATTATAAAAAAGTGTAGTTTTGGCTCGATTTAGAACCAATTACTTGAAGAAAAAGTTAACCTATGTCATAGGCAGGTAAGTAATATTGATTTCTAATAGCAATGAGGCAGTGCTAATGGCTAATGGTAATGGTTTGTTATGCAGCAAGCGTGGTTTAATTTTGGGGTTAGCGAATAATCGCTCTATCGCTTGGGGAATAGCTAAGGCAGCTAGTACTGCAGGAGCAGAGCTTGCTTTTACTTATCAAGGTGAGGCAATGAAGAGACGTGTTGAGCCTTTAGCTGAGGAAGTAAACGGTATTGTTTGTGGTCATTGTGATGTCTCCGATAGTGCATCTATTGATGCAGTTTTTAATACAATAGAGAAAAAATGGGGAAAGCTTGATTTTTTAGTTCATGCTATTGGTTTTTCTGATAAAGATGAGTTGAGTGGTCGCTATGTTGATATCAGTGAATCAAATTTCATGATGACGATGAATATTTCTGTTTATTCATTTACAGCTGTTACTCAGCGTGCAGAGAAGTTAATGCCAGATGGTGGTTCAATTTTAACCTTAACCTATTATGGTGCAGAAAAAGTGGTGCCTAATTATAATGTGATGGGTGTTGCTAAGGCGGCTCTTGAGGCTAGCGTAAAGTATTTAGCCGTGGATTTGGGACCAAAAAATATTCGTGTTAATGCTATATCAGCAGGACCAATAAAAACATTAGCCGCTTCTGGTATTGGTGATTTTCGTTATATTTTAAAATGGAATGAATATAATGCTCCTTTACGGCGTACAGTAACAATTGAAGAGGTAGGTGATTCCGCTCTTTATTTTCTTTCGGATTTATCTCGCTCTGTTACAGGTGAAGTACATCATGTAGATTCAGGTTATAATATCATAGGTATGAAAGCTGTTGATGCGCCAGACATTTCTGTCGTTAAAGAATAGGGTTTAGTTTGTAAGATTTTGCTTATTCATAGTAATTTGATTAACGTTGAAATAGTCAATAGTAGCTTTGAATAAATTGTATTACGCGTAGCTTTGTACATACTATAATCGCGTGTATTTGAAGAAAAAACAGGTCGTTTTTTATGTCGCATAATACATTTGGTCATTTGTTTCGTGTAACGACGTGGGGGGAGAGCCATGGTGTTGCTCTTGGTTGTGTTATTGATGGTTGCCCTCCAGGAATTGTTTTTACTCTTGCAGAAATTCAAGCTTATCTTGATAAACGGAAACCAGGGCAGTCAAAATATACGACACAGCGCCAAGAATTAGATCAAGTAGAGGTGCTCTCTGGTGCTATATTTCAAAATGATGAAACAACATTTGTAACAACAGGAACGCCAATTTCAATGTTGATTCGAAACACAGATCAACGTTCTAAAGATTATAATACGATTGCTGGTCAATATCGCCCAGGACATGCGGATTACACTTATAATATAAAATATGGTATTCGTGATTATCGTGGAGGGGGACGTTCTTCAGCACGTGAGACAGCTGTGCGTGTTGCAGCAGGTGCTATTGCACGTAAAATTGTCCCTGGTTTGATTGTACGAGGAGCTGTGATAGCGATTGGTCCTCATAATATTGATCGTAATCGTTGGGATTGGGCAGAGGTTGATAATAATCCTTTTTTTACACCTGATTCAGAAGCAGTACCTGTTTTTTCTAATTATATTAATGAAGTACGTAAAGCGGGATCATCAGTTGGAGCTATTGTTGAAATTGTTGCAGAAAATGTTCCAGCTGGCTTAGGTGCACCTATTTACGCAAAACTTGATCAGGATATTGCGTCATTATTAATGTCTATTAATGCAGTTAAAGGTGTTGAAATTGGTGATGGATTTGCAGTTGCACGCTTAGTAGGTGAAGAAAATGCGGATGAAATGCGGATAGGAAGTGATGGGAAACCACTTTTTTTATCTAATCACGCTGGTGGTATTTTAGGTGGAATATCAAGTGGACAGCCAATTATTGCACGTTTTGCTGTTAAGCCTACTTCATCAATTTTGATTCCCCGTCGTTCAGTTGATACTGATGGCAATGATGTGAATGTTGTAACGAAAGGACGTCATGATCCGTGTGTTGGGATCCGAGCTGTTCCTGTTGGTGAAGCAATGGTTGCTTGTGCTATTGCTGATCATTATCTGAGACATCGCGGTCAGGTTGGTTGATTCAAAAGGTAAGTAATGGTGTATGATCAAAAAAAAATTGTTTCTGCTATCCGGGCTTTTGAACGTGGTGAAATTGTTGTAGTTACCGATGATTATGACCGTGAAAATGAGGGTGATTTAATTGTTGCAGCTGTTCATTGTACAGAAGAAAAGATGGCATTTATTATTCGCCATACAACGGGTATTGTTTGTGCACCTATGCCAAAAGAAGAAGCACAACGATTTAATCTTTCTCCTATGGTGTTGGATAATAATTCAGCACACCGTACCCAATTTACTATTACTGTTGATTTTAAACATGGGATAACAACAGGGATTTCAGCACATGATCGCACATTAACCGTTCGTAATCTTGCTAATTTAAATGCCAGTGCTAATGATTTTATCCGTCCAGGACATGTTTTCCCTTTAATTGCACATGAGGGAGGGGTGCTAATGCGTTCTGGACATACTGAGGCAGCAGTTGATTTATGTAAATTATCTGGTTTACCGCCAGTTGGTGTTATTGGTGAGTTGGTCAATGATGATGGCAGTGTTAAGCATGGAGATGAGGTTATAAAATTTGCACAAGATCACCGGTTACATATGATTACAGTTGCTGATCTTATTGCTTACCGCCAGCGTAAAGAGATGTTGATTAGGCATGTTGGGGAAATGCATATTAATACAGCGGTAGGTCCTGCGGTTGTTCAAAGTTATCAACTACCTTGGGAAGAAGTTCAGCATGTTGCAATCGTCTTTGGTGATATCCGTGATGGTGAGGATATTCCTGTACGTTTGCATCGTGAAAATATTATGAATGATGTTTTTAGTCAATCGTCAGATATTATAACTATCATGCAGCGTATGGTAGAAAAAGAGAAACGTGGGGTTTTTGTTTATTTGCGTGAAGGATCTGTTGGTGTTGGTCTCCCATTATCTATTGGTAGTCAAAAAATGGCAATAGAAAGTTTAGAAAATCATGTGCAGGCGATTGAGCGGGAAGAAGAATGGCACCAAATTGGTTTGGGAGCACAGATTTTAAAACATTTAGGAATTAGTTCTGTTATTGTTTATGCCTCAAAAGAGCGTCATTATGTTGGTTTAGAAGGTTTTGGCATTAGTATAGCTAGAACAGATATTTTGTGAGGATAGTATGAAGCAAGAGTTTAAAAAGGGGGATATTGCTGAGTTAAGTTTTGAAGAGGCGTTAAAGCAATTGGAGGGGATCGTTGAAGATTTAGAACGTGGAGATGTTCCTTTAGAAAAATCAATTGATCTTTATGAGCGTGGTGAGACTCTTAAAAAACATTGTGATAGGCTATTAAAGGCAGCTGAAGCTAAAGTTGAAAAAATTCAATTTTCAGATATGGGGAACCCCGAAGGTATAGAGCCACTTGATCCTGAATAATATTAAGGAATTCTTTTATATTTATTGTGTAAGAGAGGACAAGGTAATTTCATTTGTAAAACTAGATTTTATCAGTTTTTTTCTTATAAAATAGGTTTAAAATGGTGAAAGCTGTAGATAATCTTAAAGAGATAAGAACTTCAATGAAAAATACACTACATTTTGGACAAAATAAGATAAGGTGTGTGTCAGCTATTTCACTGTATTAATAGTATGAGGGGTTTTTTTTGTCTCGGCCATTAACGCCATTGCTTGATCGTATTCGCTTACCACAAGATTTGCGGGCATTGCCTGAGTCTGATTTGATAAGGTTAGCTGATGAGTTACGAGCTGAAACAATAGATGCTGTTTCTATAACAGGGGGGCATCTTGGTGCTGGGCTTGGTGTTGTCGAATTAACAATTGCTTTGCATTATGTTTTTAATACACCAGATGATAAGATTATTTGGGATGTTGGGCATCAAACTTATCCTCATAAGATTTTAACTGGTCGTAGAGATAAAATTCGCACATTGCGCCAAGAGGGGGGGTTATCAGGTTTTACAAAGCGTTCAGAAAGTATTTATGATCCATTTGGTGCAGGTCATTCTTCTACTTCTATTTCAGCAGGTCTTGGTATGGCAGTAGCTAGTGCTTTGAAAGCAGAAACAAAACGTAACATCATTTCTGTGATTGGTGATGGTGCTATGTCTGCAGGTATGGCTTATGAAGCGATGAATAATGCTGGTGCTTTGGATGCACGTTTGATTGTGATTCTTAATGATAACGATATGTCTATTGCACCTCCTACTGGTGCTATGAGTGCTCATCTTGCACGATTAGTTTCCCGTCCTTCTTACCGAAGTTTGCGTGAACAAATAAAGATTTTGAGTCAGAAATTACCAAAGTTCTTTTTGGATAAAGCACGTCGTTCAGAAGAATTTGCACGTGGTCTTTTGGTAGGAGGAACCTTATTTGATGAGCTTGGTTTTTACTATGTTGGGCCTATAGATGGTCATAATCTAAAGTATCTGTTACCTATTTTAAAAAATGTTCGTGAATATCCCAACGGTCCTGTTTTAGTGCATGTAGTAACTCATAAAGGCAAAGGTTATGCACCGGCGGAAGCATCATCTGATAAATACCATGGTGTTAATCGCTTTGATGTTGTGACAGGCAAGCAAGTTAAAGCACAAAGTAATGTTCTTCCTTATACAAAGGTGTTTTCTAAAGCTTTAATAGAAGAAGCTATGCACGATAATAAAATTATTGGTGTAACAGCGGCTATGCCAACTGGAACAGGACTTGATTCTTTCGTTAAACAATTTCCCAATAGGATGTTTGATGTTGGCATTGCTGAGCAGCATGCTGTAACTTTTGCTGCAGGTCTTGCTTGTGAAGGGTATAAACCTTTTGTTGCAATTTATTCCACTTTTTTGCAGCGTGCTTATGATCAGATTATTCATGATGTATCAATTCAAAAATTACCAGTACGTTTTGCAATTGATCGGGCAGGTTTTGTTGGAGCAGATGGTGCAACACATGCTGGAAGCTTTGATATTGTTTTTTTGACAACTCTTCCTGGATTTGTTGTTATGGCTCCTTCTGATGAAGTTGAACTTATGCATATGGTACGTACGGCAGCAGCTTATGATGAAGGGCCTATTTCTTTTCGTTATCCACGTGGTGAAGGTATTGGAATGCATTTACCACAGCGGGGTGATGTGCTTCAGATTGGTAAAGGGCGTATTTTATGTGAGGGAAGTAGGGTTGCCTTAGTTTGTTTTGGAACGCTGTTGTCTGAAGTGTTGGTAGCAGCGGATGTGTTAGAGAAAGAGGGGATATCTACAACTGTTTCAGATGCACGGTTTGCAAAACCTTTAGATAAAGATTTGATGCGTCGTTTGGCACGTGAACACGAAGTATTAGTAACAATTGAAGAAGGTGCAATGGGTGGGTTTGGAGCGCATTTACTACAATTTTTAGCGCAAGAAGGGCTTTTAGAATATGGTTTAAAAGTTCGCACATTAAAATTTCCCGATGAATATTTAAATCATGGTTCACCAAAAAAGGTTCTTTCACGTATTGGGCTTGATGCAGCTAGTATCGTTAACACCGTTTTTAATATTTTAGGATATAAAATTCGGACAGTGCGGAAAATGCGGGTATGAAATGGCCGCTAAAAAAAGGCTAGATGTTCTTCTAGTTGAAAAATTTTTTTTTACTACGCGTTCACGGGCACGAGATGCGATTGTGCGGCAAACAGTTAATGTCGATGGAAAAATAATTTGTAAAGCTGGGCAACTCATTTCTGATGATGCAAAAATTGTAGTTTGTGATCCTGCAAAGAACTATGTTTCACGAGCAGCGTTAAAATTAATCAGTGCGCTTGATTCATTTCCAATTATAACAACTAAAATAACTGCTCTTGATATTGGTGCATCAACAGGTGGTTTTACGCAAGTCCTTTTGGAACGTGGTGTAGCACATGTTATTGCTGTTGATGTTGGTCATAATCAACTTGATGCGTGCTTATCTGGTAACAGTGCAGTAACTTTATTAGAAGGCTTGAATGTTAGAGATTTGAAACAGAAACATTTAGGTGGCCGAGAGATTAATCTAATAGTTTCAGATGTTAGTTTTATTTCTCTCAAGCTTGCATTACCTCCTGCTTTGTCTCTTGCCAAAAAGGGAGCTCAAGCAGTTTTATTAGTAAAACCTCAATTTGAAATTGGTCGAGAAGGTATAGGAAAAAGAGGGATATTGAAAGATCCATTAATAGCAAAAAAAACAGCTGAAGAGCTTTTTGACTGGCTAAATACTCAAATAGGCTGGATTGCAAAAGATTTACTTCCTTCACCTATTGCTGGTAGTGATGGCAACCTAGAATATTTGTTGTTCGGAGAAAAAAAGAGTGAAGAGTAGCGTGATCATTGATCATATTGGAGCGAGCGGTCATGGTGTTGCCAAAACTTCGCATGGTTTAGTTTATATTCCTTTTACCTTACCAGGGGAAATTGTTGACATTTTTTTACATGGAAAATATGGAAAACTTATTGCCTTTAAAAAAAAATCATTAAAACGTATTGATGCTATTTGCCAGCATTTTGAGAAATGTGGAGGATGTATGCTTCAGCATTGGCATCCTGATGCTTATCGTTCTTGGAAACGACAATTAGTTATTGATATGCTGAAAAGGTATGGGCTTGATGTTATGGTTTCTCCTTTAATTGACTGTGGACATTATAATCGCCGACGCATCACTTTAACATCATCACTAATTCAGCAAAACTATAGATTTGGTTTTAATTATTATCTATCTCATGATGTTGTAAATCTTAAAGAATGTCCAATTACGCGTCCAGAGATTATATCTAAATTAGATGATATTAGGGCGCTTTGCGTTCTTTTAAGCAATGATACTAAACGTTTTCATGTTACAATAACGTCTGTTGAGAATGGCTTGGATGTTGCTTTAAATGGTTGTGCTGTACGGGATGAATTTATTCGACAAAAAGTGATTTATACAGCTCTTTCTCGTGGAATCACACGTTTATCCGTTGAAGGTGAAGTTTTAGTTGAACAAGAAAAACCATTGGTTTATTTTGGGAATATCTGTGTTGAGCTTCCTCCTGGTGGTTTTCTTCAAGCGACTGTTGAAGCAGAAAATATCATGAGTGATATTATTTTAAATCATTTAAAAAAAGCAAAGAATGCTGTTGATTTATTTTCAGGCGTGGGAACTTTTACTTTGCGTATGGCTAAAAAGATGAATGTTCATGCAATAGAGAGTAATGGGGCAGCGTTAGCAAATTTAGATTGTGCAGCACGTTTTGCGACTAATTTAAAAACAGTAACTTGTGAAAAACGTGATCTTTTTCGTCGTCCACTTTCTACAAAGGAACTTGAGCGATTTGATAGCGTTGTTTTTGATCCTCCACGTGCTGGTGCGAAAGAACAGGTACATGAATTAGCTAAGACAACGATTCCGCGTATAGTAGCTATTTCATGCAATCCTGTCACGTTCGCCCGTGATGTATCTCTTCTTGTTGCTGGTGGCTATACAATAGAAAAAATTATACCAATTGATCAATTTTTATGGTCACCGCATGTTGAAATTATCGCTATTTTGAGTAAGCGTACAACAAAAATGGGCTGGAAATTCTAGCTTATTTACAAGATACTAAAAGTT
The DNA here is from genome assembly GCF_053794465.1 of Bartonella sp. B35(2025). Classification (NCBI taxonomy): domain Bacteria; kingdom Pseudomonadati; phylum Pseudomonadota; class Alphaproteobacteria; order Hyphomicrobiales; family Bartonellaceae; genus Bartonella; species Bartonella sp. B35(2025). The sequence continues at coordinate 280,950 of NZ_CP200035.1, forward strand.
ATTTAGTTAAACACATCTAGTAGGATTTATGAAATTTCTGTTCCACCAATCGTCATATTATTGATTCGTAGATGAGGTTGTCCTACGCCAACAGGGACATTTTGCCCAGCTTTTCCACACATACCTACACCATTATCGAGTTTACTGTCATTACCAATCAATGTAATACGTTTCATCGCTTCTGGTCCGTTTCCTATAAGGGTTGCACCTTTAATTGGTGCTACAATTTTACCATTTTCTACTCGGTAAGCTTCGGTACATTCAAATACGAATTTTCCAGAAGTGATATCAACTTGTCCTCCACCAAATGAAACAGCATAAATACCATTTTTTAGTGAGGATAAAATTTCTTCAGGAGTTTTATCTCCTCCTAACATTATTGTATTAGTCATCCGTGGCATCGGTATATGTGCGTAAGATTCACGTCGTCCATTTCCAGTTGGATGAACACCCATAAGTCGAGCATTGAGCCTATCTTGCATAAAACCAACAAGTTTCCCATCTTCAATAAGAATATTACAACCTGATGGTGTTCCTTCATCATCAATGGTGATTGAACCGCGACATTCAGGAATAGTACCATCATCAACGATTGTCACACCTTTTGCTGCAACTTGTTGACCCAGAAGTTCAGAAAAAGCAGATGTTTTTTTGCGATTGAAATCACCTTCTAAACCATGTCCAACAGCTTCATGAAGCATGATACCAGGCCATCCATTAGCCAATACTACATCGAATGTTCCCGCCGGTGCAGCTTCTGCTTCTAAATTTACCAAAGCCATACGTAGAGCTTCATCGGAAGCTTTTTTCCAATTTTCTTCGCTGATGAATTTGCTAAATACTTGTCGTCCACCACATCCATAGTAGCCATTTTCACGTCGATTACCATCAGCTACAACTACAGATATTGCAAGCTGTACAAGAGGACGGATATCACGGATAAAACGCCCGTCAGCACGTAAAATTTCAACATGCTGTAGTGAACCGGAAAGAGAAATGGTTACTTGATGTAATTTATCATTTTTGTTGCGTAAATAAGTGTCAATTTTTTGTAAAAGAATACTTTTTTCTTCAAATGATGGAGTATCGAGAGGATTATTTGGTTGATAGAGTTTTTTGTTTGTTTGTTTTGGTGCTGTGCTATAAGATCCCACATGATTATTATAGGTAACGGCTTTAGCGACTTCACTAGCATGTTTGAGTGCAGCAGCTGATAATTCTCCAGAGTGTGCATATCCTGTCACTTCTCCGGCAACAACGCGTAGACCAAATCCTATATCTTTATGAAATGAGCCATTTTTGAGCTGACCATTATCAAATAAAAGTGCTTCACTTTCTACATATTCGAGGTAAAGTTCACCATCATCAGCTTTATGAAGAGTTTCTTCTACAAGTGATTGCACTTTTGTGGAAGCGATATCAAAATGATCAATCAGCGATTTCATAGTCATTATCCTATTCTCATCGATACTCGAAAATTTTCCATTTACTTTATTTAATAAGTTATAAAAAAGCTATTTAATGTACGGATTAGTCAATATTTGTGAATAATTTTTATTATTGTGGCAAAGCATCATAAGCATCCCTAAGACCGTGAAGATCAACGAGTCCTCCGATTCCTTGCTCGGGGGTTGTAAAGATAAAATAAGTGGCCATTTTTCCTTCTAAGAAGAACTTTAAAACATCATCTTTAAGAAGAGCTTCAGCAACACAATTATCACCAAGGCAACGACGATATTCTATTTTTTCCATATCTTTACCATCAATTTTTATACCAACACCAAGGCGCAGTTCAACTTGAATTGGAACAATAACACGCATTAAAGCTCCTTGATTTTTAGGTAATTTATAAAACGTAATGCGGAGGTTAATATCAGGGCGATTTTGTATATATACGTTTTGTACAGCTTCACATTGTATATTAGGTGTACCCAGTGGTAGAGAACAAACTTTTATCCATGCACCATAAGTTTGTTGGTTGGGGATATTTTGTATGTCAGATTTTTGTGCAACAGCATGATTGGTAAAAATGTTACAAGATATATAAATAATTGTACCAACAAAGAAAGTTTTTTTAAGTAATTTATAAAGCACCAAAGAAATTCCTATTTGAATCAGCACAATGCTATTGTACATAAATTTTTCCTAAAAAGTGAATTCTTGACCTAAAATTATAACACAAAGTTAGTATCCACTAAAATATATTAATATATATTAATGAAATAAAAGAAAAATGCAAAAACAGTATCTTATAGGATATAGAACCTTTAACATGCATTAATGAGGTTGGATGGAGTATATTTTTCTATAAAATATTTGAAATGTAGGAAATCGATGTATATTGAAAAAATATATTTTTGCTATAAATACTACCGCTCTATTTTTAGTGGATACATTAAGAGAGAGGTATCCTATATGTTCTCAAAAGCACAGAAATATTAATTTTTCATTCTTTTATGCTGCATGGTATCTACTTTTGAATGACAAAAATTGAAAAGGTCTTTGAGTGGAATGTCTGTTTCAAGAGAATCATCGACTACACGTGGTAAATCTATCCCACCAGAATCGAATATTTATGATTATATCATACTATTAAAACCACGGGTGATGTCGCTTGTTGTATTTACAGCTTTAGTAGGATTGGTTGTATCACCCATTTCCATGAATCCATTTTGTGCTTTTTTAGCAATCCTGTGTATTGCTGTTGGCGGTGGTAGTGCGGGAGCACTTAATATGTGGTATGATGCTGACATTGATGCAGTAATGGAACGTACTAAAAATCGTCCTATTCCTACTGGTAAAATTAGTCGTGGTAGAGCACTTGTTTTTGGTTTAGCTCTTTCTCTACTTTCAGTTTTGTTTATGGGAATTTTTATTAATTGGTTTTCAGCATTTTTTCTTGCTTTTACGATTTTCTTTTATGTGGTTATTTACACAATTTGGCTAAAACGTATCACACCACAAAATATTGTAATTGGTGGTGCATCTGGTGCTTTTCCACCTATGATTGGGTGGTCTGCCGCAACGGGTACAGTGAGTATTGACAGCTTTTTATTATTTTTAATTATTTTTATGTGGACTCCGCCACATTTTTGGTCTCTTTCTTTATTTTCATCTCTTGATTATGGTGCGGCAGGTATTCCTATGATGCCTAATGTGCGAGGTGAACGTGCAACAAAAAAACAGATTTTATTCTATACTATTCTTATGATAATTTGTGCTGCTGGACCTTATATTACCGGCTTTGCAGGGATTTTTTATGGTATTTTTTCGACAATTTTGAGCATTATTTTTACTTATTTTGTTTATGGTTTGTGGAAAGCTGATACGCATGAAGTAACTATTTTAATGGCAAAAAAGGTTTTTTTCTTTTCTTTATTTTATTTGGCTGCTATATTCGGGGTTCTTTTAATTGAATCCCTTGTTTGCTATTTTATTGTTCGTTAGTATAGTAAAATTTGAAAAGTAAACTTAAAGTAATTTTACTTGCACAAAATATCATAACAGTGTGTCATATATATAGTGTTATTCTAAAAGTGAGTGGTATTTGCAGCTTTTTCCCTTTTCATTGCTTGTGTAGTACATAACTGTAGTTTGCCTGAATACGTGATCAAAGTTATAGATATTAAGGATAGTTTATGTCTGTACTTTCTCCTTTAACAATGCGTCTTTGTAGCCCACGTGGATTTTGTGCAGGAGTCGATCGTGCTATTCAGATTGTTCTTCTTGCGTTAAAAAAATATGGTGCTCCAGTATACGTGCGCCATGAAATTGTACACAATCACTATGTGGTTGAGGGATTGCAGCAGCGTGGAGCCATTTTTGTGGAAGAACTTGATGAGATTCCAGAAGAGCATCGTGGTCAACCTGTTATATTTTCTGCTCATGGTATACCAAAATCTGTACAGGAAGAAGCGCATCGTTATAATCTATTCTATCTTGATGCAACATGCCCACTGGTTTCTAAGGTTCATAAACAAGCAATACGGCATAGGCGCCATGATCGTCATGTTATATTGGTTGGCCATTCTGGTCATCCTGAAGTGATAGGAACAATGGGACAGCTTGAAAAAGGGGCTGTGACGTTGATTGAGACGGTAGAAGATGCTTTGCATTATCAGCCAGATGATCCCAATAAATTGGGCTTTGTAACCCAAACAACACTTTCTATTGAAGATACGGCAATGATTCTTGATGTATTACAAAGGCGCTTTCCTGCATTGAAAGCACCTGCTGCCGAATCAATTTGCTATGCTACTACGAACCGACAAAATGCTGTTAAAGCAGCGGCATTAGGAAGTGATTTGTTTTTGATTGTTGGTGCACCAAACTCGTCCAATTCGCAACGTTTGGTAGAGGTTGCTAAAAAATTTGGTGCACGTCGATCTATTTTAGTTCAACATGTTAATGAAATTGATTTTGATCATTTGGGTTCTATTTCAGTTGTTAGTCTTTCAGCTGGGGCATCTGCTCCTGAAATTATCGTTGATGAAATTATTACAGCTTTTCGTAAGCGTTATGATGTTAAGATCGAATTAGCTGAATCTGAAGTAGAAACAGAAAGGTTTTTAGTTAATCGTGAATTACGTGATACTGTTTTAACGTCTCAAGATATGGCTTTTGTTAATGGCACAGTTAAAACAACGGGAAGCAAAAATTATGATGCATAAATGCTTAAAATGAAAGTAGAATAATGGCAGTTTATACCGAGATTAATCAGAATGATTTGAAGGTGTTTTTAACACATTATTCAATAGGTTGTCTTTTGTCTTATCAAGGCATAGCCGAAGGTATCGAAAATTCAAATTTTATGCTTCATACAACGGAAGGAAGATTTATTTTAACACTTTATGAAAAGCGTATTTTAAAAAATGATTTACCTTTTTTTTGTAAACTTATGCAGCATTTAGGACAGCGGGGAATTTCTTGTCCTCAGCCCGTTATGCAAAATGATGGTACGACAATTGGTGAATTATCAGGACGTCCTGCCGCTATTATTACTTTTCTTGAAGGTGTATGGATTCGCCAACCAGATGTACATCACTGTTGCGAAGTGGGTACTGGTTTGGCACAACTGCATTTAGCAGGGCAAGATTTTGGACTTAGCCGCAAAAATACTCTTTCTATTGTAGAGTGGAAATCATTATGGATGCGTTGCCAAGAAAAAAAAGATCCCTTATTGCAAGAATTTGGAAAAAAAATTGATAAAGAGTTGGTTTTTTTAGAAAAAAATTGGCCATCAAATTTACCTACGGGTATTATTCATGCTGATTTATTTACCGATAATGTATTTTTTTTGAATCATCGTCTTTCTGGTATTATAGATTTTTATTTTGCTTGTAATGATTTTTTGGCTTATGATTTAGCTATCTGCTTGAATGCTTGGTGTTTTGAATATGATTGTTCTTATAATCTGATTAAAGCACGTAGGTTGCTAGAAAATTATCAAAAAATTAGGCCATTGGTACCTTTAGAATTAAATATGATTGTTTTGTTGGCACGTGGTGCAGCTTTACGCTTTTTACTTACACGCCTTTATGATTGGTTCAATACACCATCAGATAGTTTTGTAGTGAAGAAAGATCCATGGGAATATTGGCACAAGCTTTGTTTTTTCAGTAATGTAGATTCGCTAAGTGAATTTGGTTTTTAAATTTTATGTTAAATCAAAAAAAAGTAGTTGAAATCTATACGGATGGTGCTTGCTCAGGTAATCCTGGAATTGGGGGGTGGGGAGCGATTTTACGTTGGAATAATCGTGAACGTGAGATTTATGGTGGAGAAGCACACACGACTAACAATCAAATGGAACTGATGGCAGCAATTTGTGCATTAAAAGCACTGAAAGAATCTTGTTCAGTCGATCTTTATACAGACTCAGTTTATGTGCGTAACGGTATATCTTTGTGGATTGAGGGTTGGAAAAAAAATAATTGGCGTACTGCGTCAAAAAAGCCTGTTAAAAATATGGAGTTATGGCAAGCTCTTGAGAGTGCTTGTTCTTATCATGTCATCAGATGGCATTGGGTAAAAGGGCATGCTGGCCATCCAGATAATGAGCGTGCGGATGAGCTTGCACGTCAGGCAATTGCGGAATATCGTAAAAATGGGTACTTTTCAGTATAGTTTTTGGGAAAAAATTTTCTTTTTTATTACAAAGCTGCAATACAGTTTTGCTGCGTGTGGAATATGAATATTTTACCTAAGGTGTACCATTTAACAGAAACTGTATAAAAAATTTTTAATTTCTTTTACTGACTCAATTTATATTTCTTCTCTATCTAAAAATAAAGAAATAAAGATATGATTTGTTGTTGCTTTGTATTTTTGCAAAGAGAATATTTTTGTCTTTTTCAGTACTAATTTAAATTTATAATATGTTATATAGAGTAGGATAGTGGGGGTATTCTTTAAGAAAAATATAGGAAAATGTTTGTTTTTTTGGAGAAGATGGTGAAAAATTAAAATTAACAGAAAATGGAATACAAGATTTATTACATAATAAAAAATTTAGAGAGCTATTTAAATTTTGGCTTAAATCAGTGATATTAAAGAATAATCTAATTTTACTTTTATAACATAATGACGAGTTGTTTTTAGTTTTATAAAACTGTTATGTGGAATAAAATTTTATAAAAAATCTGTTGATTAAAGCTAAAAAATGGTGCCATGCCTGAATTTTTTAGATTACGCTAATGTAACTTCCACTTAATCTAGTATAATTTCAATAAGATCGTTTCTTATTTTAAAAAGAGATGGTTTATAGCTAATTTAATTTAACCTATCTGATTTATATTAAGGTTTTGCAAGAAGGTATAATTTTTGTTCTGTTTGAGTATTTACTGAGAAGTAAAATAATTCTAAAAATAAATATTAAGCCTAAAATGAATAAAATTTTTTTATGAAAGACAATTTAGATGCCTTATAGCTTTGTCAAGATTTGAATTTTTTTATTTGAGTTTTATTTTCTTTTTGTATTAATTAAATTAAATTTTAACATCTAATGGAGAATAACAGGCTTATGAAGGAGCGTAACGGCTTTTTAAATGGGCAGTTGCTCATAGCAATGCCTGGAATGAATGATAAACGATTTATTCGTTCTGTTATTTATATTTGTGCACATTCTGATGCTGGTGCTATGGGAATTATTCTCAATCAATTACATCATGTTGATTTTCCAGAGCTTTTGTTTCATCTTGGGGTAATAAACGATACTCAGGTAAAATATCTTTCTGATCCAATAAAAAAATTTCCTGTACGCTATGGTGGACCTGTTGATCCTTCACGCGGCTTTGTACTTCATTCAGATGATTACACCTGTGAAGAGACTGTTCCCGTTTCAGATAAAATCTACTTTACTGCAACCATTGATATATTGAAAGCAATTAGTTGTGAGCAAGGCCCTCAACAATCACTTGTAGCACTAGGTTATACTGGATGGAAAGCTGGACAGCTCGAGGCAGAAATTTCTACAAATAGCTGGCTAATTAGCCCTACATCACCTAGTTTCCTTTTTGAAAGTGATTTAAGTGGTAAATACGATGAGAGTTTAGTTCGAATGGGAATCAACCCAACCTATCTTGTTTCTGAGATGGGTCATGCATAGAGAATACCGAGATTTTTCAAGCTTTATATTCTACAATGTTCTATTGACTATGTTTTGATTTAATAAGGGAAGTGATTTTGAACTAAAGTAATTAATTCTTCGATGGTAATTGGTTTAGTAATAAGTGTACTTTGAACATATTTACAGCCTTCTTGGCGGAGAAAAATAGCTTCCTTTTCATTTTCAACACCTTCCGCGATAATTTGTAAATTAAGATCATTTGCCATATTGATAATGGACTTGAGAACAAGTTTTTTCTTGGGTAAATCAATTGAAATGAGGGAACGATCCAATTTAACCATGTCAAATGGATAACGGGTGAGATAAGCAAGTGATGAGTAACCTGTTCCAAAATTATCTAATGCAAGATTCATTCCTAATGCTTTAATTTGTTCAAGAAAATATGCTGATTGTTCAGGATTTTTTCTTAAGACAAACTCAGGTATTTCTATCATCAAGCACCCTTTTTTTAGCGGATAACGAAGCAAAGTAGAGCGCAATTGACTTATGAAGTTAGGATGAACCATTTCTGTGCTTGGTAAATTGATTGAAATAAAGAAAGATTGTTGGAAAAATTTTTCCTGTATATTTGTAAGATCAATAACAGCATTATCGATAATGAATTGTGCCAATTCCATAACAATCTGCTCATTTTCAACAATTTTGATAAAATCGTAAATATTTAAATTGCCATAATTTGGATGATGCCACTCTACGATTGTTTCGAAACCAATAATTTGTCCATTAGATAAATTAAGAATAGGATGATAAAGGATTTTTATTTCATTGCGCTGTATAGCAAGATGAATATCTTGCTCCATGCTGTTATGCTCAAGACCCAAAGTACGAAAATTAGGACGAAAAGGTTCAATATGATTACCCCCCATTTGTTTTGCACGAATCATCGCTAATTCACTATCATTAAAAATATCTTTAGCAGTTGATCTACTTTCACTCCATGTAACTAATCCAATTGATGTTGAAAGCGATATTTTTTTTTCTGAAAGTGAAATAGGTGCTGAGATTGTTTTGTGCAGATGATCTGCAAATGCTGCAATTTTCTGTGGTTCATCTTCGCTGAGTAAAATGATTGCAAAACGGTCTGCAGAAAGGCGAGATAGGGTATCTTGAAAATTAATGAGACGACTCAAACGTCGTGCAATTATGAGTAGTACAGTGTCACCAACAGCTATGCCCAATTCACGATTAATTTGACGGAAATTGTCAAAATCAATCATAAAGACAGTTGGCCTAATTTTGATATTTGCTTTAGCTAAAGAGGTGTAATTTTGTAGTCTATCGAAGAAAATTTGTTGATTAGGAAGGCCAGTTAAACTGTCATGAATTGCATCATGCAATAAGCGTTCTTCGGCTTTTTTGTGATTGGTAATATTGACCATGGTTCCAATAATACGTGTAATTTTTCCATCTTTTTGCATAGCTGGACGTGCGCGAAGAGAAAACCAGTGATAATAGCCACCGCCAGAAGAAAGTCGAAAAATTTGATCAATACGTCCCTTTTTATTTTTAAGAATGATATCTAATACAGCTTGAAAACGCTCACGATCATCGTAGTGTAAGGCTGAAATCCAGTTACGCATAGAGCCATTAAGTTTTTTAGTTTCAGTACCAAAGGTAGTTGCTATATCTGGATGAACAATAATTCTGTCACGTTCGATATTCCAGTCCCAAATAATATTTCCAGCTCCTTTTGCTGCAAGCACTTGTTGCTCAAGGTCAGAAAATATTCCTTCATGAAAAGCATCATGGGAAAAAGTTTGTTGCATGACTGTAAAGCTTATGAGAAGAACAATGAGCACTAGTCCGCCTGCTAAGGCTGGTTGGATAATGTCATTATCTAAATACCCTGCTATGCAAACATAAGCTCCAAAACACCAAAGGCTAATAAGCAGCCATGTTGGGATAAGCATGATTGCACGGTCATAGCTCCGAATCGAAAAATAGCTAATTAAGAGTATGCCAATTATGGTGGTGATGCTGAATGATAAACGAGCGATTCCAGCTGCTTTAGTTGGATCATAAACAGCAAATGCTCCCAGACAACAAAGGGCTATGATCCATGCGATTGCACCATAGCTGAAATGATAGTGCCAGCGGCTAAGACATAGATAAGTAAAAAGGAAAATGAAGAGTGTGGCAGCAAGCGCTACTTCTGTACTAGCACGCCAGATCGGTTGTGTTGTTAATGTAATTGCAAAGAATTTGTTTAAAAAATTAAAGTCAATACCAATATAAAAAAGGACAGCCCAAGCGACAGCTGCTGTTGCAGGAAAGAGGCTTGTTCCACGGACGACAAAGAGAACGGTTAATAAGAGTGCTAAAAGGCCTGATATACCAAGAAGAATACCATGATAAAGCGTATAAGAATTTATTGCATCTTTATAAGCTTCGGGTTGCCACAAATAGATTTGTGGTAGATTTGCAGAGTTAAGCTCAGCAACAAATGTAATGATAGCACCAGGATTAAGTGTAATATGAAAGATATCTGAGTTTGCACTCGTTTGACGATCAAGAGAAAAACCTTCGCTTGGAGTGATAGATTGAATACGTGCTGAGCCAAGATCTGGCCAAATAATGCCTGAACGAGCCATACGATAATGTGGTGCGACAATAAGTCGATCAATTTGTTCATCTGTTGGATTTGCAAGAGAAAATACTGCCCAATTTCCAGAAAATTTTTCACTTTTTGCCTGTACTTCAATACGCCATACAATACCATCTGGTCTTGGTGTTGTACTTGTTTGAAAAATAGAGTCGTTTGTATGATGAATTTCAATCGCTTTTGAGAGATCAAGAACAATATCTTGAGAAGAAATTTTTACTGGCTCAATTGCATGCGCTGACATAAGGTGGATAAAGAAATTAACTGTTACAATAAAAATTATATTAATTATTTTACGTAAACTCTTCACAGTGTTTTACTCTCAGTATTTTAGAATATTTAATTTTAACTTATATTTTTGAGAAAATACGTCCACCTTTTATAGTTTATTGTATATAATAAGCGGTTATCACATTTTTTTGAAAAAGTTATACGATTTTATACAAAGATAGATAAAATACCTGTTTTCTTTAATGAAACTTGAAATTGATGGAATTAAATATTTTTGAAGGATAAAATTAAACCATTAATTTTCAAATTTTGCAGATATATCTTTGTTTATTAAATGCTTTATCACATAAAGCGTTAATTGGATAGTTTTGTATACTTCTTTGATAAATATTTCTAAAATTTATTCAGAGAAAAGAATTTTTATGGTAAATTTTATCATAAAATATGTGTACGTTATTATACATTTTATTTAAAAGCATTAATATGGCCTAAAGTACTTGGAAGATTTTATTTAATCTTATTTTGTATTAGATGAAAGAATTGATGTTAAATCATCAAAATTCATAAGAGAACCAACAGGTCCGACAGCTGCTAATGTTGGAGTAGAATTAATAAAAAGACGATCAGCTAAATCAGTTAGTCTTTCAAGAGTAATAAGTTCTAAGCGCTCAACTATTTCAGAGATTGGAATTGGTCGGCCATAAAGGAGTATTTGACGGGCAATAAGATATGCTTGAGTAGATGGATTTTCCTGTGAGATTATGAGATTGGTACGATATTGTGCTTGTGCTCGCTGAAGTTCATTGGCGTGAATATTTTTGCTTAACTTAGAGAGTTCAGCCAGAATCACAGGAAGTAGCTCTTTTAGCTTTTCTTGTCCAGTGGCAGCATGAATACCAAAGATTCCAGTATCTGAAAAACCCCAATGAAAAGCATAAATAGAATAGCATAATCCACGTTTTTCCCTCACTTCTTGAAAAAGACGGGATGACATACCTCCACCAAGAATAATTGAAAGAATTTGAGTAGCATAAAAGTCACGTGCGTGATAGGCTCGTCCTTCAAAGCCAAGAACAACTTGTGTGTCTATTAAATCACGATATTCGCGAAAGTCACCACCGACATAATTAGCAAGATTAGTGAGAGGTGCTGTTGAGTGAGAGCGAAAAGTACTAAAACAGTTTTCAATTTCTCGTAAGAAATTTTCATGCTGTACAGCTCCTACAGCAACCACAATCATACGGTCTGCACTATATTGTTTATTCATAAAATTATAAAGGTCAGCAGATGTAAAGGATTGGATTGTTTTGGTTGTTCCTAAAATAGAGCGACCAAAGGATTGATGACGAAAAGCCGTTTCAGTAAAGTGATCAAAAACCACATCATCAGGAGCATCACGAACAGCACTGATTTCCTGAAGAATCACTTGTTTTTCTCGTTCTAATTCATCTTCATCAAATTTTGAATGCATCAAAATATCGGCAAGAATATCAACAGCTAGCGGGATATCGTTTTTGAGTACGCGCACAAAATAGGCAGTTGTTTCAGTACTGGTAGTGGCATTGATTTCACCACCAACATCCTCAATATCAGTTGCAATCTGAAAAGCTGTGCGGTTTTCCGTTCCTTTGAAAGCCATATGTTCAAGAAGATGAGCAATACCATGTTGTGTAGGAGTTTCGTTGCGTGATCCTACTTTAATCCATATTCCGAGCGCTACGCTGTCAATTTGTTGCATTGTATGTGTGGCGATAGTCAAACCATTACTAAGGTGACTGATATCTACACCCATGTGTTTACGACTCCATTAAACAAGCCAAATACCTTATTATAGAGGTATTGGAATATTTTTGATTTGAATCAATGCAGCTAACTTTAATAAGATGCACGTGATTTTAGAGAAATATAATCTTTTACTATTTTTCCATTATTGGCAAGACCTATAAAGCATTCTTCACGTTCCATTAAATCATTCAGATACGATGCCCATGGTGCATTAATATCACAGGAATTTTTGATTACATTAGGAAATTTTGCAGGATGAGCGGTGGCAAGGACAACCATCGGAATATGTGATTTTTTGTTTTCGCGAGCTACTTTCAGGGCAACAGCTGTATGTGGGTCAGCAAGATAGCCACTTTCTTTATAAACACTATCAATTATTTGTGCTGTTTCAGCCATGTTGCTTTTTCCAGCAGAAAATAGAGAACGAATATTTTGAAGTTGTTTTTCATCAAGATTAAAACGGCCTGATTTTTTTAAGTTTGCCATCGCATTGCAAATCCAGACTGCATCACGATCACTACTTTCAAACAATAAGCGTTCAAAATTAGAAGATATTTGAATATCCATAGAAGGTGATGTCGTATGAATTATAGGTTGTGTTTCATAAATACCATCAGTTAATGTACGTACAAGGATGTCATTATCATTTGTTGCAATAATCAGTTGTGCAATAGGCAATCCCATACGAGCAGCAACATAACCTGCAAAAATATCACCAAAATTTCCGGTGGGAACAGTAAATGAGACAGGTCTATCAGGAGAACCGAGGGAAAGCGCAGATGAAAAATAATAAACAATTTGCGCCATGATACGTGCCCAATTTATAGAGTTAACTCCTGAAAGTGCTGTTTTTTGGCGAAAATTATGATCATGAAACATTTCTTTTACAAGTGCTTGGCAATCATCAAAGTTTCCTTCAATGGCGATAGCGTGAACATTAGTGCTATGACTGGTAGTCATTTGCCGTTGCTGAATGGGTGATACGCGCCCTTTAGGAAATAAAATAAAAACATCTGAATGTTCTCTTCCTGCAAAGGCTTGTATCGCAGCACCACCTGTATCACCTGATGTAGCACCAATGATTGTTGCGCGTCTATTTTTTTTAGTGAGAATGTAATCCATTGTCCTAGAGAGAAATTGCATTGCAACATCTTTAAATGCTAAAGTAGGGCCATGAAAAAGTTCAAGAATAAATTCATTAGAACCGGTTTGTCGCAACGGACAAGTTGCTGGATGATGAAAAGTAGCATAAGATTCAGCAATTATATTCTCAAAAGATGTATATTCGATTTCATTATTCACAAAGGGCCAAAGAATAGTTTTCGCAATTGTTATATAAGATTGTCCACGGAGTGCTCGTAATGCATCGAAGGAGAATTTAGGAAATTTTTCTGGAAGATAAAGTCCACCATCGCTGGCTAATCCAGCCATGATAGTTTCAGTAAAGCCTAAAATAGGAGCTTTACCTCTTGTGCTGATATATTTCATAAACTTTTTCTTTCATTTATTTTGAGTGAATTGATAAGGTTGCACATTTTATGTTTTTAACAACATTTAGCTTATTAAACGAATAGAAATTTGTTCGTTTATGTTTATAAATAATAAAAAGCAAAAGTATTAAATTTTTTAGATATTACAATACAATATACTGAATATTAAAGAAAATTTTGTTATAATTAAAAAATATCTTCTTTTATTTACTAGCTTATTTTATAATTTACATTTCTTTATTAAGCTACCGGGATATTGGGATCAATATATAGGATGGGTATTTTTTTAAGATTTTTCAGAGACTTAATTTACTATTATTGATTTATAATAAAGTATTTGTATTACATCAGTTATTTTTTTTATGAGTAATATGATCCATGTAAGATGGTTCATTAGGTAGTTTGTTGATGTTATGTGTGTGCATTATACATTTGGACGTATTTTTTTCATTATAAATTATCAATTTTCATGCTGATGGATATCCATAGCTTGTATTATGTAATGCTATTTGTAATTAGCAAAGTTATCCATGAAAATCAAAAAAACAGCCCCCTCAATTATTTGAGGAAAGCTGCAATTTTAATATTAATTTTAAAACAAAAAAATAACTGAATAGTTTTAAATTATTTAAGTTTTAACTTTTTTTAATTACACCTATTGCCCAGCCAATTATTGCACTGACTATTGCCATAACAGATCCAGTCAAGCAGCCAAAACTAAAAGCTCCGGCTGTGCTCAACAGACCTATTGTGATAGGTCCGATTACTTTTTCAATTTTTCCTTCAATGATAGTCTCATTCTCTACTTCATAATTTAAACTTGGAGCATGGAGAGTAGTCATACTTGTTGCTTTACTCCTTCCTTGTTCTACTATGAGAGTGAAAATTTCACTTTGTTGAGAATTATTTTTCAAATAATTTGCATTAACGCTCACAATTTGCGAGAGAAAAAAAGCAACCGATATACAGATGCCTAATACATGGTTTTTAAATAATTTTGCCATAATTTCACCTCAAATACTTTTTGCATTGAATATGGATGAGAAAACTATATAGGTAAAATCAATGAATATCCTGAAAGAGATACAGAATTATTCACGACCCTTGTTACTCATTATAGAATAATTCATTATGTTTTTTATAGAAAACATAATAATGCTATGTCTGGATGTTTTATACTGAAAAATCTTATTCTTACTAATTTCTAAATTTAAGTGTAAGCTCGGATCAATTGCACTATTTTTGCTATTATCCATCCTACTAGTGCACTTATTACAGTTGATCCATATCCAGTAGCAACTCCTAAACCAAAAGTTCCTATTGTGACAGGTTCAAGTACTTTCTCAATTTTTCCTTCAATGGTATCCTCATTATTTACTCCATAATTTAAATTTGGAACATGGAGAGAAGCTATATTCATTATTTTACTCCTTTCCTGTTCTATTACAGAAATAGAAGTATCCCTTCGTTGAGAATTATTGTTTAAATAATTTGCATTAATACTTATAACTTGTGAAAAAAAGAAAGTAACTGCCATAAAAAAACTTAATATATAATTTTTAAATACTCTAATCATAGTTTTACCTCAAATATTTTTTTGTTTAATGTGGGTAAGAAAATATATCGATATAATCAGTAAACACACTAAAGAAGATACAAAAGTACTCACAGCAGACATGATCTATATCCATATAGATCATTATGTATTATTAGTAAATAATAAAAATACATAATGATATTATATTTATTTTTATTACTAAAAGTGAATAAAATTGATCAAAAAAATTGAAATATTAACTAAATGGATTTATTAAAATAGTGTATTGTTATAAGTATTTTTGAATTGAGTTTTTATATTATCTCTTTGTATTGTATTTTGGAGTGTTTAGTTTGTAATTCTTTATTTATGAATTATAGAAATATATATAGTGCACTATATTGATAGCCTAATAATTAATAGGTAATAGCAAATCTTAATTACAGTAAGAGTAAGTGTAAAAAATATTATTTTATCTGTTTTGTAAACTTTCAAATTATTCAAAAATGGTATGAAGAATATTCTAAATTCTATGTATTTTTAAAATATATTCAGCTATAAAATGGATTTTATAAATTGTATTTAAAAACTTTTAATCAGGGTAAATTGATGAATGCTTAGTGTGGTGTTGAGCATACAATAAGAAGAAATATAAAATTTATAATAGGCTGATTAATAAAAAGATTCGCAATATCTTAATAAAACACTTAAGTTTATTAATGAGTTTTATTTAGATAGCGATTTATGCAAATCATGTACCCTAAAAAATGTGTTTAAGTTTTATCTAATTATTGTATTTACTTTTATCATTATTCTTAAAGAGGAATGTGATTTTTTTAATTATATAAATTTCATGTTACGTTCTTGATAATAAACAAAATGTATGATTTTTTGTAATAAACAGAGCTCAAATTTAATAAAAGTGAAAATTTTGTTGATCATAACAATGGTGTATATGAGATATTTATAATACGAAGCCAATATAGTTATATTTTTGCTCTTTCGAGTCTGCTCCAATTGAGATGGAAATATCTTGGTAAAGGTATCACTGGAAGGATTTTTGAGCTGATATGTGCTTACGATATTTCTTTATGATTAATCTTGCCACACTGCCATGGCTTCTAAGACTTCTAGTAAATAAGCATGTTTGTCGATAGATATTTCGGCACCAGCATCTACAAGTACATTAGAGTGACCAAAGTAACTGTGCGATCCTCCGGTAAAACCGATGACGCGCATACCTGCTGTTGTTGCAGCATGTACTCCATGAATAGAATCTTCTATAACAATAGTGTTTTGGGGCTTTGCATGTAATTGTCGTGCGGCAAAAAGAAAAACATCAGGGGCAGGTTTAGTTTTTTTTGCTTCAACTTCAGGTGCAGAAAATATTTTATTTTCATCATCAAAAAAATCATAAAGGTCAACAATGGTGAGCATTTCTTTTATGTCTCTACTGGCTGAATTAGAGCAAATACAATAAGGATAGCGAGGTTGAATGGCTTTTATTACTTCTTTTATGCCATCGATAGCACGTAGCTTAGTTTTTATTTGTGCTCGAAAAAGATCTGACATTTGATCTATGAGATGAGCTGAAATTGGTTTTTCTATTGTCTGTTCGACTTTTTTAAGAATATCGATAAAAGTTAGTCCAGTATAACGTTCACTTAATTCTTCAGGTGATATCTCATATCCAACTTGTTTAAGTAACTGAGATCCAATTTTTGCTGCGAGATATTCAGAATCTACTAAAACTCCATCACAGTCAAAAATAATGAGATCTATTTGAGGCATGGGATATTCCTTTATGTATTACTTATAACCATATGAATATATATGAAGAGGGCATTAAGAAAGATTTATCGTCATAAAAAAAAATGCTTCTTAAATTATGTGATGAGTCAAGATATGTGAATAGCATATTGCAAGGAAAGAAAATAAAGACTTTATCAGTGTGAGATTATTTTATTTTTCTGAAAGAGCAGAAACAATCATCAATTTTAAATAAGATTAACTATACATTTACTCTATTTTGTAAATATAGAGCAGCAGTACAAACCTATAAATCATTCCGATTATGGGGTATTTTGTTTCATTTTTTGGGTATTTTATGACGGTTATTCAGCTTCAAAAAGATTTATCTCGTACTTCTCCACTGATGCCATGGCGCAATAAAATCTTCAAAGGAGATTGTGTTGCAGTATTAGAAAAACTTCCCAAACATTCAGTTGATATGATTTTTGCAGATCCTCCTTATAACTTACAATTGGATGGTGCCTTATACCGCCCAGATCATTCACTTGTTGATGGAGTTGATGATGCGTGGGATCAGTTTGAGAGTTTTGCTGCTTATGATGCCTTTACGCGTGCGTGGTTACTTGCTTGTCGTCGTGTATTGAAGCCTAACGGGACACTTTGGGTCATTGGAACTTACCACAATATTTTTCGAGTTGGTACAGCATTACAGGATTTAGGTTTTTGGGTGCTTAATGATATCATTTGGCGCAAAAATAATCCAATGCCTAATTTTCGAGGACGTCGTTTTCAAAATGCTCATGAAACGCTTATTTGGGCTGTGCGAGATCAAAAGGATAAAAAATATACATTTAATTATGATGCTTTGAAAGCTGCAAATGAAGATGTACAAATGCGTTCAGATTGGCTTTTCCCTCTGTGCACTGGTGCAGAACGTTTAAAAGATGAAGCAGGGCGTAAGTTACATCCAACACAAAAGCCGCAAATGTTATTAGCTCGTGTTATTATGGCTTCTAGTAAACCGGGTGATGTTATTCTTGACCCATTTTTTGGTTTGGGAACGACAGGTGCTGTTGCTAAACTTCTTGGGCGTGATTTTGTAGGTATTGAGCGTGAGCAGCACTACATTGATGCAGCGTGTGAGAGGATTGCTGCGGTTAAGCCTTTAGATAAACCAGAATTAGCAATTTTGGATAAAAGAAAAGCAGAACCACGTGTAGCGTTTAATAGTTTGCTTGAAGCAGGTTTACTCTATCCTGGAGAAGTTCTTTATGATCGGAAAAAGAAAGTATCTGCTATTATAAGAGCTGATGGTACTCTAATGTATGATGGTGAAGCTGGTTCTATTCATGCAATGGGGCGAAAGGCTCAAGCTTCACAGAGCTGTAATGGTTGGACATTTTGGTATTATGAGGAAGGTGGACGATTGAAGTCAATAGATGATTTAAGAATGATAATACGTTCACAGATGTTAAAAACCGGTATTCTATGAAAAATGGTTAGTTCAGATTAAGCTGAATATTTTATTTTTCAGCGGATAATTATTTAAATCTGAAAGAATTAGGGATTGCTATGGAAATAGCTTTTTTCATAACAGTAGGGAGTGCTTCTTCGGCAAGATGATGGATGTCACACCACCAGCCGGTTTTATAGTTCATTTCGCGAATACCATTAATGTAATAAACATCAAGTTTTAGAGAAAAATGGGTAAAAATGTGCGTAATTTGCCCTTTGAATTGCCAATTAGCGGTAAAGGGTGCATTTTGGAGTCCGTTATCATTGTTTATGCCGATATTGTTGGGGATTTGAGTCATTCCACCTAGTAATTTTTTGCCTTGTCGTTTTTCTAAAAAAATTTGTCTATTTTCATTAAGTACAACAAAAGCAGCAGCAGTTTTTAAAGGGCGTTCTTTCTTAGGAGCTTTAACTGGAAAGAACTCTGTTGCTTGCATTTTTGCTGCCCTACATAAACTTTGAAGAGGGCAGAGTAAACAAGATGGTTTACGAGGTGTACAAATTGTCGCTCCCAAATCCATCATGGCTTGAGCAAAGT
Source organism: Bartonella sp. B35(2025) (assembly GCF_053794465.1). Classification (NCBI taxonomy): domain Bacteria; kingdom Pseudomonadati; phylum Pseudomonadota; class Alphaproteobacteria; order Hyphomicrobiales; family Bartonellaceae; genus Bartonella; species Bartonella sp. B35(2025). The sequence continues at coordinate 300,027 of NZ_CP200035.1, forward strand.
CACCAGGGCGATCTAAGGCAATAATTTTTTGCGTTTTTTCTTTAATTTCAGCTTTTGCTTTGGGTAATACTGAGGTGATAGCAAATAAGCGAGTTATAATACGTTCAACATTACCATCAACAACAGCTACAGGGTTGTTAAAAGCAATTGCAGCAATAGCTGCAGCAGTATAGTCTCCAATACCAGATAGAGTACGCAATATTTTCACGGATTGTGGAAATTGTCCTCCGTAGTTTTCAATAAGCTGCCAAGCACAATTTCTAAGGTTGTGTGCGCGTGAATAATAGCCAAGACCTGCCCACGCTTTCATAATATCATCTTGTGAAGCTTTTGCTAAAGAGAAGAGATTAGGCCAAAGTTTCAGAAATTTTTTAAAATAAGGTTTAACAGTTTCAACTGTTGTTTGTTGAAGCATGATTTCAGAAAGCCAAACCTGATAAGGATCAGGGCGGATACCTTGCATTTGTTCTTTAGGGGTAATACGCCATGGTAAATGTCGGTGTTGCTGATCGTACCAAGAGAGGAGGCGTGAAGAAATTTCGTGCATGATTGTTCTCAATCACAGAGAGATATAAAATGCAAAAGAAAAAATATTTATTTTGTAACTCATGGCTCATTTTTGATTATTTATTGTAAAATTTTTGGTTAGGTGAATATCAAATTTTGTTGATATTTAAGTAGTTTTTGAGAATAATAGCTCTTAAATGGAAAAGAGATTATTATAATTTAGTAAATAATTTAATAATGATCTAAAAATGAGCAAACGATTTCAAAAGCGCTATTTTCATTCTCTTTCTGAAATGGCATCCAAGATACTTGATCCAGTTTTACGCAAGCGGGCGGGATTTAGTGCGGAGCTTATAGAGCATTGGCCACAGATTATAGGTCATGATATCGGTGAACATACAATGCCGCTCAAAATTATTTGGAAATGTCATGCAGATTGGCATGAAGTTTTCCAACCTGCAACGCTTGTTATGGCTTGTGAAGGGTTTGCAGTGTTAAAAGTGATGCATGAAACAAGTGAATTGCTTCATAGAATTAATGTTTTTTTTGGGTATATCGCTATCGATCGTATAAAGATCGAGCAAAAGTGTGTATCTGTTCTTACAAATTATCTACCTACAAAATCAGTTTTAAATGAAAAAGACAAAAAAATCGTAGAAAAAATGCTTGAAGGGATTGAAGATGAAAGTTTGCGCTATTCCCTTTATGAACTCGGTTGTTGCATTTTGGCTGAAAAAAATAATAAATAGGAAAAGTAAGATATTTTACACATTCATTTAAGATTAATATATAAGAGAATGCCGGGTTCTTACCTTTTTAAAAATAGAAGAAAAGTATTATTTATGATAAATTTTCGTTCCTTTTTGCCTTTTACGATAATTTTTTTTCTAATGACAACTGTACAGATCGGTACAGCTACTTCCTTACATAATAAAATTAAACCAGTTTCAACTGTTGATATGATCAAGCTTCTTCAATTGGGTAAAGTTAAGGATAGGATTGAAGGAGAAGAGAATGCACCGGTAACAATTATTGAATATGCTTCATTGACATGTGCTCATTGCGCGCATTTTTATAATGATATATTTCCTAAAATTCGTAAAAAATATATCAAAACAGGAAAAGTAAAATTTATTTTTCGAGATTTTGCTTCTGACCCTCGGGCAACAGCAGGTTTTATGTTGGCGCGGTGTGCACCAGAAGATCGTTATTTTCCTTTGATAGAAGTTTTATTTCAGAAACAGCATGAGTGGGTTTGGGAGCAAGATGCTCTAACGCCATTGAAGAAAATTGGTTTAATGGCGGGATTTACAGATGAAAGTTTTCATGCTTGCCTAAAAAATCAATCCATTTTGGATGAGATTAATGCATCTTTTAAGCGTGGAAAAGAACTTGGTATCACAGGAACTCCTACCTTCTTTATTAACGGTAATAAATATGAAGGTATAATGACAGTTGAATCTTTCTTTTCAGTGATTGACAGTTTTCTTAAAAATTAAAGCTTCTCTTTAGAAGGTGGGTATTGATATTTATGGTTGATGCTTTGCTTTCTAGAGAGAATTAATTTGATGTACTATGGAGCGCTACTTTCTTTAGTTTACTCAATTTTATCGAATCATTTCTTTTGATTATTAGCTCAGGTCAAATGATGTGATGATGCTGACATGGGAGGACTTATACGGTGACAAAATGGGTTTATAGTTTTGGTGATGGTAATGCAGAAGGAAGTGCAAGCGAGTACAATCTTCTTGGTGGTAAGGGAGCCAATTTAGCAGAAATGAGTAATCTTGGCTTACCTGTGCCTCCTGGTTTTACTCTTACAACGGAAGTTTGTAACTTTTACTACGCACATAGTAAATCATATCCAGAAGAATTACAGGAAGCTGTTAAACAAGCAATTCAGCGCATTGGTGAACAAACAGGAGGCGAATTTGGCAATGAAAAAAAACCACTTTTACTCGCTGTTCGTTCAGGAGCTCGAGCTTCTATGCCAGGGATGATGGATACAGTACTCAATCTTGGTATGAATGACGAGACTGTGAAGGCAATTGCTTCGCAAACCAATAATGAATGCTTTGCTTATGACAGTTATCGTCGTTTTATCCAAATGTATTCTAATGTTGTTTTGGGATTAGATCATTCATATTTTGAAGAGATTCTTGATGAGGTAAAAGTCCGTAATGGTTACAGCATCGATACAGAAATGACAGCAGTTAATTGGAAAGATGTTATTGTTTCTTATAAAGCATATGTTGAAGAAAAATTGGGTGAACCTTTTCCACAAGATCCTGAACAACAGCTATGGGGTGCAATTGGGGCGGTTTTTTCAAGCTGGATGACAGCACGTGCGATCACTTATCGCCGTTTACATAATATTCCTGAAAATTGGGGAACAGCAGTTAATGTGCAGGCGATGGTGTTTGGTAATATGGGTGAAGATTCGGCAACAGGTGTTGCTTTTACACGTAATCCGTCGACAGGAGAAAAAGAGATTTATGGTGAATTTTTAGTTAATGCACAGGGTGAAGATGTTGTGGCAGGTATTCGAACTCCTCAAAATATCATGGAGAAGGCACGTATTGCTGCAGGTTCAAGTAATCCATCTCTGGAAAAAGTTATGCCAGAAGCTTTTTTAAAGTTATGTCAGATTACACAGAAGCTTGAACAGCATTATCGAGATATGCAGGATATTGAATTTACGATTGAAAAAGGTAAATTGTGGCTACTACAAACTCGTTCAGGAAAGAGAACAGTACGTGCAGCTTTGAAGATAGCGATTGAAATGGTTGAGGAAGGATTGATAAGCCGTGAAGAAGCCTTGATGAGAATTGATCCAAACGCACTTGATCAACTTTTACACCCAACACTTGATCCAAAGGCGACACGTTTCATTTTGGCACGTGGTTTACCTGCTTCTCCTGGGGCAGCAACTGGTGAAATTGTTTTTACTTCAGAAGAGGCAGAAGCTGTATCAGCAAATGGGCGTAAGGTTATTTTGGTACGTATAGAGACAAGTCCAGAAGATATTCATGGTATGCATGTTGCTGAAGGGATTTTAACGACACGTGGTGGTATGACAAGCCATGCTGCTGTTGTAGCGCGTGGTATGGGAAAACCGTGTATTTCTGGTGCGGGCAGTGTGCGAATTGATTATAATACCAATACAATGTTTGCTTCAGGACAAAGCTTTAAAAAAGGCGATATCATTACGATTGATGGTGGAAGTGGGGAAATTTTCAAAGGAGAGGTTGCGATGTTACAGCCTGAGCTTTGTGGAGATTTTTCAAAATTGATGGAGTGGGCTGATGGGATACGGCGCATAAAAGTCCGTGCCAATGCTGAAACACCGTCTGATGCACGTATGGGGCGCTCTTTTGGGGCTGAAGGTATTGGCCTTTGCCGTACGGAGCATATGTTTTTTTCTGGCGATCGTATCGTTGCTATGCGAGAAATGATTTTAAGTAATGATGAAAGTGGGCGTCGCAAAGCATTGGATAAGCTTTTGCCTATGCAGCGCTCAGATTTTATCGAATTGTTTGAAATTATGTGCGGTTTGCCTATTACTATCCGCCTTTTAGATCCACCATTACATGAATTTTTACCAAAAACAGATGCAGAAATTCTTGATGTTGCAATAGCTATGGGGATTTCTACTGAAATACTTACTGAGCGTGCTCAGCAGCTCCATGAATTTAACCCGATGCTTGGTTTACGTGGGTGCCGTTTAGCTATTACTTACCCTGAGATTGTAGAAATGCAGGCACGAGCAATCTTTGAAGCAGCTGCTGAAACTGCTAAGAAATCTGGATCTCCTGTTATGCTTGAAATTATGGTACCACTTGTTGCACTTAAGTCTGAATTGGACTTTGTTAAAGCTCATATTGATCAAGTAGCCAGTGAGGTGATGAATGAAAAGGGAATTGATATTCAATACATGGTTGGGACAATGATTGAACTCCCAAGAGCAGCTCTTCGGGCAGGTGAAATTGCAGAAACTGCAGAATTTTTTTCATTTGGAACAAATGATTTAACACAAACTACTTTTGGTATTTCACGTGATGATGCAGCTTCCCTTTTGACAACTTATTTTCAAAAAGGGCTTTTAGAACAAGATCCTTTCGTATCAATTGATTGTGATGGGGTAGGGGAGCTTATTGCTATTGCTGCACAGCGTGGGCGGTTGCGGCATAAAAAAATTAAACTGGGAATTTGTGGTGAACACGGAGGTGATCCTGCTTCTATTGCTTTGTGTGAAGAGAATAATCTAGATTATGTTTCATGTTCTCCTTTTCGAGTGCCAATTGCACGGTTAGCTGCAGCACAATCAAAAATTGCAAAAAAAATATCAGGAGATTGAGGTATTTTTATTGTATGGTGGTTATAATATGCTGAATGAAATCTCTATAGCACATTGTTAACTATATGCGTTGGAGAGGTGAGGTCGATCTTTGATATGTTTATGTGAGAAGATAAGATATGGATAATGCAGCATATATATATTTATCTTATGTTTTATAAGATAAGGGGGATCTTTTAATTCAGCAAACCAATTTCACGCATTTTCATTAAAACTGTGTGATTGACTTTACCTGTTATAGGAAGGTTAAATATCTTTTGAAATTGTTTTAAAGCATCTATTGTATTTTGATCTTCTACACCAGTAACAATTACCTCTTGGTGACCAAAAATACGTAAAGCTTTTTGAACCTGTACAATATCTGTCATAGGAGATTCTAAAATAGTTTCTTTTGAAGAAGGAAGATTGCTTGTTTTTGTTGTATCATTTGCCATTTCCATTTCGCTATGCTGAATTAATATTGCAATCTCATCTATTGTGGATTTTGGTAGGGCACTGTTTTGCACTCTATCAGCATTTTGTTGTTTCCATAATACTATGGCACGACGTGTTTTAGGTCCCTCTACTCCATCTAAGGAACCATCATAAAACCCTAATTGTGCTAATTTTTTCTGTATTTTTAATGTGCTTTCTGAAAAAGAATGTGAAGGGGGATTTTTTCGTAAATTATTCGGAATAGGTACAGGAATAATATGAGTATCGGTTTGAAATTTTGCTTCTTTTTTTGGTAAATTAGAACTTTTCCCTATACCTGAAATTGATATGAATTCCATTTGGGTAGATACATCCTGGTGCATTGCTACTTGTGAAAATAAAGCATTAAAGGAAACAAATCCAAAACTGATAGAAAAAAGAAAAAATCCAATGGCTAACAAAGTGTTTTTACGTGTGTGAAAATAAATCTGTTTTGCTATCCAGAAAAGCAAACGACCATTGATGAGAAAAAATGTTATAACAATACTACGTTGTGTATGCTTTTTTATAATTTTTGTTTTGCGTGTTTTCCGTTTTTTTGTCATTTTACGATTATTTTTTATAAAGAATCTAACATAAATTATTCCATTTCCAACTAAAGGGAGGTATATGTATTGCCGTTGATCTATTCTTTCAAATTACTAAAATAAATAAAATTTTCACATTATATATAATTATAAATCAACTGCATCCTTTATAAATTCCTTTTAATCTCATATTTTAAATGCATTCTTGGTACGTATAAAGATAGTTTTTTGCTATGCGATATCGCGTTTTTTTTCATTTTCAACTATATCGGTATATATAATTAATTTTTTATGATTATTTAAATGGCAGTGCACATACTTCTTTATAATGCTCTTCTTTCGCATATACCGGATGGCATTTATGAAATCAAGTTAAGACATATTTTGGAGTACTACGAAGCTAATGGGCAGCTACATCTCTTTCAAATATCTCACATATATCAACTTATGTTTTCATGTAACAGTATGACCAGAATCATTTATTCAATATTGTATCGTATGTCGATATAAATCCACTCTACTAATATTCAATAAATTTTGTAAATTTCAACTGAAGTTATTTTAAAAATACCTGCAAAATAGTAAAAAATCTTCTTAATTTTCTCAACTTCATATCTACGGTCTTTTATAAAACAATATATGAGAGTCGTATAGCACTTTAAGTTTCGCTCATTACCATAGGTAATTGCCCATTGTTTTCTTTATCATAATATCTTAATTTTTATGATATGCAACCGATGTCATAAACGTTCACATATTTTAAAGGCACTTAATCTGTTTTGCAAATTTTATGTTAAGTCACTAACGAAAAAGTAATATATTTTGCCTGTGCACGCTTACACTATATATTTTTTACAGCATAGGTAACAATTAAGCTCTGTAAATGAATACTTAATTATGAAAAATGCTAGTTTTATAAATCTTTTATAAACAAGAAGCCTATAAACTGTTGCTTTTGTTTCATTTGCAATTGCGGTATACTAGTTATCTATGATACGTTTTCTAATAAAATTATCATTGTTTTTGTTTTTTATTTTTGTTGTCGTTTCATTCTTTGTAGAAATGCCAAGTGGTAACCGTTTTTCTACCCAAAGAGATAATGAGATAACAACAAGTGATGTGATTATTGCTTTTAAGGAAGCCTTAAATGAGTTAGGAACATTCTGTAAAAGACATGAAAAAACCTGCAAAGCCGGAAAGTCTTTTTTAAATTCACTTGGTGAACGTGCGCGTTATGGTGCAAAAGTAGTTTATGAATATCTTGGCCGTATACTGGATAATAATAATATGGTTCAATCTGAAAGTATGTCTCTCAAAGTAAATATATATAATCTGACACAAAAAAACAGAATCATATGACATTATCTCTAAATAAAAGTTTTGAACGTTTGTTATTGGCTTCGTGCTAAGAGGAATGAACACTTATCTGTCAGTCAAATGCATCAACATAATTAATAAAATAAGATAAGACAGGACTGTGGTTATGGCAGAAACGATTGATAATATTATAGAAAATTTTTCTCTTCTAGATAACTGGGAGGATCGCTATCGTTATGTCATTGAACTTGGCCATGAATTACCACCTTTTCCGGAAAGTGCTCGAAATGACGCCCATAAAGTGCCTGGTTGTGTTAGCCAAGTATGGCTTTTGTCTTCTCGTGATAACTCAGAAAATCCAACATTAACATTTCAAGGTGATTCTGATACCCATATTGTGCGAGGACTTATCTATATTCTTCTTACCTTTTATTCAGGTAAAAAAGCCTCTGAAATTCGCGATGCTGATGCTGAAGGGCTACTTGAGGTACTTGGTTTAAATGAGAACCTCACACCACAACGATCAAACGGCCTTAAATCGGTGATTGAGCGAATCCGTAATGAGAGTTCTTTATAAACATCAGAGGCTTTTATAGTAAAATTATCCAAAAGCTTTACGGAAAATATGCCTTTAAAAAAGTATTTTTATCTACCTAATGTAATTATTTTTGGATAAAATACAATTATTTGATTTTCTTCCGTTGGCTTTTGCGTCCAAGTCCCATTTCCTTTGCTAAAGCTGAACGCGCCTTTGCATAATTGGGTGCAACCATAGGATAAGAACTATCCAATTGCCATTTTTCACGATACTCATCAGGTAACATTCCATAGTGTGTCATTAGGTGACGCTTTAAAGACTTAAACTTCTTGCCATCTTCAAGACAAATAAGATAATCAGGGAAGATCGAACGCTTTGGGTTAACAGCAGGCCGCTGCTTTTCAATTTCAACTTCCGTTAACTCCATATTACCTGCTTTTAGAAAAGCAGCATGAACATCAGCAATCAAACTTGGAACTTCAGTCGGTCGAATCGAATTATTACTCACATAAGCAGCAACAATATCGGCAACCAATGTAATAACTAAATTGCTTTCAGTCTCTAAGACTGGATGATGTTCCATTCTTGTTTCCTTTTAATTTAATCGAGATATAATTTGCATTTACATTCATAACAAAGAGATCTTATGCACGTAGGTTTCATATTGTACAAAAATATTTTTTGTCAATTCAATTATTTTATAAAATTGCTTAAACACAAAAAAATCAAATAAATTCCTCTTTTTTGTCATAATATATAACAAGAAAAATAATGTGCTTTCTTTTTTAAATACAGTTTTAGCTATAGAATATCATGTATAAAAACAAAATATAACACAAAATCAGTTATTTTATGGAAGATTTATAATTGAGAATATTACATATAAAATAGTAATATATAAAACAAATATTTTATCTTATAATATTAAGAGCGTTGGTATTTTTTTACAAAATTTCAATTTTTATGTTAGAAAATGATTTTTTCTGAATATAAAAAGGCACTTAAACGATTTTTTTTAAACTCGATAAAAATACGATAAACAAAAAAAATAAAATATATATTATGGATACAGAGTATCATAAAGAATTAATACTAAAATAACATATTGTCATATATTAGTACAGTATTAAAAGTTTTTCCCTCTCCAGATTATAACAGTACCATCTCAAATACATTTTTTGTGTATATTCAACAATCAGTTCTACTGTTTGGAAGAAAAATCTAATTCTGATGCTAAAAGGTCAAATCATGCTAATCTGCCTATCAGGGTGATATTACACTTATACAAAGCGATATTCATGGCAAAGAAACATCTATGATACGGTAACAAAAAAGTACACAGTATAATCGTGAAACTTATCTCAGTGATATTTTCAAAAGTAGATAAAGTTTATAAACTTAAATTATTGTGTAAATGGTATAATTCTAACATATAAAAAAAATCATCCCCATCTTTTACATAGGATTATGTATGACTCGCTCTTCAGTACTTCCTCCCAAAGCATCAAAAATTATTCATAAAGAAATGCATCACGGTATTTGTCGTGATGATCCCTATTATTGGCTGCGTGCATCTAATTGGCAAGACGTTTTCAAAAATCCTAGCTGTCTTGATAAAAATATTCGACATTATCTTGAACAAGAAAATGCTTATCAAGCTGCTCAAATGGCTGATACACAATCACTACAAGATTTTCTTTTTGATGAAATGAAAAATCGCATTCAAGAGAATGATAGTTCCGTTCCTATAAAACATGGATCTTTTGCCTATGGATTCTCTTATGTTACTGGAGGCCAGCAGCCACATTATTTTCGTACATTAAGAAATGGAGGAGAAAAAAATGTTTACCTTAATGGCGATACTTTGGCTGAAGGTAAAGAATATTTCAACTTTGGTTCAGTTCAAGAATCTCCGGATCATACACATGTTGTATGGACTTATGATGATAAAGGATCAGAATTTTACACAGCTAAAGTTCGTAATTTAGAAACGTTATCTGATTGTGCAGATACAATTACTGATACATCTGGGCAGATCGTATGGGATGCTAAATCTGAAGGATTTTTCTATACTAAGATGGATGAAAATCATCGACCTTCTAAACTTTATTATCACCGATTAAACACAGATCAATCACAAGATAGGCTTATTTTTTATGAAGATAATCCAGGATTTTTTCTACATGTAAGTAGTTCTAAGCTTAATGACGTTATTTATATTAATATCCATGATCATGAAACATCAGAAATCTGGATCATCCCTGCTGAAACACCTCTTACTGTTCCCCAATGTATACGGAAACGGCAAAAAGGTATTGAATATTCACTTACAGAAGGTGGTGATGTTTTTTATATTCTTACCAATATAGATAACGCAAAAGATTTCAAAATTATGGTAGCACCATATACATCGCCACAATCAGAAAATTGGTCTGAATTTATACCACATCAGCTTGGGAAGCTGATCATATCTCATGATGCTTATCAAGATTTTCTTATCTGGCTTGAACGTTTTGAGGGGCTTCCTCGTATAAAAGTAATGGAGCGTACCACCAAACAAATTCATTCCATTGCTTTTACAGAAGAAGCTTATTCTCTAGGTTTACAAGGTGCTGCAGAGTATAATAGCCAAATTATTCGCTTTTCTTATTCATCTATGACAACACCTAATCAAGTTTTTGATTACGAAATGAAAAGTCGCAAAAGGGTACTTTTAAAAACGCAAACAATTCCCTCAGGGCATAATGCAGATAATTATGTAACACGGCGTATTATGGCAATTGCCGACGATGGTGAGAAAATTCCTATCTCACTTTTTTATCATAAAACTACCACTCTTGATGGTAGTGCACCTTGTCTTCTTTATGGTTATGGTGCTTATGGAAGCTCTATTCCTGCCAGTTTCAATAGTAATGTACTTTCTTTAGTTAATAGAGGGTTTATTTATGCAATTGCTCATATTCGTGGAGGAAAAGAAAAAGGAGTTGAATGGTATGAGAAAGGAAAACATCGTTTTAAATACAATACATTTACAGATTTTATTGCTTGTGGGCGTTATCTTGTAAATAATAAATTCACTGCTCATGATCGACTCATAGCTTATGGTGGCTCAGCAGGAGGAATGTTGATGGGTGCTATTGCAAATATAGCTCCACAAGATTTTGCTGGTATTGTAGCTGATGTGCCTTTTGTTGATGTTTTAACAACTATGTTAGATGCTTCATTACCATTAACACCACCAGAATGGCCTGAATGGGGGAATCCCCTTAAATCAGAAGAGGATTATAATCTTATTTCCTCTTATTCACCTTACGATAATGTTAAAGCTCAAAAATACCCACCTATCCTTGCGATTGCAGGACTAACTGATCCTCGTGTAACTTATTGGGAGCCCGCAAAATGGGTAGCAAAATTACGTGACTTAAAAACAGATAGCAACGCAATCTTACTGCGTATTAATATGGATTCAGGTCATGCAGGTGCGGCTGGGCGGTTTTCAAAGCTAGAAGAAATTGCATATATTTACGCATATATCTTAAAAATAGTAGGGAAAAATCACTGCTAATTTGAGCATTTTTCTTTTTAAAAGGCTCCATGATTGTTGGATTATAGAGCCTTTAATCCTCTATGAAAGATTATATAGATAGATTAAAATCCGTATTCTTCATAAAGTTTTAAAACATAGTCCCAATTAATTAAATTATCCACGAAAGCTTCAATATATTTCGGACGTGCATTGCGGTAATCTATGTAATAGGAATGCTCCCATACATCAATCCCTAGAATAGGTTGAGCATCATAAACTAAAGGATTTTCACCATTAGGTGTTTTCATAATTTCAAGTTTACCGTTTTTAACAGCAACCCACGCCCATCCAGAACCAAATTGGGTACTGGCAGCAGCAATAAAATCAGTGCGAAACTTATCGTATCCACCTAAATCAGTTTTAATAGCTTTTTCTAATTTTCCAGGCAGTTTTTGATTTCCATCATTCTTTTTCATCCAATACCAAAAATGATGATGATTGTAGCATTGAGCTGCATTATTAAATAAACCAATATTCTGCCCAAAGCTTTTTTTAATAATATCTTCAAGACTTTCATTTTCTAAGCCTAAATCTTTTATAAAATTATTGGTATTGGTAAGATAAGCGAGGTGATGCTTATCATGATGATACTCAAGCGTTTCACGTGACATATAAGGTGAAAGGGCTTCATAATCATAAGGCAACTCAGCTAATTCAAAAGCCATTTAAAAATCTCCTCGATTCTAATTGTTAAGCTTACTCCACAAGCTTAATTTGCCACTTATAGCATCTAAAAGCAAATATTGAATACCTGTTTGTGTTAATTTAATTTTAACGATCTTTTATTTGTGAGATAATTTTTTCTGGATACATCTTTTTAATTAATGAAAAAATATCATTGACTTATATAATCCTGCTTCTGAAAAAATTTTATATCCGTTACCTAATAAAAAATACAACCGTCTTTATACAGAATAAAAAGTAAATTTAAATAATTATCATTTTTTGCAATTATCATCTAAAATATATTCTCAATATCATACAAAGTATCTTTACCTACTTTAAAAGATTTTTTAGCTTATTCATCGCTGAGTATGTTACCATTTTTATCATAACGCTTACCTTAGATCATATGCTGCTATCTTTTATAAGAATCATCAGATTTTTTTGTATTGTCCTAAATAATGTCACATCAGGTGAATTGTGATTGATTGTTTGTGCATATTGGACACAATAATATTATCTATGATAATCTAATAATGCTTGTCGTAAATTATCAGTTTAATTGATGGGAGTGGAGGACAAATTGTTGTACGTTAAATAAACAAAATCAAGTATGTAATCAAAGAAAACAAAGAGTCAGAAATATATAAAGTGATTAAATTCTTATTATTTTGTTTTTATAATTTTAGGTTTAGATAATAGAAAAAATATTATTATGAGTTATGGTTATCGATGATTTGTTGAATACAGTGGTAAAGCAAAAAAATTACATTTTATGTAATTACTGAGATGGATAGATAAAAGAGAAAAATACAAAAATGCAAAACTATTGGTGGGGGATGAGTACTTATTTTTAGGGATATAAACAATATTTGTGTTTATTATAAGTTCTGCGTTATCGTGATCTGAGTAGGATTTTGTAATAAAAAAATAAGAGCTTTTATTTTCAGATGTTGCGCATAATCATAGGAATCGCTATAAGATGCGAACGCGGATGTGAGCATGTTCTTCTTTTGGGGTATAGCCAAGCGGTAAGGCACCGGTTTTTGGTACCGGCATTCCCTGGTTCGAATCCAGGTACCCCAGCCATTTAAACAATATCCTTAAGAAAATATTGTCAATTTCGAGATAAATCTTTCTGACTTTTTCTATTCATTTTAACCACTTTAATATAGGGGTTATCGTGTTATCTTCAATTCGGGTAAAAAGCACTTTTATTCACAAAATTGGTGCTACTATATTTTTCTACACGCATTGCTGCTAATTTTCTCAATCTGTATGGTATTTTTATCTTCATCGTATTCATTATCCGATCTAATCAGCCTCAATAAAAGGGGGAAGATTCACTATAGTAATAATATTCTTATGATTGTCTTTCTTATCTTTGAAGTTTTCAGTGCTGATATCGTAAATACGTTGATATTTTTTTCATCTACATTATTTAGTACTAGGTGTTCCATCAGTTTTTTGATTTGTTTTGGGTGAAGAGATTTTCTTTGATACACGTAAAAAACTTTTTTTCAATATTCTCAGCTTTTGTTGTTTTATAAAAAGTTTTTTATATTTTGATGATATTTATCTGGAGATCTTACCTTTTGTTTTTTAATTTTTTTGAGCTGTAAGATAATAATATTTTAGCTTACTGTATAAGAATGTTTTATTTTGTAGTTTTGGCAATAGTTAAAATAGGAGCTCAACTAAACAAGTAGATTAAAGATAATTCATACTCTGCATTGATAAGGATGATACAAAAATACTATTAACTTATGGAAGGTTGTATATTTTTTCTCTGTTTGATAATTTTGCAGGTATTATAGCTTACAGATTTACTGTTTTATCACAAAAAATATTATATTTAGTAAAGCAAAATAGAAAATGTAAAAAACAAAAATTTAAAAAAGTTTCAAGGTATAATTAATCTTTAAGATTGGCTATAATGATTCATATCAAATCTAAAAATACTACTGATAATGGTGAGCAATTTTAGACAATAAAACTGTAAGCAACAGTTCCAAAATAAAATTCTTATTTATCATGGTGTACAAAAGAGGGAGTTTTTAAATAATTTATGCTCACTTAGTTTACAAAAATTCTTTCAGTGGAGTTTGTTCTTTATAACTGTGCTAGCAGGTAATTTTTTATATCTCATTTTTTTATTGCATTGAATAATATTAAATACAATGATTGAAGAATATATGTTGTGGTATATTTTATACGATGCCAGTTGTATGGTAAAGCATAATCAGTTACATATGTATTCCTCATTCTACCAATTGGTATCAGATAGAAGCTCTCCTTTTTCAAGCACAGATTGATGATTTTTCTCATCTAAAAAAAAATTAGATGATAAAGGTACAAAACTCTTTGTACTCATTTTTATAGAATCTTCATTCTCTAATTTTTGAAGTCATCTTCAAATTGAATTTAATATTTTAGATTCGCCAGTGGCAGTGTAAGAAAAATTTAAGTATTAAAACTACTATAACTCTCAAATTCATAAGAGAATCTATAATAGATATACATATTATCTTTCTTTGAGGGATTGCTCTAAAATTTTAGTGATAGGTTCAAAGAAATAAGAAATTAAACGACGTTTTGCCGTAATGATATCAACTGTTACGGTCATACCAGGGATAAATTTAAGTTGCTTATCATTCACATTAATATGATCTTGATCGATTTTGATCAAAACTGCGTAGGCACCATTCATTTTTTGGTCGTAGCGTGCTGTAGGGCCTACACTAATAATCGTGCCATGGATAATACCGAAACGTTCAGATGGAAAAGCAGAAAACTTTATGTAAGCACGTTGGCCATTTTCTAAAAAACCAATATCCCGATTATCAAAAAATGCTTCAACAATTAATCCACCTGTGTCAGGGACAATACGCATTAAAGTTTTACCAGCCTCTACAAAGCCACCTAAAGTGTGAATACTCAAATCATCAATGCGTCCATCAACAGGCGCATAGATTGATAATTGATCAAGGCGGTATTGAGCGCTATCAAGTTTAGCTTGTAATCCTTGAATAATTAGCTCTGTTTCATGAGAAATTTGCTGATAGCGAGCGATTTCATCAGAAATAAGACTTTGCTGTTGTTGATGAAGAGTATCTACTTCAGCGATGTTTTCATCGATACGCTTTTGATTAGTTAAAATCTCATGCTTTACCTTTTTAAGGTTATGTAAATGCTCTAAATAACTTGTTTGGCTAATGACTTTTGTTTCGATGAGGCTTTTTGCAGATTCTAGCTTTTTTTGACTTAATTGATACTCATCTTGCAATTTACTTAATTGCACATATTGAATATCACCGCTGCGTGCGACACGATTAGCTTGAGCTTGCAATGTTTTTAGTTTATCTTGTAGTGATTGAAGGGTAGCACTGATAAGTTTTTTCCCTTCGGTTACTACTTTTTCGCTGCTAGAGGAAAAACTTGGCAGGTAGGTGAGTCCTTTTATTACAAAATCTTTATCCAAAGGATCATTTTCACGCAATGTGGCTAAAATAGCTACTGCGATTTGTGCTTGAAGGGTTTGTTGTGCGATATCTGCTTGAACACGTGCGCGTTCATTTAAAGCTTCTCGCTGATCTAATTGAATGAGGAGATCACCTTGGTGAACGAATTGTCCTTCTTTCACAAGAATTTTCTCGACGCGACCTGTATTTGGTGCTTGGATAAGTTGAATATAGGCAGTGGGAATAATTATTCCTTGGCCTCGTGCAACAATTTCTGTTTTTGTGATAAAGCTACTGATCACAATAAAGAAGAATAAAGTGATCAAAATAGCAACAACCATATGAAGTGTTGGTGATAACGGACGTAAATGGAGTATCTTATTTGCCATGTTTTGCTTCTAGATCAGTGAAATTTAATATGGTTGCATGTTTAGGAAAAAGGTCAAATTTGTGCGTAATGACAAGAACGATACGATCTTTCGAAAGCTTATATAAATGATCAACAATCTGTGTACTGACGAACTCATCCAGTGCAGAAGTGGGTTCATCTAAAATAAGAAGGCGCGGTTCTGTCAGAAAAAAACAAGCCAAGGCTAGGCGTTGGCGTTGTCCACCTGATAAAAAACTACCTTGCTCTCCTACTTGGGTATTCAGCCCTTGGGGTAATTGAGCGATTAAATCATGACAAGCGCTGACATGAAGTGCGGTGTCTATTTCCATCTTAGTTGCATCTGGTTTGGCAAGATACATATTTTCAAGGATGGTTCCGGAAAAAAGACATGGGTTTTGGGGGAAATAGGAGATTGTTTTGCGCACACTACGGATATCAAAGTTTCGTAAGGATTGGTTGTTAATGAGTATCTGCCCACTTTCTGGGGTATAGAGACCACAGATAAGTTTAGCTAAAGTCGATTTTCCACAACCTGAAGGGCCAAGTAACATAATGGGTTTCCCAGGTTGTAAACAAACATCAAGATGATTGACAATTTTCTTTTTCCCATAAGAAAAACAGATCTCTTTGGCTTCAAGATAGGGCATTGTGGTTAGCTGAAGAGATGGTTTTTCATTTTCCCATTCTGATGGGGAGTTGATAATATCACCTAAACGAAAGCGAGAAACTTTCAAATTCTGCCATTCTTCCCATAGAGATGCAAGGTTTAATATAGGAGCAGAAACATTGCCTGCGAGAAGATGAAAGGCAACAAGTTGTCCCAGTGTGATTTGATTTTGAAGAACTGCTTGAGCGCCCAAAAAGATAATAAGAATATTAAAAAGGTCGCCAAATATACGGCTTACAGCTTCATTCAGGATATGCAACTTACTAGTTGTTAGGCTTTGATCAAGGCTACGAGCTAAAGTTTCTTGCATGCGTATTGTATGGACAGGTTCCTTTACATGCGCTTTGATAGATTCAATATTAGTAAAACTTTCAATAAGACGTGATTGATGAGCTGCTTGTAGGGTAAAAGCATAGCGTAATTGGTACCGCAAAAAGGGGCCAACCAAAGCCAAAGATCCTATTTGCAAAGGTAGAATAATGAGGACAATAAGAGTTAGTTGCGGACTAATGGAAAAGAGTGCTGCAATATAAATGATCGCAAAGATCACATTTAATACGGTTGTTGCGATAGTTCCTGTTAAGAAATTTCGAATTGTGTCAACTTCTCCAATTCGTGTAAATAGTTCTCCTACCTGCCAATGACGTAGAATAGGCAAGGAGAGGCTTAAAACATGGTTATAAAGGCGACATCCCAATTCTAATGTCACTCGATTGGCTAAGTAATTTCCTAAATAGCCTGATAAAACACTAAGAGCTATGTTAAACAACATAATAGCAATCATAAAGATAACGATCACATATAAGCTTTCTGCACGTTGAAAAGGCAAGACACGGTCAATAATTGCCTGAAAAATAAATGGGTTAACCAAGCCAAGTAAGCGCAAAACAATAGCAATAATGCTAAGCTCAATGACATAGTAAATGTATTTTTTTGTTGTCTTTGTAAACCAAGAGAAGGATACCAATTTTTCTGATGAACTGTTCATTTGCTTTGATTTTATTTTTGATAAAAGTAAAGAGAAGCTTATTTTTCATATTTTAATTCTATTGTAAATAAAATTATTAATTTATTTAAAGTATTTATTTATGTATTAATAATATATACGTTATGTGCATATTATTAATACATAATTTTATTGATAATTTTCCAAATTATATTTGACATTTATTTGAATAAGATGATACTACGCTTGTAGTGTATCATTGTGATACGTTTTTTATTATATTACGATGGAGTTTATATGCAGTTTTCATTTGGTTTTAATTTTTTTGATGGTACACTCAATAATACAGGCGGAGGTGGAATTAACTTCGGCCAAGGTACATCTACATCAAGTTCTGCAAAATTTTTTAGTCTATAATTTATAATTAATTGAAGTGAGGTTCATATGCAGTTTTCATTTGGTTTTAATTTTTTTGATGGTACACTCAATAATACAGGTGGAGGTGGAATTAACTTCGGCCAGGGTACATCTACATCAAGTTCTGCAAAATTTTTTAGTCTATAATTTATAATTAATTGAAGTGAGGTTCATATGCAGTTTTCATTTGGTTTTAATTTTTTTGATGGTACACTCAATAATATAGGCGGAGGTGGAATTAACTTCGGCCAAGGTACATCTACATCAAGTTCCATCAAATTTCTTGGTTTATAATTTATAATTAATTGAAGTGAGGTTCATATGCAGTTTTCATTTGGTTTTAATTTTTTTGATGGTACACTCAATAATATAGGCGGAGATGGAATTAACTTCGGCCAAGGTACATCTACATCAAGTTCCATAAAATTTTTTGGTTTATCTCTATAATTGATTGAAGTGAGGTTCATATGCAGTTTTCATTTGGTTTTAATTTTTTTGATGGTACACTCAATAATACAGGCGGAGGTGGAATTAACTTCGGCCAAGGTACATCTACATCAAGTTCCATAAAATTTTTTGGTTTATCTCTATAATTGATTAAAGTAGGGTTTATATGCAGTTTTCATTTGGTTTTAATTTTTTTGATGGTACACTCAATAATACAGGCGGAGGTAGAATTAACTTCAGCCAAGGTACATCTACATCAAGTTCTGCAAAATTTTTTAGTCTATAATTTATAATTAATTGAAGTGAGGTTCATATGCAGTTTTCATTTGGTTTTAATTTTTTTGATGGTACACTCAATAATACAGGCGGAGGTAGAATTAACTTCAGCCAAGGTACATCTACATCAAGTTCCATCAAATTTCTTGGTTTATAATTTATAATTAATTGAAGTGAGGTTCATATGCAGTTTTCATTTGGTTTTAATTTTTTTGATGGTACACTCAATAATACAGGCGGAGGTGGAATTAACTTCAGCCAAGGTACATCTACATCAAGTTCCATCAAATTTTTTGGTTTATGTCTATAATTGATTAAAGTAGGGTTTATATATAATTTTATTCAATTTTAATTCTTTTAATAGTGCAATTAGTAGTGTGAATCTTGGTATTTTATGATTGTTCCAAGTGGTTAAGTAGAGCCTGATTTGCACTTATTGAAGTGATAGATAATGTTTAGCTGAGATATCCCTAAAGACGTTATTATTATATTTAATAAATATAATTCTGTATATGTGTTTATAGACAAAATATATTTCGGGGATATCTATTATTTATAGTATTGTGTATTATAATTTAAGTTTTGATAATAGATATTTTTATAAAATTACATAAGTATTATTTTTAGTAAATGTTCTTTTATTTATATATATTATTTTTAAAATAATATTTACTGGTATAATTGAAAAAAGTACTGTAATATCAAATTTATTTTTAAGTGACATATACACTATTTTCTTATATTTTTATAATATCTTAGTGAATTTTTTATATGATGGAAGTAAAGTAAGAAATAGTCAAATCAATAAATTTTTACAATATTAAGAAGTTTTATTATTATTGATTTGTTATGTTTTCTGTTTTTTATTCTTTATTTTTTATAGCTTTGTTATTGATGCAAGGGAAATTTTTTATTCAGCAATAATATTTTGTATTGCAGCTGTTATATTGTTATAAAGTTCATAAAAAAATATTCTAAATTGTCATCCCTTTATAATAATTTTCTTCAGAATGAATTCATAATTATTTGTTTTCATTGTATAAAATAAATCTATATGGGATGATTAAGTTTTACTTAACCATAAAAATCCTATACCAAAATCTTACGATAAGATCTTTTACCATAAAAAATTTTAATAAAATCAATTTATTATGGTTTATAAATTCAGATTCGCATTTAGATATTGTGGTCATTTTGCATAAATTAACAAGATTCTATAAATTTCTTTAAGATTATTGGTAGCTTGTTAATATATTTATAGATTTTAATAGATTACAGCCAATCTTATCTGTTTGCATATTTCAAAACTTATTTAAAAATAAGCTTTTTGCTAAATATGACTTACTGTACTGTATTTTTTATTCATCATCCTGAGAAAGAGGAAGTGATGCTACTTCTGTATCAAGCGCATCCATAAAATTGAGAATAAAAGTAGCGTTCGTACCAAAATCTCTTAGTAAATAACGTGAAGCAGAACGCATATCAACAAAAGTTGTATCTCCTTCATCCGTTAAACGAATTACAATATCCGAAATAAAGCCAAGATAAAAAGTTTTTGCTATTGCTTCAATATAAAGTTCATTTTCTTTATCTTTAAACTTCTGTTGAGCCACAACGGGCCAATCATAAGCTGCTAAAACATTAAGTACTGATTTATAGATACTGTCAGGTGAACCATCATAACGACGTCCTGACATTTCAGGCCATTTTGACATTTGTAATGTTTCTTGTTCAATTAAAATACTCTTGAGTGGTAAGGCATCTTTGGGACGTATAGTACGAAAAAAAGCAGGTGGCCTCTGTGTATCAGTAGAAATATCATGAAGAGCTGGTAAAGAAAACCAAAAGCTCAAAAATAATATTAATGGTGTAGCAGTTATTAACGAATAAATAATACCTCTTAAAGCTTGCATTCCACCTCGAGCACCATATACCCATAAAGTGTAAAGGGCTTTTACAGAAAGAAAAAGAGAAATAACAACAAAGCAAGCAGAGATTGCTATCAAAATCATGAAATCTACTACGCTGATTGCAGAAAAATGCTGTAAAATCACCGAAAATAATAAGATCAATAATGCTAATCCGCTAAAACGAGGGGACCATATTGCTGCTCTTGAGATTAACAGGATGTATTTTTTCTTCATTAAGCTCTTATTTCCTCAACAAAAAACATAAGTAAAATTTTCTTCAGATTCTATATATGATAGAAAGTTCTCAGTCTTATGATAAAAGTAAAGCATTTATTTATAAGATCAAGGATACTTTGTCCTACATAGACTTTCGATAGCTTTATTCACTAATTGGTGTACGCAATTGCCATTCTTTTCGTGGATTAATTAATGTGATAGATTAGATTTTATGGAGCATGGTTGTAATCACATAAAAATAAGTTCAAATGACAGGCTCTGAAGTCGATATAAGCCTATTTTCCTGAAGTTTGCAGCATATTTACTCTCATTTATTACACTCTATCTGCAGTAGGTTTTTCATCAAGCGTAATACGGTTTAAGTATAACAGGCTATACCTTTTTATTCTATGTGCAATTATAGAAAATTGATGTCTCAATAGATAGAGTATTGTAGGTTTAATTTGAATAATTTTTTATCTTAATAAAAAATTTAAATGCTTTAAAATTAAATAAGAATTTTATTTTAGTTTTGATATTTGATTAATTGTATTTAAAAATTTACTATTGCTATACATTTTTACATATTCTCTCTACTACAAAAATAGATCAGTTGTACAATTGAAATCAGTATTATTTTATCCATTAAATACGCGACATGTTGCAGATGAAAAAAAGGATTCACTCTCTTTTTTGGCAAGTGAAGAAGAAGCAAAGATGCGCAAGACAGCAAAACCTTCATTTAAATTTTTAGCAATTAAAACTGAATTAATATCATTTTTGGATTTTGACTGTTTGAGTTCTATTATTTGTATAGGTTTTCCAATAATAAGATCGAGTATAGCATTAGGAGCTGTTCGGTCATTAAGACTGTAGAAAATAATTCCCTCACGTGTATAAGTTGATAGTGACCAAAATTGTGTTGTTTTCAAAGTCTTTAAATGAACAGGGCCATTTTCAAGATTAAATCTACAGACTTTAAGAAGAAAAAATGGATCAGTAGATTGCTGAATAGGATTACTGGAATCCAAGTTAATAAATTGATAAGGATCTCCTGATTTTTTAAGCCGTATCCATATATTATTTTGGGCATAATAGGGGATTAAAAATAAAACACAAATATGAACGATGATAGCACCAATGCCTGCAAGAAGAGTAGTACGAAGGAATCTAATCACAATTTTTTCCTGATGGAATTTGTTCTACAGATGGCATAGTGAGCTTTTGTAACTCCGTTGCGGAGATGATTGAGGTATCGTATAAAGTAAGAATAAGCCCGAATTCTTTTTGACTAACTGTTGCAAGCCAATTACCGGTTTTCGGTGTTGATGAGATGTTGATATGTAATGAGCCATCGCTTTCGTAGATGATATTGTTGGTATAGAGTTCAAAAGGTACTTCATTAGATGAAGTATAAGGTTTGAGAAATCTATCAGCTGTATAAAGGGTAAAAAGACGTGCTTCAGGGATGTGGCCTTTGAGCAAATAGTGGCAATGGGGGCGTAGTGGACGTCCATGATTATCTTTCCAAATTTGGAAAATGAGTCCTTCAGTTCGTCCAAGTGAAATTTCGCCTCGTTTGGCAGTACGTGCTCGGGTATAGGGGTCGGTGTTGGCAGTGCCTACTTGTGGGTAAGCATTCCATTCGTCAATTGTAAATCGTCCAAAATTGTTGAAGGAATTGAGAATATAATCAACGCTTAATATTCCACATAAAACGGAAAAAATAGAGATTAAAAAGGAGATGGAAATATTAAGAAACATTATAAAGGATCTCGAATTTAAAGTGTTGTTTTAATAATTTTTATCTTCGGAGAAAGTATAATCAGATTTCTCAAATCTTTATTAATTAGTTGCACAATATTCAATGTTTCAGATGAGAGTGTGTAGGGTATTGGGGAGGTAGGCTCAGAATCATTACGTAAAGGGAGTATTGGTGGTTGATAAGGGAGTAGGGAATTTTTGACGCCATAGAGCTGTTTTAGCATTATGTTTTGGTGTGCATAGAGCATAATGCGATGCCATATCATAGCAGGAACACCACCACCAAAAGCGCGATTCATTGGTGAAAAGTTATCATTACCCATCCATACGGCTCCAGTATAATTACCGGTAAAACCGACAAACCATGCATCACGATAAGCTTGTGATGTTCCAGTTTTTCCGGCAACAAGGGTCATAGGTAAAGCAGCACGCTTACCAGATCCTCGTGTTGTGACACCAACCATCATTTGGTTCATATAAGCTGCTGATTGTTTGCTGATAACTTGATATGGTTTATTACCATTATACTCCCAATCCCACACCACATGTCCATCTGTTGTTCTAATTTGTGTAAAACCATGGCGATTCCCAGACATACCTCCATTGGCGAAGACATTAAAACCGGTTGCTTGATCCATCGGCGTCATATTGGATGTACCCAAAATCATAGTTTTATGTGATAAAATATTAGCATTAATACCCATGTTCTTGATTAGATTTATAATTGGTTGGGTATCACGATTAAGATATTGATACGTGATATAGACAGGCACTGTATTGATAGAAAAGGCCAAAGCAGTTGCTAAATCTATTTTACCGAGATAACGACCCGAGTTATTTCTGGGTGACCAGCCTCCCCAATTGATAGGGATATCTGAAACTATTGTTGAGGGAGATAGACCACGTTCCATCGCAGCTGCATAAACATAAGGTTTGAATGAAGAACCAGGTTGCCGGCCACCTTGTGTGGCTCTGTTAAATTGGCTTTTGCTATAATCCAATCCTCCAACAATTGCACATACAGCTCCATTATTATTGATAATGACAGTGGCAGCTTGTGTTACACGATATTGTTGACCATATTGATGTAAATGATATGCAATTGATTCTTCTGCTATTTTTTGAATATTTGGATCAAGAGTAGTTTGAACGATTAAAGTCTGATTCAGAAATTGGCTGCTCATTTTTTTGACTTCATCGAATGCCCAATCAAGAAAATAATCAGGCTGATTATTTTTTATTTTTATAATGGCACTGGCTGGATAACGAAGAGCATTGATGATTTGGCTATCAGTCATGAATCCGCTATTAACAAGATTAGAAAGTACAATATTGGCACGTGTTCGGGCAGCAAGTGGGTTACTATGAGGAGCATATTTTGTGGGAGCTTTGAAGAGTCCTGCTAGCATAGCGGATTCACTAAGGGATACATTGCGTATATTTTTATCAAAATAAAATTTTGCAGCTGCTGCAATACCAAAATTATTGCCTCCCATGTATGTACGATCAAGATAAAGTTGTAAAATTTGCTTTTTGCTGAAGTTTGCTTCTAGCCAAAGAGCAAGATAGGCTTCTTTTATTTTACGTGTTATAGTTCTTTCATTTGTTAAGAATAAATTTTTAGCTAATTGTTGTGTAATAGTTGAACCACCTTGAACTACACTATTAGCTTGCATATTTTGCGAAATTGCCCGTGTGAGACCATGTAAATCAATACCCCAATGATTAAAAAAACGACGATCTTCTGTTGCAAGAACTGCTTGAATAAGGTAATCAGGCATTTCTTCAACTGGCACTGACATAGCTGGTAGTGCACCACGATGACCAATGGGATTGCCATACCGATCTAGAAAAAGAACAGAAAAATTTTTAGATGAATACCAATCTTTTTTGGTTAACTCAAAAACAGAAATGCCTATGATGGTGAAAATAGTAAAACCAATCAATCCTAATGTCAGTGTTTCATTAAGAATTTCAATTATAAATCGTTTCCATCCTTGTATATGAAGACATTGTGAGATAATTTTTGCTTTGTTCCAAAATAAATTATTAGTAGAGCGGATACGGTAAAGTGCTGTATCTAGCCGTGCATCTAACTCAATAAGTGCAGGACTGTGAAATGGCTGACTGCGTTGTATTTTCCTTTTTTTAAAAAAACCAAACATTTAACCAAACATTTAAAGAGAGTCTATAGCAAACTGATACGACTAAACAAATCTGTAATAACTATATGGGATAAAGGTATTTTTTTACTATAGTATTAAAAGAGAAAAAGTTTATTTTATGGTTACTATAATTTATATCTTACAAAGTATATTTTGCTTTCATGATTTATTTAAAATTTTTCCCTTTCAATTATTATGTAATCTTTGGAAAAATTTCATTTTGAAACTATTAAAATTTGAGATATTATTCACTAACTGTTTTGTCATGCAGGGGATAATGAATCTTTGTGTATGATGTTAAAATGTGTATGATGTTAAAAATAAAAAAACATTATTCATTCTATGTTCATGTAGAATAGATTATAAAATATCTGTGATGAAAAAAGTTTTCTTATTTATGATGATAGCAATCCTTTTGGGAGCAGATTCTGTTTTAGCTTCTGAATGTGCTGAAGTTGGCAAAGAGGTTGCTGCCCAACAGAATGCGGTGTTGGTGCGTTCAACACCTATTATTCAGGATGGAAAAGATATGTGTTTGGTTGTGGTTGTAGTCCCTGCTCGTGAAGGTAAAAAGTTGAGCCGTGTTGAGGTTTCCATTCCTGTTGATTAGTTCTTGGCAGATAGTGTAATGCGTATTTTAATTGTTGAAGATGATCGAAATCTTAATCATCAACTAGCAGAAGCTGTGAGGAGCGCTGGGTACATTTCAGACAGTGCCTTCGATGGTGAGGAAGCTTATTTTTTAGGAAGCACAGATTCTTATGATGCTGTAATTCTCGATATTGGTTTGCCGCGCTTAGATGGAATTCGTGTTGTTGAAAAATGGCGTAAAGAAGGATATTTTATGCCTGTTTTAATATTGACAGCACGCGATCGCTGGTCTGATAAGGTGCTTGGTATTGATGCTGGTGCTGATGACTATGTTGTTAAGCCATTTCATTTAGAAGAAGTAATGGCGCGGTTACGAGCGTTAATTCGTCGAGCTACAGGTCATGCAACAAGTTCGTTATGCTGTGGTGAAGTTTTGTTGGATACTAAAACTTCTCGTGTTTTTGTTGATGGTCAGCTGATTAAATTGACATCATATGAATTCAGACTTCTCTCGTATCTCATGCATCATTGTGATAGGGTGGTTTCAAGGACAGAGCTTATAGAACATCTTTATGATCAGGATTTTGACAAGGATTCGAATACGATTGAAGTTTTTGTAGGGCGGTTGCGTAAAAAGCTTGGGGTGGATTTGATCGAAACTATTCGTGGAATGGGTTATCGAGCAAGAACGCTGGGTGATTAATGAAAGTTCTGAAGAACAAGAATCGATTTGGGGGGATGTTTTTTCTCATTGGAAGATCTCTCAGTTTACGTGTTATGATTTTGTCAACATTGTGGGTTGTTATTTCGCTTTCATCGATTTCTGCAGTTAGTATTTTATTTTATCAGCGTTCAAGTGAACAAAGTTTAGAGCGTATTCTTTCTGCTCAGCTTTATAGCCTCATTGCAACAGTAACTGTATCACCTGATGGAAATTTAAAAGGAAATTTTGGGATTGATGATATTCGTTATTCAGACCCAACATCAGGTTGGTATTGGGAAGTATTTGCTGTATCACCTAATCTAAAAGGAAGATTGACATCCCCATCGTTAGGAACTGAGAGGATATTTTCACCGAGCGATGTTGATATACCTTTTGACAATAAGTTCTTTCGTTCTTATCGGATAAAGGGAAAAGATGGTCAGAAGTTACAAGTAATTGAGAGTGATGTTGTTCTTGACAGTCAGGATCATATTGCACGTTTTCGTCTTGTTGGTAACATCGATGAAGCACATATACAAGTGCAGGAATTTAAGCGAACTTTACAAATTTTTCTTTGGAGTTTTGGTATAGGCAGTGTCCTTATCAATATTGCTATTATTTTCTTTAGTTTTCAACCATTGAGGCTTATTCGACAAGTACTGAATGATATTCGTGAGGGCAAGGTTAATTACGTGAATACCAATTTAGTAAGTGAAGTGATGCCATTAGCACAAGAGATGAATGCTCTCATTGATAATAATCAGCGTATTATTGAACGATTTCGAACGCAAGTTGGTAATCTTGCTCATTCATTAAAGACACCTTTATCAGTTATTATGAATGAGGTTGATAAGATGTGTGGGGAACCGGCTATTTTATTGAGCGAGCAAACCAAAATGATGCAGGCACAAATAAATCACTATTTACAGCGCGCTCGGATTGCTGCGCAATGTGATAGTATTGTTTATCATACATCTGTACGTAAAGTTGTTAATCATTTGATGCGGGTTATGGAAAAGCTTAATTCTGAGAAAAAGTTTCAATTTATCATGGATATCGATGATATTATTTTTTCTGGTGAAAAAGAAGATTTAGAGGATATTGTAGGTAATTTGATTGAAAATGCAGCTCAATGGTCTCACACAAAAGTTCTAATTTCCTGTTGTTTAGAAGAAAATATTGAAGAAGCAAAATTCTTTAGTATTATCGTAGAAGATGATGGTTCTGGTTTAACAGAAGAACAAATTGAGGAAGCTTTTAAAAGAGGTCGTCGGTTTGATGAAAGTAAGCCGGGGACAGGTTTAGGGCTAGCGATTGTTTCAGATATGGTTAATGAATATGGTGGAAGTTTTTTCTTATCACATTCTAATTTAGGTGGGCTATATGCAAAAGTTTTATTACCAAGACGGTAAAGATATTCTTTTTTTATTCAGGGCGTATATACATTAAAGTTTATAAAAATAGATCAATGTTTATGTGTACAATACACCAGAGTAGGAAATCATTTTAGAGTACTAAGGATTGCGTTTATCTACAATAATGTTTTAATGAATGAGAGAGAATAATTGGTTACATATTTTAATCTTTTTATTGGTACCAAGATGATATGCTATTATTAGTTTTGGCTGCACTTTTTCTTTTGCTGTATTTTAGCTGTGGGTTAAAGAAAGATAAGAAAGTTTCAGCTATTGATATTGATAAAAGTTGTATGTGTTCAGTTAAAACTTATGAGCTTGGCACACATTGTAAAAATATACGTATTTTAAAAGCTTTTGGTATTTTACTTGTTCTTTTTATAACATGGGGTATTTACAGTCTGACAGGTAGTCCAGGGGTCAAAAGTTATTTTTTTAACGAATTAATGGATAAAGAGCCAAATACTCTTAGCAAGAGTGAACAGCTTGTTCGTTTGCAGGCACTTTTTTTTCGTACACCTAACGATGGTAAGTTAGCAGATGCGTTGGCAGTAAGGTATCTCGAGGAGGGGTATTTTCAGAATGCAGTAAACATTTATTTAGATGCACTACGCCTGAATGGAGAATCTGCTCCAAGACTTGTGGGATATGGTCTGGCATTAGTTGGTTATGAAGGTGGAACAATTACACAAGAAGCACAACATGCTTTTCAAAAGGCTGTAGATTTAGCACCAAATGATCTTTATCCTCGTTTATTGTTAGCTGATGCACTTCACCAGGCAGGTAAATCTGCACAAGCAGCTCAGTTTTTACAAAATTTTCTTGATACAATGCCTGAAGCTTTTGAAGAACAATCACGTGTTAAAGCAATGATAATTCAGTTACGTGATTCATCTAATTAACATACCTAGAAAGCAGTAGTCTTCGGTTTAAGATCGTTAAATCAGAAGGGTTCATTCAGAGATGGTATAGATGTTAGATAAAAATTATACCTGTACACAAATATAAAAAGCTCTTAAAAAAAGCAGCTATACGTTTAAGCTATATAAACGATGAATTAATGCTTATACGACGTATTTATAGAAAGAGTTTTTGTAGATAGTTCATGAACAGTCAGTTCTTAAAAAATTCTCCTTCATTGGAAGTGATTTTAAAGCAGCAGAAAAAAAAACAATTGCTGATGATCTTATTATGCTTTTTCGTTATGAGTATTGCATTAAGTCTTATCATATATGCAATGCGTAATTCAGTGAGTTTTTTTCGAATGCCATCTGAAATTACAAGAGAAGATGTTTTAATGGGACGTCCTTTGCGTTTAGGCGGTTTTGTTCAAAAAGGGACCGTTGAATACATTGGAGAGATGGGAGTTATTTTTTTCATAACTGATAACATAAAATACGAAAAAGTTATTTTCAATGGTATACTTCCAGATCTTTTTCGTGAAGGTCAGGGAGTTATTGTAGAAGGACATTTTGATAAACAGGGTTTTTTTATAGGTACACGCATTTTAGCAAAACATGATGAAATTTATATGTCTAAAGAAACAGCTGATCGCTTAAACAAACATTACAGTATGGAGAAATAATTCGATCGTGCTCATTGAACTGGGTCATATTTTTTTAGTTGCAGCGTTTTCAATTAGTTTATTGCAGGCATCATTACCCACTTTGGGTGTTTTGTTAAGGGAGCGTTCGTTAATGCAAACAGTAACTTCTTTAACGTATCTGGTTTTCATATTAGTATTATTGTCTTTTGCGATTATTGTTTATGCTTATATAGTATCTGATTTTTCCGTTTTAAATGTTGTTGAGAATTCTCATTCAGAAAAACCCATACTTTATAAAATTATTGGTATTTGGGGTAACCATGAAGGATCTATGCTGTTATGGGTTTTAATCCTAGCTTTTTTTAGTACATTGATGGCGTTGTTTAGCCAACATTTACCGGAACAGATTAAAACATTAGTTTTAATTTGCCAAGGTTGGATTATAAGTGCTTTTCTGTTATTTATTCTTTTGGTATCTAACCCTTTTTTACGTATTAATCCACCGGCATTACAAGGAAATGATCTCAACCCTATCTTACAAGATATCGCTTTAGCAATTCATCCACCACTTCTTTATTTAGGAAATGTTGGTTTTTCAGTTTGTTTTTCTTTTACAATAGTTGCATTAATTACAGGACAAGTCGATAGAATTTGGGCTCGTTGGGTTCGCCCTTGGATTCTCCTTTCTTGGCTTTTTTTGACACTAGGTATTATGATTGGATCTTATTGGGCTTATTATGAGCTGGGTTGGGGGGGGTATTGGTTTTGGGATCCAGTTGAAAATGTTTCATTTATGCCTTGGCTTTCAAGCACAGCTCTTTTGCATTCTGCTCTTGTTCTTGAAAAGCGGGAGACACTGAAAAGTTGGACTTTATTTTTAGCTATTCTTACTTTTTCTCTTTCTCTTATGGGAATTTTTCTTGTTCGTTCTGGTCTTTTAATGTCTGTTCATAGTTTTGCTATTGATCCAGCACGTGGGCAGGCAATTCTTGCTATTTTATTTTTCTTTGGAGGTGGGGCTTTTTTCCTTTTTGCTTTGAGAGCACCTGTTTTGAAAACAGGTAGATTATTTCATCCGATTTCGCGTGAAGGTTTTATTATTTTAAATAATTTATTGCTTATGACAATAACAGTGACAGTACTGACTGGTACGCTTTATCCTTATTTTGTGGAAACATTAACTGGAAAAAGAATTTCTGTAGGTGCTGACTTTTTTAACCTTACCTGTGGGCCTTTAATGATGTTATTATTATTATTGGTTCCTTTTGGATCAATGATGGCATGGAAACATAGTGATATTTTTGCAGTTTTTGAACGATTGTGGTTTATTTTTTCATTAGTTTGTGTAGCCTGTTTTATAATATTTTATGCTACATCTTTTCGTGATATTTTTGCAATTTTAGGAATTGGGCTTTCAGCTTTCGTTTGCTTGGGTAGCGTAGCTGATCTTTGGGGAAAGAGTGGACATCGCAAAACAGCTTTATCAGTGCGGATTAAGCGATTTATTGGATTACCGTGGTCAGTTTTTGGTGCGGCAATAGCACATATGGGATTAGGTGTTACATTATTTGGTATTATTTATGCTGCAACCTTTACGCAAGAACGTATTCTAACTATGCACATAGGAGATATGGTTAAGATAGCTGATAAAACTATTTTCTTTGAAAAGATACATGAAGATGTTGGTTCAAACTATTCTGCAATGGGGTTTAATTTCAGAATACATGAAAATAAAAATACAGTACGTAACATAACAGCATCAAAGCGATTTTACTTAAGCAGGAATACATCAACAACAGAAGTTGGTATCCAGAATTATGGCTTATCTCAGTTATATATTGTACCAGGGCGTATCAATGACCAAGGACTTGTTGTGCATATATGGTGGAAACCTTACATCATTTGTGTTTGGTTAGGTGCATTGATGATGGCCATCGGTGGATGTTTTTCTCTTTTTAGTTATTGGTTTCGTGTCGGGCTGTATCGACAGATAGTTTCCCGCTTTAAGTTTTCTGAAAAGACATTGAGATGAAAAAGGTATTATTTTGGGCTTTGCTTTTCTTAATTACAATTTTTTCTTTACCATTAGCGATTGCTGTGGAGCCGGATGAAATTTTAAAGGATCCAGTTCTTGAAGCACGTGCACGTGATATTTCATTACGTTTACGTTGTCCAGTTTGTCCAAATCAATCAATTGATGATTCCGATGCTTCCTTGGCACACGATTTACGGCTTTTGATTCGTGAACGATTAAAAATGGGGGATAGTAACCAACAGGTTGTTGAATTTCTTGTAGAGCGATATGGTGAATTTATCTTATTGAAGCCACCATTTAATAAAACAACATGGTTTTTATGGTTATCACCTTGGATCATTATGATCATTGGTTTAAGCATCATTCTTTTTCAAGCAAGACGATACAGATACAAAAAAACGATTATTTCAAATGATGATGAAGAAAAATAGTATGCTGTTGAGTTAAAATGAATATTTATGAAGAAAAAGTTAATGTGTCTAAATCAATGATTAGTTTTATTTGTGATTATAATTATTTTTTATTTAATCTTACGAAACTTTAATAATTTAGACAGAAAACGGTAAGGTTCACTATTTTATAACTGAGTAAAACTGAGATAAAAATATTACTGAATAGGAGCACATACAAAATGATTCAAAAAACTTTCTTTACAACATTAGTCGCAGTAAGTTTTTCTGCGGTTTTGGAGAGTGCACTGTTTTTTAGTGGATGTGGATCAAGCTTATGGATAACAGAAGCTCATGCAAATTCTGTATTTACTTCGTTAGTGAAACAGCCAGGATTTGCAGATATTGTTGCTCAAGTAAAACCTGCTGTTGTTTCGGTGCAGGTGAAGAGCAAAAAAAAGAAAGAAGAGCGGTTTTTTAGCAATTTTTTTAGCAGTCCAGGTATTGACCAATTGCCAGAACAACATCCATTGAAAAGGTTTTTTAAAGAATTTTATGATCGTCATCATCCTAGTAACAAGCCTTTACCGCGTTCACAGAGACTTCGTCCTGTAGCTTTTGGGTCGGGCTTTTTTATTTCGTCTGATGGTTATATTGTTACCAATAATCATGTGATTGCTGACAGAACGAATTATGTTGTTGTTCTTGATGACGGCACAGAACTGAATGCAAAGCTTATTGGAACGGATCAAAGAACTGACCTTGCAGTATTAAAAGTAAATGATGAAAGAAAATTTTCATATGTTGAGTTTGGTGATGATTCAAAGCTACATATTGGTGATTGGGTTGTTGCTATCGGTAATCCATTTGGTCTTGGTGGAACTGTGACAGCAGGTATCGTTTCGGCACGTGGACGTGAGATTGGTACTGGTATTTATGATGATTTTATTCAAATTGATGCTGCTGTTAATAGAGGAAATTCTGGTGGTCCAACCTTTGACCTTAATGGAAAGGTTGTTGGAGTTAATACAGCAATTTTTTCTCCTTCTGGAGGAAATGTTGGGATTGCTTTTGCTATTCCGGCAGTGATAGCAAAACAAGTTGTAAAAGAGCTGATTGAAAAAGGTTCAGTTCAACGGGGTTGGCTTGGAGTTCAGATTCAGCCTGTAACTAAGGAAATTTCTGACTCAATTGGTTTGAAAGAGGCTAAAGGTGCTTTGATTACTGATCCATTGAAGGGACCAGCATCAAAAGCTGGTATCAAGGTAGGTGATGTAATTATTTCAGTAAATGGTGAAAAGATTAATGATGTCCGTGATCTAGCAAAGCGTATTGCAACTATTAAACCAGGAGAAACAGCAACTATAGGTATCTGGAGATCTGGCAAAGAAGAAAATATTAAAGTTAAACTTGATTCAATGCCTGAAGATGAAGATATGAAAGATGGTTCAAAACATTCAAATAAACACAGAAATTCTGACGAAATATTGGAAGATTATGGTTTGATTGTTACTCTTGCTGATGATGGTTTAGGATTGGTTGTAACTGATGTAGATCCAGATTCAGAGGCTGCAGATAAGGGAATATACCCTGGAGATGTGATTATGACGGTTAATAATAAACCTGTTAAAAAGATATCTGATATTACCGATACAATTAAGCATGCACAAAAGCTTGGACGAAATTCTATTCTCCTACAAGTGCGCACAAATGATCAGAATCGTTTTGTTGCTCTTCCAATTTTCAAAAAATGATATTTGAATAGTAAGATGGAGGTTTATAAAACCTCTATCTTACAGCTTGATTTGATAAAACAACGGAGATACGTTTTATGAAGATACTCATTATCGAAGATGATCGTGAGACGGGGCGTTATCTCGAAAAAGCTTTTTTTGAGGCAGGACATTCTGCTGATGTTGCATATGATGGAGATACTGGATATATTTTAGCTGATACAGAAAATTATGATGTTATGGTTGTTGATCGGATGCTTCTGCATCGTGATGGTCTTTCTATTATTGCTGAGTTGCGTGCTAAAGGCAATGAAACACCAGCTCTCATTCTTTCAGCTTTGGGGCAAGTTAATGATCGTGTAACAGGTTTGCGTGCAGGGGGTGATGATTATTTGACAAAGCCTTATGCTTTTTCTGAACTGCTTGCCCGTGTTGAAGTGTTGCATCGGCGTAAAAATCCTAAAGAAGCAGAAACTATTTATTGTGTGGGGAATCTTGAACTTGATCGGTTAGCACATACAGTGAAACGTGGTGGCAAGAATATCATGTTACAACCACGAGAGTTTCGTTTATTAGAATATTTGATGCGATACGCTGGTCAAGTTGTTACACGAACTATGCTTTTGGAAAATGTTTGGGATTATCATTTTGATCCGCAAACAAATGTGATTGATGTTCACATATCTCGTTTAAGAGCAAAAATTGAAAAAGATTTCGATATTCCTCTTCTCCATACTGTACGTGGAGCTGGGTATGTGCTGAAAGTACCAGATAACAAAGTATGAATCGTTTGATCAATATGATGCGCACAACTGCGCTAAGGCTTTCAGCACTTTATATTTTACTGTTTGGATTAGTCGCAACAGGGCTTTCTATTTATATGACGGCGTTTTCTGCTTCGTTATTAACAAAGCAAACTGAACAGGCTTTACGTGAAGAGCTAAGGCGTATTGAAAGCGCTTATCATTACGGTGGATTACCTTTGTTAATGCGCACTATTGATTATCGTTCACGACAACCTGGAGCGTTCCTTTATCTTGTTACTGATCCTATGGGACGTGTGTTGGCAGGGAATGTTGCGCGTATTGAGCCTGGTCTTCTGAATCATAGTGATTTTCTCTCTAGTTCTTTTTTATATTCTCGTTTTGGAGAACATGGACAAACAAGTGAACATCGTGCTTTAGCAATTATTGTTAATTTACCTAATGCTATGAAAATTCTTATAGGACGTGATTTAGATGAAGCAGAACGTTTTGTAGCAGTTATTCGTAAAGCAGTAATGATCGCTCTTGCAGCAATGGTTGGGGGAGCTTTATTAATATGGTTTTTTGTTGGAAGACGGGCATTACAGAGGATTGATCATGTAACAGATGCATCCAAACGTTTGATGAAAGGTGATTTTAGCGGGCGTTTGCCTGTTTCTGGAGTAGGTGATGAATTTGATAGATTATCAGCTAATCTTAATGTTATGTTAGATTGTATTGAAGAATTAAATGTTGGTTTACATCAAGTATCAGATAATATTGCTCATGACCTTAAGACACCATTGACACGTCTTAGAAATCGTGCTGAAGAAGCGCTTTCGGGTGAAAAAACAGTACTTGAATATCGGCAAGCACTTGATGGTGTTATCGCTGAAGCAGACCAGCTTATTCGTACTTTTAATGCTATTTTAATGATTTCTCGTATTGAAGCCAGCAGAGAAATTGAGCATCTTGAGATTATGAATATGAGGTTAATTCTTG
The DNA here is from genome assembly GCF_053794465.1 of Bartonella sp. B35(2025). Taxonomy (NCBI): domain Bacteria; kingdom Pseudomonadati; phylum Pseudomonadota; class Alphaproteobacteria; order Hyphomicrobiales; family Bartonellaceae; genus Bartonella; species Bartonella sp. B35(2025). Next base: position 334,813 of record NZ_CP200035.1, read on the forward strand.
AAGATGCAGTTGAGCTTTATGAGCCTTTTGCTGAAGAATCGGGTGTTATACTTCAGTTAGGAAATACATTTGATAAAAAGATTAAGTTGAATCGTGAGCTTATTGCACAATCAATTTTTAATCTTGTTGATAATGCAATTAAATATGCCTCTAAAGGTAAAAGAAAGGCAGAAGTTTACTTATCGATGGAATATCACGATGAACATTTGTTGGTTGTTGTCAGTGATAATGGTCCAGGAATTGCAGAAGATAAACGTGAAAAAGTAACAGAACGGTTTGTTCGTCTTGAAGAAAGTCGTACACATCCTGGTTTTGGGATTGGTTTAAGTATAGCAAAAGCTGTTATGAAACTTCATGGAGGTGAATTATTACTTGAAGATGCAAATCCAGGGCTTAGAGCTATTTTATTATTTCCTTAAAGGTACGTTTTCTTTATTTTTTTGTTTTTACACATGTATGGTTATTTATTTCTTCGAATTTTAACATAATAGAATGTTTTTTTAAGGGAGAATAGATGAAAAATGCTTTTTTAAAAACAAAGCTTCTCCCTTTACGTCCCCTTGATGAGAGTGGTTCTCAATGGCTTAAGGATATTGAAAAACAAGCAAGAAAAGAAAATCTAGAATCGCTTGTTTCCTATATTTTAGACAAGGGAGAGCAAATCAATTTTATAAATTCGATTATGACCTTATCACCTTTTTTGCGAGAGGTTTTAATCGCTAATCCATCGTATCTCAGTCCTTTATTGAATGTTGATATAGAAACAAGGCTGAGCGAAATTATAAATGATATTGCAGCCATCGATAAGAATGAATCTATTCATGAAGCTTCATTGATGGCAGATTTGAGACACAAAAAACGAGAAGCGCACACTCTTATTGCACTGGCTGATTTGGGTGGTGTTTTTACTTACGAAGTTTCATGTGCTTGGTTGACGCGCCTAGGTGAAGTGGTATTAGGTGTAGCTTTACGTTTTCTTTTAAGAGAGGCGCATGATCATGGCAAAATAAGTTTGTCTAGCCGTGATGATCCAGAAAAAGATTGTGGTTTAATCATTTTAGGTATGGGGAAATTAGGAGCAGAAGAACTTAATTATTCTTCTGATATTGATCTTATTGTTTTTATTGATGAAATATCACCACATATTGGTAATCTCCATGAGAGTATCGATGTATTCTCTAAAATGGTACGTCGATTGATTCGCATCATTCAAGAGCGTACTGCGGAGGGATATGTTTTTCGTCTCGATTTTCGTCTTCGACCAGATCCAGCTTCAACTCCTTTGGCTCTACCGGTCAGGACTGCATTACGTTATTATGAGGGGCGTGGGCAAAATTGGGAGCGAGCTGCCATGATTAAAGCACGTCCAGTAGCTGGTGATAAAAAAGCTGGTTTTAACGTTCTTAAAGAGCTTTCTCCTTATGTTTGGCGAAAATATTTAGATTACGCTGCTATTGCTGATATTCATTCAATCAAACGCCAAATTCATGCATATAAAAATTATGGTCAAATTTCTGCTTATGGCCATAATGTAAAATTGGGAAGAGGTGGTATTCGTGAGATTGAGTTTTTCGTTCAAACACAACAACTAATTGCTGGGGGACGTTTTCCTCAATTACGTGGGCGTAAGACAGTTGCAATGTTAGCAGAATTACACATTCTGGATTGGATTAGTGAGGAAACAAGAGATAACCTTATAAAAAGTTATGCTTTTTTACGAAATGTGGAACATCGTATTCAAATGCTTGCAGATGAGCAAACGCATCTTCTACCAAATGATGTTTGTCAATTCATGAGCGTTGCATATTTAATGGGATATCAAGATACTAGTTGCTTTATTAACGATTTGTTACAAACATTGCAGGTTGTTGAAAAACATTATGCAGCACTATTTGAGAATGAGCAAGAACTTGGCTTAGAAATTGGTAATTTGGTCTTTACAGGTGAAGAAGATGATCCAGAGACACTGATAACATTAAATCGTTTAGGTTTTGAAAGGGCAAGTGATATTTGTCGCATTATGCGGACATTGCATTGTGGGCGTTATAAAGCCACCCAATCTGCTGAAGCACGTGAGAGGTTAACGGAATTGACTCCAGCACTTTTGAAAGCTTTTGGTGCTACCAAACGGGCAGATGAAGCAATGTTGTGTTTTGATAGTTTTTTACAGGGTTTACCTTCTGGAATTCAACTTTTTAGTCTATTGCAGTCTAATCCATCTCTTTTGGATATGTTGGTGCTTATTATGGGGGCTGCTCCACGTCTTGCAGAAATTATTACGCGTAAACCACATGTTTTTGATGCGATGTTAGATCCAATAATTTTTTCAAAATTACCAACAAAGACTTACCTAGAAAATCGGCAAAAATATTTTCTTGAAGGCGTGATTTCTTATGAAGAAATTCTTAATCACTTAAGGGTTTTTGCTGATGAACAACGTTTTTTAATTGGTATTCAGATTTTGAATGGTGCAATTAAGGGAGATAAAGCAGGTTTGGCATTTACTGCGCTTGCAGATCTTATGATTGCAAAAGTACTTGCTGTAGTTAAAGAAGAATTTTCTCGTCTCCATGGTTGTATTAAAGGTGGGCGTATCGGTATACTGGGTATGGGTAAACTTGGCAGCCATGAATTAACTGCTGGTTCGGATATTGATCTTATTTTTCTTTATGAACATGATGAAGATGCAGAAATATCTGATGGAGAAAAGCCTCTCTATGTTTCTCAGTATTATACCCGTTTGACACAGCGTATAGTTGCAGCTTTGTCTACTCTTACAAATCAAGGTATCCTTTATGCAGTTGATCTTAGATTACGACCATTAGGCAATAAGGGAGCTGTTGCTGTTTCTTTTCAATTTTTTAAAAAATATTATCACAAAGAGGCGTGGATATGGGAACATCTTGCCTTAACACGGGCACGGGGTATCGCTGGAGATCCTGATTTTTTACAAAAGTTGGAAAATGAAATTTGTACAATTATTGCTTGTTCTCGTAATAAGAAGGATGTCGCAAAAGCAGTACGTAAAATGCGTACTTTGATTGAAAAGGAAAAACCTTCAGAAAATTTATGGGATTTGAAAATTATGCCAGGTGGTATTATGGATCTGGAATTTATTGCTCAATTTGCTCTTATTACTCATGTAATTGAGTTTAAAATTGGAGAGACTACAGCTGATATTTTAGCTCGTTTACCAAAAAACTTTCTTAATCAATCATCTATTTCAGATTTACATTATGCTTATGATTTATATACAAATTTGAGTCAAATTATAAGACTTTGCTTAAATGATATTCTCAATCCTAATGATATGCCACCTGGATTAAGTGATCTTTTGTTGAACAGTGTTGGGGAACCTGATTTATCTCGTGTTGAAGAACTTATTGAGGAAACGAGGCAATTAGTGCGTTCAATTTTCGTGCAGGTGATGGAAGATTGATTACAAGGAGAGTTTTATATAGTCAATAGATAAAATATTACAGAAGTATATATAAATAAAAATATATAAGATATAGGTATAATGTATTAATAAAATAGTAAGTTAAGTGAGTTATTTTAAATATAGTTTTTAATAATAATGATATAATTTATCTTTTTAAGAAATTCTATTTATATAGATATAATTTTTTACATTATTTTAGTATATTGTAATCATTTTATTAACCCTTAATCTATTTGCTGATTTTTTTAAATGTTTTATTTAATTATGTGTTTCTGTGAAACAGATGGCTAAGAACTGCTATTGATTTGTTTCTTGTATCGGTTAAAATAGTTTTTGTACTAGCTTATTAAATGTTATTGATCATTCAAAAAATTTAAATGAATCTTGTGCTATTTTTAAATGAATAATATTATTTATCATCTTTTCTTATATGTATGATAATATAAGATTTATTAATTACATTAAAAAATCTAATTTTTTAAAAAAATGATTTTATAATCATTTACATATTGCCGAGCAATGAGTTGGTAATAATGATGATTATATTAGATGAGAAACGAAAAACTAAATAATTTATATAAATATGGTTTGTTAAAATCTGTTTAGATTTTTTGATCGAGATTTTATTTTTTCATAATCATATCATTTTTACTACAAGTTGTTTGAAAAAATATAAAATCACCTATCATTGTATGTTACATTATTTTTTTTGAAAGTAGTGATGCTTACAAAATATTTAATCAGAATATCTATTTTAATTTCATTTTCTATAATATAGATAGCATATATTACAGTTTCTGAACGGCAAGTATCTGCTGCTATAACTCCTGCTTTTCTTGAATAATATTTTACTTTGGAAGCTTTTTAAAGGTAAGACTACTTAAGTTACTTAGAAGATGAGAGTGTAAGGTGGATGGAATTTGGTTAGAAAGAGCTGTTGCCTAAATTTTCTAGTTTCGTAGATAGTGTTTTTGTAGGCTTCAATACTGACGCTGATAATGAGCTTATTATAGGTATTGATATGAATGTGGTATGGTTTAATTAAAAGGGAACAAAATATATTAATTCGTTGAGCATAAATTAAAGAAGAGTATTGAGAAGGTACTGTAGCGGCATTTTTTAGAAATATGTATTATATTTAAAACGCAAGCTTTAGCGCTATGCGGGTATAAGCTGATTTTGTTTTTGGCTGTATGATAATTTATATTGTGAGATAACATTGTTTATATATGGTTTCGAAATATTTATGAAAGGTCAGTTGATACAACAAGTGGAGAAGTTCATTTTTCTGATTTATGGTAGGGTAAGAAAAGGATAATGATTTCCTATACTGCTGGTGGTAATGTTGATTTTTAGTGACCAATAGATGTTATTATGCATGCAAAATATTATTATTTAGATTTTTCTAAGAAGATATTTGAGCTTGAGAAGATTAAAATTAACAACAAAATTAATAATTGCTGTGTTAGTATAATTTATAAATTTTAGTTTATTTCAGGATTCAATGGTTTAAAAATCTTGTTTTTGAGTAATATTTTTTTATTATTTTTATAAAATTTTTCTGTGGCTTTTGTTTATAATATTAGCGTTTCAGATATTAAATTTATATATCAAGTTACAACTGACTATAGTGCTTAGAAGTAAGCTAATTTAGTCCAATTGTAAGTTATTATTTTGAGAGTCAATAATAACAAATATTTTTACAATGAGAATGGTTATGTATTTTTTAAAGATTTATTTTGTTGGATTGGCATTATAATTGTTACAGTTGTACCTTTCATTTCTTTAGAGGTAATTTCAAGTTTTCCTTTGTGTAATTTTAACAGAGAGCGTGAGATGGCTAATCCAAGACCAGAACCGGTATGAGTTTTAGTAAATTGATTTTCGACTTGCTCAAAAGGCTGGCCAAGTTTTTTAATTGCTGATTGAGGAATACCAACCCCTGTATCCTTAATTTTAAAAACAAAATTATTTTTTTTCTGGGCAGCATAGATATCAATATTACCACTGGAAGGTGTAAATTTAATAGCATTAGAGATGAGGTTAAGAAAAATTTGTCTCATGGCTCTACAGTCAACTTCGGCATGAAGTTTTGAAGCAATATTAGCTGTAACAGAAATATTTTTTTCTTGAGCTTGTGGTGTAAATGTTCGTATTGTTTCACTGATGATAGGTTCAAGATCAATATTTTTAAAATCAAGGGTAAATCTTCCTGCTTCGATTTTGGACATATCAAGGATATCATTGATAAGAGCTAAAAGATGAGTTCCTGAGTTATAAATATCTTGCATATACTCTTTGTAGCGTTGTGAACCAAGAGGGCCAAATGTGGCTTGCAACATGATGTCTGAAAAACCAAGAATGGCATTAAGTGGAGTGCGTAATTCATGAGATATATTGGCTAAAAATTCTGATTTAGCTTTGTTAGCACTTTCAGCTCGCTCTTTTTCTTCTTTCAAGCTTTTGTTAAGTTTTTCAACTTCTGTTGCACGTTGCTGAGCATTGCCTCGTGCAATTTTAAGTTCTTGAATGAAAGAAAAAAAGCGCCTTTCACTATCTTTAAATTTTTCTTGTTGTTGTTTAAATTCAGAAATATCAGTGCCAATACAGACAAAACCTCCATCTTGGGTACGCCGTTCATTAATTTTAAGCCAACGGCCATCTGCAATTTTGCGAATACTGGTTAGGTTACCAGTACCATCATCTTTGAGGAGATATTCACTAATCGCAGGGCGAGTCATAGCTTCAATGGTTGCACGCTGAATACCTGATTGTAGAGCTTGTTTAGGGATAGCTGCATATTCACAAAATTTACTATTGGACATCACTAAACGTTCTTCTGAATCCCATAATACAAAAGATTCTGAAATATTTTCAATAGCATCACGAATACGAAGGTCAGCTTGCACTGTTTGTTCGGCAAATTGACGTTGCTCACTGATATCAAAGGAAATACCAACCAAATGGGGTTCTTCTTCTTCAGTAACTTCGGCACGAATGCGCATCCATATATAATGACCATCTGCATGACGCATGGGAACGTTAATATCAATATGCTTTTTTTTACCGCTCATTAATTCCTGAGCAAGATCAAAAAAATTAGTATCATTCGGATTAATAACAGTAGCGATTTGGGAAATTGATAGTAATGCATCTTGAGGTACATAACCAAGCATTTCATACATTGCTCGTGACCAATATACACGTCCGCTTGCTATATTCCAATCCCATAACCCACAGCGTCCACGCATCATTGCCATATCAATGCGGCTTTGCATTTTTTCTGAAACCGTATTTGTATTGCGTGCTCGTATAATTTGGCTATAATAAGCGTAGAGAAGAACCAAAATGACGCCGGTAGTTCCTATGAGTAGGGTTATATTTAACAAGAAAATTTTATGCCATTTCATGTAGGCATGCTGTATTTTTTCACTAATAAATACTCCATATTGCCTATTTTCTGTTTTTCTAAATGAAGCAAGAGCGGGGTCATCTTTTCCTATTGTAATCTGTATTGTTTCAGCATCATTTTTGAGAGCTTGCAAGGCAGCACTTTCGGAAGTAAAATTTTGTAAGGATTTTCCTAAGATTATTTCTGAACTGGATGATGCTAGAATATTTCCTTTTTGATCTACTATAGCGATAACAGTGCTGGTATTGATGAGACCTTGATTGCGAAGATTGGTAAGAATATTTTGCAAATGATTATGAGACAAAATAGCAGATTTTCCTTGCTGATTGGCAGTTAGTAGATCACGATCAATGATACTGGTAATATGATTAGCTAAGAGAGTAATTGTAGAGCGTGTATTTTTATTAATTGTGTGACGCCAATCATAGATTGATACGAAACGAGTTACTGCTAGCACGATAAGGAATACAACAATTATAAATGGAATAAAGCGTCGCAGCCAAGGTTCGATAAATAAAAGTTTTTGATAGGTGAAACCAGAAAGTAGATTGGCATATGCTGTTCGCACTTTATTATTTTGAGTGCTTGGTTTGGAAGCGACATGCATCTCTGTTGGCGCATTATATGCGTCCAATTTAGCCATTTTTAGTTCCCCTAATTATGGAATAATTTGACTGAAAAACTGCTTCGATATTCATAATAACCTCTTAGGTGCAATGAATCAAAACAGGAGTCTTCTGTCCAGTCTTTTTTTTAAAAAAGTAATTTTACTTTTTGATAACGGCATACAGAAATAAAAAGAAATTTTAATAATCAGTCCATCAACAAATAATTTAAACCTGTTGATGGGCTATTGTTACTGAGGAGCTAATTCGTTTTATAATGCAATACTATAATATTTTGATTATAAATACTTTTTATTTTAAGTAAGTATACGATTTATAATATCTGCTACATCGCTTGATAATTTAGGAGCTGCTTCGATTGTTTTTAGTGCAGTTTCAAGTTTTTGTTGCCGAATAGGCTCTAATTGTCGCCAAGAACGCATCATTGTTAGTAATCGTGAAGCGAGTTGTGGATTTTTTTTGTCAATTTCTAAAATGATTTGGCAAAGAAAATAATAAGAGGCACCATCAATTCTGTTAAAGCCTGTTAGATTATGAGATGCAAAGACACCAATTAAAGCACGCACACGATTTGGATTATCTTGTGAAAAAAGCGGATGTTGCATAAGTTTTTGTACATGATCAAGTGTTGATGCTCCTGCAACCATCGCTTGAATAGAGAACCACTTGTCCATAATCAAGGGATCATATTGATACCTTTTTTCAAAATCATTTAATGCACTTTGTGTTTGCTCACTTTTGTTAAAGTATCGCAATAAAGTGATTATACTAGCCATTTTGTCAGTCATATTATCGGCTACTGCGTATTGTGTAGCAGCACGGTTTGGTTCATCTTCAGCAATAGCAAGATACTCTAGAATAATATTCCGCAATGCTCGTTTACCAATTTGTTCAGTATTTGGTGAATAAGGCTCTTCGATCTGCATTTGTGCATAAATTTTTGTTAAGAGCTCTTGATGAGTGTGTGCAATAGAAGCTAAAAATTGATTTCGTATATAGTGGATACGATCTGGATCAACATTTTCACCAATAGCGTGAGCTAGCTCAATTTCACTAGGTAAAGTTAAGCAAAATGCGCGAAACTCAGGCTCAAGTCTTTCATCTGTAATAATAGTTGCAATCAATTGGAGCAAAACAGAAGGCATAGCTTTTGCTGTTTGTGTTTTATCTTGAATAGCCTGAATCAGAGCTTGTGTCATCAAATGGTTAAGTGATTGCCAACGATTGATTTGATTGCTATCATTTTGAGCAAGAAAGATAAGTTCACTTTCTTTGAGTGGAGCTTTTAGAGCTATGGGTGCAGAAAAATCTCGCAGTAAGGATAAAACAGGTTTTTCGCGTAGTCCTCTTAATGTGAAAGTTTGAGTTTCCTTAGATAAAAGCATAACATCTGATTGAATTTCTTTATCAGCTTCATAGATTAAGGGCTCTCCATTATGTCCTAAAAGTCCAAACGCAATGGGGATAACCATAGGCTTTTTTATGTGTTGTCGTGGTGTTGCTGGAATATGCTGTTTTGCATGAATTGTTAATACACCATCGCTATAATGGGTATCGATTTCCACATTAGGTGTACCTGATTGTTCATACCACAACATGAATTGTGAGAAGTCTTTTCCCGAGACTTCAGCAAAGCATGAGATAAAATCTTCAATCGTGCAAGCTTGCCCATCATGGCGTTGAAAATAGAGATCCATACCTTTACGAAACAAAGAAGAGCCCAAGATAGTTCGCATCATACGAACTACTTCAGCTCCTTTTTCGTAAACAGTTGCGGTATAAAAATTATTAATTTGACTGTATTCATGAGGGCGTACAGGGTGAGCAAGTGGGCCAGCATCTTCGACAAACTGTGTAGCTTTTAATGTTTTTATATCTTCAATTCTCTGTAAGCTGCGTATATTTTGATCTGAAGAAAATTCCTGATCACGGTAAACCGTTAATCCTTCTTTTAAACAAAGTTGAAACCAATCACGACAGGTAATACGATTACCAGTCCAATTATGAAAATATTCATGTGCAATAACGCGTTCAATATTTCTATAATCATAGTCAGTTGCTGTTTCAGGATTTGCAAGAACATATTTATCATTAAAGATATTGAGTCCTTTGTTTTCCATTGCACCCATATTAAAGTCAGAAACAGCAACAATATTAAAAATATCAAGATCATATTCACGTCCAAAACACTGTTCATCCCAGCGCATAGAACGTTTAAGTGCATCCATTGCGTAGATTGCTCGTTTAGCTTTTCCCTTTTCTACATAGATACAAAGTTTGACTCGTCTGCCAGATTTAGTGATAAAATGATCTTCTAACTTATCCAGGTTACCGCCGACTAAAGCAAATAGATAAGATGGTTTTGGATAAGGATCTTCCCAAATAGCAAAATGACGGTTACCGTCAAGAATTCCTGTTTCAACAAGGTTTCCATTGGAAAGTAAAATAGGGATTGTCTGAGAGTCTGCTTCAATTTTTACTGTATAGGTAGAAAGAACATCTGGGCGATCATAAAAATAAGTAATACGGCGAAAGCCTTCCGCTTCACATTGTGTACAATAGACGTCATTTGAAAGATAAAGACCCATAAGTTGACGGTTATTTTTGGGATTCAATTCTGTGACCAATTGCAATGTAAAAGGGGGTGTTGGTGGGGTTATAATTTCTAGAAGTGAAGGAGTACTTTTATAGGCATTTTGAGCTAACGTTTCGCCATTAATGGCAACAGAAATTAATTTAAGATCATCGCCAGAAAGAATAAGAGGTGTCATCTCTCTTGTATTTTGATGTGTTTCAATCAACAATGTTGCTACTACACGAGTTTTTGTTGGTTCTAAACAGAAGTGAAGCTCTGTTCTAGGGATAGTGTAGGGGGTTGGCTTATAATCTTCCAGACGATAAATGGGCATTGTTGGTTGTTTCATAATTTTTTCCTGACTATAATTTCAGAATACAGATGATCAAAGATGTTCTTACATCTTGAAGAGAAGAAAAATTAAGGAATTACAAAAGGCTATTAAGGCGGTTTTTTACTTCTAAAAAGTCTATCCATGTAAGTTTTTTCTGACTAGGGGTTCTTAAAAGATATGCAGGGTGAAAGGTTGGCATAACGGGTATTTTTATTCCTCCTTCCTCTACATAAGTAAGCCATTTGCCTCTCGTTCGAATAATACCATTTTGATTTCCAGTAAAAAATTGCGTAGCGATTCCCCCTAATGCTATGAGGATACGAGGGTTAGCCAGTTGAATATGTCGTTCAACAAAAGGACGGCATAAGGCAATTTCTCTTGGTGTTGGTGTACGATTTCCCGGTGGTCGCCATGGAATGGTATTGGTTATGTAAACATTTTGTCTTGTTAGACCGATTGCTGCTAGTATTTTATTAAGCAATATACCTGCCTTTCCTACGAAGGGAACACCTTGGATATCTTCTTCACGTCCTGGTGCTTCTCCGATGAGCATAAGCGGGCTTCCTGCTGTTCCATCCGCAAAACAGGTATTTTTAGCTGTTAATTTTAGTGAACAGTCATTAAAAGCAAGAAGGGCAGATTTTAATTCATCAAGTGTATTCGCATTTTTTGCCATCTCTATAGCTGAGAGTGTGTGCTGCGTAGTATCAGAGTTATACGGTGGATAACTATGTTGATTTGTGGTTGATGATATTTGTTGATGATGGGAAATGTCAGTTATCTGTTCTAATTTTTTTTCTGAAGAAAAAATTTGACTAAAGTGGTTAATGGGTACATCAGTCAGTACAGCATCAGCACCACTTTCTTGATAGAAGGTTAAAAGTTCTTCATATGAGATTGTATATTGGGTTTGGTTTGGCATTGTATTTTTTCTTATGATCCGTTCATGAATGAATAGAACAGATAGAATCATTCTGCAAGCTTTATGATATGCTTTGCTTTTTTACAGCTTCAGGTATAGATCCATTTAATACCACATATATAGTGATGATGCTAGAAAAGGTGCAACCTATTTCTTGTATCTTTCTTATCAAATGTGGAATGAAAATTTATTATCTCAGTTTTATTGATGAATCTATCGATTATAAGAGGAGCACTTGCATTTCTCTCTTTTATCAATATACCATGTGGATTAAATGACAGAAATTTCCTTGCCTGTTGGGCATTTCTAAAGACCTTTTTAGATTATGCCTGATTATATTTTAACTGTTTTCAGGTCTATTTTCTCATCGTTATTATTCTTGTGGTGTAGAATGATAACACTGATTGTATTAATAATTTATCCACTTATGGTCAGATAACTGAGCATTCTTAATGCGCTGGTTAAAATAACTAAACAGTCTATTTATAATATCTATATCAAAAGATTGTGTATGATATAGTTAGATCATCTTGATATTAAGAATCTTGTCACAAAGGTAAAGATTTAAAAACTGTATGAAAGAAAAACGATTCAATATCTAAACTCTGCTTGAGAAAAAAAGATTATACAAAAATTGCAAGACAAGAATCTTGAATATAACTACATAATAAAACGATAAATATTACCCTTTGGATCGATCTGAGCACTTATAGTACTTTCAATAAGGGGTTTACCAAAGTATTCAAAGTCAACCACATTATCTTAAGCGTTCAAGCTGATCTCTGACATTATTTAATCTGTATATAATGATTTTAAGTACTAAAAAATCCACACTAACTTAAAATTGAAAAACTCAAAATTAAGTTGAATGAGATATAATTGAACATAAATCAACAGAGGCTTTTAAAGGTATTCACATGTAAAGATATATATTTAAAAATATGCAACCATCAAAGTTATTAATTAGATAAGCGAGAAAGATAATGGTATTAGCTTATTTTTATCTTGAAAAGTAAGTGTTTCAGTGTTGAATTACTTAGTTTATTGTATTGGGATAATATTATTTCTTCAAGTTACAGGAGAAAAAAGTGATACCATTAAAATGGTAAAGCATATTGAAATAGCACTAACAAGTTGTATTATTTAATACATAAATATGGCAGAAAAACATGGATTATTTATTATATTTGATTTTTAGACATAATATGTCTCAGGTGAATAAAGTTTATGTAGTTTTTGTTTTCACAATGCTGTTCTTTTTTTGCAAAAAGGATTAAAAGTATTTTAGTTTTTTTTAAAGACTGGTTGTTTTTAATCTAACAGAACTTTTAAAGAGAATAAGGTAGGTTAGAAAATAGCTGTTTGATATAAATATTTTAAACTTTTTATAAAAATATATTGTTGATCTATTTAATACCCCAAAAAACTCATTTTACTCAGATGCACCGTATTGTTTCAAGGAGTATTATTTAAGGGTGCGTTACTATTATTTAAAGGTATTTTTAATGTCATGAACCTATAAAGATATTAAAGGCTAGTTTGTGTTGAAATCTAACAATTACTATGAGAAGTAAGAGAGATTTTTGAAAGATTTCGCTTTTTTAGAAATGAAAATAGCTGGGAGTATTAAGATGGTTCAAAAAGGAATTTTTCATCTATAATATGCTGACAAAGCAAGTTTGAGAATATTGCTTCCCTAATTTTGTTTCTTTATATTAAAAAAATATAAATAAATCAAATATTAATTATAAAAAAGAGGTTAATAAGTACGGTAGAATGATAAATTTTCTTCCTTATTGTCTTGATATTTTACGTGCTACAGATCGTGATCGCTACATATCGGTTTTATTTGCTCCTAAAAAGAAACGAAGAGCGCTAGCTGCTCTTTATGCTTTTAATGCAGAAATTTCTCGTATTGATGAAAGTGTACATGATCCCCTTATTGGTGAGATACGATTACGCTGGTGGCATGATTCTATAATGAATGCTGATATAAAAAACGGTGACAGCAATCCAATTTTAAATGATTTATTTATGGCAATTACTCACTTTAACTTACCTAAGAAAGCTTTTTTGCGTTATTGTGAAGCGCAGATTTTAAATCTTTACCATAATCCTATAGCAACTATTCATGATCTTGAAACTTATTGTAGTGAAACAGCGAGTATAATTTTACAGCTTTCTTGTCAGATATTAGATTCTGATACTACACAAAATTTTACAAATGCTTGTAAACATGGAGGAATTACTCAAGCACTAAGCGGTGTGTTGCGTCTTTTGTCATTTATGCAACCACGATACCAATATTATTTACCTACTGATATGTTAAAGGCTGTAGGGGTAGATAGGGAAGAATTAGAGTCTAACCGTGTCAATGATGAAAAAAAGCGCTACATTGTTGAAGCTATGGTAGCATTATCACGAGATCATTATACAAAATTTTACAACTATTTTATAACTTTACCTAAGCTACTTAAACCAGCATTTCTTCCTTTAGCAGTTATGCCAGCATCTCTTCAAAAAGCGGTACAGCTGGGAACAGCTCTTTTTCAAGAGAATGCAACCTTACCATTACTGCATCGCCATTGGCTGATAACAAAAGCAGCGATGAGTGGTAATCTTCCAAAGGTATTATGAAAATATAAAGAGTGTTATCAAAAACGAAAGAATTGGTAAAAATACAGATTTTGTACTGAAAACAGCTGCTATATCGTGAATTTAAATCCTTTTTTCTTATAATTTAGAAAACAATACTAACAGATTGATTGAGAAGTCTCAAAAATTAGAAATTGGGCTTATAGTAATGAAAATATTGTACACCCTGTTTAGTATGTTGATATCATTGGATGATACAGAAAATACGAAATATGAGATAAAGTTTGTATAATACATCAGCCCGTTTTTTGATAATATTCAAACCTTAATACTTAATGCTCTTAAATATACTGACAGTATCTTATTTACCAGTTAAGCGTAAATTTCTCTTTTAATAGAAGAGATCATTTATGTCAGTTATAAAAAAAAATTACAACTGTTAACTATGGATAGACTCATCACATAATTTATTATCACGATTATTATAACATCAGCAGGGTAGCCCGAAAAAACAAATTTTTTTGAACACTTAAGAATTATTCTCCAAATTTTATTTATTATTTTTTTGTAAATTCCCGAAATTATAGGAAATTTGGTTATTTACACAAATCTTTTTTGCACAGACACTAATGAAAAAGAAACCCACTTTACTCTTTTAGCTATAGGTGAAATGCCAACTATAATTCATAAAATAAATATTTAAAATTATTTACAATATTTTTATTGGAGAGCATTAAAGATTTGATTATAGTTTGCGCCATTAATTTTTAAAGGATGTTCTTTATTCGCGAATTGTAGCATTTCTAGCTTTAAATCTTCTCTTATTATCATGTCTATATTAGAACGAATATCAGGTGAAAGGGTATAAGCGGTGATGTCTTTAGGTGTAGTGACTGCTTTTATTTGATAAATAATACGGTTTGTTGGAACTGAACCTTTTACTACACCGTAATGACCTTTTGGGCCAGAAAATAATACTTTAATGCCGTCAGATCCAAAGATTTCAGATGAATCTTGACGCCGTAGGGGTTGTGTCGTTTGTTTTGTGACACCAAGTGTATGAGCGAGAGAAACAAGACTCTTTCCTTCGGTGAGTTGTTTGAGAGCATTTTTAGCTTTTTCATCGAGAAGATGTTGAATTTTTTCACTCTTCCACTGGTCAATAGCATCTTGTTTAACTTCTTTAAGGGTTTTATCACGGGCAGGGATGATTGTATCTACCTTGTACCATAGATATCCACCTGTTTCTAAAGAGAGTGGATCAAGATCAATCCCTTCATTTGATTGATAGATGGAATTCAGTAAAATGTCTTTTTGAGGTAAATCTGTAAGAATTACACCTTCAATTGTTTTTCCTGTTTTATCAAGAGTGACAGTTCGTAAAGGTAATTTATATTGGTCAGCAAGTTCTTTGAGAGAAGCGCCCTCAAAGCGAGCATTTTCAATTGCTGTATAATTATTACGCATATCATCTGCAGCGCGGTTTTGGGCAAGTGTTTGACGAATATTTTCTTTTACCTTTTCAAATGGAATAGGGCCTGGAGGTGTAATTTGTATAACGCGAACGATAACAGGGCCTTTTAAATCATTGATCACAGCACTAATTTGTCCCTGTTTAAGTTCAAAGATTTCAGATGCCAGATAGCTGGGAAGTTCACTTTCCGCTAGAGGGCCTTTTCTTATATCATTGAGAGTCTTTTTTTCAGCTTTTACCAGATCATCAAAACTCAATCCATCAGCTATTTTTTTTGCTGCATTATCGGCAGCTTCACGTGTGGAGAATCGCAATTCTTCAATTGTACGTTTTTCAGGATCCATAAAATGTGATATATTTTGAGTATAGTAAGATCTAACCTCATCTGTTGAAATATCTTTTAATTTTATAAACTCATCAGGTGTTAGAGATAATAGAGAAACGGTGCGGTATTCTGGTGCACGAAACTTTTTTTTATGAGTTTCAAACCATTTTTGCAACGTTTCTTCATCGGGATCAGAAATTGTTTTCTTTTCTTTTAGATCAATAACAAGATAATCGGCAATACGTGTTTCTTCTTGATAAAAAGCAAGTGCCTTATAAAAAAGATCTGGTGCTTTCATTCCGGAAAGTGAAGCTAAAATGAGCTGATTACGTTTCTCTTTTTTAGTGTAATAATCAAGGAAATTATTTTCATTGATATGCAATTGCTGAAGATAATTACGAAATAAATTTGCACTGAAGATCCCATTTTTTTGAAATTTGTTATCTGTACTAATGATATGGGCTATCGCATCCTTTGAAAGATTAATTTTCATTTTACGTACTTGTTCATCAAATAGTACACCTTGTTGTAACTGGTTGAAAACAAAAGCGGGGATTCTGTATTGTTGCATTTCATTTGGTGTAAGCATCCGTCCAAGATGGGAAGCAAGTGCTAAATGCAAGCTTTGATCAGCGAGTGCAAGATAATAATCATCGACAGTTATTGTGGATTCTCCAGAAGTAATAAGATCTCTTTCCTTCTTTGTATGTAACTGTGGTATACCCCATAAAAGGATGAAACATAAGAGTAAAATAGTAAGAAAAATCCTAGCAATCCAAGAATTTGTAGCATTTCTTATGATGTCAAGCATTGTTCAATTCCATTTGTTGGTATAATTATTATCAAAGCAGTAATGGAATTTGCAATAAAGATGCGTAATATGCAAGCTTAAAGGCTTGCTTTCGCTTTATAATTTGATAATTAAAGATAAAAATATATTACGATAGCTCTGAGGATAGAAAGATGTCACCAAAGATTCGGCCTTTGATTGCTGGAAATTGGAAAATGAATGGAACCGGTGAGTCTCTTGGAGAGCTACGTGCCATTGCTGCTGGTGTTAGCTCTGATTTAGGTCGTTTATTTGAAGCACTTATTTGTGTTCCAGCAACGCTTTTGTCACGTGCCTTTGATACATTGAGTGGTGAAAATCTTCTCTTAGGGGGGCAAGATTGCCATTTTATTGATAGTGGTCCTTATACCGGGGATATTTCAGCTTTTATGCTTAAAGAAGCAGGAGCAAGTTATGTCATTATTGGGCATTCAGAGCGTCGTACAGCTTATCATGAAAATGATACAATTGTTTGTGCTAAAGTGCAAGCCGCATGGCGAGCAGGTCTTACTGCTCTCGTTTGTATCGGTGAAACATTGGAGGAGCGCAAAAATAATAAGGTACTAGATGTACTTACGCAACAGCTTGAGGGATCTTTGCCAGATGGTGCAACAGAGAAGAATGTTATTATTGCTTATGAACCTGTATGGGCTATAGGTACAGGAAACACAGCTACTGTAGAAGATATTGAGGAAATACATGGTTTTATCCATGATAAAATATGCTCTCGTTTTGGTAATAATGGAAGCAAGATACGTTTACTTTATGGTGGATCAGTAAAAGCATCCAATGCATTGAAAATTTTGGATACTGCTCATGTTAATGGTGCTTTGATAGGTGGAGCAAGCTTAAAAGCAGATGATTTTTTAACTATTTGCGATGTTTATCGTAAATTATAATGAAGAAATTTTTTTCCCCCTTGGATTATGTATAATTTATGTGTAAATAATTGCAGTATAGTTATTTCAAAGAGCAGGTTTTATGCAAACAGTACTCATTGTTATTCATTTTTTAATTGTTATTGCTTTGATTGGTGTTGTATTGATTCAACCTTCAGAAGGTGGTGGACTTGGTGTTAGCAGTGGTTCTGGCCTTATGAGAACACGTGGTACCAAAAACGCCTTGACACGTTTGACAGCCATTTTGGCCATTTGTTTTTTTACAGTATCAATTGGGCTTATTGTAATTGGGAATCTATCGAACTCTAGTTCTGATATTCTTAAGCGTATTCCGGTTAACTCGGAACAGAATCTGATGAATAAAGATGGTTCAGAAATTGTGCCATTATCAGATAGTGAATCTCAGCCTTCTATTTTAGAACAGTTGGATGGTGTTTCTATTCCAACTCAGAAAGAAAACAAATTTACAGCTCCTGTAGTTGAAAGTCCAGTTCCACCTTTGCCTGAAAATTCAGTTTTTGATAATGATACAAAATAGCTTTTTCAAGATGATATGAATTTTTAAAAAGGTAATTTTTTACCTTTTTTATTTTATAAAAGAAAAGCTATTTTTTTTGTATTTTTTACTGGAAAAATCATTATAAACTGCTTATTACCATAGGCCCATGGTACGTTATATTTTTATTACTGGTGGTGTGGTTTCTTCTCTTGGAAAGGGTATTGCAGCAGCGGCATTAGCTTCATTGTTGCAGGCTCGTGGATATCGTGTACGGCTTCGTAAACTTGATCCTTATTTGAATGTTGATCCAGGTACAATGTCACCTTATCAACATGGTGAGGTGTTTGTAACTGAAGATGGTGCAGAAACGGATCTCGATCTTGGCCATTATGAGCGTTTTACTGGCTGTTCTGCGAATGGCCAAGACAATATTACAACAGGGCGTATTTATCGCAATATCATTAAACGAGAACGGCGCGGTGATTATTTAGGTGCAACTGTTCAGGTTATTCCTCATGTTACAGATGAAATTAAGAGATTCATTACTACAGGAAATGAGGGATTTGATTTTGTTTTGTGTGAAATAGGTGGAACAGTTGGTGATATTGAAGCGATGCCTTTTCTTGAAGCTATTCGCCAATTATACAATGAATTACCAAGGCAAAGTGTTGTTTATGTGCATCTTACATTGATGCCTTATATTTCTTCTGCAGGTGAATTAAAAACCAAACCAACACAACATTCTGTTAAAGAGTTACAATCAATTGGTATTACTCCTGATATTTTGTTGGTACGTACAGATCGTTCTATTCCAGAAACAGAGCGGTGCA
Source organism: Bartonella sp. B35(2025) (assembly GCF_053794465.1). Lineage (NCBI taxonomy): Bacteria > Pseudomonadati > Pseudomonadota > Alphaproteobacteria > Hyphomicrobiales > Bartonellaceae > Bartonella > Bartonella sp. B35(2025). Next base: position 353,575 of record NZ_CP200035.1, read on the forward strand.
AATTATCACTTTTTTGTAATGTTCGTCCAAATGCAGTTATTCAAGCATTGGATGTGCCAACGATTTATGATGTTCCAATGGCATATCATAAAGAAGGTTTAGACTCAGAGGTTCTTTCTGCTTTTGGAATTGAGCGAGCATCTAAACCAAAATTGGATCATTGGAAAGAGATTACACATCGGATTCACCATCCTGAAGGGGAGGTGGTGATTGCAGTTGTTGGAAAATATACGGGTTTGAAAGATGCTTATAAATCTTTGACTGAGGCAATTGTACATGGTGGATTAGCTAATAGAGTGAAGGTTAATATTGAATGGATTGAGGCGGAGCGTTTTGAAAAAGAAGACCCTGCCACTTCTTTACGCAAAGTTCATGGCATTTTAGTTCCTGGTGCTTTTGGAGGGCGTGGTGCAGAAGGTAAAATTAAAGCAATCCAATTTGCGCGAGAGCATAAGATTCCGTTTTTTGGTATTTGTTTTGGAATGCAGTTGGCTTGTATAGAGGTTGCACGCAATATCGCACATATTGAGAATGCTTCATCGAGTGAATTTTGTGAGACAAAAAATCCGATTGTAGGTTTAATAAAAGAATGGCGTAGAGAAGGTGTTCTTGAGCAACGTACAGAATGTAAAGATCTTGGTGGAACAATGCGTCTTGGTGCTTTTACTGCTGAATTAAAAGAAGGTAGCCGTATCGCTAAAATTTATGGAATGACAAAAATTTACGAGCGTCATCGTCATCGTTATGAGGTAAATATTGATTACAAAGATAAGCTAGAACAATGTGGTTTGATTTTTTCTGGTATATCTCCAGATGGTATTTTGCCGGAAACTATAGAATATGTGAACCATCCATGGTTTATTGGTGTTCAGTATCACCCAGAGTTAAAATCACGCCCATTTAATCCACATCCACTTTTTTCTTCTTTTATTGAAGCTACTATAGAACAAAGCAGATTGGTTTAATTCATAAATTTAGTTATTTATTTTTTTGAGGAATAAGATGTATAAACCAAATGCTATTGTGAAAGTTGGAAAGACTATTTTCTCAAATGAGGCACCTCTTTCATTAATTGCAGGGCCATGTCAAATGGAGAGTCGCGATCATGCTTTTGAAATGGCTGGTCGTATTAAAGAAATTACAGATCAGGTAGGTATTGGATTTATTTATAAATCTAGCTATGATAAGGCTAACCGAACATCTCTTAATGCAGTGCGTGGTATTGGTCTTGAAAAAGCAATAGCTATTTTTTCTGATTTGAAAAAGGAATTTGGTTGTCCAGTATTGACTGATGTTCATACAGAAGAGCAATGTATTGCTGTTGCTTCAATAGTGGATGTTTTGCAAATACCTGCTTTTTTATGTCGTCAAACGGATCTTTTGGTGGCGGCAGCCAAAACAGGGCGTGTTATTAATATTAAAAAAGGCCAATTTTTAGCTCCGTGGGATATGGAAAATGTTTTGAGAAAGATTACTCAAAGTGGTAATCCCAATGTTATGCTTTGTGAGCGAGGCACTTCATTTGGATATAATCGCCTTATTTCTGATATGCGTGCATTGCCCATTTTGCGTTCATTTGGAGCCCCTGTTATTTTTGATGCAACACATTCTGTTCAGGAACCAGGTGGTAAAGGGGATTCATCTAGTGGGCAGCGTCAGTTTGTTGAAATTTTAGCACGTGCAGCTGTTTCTATTGGAGTTGCAGGTGTTTTCTTAGAAACGCATCAAGATCCTGATAATGCGCCCTCTGATGGACTTAATATGATTAAAATTGATGATTTACAAAGATTACTTGAGACTTTGATAGAATTTGATTATCTGTCAAAAAAAGTGGATCGAATATAAATATATAAAAGATATTCTGTTTTATGGTATCTAATATAGATCAATATTTTGTGAAATAAGGGAATTCATGTGACTAGTATTGTGGATATTATTGGGCGTGAAGTACTTGATAGTCGTGGTAATCCAACGGTAGAAGTTGATGTTCATTTGGAAAATGGAGTTTTTGGTCGTGCTATTGTTCCTTCAGGAGCATCGACAGGTACACATGAAGCGATGGAACTTCGTGATGGAGATGCACGCTATCAAGGTAAAGGGGTTAAAAAAGCGATTGCTGCAGTAAATGGTGAAATTCTTGAAGAACTTTGTGGGCGAGATGCAAGAAATCAAATAGCTATTGATCAAGCAATGATTGCTTTAGATGGGACACCGAATAAAGCCCGTCTTGGATCTAATGCTATTCTTGGTGTTTCATTAGCTGTTGCAAAAGCAGCGGCAAAGTCATTGTGTTTGCCTTTATATCGTTATATCGGTGGTATACAAGCGCGTATTCTTCCAACACCAATGATGAATATTATTAATGGTGGCGTACATGCTGATAATCCGATTGATTTTCAAGAATTTATGATTATTCCTATCGGAGCACCCACAATCAGAGAAGCAGTTCGCTATGGTGCTGAAGTCTTTCATACATTGAAAAAATATTTAAAAAAATCAGGTTATAATACCAATGTTGGTGATGAAGGTGGTTTTGCTCCTCAATTTAAAAATGCAGAACAAGTAATTGATTTTATTATAGAATCTATAATTTCGTGTGGATATAAACCAGGTGAACAAATTGCTCTTGGTTTGGATTGTGCTTCAACAGAATTTTATAAAAATGGTTTGTATTTTTATAAAGGTGAAGAGAAATATCGTGATGTTCAAGAACAAGTAGATTATTTGACTAAACTTGTTGAAACTTATCCTATTATTACGATTGAAGATGGGATGGCTGAGGATGATTGGGAGGGGTGGAAATTACTCACAGATTCAGTTGGTCAAAAGTGTCAGCTTGTTGGTGATGATTTATTTGTAACGAATCCAGTGCGTTTGCGTGATGGAATCAAAAAAGGTGTTGCCAATTCTATTCTTATTAAAGTTAATCAGATTGGTACGTTGAGTGAGACGCTTGATACTGTCGAAATAGCTCATCAAGCGGGTTATCGTACTGTTATATCTCACCGTTCAGGTGAAACAGAGGATACCTTTATTGCTGATCTTGCTGTTGCAACAAATTGTGGGCAAATAAAAACTGGTTCACTTGCACGTTCAGATAGAGTGGCAAAATATAATCAGCTCATTCGCATTGAAGAAATGCTAGGAGAACAGGCATGTTATGCTGGTATTTTGCATCGTTAATGATTATAAGCATAAAACGTTGTTTTTTGTACTATTATTAAATTTTTTATTACTAAATATTTTTAGTAAAAATTGCATAGGGAATAAAAATGAAAAGTAGGGTTATTAGTTAAGGATAAGGAGTTTATCTGGTTTTAGGTAAGATGGTAAGCATTATAGACTTACATTTGTAGCTTAGTTAAAAAGGTTCTCCTGAATATTAGCGATTCTATTGATTCTGTGTGTAATGGTAATGTTATTAGTTCTGCTTTCTCGTTATTTAAAAGTGAACATCAGGGAACTTCAAAGGTAGTATTCTTTTATTTATTTCTTTTTTTGAACATTAGGCATCTATTGTTTTATGGTTGATAAAGTGAAAATAGGTATTTTGATATTGATTTTAGCTATAATTAATTGTTGGATTAATTATTAATTTTATTTGAGTATTTATTGATTTTGTAATTATTACAGTTAGAGATTTCTTTAATAAGAGTAGGAATAAAATTACAAGTTAAAAAGCATTATATTAAGCTGTTATTTTTATGATGTATGAATGGCGATTTTGTAGGTGGTAAATAAATGAGAGGTATAATTATTAGCCAGGATCAAGGAACTTATCTCGTCTCAGGTGATGATGGTAAGCGTTATCAATTTGCGGTTTGGGATTGGTTAGGAAAGATCCCACCAAAAGTTGGTGATACCATTGATTTTGTGTGTGAAGGTAATTCCATAAATTCTGTTTTTCCACTGCTAAGTCAACAGTCAGAACAATCAAAAGTGATGTTAGCGCTTATTTGTTGGTTTGCTGGTGTATTCGGTATTCATCGCTTTTTGGTTGGTAGGATTTGGACTGGAATTTTAATGCTTGTTTTATCTTTATCAGTTATTGGATTGACTATTACTGGTATTTGGGCAATTGTTGATTTTATAATCATTATTGCAGGGAAATTTTCTGACAAAAGCGGGGATAAAATCGTAAATTAGCAGATACTGCATGATGTAATAAGATATGAAAAGTTGATGATATAGCTTATTTTTGTTGTGATAAAAGCATTCAAGGTATGATATTAATTTGCGTTGGTATAGGCATTTGTTAATGAAGTATTAATGAAAGTTGTGCACATAGTGAACTAAAATATTTTAAAAGATTGTGCTATTTTATGTGGACAAAGCAGAAACGGAGATCAGTAAAAGTACGCTTCATCCTGCCAATTATGACAGTAGGAGTTTTAAGCTACTTCAGTTATCATGTTTTTCATGGTGAGTATGGATTATATTCACGTAATGAAGTTAATAAACATATTGTTGAGTTAGAAGGGGAGCTTCGTAAAGTAGAAGCTGAACGAATATCTATTGAAAAGCGTATTACTCTTTTACGCGACGGGCATATTGAAAAGGATATGCTGGATGAGTATGTTCGGAGAAATTTAAACTTTTCTAAACCAAATGAATTGACAATTTTAACTCCTTTTAACGATATTAAAAGTTAATTAAAAATTATTTAATTTAAAAAAATATTTTAAAACAATTATCTATGGTATCATTTAGGTTGATTGATAGTGCTTGTAACTTTTGTTCGTAAAGGTTATTTCTAAATAATCATAAAAGGGAGTTTAATATGGCAGAACGGCTTAAAAAAAATTCTGCATCGGTGGTGCATTCTGCATTATCAAATACAACAAAGATAGCACAAATAGCTAATTTTACACGAGAAGAGGAAATTGATGCTTATCAAGAAATGCTTTTAATTCGTCGTTTTGAAGAAAAAGCAGGGCAACTTTACGGTATGGGGCTTATTGGTGGATTTTGTCATCTCTATATTGGACAAGAAGCCGTTGTTACTGGAACACTGAGGGCAGTAAAAGAAGGGGATCAGGTCATTACATCTTATCGTGATCATGGTCATATGTTGGCAGCTGGTATGAGCCCACGTGGTGTTATGGCAGAATTAACAGGACGTCAAGGTGGCTTTTCCAAAGGGAAGGGCGGCTCAATGCATATGTTCTCTAAAGAAAAAAACTTTTATGGTGGGCATGGTATTGTTGGTGCACAGGTTCCAATTGGCTCAGGTTTAGCATTTTCGAATCAGTATCTTGGTAAAGATAATGTAACATTGGTCTATTTTGGTGATGGTGCTGCAAATCAGGGGCAAGTTTACGAAAGTTTTAATATGGCTTCGCTTTGGAAACTCCCTGTTATCTATATTATTGAAAATAACCAGTATGCTATGGGAACATCAGTTGCTCGTGCATCTGCAGATATTGATTTTTCTCGTCGTGGTCTTTCTTTTGAAATTCCAGGTATTGTTGTTGATGGTATGGATGTACGAGCAGTTAAAGGAGCTGCTGATGAAGCAATTGCTTGGGCGCGTTCGGGTAAGGGGCCAATTATTCTTGATATGCAAACTTATCGCTATCGTGGTCATTCCATGTCTGATCCAGCAAAATATCGATCAAAGGAAGAAGTTCAGAAAATAAAAGAAGATTATGATCCAATTGATCAGGTAAAAAATCGGATTCTGCAACAAGGTTGGGCAAGCGAAGACGATTTAAAATCTATTGATAAGAAAGTGCGTGCAATTGTTGCTGATGCAGCGGATTTTGCACAAAGCGATCAGGAGCCAGATGCTTCTGAGCTTTATACTGATGTTTTAGTTTGATGCGAGGGAAGCAAGTATGTCTATTGATATTTTGATGCCAGCACTTTCGCCAACAATGGAAGAAGGTAAATTATCTAAATGGCTCAAAAAAGAAGGTGATAAAGTTAATTCTGGTGATGTGATTGCTGAAATTGAAACTGATAAAGCAATGATGGAAGTAGAAGTTGTCGATGAAGGAATTATTGGCAAAATTTGTGTGCTTGAAGGTTCCGAAGGAGTGAAAGTTAATACTGTTATTGCAGTATTGTTAGAGGAAGGTGAAAGCGCTGGGGATATTTTACCTACTGCTAATTCTTTGAATCTTCATCAAAAATCTAATAGAGAATCTTCATCTCTTTCTTCGTTAATGCCAGAATCTCATACTCTTGATTTAGATATTCCAGCAGGGACACAAATGGTTACAATGACGGTGCGTGAAGCGATCAACCAAGCTATGGCTGAAGAAATGCGGCGTGATGAGACAGTTTTCCTATTAGGGGAGGAAGTAGCGCAATATCAAGGTGCTTATAAAGTTAGCCAAGGTTTATTAGAAGAATTTGGTGCACGACGAGTTATTGATACCCCAATAACAGAGCACGGTTTTGCTGGCTTAGCTGTTGGTGCTGCATTTGGGGGACTGCGCCCCATTGTTGAGTTTATGACATTTAATTTTGCTATGCAGGCAATTGATCAAATTATTAATTCAGCAGCAAAGACTCGTTATATGTCCGGTGGACAAATGTCTACTCCAATAGTTTTTCGTGGTCCCAATGGTGCGGCTGCACGTGTCGGTGCTCAGCATTCTCAATGTTATGCTGCATGGTACAGTCATGTGCCAGGTCTTAAGGTTGTTATGCCTTATAGTGCTGCTGATGCAAAAGGTTTATTGAAAGCTGCTATTCGTGATGACAATCCTATTATTTTCCTTGAAAATGAGATTTTGTATGGCCATAAATTTGATGTTCCTCAGGTAGACGACTTTATTTTACCTATAGGTAAGGCACGCCTTCATAAATCTGGTCAGGATGTGACAATTGTTGCGTATGGGATTGGTATGCATTATGCGGTTCAAGCATTACCAGAAATTGAAAAACTTGGTATTGACGTTGAGTTGATTGATTTGCGAACTATTCGTCCGATGGATCTTCCAACGATTCTTACTTCAGTCAAAAAAACAGGTCGTTTAATAACAATTGAAGAAGGGTATCCTCAATCATCTGTTGGCACTGAGATAGCAACACGTGTTATGCAGCAAGCATTTGATTATCTTGATGCACCAGTTGCTACAATTGCTAGTAAAGATGTTCCTTTACCATATGCTGCTAATCTTGAAAAATTAGCTTTGCCCAGCATTGCTGAAATTGTCGAGACCGTTAAGGTTGTGACTTATAAAGCATAATGGAGGAAAGTACTATGCCTATTAAGATTACAATGCCTGCACTTTCTCCTACGATGGAAGAAGGGAATTTGTCAAAATGGAATGTTCAAGAAGGAGATATGGTTTCTCCTGGTGATGTTATCGCTGAAATTGAAACTGATAAGGCGACAATGGAAGTGGAGGCTGTCGATGAGGGAAGAGTTGCTAAAATTATTGTTCCTGCTGGAACGCAGGGAGTTAAAGTTAATACTTTAATTGTTATTTTAGCAGAAGAAGGTGAAGATTTAGCTGAGGCTATTAAGGTTGTAGAAGAAGAATCTACTTCTTTTGTAATCAAAGAATCAAAGGATGTGAAGCAGACAGACTTAAAAGTAGAAAAAGTAAAACAAGTAACTCATTTATTGCCAACTCAGCAATTAATAGAGAGCGATAAAAAGAATACACGTCTTTTCGCATCTCCTTTAGCACGGCGGTTAGCGGCTCAAGCTGGCCTTGATTTATCCCTTGTTTCTGGTAGTGGTCCGTATGGGCGTATTATCAAGCAAGATATAGAAAAAATCTTAAGTGATGGTGTTTTTGAGACACATGATTTATCACAAAACAAACAGCAGGTAGCTACAAGTACTTCTGATGAACAAACAATAAAGTTATTTAAAGAGGATGAGTATACATTTATCCCTCATCATAATATGCGTAAAATAATCGCTAAACGTTTGGTTGAATCTAAACAAAAAGTACCTCACTTTTATGTGACGGTAGATTGTGAGCTCGATGCATTATTAGAATTACGTGCACAATTGAATGCTGCGGTTCCGATGATTGAGACACAGGAAGGGCTTAAATCTTCTTATAAAATTTCAATTAACGATATGGTTATTAGAGCTGTAGCTCTTTCTTTAAAGGCAATTCCTAGTGCTAACGTATCTTGGCTTGAAGGTGGGATACTTCATCATAAACACTGCGATATTGGGGTTGCTGTTTCCGTTTCAAATGGGTTAATTACACCAATTGTTCGCCATGCAGAGGAAAAGTCTTTGTTAGTTATCTCTAATGAAATGAAGGATTTTGCAAAACGTGCACGTGAACATAAGCTAAAAATGGAAGAATATCAAGGAGGAACAACAGCTGTATCAAATATGGGGATGTATGGTGTGAAAAGTTTTTCTGCTATTCTTAATCCACCGCACGCAACGATTTTTGCAGTTGGTTCAGGTCAACAACGTGCAGTTGTTAAGAATGGTGCATTAGCAGTTGCAACAGTTATGTCGGTTACACTTTCTGTTGATCATCGTGCTATTGATGGTGCATTAGCAGCAGAACTAGCTCAAACTTTTCAGAAGATGATTGAAAATCCATTAGCGCTGTTAATTTGATTTATTTAAAAGTGTTTCACATAATTGTATGTGATAGTGATACATTAGTATAGGAAAAGAAAATTTAAAGAATTTAAACGGCAACATTATCGTTTATTTTAATTTGATAAAGGCATCTATATAAATCTTTAGATAAAATTCTGTTATGTTGGTTTTTGATCTTAAGCCAAAAGAGAGTGTATCTATTTTTTATATCCATGGAGGAGTTACTTTGGCGGATCTTTATGATGTAATTGTGATTGGCTCAGGGCCTGGCGGATATGTGACTGCAATTCGTGCAGCGCAGTGTGGTTTCAAGACTGCAATTGTTGAACGTGAACATTTAGGTGGAATTTGCTTAAATTGGGGCTGTATCCCAACAAAAGCACTCTTACGCTCAGCAGAAATAAAGCATTTTGCCGAACATGCTAAAGATTATGGAATAAAGCTTAATGGTTCCATTGAAGTCAATATCAAAGATGTCGTAGCCCGCTCGCGCAGGGTTTCTGCACGTTTAAATACTGGCGTTAATTTTCTTATGAAAAAAAATAAAATAGATATTATTTGGGGTGAAGCAAAGCTAACTGGAAAAGCTAAGGGAAGTCAGTTTACAGAAGTTATGGTTTCCTCAACATCCAAGAAAATTATGCAGCCACAAAATCCAATTCCTAAAGAAACGCTCGGGGAGGGAATTTACCAAGCGAAATATGTAATTATTGCGACTGGTGCACGTCCTCGTGTTCTTCCTAGTGTTGAGCCAGATGGAAGGCTTATTTGGACTTATTTTGAAGCTATGATTCCACCTATAATACCAAAATCACTTTTGGTAATAGGATCTGGAGCAATTGGTATTGAATTTGCTTCTTTTTATCATGATATGGGAGCTAAAGTAACTGTTATTGAAATGATGCCTCACATTATGCCAGCTGAAGATACTGAAATTTCAATATTTTCTCGTAAACAGTTAGAGAAAAAAGGTATCCGCATTCTTACGCAGGCAAAAGTAACAAAAGTTGAAAAAGCTTCTAATTCTATTACTGCACATATTGAAATTAAAGGAAAGACAGAAACAATTATGGCTGATCGGTTGATTTCAGCTATTGGGGTTCAAGGCAATATTGAAAATCTTGGATTAGAAGCGTTAGGTATAAAAACCGATCGTGGGTGCATTGTAACTGATGAATGGAATTGGACAGGGGTAAAGGGTATTTATGCTATTGGTGATGTGGCCGGTCCTCCTATGCTAGCACATAAGGCAGAAGAAGAAGGAGTAATATGCATTGAACATCTTGCGGGTTTAAAGAATATTCATCCACTTGATAAGAAAAAAATTCCAGGATGTACATATTGTACACCACAAGTGGCATCCGTAGGGCTTTCAGAAGTGATGGCGAAAGAAGCTGGTTATGATATACATATTGGTCGTTATTCCTTTTCAGCCAATGGTAAGGCTATCGCATTAGGTGAAGATCATGGATTAGTTAAAACTATCTTTGATAAAAAAACAGGACAGCTTCTTGGTGCGCATATGGTAGGGGCAGAAGTAACAGAATTAATTCAAGGTTTTGTTATTGCTATGAATCTTGAAACCACTGAAAAAGAATTGATGCATACTGTTTTTCCACATCCAACATTATCGGAAATGATGAAAGAAAGTGTATTAGATGCTTATGATCAGGTTTTAAATGCTTAATGCTTGAATTGTATAAAAGATCTTGTTTTTGTGGTGTTTCATTAGTATTCCATATTTGCAAGGTAGGAATTTGAATGGTTACGGTTGTTGATAAAGTTACGCATAGACGTCTGCGTCACCCTGAAAAAGCGCATCGTCCAGATACAAGCGTTCAGAAAAAACCGGATTGGATTCGCGTAAAAGCACCAACATCACAAATATATAAGGAAACACATAGCATTGTACGCACCAATAAATTGGTGACTGTATGTGAAGAAGCAGGGTGTCCAAATATTGGTGAATGTTGGAGTCAGCGGCATGCTAGCTTCATGATTTTAGGTGAGATATGTACACGGGCTTGTGCATTTTGTAACGTTGCAACAGGTATTCCGCTAGCAGTTGATGACAATGAGCCAGAACGTGTAGCAGATGCTGTTGCTCAAATGGGATTAAAACATGTTGTGATTACATCTGTTGACCGTGATGACCTTGTTGATGGTGGTGCACAACATTTTGCAAAAGTTATTTATGCTATTCGTTTGTTATCTCCCAAGACAACAATTGAAGTTCTTACACCTGATTTTCGCCATAAAGATGGTGCTTTAGAAATTGTTGTTGCTGCTAAACCTGATGTTTTTAACCATAATTTGGAAACAGTTCCATCTAAATATTTAAAAGTTCGTCCAGGAGCGCGCTATTTTCATTCAATTCGATTATTACAACGCGTTAAAGAACTTAATCCGACAATCTTCACAAAATCAGGGATTATGGTGGGATTTGGAGAAGAACGAAATGAAATTCTACAATTGATGGATGATTTACGCTCTGCAGATGTTGATTTTATGACAATTGGACAATATTTGCAGCCTACACGAAAACATCATCCAGTTATTCGTTTTGTACCTCCTGAAGAATTTGAATCTTTTGCAAAGATTGGCAAAGCAAAGGGTTTTTTACATATGGCTTCCAGTCCTTTGACACGTTCATCTCATCATGCAGGAGATGATTTTAAAATTTTGCAAAAAGCACGTGATGAGAAATTTGCATTACAGAGATAATCATGCCAACTTTTACAACACATCGGCAGGTTGCGCATAGTGCCCGTGAAATGTTTAATCTTGTTTCAGATGTTGAACGTTATCCTGAATTCTTACCGATGTGTGAAGCCTTAGTAGTACGTTCTCGGAAAGAATGTGAGGAAAAAACATTGCTTCTTGCTGATATGACAGTTGGCTATAAGGCTATCCAAGAAACTTTCACGACTCAGGTATTTCTTCAACCAAGAGAAAATATCATAGAAGTTAAATATATTGATGGTCCATTCAGATATCTTGAAAATCGCTGGGTATTTCATCATATCGAGAATAAAAATGCATGTAACGTAGAATTTTTTATTGATTATGAATTTAAAAGCAAAATGCTTGGACTGGTTATGGGTTCAATATTTGATGTTGCTTTTCGTAAATTCACTGATGCTTTTGAAATGCGTGCTCATAAGATTTATGGTTTTCCGGTAATATGATCTTGTTATATAATAAATATTGCGGTTTCGTGAATTATGGTTACGCTGATATGAAGTCTAAATTAGATATGAAAAGTATCATTGAAGAGATTTTAGAATCATTTTTAAAGCATTCTCAACAGTTGCATGACGGATAGCATTACGATCAAGATTCTTGAAGTAGGTTTCTGTGTGCAAAGTTTTACGGTTTTTGTAAGCAACGGCGAAATGTACAAGTCCTACAGGTTTGCTGAGACATGCACCTCCAGGGCCTGCAATTCCTGTTACAGAAACTGCGATTGTAGCTTGTGAATATTTTAATCCTCCCTCTGCCATTGCAATAGCAACTTCTTTTGAAACTGCACCATATGTTTTTATAAGTTCAGCACATACACCAACAAGACGCATTTTAGATTCATTTGAATAAACAACAAATCCACAATCAAGCACATCAGATGATCCGGCAATATTAGTAAGATTTGCGGCAATAAGCCCCCCTGTACAAGACTCAACTGTTGTTAAAATTAAGCCATTTTGGCGACAAGCTTTAAGAACTGCATGTGCTTGCTTTTCACAAAAATACATCATTTAGAAATTTCTCCTGGATAAAGAACAGTAGCAGTTGCAAGAGCAGCGATTCCTTCTTCACGACCAATAAATCCGAGCTTTTCATTTGTTGTTGCTTTTATGGAAATCCGATCAGGTGAAATTTTGAGTATATTCACAAGGTTTGTTGTCATTGTATAACGATAAGAACTAATTTTGGGTTTTTCAGCAATCAATGTGATATCAACATTAACAATACGGCCACCTGCTTGTTTAATAATATCAATGGCATGGCGTAGAAAAATTTCTGATGATGTATTTTTCCACTGAGGATCAGAAGGAGGAAAATGTGTACCGATATCTCCTGCGCCTTGAGTAGCGAGAAGAGCATCTGTTAGCGCATGAAGGGCAACATCAGCATCTGAATGCCCATTTAATTTTTTATGAAAAGGGATTTTTATACCACATAATGTGATAAAAGTTCCTTCTTTGAATGAATGGACATCATAGCCATTGCCGGTGCGGATATCAGGGAATATTTGCATTTTTTTTTGGAGATGTAAATGTGCAGTATCAAAATCTTCGTGCCATGTAATTTTTATGTTGTTAGGGCTTCCGGGGATAGTACGCATAGGAATACCAAACCATTCAGCAATTGCTGAATCATCAGTAAAATCATATTTACAGAATTGTATTGCTTTTTCATGGGCAGCTAAGATGCGTTCAAATGGGAAACACTGTGGGGTTTGTGCACTACAAAGATTGGTACGTGGAATTGTTTCTAAAACATAGTGTGTATTATTTACACGTTTCAGGGTGTCAGAAATGGTGAGAGCGGGTAAAACACCTTCTTTATGATTGACAGTAGTATGGATTTGCTCAAGAAGTGTATTTTCAATGAAGGGGCGTACTCCATCGTGAATATGAACATATTTTGGTCTGATTTTTTTTAGTGCGTGAAGCCCACGTAAGGTGGATGCTTGACGTGTATCACCTCCTTCAACAATTATGATATGCTCCCTAAAATCGGCTATAGCTTGTTCGCAAATTTGATGATCTTCTGGATGAATAACTAAAATTATCGTTGTGATAGCTGGATGTTGCCAAAAACAACGCACGGTATGATAAATAACCGGCTTTTGTCCTAAAAGTCGATATTGTTTTGGCGTTTTTTGTGAAAGTCTTGCTCTTTCACCGCGTCCAGCGGCTAATATTATAGCTGCAATAGAAATATCCAATCTCCTTTTTCATTATTTCAGCTGATTGTTTCGTGATTATTAATTTTTAATTGATTTGGAAAAGATGTTTGTTGCAGATCAGCAATGGATGTTACTGATAATACATCAAAAAAAGCATTTAATGCTTTTTTAAGTGTAATATTTAAACCACAAAAATTAACTAATGGGCAATTAGGTTCTGCAGTATCAAAACATTCTGCCATAGAAAAATTATCTTCCGTTACTTTTACAACATCTGCTACCGAAATTTCGGTTGCAGGTTTAGCTAATTTAATACCACCATTTCGACCCCGTACAGTTTGTATAAAACCTGCCTCAACGAGTGGTTGAAGAATTTTAAATAAAAAAAGCTCAGAAACAGCATGTACCTTAGCAATTTCTGGGATACGGCTGAGAGATCCCTGATTACCTGCACAGTACATGAGCATCCGGAGGGCATAGTTTGTTTGTCTAGTTAACCGCATTTCACCTCCTATTAAAGTATAGTCAATACACTTTTTATTTTAAAGATATTCTAAAAAATGTAGAAGTTTTTCTTTTATTTACTAGATTAGCTGTATTTTAAATACAGCATTGGTATTGTCAATTTTTGTTACAAGAGGTTATATGGAAAAGATAGGATAAAATAATGTAAACTGACTATGAATACAATATCTGTGACAAATCTCAAAAACATAGATCAAGACACTTATAATGATGAGCTATATCATTTAAGTAAAATGTATACGTTTTTAGGTATCACAATCATTGTATTAGCTTTGCTAACGGCTTCTGTATCATTTATCATTCTTATTGGCCTAACCCCTGTTGTTCCCAGTAAAATTGTAACGCTAATCCTTATAGGGATTAATAGCATTTGGGTTTTGGGGCTTGTAATAATTGTCTTTTATGAAATAATTCCTATTATTCGTGCGTGGCGATTAAGACGTGCTGGCTCACGTCTTCATGTACGTCTTATTTCGTTGTTTGCGCTTGTTGCAACAGTTCCAGCTGTTGCTGTCGCACTCGTATCAGGGCCTGCTCTTAATTTAGGTCTTGATCGATGGTTTGATACGACGACTCGGCAAATTGTTAATTCTTCTATCGATTTAGCAAATGCTTATGCGGATGAGATGCTTCAAAATTTGAAAAATTTATCCTATGCTATGGCATTTGCACTCGATAATAAAAAGCTTTTAGAGCGTAATCCAGTTGAATATAGAATAAAATTGACACGTCATGCTGCAGGGCGCAATCTTCGTGGTGCATTTTTGTTGAGTTCAAGTGGAGCTGTTTTTATATCAAGCGATCTTGGTGATGAGGATAAATTACCTATCCCACCATCCAATCTTATTGAGCGTGCAACCAGCACGAGGCCTTTTTCTTTTCAACCTGGGGTTCACGATTATTTTGGTATTATTTTAAAATTTACCAATATTCCAAATACATTTTTATACTTGGTACGTGACATTGATGAAGATGTTTTGTCTGCTTTACGTTTAACGGAAGTTAATACAGATCACTATCGTGATTTAAATGAAAATCGTTTGCCGATGCAAATCGCATTTGGTACACTTTATCTTTGTCTTTTTTTTAGTTTATTCTTATCGGCTATTTGGGCCGGTATTGCTGTTGCTGATCGCTTAGTGCGTCCTATTCGTCTTCTTATTAGTGCAGCTGATAATGTGGCTGCTGGGAATATGGAAGTTTTTGTACCAGTACGCGCGCGGGATGGTGATCTTGGACAATTATCAAAAACTTTCAATTATATGGTAAGTGAACTAAAGAGTCGGCGCAATGAATTGATCGCAGTGCGTGACCAAATTGATGAGAGGCGACGTTTTTCTGAGGCTGTTTTATCTGGTGTAACAGCGGGTGTAGCTGGGATCGGCGATAATGGTGATATTACAATTATTAATCGGTCTATTGAAGCAATGTTTGGTGTTCGTTCTGAACAAGTTATTGGACGCAGTCTTTTATCATTAAGTGCTGAAATTGGGCAGGTTTTTAAATTTGCACGTTCATTAGGTCGTAAAAATCATCGTGAACAGGTAAGTTTAAGTGTTGCTGGAAAAGAACGTGTTTTTAATGTGCAAATTACTATGGAAGAGGATGATGGGCAGGGTCAATCCTGGGTTTTGACGATTGATGATATTACAGATCTTGTTGAAGCGCAGCGTTCATCTGCTTGGGCAGATATTGCACGTCGCATTGCACACGAAATCAAAAATCCACTTACACCTATTCAGCTATCAGCTGAACGTATTCGTAAACGTTATAATAAAATTATCACACAGGATAAGGAAGTTTTTGAGCAGTGTATCGATACGATTATTCGACAAGTTGGAGATATTGGGCGTATGGTTGATGAATTTTCTTCTTTTGCGCGTATGCCCAAACCAAAAATACGTATTTTAGATATACGTGAATTACTACGTGAAGCATGTTTCTTGATAGAAGTTACACGACATGATATTTATTTTGAGCAAGATTTAGGAAGTGTACCACTTGTCGGTGCATTTGATAATCGTCTCATTGTTCAAGCTTTTTGCAATGTTATCAAAAATGCTAGCGAGGCTATCGATTCAATCGCACGAGAAGAAGGTATTCATGGTCATATCCTTGTACGTTCTTATCATCAAGAAGAATGCTTAATTGTAGATATTATTGACAATGGTAAAGGACTTCCTAAAGAGCAAAGGCAAAAATTATTGGAACCTTATATAACAACGCGAGAAAAAGGAACAGGGCTTGGATTAGCCATTGTACGAAAAATTATTGAAGATCATGGTGGTTATATGGAACTACATGATGCACCAAAAAATTTTTATGATGGTCGTGGTGCAATGATTCGTTTGGTATTTCCAGCAAATGGGGTTAAGTAAGATGGTATTGCACAAGCTACGAATCATAAAATAGGGGGATAAGATGGTATCAGATATCTTAATTATTGATGATGAGGTGGATATTCGTGAGCTTGTTGCTGGTATTTTAAATGATGAAGGCTACGAAACGCGTGTTGCATGTAACTCCGATGAAGCGTTAGCGAAAATTAATGAGCGTATCCCAAAGCTAATTTTTTTAGATATTTGGTTACAGGGAAGCCGTATTGATGGTTTAACGCTGCTTGATGAAATTAAAACACGATATCCTACTCTTCCAGTAGTTATGATATCCGGTCATGGTAATATTGAAACGGCTGTTTCTGCTATAAAACGAGGAGCGTATGATTTCATTGAAAAACCTTTTAAAGCTGATCGGCTTGTATTGGTTGCTGAACGGACTCTTGAAAATTCGAAATTAAAACGAGAGCTTTCAGAATTACGAAAGCGTTCAAGCGAGACACCAGAATTAATTGGAACATCGTCCGTTATGAAACATTTACGTCAAACCATAGAAAAAGTAGCACCAACCAATAGTCGTATTATGATTAGTGGCCCTTCAGGTGCAGGAAAAGAAATGGTGGCACGTGCTATTCATGCACTGTCAGCACGTTCGAATGGCCCTTTTGTTGTAATCAATGCAGCAACGATTACCCCAGAAAGAGTAGAAATAGAATTGTTTGGCAACGAAAGGGAAGATGGTGAGCGCAAGATCGGTGCATTAGAAGAAGCTCATGGCGGAATACTATATCTTGATGAAATTGCTGATATGCCTCGCGAGACTCAAAGTAAGATTCTTCGAGTATTGACAAATCAGACATTTGAAAGGGTTGGTGGTACAAAACGTGTTAAAGTGGATGTTCGTGTAATTTCATCAACAGCACAAAATCTTGAAAATCTTATTTCTGATGGGTACTTTAGAGAAGATCTTTTTCATCGTCTTTCGGTTGTTCCCGTTGCAGTTCCACCACTTTCTGCCCATCGTGAAGATATTCCAGAGCTTGTGCGTCATTTTGTTAGAATAATATCACAGCAGGTCGGTATTAAGCCACGTGAAATTAGCGATGATGTCATAACTATTTTGCAAACGCATGCTTGGCCAGGTAATGTGCGGCAGTTACGCAACAATATTGAACGTCTTCTTATTCTTGCACGTGATGGTGATGGTCCAATAACGGCAGAATTTCTTCCTACTGAAGTAAGCGATTCTTTGCTATGTTTTCAGATAAATACAGATGAGAGCATAATGGATTTACCGTTACGTGAAGCACGAGAATTATTTGAAAAAAGGTATTTAGTGGCGCAGATTGGGCGTTTAGGTGGGAATATATCACGTACAGCTGAGTTTATAGGTATGGAGCGTTCAGCTTTGCATCGTAAGCTTAAAACGCTTGGAGTTTCATATACGTGAAGCACGAGAATTATTTGAAAAAAGGTATTTAGTGGCACAGATTGGGCGTTTGGGTGGGAATATATTGCGTACAGCTGAGTTTATAGGTATGGAGTGTTCAGCTTTGCATCGTAAGCTTAAAACACTTGGAGTTTCATAGAGTATGCATATTATTATTTGCGGAGCAGGACAGGTTGGTTATGGGATAGCCGAGCGTCTTGCTGCTGAGAATCACGATGTGACTGTTATTGATATTGAAGCAAAATTGGTTGAGAAAATTAGCGATACGCTGGATGTGAGAGGCTTTATTGGTCATGGTTCACAGCCTGAGGTGCTTTTAGCTGCTGGTGCAGATAAAGCTGATATGCTGATTGCGGTAACTTTATTTGATGAAGTCAATATGGTAGCTTGTCAGGTAGCACACTCATTGTTCAATGTTCCAACTAAAATAGCACGTATTCGCTCACAATCTTATTTAGAACCATGCTATAAAACGCTTTTTACTAGAGAGAATATCCCCATTGAT
Source organism: Bartonella sp. B35(2025) (assembly GCF_053794465.1). NCBI lineage: Bacteria > Pseudomonadati > Pseudomonadota > Alphaproteobacteria > Hyphomicrobiales > Bartonellaceae > Bartonella > Bartonella sp. B35(2025). The sequence continues at coordinate 371,839 of NZ_CP200035.1, forward strand.
GTGGTTATTTCACCAGAAGTTGAAGTGGGGGAAATGGTTTTGCGCCGTATTGCTTTACCTGGTGCAATAGATGTTCTTTATTTTTGTAATGATGATATTGTTGCGTTAGCTTTGGAATGTATGGAAGATTGTCCAGTCATTAATACACCTTTACGTCAGTTAACGGAGCTTTTTCCAGATCTTCGGACGACAGTTACTGGGATTAAACGTGGTTCGGAATTAATAATAGCGCACTCAGAAACACAATTACGCGTTGGTGATGTGATTTATCTCGTTGCTGATCGTGATCAGATGCGTCGTGCAGTTGGGATTTTTGGTCATAAAGAACAGGATGCGCATCGTATGATTATTGCAGGAGGTGGACATATTGGCCTTTATGTTGCTCAAGCTATTGAAAAGCGGTTGCATAAGTTAAGGTTAAAAATTATAGAATCGCATAAAGAAAGAGCGCTCACAATTGCTGACCAACTCGAAAAAACAACTGTTTTATATGGTAATGTATTGGATCCAGTGATTCTTCAGGAAGCTGGAATTGATCAAGCTGATTTAATGATTACGTTGACTAATCAAGATCAAGTTAATCTCTTAAGTGCTATTATCTCTAAAAGATTGGGATGCAGAGCCAATATGGTATTAATTAATAATGTTGCTTACCAAGAATTTAGTCGCACAGTTGGTATTGATGCATATCTTAATCCACATAGTGTTACTATATCGAAAATTTTACAGCAAATGCGTCGTGGGCGTATTCGTGCTGTTCATTCAGTTTTTAATGGTCAGGCAGAAATTATTGAGGCTGAAGTGATGCAAACGTCTTCATTGATTGGTAAGTCATTGTCAGAACTTAAGTTATCAGATGGTTTAAGGATTGGTGCGATTTATCGTAATAAGACAATAATACAGCTTTCAGCAGTTACACATATTTTACCTGGTGATCGGATAGTGATTTTTGCTCTTGCTGATAGTGTTCGTGATGTTGAACAATTATTTCGCGTAAGTTTAGAATATTTTTGATACGTTCATTGCTTATGGATATTTGTACTTTTGGGTATAGTGGACAATTAAGACTGGTTGATAGGCTGTGTTTGTCATCAATGGTTAGAACTGGGCAGAAGGTTAAGCTTTTCAGTTATGACAAAGTGGAAAATTTGCCTGTTGGTGTTGAATTGCATAATGCTGAATCAATTTTACCGCGTTCAGCAATTTATCGCCTTGATCCAAATTTTTGTGACAGTGAACAAGGGTGTACAATTGTTCAGTTTTCGGATTTTTTTCGCGTTATATTGATGAAATATCAGCAGGGTGTTTGGTTGGATACGGATGTCTATCTAGTTAAGCAGTTTCATCCAGATATTGATAAAGTTTGGTTTGCAAAAGAAAATTCTGTAAAAGTAGGCGTTTCTGCACTTTATTTACCGTCTGATAATCCTATTATAAAAGTGTTTGAGGATTATTGGGCAAGTACAAAGATTATTCCTGATTGGTTAGGATTTAAACGCCGTGTTTTGAGGCCATTTTGGTTAAAGATGAAAAAAACCAATTTTACCGAGAAATCTTGGAATTACGATATTTGGCAATGATGGTATTTCACGGTTGGCTAAACGATATGGTTTTTTTCATGAAGCAAAGGAAAAAGAAACTTTTTATTATTGGACTGGACGAAAAACTGAGTATATTTTTAATCCAGCTTTTGGGATTGAACCGCTTACAGATTCACGTTTAATAGGATTTCATATCCATAGAAAGGCAAAGACAACTCAAAGACCTCAAAAAGGAAGCTTTTATCATTGGGCAGTGTCCCGTATTCCTGGTGCTGATGATTTTTTCAGATAAGTTATTATTGCTATTTTAACCATTAGGATTTTAATCTTGTTTAAAGAGAATTGGTTGTAGTTTGCATAAGAGAGCAATGTTAGCATATGGATAAAATTATTGAATGTGTAAAAAATAATTCTTATATGAACGGAAGTAAAAATATGAATAATCCAATGAAAACAGCATTAAGTCTTGTTCCTATGGTAATTGAACAGACTAATCGTGGTGAGAGAGCCTATGATATTTTTTCTCGTCTTTTGAAAGAGCGGATCATTTTTATTAATGGGCCTGTTGAAGATAATATGGCGATGCTTGTTTGTGCACAATTACTTTTCTTGGAAGCAGAAAATCCTAAAAAAGAAATTAGTCTTTATATTAATTCACCGGGTGGTGTAGTGACATCTGGTATGGCTATTTATGATACTATGCAGTTTATTCGTCCTCCTGTTTCTACACTTTGCATGGGACAGGCAGCATCTATGGGATCGTTACTTTTAACAGCTGGAGCAAAAGGTCATCGTTTTACATTACCGAATGCACGTATTATGGTGCATCAGCCATCTGGTGGGTTTCAAGGTCAAGCTTCAGATATTGAACGGCATGCGCAAGATATTATAAAGATGAAGCAACGTTTAAATGAAATTTATGTTCAACATACAGGTCAGGATTATGAAGTTATTGAGAGAACCTTAGATCGTGATCATTTTATGACAGCAGAAGAAGCAAAGCAATTTGGTTTAGTCGATGACGTTATACAATATCGCGCAGAAACTGAAGAAGAAAAAGATTAAGAATTTTTATAGAAAAAACAGATACCTTAAATAGAGAGTTTTGTAAAAATTATCGCGAAAATAACAGAAAAACACCTAAAGATATTATGACATATGTAGTCTTGTATATCTTTTTTAGTTGTCATTATGAAAAACTTCATTTGAAAAAATGAAATATTCATATATCGTGGTGAAAGGAAAGTGAAATGAGCAAAATTAGCAATAGCGGGGGCGAAGCAAAAAATACTCTCTATTGCTCGTTCTGTGGCAAAAGTCAACATGAAGTACGTAAGCTCATTGCAGGGCCTGCTGTATTCATCTGTGATGAATGTGTAGAGCTTTGTATGGATATTATTCGTGAAGAAAATAAGTCTTCAGGGATTAAGGCGCGTGATGGTATTCCTACTCCACAAGAAATTATAACAGTTCTTGATGATTACGTTATTGGCCAACGGCATGCAAAACGCGTTCTTTCTGTTGCTGTCCATAATCATTATAAGAGGCTTGCGCATCAATCTAAGAGCAATGATATTGAGTTAGCAAAATCGAATATTCTTCTTGTTGGTCCTACGGGATGTGGTAAGACTTATCTAGCACAGACATTAGCACGCATCATTGATGTACCTTTTACGATGGCAGATGCAACTACTTTGACGGAAGCAGGATATGTGGGTGAAGATGTTGAAAATATTATTCTGAAGCTTCTTCAATCTGCTGATTATAATGTTGAACGTGCACAGCGTGGTATTGTATATATTGATGAGGTTGATAAAATTTCTCGTAAAGCTGAGAATCCTTCTATTACCAGAGATGTTTCAGGGGAAGGTGTTCAGCAAGCATTGTTAAAAATTATGGAAGGGACAGTTGCATCTGTTCCTCCACAAGGTGGGCGAAAGCATCCACAGCAAGAGTTTCTTCAGGTTGATACAACAAATATTTTATTTATTTGTGGAGGTGCTTTTGCTGGTTTGGAACGGATTATTTCAGGACGCGGTGAAAGAGTTTCTATCGGTTTTTCTGCTACTGTTAAAGCACCTGATGAACGTTGTGTTGGTGAGATTTTCCGTGATTTAGAGCCTGAAGATCTCGTGAAATTTGGCTTAATACCAGAGTTTATTGGTCGTCTTCCTATTGTCGCTACTTTAGAAGATTTAGACGTTGGTGCCCTTGTTCAAATTTTATCACAACCTAAAAATGCGTTAGTTAAGCAATATCAGCGTCTCTTTGAGATGGAGAATGTTGAGTTATCGTTTCATGAAGATGCTTTACGAGTTATCGCCAAGAAGGCGATTGAGCGTAAAACTGGTGCGCGTGGTTTACGTTCTATTATGGAGAAGATACTTCTTGAGACTATGTTTGAGCTACCAGCTCTTGAAGGTGTTCAAAAAGTGGTAATATCGAGCGATGTGGTTGATGGGAAAGCTCGTCCTCTTTACATCTACTCAGAATGTGCAGAAGATAAAGAAAATGTATCAGCATGATCTTGTATGATATGAATAGTGGTGATGAATATATTTAAGAGTAGATGTTTCTGGATATTATAGACATAATGCTTGATTTGTATATTTAGAGTCACCACTTCATACATTGTGAAGAGCTAGAATTTTCTAAGGGTGGGTTTGTGTAGTGGATAGATTGTAGGTTCCAGAAAGGACAATTATGCAATATATTGATGAAAAAACAGATGGAATAATGGAAGAGCTTTACGCTATTTTACCTCTGCGCGATATTGTTGTTTTTCCACACATGATTGTTCCACTTTTTGTGGGACGAGAGAAATCGATTCGTGCTCTTGAAGAAGCGATAGCAGGTGATAAACAGATACTACTGGTTACACAAAAAAATGCTTCTGATGATGATCCAAAATCGGAGGATATTTATGATATTGGTACGTTTGCCAATGTGCTTCAACTTTTAAAGCTTCCTGATGGAACTGTAAAGGTTTTGGTTGAGGGTACTGCACGTGCAAGAATTAGCCGGTTTACTGAAAATGAGGATTATCATCAGGCCTTTGCAACTGTTATCGAGGGATTTAAGGAAAATGCTGTTGAGATTGAAGCTCTTTCTCGGTCGGTAATTTCTTATTTTGAAAATTATGTAAAACTTAATAAGAAAATTTCTCCTGAAGTTGTTAATGCAATTAGTCAAATTGATGATCCTTCTAAACTCGCCGATACCATTGCTTCACATTTAGTGATTAAACTTTCAGAAAAACAAGAAATGTTGGCTTTATTGCCTATCCGTGATCGTCTTGAACGTGTTCTGTCTTTCATGGAAGGAGAAATTTCCGTTTTGCAGGTTGAAAAGCGTATTCGTTCACATGTCAAACGGCAAATGGAGAAGAATCAACGAGAGTATTATCTAAATGAGCAGATGAAAGCCATTCAGAAAGAATTAGGAGCAGGTGATGATAGCCGCGATGAGCTGTCTGAATTAGAAGAACGCATTACAAAGACTAAGCTTTCAAAGGAAGCTCATGAAAAAGCTGTATCAGAGCTCAAGAAGTTACGTAATATGTCTCCTATGTCTGCGGAAGCAACTGTTGTGCGCAATTATCTTGATTGGCTTTTAGCAATACCTTGGGGTAAAAAATCAAAGATTAAAAATGATTTAAACTTTGCTGAAAAAGTCATGGATAATGAACATTTTGGTCTTGAAAAAGTTAAGGAGCGAATTGTTGAATATTTAGCAGTACAAAGCCGAGCATCAAAAATAAAAGGTCCTATTATTTGTTTATTAGGTCCTCCTGGTGTTGGAAAAACATCGCTTGCACGTTCTATTACAAAAGCAACAGGTCGTGAATATGTCCGTATTTCATTAGGGGGTGTTCGGGATGAAGCAGAGATTCGTGGACATCGTCGGACTTATATTGGTTCTATGCCTGGAAAAATTATTCAATCTATGAAAAAAGCAAAAAAATCTAATCCGCTTTTTTTGCTTGATGAAATTGATAAAATTGGTCAAGATTTTCGAGGAGATCCTTCATCAGCTTTATTAGAAGTCCTTGATCCTGAACAAAATGGTGCGTTTATTGATCACTATTTAGAAGTAGAATATGATCTTTCTGATGTAATGTTTGTTGCGACAGCAAATACACTTAATATTCCAGGGCCATTAATGGATCGGATGGAGATTATTAGAATTGCTGGTTATACTGAATGTGAAAAGATGGAAATTGTTAAGCGGCATCTTTTGCCGAAGGCTTTGAAAGATCATTGTCTATCTAAGAGAGAGTTTAATGTCTCTGATGATGCTATAAGATCAATTATCCAGTTTTATACGCGTGAAGCAGGTGTCCGTAATCTTGAGCGTGAATTAATGAAGATGGCACGCAAGTCAGTTACAAAAATTTTAAAGACTCGTCAAAAATCTGTAAAAATTACAGAAGATAATATTAGCGATTTTTTAGGTGTTAAGCGTTATCGTTACAGCCAAGTTGAAGGTGAAAATAAGGTTGGTATTGTTACTGGGCTTGCGTGGACCGAAGTTGGCGGGGAATTGTTGACTATTGAAGGTGTCATGATGTCAGGTAAAGGTAAGATGACCGTAACTGGAAATTTGCGTGATATTATGAAGGAGTCAATTTCTGCTGCAGCATCTTATGTGCGTTTTCGTGCTGTGGATTTTGGTATTGAGCCACCACTTTTTGATAAACGCGATATTCATGTTCATGTTCCAGAGGGCGCTACACCAAAAGATGGACCATCAGCTGGGATTGCAATGGTGACAGCAATTGTTTCAGTATTAACAGGAATAGCTGTGTATAAAGATGTTGCGATGACTGGAGAAATTACTTTACGTGGGCGTGTTTTGCCGATTGGTGGATTAAAAGAAAAACTTCTTGCAGCTCTTCGAGGGGGTATAAAGAAAGTGCTCATTCCTGAAGAAAATGCAAAAGATTTGATTGATATTCCTGATGATGTAAAAAATAATATGGAAATTATTCCAGTAAATCACGTAAGTGAAGTTCTTAAACATGCTTTAGTTCGTTTTCCTGATCCTATTGAATGGGCAGAACCTCCTATAGTAGCTGCAGCTGTTAGAACTGAGAGTGATAATGGAGGAATACAGATTGCGCACTGATTCATTATTTAGTTTGTAAGTATATTTTTAAAGGTAATAGAAGTTATTTTTATGGTTGTTGTTTTATTTTTTTGAATAAAAAATGAAAAATTCCGTGAATAACTATGATTATTGTTAAAAAAAATATTCTTTAAATAAAAATAAGACTTCTGTTTATTGTACTTTTCAATAAACTAATTGGTAACGGGGTAAGTTATATTACCCAGTAATATAGGGAAAGGAAATATTCAATGAATAAAAGTGAATTGGTGAGCTCCGTTGCTGAAAAGGCAGGTGTTTCAAAAGCACAGGCTAGCTCTGTTGTCGATGCTTTTATCGCGTCTGTAACAGAAGCTTTGGCTTCAGGAAGTGATGTTCGTCTTCCAGGTTTTGGTTCTTTTGAAGTTTCTCATCGTGCTGCCACGAAGGGGCGTAATCCTTCAACTGGCGCTGAAATTAATATTCCAGCACGTTCTGTGCCTAAATTTTCTGCAGGGAAAAGTCTTAAAGAGGCTGTTAATAAAAAATAATATAAGCCTACACTAAAAAACCCGATTTATTTATAAGCGGGTTTTTTCTGAATTTCTCTTTATGTAGAATTTTATAAATATTATGAGTACTTTTAGAGTTTATACAGCGTATTATGTGCAATAAATATATTTATTTTTGTATTTCAAATAAAATGTTTGGCTATAAAGGATAGTGTATATTTTAGATAATAGTTTTGGCTTTTATCATGCCGAGTCTTTATGTTTTTTCTTTGCGACAGAGAATTATAGAAGTGATGAGAATATTTATATTGTATAAGCATTGAGTGTTTGTTTAGTTATTCTTATTATTGCAGAATATTTCATATTATTACTGATTTTTTTACGATTTTAGTATGCATACAGTTTGTTTTCATTATGGTTAAGGCTTTATCTTTTGTAGTAAAAATCTTTTGAATACTTTGCATTATTTAATAATTTAATAAATTTTTATACTGTTAATAAATAGTAATCTATACATTGGCATTTATTGATTGAGTTAGCTGGCATCATAAAAATTGAAGTGTTTTTTCTGCAAGGCAATAACAGAATTTTCCTAATCAATCAGAAGTGTGAGTAGTGTATGTCTCATAAAAATCAGAGATAATAATTTAGTTTAGGAACTACTTTTTTCACTATCTGTTAACCATTGAATACAGTCATTTATGGCTCTTATTGTGATAGCTTGTTTTTTTGCTAATTTTTTTTCTTTGCTTGATAAATATTTTACTGAGTGGTCGACAGAAGCGATAGGTAGGAAAAGTCCAAAATTGATATTCATTGGTTGAAAAGATTGTCTTTTTGTATCGTCAGCAATGATGTGTCCACCAGTAATATAGTTTAAGAGAGCTCCAAATGCTGTAGTTTGTGGAGGTAAGGAAGGATAATTATAATTATATTCAGCAGCAGCAAAACGTCCAGCTAGAAGCCCTATTGCGGATGATTCTACATAACCTTCACATCCAGTGATTTGTCCAGCAAAACGTATTTGAGGTCTTTGTTTTAGACGAAGCGTTTTATCAAGAATGATTGGTGAGTTAAGGTAGGTATTACGGTGAAGTCCACCAAGGCGCGCAAATTCTGCTTTTTCAAGACCAGGGATCATTCTAAAAATACGAACTTGTTCACTATATTTTAGTTTTGTTTGGAAGCCGACCATATTATAAAGGGTTCCAAGCTTATTATCCTGGCGTAATTGAACAACGGCATAGGCTTTAACTGCAGGATGATGAGCATTCGTTAATCCCGTAGGTTTCATTGGACCATATCTTAAAGTTTCAAGTCCACGTTCTGCCATAATTTCAATTGGCAAGCATCCATCAAAATAGGGTATTTTTTCAAAGCTGCGGAATTCTATTTTTTCTGCATTTTTTAATGCATGAACAAATTCTTCATATTGTTCTTTATCAAGAGGACAATTAAGGTAATCTTTTCCTGTTCCTTCGGGGCCAATTTTATCATAGCGAGATTGATACCAACAGATGTCCATATTAATGCTATCAGTATAGATAATAGGCGCAATAGCATCAAAAAAAGAAAGTGCCTCTGTTCCAGTTATTTTTTGTATTGCTTGAGCAAGAGTAGGTGAAGTAAGAGGACCAGTTGCAATAATAATGTGATGCCAATCTTCAGGAATTTCACGAATTTCTGTACGGTCTATGGTTATGAGAGGATGATTCTCGAGTACTGCTGTAACAGTTTTAGAAAAATTATCGCGATCAACGGCTAGTGCACTCCCAGCTGGTACTTTATTAGCATCTGCAGCACTCATAATTAAGGATTTTGCTAATCGCATTTCAGCATGTAAAAGCCCTACAGCATTTGTTGATGAATCATCAGAACGGAATGAATTTGAGCATACGAGTTCTGCAAGTTTATCTGTTTTATGGGCATCAGATTTTTTTTGAGGCCGCATTTCATGCAAAATAACAGGAATTCCTGACTGGGCGATCTGCCAGCTTGCTTCGCTGCCGGCAAGACCACCGCCGATGATATGAATGGGGGTATTGAATTTATTTAACATAATCTACTTTTAGCGGAAGCAGTTGTATCTGAAAAGCATAGATTTTGTTTTTGTAATTTGTGAAAATAATATGTATTTAGATTTTAAAATATATTTGTTTGCTTTTTTTCTTTAATTAATGGTATAGAAACGCCGCTTATATGAGATTATTGACTTACAGATTTGAGCGGATGTGGCGAAATTGGTAGACGCACCAGATTTAGGTTCTGGCGGGAGACCGTGGGGGTTCGAGTCCCTCCATCCGCACCATAAAGGAATTCCTTGAAGACTACTATTTCTATGTGCCAGGAAGACCGCTTCATGATGATTTAACACTCAAGTGTTAAAGTGTAATTATTATCAGAGTGGGTTTAACCCTCTCTTCAAAGAAATGAAGGTTGTTTGATGCAGATTACTGAGACGCTTAATGAAGGACTGAAGCGCGAAATTAAAATCGTGGTTCCGGCGAGAGATTTAGAAGAAAAATTAAATGAACGGTTAGACGATACTAGGGGTAAGATCAAGCTTAATGGTTTCCGTCCCGGTAGGGTGCCTTCTTCATACTTACGAAAAATGTATGGTAAGTCTTTTATGGCAGAAATTCTTAATCAGATTGTTAGTGATGCTCCCTATTCTATTTTAGCGAATCGTGATGAACGCTCAGCAATGCAGCCGCAAATTGATATAGCTGAAGATGAAAAAGTTTTGGATGGAAAAACCGATTTTGTCTTTAGTTTGAAATATGAAGTTTTGCCAAAATTTGAAATTAAAGGCTTTGAACATATTGAAGTTATACGTGAAATTGTAGCTATTCCTGAACAGGAGATTAATAAACAAGTAGAGCACATTCTTTCTTCTACTCGTAGCTATTCACCAAAAGATGGTTTTTCTGAAGAAGGCGATCGTATTATAATAGATTATTTGGGTAAACTTGAGGGTGTTCCATTTGAAGGTGGAACAGATAGTGACGCACAGTTAATTCTTGGGTCAAAACAATTTATTCCTGGTTTTGAGGAGCAATTGATTGGCGTAAAAGCGGGTGATACAACAACAATTTCTGTTAAATTTCCTGATAATTATAGTGCGACACATTTAGCTGGTAAGGAGGCAGAATTTGATATCACTGTTAAATCTGTTGCTAAACCAGATGAATTAAAGATTGATGATGAAGCAGCTCAAAAACTTGGTTTGGAATCTCTGGATCGTTTACGTGAAGTTGTTCGTGAGCAAATTGAAAGCCAATATGGTTCAGTAACACGTCAAAAAATTAAGCGTCAAATTCTGGATGCTTTAGATGCTGATTATAATTTTGAGATTCCTGAAGGGCTTTTGGAAATTGAATTTAATAATATATGGGCTCAAGTTAATGATGATTTAGAAAAGGCTGGCAGTAGTTTTGAAGATGAGAACGTTACAGAAGAGCAAGCGCGAGAAGAATATCGTGTGCTTGCACAACGTCGTGTTCGCCTTGGTTTAGTACTTTCTGAAATTGGGATAAAGGTTGGTATTAAAATAAATGAAGATGAGCTAAAGGCAGCAGTTTTTGATCAGGTTCGCCAGTATCCTGGGCAGGAAAAAGAGATTATGGATTTTTTTCGTAATACACCGGAAGCTGTTGCAAATCTACGTGCCCCGATTTTTGAAGAAAAAGTTATTGATCATTTATTAACACAGATAAAAATCACAGATAAAGAAGTGACAGTTGAAGAGTTGATGAAAGAGTATGACGAATCAGATGTAATTGAAAAAAAATCATCTAAGAAAAAATCTACAGTAAAAAAAAAAGGTACAGAAAAAGTTTCTGCCAAAAAGAAAGTATCTAAAAAAAGTTAATGTTTTTGAAAAAAAACAAGCTCAATGAAGCTAAGATTTTATGAGATTCATATTCTAGATTTACACTTAAATAGTGGTTTTATATAGCCATAAAGTGTGTTTAAAAATATTGATAGTGGATTGGTAATGCAAATCATTGATACACGTACCCCTGATTCTAAACGCTTGATTTCTGGAGTGACAGGTGATTGGGAAGTTATTATTGGTATGGAGGTTCATGCACAAATCATATCAAATTCAAAGCTTTTTTCAGGAGCGTCAACTAAGTTTGGTGCTGAGCCAAATAATCAAGTATCGCTTATTGATGCAGCTATGCCTGGTATGTTGCCTGTTATTAATCAGGAGTGTGTTCGTCAAGCGATTCGAACTGGTTTAGGATTAAAGGCTCACATTAATTTAAAATCTGTTTTTGATCGTAAGAATTATTTTTATCCAGATTTACCACAGGGGTATCAAATTTCTCAATTTCGATATCCGATTGTAGGTGAGGGAAGGGTTATTATATCTGTTGGTCCGGATTCAAATGGCCAGTTTGAAGATATTGAAGTTGGGATAGAAAGATTACACCTTGAACAAGATGCTGGAAAATCGATGCATGATCAGCATCCAACAATGTCTTTTGTGGATCTTAATCGTTCTGGTGTAGCTCTTATGGAAATTGTTTCTAAACCGGATATGCGTTCACCAGATGAAGCTAAAGCTTATATGACAAAATTACGTACGATTGTTCGTTATTTGGGTACTTGTGATGGCAATATGGATGAAGGTTCTATGCGCGCAGATGTTAACGTATCAGTTCGTCGTCCTGGTGAAAATTTTGGAACACGCTGTGAGATAAAAAATGTTAATTCTATTCGCTTTATTGGCCAAGCGATTGAGTATGAAGCGCATCGCCAAATTGCCATTTTAGAGGATGGTGGTGTAATAGATCAAGAAACTCGGCTTTTTGATGCGGCTAAAGGTGAAACGCGATCTATGCGCTCAAAGGAAGAAGCGCATGATTATCGTTATTTTCCAGATCCTGATCTTTTACCGTTAGAATTAGATCAAGCCTTTGTAGACACTTTAGCAGCAGAATTACCAGAATTGCCTGATGATATAAAAATACGTTTCATCAAGGAAATGGGATTGACAGTGTATGATGCTTCCATTCTTGTAACAGAAAAAGCAATTGCTGATTATTTTGAAAAAGTAGCACATGGGCGTGATGGAAAAATAGTTGCTAATTGGGTGATTAATGACCTTTTGGGTGCTTTAAATAAAGATGGTCGTGAAATTGAAGAGGTGCCAGTATCACCAGATCAATTGGGGAGCATTATTGATCTTATTAAAGAAGGGATCATTTCTGGAAAAATTGCAAAAGATCTCTTCGAAATTATTTGGAATGAAGGTGGAGATCCGCGTAAGGTTGTAGAAGAGCGTAATATGAAGCAGGTAACAGATACAAAAGCTATTGAGCAAGCTGTTAGTGAAATTATTGCCAAGAATTCTGATAAAGTTATGCAAGCAAAACAAAAACCTGCCTTAGCCGGTTGGTTCGTAGGACAAGTAATGAAAGCAACAGATGGTAAAGCGAATCCTCAAACTGTTAATGAGCTAGTTAAGATGAAACTTGGTATAAATTAATATTATTATGGGGTAGAGGAAAGTTTATAAATATGATATTTTCTTATAACTAAGAGATCTGATTAGGAGTTTTTATCAGGTAAAGTTGTGATTGAATGTATTGGTATTTTCAGTAACTTCGGGTGTTATGGTAGATTTACTCCAATAGTTAAGTTTGTGAGAATATTAGAAAAATGGAATAAAGGATGGCTGTTTTTTTAAAGCAAGTCTTTACATGGTGGAATGGTAATACCATTAATACGCGTTTTTTTACATGGCGTAAAGGTAAGCGTGTAGGAGAAGATCAGTTTGGAAATGTTTATTATGAAGGTAGCTATCATAAAGATGGCTATCCACGCCGTTGGGTAATTTACAGAGATTATTCTGAAGCTTCCACTATTCCACCAGGTTGGCATGGTTGGATTCATCATCGTTGCGATATACCACCTACTCAGGAAAATTACCAACCGTATAAATGGGAAAAATCTCACGTTGCGAATATGACAGGAACAAGTAAAGCTTATAGACCTAAGGGATCTATTACACGCAACAAGGAACAGTCTTGTGTGCATAAAGATTATTATGCCTGGTCACCTGAAAAATAGAGTATCTTGATTGGCAAGTGTATTTTTTGTTTTACTGTAAATTATAGTTAGAATTTTTTTAGATATGATTGATTTAATACTATGAGGTCTTTTTTACTGTTAAGGTTATGGTATTTCTTTTGTATTTATTTCATGGGAATTATAGTAGTCTTATCTTCAGTTAGTGGAGTACAAGCTGAACGTGTTAGCAATGGGATTGCTGTTTTTTCAGGTCTTGATAAAATCACTGGTCGGACAACTCGTTTTGAAGTTTCTCTTGGTGAAGTTTATCAATATGGTGCTTTTCAGGTGGTACCGCGAGTGTGTTATACAAATTCTAAGGATGAATTAGTTCGTGCAACTGGTTTTATTGAAGTTAATGAAGTAACATTAGATAAGAAGGTACGGCGTATTTTTACAGGATGGATGTTTGCGGATAGTCCTGGCTTGAACGCTGTCGAGCATCCTATTTATGACGTGTGGTTAAAAGATTGTAAGCAAAGCTCTCGTCGTTTGCTTTCCCAATAGTTTTTTGTATGAAGTTATGTGCTGAAATCAATCTATTAGTTTTATAAGTTGCTTTAAAGGTAGTGTTTGAAGTGATAGAGGTTAGATACTAAAGTTAAGAATTTTATTGATATTTTTACTTCTATATTTAATAGATGGACTGTTTATTTTGCATTTATGGTAGTTTTTATGAAGGGATTGACTATCGTAATGGGTAAACGATAGAGTATCATTACTGTATAAAGAACATAAAGGAGTTAGTTGATAGGTTTTTGTTCTTTTTATGGTTAAGTCTTTTTATTTTGTTGGAGGGCAGGGTAAATAGATTAATGGTGCAGGTTGTTTATTATCGATATAATAGATTTTAGCTAACCTGAGTGATCTTAATTTAAGTTTAGTTTGGTATAGTAATCTTTTAGATGATATTATTGGTATTCATTTAAAGAAAATATTTTGTATTTAAGAATTAAAGTTGAAGGGATGTTAAGTTTAAAGATTTTTTATTATAAAAACTGATATATCTATATTATATGAAAAATTACCGATTTTACAAAGAGTATGAGATTTTATACGATGAAAAATTCGGATTATCAATGTGATAATACTTTGTTGTTGCCAGAAGAGCCTCGAGGTCCATTGTTAAATGTTCCATTTATTATAATCATTTTGATAGTATTTTGTTTTTGTATTTATTTTCTTCGTTATTTTTTTTCTAGTCAGTTTTATATTAGAGGTCTTGAATTTTTTTCATTTACACCAGCCTTATTTAAGGATGAACCTCTAGCATTTTGTCATACCATTATTAGTTATTCATTCATGCACGGTAGTCTTGAACATATTTCTATTAATATGATTTGGCTTTTGGTTTTTGGGTCTCCTTTGGTAAGGCATCTTGGTAGTTTTCGTTTTTTAATTTTTTGGATATTAACAGCATTTGTTTCTGCTTTAACCTACTTTATTTTTCACCAAGATAGTATAGTTTCGCTTGTTGGGGCGTCAGGTGCAATTTCTGGAATGATGGGCGCCGTTGCTCGTTATGGTTTTTCTCCTATACCTTTTGGTATCGATAAAAAAAATGAAAGATTTTTTGGTCCTTTGTGGTCCATCAAAAAAGCACTTTGTTCGAAGATTATACTTATTTATATCGGTGTATGGCTGATTATTAATTTTATTGTAGGTGTTTTTTCATTTCCATTTGAAGGAGATGGTATTTCAATAGCATGGGAAGCTCATATTGGTGGTTTTTCTTCAGGTTTTTTATTAATCGGTCTTTTTGATATTTCACAGGAAAAATCAAAAATTATAGTCTAAGATATTTATGAGCTGCATAAAGCGCTATTGTTGCTGCATTTGAGACGTTTAATGATTTAATATCTCCAGGCATATCAAGGCGTGTTAATGCGTAAACAGTTTCACGTGTTTTTTTGCGTAAACCTTTGCCTTCTGCTCCTAGGACAAGAGCAATTTTTTTTCCTGTGAATGCCGTTTCTAAAGGTAGATCAGCTTCTGAATCAAGTCCAAAACTTATAAAACCTGCTTTATGGAGTTCATGAAGTGCTTGAGCAAGGTTTCGGACGGTGATATAATTAATTAGTTCTAGAGCTCCAGAAGATGCTTTGGCCAAGACACCACTTTCTTGAGGTGAGTGACGAGAAGTAGTAATGAGTGCTCCAGCTTTAAATGCAACTGCAGAGCGCATAATAGCACCCACATTATGTGGATCAGTAATTTGATCTATTACAACGACAAGATCGGTGTTCGTTAAATCAGATAATTGGCATGGTTTCAGGGGGTCAGTTTCCAAAACAACGCCTTGATGAACTGAATCACTTCCAACGAGCGCATCAAGTTGTCTGGGTAAGGATAATATGACAGAGCAAGGAAAATCTGATTCGGGTATATTTAATCTTTTTAAAGCATTTGGTGTGGCATAGAGACGTCCAAAAACTCTTGTAGGATTTTTTAAAGCTGCATAAACCGAGTGGATACCATAAAGGCGAATTTTTTCCTGTTTTAAGGGGAATGTGTTTTGTTTTAGATGTTTTACAGATGGAACAGAAAAGCCTTTTGTATTGTAATATCGATAACGTGGATGAGTGCGGCTAGAATTTTTAGATGTTTTTTCTTTCATATCTTCTTTATAGCTTGTTAGTAACAGAAGTAGCTAGAAAAAAACTACAATTTAAGATTATTATTAAGAAATTTATAAAGAATCGTATTTATTTGTTGACAGATACGATACTAATCGTCATAACCGCCCCGCAGCCAGTTTGATATAGGTGATCAAGGTTTGGTTGTGGTGATGCTTCGTCGTACAGCTTTGCCGATGTAATGGAGGGGTGCCCGAGTGGTTAAAGGGGGCGGACTGTAAATCCGTTGCGTATGCTACGTTGGTTCGAATCCAACCCCCTCCACCATTCATCTAAAAAGAGTTAGTACGTGATGTGCGTGCGGGTATAGCTCAATGGTAGAGCAGCAGCCTTCCAAGCTGAATATGCGGGTTCGATTCCCGCTACCCGCTCCAGATAGTTGTTGATGATTGGGCGAATGGCATGATGGGAAGATACTTCCATCATAAATTAGGCGGGTTTGTCCGTCACATAGTTGCAATAGTCGGGCTGATGGTGTCAGTCCGGTTTGATTCATTTCTGCAAGCCTGTTTCCTAGGCGCTAACAAAACAAGAGATTGACAGCGATGGCAAAGAGCAAATTTGAACGCACGAAGCCGCATGTTAATATAGGTACGATTGGTCATGTTGATCATGGGAAGACTTCATTAACAGCAGCGATTACGAAATATTTTGGTGAATTTAAAGCATATGATCAAATTGATGCAGCTCCTGAGGAGCGTGCGCGTGGGATTACTATTTCTACGGCACACGTTGAATATGAAACAGAGAGCCGGCATTATGCGCATGTTGATTGCCCAGGACATGCAGATTATGTAAAGAATATGATCACAGGTGCAGCGCAGATGGATGGTGCGATTTTGGTTGTTTCTGCTGCGGATGGCCCGATGCCACAGACACGAGAGCATATTTTGCTAGCACGTCAAGTAGGTGTTCCTGCGATTGTTGTTTTTCTTAATAAGGTTGATCAAGTTGATGATGCTGAGCTTTTAGAGCTTGTTGAGCTTGAAGTTCGTGAGCTTTTATCAAAGTATGATTTTCCAGGAGATGATATCCCAATAGTTAAAGGTTCTGCGTTAGCGGCACTTGAAGATACAGATAAGAGCATTGGTGAAGATGCGGTTCGTCTTTTGATGAGTGAAGTTGATAATTATATACCAACTCCAGAGCGTCCAGTTGATCAACCATTTTTGATGCCGATTGAGGATGTTTTTTCGATTTCAGGTCGTGGAACTGTTGTTACTGGTCGTGTTGAGCGTGGTGTTATTAAAGTTGGTGAGGAAATCGAGATTATTGGTATTCGTCCAACTTCTAAGACAACAGTTACAGGGGTTGAAATGTTCCGCAAGCTTTTGGATCAAGGGCAAGCAGGCGATAATATTGGTGCATTACTTCGTGGTGTTGATCGTGATGGAATTGAACGTGGTCAAGTTTTAGCGAAGCCTGGTTCAGTTACTCCGCATACTAAATTTAAAGCAGAGGCTTATATTTTGACAAAAGATGAGGGTGGTCGTCACACTCCATTTTTTACAAATTATCGTCCTCAATTTTATTTCCGTACTACAGATGTGACTGGAATTGTTATACTTCCAGAAGGTACTGAGATGGTTATGCCTGGTGATAATGTTGCTATGGATGTTTCTTTAATTGTTCCAATTGCAATGGAGGAAAAGCTTCGTTTTGCTATTCGTGAAGGTGGTCGTACCGTCGGTGCAGGTATCGTCTCTAAGATCATTGAGTAAATAATAATTGTTGTTATATTGTAAGGTGTTTTATTTTTTTAAGAATTAGGGGTATAGCTCAGTTGGTAGAGCGGCGGTCTCCAAAACCGCAGGTCGCGGGTTCAAGCCCTGCTGCCCCTGCCAAAAGGTGAGTGTAATTTTTGTTATTAAGAAGGTAAATTTGGATTGCCTTCTTTGCTTTTTTTCTTATGGGGCTTGTTTTTTTTTGTATGAATCGGTATTGAGTAAAGAATGAAAAAACCGTATAAAGCTGAAAATTGGTTTCTCGCATTTTTGTTGTGTTTATTTTTTTATATAAATCACAGTAAGATTAGAAAGAATATAGTGTGACTGATGGCATCTAAAACCAATCCAATTACTTTTTTAAAGCAAGTTTATACAGAAACAGCAAAAGTGAAATGGCCTACGCGTCGTGAAACAGTTATTTCTACTGTTATGGTGTTATTGGTGACGGCATTGGCTTCAGCTTTCTTTTTTATTGTAGATCAGGTTATGCATTTTGGTGTGTGGAAGGGTATTGATCTTCTAAAATATCTTTTTAGTTGATAGTATAAGGAAGTGTAACTGTGGCTGCTCGTTGGTATATTGTTCAAGCATATTCAAATTTTGAAAAGAAGGTGGCAGAAGCTATTAGCAAAGAGGCAAAGCAAAAAGGGCTTGATCATCTTTTTGAAAAAATTTTTGTTCCGACTGAGCGTGTTGTTGAGGTTCGTCGTGGTCGTAAGATTGATACTGAGCGTAAATTTTTTCCTGGCTATGTTCTTGTCTGTGCTGAATTAACGGATGAGGTTTATCATCTTATTAAGAATACTCCTAAAGTGACGGGTTTTTTGGGTTCAGATTCGCGCCCTGTTCCTATTTCTGACAGAGAAGCTGAGCAAATTCTTAAACAGGTTCAGGAAGGTGTTGAGTCTCCAAGATCTTCCGTATTGTTTGAAGTTGGTGAGCAAGTTCGTGTTGCTGATGGGCCATTTGTTTCGTTTAATGGTGTTGTTCAAGAAGTTGAAGAAGAGCGTTCTCGGCTTAAAGTTGAGGTATTGATTTTTGGGCGTCCTACGCCTGTTGATTTGGAATTTGGTCAGGTTGAAAAACTTTGATTAAGCTTAGAGTGATTTTAATTGCTTTAAGTAATCGGTGGGAGGTAATTTTTAGCTTTTGTCGGCTTGATGATCCGAACCACCAAACTGCAATAGAAGCTGGCAGGAAGGATAAATTGTCAGCATACCAATTATAAATTGAAGGCAGATTATTATGGCAAAAAAAAGTATAGGTCAGCTAAAATTGCAGGTTCCTGCAGGGGCTGCTACTCCGTCTCCGCCGATTGGCCCTGCTCTTGGTCAGCGTGGTATTAATATTATGGAATTTTGTAAAGCGTTTAATGCGGCTACACAGGAAATGGAGAAAGGTTCACCGATTCCTGTAATTATTACTTATTATCAGGATAAGTCTTTTACATTCTCTTTAAAGACGCCTCCAGTATCATTTTTCTTAAAGAAAGAAGCAAATTTAAAATCTGGTTCAAAAGAGCCTGGTAAGGTATCGGTAGGAATTATTTCTCGTGATAAGATTCATTCAATTGCGGAAATAAAGATGAAAGATCTTAATGCAAATGATATTGAAGCAGCGATGCGTATGGTTGAGGGTTCTGCTCGCTCTATGGGTTTAGAAGTGGTGGGCTAATATTATGGGAAAAGTAGCAAAAAGAATAAAAAATATTCGTAAAGATATTAATTTTAATGAATTTTATACTTTAACAGATGCAGTTTCAATGGTTAAAGAGCGTGCGGTTGCTAAATTTGATGAAACAATTGAAATTTCAATGAATTTGGGTGTTGATCCTCGTCATGCAGATCAAATGGTGCGAGGTGTTGCTCATTTACCTAATGGAACAGGGCGAAATATTCGTGTTGCCGTTTTTGCACGTGGGAATAAAGCTGAAGAAGCTAAAGCTGCGGGTGCAGATGTTGTGGGAGCTGAAGATTTATTTGAAAGTATTAATGGTGGGGTAATTAATTTTGATCGTTGTATTGCTACGCCAGATATGATGCCTCTTGTTGGTCGTCTTGGTAAGATTCTTGGTCCACGGAATTTGATGCCGAATCCAAAAGTCGGAACTGTAACAGTTGATGTTACCAGTGCTGTAAAAGCTTCTAAAGGTGGTGCTGTTGAGTTTCGTGTTGAAAAAGCTGGTATTGTGCATGCTGGTATTGGTAAGGCTTCTTTTGGGGTTGAAAAGATAGTAGAAAATATTAAAGCTTTCGCTCATGCTGTTATTAAAGCTAAGCCACAAGGTGCAAAGGGGGAATATATTAAGCGTGTTGCAATTTCTTCGACGATGGGTGTTGGGATTAAAGTTAATCCTGAAACTGTCCGGTCAGAGTAGATATGCATAAATTTATGATTTTATTTGAGGTATATAAATATCAAGATTGGGTTTAAGATGTCAGCTTTTGTTGGCATTTGGCTATCTGGGCTTTATTGAGCTTAGATTATACCGGAAGAAATTCCGGGATATCCTGTCCGAGATTGTAGGTGATATATTAGTATCTTAATCAAAAAAAGACCTACATGAGACTGGGGTAAAAACTATGGAGTTAAAAGACTTTAAAGAGTTTGAACCAAGGTTACCTTTGATCGCTATGCGTGAAAAAGGGGGCAGGATCCTCGTCGATAACATAAAATATTTTTATGTTATCAAAGGTAATCGACAGGTTTGTTTTAAACAAACTTGTTAAATGGAGAGAGACAGTGAATAAAGCGGAAAAACGCGAATTTGTTACATGGCTTAACGAGATTTTTCAAAAATCTGGTTCTGTTATTGTTGCACATTATTCCGGTCTGACAGTTTCACAGATGAACGATCTACGTTCGAAAATGAGTGAAGCTGGTGGTGCCGTTAAAGTCGCCAAAAACCGTCTTGCTAAAATTGCTCTTCAGGGCACGGAATCTGAATCAATAATGAGTTTGTTTGTTGGGCAGACGCTTATTGCTTATTCAGAAGATCCAATTACAGCACCAAAAGTTGCTGTTGATTTTGCAAAAACCAATGACAAATTTGTTATCCTTGGTGGTTCGATGGGTGCAACAAATTTGAGTGTAGATGCTGTGAAGTCTTTGGCTTCATTGCCCTCATTGAACGAATTACGGGCAAAGTTTATAGGTATGGTTTCTACCCCTGCAACTCGTATTGTTCAGGTTGTTAATGCACCTGCAGGTCAGGTTGCTCGTGTTATTGGTGCATATGCTCGGGAGGGTGAAGCGGCTTAAGGCTGTTTTATATTCACATTAACAGAGGAGCTTTGAGGCTTTTTTGTTTTTTGGATAAATTCTAAATAATGATTCAAACTTTTTAATTGAAGGAATTTGAAAATGGCTGATCTAGCAAAGATCGTGGAAGACCTTTCTAATTTAACTCTTTTAGAAGCTGCAGAGCTTTCTAAGTTGCTTGAGGAAAAATGGGGAGTTTCGGCTGCTGCTCCTGTAGCGGTTGCTGCTGTTGCTGGTGTTGCTGCACCAGTTGCTGAAGAAAAAACAGAATTTGATGTTATTCTTGTTGAAGGTGGTGCTCAAAAGATTAATGTTATTAAGGAAGTTCGTGCTCTTACGGGTCTTGGCCTTAAAGAAGCTAAAGATTTGGTTGAGGGAGCACCTAAGCCTATTAAAGAAGGTGCTTCTAAAGATGAAGCAGAGAAAATTAAATCTCAGCTTGAAGCTGCTGGTGCTAAAGTTGAGCTTAAGTAGATTTTATTTTATCGGCGAGCGTTTACGTTCGCCAATTTTCTTCTTTCTGAAAAGAAGGAAGGTGTTTGATGAAACTCTTTTCCCAACAGTTTAGTAGCTGAGTGGGTATGGGTTTTTTCTCTGGTACCCCTTATCATAGAGCTAAGTAAAGAGATGGCTTGTGTTTATGGGGTCAGTCAATGATGCTCATTATTGGGTATCAGATGAGTTGGTCTGCATGTTGCAGGTTAATGACGTAAAGCTTTCAAGGTTTAGTCTACCTTGAAGAGTAAAGATCGAGGAGTAACGATGGCTCAGACCCTAGCGATGACGTCTCAATTTAATGGTCGTAAGCGCGTACGTAAGTTTTTTGGTAAGATTCCTGAAGTAGCAGAGATGCCAAATCTTATTGAAGTTCAAAAAGCATCATACGATCAGTTTCTTATGATTAAGGAACCAAAAGGTGGGCGTCCAGATGAAGGCTTGCAAGCTGTTTTTAAATCGGTATTTCCTATTTCAGATTTTTCCGGCACGGCTATACTCGAATTTGTTGGTTATGAATTTGATTTACCAAAATTTGATGTTGAAGAATGTCGTCAGCGTGATTTAACTTATGCTGCACCGTTAAAGGTAATATTACGTTTAATTGTCTTTGATATTGATGAAGATACTGGTTCGAAAGATATAAAAGATATCAAAGAGCAGGGTGTTTATATGGGTGACATGCCTTTAATGACAACGAATGGTACCTTTATTATTAATGGTACTGAGCGTGTTATTGTGTCACAGATGCATCGTTCTCCAGGTGTCTTTTTTGATCACGATAAAGGAAAATCACATTCATCAGGAAAATTTCTTTTTGCTGCTCGCATCATTCCGTATCGTGGTTCTTGGCTCGATATTGAGTTTGATGCCAAGGATATTATTTATGCCCGTATTGATCGGCGACGCAAGATTCCGGTTACAAGTCTTTTGATGGCATTAGGCATGGATGCGTCAGATATTTTATCGACTTTTTATAATAAAGTTTCTTACGAGCGGGATGGAAATGGATGGCGTGTTCCTTATTCTGTTGATCGCTTTAAGGGAATAAAGCTTGTTTCTGATCTTGTTGATGCAGATAGTGGTGAGGTAGTTGCTGAATCTGGTAAAAAATTAACAGTCCGTATTGCAAAATCTTTGGCAGAGAAAGGTTTGAAAGCGGTTAAAGTCAGTGAAGATGATTTATTGGGATCTTATTTAGCAGAAGATATCGTCAATTATCAAACAGGTGAAATTTATCTTGAAGCTGGTGATGAAATTGATGAAAAAACATTGAAGATATTGTCTGATGTTAATGCTAATCAAATTAATATTCTTGATATTGATCACATGAATGTCGGAGCATATATCCGTAATACTTTAAAAGTAGATAGAAATGAAAGTCGTCAGGATGCATTGTTTGATATCTATCGGGTGATGCGTCCAGGTGAGCCACCGACAATAGATACAGCAGAAGCTATGTTCCATTCGTTATTTTTTGATCCAGAGCGTTATGATCTTTCAGCTGTTGGGCGTGTCAAGATGAATTTGCGTATGGATCTTGATTGTTCAGATACGATTCGCATTTTACGTCAAGAAGATATTCTTGGTGTTATAAAAATGTTGGTTGAATTACGTGATGGTCGTGGTGAAATTGATGATATTGATAATCTTGGCAATCGTCGTGTTCGATCAGTTGGAGAATTGATGGAAAATCAATATCGTATTGGTTTGCTTCGTATGGAGCGTGCGATAAAAGAACGCATGTCATCTGTTGAAATCGATACAGTTATGCCACAGGATTTGATTAATGCTAAGCCAGCGGCTGCTGCAGTTCGTGAATTTTTTGGGTCTTCACAATTATCTCAATTTATGGATCAAACTAATCCGCTGTCAGAAATTACCCATAAGCGCCGTCTTTCTGCTTTAGGTCCAGGTGGTTTAACTCGTGAACGTGCAGGTTTTGAAGTTCGTGACGTACATCCTACGCATTATGGTCGTATTTGTCCAATTGAGACACCAGAAGGTCCTAATATTGGTTTAATTAATTCTTTAGCAACATTTGCACGGGTTAATAAATATGGTTTTATTGAAAGTCCATATCGCAAAATTATTGATGGAAAGGTGACAACAGAGGTTATCTATCTTTCTGCTATGGAAGAATCTAAGCATTATGTAGCTCAGGCCAATTCTTCCTTGGATGCTGAAGGGCGTTTTACAGAAGAATTTGTTGTTTGCCGTCATGCAGGTGAGGTTTTGATGGCACCACGAGATCATGTTGATTTGATGGATGTTTCACCAAAACAGTTAGTTTCAGTAGCTGCTGCTCTTATCCCATTTTTGGAAAATGATGATGCAAATCGTGCATTAATGGGTTCGAATATGCAACGTCAAGCAGTTCCACTTATACGTGCTGAAGCACCATTTGTTGGTACAGGTATGGAATCAATAGTTGCTCGCGATTCAGGAGCTGCTATTAGTGCAAAGCGTGGCGGTATTGTTGATCAAGTTGATGCGACACGTATTGTTATCCGTGCAACAGAAGATCTAAATCCTTCAAAATCTGGTGTTGATATTTATCGTTTACAAAAATTTCAGCGTTCCAATCAGTCTACCTGTATTAATCAGCGTCCTTTGGTACATGTTGGTGATCGGATAGAGAAGGGTGATATCATTGCGGATGGTCCGTCTACAGATCTTGGTGATTTAGCTCTTGGGAGGAATGTTCTTGTAGCATTTATGCCTTGGAATGGGTATAACTATGAGGATTCTATTTTGCTTTCTGAGCGTATCGTTGCCGATGATGTTTTTACTTCAATTCATATTGAGGAATTTGAAGTTGCTGCACGTGATACAAAGCTTGGTCCAGAAGAAATTACTCGTGATATTCCTAATGTTGCGGAAGAGGCGTTAAGGAATCTTGATGAAGCTGGTATTATTTATATTGGTGCTGATGTTCAACCTGGTGATATTTTGGTTGGTAAGATTACACCAAAGGGTGAAAGTCCCATGACACCAGAAGAGAAGCTTTTACGCGCAATTTTTGGAGAAAAAGCTTCAGATGTTCGTGATACTTCTATGCGAATGCCTCCAGGGACTTTTGGAACTGTTGTTGAAGTTCGTGTTTTTAATCGCCATGGTGTGGAAAAAGATGAGCGTGCTATGGCAATTGAACGTGAAGAAATTGAACGTTTGGCTAAAGATCGTGATGATGAGCAATCAATTCTTGATCGCAATGTTTATGCACGTCTTGCTGATATGCTGACAGGTAAATTAGCTGTAGAAGGTCCAAAAGGATTTTCGAAAGGTAAGAAACTTGATAGTGTAATTATGGGGCATTATCCACGTTCACAATGGTGGCAATTTTCTGTTGAGGATGAAAAGCTTCAGGATTCGATTGATGCTTTACGTAAGCAGTATGATGAATCAAAGGAAGCATTGCAGCGTCGCTTTATGGATAAAGTTGAAAAAGTCCAAAGAGGTGATGAAATGCCTCCTGGTGTCATGAAAATGGTAAAGGTTTTTGTGGCTGTGAAGCGCAAAATTCAGCCAGGTGATAAGATGGCAGGACGCCATGGTAATAAGGGTGTCGTGTCACGTATTCTTCCAGTAGAAGATATGCCATTTCTTGAAGATGGAACTCATGCCGATATTGTATTGAATCCACTCGGTGTACCTAGTCGTATGAATGTTGGTCAGATTCTTGAGACACATCTTGGTTGGGCATGTGCTGGTATGGGCAAGAAGATTGGCGATTTGGTGGAATTTTACCGAGAGACTGGGGATATACTTCCTTTACGTCAGCGTATTGAGAATTTCATTCCCGATAATGATCGTAATGAACCAGTACGTCAGTATGATAATGAAAGTCTTTATAAATTAGCATTACAGATGAGGAAAGGTGTTTCAATTGCAACACCTATTTTTGATGGAGCGCATGAAGCTGATATTAACTTGATGTTGGAAGATGCAGGTTTGGATAGTTCAGGGCAAGTTACACTTTATGATGGTCGTACTGGGGAACCTTTTGATCGTCCAGTGACAGTAGGGTATATTTATATGCTTAAATTACACCATCTTGTTGATGATAAGATTCATGCACGTTCAATTGGACCTTATTCGCTTGTTACGCAGCAGCCATTGGGAGGTAAGGCACAATTTGGTGGTCAGCGTTTTGGTGAAATGGAAGTCTGGGCACTTGAAGCTTACGGTGCCGCGTACACTCTACAGGAGATGCTGACAGTTAAATCGGATGATGTGGCTGGTCGAACAAAAGTTTATGAAGCTATTGTGCGTGGTGATGATACATTTGAGGCGGGTATACCTGAAAGTTTTAATGTATTAGTGAAAGAAATGCGTTCACTCGCTCTTAATGTAGAGCTTGATGATGCGCGTGAACTTATTGCGCGACGAACATTATCTGATATAGCAGAACAATAATTCAAAGGGCGCATTAGGAATAGTGCGCTTAGATTATCTTGAGAGAATAAATAAAGAAATTTTTATAAAAATAACACAGGTAATTTTAAAAGTAGAAGCAGGTTTTAGATAAGATCTGTGATAAAATTAAAGAGCTATTGCAATAGGTTTTAAGAATCTTTGAAGGAGAACGGCATGAACCACGAGGTCATGAATCTTTTCAATCCTCAGGCGCCAACGCAGACATTTGACTCTATTCGTATTTCAATTGCGAGTCCTGAGAAGATTCTGTCTTGGTCATATGGTGAGATTAAGAAGCCTGAGACTATTAATTATCGTACTTTTAAACCGGAGCGTGATGGTCTTTTTTGTGCACGCATATTTGGTCCGATTAAAGATTATGAATGTTTATGTGGTAAATATAAACGCATGAAATATAAAGGCATTATCTGTGAGAAATGTGGTGTGGAGGTTACTCTTTCACGCGTGCGTCGTGAGCGTATGGGACACATTGAGCTTGCAGCACCGGTTGCCCATATTTGGTTTCTTAAATCGTTACCAGGCCGTATTTCTACTCTTTTAGATTTAACTTTGAAGGATATTGAGCGGGTTCTTTATTTTGAAAATTATATTGTAACAGAGCCAGGTTTGACATCTCTTAAGCTTCATCAGCTTCTTTCTGAAGAAGAATATATGCTTGCTGTTGATG
Source organism: Bartonella sp. B35(2025) (assembly GCF_053794465.1). Taxonomy (NCBI): domain Bacteria; kingdom Pseudomonadati; phylum Pseudomonadota; class Alphaproteobacteria; order Hyphomicrobiales; family Bartonellaceae; genus Bartonella; species Bartonella sp. B35(2025). The sequence goes on from NZ_CP200035.1 coordinate 398,284, forward strand.
AATTTGGAGAAGATCAATTTACGGCCATGATTGGTGCTGAAGCTATTTATGAGCTTTTGGCTGGTATGGAATTAGAAAAGATCGCAAATGATTTACGCATTGAATTGAGTGAAACAGCTTCAGAATTAAAACAGAAAAAACTAATTAAACGACTTAAGATTGTTGAAAATTTTCTTGAATCTGGCAATAAACCGGAATGGATGATTATGAAAACTATTCCAGTTATTCCTCCAGATTTACGTCCATTAGTTCCGCTTGATGGTGGGCGTTTTGCAACGTCAGATTTAAATGATCTTTATCGACGTGTTATAAACCGTAATAATCGCTTGAAACGACTGATTGAATTGCGTGCTCCCGGAATTATTGTGCGCAATGAAAAGCGTATGGTGCAGGAAGCTGTTGATGCGCTGTTTGATAATGGTCGCCGTGGGCGTGTTATTACTGGAGCAAACAAGCGTCCTCTAAAGTCGCTTTCAGATATGTTAAAGGGAAAACAAGGGCGCTTTCGTCAAAATTTGCTTGGGAAGCGTGTCGATTATTCAGGGCGTTCAGTTATTGTAACAGGTCCTGAATTAAAATTACATCAATGTGGTCTTCCTAAAAAGATGGCTCTCGAGTTGTTTAAGCCATTCATTTATGCGCGACTTGATGCGAAAGGTTATTCATCAACTGTGAAGCAGGCAAAGAAGCTTGTTGAAAAAGAACATCCAGAAGTTTGGGATATTTTAGATGAAGTTATTCGTGAACATCCTGTTTTGCTGAATCGTGCACCGACGCTACACCGTTTAGGGATTCAAGCTTTTGAGCCTATCCTGATCGAAGGGAAAGCGATACAGCTTCATCCATTAGTATGTACTGCTTTTAATGCAGATTTTGATGGTGATCAAATGGCGGTTCATGTTCCGCTTTCTCTTGAAGCACAGCTTGAAGCTCGTGTTTTGATGATGTCGACTAATAATATTCTGCATCCAGCCAATGGTGCACCAATTATTGTTCCATCGCAGGATATGGTTCTTGGTCTTTATTATCTTTCGATTGTTTCTGAAAAAGAACCAGGTGAAGGTATGGCTTTTGCCGATATAGGTGAGCTGCATCATGCTTTAGAAAACAAAGTTGTGACTCTTCACACGAAGATTAAAGGCCGTTTTAAAAATATGGGAAAGGATGGAAAAGAAGTTGCAAAACTTTATGATACAACGCCTGGTCGTTTGATTATTGGTGAGCTTTTACCGAAAAATCCAAATATTTCATTTGATATTGTTAACCAAGAAATGACCAAAAAGAACATTTCTAAAATGATTGATCAGGTTTATCGGCACTGTGGGCAAAAAGAGACGGTTATTTTTTGTGATCGTATCATGCAACTTGGTTTTTCTCATGCTTGTCGTGCTGGGATTTCATTTGGTAAGGATGATATGGTTATCCCTGATAGCAAGTCACGTTTAGTTGCAGAGACAGAAGCGTTGGCTAAAGAATATGAACAACAATATAATGATGGTTTGATTACGCAAGGTGAGAAGTATAACAAGGTTGTAGATGCTTGGGGTAAATGTACAGATCGCGTTGCAGATGAGATGATGAAGCGTCTTCAGGCTGTTGAATTTGATCCTAAAACAGGTCGTCAACGGCAAATGAATTCAATCTATATGATGTCACATTCTGGTGCACGTGGTTCTGCTAATCAGATGAAGCAGTTGGCCGGTATGCGGGGATTAATGGCAAAACCATCAGGTGAAATTATTGAAACGCCGATTATTTCAAATTTTAAAGAAGGTCTAACTGTTAACGAGTATTTCAATTCAACGCATGGTGCTCGTAAAGGACTTGCTGATACCGCATTAAAAACTGCTAACTCTGGTTACTTAACACGGCGTCTTGTTGATGTTGCTCAGGATGCTATTATTTCAGCGGTTGATTGTGGTGCTGCAAAGGGTTTAACTATGCAGCCAATTGTTGATGCAGGACAAATTGTTGCATCACTTGGTCAGAGAATTCTTGGTCGTACAGCGCTTGTTGATATTTTGCATCCAGTTTCTGGGGAAGTTATTCTCGAAGGTGGTGCGATGATTGAGGAGGTCGATGTCGCCAAAATTGAAGAAGCTGGAATTCAGTCTGTTCAAATTCGTTCTGCTTTGACATGTGAAACGCGTCTTGGTGTTTGTGCAAAGTGTTATGGTCGTGATTTGGCGCGTGGGACACCAGTTAATCAGGGTGAAGCAGTTGGTGTCATTGCTGCTCAATCAATTGGTGAACCAGGGACACAGCTTACTATGCGTACCTTCCACTTAGGTGGAACAGCACAGGTTGTTGATTCATCTCATTTAGAGGCTTCTTATGAAGGTATTGTAGAGATTCGTAATCGCAATGTGGTTCGTAATTCTGAAGGTCATTTAGTGGTTATGGGGCGCAATACAGCTATCCTTATTAAGGATGAGGCTGGAAAAGAGCGTGTTGTACATCGTGTTAGCTATGGAGCGCATATTTTTGTTGATGATGGTGACATTGTTAAATGTGGTCAGCGTATAGCAGAATGGGATCCCTACACACGTCCGATTTTGACTGAAGTTGATGGTTATGTGGGCTTTGAAGATATGATTGATGGTTTATCAGTTACTGAAACAGCTGATGAATCTACAGGTATTACGAAGCGTTTGGTAATTGATTGGCGTGCTAATCCACGTGGTTCTGAGCTAAAGCCAGCAATCATAATACATGCAGACAAAAAAGGTGAGTCTATTGCTAAATTATATAAGGGTGGTGAAGCTCGTTATATGATGTCAGTAGAAACTATTCTTTCTGTTGAGCCTGGTGCTTATGTCAAGGCTGGTGATGTCATTGCACGTTTACCAATGGAAAGTGCTAAGACAAAAGATATTACGGGTGGTTTACCACGTGTGGCTGAACTTTTTGAAGCACGGCGTCCAAAAGATCACGCTATTATTGCCGAAATTAGTGGTACAATTCGGTTCGGTCGTGGTTATAAGAATAAGCGCCGTATTATCATTGAGCCAAATGATGAAACTTTTGAACCAGTAGAATATTTAATTCCAAAGGGTAAGTTGTTTCATTTCCAAGAAGGAGATCAGATTGAAAAAGGAGATTATATTCTTGATGGCAATCCGGCACCTCATGATATCTTGGCTATTAAAGGTGTTGAAGCTCTGGCATCTTATCTTGTTAATGAAATTCAAGAGGTTTATCGTCTACAAGGTGTTTTAATTAATGATAAGCATATTGAAGTAATTGTTCGTCAAATGTTGCAAAAGGTTGAAATTACCGAGTCTGGAGATTCTGGTTATATTCCAGGCGATAATGTTGATCGTATTGAATTAGATGAGATAAACGATAATTTGATTGCGGAAGGGAAAAAGCCTGCATCTGGTAATCCCATTCTTCTTGGAATTACCAAAGCATCTCTTCAAACACCATCTTTTATTTCAGCAGCATCATTTCAGGAGACAACTCGGGTACTTACTGAGGCGGCAGTTTCTGGGAAAATTGATACTCTGCAAGGGCTCAAAGAAAATGTTATTGTTGGTCGTCTTATTCCTGCGGGTACAGGTGGTACTATTACTCAAATTCGCCGTATTGCTGCGGTTCGTGATGATTTAATTGTAGATGAACGACGTAAATCTAGTAATAATGAAACTGCTAAAGTTATGTTAACAAATATGACAACCAGTGCAGCTGCTGAGTAATTTGGGTATATGTTAAAAGTAATGTGAAAGCGTCCAAATTTTAAATTTGGACGCTTTTAAATTTTTAAAATATAAAAATAGTATACTTTTCTGATAAATATGATTGTAAAAACTATAAGGAAATTGTTGTTTTGAGCATTTTTGATAGTTTATTATGTTTGCTTATGACAATATAGGTTTTTAAAATTTCTTATCTGTGTAGCTAGGTAGAAGGTTTATTTTAAATATATTTAAAATTGAAAAATATATAAAATAGATTATGGTTAGTTCATGTGTATTAAGGAAAGGATAGATTACCTAAGAACAAGGTGGTTTATGATTATAAATAGCTTTGGAACAACTTATCTTTATTAGTGTCTTTTATAAAACTTAAAAATTGTATCACAAAGAATAATCAGCAATCATTTCTCAGTAATCTGAAAAATAAAAACTTTTTTCATTCGATACTTGTATTATAAGAGGATTTTTTTATTTTTTATAATTAAAAATATAAAAGAGTAGAAAATAAAACACAAATTAAAATTGTTATAAAATTATATATACACTTTTGATAACAGTGTATTTTATAATAATATAATGTATAGATGATATTTAATTAATAAATTAACATAAAAAATTTCAATAATTATTTGATTATAAAGGAGTAGATCTTAATTTTTTCTGTATAGGAGCATATAGCTTTATACGAAAATGAATTATTGCAAATAAAAACGAATACTGTGGTTTTAAAAAATTAAGCTTTTTTGTTTGAAGTATCTGATGTGTTCACCGCGTACTTAAAAAATTGTTTTGTACCAAAAAAACTTAAAAAATTAGGTATAGATGTTGGTGCTATACACTAACTTATAACGGGTGTAGTATAATATTAATTATTGTTTTTATAATTTAAAACACATTGAAGATATTTTTTTAAGTGTTTATTAAAATTGGAAGTAATCATTAATTTTTGAATTTATTGCATTTGCTTATTTAAATGATTGCTTTTTTATTAAAGAATGGGTTGTGTGAGGTTTTTTTAGTAACATATTATCTTTATTAGAAAATAATAGCATTTAGATTCATTTTTTGACAAAGAGAAAGTAAAAATAATGGTGGATTCTCCTATTGATATTTTTCAATCTATTTTGTCACGGAGGTCGATTCGAGCTTTTACTAATCAGCCAGTTACACAGGAAACGATAAAAAAAATCTTAAGGTTTGCAGCACGCGCACCATCTGGAACAAATCTTCAACCTTGGAAAGTGATTGTTTTAACGGGGGAAGCACTACAGAAAGTAGGAAAGGAACTCTCACAACTCGTGTTATCAGGTATAAAAGGAGAGCGTAAATATCACTATTATCCACGTCAATGGCGTGAACCTTATCTTTCTCGGCGTAAAAAAATTGGTTTAGATCTTTATAAGAGCCTTGGAATTAAAAAAGATGAGCAGGAAAAGATGCTTTATCAGAAAGCACGGAATTTTTCGTTTTTTGGTGCTCCTGTAGGGCTTTTGTTCATAATTGATCAAGATATGGAAATGGGAAGCTGGCTTGATTTAGGTATATTTATGCAGACTATTATGTTAGCAGCACGTGGATTTGGATTAGATACATGTCCACAGGCTGCTTTTGCTGATTATCATAAGCAAATTCATACACTTTTATCAATCCCTCCTGATCAGCATGTTATTTGTGGTATGGCACTTGGCTATCGTGATGTGAATGCCCCAGAAAATAATTTTGAGACTGAACGTGAACCAATCGAAAATTTTGCGTATTTTATTAAATAATCATATTCATAGGAATTAAAAAGGATGAGCAAGAAAAGATGCTTTACCGGAAAGCATGGAATTTTTCGTTTTTGGTACTCTTGTAGGGCTTTTGTTCATAAAATATTTTTATGTAATTGTGTGTGAAATTTTAAGGGTTTAAAGCATTATGAAAAATATTTTGGTGGGAAATTCTTGTCTTTATTTAATTTTAATATTGTATGGTAACATTTATTTTACTACGTTTTGTACATCGAGAAATTAGTTCTTCGAGAATTGTTATCAGTTTTTCAAAGGTTGATTATGGAAAGCACTATAGAAAGAAAGTGTTGGGTGGTGGCGAGACGTGCAATATTCGTATTCATTGCTATCATTTTTTTAGCTTATCTCGCAATTTGATTTTAAAATGGGACAAAAGTAATAAAAAAGTCTATACTCAAATCTGATATTTGATTTTGGGGAGTAATGGGTGTTTTTATCTGTTTTTGAACTTTTTAAAATTGGTATTGGTCCTTCTAGTTCACATACTATGGGGCCGATGACTGCTGCTAATATGTTTTTGCAGGAGATTGTTGCACAAAATCTTTCTTATTCATCCCATACTATAGTTTCTCATATACGTATTTATCTTTATGGTTCATTATCTTCCACAGGAATTGGTCATGCCACAGATAAAGCCGTTATGTTAGGACTTTCAGGAAAAAAAGCCTCTACTATTGATCCTGATTGCATAGAGTTATTGTTAGAAAAAATTAGACGCGAAAAAAAAGTACAACCAGAAGGTCATCCTGCTTATCAATTTGATGTGCACAGTGATCTTATTTTTGAAAAAAAATCCTTACCTCAACATGCTAATGGTCTTGCATTTGAAGGGCTTGATTCTGATAAAAATATTATTTTACGAAAAATTTATTATTCTATTGGTGGCGGTTTTGTTGTAACCGAGGATGAATTAGGTCATGTGAATGACAATAAACGATTAGAAATATCTGATGTGCCATACCCTTTTGATTCTGCAAGTAAAATGTTATCAATGGCTGGAAAATCAGGGCTTTCAATTGCTGAAATGAAGCGTATCAATGAAGAGACAAAGATAGAGCGCTCTATTCTTAATACAGGACTCGATGAAATTTTTTCAGTTATGACGAATTGTATTGATAGAGGACTTTCACAAGAAGGTGAATTGCCGGGTGGATTATCTATCCCGAGGCGTGCTAAAAAACTATACAATAAGCTTTTGGAAAATCAGAAGAAAAATTGCAATCATCCATTTTTAGCAAATGATTGGCTTTCTGTATATGCCATAGCAGTGAATGAGGAAAATGCATCTGGTGGTCGCGTTGTAACTGCACCGACAAATGGTGCATCTGGTGTTATACCTGCAGTTTTGCGTTATTATCTTCAGTTTAATGATGGTTCAGATCGAGAGGGGATACATAATTTTTTATTAACAGCTGCAGCTATTGGTGGTATCATAAAACATAATGCTTCTATTTCTGGTGCAGAAGTTGGTTGTCAGGGTGAAGTTGGGGCAGCATCTTCGATGGCAGCTGCGGGGTTGACGGCAGCATTGGGTGGTACACCAGCCCAAGTTGAAAATGCTGCAGAGATTGCTCTTGAGCATCATTTAGGAATGACATGTGACCCGGTTTTAGGTCTTGTACAAATTCCTTGCATTGAGCGCAATGCAATGGGTGCTATTAAAGCAGTAACAGCCTCTTCTCTTGCATTACATAATAATGGAAAGCATTTTATTTCTCTTGATACTTGTGTAGAAACAATGCGTCAGACAGGATATGATATGAGTGAACGCTATAAAGAAACAAGTAAAGCTGGTCTCGCAATCAATGCAATAATTTGTTAAAAGGAACGATAATACTTAATTAAATAAATTTAATTATTCATCAATGCGGTTCTTGCATTTTAAAGTTGTCTTGTGTATTGAGGAGATGACAAATTTAAAAAAGAGCTTAAGTAATGCTTATATAGCGCCTATATTGCTTAGAGCAATTGGTAAATTACTGAAGAAGATTTTCTACAAAATTGTGCAGTTTGGATACTTACATTTAATAGAGTCCACTTTCCATTTATAGAAAAGATATCAAAGGACGATAGTTTTTATTATTAAATCAAAAAGTGATTCTAATATTTGATGCTTGTGTCGTGCTTCATTTGAAGTATAATTCTGTTTAAAAATTGAAGATATTATTCAATAGCTGAATAGAGGTTTGTATTACAATTCTTATCAAAATAAAGAAGAAATGTATCTTTTAAAGAATTGTAGGCAATGTGTGGATATTTTTATTAATAAATAATTCTCGCGAAAACTATCTTATGAAATTAGATATTTGTTGCACCTAGACGAATTTTTATAGGTACGCTACCAGTTTGGCTTGCAACGCGTAGATGAATGCGTACAGGAGGTATAGCTAGGCGGCGATTTCGAGCTGTTTGGTAAATGAGAAGACTGATAAGAGATTGTGTGTTAAGCATAGATGGCGTATGTTTTAAGCCAGCAAGCTTTGTCAAAGCATCGTGAAAAGAATACAATGAAAGAAAGGGTGATTGCTTCAATAAATTTTCTTTTTCAGGAGATGAAGCAACAGCATTATATTTCATGGTACTATCCTTAACGCAGAATTCAAAAACTTTTAATAAGCTACAATATAGCAGTTAAAATTTGCTTTCTTTAGAGTCGAACAAGCCCTGAATGCAGCCTTTTTTGATTGAAAACCTATAAATCGAGCACGGTAGTAACGACGCCCACTTTTTTCAAACAATTGCATATGTGAAGATGTATGTTTTAAAGTTGAATAAGCAGTGTTTTTTGCTTTCAAAAGCAGATTTTTTGCTTGTTCTTTATCGGGAAGAGAACCAATTTGAATAGCCCATCCAGCATTTGTAGATAAAGAGGCAGCAACAATTCTATCCATTTCAATGGGTATAGCTTTTTGAGGGGTAGGGATTGGTATAATTGCTTGGTTTATAGAAGCTATAACTCTATTGGAATTTTTAGATTTCTCCCCGAGTGCTGCCAATATAGTAGAAACTTCGTCATCAAAATCGGTTACATAAGCTTTAATGGTTGGTATAGGAGTACTTGTACCAATAGGTAAATTATGGTGAGCAGAAGCTACTAAGTATTTGTCACTTTTCATGCGGCTTGCTTTAGGTAAATATCGATTCAATAAGCTAGCCATATGGTTATCACGTGCAGTTGATGATCTTCCTCCCATAACGACAGCAACAACAGAGCGCCCTTCAAGATGTATTGATGTTGCTAAATTAGAACCTGACATTTGTGTGTAACCTGTTTTAATTCCATCAACACCTTTCATTGTTTTGACCAATTTGTTGTGGCTGTTAATTGTTTGTCCACGAAAAGTAAAACTTTTTGTTTTGAATAGCTTATACTGTTGTGGAAAATGTTTACGTAAGGCTAATGATAAAATAGCCATATCCTGTGCTGTAGAATAATTGTATATATCTGGGAGTCCTGAAGCATTTGCAAAACGAGTATTTACCATACCAAGTTTGTGAGCTTTTGCTGTCATCATTTGAGCAAATTTTTTTTCATTACCACCAAGATATTCAGCAATAGCAGTAGCAACATCATTTGCTGATTTTGTAATGAGTGCTTTGGCTGCTACTTCTGCAGAAATTGTTTGACCCGCTTTAAGTCCGATTTTTGTTGGTGGGCGTGATGCTGCATAATTTGAGATAAGGATTGGCGTATTGGGTGTTACACGACGCATATGCATAGCCTCAAAGAGTATATACAATGTCATCATTTTCGTTAAAGAAGCAGGATAACGTTTCAGTGTTGCATTGGCTTGAAATAAGGTTTTTCCTGTATTTGCATCTATAACGATAGCAGCATATTTATCGGGATAAGCTCCCTGAGGAGTAGCTAATGCCCAAGAGTAAGAAAAAGCTAAAATAATAAGAGCACTTGCTACCTTCTTATAGCAATGCACAATTTTTTGGCAGTTAATATACACTTGTAGTATCCTATTTCTTCATTTATTCTAAAAACTCCTGTCCGGGTTCTTTTTGCTTGTAGTGCATTGATACAGTTTAGACGAATGGTGTTACCAATTTGTTTACAGAAATCACTTTGTATGTGCTATATTTGACTTAATCTAACTATAAAGCAAAATTTTCTTTATCTTTATGTAAACGGTTGTTGTAATGGTTATGAGCGAGCGTAAGATTGGTAAAAAAGTGCGCTACATGGAAAATGATGATGCTACAAAAATTAATAATAAACTCTATACTCTGTGTTATGCACAATGAAAAGGGCAAGAATTTGAAAGAAAATAGGCATCATAACGCTATTATAATTCCTAAAGCTAAATTAAAAATTCAAAATCCTAAGTTATACCGTGTTTTTTTGCTTAATGATGATTATACACCTATGGATTTTGTTGTTTTTATTTTGAAAAAAATTTTTAAGAAAAGTTTCCAGGAAGCAACACATATTATGTTAAATGTTCATCAAAATGGGGTAGGTGAATGTGGAGTTTATACTTATGAAGTGGCTGAAATGAAAGTTGTGCAAGTTATGGAGTATGCACGTGAAAATGAACATCCATTACAATGTGTAATGGAATGGAAGTGAGGTATTATGCCATCTTTTACGCCTAGTCTTGAAGAAGTTTTGCACCGTGCATTAACAATTGCCACTCAAGCGCAGCATGAGTATGCAACATTAGAACATCTTTTGCTTGCATTGCTAGATGATGCTGATGCAAGTTTAGTTATTCAAGCTTGTCAAGTAGATTTGGGAGAATTGAGAGAGCGCTTAACAAATTATATCCAGTCAGAATTGGATGTACAGATTAGAGCTGATGAGGATACAAAACCAACAGTATTTTTCCAGCGTGTTATTCAACGCGCAGTGATACATGCTCAATCAGCTGGAAAAGATGAAGTATCAGGAGCAAATGTTCTCGTTGCAATTTTTTCTGAACGTGAAAGTCATGCAGTATATTTTCTTCAAGAGATGGGAATGACACGTTATGATGCTGTGCGGTTCATTTCACATGGCATTACACATGATGATGGATTATCCATGTTGCTTGAGGATCTTGAAGAGCAATTGGATCAGCAGATTTCAGATACTGATGAAAAGGTGATGAGTGCACTTACTGCTTACTGTGTTGATTTAAATTGCAAAGCACGCAATGGAAAAATTGATTTATTGGTTGGCCGTGACATAGAAATTTCACGAATGATTCAGATTTTATGTCGCAGGTCAAAAAATAATCCACTTTTAGTAGGTGATCCTGGTGTTGGAAAAACAGCTATAATTGAGGGGTTAGCCAAACGTATTGTTGATAAACAAGTACCTGAGGTTTTATCAAATACAACAATATTTTCTCTTGATATGGGAGGGCTTGTTGCCGGTACACGCTATCGTGGTGATTTTGAAGAACGTCTAAAGCAAGTTATTAAAGAATTTGAACAGTATCCAGGTGCCGTTTTATTTATTGATGAAATTCATACATTGATTGGAGCAGGAGCTACATCAGGAGGAAATATGGATGCAGCAAATCTTTTAAAACCTGTATTATCTTCAGGAACTATTCGATGCATTGGTTCAACGACTTATAGAGAGTATCGTAAAATTTTTGAACAGGATCGAGCTTTGGAACGTCGTTTTCAAAAGATTGATATTAATGAGCCTTCTGTTGCTGATGCAATTAAGATTTTACAGGGATTGAAGCCTTATTTTGAAGATTTTCATCAGATCAAATATACAGATGAGGCGATGAAAGCATCCGTTGAGTTATCCTCACGTTATATGGCTGATCGTCGGTTACCTGATAAAGCAATTGATGTTGTTGATGAAAGTGGTGCAGCGCAGATGCTTTTGCCAAAAAAACAGAGAAAAAAGAGTATAGGCGTTAAAGAAATTGAAGCCACTATTGCAACTATGGCCAAAATTCCGTCCAAAACAGTTTCTGGTAATGATCAAAAAATACTTAATAATCTTGAAAAAGAACTGAAGCGTGTTGTTTATGGACAAGATCAAGCAATTTTAGCATTGGTATCGTCAATTAAATTAGCGCGAGCAGGATTGCGTGAATCTGGAAGACCAATAGGTAGTTATTTATTTTCAGGACCAACAGGTGTAGGAAAAACTGAGGTCGCAAAACAGCTTGCATCTTCTTTAGGAGTTGAATTATTACGTTTTGATATGTCAGAATATATAGAACGGCATACAGTATCACGCTTAATAGGGGCTCCTCCAGGCTATATAGGATTTGATCAAGGAGGCCTTTTAACAGATGCAGTTGATCAAAAACCACATGCTGTTTTATTACTAGATGAAATCGAGAAAGCTCATCCAGAGTTATTTAATATTTTATTACAGGTAATGGATTATGGAAAATTAACGGACCATAATGGGAAGAAAATTGATTTCCACAATATCATTTTAATTATGACAACCAATGCTGGTGCTGCAAATATGGCAAAATCAGCCATTGGGTTCGGTAAAGTATATCGTACAGGTGATGACATAGAAGCAATCAATCGATTGTTTACACCAGAATTTCGTAATCGATTAGATGCTATCATTCCGTTTGCACCTTTATCTCAGCTGACCATTAGTCAAATCATGCAAAAGTTTATTTTTCAGCTTGAAGCACAGCTGGCTGATCGAAGAATCAGTTTTGAATTAAGTACTTCTGCAATGGTTTGGCTTACCAATAAAGGATATGATCCTCAAATGGGAGCACGTCCATTGAGGCGTGTTATACAAGAATACATTAAGAAGCCATTAGCTGATGAAATTTTATTTGGAAAGTTGCGTAATGGCGGCATAGTCCGCATATTAACATATAAACCAAGTGGAGGAAAAGAGGATTTGCAGTTACAAATCTCATCTTCTGACAGACCTATTTACTCAGAGGGGAGAAAAGATGCATGTCTTGCAAAAAGGCGTGTGAGAAAAAAAAGTTCTGCGACTTAATAGTATTTTAAAGGGCAGCTCGAATTTTTTTTGCATGCTCTTCAAGTATTTCTGTAGGCGATACAATATTATTATGAGGAGTAAGTTCTATCCCTTCCATACGTGGTATGATATGGAAATGGAGATGGTAAACGGTTTGTTGACTGGCAGCTTCATTGAATTGCATAATTGTTATACCATCTGCTTGAAAAGCTTTTTTGGTGGCACGAGCGATTCTTTGGACAACTTTAATAACTGGAACCAATGTTTCAGTATCTGCATCCAGCAAATTTCTAAAGCTTTTTCTAGGAATAACCAGTGTGTGACCCGGTGCTTGTGGCATGATATCCATGAATGCGATAACATCATCATCTTCGTAAACACGAATAGAAGGGATTTCATTACGAATCAATTTAGCAAAAATATTATTGTTGTCGTAAGCTTGTTTCATATAAATATTTCCTTTTATTGATTTCGATTCAGAATTTTAATTTCAAGCAAAAAGGACACGAATACTGATTAAATGTTAATCAAAGCGGTTTTTTTATATTCAATTTTTGCTTTATGTAGGTTACTATTATTAATATTGGCAAAGAATTTAGATTTCTATGATGGCTTCAATTTCTACTGGAACGTCCATAGGGAGAGTAGCAACGCCAATAGCAGAACGGGCATGTTTTCCAGATTCACCGAGGATTTTGATCAGTAAATCGGAAGCTCCATTGGCGACAAGGGGAATATTGGTAAAATTAGGATCTGTAGCAACAAAAACGGTGATTTTGACTATTTGCTTTATTTTATTTAAATCACCAAGGATTGCTTTTATTTGTGCAAGGATATTGATAGCACATACTTCGGCTGATTTTTTTGCTTGTTCAATGCTAACAGTTGCACCAACTTTACCAATTGCTACTGGTTTTCCATTGGAAAGAGGGAGTTGTCCAGAAATAAAGAGCTGATTACCGCTTTGTGATGTTGTTACGTAATTTGCAATTGGCTGTACTGCTTCAGGAATGGTTATGCCAAGTTTTTTTAAATGATTTTCAATCGAGTCGGTCATAATTTGAACTCCATAGTTATTCTATAATACATATTTGAATAAACTATTTTTCAATTTAAGGAAATGTGTGATTAAGTTAAGATATTACCTTTTTTGCATTGTTATATGATGGTATGCAACGAAAGGGAATTGGAAATTGGGAATGATCAGATCATTATTTATAATAATTTTATATGTTTCTCTTTTACGTACAGCAGGAGCTGAAGAGCCTATTTTCGTTGCACCTCATCGAGCTATTTATGATTTTCAGCTTGATAGTACTTCCAATGAAATGGCGATTTTAGGGATGTCTGGAAGAATGGTTTATGAACTCACGGGTTCAATATGCCAAGGTTACACGACACGTTTCCGTTTTATTAGTCGTATTTATATTGAAGATATGCCAGTACGTTTAACTGATCAACAGACGACCAGTTATGAAACAGGTGATAGTCGTACATTTCATTTTAATGTTACAGATCAAGTTGGACAAGATATTATGCATAATGCTGAGGGTTTTGCTGAACGTACTCAGGATGGTATTACAGTTAAATTAAAAAAACCACAAGAAAAAGAATATAAGCTTGCAATGGCTGAGTTTCCAATTTTACAATTGAAGAATATTATTCGGCATGCAAAAGCAGGTCGCCATTTTTATCATGCCACTGTATTTGATGGAACAAATAAAGCAGACAAAGTTATAAAAGAAAGTATAGTTATTGGGGAAAAAAAGATAGAAATACCCAATACCGAAATGAAAAAATTAGGTAAATTAGATGAAGAGGGATATTGGCCTGTCACGATTTCTTATTTTGATGATACTGAAAATAAAGATGGCTTACCTGTTTATCGTACTAGCTTTCTTTTATATGAAAATGGTGTTATGCGTGATCTTCATGTAGATTATGGAACTTTTGCAGTTCGTGCAAAATTGAATAGTCTTGAATTTCTTGATGTTGGAAAAAATCTTGATCAATGCGACATTAAATAATTTTCAGAAAATAGCTTGAAAAAGAATCAAATATTAGTATGTTCATTTCATTCCACACGCGGAGTTTGGGTGTTTGCGGTGAAAGCTTAGCAGATGTCCACCGGTAGTAGGTTTACCTGCTTTTTCCGCGGAGGTAAAACCGGAAAGGATAAATTATGGCATTACCAGATTTTACTATGCATCAGCTTTTAGAAGCAGGTGTACACTTTGGTCACCAGACTCATCGCTGGAATCCAAAGATGGCTCCTTATATTTATGGATATCGTAATAATATTCATATTATTGATCTTGCTCAAACTGTTCCACTTTTGCACCAAGCACTTAAGCTTATTTCAGATACAGTTGCGCGGGGTGGTCGTATTTTATTTGTGGGTACCAAGCGGCAAGCATCAGAAATTATTGCTGAAGCAGCGAATCGTTCTGCACAATATTATGTTAATGCACGTTGGCTTGGTGGTATGTTGACAAATTGGAAGACAATTTCCCATTCAATACATCGGTTGCGTAAACTTGACAAAATTCTTGCTACTGAAGCACAGGGATTTACCAAGAAAGAACGTTTAAATCTTGAACGTAGTCGTGAGAAGCTTAATCGTGCGCTTGGTGGTATTAAAGATATGGGATCTGTTCCAGATCTTATATTTATCATTGATACAAATAAAGAAAATATTGCTATTCAAGAAGCAAAACGCTTAGGTATTCCAGTTGTTGCTATTATTGATACAAACTGTGATCCTGATAGTATTGATCATCCAATTCCAGGTAATGATGATGCTTCTCGTGCGATTTCTCTTTATTGTGATCTTGTTGCTCGTGCAGCTCTTGATGGTATTGCTCGTCAAAAAGGTGCAATGGGCATCGATTTAGGAGCTCAAATTGATACACCTGTGGAGCCTATTTTAGAAAATACAGTTCCGGTTTCTGAGTAATAATTTTAAAATACCTGTTAAGGTACTTATTTTCTAAAGAAAAGATTATAGGCATGCAGGATTTTTTTGCATGCTTTTATTGTTACAGAACAGAGAGGCAAATATGAGTATTACTGCTGCACAAGTAAAAGAACTTCGAGAATTGTCGGGTGCTGGTATGATGGATTGTAAGGCAGCTTTGGCGGATACTAACGGTGATATGGAAGCTGCAGTTGATTGGCTTCGTAAAAAAGGGATAGCTAAAGCAGATAAAAAAGCTGGTCGTATGGCAGTTGAGGGGCTGATTGGAGCGTTATCAAGAGATTCAAGTGCGGTTTTGGTTGAGGTTAATTCTGAAACAGATTTTGTTGCACGTAACGATGTATTTCAGGATATTGTGCGCAATATAGCGATGGCTACTTTGGATACGCAAGGTAGTGTTGAATCTGTTTCTGCATCTTTTTATCCTGGTTCTGAAAAGACCGTAGAAGAGATACTTAAAGATACAATTGGTACAATTGGTGAAAATATAGCATTTCGTCGTTCTGCAAAATTATCTGTTGAGGATGGTGTAGTTGCTACTTATATACACAATAGTGTGGCTGAGGGTCTTGGCAAACTTGGTGTTTTAGTTGCTGTAGAAACTACAGGAAATAAGGAAGAAGCAGCTGCTTTTGGTCGGCAAGTTGCGATGCATATTGCTGCAACCAATCCGTTAGCGTTAACAGTAGAAGATGTGGATGCCGATACTACTGAGCGTGAAAAAGCAATTTTTTCAGATCAAGCACGTCAGTCTGGAAAGCCTGAAAATATCATTGAAAAAATGGTGGAAGGGCGCATGCGAAAGTTTTATGAAGAAGTTGTTTTATTGTCTCAGGCTTTTGTTATGAATCCTGATATTACTGTTGAAGCAGCTTTAAGGGATGCCGAAAAATCGATTGGTGCACCAGCAAAGATTACAGGTTTTATTCGTTTTGCACTTGGTGAAGGTATGAAAAAAGAGGAATCTGATTTTGCTGCAGAGGTTGCAGCTGCTGCAAAAGGTTAATTATTTTTTGTAAGTTTTTGATTAAAAATTAAAAATTTTACAACCAGTTGAAAATTACTGGTATGAAAAATATTAGTTATTTAGAGGGCGTCACGTGATAAAGTGGTGCCCTTAGTATTATCAAAAGTAAAAAGTAAATGTACTTTTTGGGAGATTATCAATGACATTAGCGCTTCAGTATAAACGTATTCTCTTAAAAGTTTCTGGTGAAGCTCTTATGGGAGGGCAAAGTTTTGGAATCGATGTTTCAGTTACAGATCGTATTGCTGCTGATATTGATGAAGTGCGAGAGATGGGTGTAGAAGTTGCTATTGTTATCGGTGGGGGTAATATTTTTCGTGGAGTTGCTGTTGCTTCGCGTGGTGGAGATCGTGTGACTGGTGATCATATGGGAATGCTTGCTACAGCTATTAATTCTTTAGCATTGCGAACATCATTGACAAAATTAGGAGTTGAAACAGTTGTATTATCTGCGATTGCTATGCCGCAAATTTGTGAAAGTTTTTCGCAGCGTAAAGCGATCAGTTATATGAATCAAGGGAAAGTTGTTATTTTTGCAGGCGGTACTGGTAATCCATTTTTTACTACTGATTCTGCTGCTACTTTACGTGCAGCAGAAATTGGTGCAGACGTTTTATTGAAAGGAACACAAGTAGATGGTATTTATTCTGCAGATCCAAAAATAGATCCTATGGCTAAGCGTTTTGATCAGTTAA
The DNA here is from genome assembly GCF_053794465.1 of Bartonella sp. B35(2025). NCBI lineage: Bacteria > Pseudomonadati > Pseudomonadota > Alphaproteobacteria > Hyphomicrobiales > Bartonellaceae > Bartonella > Bartonella sp. B35(2025). The sequence goes on from NZ_CP200035.1 coordinate 415,390, forward strand.
CACATGTCGAGATTTTGCAGCGGGGGTTGTCTGTTATGGATACAACAGCGATTGCTTTAGCACGTGAAAATAATGTACCGATTATCGTGTATTCTATTCATGAAAAAGGTGGTTTAGCCAAGGTATTGAATGGAACAGGAAAGTTTACAATAGTATCGGAATAAAGATAAGTTTCAAGGCGTAATAAAAGGAGACAGAAATATGAGTATTACATCGATTATGGATGATCTGAAACGTCGCATGGATGGTGCTATTTTGGCTTTTAAACATGAGTTAAGTGGTTTGAGAACTGGGCGAGCATCTACTAGCTTATTAGAGCCATTGACAGTTGAGGCTTATGGTTCTGTCGTGCATCTAAATCAGGTTGCAAATATTTCTGTTCCAGAACCACGGATGCTTTTAGTTTCTGTATGGGATAAAACGATGGTAAGTGCTGTAGAGCGTGCTATTCGCGATTCTAGCCTTGGTTTAAATCCTATCACTGATGGTATGAATTTACGTATTCCTTTACCTGAATTGAATGAAGAGCGCCGTAAAGAACTTGTAAAAATTGCGCATCAATATGCCGAGCAAGCTCGTATTGCTACTCGCCATGTTCGTAGGGATGGTATGGATAATCTAAAAAAATTAGAAAAAGAAGGTGAAATTGGTCAAGATGAGGCTCATGGTTTGTCCGAAAGAGTTCAAAAACTTACAGATGAAACTATTGCAGACATTGATAAGCTTTTAGCTATAAAAGAATCTGAAATTATTCATGTTTAAAACTGCTTTATTGTTAGAAAAACAGTATCACATCCGTCGTCTGATAGTTGTTATAATGAATTAAGAATAGGAGGTAGATGTGGTGAAGTATTAAGCAGTAATAAACGTATTGTTTTATATTGCATGCTATACAGGCAAGATTAATTTTGAATGGTTGATAGCTTTTGAGTTTTTATTTACAGATTTGATAAGGTTACTTGTTGAAAAAATTATTTAGCAAAATGATACACGTGATTTTTGTTTAACGTAGCATAGCTGGGTTCATGATATAAATATTCTCATGATTGATGTTTGATTCAGTATTTTATATCAGGTATTTAAGCAGGGGATATGATGAAAACAATAAAGAATAATGTCTTAATTTTGTTGTTGCTTTCAGTTATGAAAGATGCAATGAAAAGATTAAGTGACTATTTTTGTATAGATGATTTATGACTTTATCATTTCTGATTAAGTTACTGATAGTTTAGTAGAAAAATATTTTAATGTGCAATCAATATCAGATTCAAATTTCACCATTCTTATAGATAAAAAACAATAATTTGTTAATCTTTTATGGTAGATAGTATATTTAGAAATATGCTCTTGAATTAACATTGATGAGTAAGATCCTAAATTCATTATCAATAAATGTTTGTTTTGTAAACATTATTTTATTATATTGGTTACTTATGATAAATTTAAGCAAAATTTGCAAAAGTGTAAATATAAAAATGCTGTGTGGAAGAGTTTTTTGTTTACGTTAGCTTTGGAGTTTGTATTTTTTGTTTTTATTGTTTGGATATTGTTTTGTCTAATTTTGTTTCTCGTATTCTAACAGCTTTAATTTTGGGCATCATTTCTTTGGGTTTGACATGGGCTGGGGGATTTTTATTTCTTATATTTGTATGGGTAATAGGAAGTTTTATTCTTTATGAATGGATTAGTATTACCAAAGAAAAGTGGAGTAATTCACAGAAAATATTAGCTGGTATTTTTTATTCGATTTTTGGTATCTTTTTGGTATTGAATGTATCTGCTTCATTTATCTTTAGTATTTTGGCAGTTTTGGTGGCATTATTGGCTATTGGGTCTATTAAAAATATTGGTTGGGTTTGTTTTGGTTTCTTATATGCATCTTTTCCAGTTATAGCATTATCTTTTTTACGTGGTCATGAAACATTAGGGTTCTGGGCAGTTATATTTTTATTTACAGTAGTTTGGGGAACAGATATTGGTGGGTATTTTAGTGGACGCACATTTGGAGGTCCAAAATTAGCACCACGATTTTCTCCTAATAAGACATGGTCTGGAGCGATTGGTGGTACAGTTGCTGGAGCTACTGGTGGCATATTAATTGCTTTTTTGGTTTTTGACACGAATTTAGCAAATTTTTTTATACCATTGCTTGCGCTCATTTTATCAATTGTTTCGCAAATAAGTGATTTAGGGCAATCATGGTTTAAAAGGAAATTTTCTGTTAAAGATTCTAGTTCTTTATTGCCTGGACATGGTGGATTTATGGATCGTATGGATGGATTAGTAGGAGCTACTTTCCTTCTTTATTTAATTGGTTCATTTATGTCTGATATGGATACACCTTTTAATCTTTTTTGTATGGTTTAATTTGGAGAGGATATTTTGGAATTTTTTAATCATATAATTGCTATGGGTGATTTATTTTTGAGAGGTTTGAGTATTCTTTTTGTCACAATAGTTATCATTTTTGTACACGAAATAGGACATTATCTCATTGGGCGATGGTGTGGTATTAAGGCATCGGTTTTTTCGCTTGGGTTTGGACCACAAATAGTGAATTTTACAGACAAGCATGGAACACAATGGCGTTTAGCACTTATTCCATTAGGGGGGTATGTAAAATTCATTGAGGATGAAAATAGAGCTGATATGCCATCGTCTCAATTATCTTCGGTTGTTTATGGTTCATTTTCTGGTGCTCATGCGTGGAAAAAGGCAGCTACTGTTTTTGCAGGTCCTTTATTTAATGCTCTTTTTACAGTTATTATTTTGACGTTTTTTTTCTTGACTCATGGGCGTGTCACCATTGAACCTGTTGTTGGTTATTTGGTAAAAGATTCTCCTGCTGTTCAGGCTGGTTTAGCATTAGGTGATCGTTTTATTAAAATGGATGGTCGACAGATTAACAGTTTTGAGGATTTGATAAATTATGTCACTTTTCATGGTGGAGATCCTATAGAATTTAAGATGGATCGTATGGGGCAGTTATTTACGACAGTAATTACACCAACAGTGATTGAGCGAGATGATGGATTTGGTAATCGGGTTCGGAGCGGGATGATCGGTGTTGGTGCCCCTGTTGATCCAGATAATCCTACACATTTAGATCCAGCTTATAAAAAACATATTCATTATAATTTGGGAGAAGCTGTAAGAGAAGCATCAGAGCGTACAATATTTATTGTCACACAAACAGTTTTTTTTATTGGCCGTTTGATAAGTGGCAAAGAAGATCATTGTCGGTTAAGTGGTCCTTCTAAGACAGCTAAAATTGCTTGGAAAGTTAGTGAAACCGGTTTTATTTCTTTATTAAATTTTACGGCTTTTCTTTCGATTGGTATTGGACTTATAAATCTTTTTCCGATTCCACCGCTTGATGGTGGGCACTTTTTATTTTACGTTATTGAAGCTCTTATGGGTAAGCCAGTTTCAGCTAAAATTCGAGAAATTATTTTTTACTTAGGTTTTCTCATTGTTTTTCTATTTATGGTTTTTGCGTTCTTTAATGATTATTTTTGTTGGTTTATTTAATTAAATTATGGAAAACATTTTAGAAATTGGGTAATAGTAGGAAAATATAAGTTAAAATCCGTTTACCATGTCCACAAAATATTGTGGCATCATGCGCTATAATTAGTAATTAAAGGGTAGAAAGTTTTGCTGTGAATAAAAGGATTGTTATAGCAGTTAGCTTTTTGAGGCATCGTGTTCAGGGAATAAGATAAGGTAAAAAAGCCAATGATGACGAATTCAAAGTTTTTAAGTGCAGCATCCATGTTTGTGTTAACCATTGGGATGGTTGCTCCAACGACAGCTTTTATGTCAGTTTTCATGATTGAAGAAGTACAAGCATCTGTTATTCATTCTATTGAGGTTCGTGGGAATAAATTTGTAAGTGCTCAGGCAATTCAAGATAATATGAATATCAAAGCAGGAAGGAATATTTCTAGTAGCGATATCGATGCTGCAGTAAAACGTCTTTTTGGACTTGGTTTATTTTATGATGTTAAAATAAATCAAGTGGGTGATCAGCTGGTTGTGTTAGTTAAAGAATACGAAGTTGTCAATCAGATATTGTTTCAAGGAAATAAATCTCTTAAAGATCCTGATCTTAAACGATTTATTTCTTTAAAACCGAATGAACCTTTTAATTCTGTTAAGCTTTCAACCGATATAAATATAATTCGTGAGGCTTATAAAGCCGTTGGACGTAATAATGCTACTGTAACAGCTCAAACTATTGATTTAGGAAAAGGGCGTGTAAATATAGTTTTTAATGTTGTCGAAGGTCGAAAAACAAAGATTTATGATATTACTTTTAAAGGAAATAATGCTTTTGGCAGTCGTCGTTTACGTGATGTAATTTCAACTAAGTCTTCGGGGTTATTTTCATTATTGATGCAAGGTGATGTTTATAGTGAGGAGCGTTTGGCTATAGATAAAGAAGCTTTACGCCGCTTTTATTATAATCATGGTTATGCAGATTTCCGAGTTATTTCATCTAAAGCAACTTTTGATGAAGCGAGTAATGCATATAAAATTGATTTTGTTCTTGATGAGGGAGTGCGCTACACAATTGGCGATATTCAGGTTGAGAGCGATGTCGATGGGATTGATGTTCAGTCTATAAAAGAGGTGCTTAAAACTCGTTCAGGTGATGTTTATAGTGCAGAAAATGTTGAAAAGTCTGTTATAATTATAAATAACAAAGTTGCTAATTCAGGATATGCTTTTGCTAAAGTTGAACCACGAGGAAATCGTGATTTAGCAAATCATACAATTTCGATTTTATACAACATTGAACAAGGTCCGCGAGCTTATGTTCAGCGTATTGAAATACGCGGTAATGAAAAGACACGTGACTATATCATTCGTCGTGAAATTGATTTGAATGAGGGGGATGCGTATAATCAAACTTTAGTGCAGCGGGCAAAACGTCGGCTAGAAAGTTTGGGTTTTTTTAAAGCTGTTAATATTTCTATGATTCCAGCGGAGCAGTCTGATCAAGTTATTTTGGTTATAGATGTAGTAGAAGCTCCCACGGGAGATCTCTCTTTGTCTGGAGGGTATACGACAGGGGGTACGAGTCCTGGTGTATCACTTGAGGTATCTGTTACTGAGCGTAATCTTGGAGGACGTGGTCAGTATGTTCGTTTGAGTTTAGGTGCTGGGCAAGAAAAATCTCGTAATTACAATTTATCATTTGTTGATCCTTATTTCCTTGGTTATCGTTTATCTGCTGGTGTTGATGTTTTTCGCAGTACTTACAGGGCTGATAAAGCATATGATGTACGGCAAACAGGTGGATCGCTTCGATTTGCAGTGCCTATTAACGATCAATTATCTGCTAATTTATCTTATTCTTATGTGCAGGAGGAGTATGATTTTGGTGGGGATTATGATTTAACCAATGCAGCTGTTGTAAGAGAATTATATGAAAAATATTCTGGTGCGATTGTTCAAGCAGCAAAGCATAGTCCTTGGAGACGTTCTTCAGTGAGTTATGGTTTAACCTATAATTCTATCGACAATATGCAAAATCCTCATGATGGGCTATATGTGCGTATTCTTCAGGAATATGCTGGACTTGGTGGCAATGCAAAATTTTTAAAGACAACTGGTAAAGCAATGATGTACAAGACACTTTCTGATCGGATGGATCTTGTCAGTTTACTTTCTTTTGGTGGTGGTTATATTCATGAAATAGGCCAAGAAGGTGATGGTGTGCGTATTTTCGATATGTTTAAAATAGGTTCTGATGTGATTCGGGGATTTAGATATAACGGAATAGGACCACGTCAAATTTCTAATAAGGGTGAAGTGTATTTCTTAGGGGGTACAACATATATGAATGCAACTGCTGAAGTACAGTTTCCTATACCTGTTGTGCCTGAAGGATTAGGGTTCCGTGGTGCTTTATTTATGGATGTTGCAACACTCTATGGCAATAATTATAAACCGGTTGTTCAGGGTGAAGCACCGATTACAAATATTAAAAGCGCATGGCGTACATCTGCAGGTGCTAGTTTGATGTGGGAATCGCCATTTGGTCCGCTGCGTTTTGATTATGCTTGGCCAATAACTAAGCAGGATGGTGATCGTGTACAGAAATTTAACTTTGGTATTTCTACTAAGTTCTGATTTGGATTTTCTCTCCAAAAGGAAGAATTTTGAAGAGAATGGATTAGGCTAAGAGAGAAAGTGTTTTGATGGCGGATACATTTTTTTTTACGCCGTCTCGGCGATTAACAGTTGCTAATGTTGCGGAGTTAACAGGTGCAAAACTTCTTAATCCAGAGTTTTCTAATACGGTTATAAACACTCTTTCTTCATTGGAAAGTGCTAGGGAGGGTTCTCTTGTTTTTATCGAGCATAGAAAATTTTCTGATGCTTTATTAAGGAGTCCCGCTGTTGCTGTTTTTTGTACAAATGAGATCGTTTTTAAAGTTCCTGAATCTATGGCAATTTTAGTAACATCAACACCACAGCGTGATTTTGCCCAGGTTGGTCGTATCTTATTTCCTGATTCTGTAAAACCTATGCCTTGGTTTGGACGGAGAGAGATTTCGCCATATGCACACATTCATCCAAGTGCTAAGTTAGCACATGATGTATGTATTGAAGCAGGAGCTGTTATTGGTAGAAATGTTGAGATTGGTTCAGGGACTTTAATTTCATCAACTGCTGTTATTGGTGAGCATTGTCGTATTGGGTGTGAATGTTATATTGCTCCCAGAGTAACGATTCAATATTCTTTAATAGGTGATAAAGTTCATATTTATCCTGGTGCTTGTATTGGGCAAGATGGTTTTGGTTATGTTGGTGGTATTGCTGGAGTTGAAAAAATTCCACAACTTGGTCGTGTTATCATCAAAAATGGTGTAGAAATTGGTGCGAATACAACAATCGATCGTGGAACATTTGAGGATACCATTATTGGTGAAGGAAGCAAAATTGATAATTTAGTACAAATTGCCCACAATGTGAAAATTGGTCGCTATTGTCTCATTGCTGCTCAATGTGGAATAGCTGGGAGTACATCTATAGGTGATATGTCTCAGCTTGGTGGGAGCGTTGGAGTTGCAGACCATATCGTAATAGGTAAATGTGTTCAGATTGCTGCTGGTAGTGGTGTTATGAATGATATTCCAGATGGTGAGAAATGGGGAGGAAGCCCAGCGCAGCCATTTAAACAGTGGTTTCGTGAAGTAGCGGCGTTGCGTAATATTGGTAAGAGTAAAAGGGAGAAACGCTAATATGGTCAGCACTGAAGAAATTAAAAGTTTAGAGGCTATAGATATTGAGAAATTGCTGTCACTCTTACCACATCGGTATCCGTTTTTGTTGATTGATCGTATAATTGAAATTGATGGTGAGAAAAAAGCTGTTGGTATTAAAAATATAACAATTAATGAACCACATTTTACAGGACATTTTCCTGCAAAACCAGTCATGCCTGGAGTTTTAATTTTAGAAGCTATGGCACAAACAGCAGGAGCGATTTCGCTTTTAGGATTAAGCAATAAGAAAACAAATCTAGTTTATCTTATGACTGTTGATAATGCAAAATTCCGTAAACCGGTCGTACCTGGTGATCAGCTAAAGATTCATGTTCAGCTCTTAAAAAGGCGGTCTGATGTGAGACGTTTTTCGTGCGTTGCAGAAGTAGAGAATATCCGTGTTGCTGAAGCAGAAATTGCTGCGATGCTTATTGAAGCAGAATAAAACAATACAATAGGAATTTAAAAATGTCCGGTGTGAAAATCCATCCAACTGCTCTTGTAGAAAAAGGAGCGCAGCTTGGTGAGAATGTGTTAGTCGGGCCATTTTGCCATATTGATTCAGATGCCGTTATTGGTGATGGATGTAGTTTGATAAGCCATGTTGTGGTAATGGGGAAAACAACATTAGGAGCAAATAGTAAAGTATTTTCACATGCTGTTTTGGGTGCAGATCCACAAAATAATAAACATAAGGGAGGTTATACTACTCTTTCTATTGGTAAAAATTGTACGATTCGTGAAGGTGTGACAATGCATAGAGGATCTGATTCAAGTGCGGGAGTGACGATTGTTGGTGATGATTGCCAATTTTTTTGTTACGCACATGTTGCTCACGATTGTTATGTAGGAAATCATGTAGTATTTGCAAATAATGCAATGATAGCTGGTCATGTTACTGTTGGTGATTATGTTATTATTGGTGGTGGTTCTGCTGTTCATCAATTTGTTCGTATTGGTCACCATGCATTTATTGGTGGTGTATCCGCATTGGTAGGCGATTTAATTCCCTATGGAATGGCTGTTGGTGTGCAAGCAAAATTTGCTGGATTAAACATTACTGGTATGAAACGTGCAGGCTTTGATCGCAAGGATATTCATGCACTGCGTCATGCAGTTGATATGCTTTTTGACCGCAGTAAACCATTTAAAGAACGTGCAAACGATATTTCTTGTTGTTATTCTACTTCTCAATTTGTTCTTGATATAGTTGATTTTATTAAAGAAGAAGGAAAACGTGGTTATTGTACACCTAAATTTAAGGATAATAAAATAAAAGAAAATAAGGATTAGAAATGTCTGTTTCTAGTGACAGAAATTTTCTTTCCGGCCGAACTGCTATCATAGCAGGAAATGGTATTTTACCTATTATTGTTGCCCAAGCTCTTGAAAAACATGGAAAAAGTCCTTTCCTTGTGCTTTTACGTGATGAAGCAGATGCGGCGCTTCATCGCTATGATCATTGTGAGTTGGCAATTGTGGAATTAGCAAAGCTTATTAAAATCTTAAGAACAGCTGGAATTTGTAATGTCGTTTTAGCAGGTGGTGTAAAGAAACGGCCACTTCTTACACAATTAAGACCTGATTGGAGAACTTTGTCGGTTTTACCTAGGTTGCTTAGAGCTTTGAGAGGTGGGGATGATACGTTATTAAAAGCTTTTATACGGATTATTGAAGCACATGGTTTTTGTGTTGTTGGTGTTCATGAGATAGTACCAGATCTTTTAGCTCCCATGGTATTTGATTTAACATTACGGCGTGCTACTCAAAAAGAGAAAAATGATATTTTATTAGCAGCAAAAGCAGCAAAGCTTTTAGGTCGTTTGGATATTGGACAAGCAGCTATAGCTATAAATGGAAGGGTGATTGCAGTAGAGGGTGCAGAGGGAACTGATAATATGTTATTGCGAGTTTGTGAAATGCGAGAAAGAAAGCAAATTCCACCTAAAGGTGGTGTTCTTGTTAAATGTGCAAAACCACAACAAGATTGCCGAGTTGATTTGCCATCAATTGGTCCTACGACGTTAATAAATGTTGCAAAGAGTGGGTTATCTGGTGTTGCGGTAGAGGCAAATCAAAGTCTTATGTTATCCGTGAAAGAAATAATAGAAAAAGCTAATAAGTATTCACTATTTATAGAAACATTTGAAAAGTTCGATTATGAATAATTGTTTCTTAAAAATTGCTGTTGTTGCAGGTGAAGAATCTGCTGATTTTCTTGGGGCAGATCTGATTTCTTGTTTATCACAACAAATGGGATGCGATATTCATTTGATTGGCGTTGGTGGTAGGCACTTAAAGGTATTAGGTTTAAAAAGTATTTTTGATTCTAATGATATTGCTTTAATAGGCTTAGGAGCAGTATTAAAAAAACTACCATCATTGTTATTGCATATCCACAATTTATCCAAATTTCTCGCTCGAGAGAACCCCGATTGTTTGATTATCATTGATAGTCCTGATTTTACTCATCGTGTTGCAAAAAAAGTACGTGCTTTAGCACCTTCTATTCCCATTATAAAATATATTGCACCAACTGTTTGGGCATGGCGGCCGGAACGAGCTAGAACTATGTGTAAGTTTATTGATCATGTTTTAGCAATTTTTCCCTTTGAAGAAAAGATTATGAAAGATTTAGAGGGTCCTGCCACTACTTATGTTGGACATCGTCTTTTGACTTATCCTCCACTTTTGACTGTTCAATCAGAAAAAAAACGCTTATATGGAAAACAAGTATCATTATCTACGCTAGTTATTTTACCAGGATCTCGCAATTTAGAGATTCGCTGCTTAATGCCCGTTTTTAGAGAGACAGTAAAAATTCTTACAAAACGCATACCTAATTTACGTATTATTTTACCAACGTTACCGTATTTAGTGGATGAAATTCATTGTCTTCTAAAGGATTGGGAAAATAAAGTAGAAATTGTTGTTGGTGAAGATGCGAAATGGCGTGCTTTTGCAAATGCAGATGTTGCACTTGCTGCACTTGGGACAGTTTCACTTGAATTAGCATTAGCAAAAATTCCAATGATTCTTTGTTATAAACTTGATTATTTTTCTAAGTTATTTATTTTTCCTAAAATGATGCTATGGAGTGCTGCTCTTCCCAATATTATTTCTGATAAGCCTATTGTTCCAGAGTATTTTAATGAATTTTTACGACCAGGTATATTGGCAAGGCAGATAGAGCAACTTCTGCAAAATCCTTTATTACGACAGGCGCAACTTGATGCTTTCGAGATGGTCGAACAGAAAATGAAGACTAAAGTACCATCAGGGATCGTTGCTGCTCAAACAGTTATTACTCTTCTCAAAAATCGGAGTACTTAAAATTATTAAATAAAGTAGCATTGATAATTAATGTTTAATTTTAGCAAGAAAATTACGAGCACGTTGGCTTTTGGGGTTGGTAAAAAATTTATTAGATTCTGTGTCTTCAATAACTTTTCCATTTTCTAGAAAGATTATTCTTTTTGAAACTTGACGAGCAAAATCCATTTCATGAGTAACACAGAGCATCGTTATGCCTGTGTCTGCTAATTGAATCATAACTTCTAAAACTTCTCTGACACTTTCTGGATCAAGAGCTGATGTTGGCTCATCAAAAAGCATTACTTCAGGTTCCATGCAAAGTGCGCGTGCAATCGCAACGCGTTGTTGTTGCCCACCAGAGAGTTGTAAAGGATATTTTTCACAGTATTTTTCAATACCAACGTGCGTAAGATAACGAATTGCTCGCTCTTTCGCTTGTTGTTTAGAAAGCTTTTGAACAGTCATAGGTGCTAAGATACAATTTTGTATAACTGTCATGTGAGGAAATAAATTAAAATGCTGAAAAACCATGCCTATTTTACGTAAAATACTTTTTTGTTGGTGCACGGGAGCAGTATGAATATCCATATTATGGATACAGATTGAACCTTGCTGTGCTTTTTCTAATTGATTAATACAACGAATAAGAGTTGATTTTCCTGATCCAGAAGGCCCACAAATAACAATACGCTCACCAGCTTTGATATCTAAATTAATATCATGCAATACTTGGAAATTTCCATACCATTTATTTAAATTTCGAATAGAGATTACTGGGATTTTAGCAGTATGACTAATCTTATTATTTTCTAAATTCATCTTTTTGTATTCTTTCATTGATGAATAAATTGATTAATTTAACATTTTGGTTTGGTAAAGGTTTTTTGTAATCATTTTTGTTTACTGTAAATACCGAGTTAGCCGACGTTCAACAAGAACAATAAAACGATGAATGATTTCAACAACAAGAAGATAAATAAGAGCAGCCCAAACATAAACTTGAAAATCAAATGTGCGTGAATAAGTTAATTTAGCAACTCCCATTAAATCATAAACAGTGATGAGTGAGGCAATGGCGCTAGATTTAATCATTAAGATTAATTCATTTCCTAAAGGGCGTAATGCTACAATCATTGCTTGCGGAAAAATAATTCTAAAAAATGTTACAGAGTTACTTAGTCCCAAAGCTTTTGATGCTTCACGTTGTCCAGCTGTGACTGACAAAAAACTTCCTCTAAAAATTTCAGCCTGATAAGCAGCAGAATTAAGAGCAAAAATGAAAAGACAGCAATACCATGCGCTTTGAAAAAACCACCATAGGCCAACTTGCTTCCAAAAATCACTCATTGATCCAAGACCGTAGTAAAAAAGAAATAGTTGAGCCAATAAGGGAGATCCACGGAAAAAATACACATAAGCATGCGCAAAATATTGCATAAGCTTATTGTTTGATAAACATGCAAACGCAATAAGTATGCCAAGAAAAAAACCAATAGAACAAGCGATAAAAACAAGTTCAAAAGTAACAATTAATCCATCAATAAATTTTAGTCCATGACGGCTTAAGAGAGCAGGATTGAAGAGAAAATAAAGCCATTCAGGAATCATCTAGATTAATACCTCTTTATATCCTGCTTGAATACGTGTTTCCAAATGGTGTAGGATTGTGGAAAAAAATGCTGAAAATAATAAATAGAGTGAGCATGCTACAAAATAAAATAACATAGGCTCACTAGTAGCTGCTACTGCTAAATTAGTTTGTCGCATAAGGTCGACAAGCGAAATAGTTGAAACAAGGGATGTATCTTTAAGCAAAGTGAGCCAATTATTAGAAAGTCCTGGTAAAGCGTTCCGCATTAGTTGAGGAAAGACAATACGAAAAAATGTAGTTGAGCGTGAAAGTCCTAGAGTTTTAGCTGCTTCATATTGACCTTTGTCAAAAACATTAAATGCTCCAAGCCAAACTTCACAAGAAAAGGCCGCAAGAACCATGCTAAGAGCAAGAACACCAGCAATAAAAGCGTTTATACTGAATACTATTTCAATATTAAAATAATCAAAAACAGTTTGAATGATATTTTGTAAGCCATAGTAAACTAAAAATAAAGTCAAAAGCTCTGGTAGGCTACGGAATATTGATGAAAAGAGAGAAGCTATAGCTTTAGCTATCTTGATATTAGATCGAATCATCAACGCACTTAGAAGGCCTAGAGGAAATCCTAAGATACCACAACACAAAGCTAATGATAATGTCATTCCAGCACTAGAAAGTATAACCATACCCCATCCACCATTGCTAAACGATAGCAATGCTAAACTTTCAGCCATTTTTATACTCCTCAGAAAGATTTAGGTAATGGTTTTCTAGAAATAAATAATTTGTTCAATTTTAGGTCATATTGACATTTAATAGATATCAAATGTGAAATATTTTTTCATAATTTGATCATAGGTTCCATCTGCACGAATTTCCCTTATTGCTTTATTAAACTTATTTTTAAGATCATTGTTATTTTGACGTATCCCAATTGCAATAGGAAATTTTGTTCCTTGGAGGGTTCCTAAAAGTTGACAGCAATCTTTTCCTTCATTTTCGAGCCAGTTTAATGCTTGTAATTTATCAAAGATAATCACATCAAGCCGATGGCTTAAAAGATCGCGATTAACTTCTATTGCTGTAGGATAAAGTTTAATGTTTACCCCTTCAGAGGCATAATGATCTTCTGCATATGCAGCTTGTGTTGTATTTGATTGTACACCAAGATTTTTACCTTTAAAGGCTTTTACTGAGATTTCTTTAATTTCTGAATTTTTGGCAACAATTACAGCTAGTTCAGTGTTATAATAAGCATCTGTGAAGTCGATTTTTTGTAACCGCTCTTGTGTAGGAGCAAGGGAAGCAATGATAGCATCATATTTTTTAGCGAGAAGGCCAAGAATAATTCCATCAAAATCTTGGGTAATGATAGTACATTTTACATTCATTTTTTCACAAAGTGCATGAGATATATCAATATCAAAACCATGGAGTTTGTTGTTTGAGTCAATATAACTAAATGGGGGATAGGAGCCTTCACTCGCAATTTTCAGTGTTTTAGCATTGGCCAATTGGATGAACAGTGTTGCACTTGTTATAAGAGCTACCACTAATAATTTCATTATGTTCTCCTGTTGGATAATCGGAAAAATATTAAATCATTATATTTCGTATAATCTGTAAGCCCTTCTGGGAGCAATGTAAAAATTTACTCGTGTTTATTTTTTACCATTATGAGTAAAATAAAAACAATAAAGTCAATAAGTTATTGCTAAAGAAAGGAATTTTATAATTATTGATTCTATCGAACTTTTTTTATCCTTCATTTTTTTATAGTTTTCATTATTTTGAAAGCTAATTTTTTACAATCTTTATTTTCTATGTAAAGAGATACTACCATTTATTTATCAAAAAAGTGTTTTTAATTATGCTATTATTGTACCTAAGTTCATATCATAGTTTACTTAATTTTCTTAAGCTATACGCTGATTTTTAATGTTTAATTGGAGGTTAGTTTCGTTCCATTTTTTACCATGAATGAATATTTCATTGCTAATCATGTCTATCTTCAAGTATTATACATAGTTCAAATAAAATAGGAAAAAAATATCTGTTTAGAATATATTTGATGATAGGTTAAGATCATCCCAAAGCTTATTTTAATTTTTACAAGAAAATCGGTAATACATGCGGTTTAGGAGGAGAAATTTCAGAAAAAATAAAATGTTTGTATTGATGGTAACTTTGAAAGATTATAAGCTTGATATCAAGAAGATATTTGGTGCTATTTTTTATATTCATCAGTTGTAAAAATCTTTTTCTAAAAGTTTTTTGAAGAAAATCAATGAGTAATTAAAAGCTATAACTTTTAAAAGGATTATTATAAGATTGGGAAATTATCAATTAAGATAAAAATAAAAAATTGCCAACGTATAGCAAGATGACATTAAATTATATACATATTCTACACTATTAAGAAAAGAAAGCTAGCGCAAAAATATGCTATCTCATAGCACAGATACCTGTTTGTGGAAGTACAAAAGGGATATCTGCTTTAGGTAATTCAGAAACTGTTAATGAGCAATGATAAGCATCACGTAGATTTTTCGTTGTTAAAACGGTAGAAGCATTGCCTTCACAATAAACCTCTCCTTGTTTTAGCAATATCATTTTATCTGCATAATATGCAGCAAGGTTGAGATCATGAAGAACGGCAAGAACACCACCACCACGATAGGAAAATTCTTTAGCAATATTCATAACAATAAGCTGATGTTGGATATCAAGATTAGCAATAGGCTCGTCTAATATCATCCAACGAGGCACTTCATTGTAAATGGGTTCCCAGATTTGACAAAGTATACGAGCAAACTGCACCCTCGCTTGCTCTCCACCTGATAACTTATGATAATATTGGTCACCATAATCAGCAAGACCAACACGTTCTAAAGCTTTTTGAGGAAGATGTTGTAATTCAGCTTTTGCAGCAGTAAATTGATTTACAGAAAGGCCAAGTTCTACTACTTCATGGACTAAAAATGGAAATACTAGTGTTGTTGATTGCGGTAATACTGCACGCATTGTAGCCATTTCATAGGCTTTTGTTTTGATAACATCATAACCATTTAAGGTCATTTTTCCATGGTAGCGAATTTCTCCACTCAAGGCTTTAATAAAAGTACTCTTTCCAGATCCGTTGGGACCAATAATGACAGTAAAATCACCACTGTTTGCTCTAAGGTTAATATGATTAAGAATTTGTTTTTTCCCGCATTGAACACAGATATCGACTGCCTCTATCATGAAAAATGTTTCTCCCGTTTGCATATAAGGATCCAAAGAAAAAAAGGTGCACCAAAAAGTGCTGTAACGATTCCAATTGGTAATTCTGCAGGAGCAACAATTAAACGTGCAAATGTATCGGCAAAAATAAGTAACGATGCCCCTAAAAGGGCAGAGCAAGGAATAAGATAGCGATGATCAGGGCCAATCAATTGACGCAAAATATGTGGAACAACAATACCGATAAAACCAATACCACCACTGACAGCGACTGCACTGCCACACATAAGAGCAACAAGAAAAATAGCAATATTTTTAACTCGTTGGATATGGAAACCAATATGGATAGCAACTGCTTCTCCAAGAGAAAGAGCATTAAGTGCTCGTGATAAAAAAGGAGAAAAAAGAAGGCCAATGCAAATAAAAGGTAAAACAAGCCAAACTTTCAACCATGTTGCTCCTGCAAGAGAGCCAAGATTCCAAAAAGTGATATCACGTAATTGTTGATCATTTGCGATAAAAATTAATGTTCCAACAACAGCACCGCTTAAAGCACCAAGAGCGATACCTGCAAGAAGCATTGTTGCAATAGAAGTACAATTATGACGTGTTGCTATTGCATAGAGAATAATTGTTGATAAAAGTCCACCAAAAAAGGCGCCTATAATAACTTTATAAGGTTCTAGATAAGGCATTAAAAAAGGCACAAACGAAAAGGGAAAAGCAAGGCCAATCACAATTGCTAAAATAGCTCCAAGACTTGCACCCGCTGATACACCTACAATTCCAGGATCTGCAAGAGGGTTACGAAAGAGTCCTTGCATAAGGACACCAGATACTGCTAAAGCTGCTCCAACTAACAATCCCAAAATAATACGAGGAAGCCTTATATCAATAAGCACAAGGTAATCACGAGTTTTGCTACTCACCGAAAGATCTTGCGTAATTAGCATATGAAGGAGATCGGTAAAAGAAGCATTTGATGCTCCATTCAAGATTCCACTAAAAATACTAAAAATAAGAAACACTATTAAGCTTAATAATAAAATTTTTTTAAAGTGTTTACGATTTACTTTTTTATTTTTTTTTTCAAGTATATGTATCATGGATTTGCTGTCTACTATTTTTATCAGCTTTTATCATTTTCATTTATGCCATAAAGGATATCAATAAGATCTTTTGATGCATTTGCAGTACGTGGGCCAAATCCTAAAAGATACATAGCATCCATCTGTTTAATAGCACGATTTTTTGCTGCAGTTGTTGCTTGAATTGCTGGTATAGCTAAAATTTTGTCAATGTTAGAAGATTTTTCATTATGCTTGATAAGTAAAATAACATCAGGGTCTGATTTTAATAATGCTTCGTTATTTAAAAGCTTGTATCCTTTATAATCAGTGATAGCATTAATACCTCCTGAAAGTTTTATCATACCATCAGCAGCTGTGCCAGTTCCAGATGCCATAACGCGTCCATTTTGTACAGATAAAACAAAAAGAACACGCTTTGGTTTTTTTATCTTCGATAAAAGCTCATCATTATACATAAAATCACGATTTACTTTTTCAATTAAGGCAGCTGCCTGTATTTCTCGATGAATAGCTTTGCCAACAAGGCGGATTTTTTCTATCACATTTTCACGAGAGTAGTTTTCTGGCACAATCACTATAGGTATTGATGTTTTTTTTAGAATATCAATCGTTGAAGGAGGCCCGCTTCCTTCAACAAGTAATACCCCCTCTGGAGCAAGTGATAAAACACCTTCAGGTGAAAGAGCGCGCATATATCCAAGTACAGGAAGTTTTAGTGCTTCTTGTGGGTAGACACTTGTACTATCACGAGCAACGAGTCGATCTTGAGCTCCTAATGCATAAACAATTTCTGTAAGAGATCCACCAATAGAAACAATTCGTGCATCTTTAGGAAAGGAATTTGTAGGTTCAGCAGTTATTTGTTGAGAAAAGCAAGTAAAGTAAAGCAATATACAAATAAAAAAAGGAATTAAAGATCTATGCAAAAGAAGCGCAAACATTATCATTTTACCTTTTTAAACTATTGCTATTTCTTGATTTAGGGGCAAACTATTTAATAAAGAACGCCAATCCTCACATTCTTCTTTTTTTTCTTCTCGTAGGCTAAAAAATTGAATAATCATCTCACCATTTTTATCAAAGACTTCAAGTGAGCTAACATAACCATCACGCGTAGGTTTACGAACATGCCATACATTATCAATCTTAGAAACCAACAAATGTAGGTGGAATTTTGGGTCAAGAACATTGAGCCAAGATCCTACCTGCTTAATGTTTTTTACCTTTCCACTAAAAATTTGGATACATCCCTTATTACCTACAAAACACATAATCGGCATTTCTTTTTGCACGGCTTGATTGAGTATAATTTCAACAGATTCTGTTTTTAATTCATTAGTAAATTCACTTCCAGCATATTTCACAGCATTATGTCTATTAATTTTAAATTCAGAAATAATCTTATGAAGTTGATGCACATCAGTCATTTGTCTCCAACGATCACGAAATCTTTCAACATCTGGCTCTGCTAATTCACACTGAGCTGGAATAGGGGGGGGCAGAATATCAAGAATGGGTGATTGGTCTTCATCAAGTAGTTTTTCGACAAGTTTACTCCATTCTTCCATATTTGTTTCATCTTTAGAGTAGATATTAAAAACAGCACTACCATTTTGATCAAAAAATTGCAGGCTTTTCATCGGCTTTTCACGAATTACTACATCATACTCAAAGCCAACTTTCCATTGTTTTGGAATAATACGTAAATCAATTTCTCCCAGTGTAACTGAGACAGGATGACTTGGAACAACTTTCTCAAATCGTCCCGTTACCTCATGGACAGCATATTCATTCCGTGTTAATGCCATAACTGTTCCAAGTTTAGAAACATTCTCTAGGAAGATAGAAATATCAGTTTGTAGTTTTTTTGCTCTTCCAGTTGTGCAATAAGCTGCGATAAGTTCTGCCTCAGATATACCAATAGAAGCTGCAAAATCACGATTACTCTTCTCTCCTTTTTCTGCATGCAAATTAATAATCATCTCAGATGTATATAACATAGAATTCCCCCTAAATTATCTTATGAGAATAAATTTATTTCATAATTTTTCAGTAATAAGTTGAACCATTATTAACTAACAGTCCAACTTTTCACCAAATAAATCCCCATAATCAATTACTTTAATTTTTTTGATCAAAGAAAATGAAAACAGAAACGTAATTATCTTTCCCTAGCAACTAGAATTTTTGTACAAATGATATCTTAAAGTTACGACCAGGTTGGCTGTAATAATCTTTTGGTGGTAATGCACCCCTGGAAGAACTAGAAGGAAAATCTGACACATTCCAATATTTCGTATTGAGAAGATTATATACGCCAGCTCTTATAGTAAGCCCTTTTTCACCAAATGGTTTCCACCAACCTAATATATCAACAACGTTATGCCCTGGAATTTCTTTGTATTCAGATTTTTCATCAGCTTTTTTCTCATCAGCTTTTTCACGTTTGATAGATGCAGATGAAGTAAGGATAATATCTGTCCCCCAAGTATCCTTTGCATATCCTAGTCCAATAACTGCTTTTAGAGCTGGAATTGACTCAAGATATGTATCTTTATCAAGGTCTTTTCCTTGCGAATAAATAAGGGCAAAATTACTATGAAGGCCATCATTAAGAGCCAAATGTGCTTTTGTTTCAACTCCTAGAATACACACACGTGAACGATTTATGTAATGCTGACGCGCAAATCGAAATTCCTGTGACGATCCTTTATCGATAGTATCTATGAAATTTTTATATTGATTAATAAAAGCACTGATAGAACCACCAAAACTTTTATCTCCATATTTTATTCCAATATCATATCCGTTACTTATTTCTGGCTTAAGGTCAGGAGTTCCCTTCACATAATAAAGGCCAGGTTTAGTATAGGAAAGATAGAGTTCCGAAACACGTGGTGCACGAAAAGCTTGCGCCCATTGAGCATAGAATGTTATCCAATCATGAGCATCCCATTCCACGCGTAATTTAGGAGAAAAACGTGAATCGCTTCTAGCTGGAGGATATTTATCAGGACCTAGTGCTTTTTCATAAGAAGGTGTTTTTTGAGGAGTATGCTTATACCAGTCATAACGGATTCCAGGTGTTACACGAAAAAGGTTATGGACGAAGCCAATTTCATCTTCAAAAACAAAACCGACACCATGGCTATGTGTGTCCGGT
The DNA here is from genome assembly GCF_053794465.1 of Bartonella sp. B35(2025). Lineage (NCBI taxonomy): Bacteria > Pseudomonadati > Pseudomonadota > Alphaproteobacteria > Hyphomicrobiales > Bartonellaceae > Bartonella > Bartonella sp. B35(2025). The sequence goes on from NZ_CP200035.1 coordinate 435,058, forward strand.
GCTTCTGATCGGTTGGCAGGTAAGAAACCACATCCCTGTGCATTTTCTGCTAAATGACAATTATCTTTACCTAACATATAATGGTGAAATTTAGATAATAAAATATTAGAAGCAAATGTTAACTTATGATTTACAGTACCAATATTAACTTCTTTAAGAGCATTGGCGTTAAAGCCATAATTAGTATTAAATAAAAGATTATCTCTCAAATAATCCCCTTTTGGTGGTCTAACACGATGTGCACTTAAAATATGATTATTTAATTGTTTTTGCCAATATATCTGTCCACGGAATGAATCTAAAATAGCATCTCCATTACCATTATAATTATAGGAAAGAGAAACACGCTTACGGTACTTATTTTCTTGATCATAAACAGAACCTGGAGTGTAACTTGAAGATGCATTTAATGAATGAGTATCTTTATCATAATTAAAGTGTTCTGCTGTAAAACCAAGTCGGTGATTATTATTGAAATAATGATGAACTTTAAAAAGTAAATTATTTTGATCAAAATGAGCAGGGTTTTTACGAGTACGTTCTTTATAACCCTCTATGGTACCCATATTTTTACGTTGATGACCTTCCATGCGGGATCCTTGGAAGAGAAAGAGTGTTTGCTGAGCACGAACCGCAATAGCTTGATCTATGCGCCAACTATCATCAACAGAATTATAACCACCTTTTAAAAGACTACCCCATTTTTTTTTCTCGGTGAGAATATCTTCAGGATCAAGGGTACGTAAAGCAATTACTCCTCCTAGTGCACCAGATCCATAAAGACTAGAATCTGATCCTTGAATAACATCAAGTGTAGAAATTGCACCAAAGTCAAAATTTGTATTTCCACCTTTTCCGCGTACTATATCATCAAACCATGGAACAACGATACCATCCATCGTTGTAAGAACACGATTTGCATCTAAACCACGAATTACAAAACTACCATTCTTTGGATTGTAATTTACGGATGGATCAAGACGACTAATATCGTTAGCATCACTTATTTGTTTTTCATTAATATCTTCGGTGGTTTTGCGATCAGTCAGAATATTTACTGAATTTGAACCATCTACCTTCTTTCCTTTAATAACGATTGGTCTAAGTTCAGTTACAGCACCTTCATTGTCGCTTTTCGCAAAAACAAATGGAGGTATAAAAACTGATAGCATACTTAAAATTACACAATTTTTATAGATATTTTTTCGTTTTATTTGCATAACGCATCACAACCTTTTTCTTAAACGCCCCTCCCTGGCTTGAAATTGTACATACAAAAACAATTAACTCACCGAATTACAAATTAGTAAACCCCAGCCAAGCAGGAATAATTTGATATCAATACAAAATCATGAGAAAACCATATTAAACATGACAAAAACAGTCAAGAAAAAAGTTGCAATTTTAAAATTGCTTGCTTTAATAGAGTTGAGCATCAATATTAAACTTAGAATAGTGGTGAAATTAAGCTCAGATTAGTGGTGAAAAAAACTATGAATTTTGCGAATACTAGGTGGTTATCAACTCTTTGGGTTGGTGCATTTATTAGTGCTTTCTTTCTACATATAGCATTAGGAGCCCGGTTTTATTTTCAAAATTCTAATGTAAGCAATAAAGGTACAATTTCACCGGTGGTTATGCTGACTTTTGCGCAAGAAATTGTACGTTCAGATGTTGATACAGATTCGCTAGATGTTGACACAGATTTATCAGATATCAATCCAGATTTAGAAGTATTACAATCTGATTTTTCCGAGCAAAAACCAGAAATATTGGAATCAATGGATGAAGTTGAACAAGAAGATTCTCAGTATACTGTAGAAAAAAGTGATTTTACGGTACCTAAGCCTTTAAAAAAATCTCTTCCTAAAAAAATAGAAAATAAAGCACTTGTAAAAAAACAGTTACCAAAATCAAAAACTACAATGGAGCAACTTGATACAAAGGCAATACATTCATCTACCGATAGTTATGGTAGCAATGCAGCAGCACTTGAGCGCGCATTATTGGAAAAATGGTTAGAAAAGGTACAGACACAATTAGAAAGGCAGAAAAAATATGTTGTTGGACGGCGTACTAGTCGTGCAAAAGGAACGGTGCAATTAGAATTTAAAGTACATGAACAGGGGAATATTTTTTCCAGCCGTGTTGTGCTTTCTGCTGGTGATCAAGAGCTTGATCGATTAGCTATAGCAGCACTTCAACGAGTTGGTGCTTTTCCTCCACCGCCACCATCAAAGGTAAACAAGATTATCAGAGTATCCTTGATATTTAGCTAATTTTGAACAATTTTTGAAAATATCTTTCATACTGCTTATTTTTATTGATACTTGTGAAGCAGTGATTTATGGATGAGAAAGCAGAATGAAGTATTTCTCAGCAACTTATTCTATTATCTTTGTTGTCCAAAAATGAGGTCGGTTTTTATATCTGTTGTTCCAATAAGTCTAGCTTTGTAAACTTCGTAATTTTCCATAACACGCATTACGTAATTACGTGTTTCTGTATAGGGAATTCGTTCAATCCAGTCGACAACTTTATCGAGAGATTGTCCTCTAGGATCGCCATAACGTTTTATCCATTCGTTGGCACGACGAGATCCGGCATTATAACTAATAAGAGTCAATATATAGGATCCGTTAAAGCGTTCCAACTGTTCGCTTAAAAAATGGGCACCTAATCTAGCATTGTAGCTGGCATCGCTGCTGAATTTTTTCGGAGACCACGCAATTGAATATTTAGTTGCAAGTGCTTTTGCTGTCGTAGGCATCAACTGTAGTATACCTTGTGCGCCTGCTGTTGATATCGCTGTTGGATTAAATTCACTTTCTTGGCGTGCAATGGCATAGACAAGTGCTTGTTCTACCGCGGGAATACTGGTAGATATTGGAATAGCGCCGAGAGGATGGGAAAGAGCGCCGACATTTTTACCTTGAAAAACAGCAGTTTTTCCAATTTTAAGGCTAGTATAATAGTCACCATTTTTTTCTGCCATAACAGCGAGAAGAGCTAATTCACCAGGGCTTTCTATTTTTTCGCCAAGTTCTTTATAAAAGATTTTAGCAAAATTACTATAGCCTGCCGATTCAAGTTGCCGTATTGCTTTAATGGCTTTTCGTGCACTAAAACGTTGTCGCTCAGCAGTTGTTGGTTTGGGAAAAAAGACTTTGAGTTTTTTTTTGTTCAGCCGTGAAGCTGCTAATTGACCATAATAAGTTGCGCCAAAATAAGCAGCATGATGAAAATAATGTTGAGCATTTTTGTGTTCACCCAAGATTTCTGCTGATCGACCCATCCAATAATATCCGCGAGATACTGAGAGAGGTGCGGAAGATAACTGAGGAATCCGTGAAAAATGGTGCATTGCCAATTTGGGATCATGAAGAAACCGCAGTGCATACCATCCTGCGTGAAATTCAGCGTCGACTGCTAACGAAGATAATACACCAATATGCATTGCAGCGAGTTGATAAGCAATTTCAGGTTTATTTAAGTCAAGCATTTCACGAGAAAGGGCACGTCGTTCTATCCACCATGCATTAGAATTGATAAGGCTTGATTCATCTCTTGGGGTTTTCATCATAAGTGCTGCTGCTGCATCATATTGCCCAGTTCGTCGCAGATAGCGAATTTGAGCGAATTGTAAGAGAGGGTCTTTTTGCCATGATCTCTCAACAGCTTGTAATTTTTGTGCAGCTCTTGGATCATTTTTCTCAACAGAAACAAAAGCGTCAAAAAGAGACTGAGCATGAGCTAATTTTGCGACTCGCTCAGCTGAGTAAATCCGATTTGTATAAAGCATAAATTGCATACGTTTTAGATGATCAATAGGCTTTAATATAGTACTTGCATTTTTCAGAATAAGCTCTTCTTCTTCTGTATCAAGCTTCACTTTATGCCACCATGGGGCGATGATGTGTTGTGCACGGGTGGTTTGTCCAGTTGCTATAAGTGCTTTAGCAAATGCGGCCATACCTTGTGCTGTGAGAGGAGAATGATGGGTAAATTTTTTAATGATGAGGTGTGCAGAATTTACTTCATTGATAAAAGCACGTTCAGCATTACGTTGCATAGTAGTTATGCCTGGCCATCCTTTAAGCTCGTTTATTGCATTGAATATTTCAGAACTTGGAACATTTATATGATTTGAAATACTTATCGCCCATGTCAAAATATGACGATCAAGGCTATTTTTTTCCATTGAATCACGAATAGCTATTGTTTTCGCAATGTTATTGTTTGAAAGTGCGTCTAGGCCAGATTTAAGTTGATTAAGCGGAGTAATATTGCTGATCGCAGAAATATTATGGATTGTTGCATGAATCTGTTTTGGTGATTTTTTAGATTTTTCTTGTATATCAAATGTAGTAGGGCGAGCCAAAGGGATTGGTATTTTTCTGTGCAGAAGGGTTGTTTGTGCAATTGCACTTGAAAAGTACATTGTTGATGACAGTATAAATATAGTAAAGGTTAGTACAAAAAAGAAAATGAAGAATACACGCATAAAAAAAGCCTTGGGATTTCATTTTTTTAGATACTTTAAGATTTTTAGAATAGAAGCATGAAAAACGGGTTAATAGTATGTCAATACTTTTATAGAATCTTCAAAATCAAAAAAGATACATACTAATCTTGTGAGTGCTTCTATGAAATTCATCTTGCTTCAATGATAGAGCGAGATTATGCTCTTTAGGTAATTTATAAAAGCGATTATTTTTAATAAAGCTGACATTGCAGGGAGTTTATTATGCTCAAGGGAGCTTTAACTGCACTTATCACACCATTCGATAATAATGGTGCTATTGATGAGAAGGCATTTTGCAATTTTGTCGAATGGCAGATCACACAAGGTATTAATGGTGTAAGCCCTGTTGGAACAACGGGTGAATCAGCAACTCTAAGCCATGAAGAGCATAAGCGGGTTATAGAATTATGTATTGAGCAAGTTGCCAAACGTATCCCTGTCATTGCTGGAGCAGGATCAAATAGCACAAGCGAAGCTGTAGAGCTTGCGCAGCATGCAGAAAAAGCAGGTGCAGATGCAGTTTTAGTTGTAATTCCTTATTATAATAGGCCTAATCAACGTGGATTATATACACATTTTTCTTCCATCGCGAAAGCCACTTCTATCCCAATTATAATTTATAATATTCCTGGGCGTTCGGTTGTCGATATGACTGTGGATACTATGAAAGATCTTTGTCGAGATTTTAAAAATATCATTGGTGTTAAAGACGCAACAAGCAAGATTGAGCGTGTTACAGAGCAACGTGAAAAATGTGGCAAGGATTTTATACAGCTTTCTGGTGATGATTGTACAACATTAGGTTTTAATGCACATGGGGGTGTGGGGTGTATTTCGGTTTCATCCAATGTTGCTCCAAAACTCTGTGCAGAGCTTCATGCTGCTTGTTATCGCGGTGATTATAAAACAGCACGGGAATTAAATGATCGTTTGATGCCTCTTAATCGTGCAGTGTTTATTGAGCCAAGCCCTGCGGGTATCAAATATGCAGCTTCAAAATTAAAGCTTTGTGGTGATACTGTTCGTTCACCAATTGTTCCATTATTGGATACTACAAAGAAGATTATTGATGCAGCTTTGCAGCATGCTGGTCTTCTTAAAGAATAACATGATATTGGTATAGCTATGAACAAAAAAAAGAACGTACCCGTACGAAAAATAATTGCTGACAATCGTAAGGCTCGTTTCAATTTTGAAATTCTTGATAGTCTTGAAGCTGGTCTTGTACTTCAGGGAACGGAAGTGAAGTCTTTACGTTTCAATCATGCTAATATCGCTGAAAGTTATGCCAGCTTTGAAAATGGAGAGTTATGGTTAGTTAACAGCTATATTCCTGAATATACGCAGGCCAATCGGTTTAATCATGAATCACGTCGTTTGCGTAAATTATTGATTTCAAATCGTGAAATGGCACGTTTTTTCAATGCGACTTCTCGTGAAGGGATGACACTTGTTCCACTTAAACTTTATTTTAATGAACGAGGACGTGCTAAGCTAGAGATTGCTTTGGCACGTGGGAAAAAGCTTTATGATAAGCGTGAAACAGAAAAAAAACGTGATTGGGGACGTGAAAAAGCAAGGCTTTTAAAAAAATATGGATGACAAGTATCCTTTTTTATAGTGCTGATAAGAAGGTTTCAGCATTGATCTAAATGTGTTTTTGCTGCTTGAAAGATTTGATGGAACATAGCATCTGTCAATCGGCCAGTATTAGTATTATAGCGTGAGCAGTGATAGCTTGAAAATATGCGTAATCTGCCAATATTACTTGTTTCTCCATGTCCAAAAGGGTGTGCTGAAACTTTTGCATTTAAGGCACGTATGGTTGAGTGGTGAGCAATGGTTCCAAGGGTAATAACGGCTTTAAGTTTTGGAAGATTCGTTAAGAGAGGTGAAAAGAAATGTCGGCAAGTATTGATTTCAGTGCTAGTGGGTTTATTTTCTGGTGGAACACAACGAACAGAGTTAACAATTGCGGCATCAATTAGTTTAAGATTATCATCTGCTTTTTCTTCAAAGGTGCCTTGAGCAAAGCCAAATTTTTTTAAAGTAGAATAAAGTAATTGTCCAGCATAATCACCAGTAAACGGGCGTCCAGTTCGATTTGCTCCGCGTAATCCAGGAGCAAGTCCGACAATCAGGAGACGTGTTGTGGCAGCGCCTTTATAAGGAAAGAATGGGCTTACTGGTGCATTATGCCAGCTTGGTTCTTTTATACGCCAGTCAGCGATAAATTTATGTAAGCGGGGGCATAAATTACAATTTTTTGGCGGTTCTGGGCAAAGCGATGTGAATTGGCTATTCATAGCGACAGTCATTAAATTATTTTTGATAAAAAATCCTTTAAAACTTTTTTAAGTTATTTATGGAGGGTATATGGTAAATTATACCTTTATAAGTAATTTAATGATTAATATAAACGATCTGTTTATAACATAGATTAACAAAAATCATTATCGCTTATTTTTGTACAGAAAGATAATTTTCAGGAATTTACTTGATAAATAAGACATTAGGTAATATAATGTGACATTCGGTGAGATAAGTTTTCTCATTTTTAATAAATATGTTGCTATGAATAATGTGTATTAAATTGTTTTTATTTCAAAAAACTGTTAATAAATTTGAATAATTGATACAGCTTTAACGATTAAAATCTATAGAGAGAGTAATTTTGTTCATGAGTGTATTTTTTATTTAGTTCTGCATTATTGAAGCCTTTCATTTTAAAGTGGTATTCATAACTGATTTGGATAGATTATATACTTTTTATAAAGCTTCTAAAAAATTTCTTAAATAAGCTTCTTTGGAAAAAAAATATTTGAGTTTTTATTGTTTTTCTTGTGTTTTATTTTGATTATTGTATATAATCTACTCTCACTATGGAATTTTAAAAATCTTTAAGAAAGAGGCGTAAATGGCTCGTGTAACAGTAGAAGATTGTATTGATAAAGTTGATAATCGCTTTGAGTTAGTACTTTTAGCTGGGCATAGAGCACGTCAGATTTCACAGGGTGCACAGATTACAGTTGATCGTGATAATGATAAGAACCCGGTTATCGCTTTGCGTGAAATAGCAGAAGAAACTCTATCATCTGCTGATTTAAAAGAAGATCTTATTCATTCATTGCAAAAGTACGTAGAAGTAGATGAACCAGAAGTAGCGAGTGAATTTATTTCTCACTCGGGTGAATCTAATAGTATTTTTGGGGCATCATCGGAAGAAGAGGGCTGTTCATTTGATTATATGTCGGAAGAAGATCTTTTAGCAGGCATTGAAGGTTTAGTTGTTCCAGAGAAGAGTGATGATTATTAGATGATTGTTAATTGTATTGTTCTCGTATCATAGAAGATATATGTTATCAGACAGTGGTAGTTGTTTTATTGCTTTGTATTAGCAAAGTATTTTTGTTCAATAAGGGTTGAGTTGTGAAAATATAAGGGATATGCTTGTATGATGCGTCAGTGTGAGCTTGTTGGCCGTGTTCAACGGTACAAATCTGACGTAGATGAGGTTCTGTTGAATAAAGCCTATGATTATGCTATGCAGAAGCATGGTCACCAAAGACGTGCTTCAGGTGATCTTTATTTTTCTCATCCTTTAGAAGTAGCAACCATTTTGACAGATATGCGATTGGATGAGGCAACAATTGCTGTTGCTCTTTTGCATGATACAATTGAAGATACAAGCGCTACACGAGCAGAAATTGATCAACTTTTTGGGTCTGAAATTGGTAAATTGGTTGAAGGGCTAACAAAGCTTAATAAGCTTGATCTTGTATCTAAAAAAGCAGTTCAAGCGGAGAATCTCCGGAAGCTTCTTATTGCTATTTCTGATGATGTTCGTGTTCTTTTGGTGAAACTTGCAGATCGTCTTCATAATATGCGTACCCTTGGTGTCATGCGTGATGATAAGCGCCGACGAATTGCTGAGGAGACAATGGATATTTATGCGCCGCTTGCTGGGCGTATGGGTATGCAAGATATGCGCGAGGAATTAGAAGATCTTTCTTTTTTTTATCTAAATCCAGAAGGTTATCATACTATTACCAACCGGCTTGCTGAATTATTAAAGCGTAATCGCGATTTACTCTCTACAATTGAAAATGAATTGACAAAGCTTTTCTTCAAGAATGGTATTAAAGCCAATGTTAAAAGCCGTCAAAAAAAATCTTATTCAGTTTTTCGTAAAATGGAAAGTAAGGCATTATCTTTTGAACAATTGTCTGATATTTTTGGATTTCGTGTAATTGTTGAAACAGTAAATGATTGTTATCGTGCTCTTGGCGTTATTCATACTACGTGGCCAATGGTACCTGGGCGTTTTAAAGATTATATTTCTATACCGAAGCAGAATGATTATCGTTCTATTCATACAACGATTGTAGGGCCTTCAAGACAACGGGTTGAATTACAAATTAGAACTGCTGATATGGATGAAATTGCTGAGTATGGTGTCGCTGCACATTCCATTTATAAAGAATGTGGTTCTAATTATTCGGTTTCAAAGTTATCAAGTGAAACAAATGCTTACGCATGGTTGCGTCAAACAATCCAATCTTTATCAGATGGGGATAATCCAGAAGAGTTTTTAGAACATACAAAGCTTGAACTTTTTCAGGATCAAGTTTTTTGTTTTACTCCGAAAGGTCGATTGATTGCATTTCCTAAAGGTGCTACACCTATCGATTTTGCTTATGCAGTTCATACTGATATTGGTGATTCTTGTGTAGGAGTAAAAATCAATGGTCGCATTATGCCTTTAATGACCAAATTAAAAAATGGTGATGAGGTTGATATTATACGTTCACAAGCTCAAATTCCACCAGCAGCATGGGAATTTTTTGTTGTAACTGGAAAAGCGCGTTCAGCCATTCGTCGGGCAACCCGCGCAGCGGTACGTAAGCAATATTCAGGTTTGGGATATCGTATTCTTGAGCGTTCTTTTGAATATATGGAAAAACAATTTTCAAAAGACATTCTTAAGCAAGTTTTGCCACGTTTGGCACACAAAGATGTGGAAGATGTATTGGCAGCTGTTGGACGTGGTGAATTGCTTTCTTCTGATGTGATGAAGGCAGTTTATCCTGATTATCAAGATCACCGTGTAATACAAAAATCATCTTTTAAACCTGGAGAGGAAGGTTGGTTTAACATTGAAAATGCTCAAGGTATGATTTTTAAAGTTCCGGAAAATGAAAAGGATGCAACCACAGAAAAAAAACATAAATATAAGGCATTGCCTATTCGTGGAACCCGTGGAGATATTCCAGTGCGTTTTTCTCCTGAAGGAGCTGTGCCAGGAGATCGGATTGTTGGTATTATGCAACCGGGTGCAGGGATCGTTATTTACCCGATACAGTCTTCGGCTTTAATGGCGTATGATGATCAGCCAGAACGATGGATTGATGTACGTTGGGATATCGATGCTCAAATGAGTGAACGTTTTCCTGCTCGGGTTAATGTTTTGGCTGTTAATAGTCCTGGTTCTTTAGCTGAAATTACTCAAGTTATTTCTGCAAACGATGCTAATATCCAAAATTTATCTTTTATCCGTACTGCACCAGATTTTGTAGAACTTATGATTGATCTGGAAGTCTGGGATTTAAAACATTTAAATCGTATTTTTTCTCAGTTAAAAGAGGCAAATTCAGTTAGTACAGTGCGTCGGGTTCATGGGTAAGGAATAAGAGATTTTTTAATGAATACACAAGATGTAATTGATATTTTTAAACAGGCGGATGCTATTTTAGAGGGGCATTTTATTTTAACATCAGGCCGTCATAGTGCTACTTATATGCAGAAAGCGAAAGTATTTATGCATGCTGATTTGACGGAAAAGTTGTGTTGTGGATTGGCTGAAGAAATCAAGAAACGTGTCGAAGGAAAAATTGATTATATAGTTGGCCCTGCTATTGGTGGTCTTATTCCCTCATATGAAACTTCACGCCATCTTGGTGTTCCTTCTATTTGGGTGGAGCGTGTAAATGGTGTATTTCAGCTGCGTCGTTTTGAAATTAAGAAGAGTGCACGGGTTGTGATTGTTGAAGATATTGTGACAACAGGTCTTTCTATTCGTGAGACAGTTGAGGCTCTGGTTGCAGTAGATGCGGATGTGGTAGCAAGTGCATGTATTCTTGATCGTTCTGGCGGTAAAGCTGATGTTGGAGTTCCTCTTATTGCTCTTGCTGAATATGAAGTAGTATCTTATGCTAGAGATGCGGTACCTGCTGATCTTGCTATGCTTCCAGCAATTAAGCCAGGAAGTCGAAATATTTAATTGTCTTTATATTTTTTTGTTTTTGTGCAAGAACTTGGTACGATTAATTTGAATCATATGAATTATTCTTGTTTTATAAGGTATGTGTTGAGAATTATATGCTTTTTCATCGTCGGGAATCAATGGATTTTATAAAGCGTATTCGACTTTGGTTGTGGCCGCGTCGTTCATTTTCTCGTTCATTTTGCTATATGCGTAAACGTATTTTACGTATATCAGCAACACCACATAAAGTAGCGTTAGGCTTTGCAATTGGTATTTTTTTAGCCTGTTCACCTTTTTTTGGAGTACATATTATTTTAGCAGTACTTCTTTCTTGGATTCTGCGCGGAAACTTTGCAGCAGCGATTCTTGGGACTATTTTTTCTAATCCACTTACATTTTTACTTATTATTATGGCGGATTATAAAGTAGGCTATTTATGTTTATCGCTTTTTAGCAATGTGAATGAGATTTCTCTTTCTCAAATTCATACCCTGTTTGATGGCTTAACACTTTCAAATGTATCTCTGCTTTTTAAGGATACATGGAACTCTATCATGAGGCCGATGATCTTAGGTGGTATACTTTTAGGTTTTATTTTTGGTAGTTTGTCTTATATAGGTGTTTACAGAGCAATAGTTCGTTTTCAACAAAAGAGATATCAAAGAATTATGAAAAAGAGGCGTTTGTTGCAAGAAAATTCAGGTAATATTTTATGATCATTGGTCTTGGAAATGATCTAGTTGATATAAGACGTATTGAAAGAATGTTGATTCGTTATGGTGATCATTTTATCCAGCGTATTTTTACGGATATTGAGCGAAATAAATCTGAAAATATCACCCAAAAAAACTCTTTCTATGCAAAAAGATTTGCTGCTAAGGAGGCATGTGCTAAAGCTTTAGGTACAGGAATCGCTTGTGGTGTCAGTTGGAAAGATATGGGGGTGGTTAATTTACCATCTGGAAAACCAATTATGCAGTTAACAAATCGAGCACAAACGTGGCTACAAAGGTTATTACCTCCTCATCACGATGCTATCATTCATCTTAGCATAACGGATGATTTTCCTTGGGCACAGGCATTTGTGATCATTGAAGCAATTTCACGTAGTTAGACAGTGTAGAGAATTATACTTCTAACATTTGAATATTATAATGAAGAAATGAGTTATATTTGTGATGGGAAGGCAGTTTATGATGATTCAGAAAGAGAAAATGTGTAAAAAGAAAAAAAATGGAATTCTTGAATTTATTTTTGTTTTGATACAGGCTCTATTTTTGGCTGCGTTTATCCGTACGCTTTTTTTCCAGCCTTTCAGTATTCCATCTGGTTCGATGCGTCCTACTTTATTGGTAGGAGATTATCTTTTTGTTTCTAAGTATGCATATGGGTATTCTCGTTTTTCTATGCCTTTTTCTCCTCCTCTTTTTTCAGGACGTATTTGGGCATCTCAGCCTCAGCGTGGAGATGTGGTAGTTTTTCGTTTACCGAGTAACCCAGATATTGATTATATAAAACGTGTTGTTGGACTTCCAGGTGATCGTGTACAGATGCATCAAGGTGTCCTTTACATCAATGATAAAGCTGTTTCACGTCACCTTATAGGACAGATTGATAATCCTGATATAACAGAGTTTAATTATCCCGTTGATGTTTATCGTGAGACAATGCCTAATGGTGTTAGTTATGACACGCTTGATTTAGGTTTTTTTCCACAAATTGATGAAACAAAGGTCTTTGAAGTTCCTCAAGGGCACTATTTTATGATGGGTGATAACCGTGATAATTCAGATGATAGTCGTTTAGATGTAGGCTATGTTCCAGAGGAAAATCTTGTTGGTCGAGCAAGCTTGATTTTTTTCTCTATTAGCAATGGTTCAAGTGCTTGGCAAATTTGGCGCTGGCCATTTGATGTGCGTTGGAATCGCTTGTTTTCTTTTATTAATACTGTTCATGATTTGCCGCTTAATAAGCAAGAGATCAACAATGAATCGTCCAATAATTGATCAGCTTGAAAAATTGACGAAGCATCGTTTTAAAGATGAGGATAGATTAAAAAGAGCATTAACTCATTCTAGTGTACAAGATTCAAAGCAAGGGGATTATGAAAGGCTGGAATTTCTAGGTGATCGAGTTCTTGGACTTTTGATTGCGGAAATGTTGTATGAGTTTTTTCCTCAGGCAAGTGAAGGTGAATTATCAGTACGTTTAAATGGTTTAGTAAATGCGCAGACATGTGCCGATATTGCGCTAGAAATGGGTTTACCTGATATGATCTATGTTGGGTTTGAGATGAAAAACTTAAAAGATCGTAGGCTTACAAATATGCATGCTGATGTCATTGAAGCTTTGATTGCTGTGATGTATCTTGATGGGGGATTAGAGAGTGTTCGGCCTTTTATTAAAAGATATTGGCAAGATCGAGCAAAACAGATGGATGCTGGTCGGCGTGATGCTAAGACAGAGTTGCAAGAATGGGCTCATGCACAGGGTAGTGTACAACCACATTATCGGGTTATCAAGCGTTCTGGTCCAGATCATGATCCTGTTTTTATGGTAGAGGTAAGTATTTCTGGTTTTGCACCAGAGATTGGAAAGGGTAATTCTAAACGATATGCTGAAAGAATGGCAGCCGAAAAAATTTTAATACGAGAAGGAATATGGGAAACGCAGGGAAAAAATAATCATGGATGACGTTATTAAGACGCGTTCTGGTTTTGTTGCGCTCATTGGGATGCCTAACGCTGGTAAGTCCACATTGGTTAACCAGTTGGTTGGAGCGAAGGTTTCAATTGTAACACATAAGGTACAAACGACACGGACTTTGATTCGTGGTATTGTTATTCATGACAATACACAAATTGTGTTAATTGATACACCAGGTGTTTTTCGTCCCCACAAGCGATTAGAGCGTGCTATGGTATCTGCTGCTTGGGGAAGTGCAAAGAATGCTGATGTACTTTTAGTTTTGATTGATGTTCAAAGTGGTCTTTTAGATGAAATTTATACGATGTTAAGTATTGTAAAAGATATTAAAAAGGAGAAACTTCTTGTTCTTAATAAGATTGATAAGGTTGCTAAATCATCTCTTTTAGCATTAACTAGAAAAATTAATGAGCAAGTAGGTTTTTTACAGACATTTATGATCTCTGCTTTAGATGGTTCTGGTTGTAAAGATTTGCTTCATGCACTGAGCACAATGATGCAGAGGGGACCATGGTATTATCCAGAAGATCAAATTTCTGATATGCCTATGCGTCAGCTTGCTGCTGAAATTACACGTGAGAAACTTTTTCTTCGTCTTCATGATGAACTTCCCTATTCTTCAACAGTTGAAACAGAAAGCTGGAAAGAGCATTCAGATGGTTCGGTTAAAATTAATCAAGTCATTTATATAGAGCGTGATAGTCAGAAAAAAATTATTTTAGGAACAAAAGGCGATACAATTAAAGCAATTGGTCAGGCAGCACGTAAGGAATTGATGGAAATTATGAATCAAAAAGTTCATCTTTTTCTATTTGTAAAAGTACGTGATAATTGGGATACCGATCCAGAACGTTACCGCGAAATGGGATTGGATTTTTTAAAATAAAATGAAATGGAAAGAACAGGCTATTATCCTTGGCACACGTCAGTATGGTGAAACAAGTGTGATTCTTGAAATTATGACGCGTCAGCATGGCCGTTATATGGGAGTGGTAAAAGGGGGGCGTTCTCGTCGTATGCTGGCTCTTCTTCAACCTGGGAATTTTGTAGAAGCTGAGTGGTGGGCTCGTTTAGATGAACATTTGGGATTTTTTCGGCTTGAAGCACTTGATTTACATGCTGCACGATTAATGATTTTACCAGAGGCACTTTACACTTTGCAGTTAATAGTTTTTCATTTACGCTTGCTTCCTGAACGTGATCCACATCCTATTTTATATGATATTTTACACCTTTTTATGAAGAATTTTGATGAGTTATTTGTAAACGCTGAATTATCTGTGCGTTTTGAAATGTGTATTCTTAAAGAGCTTGGTTTTGGTCTTGATTTATCCTGTTGTGCTGTAACAGGAAGCCAGGAAAAACTTCATTATGTATCACCGAAATCAGGGCGTGCTGTATGCGAAGAAGCAGGGCGTCCTTGGAAAGAAAAGCTTCTAGTTTTACCGCAGTTTTTGGTACAAAGAACTACTCGTCCTGTTGATTTTAGTGACATAATTAATGGATTTATTCTAACAGGTTTTTTTTTGATGCGCTATGTCTGGGAGCCACGAAGTATAAAGCAGCCATCAGTGCGTATTAATTTAATACAATTGTTTAAACAGCGATTATAAATATTAATTTGATAAAAATGAATAGAATATAAAGATGCGGATTTTGAAAACAATTACTGAAGTGCGCCAATGTATCGTAGAAGAGCGGCGTTTAGGGTTTTCTATTGGTTTTATTCCAACTATGGGAGCATTACATGATGGTCATCTTGCGTTAGTGCAGCAAGCAAGAGTGATGTGTGATCGAATATTGGTTTCTATTTTTGTTAATCCAAAGCAATTTGGTCTCCACGAGGATTTTGATAAATACCCAAGAGATTTAGTAAATGATTGCGCTTTGTTGGAAAAAGTGGGAGTTGAATATGTTTTTGCACCTTCTGTGGAAGAAATGTGGCCAATAGGAAATGAAACAATTGTGAAGGTAGAAAAATTATCATGTATTTTAATAGGAAGATTGCGTCCAGAGCATTTTTGTGGTGTGACCAGCGTTGTTGCTAAGCTTTTTAACATTGTGCAGCCAGATAAGGCTTTTTTTGGAGAAAAGGATTTTCAACAAATTGTTATTATCCGTCGCATGGTTAAAGATCTAGCTTTCCCGATCGAAATTATTGGAGTACCTATTTTTCGTGAAGCAGATGGTGTAGCTAGCTCTTCACGTAATCAGTTATTAACACCAGAAGATCGTAAAGCTGCAAAAATTATTCCTGAGAGTGGTAAGGCTGCTGAAAAACTTTATTACCAAGGTGAGCGATCAGTTTATAAATTATGCAAAATTGTTTGTGATACTTTACAGAAAGAATCGCGTGCGATTGTTGAATCAGTAGATTTACGAGATATGGAGACCTTATGTGTTATCAAAGAAAAATTGGATAAACCCGCAGTTTTATTACTAACTGTCCGCTTTGGTAAAGTTAGACTTATTGATCAATACATATTGCAATAGAAGGGCAGCTGGAAATGAGTGTACATAAAACCATAAAGCGTATTACCGCTTCTGAAATACAATTAAGAAAAGGACAAGAACCGATTGTTGCTTTAACGGCGTATCAAGCTTACACTGCGCGGATTGCAGATCCATATTGCGATTTCCTTTTGGTTGGTGATAGTGTTGGTATGGTTGTGCATGGATTTGATACAACACTTCCAGTTAGTGTAGATATGATGATTTTGCACGCGCAGGCAGTTATGCGTGGATCTAAGAGAGCACTTGTGGTTGTTGATATGCCTTTTGGTTCTTATGAAGAAAGTAAAGAACAAGCTTTTTCTAATGCGTCGCGTATTCTTTCAGAAACAGGGTGTGGTGCGATTAAGCTTGAAGGTGGTGTTTATATAGCAGAAACAATTGATTTTTTGTGTAAACGCGGCATTCCAGTTATGGGGCATATTGGTCTCACTCCTCAGGCAGTGAATCGTTTTGGTGGTTTTAGGACTCAAGGGCGTGAAGAGAGTGATTGGCAAAAGATTGAAGCAGACGGGGCGGCGATTGAAGAGGCAGGTGCTTTTGCTATTGTTTTAGAAGGGATTGTAGAACCCTTAGCAGTGAAGATTACAGAAAAGCTCTCTATCCCTACTATTGGTATTGGTGCGTCTAATCAGTGTGATGGACAGATATTAGTAATGGAAGATATGTTAGGCTATGGTGCTTATGTACCTAAATTTGTGCGTCGTTATGGTGTTATTGAACAAGAAGTAGAAATTGCAATCAAGAATTATGCAGATGACGTCAAATCACGTTCTTTTCCAGCTGATGCAGAAATTTATAAATTAAAATAAAATTCAGTTTAGTATAAAATTATTACAAAACAATCAGTTGTTATAGATCTTTGCTAATTGGTGTACATTCCTTCATACGTACTTTGTTTGTTCTCAATTTAAGCTATGATTTTGTTAGTTTATATTATTGATCAGGATAGCTTCACAATTGTTGAAAAGATATTTTTGATAGTGGATATGTAGCAAATATTCGATGGGATTCAGCAGCATTCATTTTTACAGACTCTAAACTACGAACTATTATAAAAACAATAGTTATAAAGTACCAAATATCCACAGAATAATGGTGAAGAGAGGTACCTATTTTACTCCTCTTAATAATTACAATAAAATTGGTATAAATTGAAGAAAACAATAAACCAGTGTATTTACGTTTTCTCAGCTACAATGAAAAAAAGGATAAATGGTAAGAAAGATATCAAAATAAGTATTTTAGCATTGGAGTTATTAAAACAGATTAAAAGGATATTTGCAACTTTTGTGTAGAGTATGGTTGTAAGGTGAGTTTATTTAGTAAAGTATTATTTTGGATGCTAAAATAGCGAAAAGATTCTTTTGTATTGAATTTAGTAAAGATGCTAGCCTTCATAAGATGCAGAAATATGGTCAGTTTATTTGATGTTTTTAGAGCTTTTAAGAAAAAGATTAATGAGCAGAAGAAAGTGCGCTTTGATTTTTTAAAATAAAATAAAATGGAAAGAAAAGGTTATTATCCTTGGCATACGTCGGTATGGTGAAACAAGTGTGATTCTTGAAATTATGGCGCGTCAGTATGGCCGTTACATGGGAGTAGTAAAAGGGGAGGTGTTCTCGTCGTATATTAGCTCTTTTTCAATCTGGGAATTTTGTAGAAGCTGAATGGTGAGCTGGTTTAGACGAACATTTAGGATTTTTTCGGCTTGAAGCACTTGATTTACATGCTGCACGATTAATGATTTTACCAGAGGCATTTTACGCTTTTTAGCTGATAATTTTTCATTTACGCTTGTTTTTTGAACGTGATCTACACCCATATTCTATATGATATTTTACACCTTTTTATACAGAATTTTGATGAGTTCTTTGTAAACGCTGAATTATCTGTGCGTTTTGAAATATGTGTTCTTGAAGAGCTTGGTCTTGATTTATCTTGTTGTACTGCAACGGGAAGTCAGGAAAAATTTCATTATATATTATCAAAATCAGGGGTAGATAGCATTTTTCAATGAATTCATATTATTTTTTGTACAAGCTTTAAAAGCTAAAATTATACAATCTATGATACATTTTAGTACTTTATAGAGAAGAGTGCAGGAATATTTATTACTAAATAATTGCGGAAAAATTTTCTAAAACATTTGCTTTATAGGAAGTAAATACTATGTGGCAAAATAGGTACACTTTCCTTACATTTTATTATATGACATAAGTATTACTATATGACATAAGTAGAATATTTTTCTGATACCAACAGGAAAGGATCTAGTAAATCAAATACTGGCTAGAAAGTAATTTTTGCCAAGTATATGTTTTTCACTTTGTTGTAATTTGACTTTAATTTTTAGCTAGTTTCTACTGTGCTTTCAGGAAAAGTAAAATTCATATTTTCAGCAATATTTATTGTGACAGGAGCATTTTCTACTACAAATGGGATGTTTTTATCCATAGCATCTTTGACATGATCAATACGCATTAAAGTTAAAGCTTCATTTGCAGCACATGTTCCCAAGTAACCAAGTACTTTGGTTCCTGCTTGCACGCTGGACCTTGGAGTTAATTCATGCTGGCTTTTTACTACTAAAATTCGGCGACGTGCCATATGGCGATGATGCATTCGTGCAACAACTTCTTGTCCGATATAGCAGCCCTTGTTGAATGTTAATCCATTGATTTGATCGTAATTAATATCATGGGGAAAGACTTTACCTATTTCATAATCTTGACCACTTTCTGCAATTGCATAACGGATACGCATTCGGTTCCAATCGTTATTATATTCTGGAGCAGAAAAAGGTATTTTTCCATAGGTTCGTATTATTTTTTCTTTTTGTGGAAATCGCTTGTCAATAAAACTTAAATTACAATCTGAGACATCTATTTCATCATTCCAAAAAACTGTAACAACTTCCTGTAATGGTTGTGTGATTTCTACTTTTGTATGTAATTTATAGAGAAGAAGACGTTTTTGGAAAGCATCAGCTAAAGACGTAACAATATCAATTAGATAGCCATCATTTATTTTACCGATTAGAAAATCAGCAATAACCTTTCCTTGTGGGGATAAGAGAGCTCCAGGAAAAATTTCTTGTGAGCCGATTTTTTCTACATTTGTCGTGATAAGAATTTGTAAAAAATGTGTTGCTTCTTCACCAGTAACTTTAATAACCTTTCGGTTTTTTAAAAGAATGGCATTTGGTTTTTTAATCATGGTTCTTGCCTTTCTGCCCAAAGTTACATAATCGATAAGGAAAGGATATGTGAGGAGCACAGTTATGTTTAAAACATTTGATACAATTTTTAAAGGTGCAACACTTGTGAATCATGATGGAACTAGCAAGCGTGATATTGGTATCACAAATGGTTGTATTGCTGAAATTGGTGATCTTACATATGCGTCTGCTGGTGAGGTAATTGATTGTACAGGGCTTCATATTTTGCCTGGTATTATCGATAGCCAAGTTCATTTTCGTGAGCCGGGTAATGAATATAAGGAAGATTTGGAAAGTGGATCATATTCTGCAGTCTTAGGAGGAGTGACAGCAGTGTTTGAAATGCCCAACACCAGTCCATTAACTACATCTGAAGAAGCATTGACTGATAAGGTTAAA
This sequence comes from Bartonella sp. B35(2025), assembly GCF_053794465.1. Lineage (NCBI taxonomy): Bacteria > Pseudomonadati > Pseudomonadota > Alphaproteobacteria > Hyphomicrobiales > Bartonellaceae > Bartonella > Bartonella sp. B35(2025). The sequence continues at coordinate 454,684 of NZ_CP200035.1, forward strand.
CGCGGATTTCACAGAATGCATTGTGATTTTGCTTTTTGGGTTGGAGGAACGCGTGAAAATATACATGAATTGGCTGAGCTAGAAAGACTTCCTGGTACTGCTGGAATTAAAGTATTCATGGGTTCTTCTACGGGTGATCTTCTAGTAGATGATGATGAAAGTGTACGCCTTATTTTAAAAAATACACACCGTCGTGTAGCTTTTCATTCTGAAGATGAGGCAAGACTAAAAGAGCGTAAAATGTTGTGTATTGAGGGTGATCCATCATCACATCCGGTTTGGCGTGATGAAGTTACAGCATTAAAATGTACACAGCGTTTGATTAAAATTGCGCATGAAACGAAAGCACGAATTCATATACTGCATCTTTCTACAGCAGAAGAAGTAGATTTTCTAAAAAATCATAAAGATATAGCAACAATTGAAGTTACACAGCATCATTTGACTTTGGCTGCTGATGCTTATCAGCAATTTGGTACATTGATTCAAATGAACCCACCTATCCGTGAAAGCCGCCACCGTGAATCTCTTTGGTATGGTGTTCAGCAAGGTATTATTGATGTTTTAGGTTCTGATCATGCTCCTCATACACTAGAAGAAAAGCATAGGCCTTATCCCTCTTCGCCTTCAGGGATAACAGGTGTGCAGACAACAGTAGCAATTATGCTGACACATGTGAATGCAGGGAAGATATCTCTTGAACGTTTTGTTGATCTTACTTCACATGGTCCAAGCCGCATTTTTGGTATAAGTTGTAAAGGACGCCTTGCTGTTGGGTATGATGCTGATTTGACTATTGTTGATCTTAAACGGGAAGAGATTATTACAAATGCATTGATTGGTTCACGTGCTGGTTGGACACCTTATGATGGTAAAAAGGTTAAAGGTTGGCCTGTTGGAACCATTATTCGTGGTATGCGAGTCATGTGGGAAGGTGAAATTATCACACCTTCGAGGGGTGAACCTGTTAAATTTATAGAATCCTTAGCATAGTAAGATTAAAATTAATGAGTTTAATAGAATGATTAAATGGAGATAAAAAGCAATTATAACAATCTTATTATAATAAATAAAAGCATTTTTAGGATTTTTTCTTCAAGAATTGAATTTATTATACTTCAATTATTAGTTCATTTATTTTGGAGATAGTTGCTATTTAAATAGTATAAATTGAAAGGGGATGGTAATTTTTAATAAATTAATTGTTAAATTTCGTGATAAGATTTTCAGATAAGGATATTCCTTCTTTAATGTATCTTTGATTTGCTTCAATCGCTGATTGTGTACAATGGCGATAATTTGCTGAAAAAGCACGATAAGTCTCATTAAATGCTTCATAAAAATAAGCACGTCTTTGTGGAGTTGGTTTTTCTGCTTCAATTAATGCAATCATGTAGTTATACCATTGATTTGTTGGGGTACTACAAAGATTTTGCAAATAGTGTAGAGATCCCAAAATCTCTGCTAGCCGTAGCAATTTTTTATCATGTGGTAGAGGTTGTTGTGCAAAAGTTGATATTGAAGTTAAGAAGAATATTAAAATAGTGTTTTTTATCAATGTATTACGCATTATTTTTATTACTCAATTTTATTTAGTGAATTTTTGTACGAGTACAATAGTAGATATGGTTTTGTCATTAAACGTATGTTGAAGGGTAGGGTAAAAGTTATTTATACATCATTATCAATAGGGGATACGTTATAAAATTTAGAGCATGAAAGATGGAAAAGAAATAGTCAATAATAATTGATTTGGTTTTGTGTGGTTAAGAAGTTTAAATTTTTTGTATGTAATTTATTTTTGTGGGAATTCGCATTTTATTTGCACATTTTTGTGCATTGAAGATTTTTTTCTTCAACAATTTTGCCATTAAGAAAAGGGGTATAATAGAAAACTTTAATATTTAACAAAATAAAATGGCATTATTTTTGTGATAGATGATGAACATGGCATAGATAAAATAGAGCAATTTTAAAAAATTTCATCTAAATCCGCATAATTTGATAATTTGGAGTAACGTCTATTTAGAAAAGTAGCGAGTAACATTGTTAATGGAGTGTAATTATGAGAGAGTTACGATTTTATAATACTCTTACACGCAAAAAAGAAAATTTTATACCAATAGATGCTACTAAGGTACGTCTTTATGTTTGTGGTCCAACAGTTTACGATTATGCCCACATTGGTAATGCTCGCCCTGTAATTGTTTTTGATATTTTATTTCGCTTATTACGTCATGTCTATGGCAATGATTATGTTATTTATGTACGTAATATTACAGATGTGGATGATAAGATTAATGCACGAGCAGCTTGTGAGTATCCGGAGTTAAAACTTAATGATGCTATTCGCCAATTGACTGAGAATACATATTCTCAATTTCAAAAAGATACAATGGCACTTGGTTGTTTACCACCAACTAGCCAACCGCGTGCAACGGATCATTTAAAGGAGATGTGCTCTTTGATTGAAAGGTTGCTTGAAAAGGGACATGCTTATAGAGCAGAAAATCATATATTATTTTCTGTGAGTAGTGTCAAAAATCATCCTCATTATGGTACATTTGCAAAACGCTCATTAGATGAAATGAGAGCAGGCGCACGTGTTGATGTTGCTCCTTATAAAAAAGAGGAGATGGATTTTGTTTTATGGAAGCCTTCTGTAGAGGGAGAACCAGGTTGGGTATCACCGGCAGGAATTCCTGTTTTTGGTCGTCCAGGTTGGCATATTGAATGTTCTGCAATGTCGATGGCAAAACTGTTAGTTCCTTATGGTGGTGGTTTGGCATGTGATAACCCAAAAGCAAATGTTTTTGATATCCATGGTGGTGGTATTGATTTGATTTTTCCTCATCATGAAAATGAGATTGCACAAAGTTGTTCAGCTTTTGGGACTGAGCGAATGGCTAATTTTTGGATGCATAATGGTTTCTTGCAGGTTGAAGGCAAAAAGATGTCTAAAAGCCTTGGAAATTTCATTACTATTCGTTCTATTTTAGAGAGTGATTTTTTTGAGTTTAGTGATGCTTTAACAGATGAAGTAAAACAAGATTGGTCTGGTTTGTCTACAAGGTTTTCTATGTTACAAACTCATTATCGTGCACCGTTAAATTGGACAAGTCAGCGTTTAACACAATCTAGTAGAGAATTGTATCGTTGGTACGAATTACTTCGCTGTGAAAGTGGGTGTTTAGAGAATAATAAAGTTTTTGATAATTCTTTAATAAACGCATTAAGCGATGATCTTAACACTCCGAATGCAATTACTTTTCTGCGACAATTTTATAAAGAAGGGGATGCTATAGCTCTCGCAAATGGGATGAATTTACTTGGACTATTGCGGAAAGAATGGGTTAGAAAAACCGAATGCCCATTGTTTATGGAAAAACCCTCCCTTGATTCAAAATTTATTGATCAGCGTATTGTCGAAAGGTTACAACTTATCCATAATAAAGAGTGGGAAGCTGCGGATAATATTCGTGATGAGCTTGCAGCTGAGGGAATCTTATTAAAAGATAGCAAAGACCCACAGACTGGCAAGCGTATAACCAAATGGGAAATAAAGCGGTTCTAATTCCTGTATTCTAGCAGCTTTCATAACAAGAGAGAAAGTCTGATGGAATTTTTGTATTATTACGGGTATATCGCGCTTAAATTGATTACAGGTCTCATTATCTTCTTTTTAATTTTAAGAACTACAGGACGTGGAAGTCTTAGTCAGATGACACTTATCGATTTAGTAAGTAATTTTGTGATGGGTGGTATTATTGGAGGGGTTATCTATAATTTAAATGTCAGCAGTATTCAATTATTATTTATCTTATTTATTTGGCAATCTTTGATTACATTTCTTAATTTTTGGGCACGCTATTCAACTTTTTTTCATCATTTTATTGCAGGGCAAAATTTTATTGCAGGGCAAAATATCACATTAGTTTTAGATGGCGTATTTCAAAGGGATAAGATTAAAAATTTTGGTATTAATGTGAATGATTTGATGACAATATTGCGTATTAAAGGTTGTAGTTTGCATGAAGCTGCTTTTGTTCGTTTGGAGATCAATGGTGATTGGTCTGTTATTAAACAGGAAGAGGGTAAGAAGTCGGTCATTTTGGTACAAAATGGTAAAATTCTCGATAAAAATCTTAAAGAAATTGATAAATCAAAGACATGGTTTCAAGAAGAATTGAAAAAAAAGCGCATACCAAGGCTGAGAATTTGTTTGTGGCAGAATGGTATAAAAATACAGATCAAAATAACAAGCTTTATAGTGGATTATTTCTTGTTCCTTTTTCAAAAACAGTTTAGCTTTGTGTAGTCTATTTGAGGCTTATATTAAGAGATAATGTGACTTGTAAACGGGAACAAGGGAAGTATTGTGATGATTTGTTAAGTGTATAGTAGAGAAGTAAGGGCTTTATGAAACAAAATGAAATAATAAAAACTGTATCATCAGATACAGGTCGAACTCTACGTACCTTGTATAATTTGTGGTCTTATATGTGGCCAACAGATCGGCACGATCTGAAAATGCGTGTTATGTGGGCGATATTTTGTCTTATTGTAGCTAAGTTAATTCTCATATCTGTACCATATTTATTTAAATATGCGACAAATACACTTGATGCGAGTAAGCTATCTGTATGGTTTTCATCCAGTTTAGTTATTCCTATCATATTTGTTTTAGCATACAATATTGCACGTATTGTTCAGGCTGGATTAAATCAGTTGCGTGATTCCATTTTTGCAACTGTTGGTCAATATGCTGTTCGTAAATTAGCATATAAGACCTTTGTACATATTCATGGATTATCTTTGCGATTTCATTTAGAAAGGCGAACTGGTGGGCTTTCTCGTGTAATTGAACGTGGTACGAAGGGAATTGAAGCTGTCGTCAGGTTTTCGATTCTTAATACAGTACCAACAGTTTTGGAATTTATTCTGACAGCACTTATATTTTACATAAATTATGGAGGATATTATTTTTTCATAATCGTGGTGACAGTTGGTTTATATACTTTATTTACAATTAAAGCGAGTAATTGGCGTATTAGTATTCGGCAAAAAATGAATACGGCAGACACAGAAGCTAATACACATGCTGTTGATTCTCTTTTGAATTTTGAAACAGTTAAATATTTTTGCAATGAAACTTTGGAAGCAAATCGATTTGACTCTTCTATGGCGAGTTATGAAAAAGCTGCGACCAAAATTTGGACATCGTTAAGTTGGCTTAATTTTGGTCAGGCTCTTATTTTTGGTATTGGAATGACTATCCTAATGTTAATGTCGGCTTATGAAGTTTTTTGTGAGACTCAAACTTTAGGGGATTTTGTTTTTATTAATGCATTTTTAATACAGCTTTCCATTCCACTGAATTTTATTGGTTCAATTTATCGTGAAGTTCGACAAGGTTTAACTGATATCGAAGCTATGTTTGATCTTTTAGATGTTCAGCAGGAGATTGTTGATAAACCAGATGCTAAGCCATTAGTTGTGACTGGTGGTACCATTCGGTTTAATCAGGTAAAGTTTTCCTATGATCCAACTCGTCAGATTCTTAGAAATATTGATTTTGAAATTCCTAAGGGTAAAACAGTTGCAATTGTTGGTCCATCAGGTGCGGGTAAATCAACTATTTCTCGATTACTTTTTCGATTTTACGATGTTGATTCAGGTTCAGTTACAATTGATGGCCAAGATATTCGTGATGTAACCCAAAAGAGTTTACGTGAAGCCATCGGTATGGTACCTCAAGATACAGTTTTATTTAATGATACGATTTTGTATAATATCCGTTACGGTCGTCCAAATGCTACAGATGAAGAAATACGCAAAGCTGCTGAAATGGCACAGATATTGAAATTTATTGAGATGCTTCCAGAAGGTTTTCAGTCTATGGTAGGTGAACGTGGTCTCAAGTTGTCAGGTGGTGAAAAACAGCGTGTAGCTATTGCACGAACATTGTTAAAGGCTCCTCCGCTTCTTATTTTGGATGAAGCAACCGCGGCTCTTGATACGGCTACAGAACAAGAGATTCAACAGGCATTGGATATCGTAAGCCATGGTCGTACAACATTGATTATCGCTCATCGTCTCTCTACTGTTATCAACGCGGATAACATTTTGGTTCTCAAAAATGGTCGTATTATTGAGAATGGGACACATACTGAGCTTTTGCATAAGAAGGGTTTATATGCTTCAATGTGGAATAAACAACTTGAAGCATCGCAGGCCGAAGAAAAATTACGTAAAATGTGTGAGGAAGATGAGCTGGGTATTGTTAATCGTAAAAAATGAGCTGTATGAAATGGTACCTATAGCTTTATATGGGGTAATTGATTAAGTAGACAAAAAGATTTATTACGTGTTAAATCATATCTATGAATAGGAAATTATATGAGTATTCTTCAATCTGTTTGTAATAGCTTTGTACCAATTCGCAAAGAAGGTTATCCTTTTATTGTAGTGTTTTTTGCTATTTCACTCATTCTTGGTTGGGTATGGGAGCCATTATTTTGGTGTGGCCTTATTTTAACAGTGTGGTGTATATATTTTTTTCGTGATCCAGAGCGTGTAGTACCTTTGAATCCAAATTTGATAATATCTCCTGCTGATGGGCGTATCTCATTTATTGAATCATGTATTCCTCCTGAAGATTTAGGATTAGGTAACAATGAAATGATCCGTATTTCTGTATTTATGGATGTTTTTTCATGCCATGTTAACCGTATTCCTATAAGCGGTACAATAGAGTCTATAGTTTATCGTCCAGGTCATTTTGCTAATGCTGAGCTTGATAAAGCTAGTCAGTTTAACGAACGTAATGGGATGGTGATTGACAGCAAATATGGTAAAATTGGTATTGTACAGATAGCAGGAATGGTTGCCCGCCGAATTGTTTGTTGGTCAAAGGAGAATGATTCAGTTATTACCGGACAGCGTTTTGGGATGATTCGTTTTGGATCCCGTCTTGATGTTTATGTACCAACTGAAGTAAAATTACGTGTTGCAGTTGGCCAGACAGCAATCGCTGGAGAAACAGTTCTAGGTTTTTTTGATGATGAGGGTGCTGTAGAGGGTGGTGCTGTAATTGAATTCAAATTTGATTAGGATAGGCAATGGAATTTTTTTCTCTATTTTCTTCATTTAATCCTGAAGGACAGCATGATGATACCGCAAATCGGTGGCGTTCACCCACACCGATGCGGTATGTCGTCCCTAATATTATAACTATTTTAGCAATTTGTGCAGGGATGAGCAGTATTCGTTTAGCTTTTGAGCACCGCTATGAAGCTGCTATTTTAATGGTGCTTTTGGCAGCAATTTTAGATGGTGCTGATGGCCGCATTGCTCGTTTGATGGATGGTAGTTCATCTTTTGGAGCACAAATGGATTCTCTTGCTGATATCGTTAATTTTGGTGTTGCGCCCGCTCTTATTGTTTATTCTTTTATTTTAAATCAAGCTTATCAAGTTGGTTGGATTGCAGCGCTTGTCTATTGTGTTGCTTGTTGTTTGCGGTTAGCTCGTTTTAATGTGATGTTGGATCATGCTGATATTCCGAAATGGCAGGAAAATTATTTTGTTGGTGTTCCTGCTCCAGCTGGAGCATTGTTACTTTTGTTACCTATTTATTTAGGAGCTCTTGGTTTAATACCAAGTTGGGGCTGGGCATTATTTTTTAGTCTTTATACTTTGATCATTGCTTTTCTTTTAGTTAGTCGCCTACCAGTATGGAATGCAAAAATAATAGATCAAAATTTGAGGCGTGATATCGTTGTACCATGTATGCTGGTTATTGTTATTTATGTAGGTTTTCTCGCTACTTACACGTGGCATACTTTATTGATTACAGCTGTTAGTTATATAATTTTTCTACCTTGTAGTTTTGTGACTTATAATAAGCGAGTTTCTTTGGAAAAAAAGAGAAACAATGATGAAAATATCCAAGAATCATAGAGTTTTAATTTTTCTTTTGGAAAATGAAGTAAAAATATAGAAGAAATATTTTTCAAGAATTTTTATCACCATAGCTATAATTAGTTAGGTATATGATAGTTCACAAATTGATTTTCATGAACATTAAAGAGTTTGCCTGTTTCTTGTAAATTAGGTGATAATAAATGTACTATCTTTGCAGCAACTTCTTGCGGCGAAGGTAAGGTTTGTGGGTCTTCTGTAGGCATAGCTTGCGCGCGCATAGCAGTGCGTGTTGCGCCTGGGTTAACACAATTAACTTTAATAGGAGTTTGTTTTAGTTCTTCTGCCCAGCAGCGGGTAATAATTTCTAAAGCAGCTTTAGAGGCAGCATAAGGTCCCCAGGAAGCACGTGCAAGATGAGCAACGCTTGAGGATAGCATAATAGCTCGTCCAGCATCAGATTTGCGCAATAATGGTTCAACTGCTTTCATTAAGCGCCATTGGCTAATAAGATTTATTTGAAAAATATCTTCAAATACCATGTTTTCGGTATGAGCTATTGGTGAAAGTGTTCCAAGGATTCCTGCATTGGCAACCATAATATCGAGCTTTTTCCAACGATCAGCAATAGAAACACCAAGAGTATCAATATCTTCCATATAATGTAAGTCGAGTGGCACAAGGGTTGCGGAAGCACCTTTTTTCCGAATTTGATTGTCAAGTTCAGTTAGTCCACTGATTGTTCGTGCAATAGCAATAATGTGAGAACCACGTGCTGCGAGCTCTAATGCTAAATGATAACCAATCCCCCGTGATGCTCCGGTAATGAGTGCAACACGACCAGAGAGATTAAAATCAAATTTTTGCATCATTAATCTCTTGTTTTAAGGACAGATAATTGATGAATTTTGGGAATACTCTCTTGATCAACTAAATGTGTAGGATAGTGCCCAGTAAAATAATGATCAGTAAATTGTGGATCAGTGTTATTTCGTTTTTTTCCTGAAATAGCGAGATATAAGCCATCTGTTGAAAGAAAATTTAATGAATCAGCTCCAACAAAATTACACATAGATTTTAAGTCTGGATATTGATTAGCCAAAAGACTTTCAATTTTAGGTGTATCAATACCGTAGAAATCAGGGTAGAAAATCATAGGGCTAGAAATGCGCATATGAACTTCTTTTGCTCCTGCATCACGAAGCAGTCTTACAATCTTGACAGATGTTGTTCCACGTACAATGGAATCATCGATCAGAATAACACGTTTTCCTTCGATGACAGAACGATTTGCAGAATGTTTTAATTTAACCCCAAAAGCACGAATTTGTTGCGTTGGTTCGATAAAGGTACGACCAACATAATGGTTACGAATAATACCAAGCTCAAAGGGAATTCCAATTTCTTGTGCATAGCCAATTGCTGCAGGTGTTCCTCCATCAGGAATAGGAACTACGACATCACCATCACAAGGGGCTTCTTGTGCCAAGCGGATGCCCATATTTTTACGTACTGTATAAACATTACGTCCACCAACGATTGAATCAGGACGAGCAAAATAGACATATTCAAAAAGACAAAGTTTCTCTGGCTTCTCGATCTCAGGTTTTATAATTTTTTTAGTGATTTCTCCATTTTTTTGTATTTCGCATATGACGATTTCTCCATTTTTGACATCACGGATATATTTTGCTCCAATAATATCAAGTGCACAAGTTTCAGAACAAAAGATTGGTTTACCATCAAGTTCGCCCATCACGAGTGGTCGGATTCCTATCGGATCACGTGCTGCAATGAGCTTGGTGCGCGTTAGCGCCAGCATAGCATATCCACCTTCTACTTGTCGAATAGCGTCAACAAAGCGATCAGAAGATGACTCGTGGCGCGAGCGAGCAATAAGGTGGAGAAAAACTTCTGAATCTGATGTTGATTGGCAGATAGCACCGGAGGCAATGAGTTCACGGCGTAATGTAAGACCATTTGTGAGGTTACCATTATGAGCAATAGCAATACCTCCAGCCTTTAATTCAGCAAAAAGAGGCTGTACATTGCGTAAGGCTATTTCTCCGGTTGTTGAATAACGAGTATGACCGATAGCCAAATTTCCTGGTAAACGAGCAAGTGTTGCAGGATTGGTATAGTGATCACCGACAAGACCCAAATGTTTTTCTTGATGAAACATCTTGTTGTGGTAGGAAACAATTCCAGCTGCTTCTTGCCCACGATGCTGAAGTGCATGGAGCCCAAGAGCTGTTAATGTTGCAGCATCTTCGTGTCCAAGAATACCAAAAACTCCGCATTCTTCATGAAGAGTATCGTCATCCAATGAAAATTCCTGACAGGGAATACCGGCTTTTATCATCTTATTCTTTCAATTATGGTATAGGAAGTGATATTACACATTATCTAAATTATTCTTCAATAACAAATTATTTAACATCTTGTTGGGTATTTTCATGAAAATGACTATCGCTTGTAATTATATCATCTTTTTTAAAGATTTTTTCTGCTTTTTCGAGAGCAGAATCGAGATTTTTTGGCAGTATTTCTAAAACTTTTTGACCCAATGAATCTAAAATAGGTTTTGTTTTCGCATTTTTTAACCAGTTAGATTGTTGCTCAGGTTTGATAAGGGCATTAATGAGCAATACACCAATGACCATGATGAATAAGCCACGAAGTGCTCCAAAAATAAAACCGATAGTGCGGTCAAGTATACCAATTTGACTATCAATAATAAGATCGGAGAGTTTCATTGTAATGATGGAAGTAATAATCAAGATAATGATAAAAATTGTGACCAATGTTGCGATTAATGCAATCATTTTATTAGAGAGGTATTGTTCAAAGAAAGGTAATACGGGTTTGAATAAAAATAGTGTAGCAACAGCTGCAATTGCCCAAGAAATCAACGATAATACTTCACGTGAAAATCCTCTGAGCATGGCTAGAAGAGCGGAAAACAGGATGATTGCTAAGACAATTCCATCAAGGACTGTTATAATCATTTGTTTATTCCTTGTACATAAATTTATATCCGTTTAACCAATATATAAATACGTTTCTGGTTACGTTATTTTTTGTCCTTATAACAAGGATTTTGCGCATTTTGTAGAATTTTTTTCTAAATTGTTATGTTTGTGGTGTAGGTTATTTTTTACCTGTAACAATAGCAGTGACCAACTCAGGAAGATCAGAGAATGTTTTTTGTTGAAAAGTTGGTGATTTCATTATTTCGGTTGTTGTAGTAGGCTGAATAGATCCTTGAAAGCCGAGTTTTTGGGCTTCATTTATGCGTTGCCCTGAATGCGCAACAGAACGTATGGATCCTGAAAGGCTGATTTCACCAAAATATACATAATCAGTTGGGAGAGGAATGTTTGCAAGGGAGGATATTAAAGCTGCTGCAACAGCCAAATCAGCTGCTGGTTCTGATATACGATATCCACCAGCAATATTAAGATAAACATCATGTTGCCCAAAGCGAACACCGCAATGAGCTTCTAAGACAGCTAGAATCATTGAAAGGCGATTCCCATCCCACCCAACGACGGCACGTCGTGGTGTTCCAAGCGACGAGGGGGCAACAAGTGCTTGAATTTCCACTAATATTGGGCGTGTTCCTTCCATTCCTGCAAAAACAGCCACTCCTGGTGCTTTTTCATTTCGTTCACCTAAAAAAAGTTCAGATGGGTTGATTACTTCTCGTAATCCTTTATCAGACATCTCAAAAACACCAATTTCGTTAGTTGGTCCAAAGCGATTTTTGACTGTTCTAAGGATTCGATAATGATGCCCACCTTCACCTTCAAAATAGAGAACACCATCAACCATATGCTCGACAACACGGGGGCCAGCAATTTGTCCATCTTTAGTGACATGGCCAACAAGAACAACAGCAGCTCCTGTTTTTTTTGCGAAATGAATCATTGCCTGAGCACTGATGCGTACTTGTGTAACGGTTCCGGGCGATGAATCTGCTGCATCTGACCATAAAGTTTGAATTGAATCAATAATAACCATATCAAGTTTTTTATATTCACTTAAGGTTGCAAGAATATCTTCAATATTAGTTTCAGAAGCAAGTTTAACCTCTGTATTCGCAGCACCAAGCCTTTGCGCACGGAGGCGGATTTGCGCAATGGCTTCTTCACCTGAGACATAGATGATTTGATATCCTTTTCGTGATAAGGCAGCAGCTGTTTGTGTCAGTAATGTTGATTTACCAATACCTGGATCGCCGCCAACAAGTAATGCTGACCCACGAACAATTCCCCCACCAGTAACACGATCAAGCTCGGCAATGCCAGAACAAATGCGTGGAGCATCTTCGATATTTCCAGCAAGGGATGTAAGAGAAACTACACGTCCCTTACGGACATTTTTTATAGGGCCACTGCCGATACCGTTATTCGTACTTTCTTCAATAAGGGAATTCCATTCTCCGCAGGAATTACATTTTCCAGCCCAACGTAAATGGACAGTACCACAATTTTGGCAAATAAATTGAACACGGATACGTGCCATAGTAATTTAACCATATTGTTCTGGAAGATAATTACTGTCTGCCAGATCACTAAAGCGTGTGAAATCCGATTGAAAGGCAAGATGGACAGTTCCTGTTGGCCCATGCCGTTGTTTTGCAATGATAATTTCTGCTTTTCCAAAAAGATTATTCATTGTGTTTTGCCATTGATTATGTTCAGGACTACCTACTTTAGGTTCTTCATTTTTAAAATAATATTCTTCACGATACACAAAAAGAACAATATCAGCATCTTGTTCAATTGAGCCAGATTCACGTAAATCTGAGAGTTGTGGGCGTTTATCTGTTCGTGTTTCAACTTGGCGTGAAAGTTGTGAAAGAGAAATAATAGGAATATTTAGTTCTTTAGCTAATGCTTTGAGACCTGTCGTAATTTCTGTAATTTCTTGCACACGGTTTTCGGACGAACGCTTTAAATTACTTGTCATTAACTGTATATAATCAATAATCAATACATCCAAACCATGTTGCCGCTTTAAACGCCTTGCGCGTGCTGCAAGTTGTGCGATTGATATCCCACCAGTTTGGTCAATGTAAAGTGGTACTTTTTGTAAATGACGTGTTGTCTGTATCATTTTTGAAAATTGTTCTTCTGAAATATTACCGCGCCGGATATCAGAAGAAGAAAGCTCCGTTTGTTCAGAGATAATACGTGTTGCAAGCTGTTCTGATGACATTTCAAGTGAAAAGAACCCAACAATTCCTCCTTCATTTTCTTGTGAAGAATCTTTTATTTTGGTATTGTGATTATAAGCGCTCGCAATATTGAAGGCGATATTGGTAGCAAGTGAGGTTTTACCCATACCAGGACGTCCAGCAATGATAATTAAATCAGATGGTTGTAATCCTCCCATTTTTTCATCAAGTGTTTTGATATGAGTAGCTATTCCTGATAATCGTGAAGAACGCTTTTTCGCAGCAGTTGCCATATCAATAGCTTTTTTGGCAGCTTCATTAAAATTTTCAAATCCACCACCGTATTTTCCTTTTTCTGCTAATTCAAACAGGTGCTGTTCAATAGTTTCAATTTGTTGGGTTGGTGTAAATTCTACAGGAGCATCAAAGGCTGTATTGACAAGTTGATTTCCGAGCTTTACCAAAGATCGCCGGATAAAAAGATCATAGATAACTCGTCCATAATCTTCAGCATTAATGATTGTTACTGCTTCTTTAGCCAAACGGATAGTGTAATTGAATACAGTTATATCTCCAATTTTTTCTTCAGCTGGGATAAATGGTTTAATGGTAACCGGAGTTGCATGTTTTCCTTTTTGGATAATGTGAGATAAAATATCATAGATTTTTTGATGCAATGGTTCAAAAAAATGCTCTGGTTTTAGAAAATCTGAAACACGATCAAGTGCATCATTGTTAATGAGAATTGCTCCAAGCAATGCTTGTTCGGCTTCAATATTATGCGGAAGTTGTCGGAAAGAAGAAGAATCTTCTTTTTTTGAAGAGTTGAAACTTACAACACTTGTTTCTTCCATAATGGTATTTTTCCCATAAAATTTTTACGTTTGGTTATTTTAGATAATAACTTAAATACTGTACATTAAAAGGATAAGATTACAAATCTTCATTTTAAATTAAAACTGCATTCTCTTATATTTTAGCTTTTATAACTAAAAAATCATGAAAGGGTATTTGGTAAATTTTTAAAATTGTACTTTCAGTACGCTACAAAAGTGCGATACTCTATTTTTAGAATTATATCACAGTGTTTCCAAATTTTATTATTGATGTGAGACTGTTGGTATGAATAAGATAACTTTTTTATAATCAAAATTATTTTATCTAACGTACAGATATAAGAAATTAACCATCTATACAAGATTTATTCTTTTAAAGTACTTGGATCAAGTGATTTTTTATTTCTATTTTGGTAGAATAATATATGAGAATATCATTTTTTGTTATAATAATAATAAAATACTCAACTTTAAAAGCTGAGTATTTTATTCATGTAACAATGATAGTAAAAAATCAGAACTAAAGGAAAAAAAGATAAGAGAAATAGTAGTTAAGATTCTTCATCAGTGTTGTTTATTATCATTATCATTGACTTCTTCTGTAAGTGGTTCTTCTTGCTTTTCTATCAATGGTTCTTCCTGAATATCATATATTGCTTCAGCAAAGGTAAGAGTCTCACCCTCTGCTTGGCGTTGCGCTTCATTGATTGAACGCGCGACGTTAATTGTCACAGAAATTTGTACTTCAGGATGTAGGTTAATAGTGATAATATGGAGACCAATAGTTTTTATTGGATGATTAAGTTCAATCTGATTGCGTCCAATAGAAAATCCTTCAACTGTTATAATTTCAGAAATATCACGTGTCGATACAGATCCATACAGTTGTCCTGTTTCACCAGCAGAACGAACAACAATAAATGATTTACCATCAAGTTTTTCAGCAATTTTTTGTGCTTCACTTTTGCGTTCAAGATTACGAGCTTCAAGTTGTGTGCGTTGTATTTCAAAGTGTTTTTTATTAACTTCATTGGCACGTATAGCTTTGCCTTGAGGTAAGAGAAAATTGCGTGCATAGCCATCTTTAACTGAGACAATGTCACCCATCTGACCGAGACGGGGAATGCGCTCAAGCAAAATAACATCCATAATCTTTCCTTTCGAATAAATAAATTAGTGCAGTTTATCGTGTGATTGAAAGTTGTATTGAATAGTTGCCCAAATACCCATTAAAAGCATCATGAAAGAAATAGGTGGAGCAAAAACAACGGTCAACATGGCGATATAAACAAGAGAAAGTATAATAATTCGGCCACTTACCTCTTTTGTAATATTATGAAGATATGCCAAACCACTGATTGATATAATGACAATATATGCAGTAGTAAAAACACGCATGATCAAATTAAGAGTAAAGCTTAACTCAATCATTGATGCTATACATACAGTAATAAAAACCACAAGTCCAGAAATTGGGAGACGGAGAGTTCGTCCCCAGTCATCATAGGGTCTTGTTAGCCATTTCATATATTGTACTGTTGTTACAGAAAAATAAAGATTACCAATAAAAAAAATCAAACTATAAATAGTCAGAGCAATAGCTGTTAAAGTTGCAGCATGAGTCATTAAAAGCTCACTAAAAGCAAGTATATCGTCTTCCCTTATAGACTGCGATTGTTGCATAGTTTGTGCTATGTTCTCAGTGATTTTTTTCATAATGATAGGTGTGGATGGATGAGTTTGAATATAAAGTCCGATAAGGCTTGATATAAGAGCAATAAAGTTGGTTAGATGAAAAATAACTGATGATAGTGGATACCATATAAATGAATTTTCTTCTTGCGTTGGCTGTGCAAGTCCAAGAAGCCAAGAAGCATAGACCGCAGGAAGAAAAAATAACAGCATAAAGCCAAAACCAATATAGATATCAGTAGCTATAGTAAGAACAACAGTAGCACTTATTAAGGAAGCAAGGCTAGCTAATGTTCCCCAACCAAATGCAACGATAAAGATTGGAAGTGAAAGAAAACAACCAAGAAAGAGAGAAAAGTAAGGTGCGATATTTGTGATTCTAATGATTGCCATTCCTATAACGACAACAAATAATCCAGCTAAAACACCGGTCATAATCTTATAAACACAAAAGTTTTTCATTTATCGCTGTCCTGCCTTTTGCAGTTAGAGGCATTATAATGCCCCAACTTTTAATATTTCATCCAGTTCTGCACATATGTATACAATTGATTGATGCGTTACTGAATCATAAAAAAACAGCCAAGGAGATTCCTCAGCTGCATAATAGATTTGAAAATTTACTTTATAACATATGGAAGCAAGCCAAGAAAACGGGCACGTTTAATAGCATTAGCCAATTCACGCTGTTTTTTCTGACTAACAGCTGTGATTCTTGAAGGAACGATTTTTCCACGTTCTGAAATATAACGCTGTAATAATTTGATGTCTTTGTAATCAATCTTTGGAGCATTTACACCTGAAAACGGGCATGTTTTACGACGGCGATGAAAAGGACGACGTGCTGCAGTTTGATTAATATCAGTCATTATTCTACTCCTTCTACAACATCTTCACGTCGATGACGTGGGTAGCGAGGCCGTTCTTCATCTTGACCTGTGTGTCCGTTCCGGTCAAGTCGCGAAAATGTAGCAGACTTTTCTTTTTCGTGCTTTTCTACGCGAATAGTCATGTAGCGCAAAATATCTTCATTGATACGCATTTGCCGTTCAATTTCAGTAATTGCTGCGGCTGGTGCATCAATATTGACCAAGACATAATAAGCTTTACGGTTTTTGCGAATACGATAAGCGAGGGGACGAAGACCCCAATTTTCTATACGCCCAACTTTTCCACCGTATGTTTCAATGACACTTTTGTAGACACTCAAAAGTTCATCAATTTGCTGCGGTGCAATATCTTGCCGGGCAAGGAACATATGTTCGTAAAGAGCCATTGTTTTGCCTTTCTTCAATTAAACTTTACCGGTTTTAGCGCAAAGCCTCTGCGACTTGTCTTTTTTGGAAATCCAAAGAAGAAAGGACGCGTTTACAATTCGAGACATTCGAGAGCGGAGATACGGGAAGTCGGAAATATTGTATTTCCTACTGGTTATTTTCCAGCCCTCCGTTCAACCTCCAGCCAAAACACTAGTAATGAACATTTGATATTTACAGCTTATCTTTTTAAATAGCAAGTTTATACGCATAAAAAATATGATTTATCGAGTCTTGATATGTTTTTATACGTTTTACGATTTTATATTAGAGGATGATAGTATAGAGCTGTGAGAATAGAGGGGAAGAGGAGATAAAAATGGATTTTTTAAACCAGGTTGATTCTAAACTTTTTGAAATGCTTGCTGGCAATCATCAATCATGGTCGATTTTAATTTTGTTTAGTATTTGTTGTGCAAAGTTTTTAATTTATATTATTCCTATACATCTATGTATGCTGTGGTTTTGCGGTACAGAGATGGAACGACGTGTAGCGTTAAGTATTTGTATTAGCATTTTCACAGCTCTTTTTACAGGTTATCTAATTTCTCTTATTTATTTTCATCCACGTCCGTTTGTTACAGGTTTAACGTTGCCGCTAATCAAGCACAGTGCAACAGCTTCTTTTCCTAGTAATCATGCTTTAACTATTGCATCTTATACAGTAAATCTTTATTTTTATCAACACAAAGTTGCTTTTAAGTTTGCAGCGATATTTTTATTCTTGATCTGTTGGGCACGTATTTTTGTTGGGGTACATTATCCTTTTGATATTTTAGCTGGTACAATTTTGGGAAGTTTTATAAGTTGGGGTGTTATTCGGTTTATTGTACCATATTTTCCTAATTTTTTATACCAAATTCCGCCATTGAAATATAATTTTCAGAGAGATATTTGTTCTAAGTAAGTTAGTTTATCTTGATTCTTACTGATGAATAAGATCAAGAGTAAATAATTTAATTGTACAATGTTAGGAGATAATTAATGGTGGCAGCATTTACTTTTCCAGGGCAAGGGAGTCAGCTTGTTGGTATGGGCAAAATGCTTTCAGAGCAATTTGCTGCGGCACGTATGGTTTTTGACGAAGTAGATGATGCTTTAGATGAAAAATTATCAGATATCATTTTTGAAGGTCCAGCAGATATTTTAATGTTAACAGCAAATGCACAACCAGCATTGATGGCTATGTCTATGGCTGTTATCCGTGTAATGGAACAATTAGGATTTGATATAGAATCAAAAGTAAAATTTGTTGCAGGTCATTCTTTAGGTGAATATACAGCTCTTTGTGCTGCTGGGACATTTAGTTTAGCTGATACGGCAAGACTTTTGAGGATACGTGGAAATGCCATGCAGGATGCTGTTGCTGTTGGTGCAGGCTCTATGGCAGCACTGATTGGTTTAGATGAACAAGATGTTGAAGAAATTTGTGAAATTGTTTCAGGAGAAGGATTGTGTCAAATCGCTAATGATAATGGTGGTGGGCAAATTGTTATTTCAGGTGAAACAAAGGCAGTTGAGGCAGCAGTAGAGATTGCATCAAAAAAAGGTGCTAAACGCGCGCTTCTTCTTCCAGTTTCTGCACCTTTTCATTCATCCTTAATGCAGCCTGCTGCTGATGTCATGAAGAATGCACTTTTGAGTATTAACAAGGTGGCTCCTATTGTTCCTCTTGTTGCAAATGTTTCTGTTGCACCAGAAAGTGATCCAGAGCGTATCGTTACACTTCTTATCCATCAAGTAACGGGGAGAGTGCGATGGCGTGAAACGATAGAGTGGATAAGTGCTAATGGGGTTGATACAATTTTTGAAGTTGGTTCTGGAAAAGTATTAACTGGTTTAGCTCGCCGAATTAATAGCGAGATAGAAGGATTAACAATTAGTACAGCTGAAGAAATAGAAAGAGCGCTACGAGTGCTTGGTGTTTAATCTTTAAGGAGTCTGAAAAATGTTCAAGTTAACAGGTCGTAAAGCTCTTATAACGGGAGCGTCAGGGGGAATTGGTGAAGCAATTGCGCGTTGCTTTCATGAGCAAGGGGCAATTGTTGGGCTTCACGGAACACGTGAAGACAAGCTTAAAGAAGTGGCTGCAGATCTAGGAAAAGATGTTGCTGTATTTCCTTTTAATCTTTCTGAGCGCCAATCCATTAAGCAATTAGCTGAAGCAGCGGAAAAGGAAATGGGGGGTATCGACATCCTTGTTAATAATGCTGGAATCACGAGAGATGGTCTTTTTGTGCGTATGCAAGAACAAGACTGGGATGATGTATTAGCAATTAACTTAACAGCTGCTTCTACTTTAACACGTGAATTGATACACTCTATGATGCGGCGTCGCTATGGGCGGATTATTAATATAACATCTATTGTTGGTGTTGTTGGAAATCCTGGGCAAACAAATTATTGTGCTGCAAAAGCTGGTCTAATAGGTTTTTCTAAAGCATTGGCGCAAGAAATTGCTTCACGAAACATTACTGTAAATTGTATTGCTCCAGGATTTATTAAGTCTGCGATGACTGACAAACTTAATGAAAAGCAAAAAGAAACTATTATGGCAGCGATCCCAATGAAGCGTATAGGTACGGGGCAAGAAATCGCTTTTGCTTCTGTTTATTTAGCGAGCGATGAAGCAGCGTATGTGACTGGTCAAACAATACATATTAATGGCGGTATGGCAATGATTTGAGTATTTTCTTTATTCTACATTGATTTATAGGTTATATTATTTTAAATAGCAATAAATGAAGTGGAAAGATGTATCTATATCTTTACATAGTAGTTAATTAATTGATATCGGAATGTCAGATTAGCTGCATTCTGTAGGAGATATCCACAGAATGTTTTGAATTGTCGCTAAAATTTTTAAAATTACGCATCTATTAGCTTGATTAGATAGTCTGATATGCCTAACCAATTATAGAAAATATAAATTTGAGGATTTCAACATGAGTGATACAGAAGAGCGCGTTAAGAAGATTATCATAGAGCATCTTGGAGTTGATGCAGATAAAGTGGTGGAGAATGCGAGCTTTATCGATGATCTAGGCGCAGATAGCCTTGATACGGTTGAGCTCGTTATGGCTTTTGAAGAAGAATTTGGTGTAGAAATCCCAGATGAGGCTGCAGAAACGATTTTTACAGTTGGTGATGCAGTAAAATTTATTAATAAAGCCTCTGTATGATTGTTAAATATTATATTAGAGGTATAAATATTTTTACTTATATTCTTTTGAGTGCTATTTTGAAAATATAGCTTTGAGAGGTGGATTTTCGGTTCAAGGTTACAGGTATGAGACGTGTTGTTGTTACTGGTTTGGGATTAATATCTCCATTAGCTGGTGATGTTGAGTGTAGTTGGAAGCGACTTCTTGAAGGAAAAAGTGGCGTTCGGCGTATCACTGAGTTTGATGTATCTGATTTGCCGTGTCAGATTGCTGCGCGTGTTCCTTTGGGTGATGGAACAAATAGTACGTATAATGCTGATTTGTATATGGAACCTAAAGAGCAGCGTAAGGTTGATGCATTTATTGTTTATGCAATGGCTGCTGCTGATCAAGCACTTGCAGACGCTGGATGGCATCCCAAAAGTGATGAAGATCAGATTCGCACAGGTGTGTTAATTGGTTCAGGTATTGGTGGTATTGAAGGTATTGTTGAGGCTGGTTATACACTTCGTGATAAAGGACCGCGTCGTGTTTCTCCTTTTTTTATTCCAGGGCGTTTGATTAATCTTGCGTCTGGCTATGTTTCTATTAAATATGGTCTGCGTGGTCCTAATCATTCAGTCGTAACAGCTTGTTCAACCGGTGCACATGCAATTGGTGATGCAGCACGTTTAATTGCGTTGGGTGATGTAGATGTTATGGCGGCAGGGGGCACCGAATCTCCAATAAATAGAATATCTTTAGCTGGTTTTTCTGCTTGTCGAGCTCTTTCTACCAGTCGTAATGATGATCCTGAGAGAGCATCGCGCCCTTATGATGCCGATCGCGATGGTTTCGTTATGGGTGAGGGAGCTGCGATTATCATTTTAGAAGAGCTTGAACATGCAAAAAAACGGGGTGCCCGTATTTATGCAGAGATTATTGGTTATGGTTTATCTGGTGATGCTTATCATATTACAGCTCCTTCTGAAAGTGGTGAGGGGGCACAGCGCAGTATGATGGCTGCTCTTAATCGAGCGCAGGTGAATGTTAGCGATATTGATTACATTAATGCTCATGGAACATCAACAATGGCTGATGTTATAGAACTGGCAGCTGTTGAGCGTGTTTTAGGTCATTATGCGTCACAAGTGTCGATGTCATCAACAAAGTCATCTATAGGGCATTTACTTGGTGCGGCAGGTGCTGCTGAGGCTATTTTTTGTATTTTAGCTATAAGAGATAATATAGCTCCGGCAACACTTAATCTTGACAATCCATCGATTGAAACGAAAATCGACCTTGTTCCACACAAGCCACGTGAACGAAAAATTGATACGGTTCTTTCCAATTCTTTTGGATTTGGTGGAACAAATGCATCTTTAGTAATTCGGCGTTTTGGAAAATAATAAACATCTCTATATTTTTATTTTTTGCTTCTGAGTTTTTTTTATTATAGAATTTAAGTAAAAAATTATAAGCATAATATTTAAAAATTATTGAGGTTTATGGTTATATCCGATGTAAACAACGAAAGACAGCTAAAGGATGGAGATGATTCTTCTTTGAATCATTTGGTAAATAGTAATTGTATGTCAGTGCATAAAAAGCAAAAGAAGTCGTATATCGTACGTAATCCGCTAGTCATTCTCGGTCATTTTTTTTTGATGCTAATTTTAGTTATTATTTTTACTGTCGGTGTTCCTCTTTATATTGGAAAAAATATTTTTGAAGGGAAGGGGATAGCTGAAGAGGAGCAAGTTATTCTTATTTATCCAGGAATTGGAATTCGTGAAATCGCTTCATTACTTGAAAAGCGTGGTCTTATTCGATCAGCTGATATTTTTGTTTACGGGGTTGGTTATCATAACAAAACAACACGTCTTAAAGCTGGCGAATATTTAATTCCAGCACATGCTTCGATGCAGAATATAATGGATATTCTTGTGAAAGGAAAATCTATTGAATATACATTTACAGTGCCTGAAGGTTTAACAGTTCAACAAGTTTTCGATCGATTAGCCGCTAATGAAATTCTGATTGGAGATCTTCCGGAAATTTTACCTCCTGAGGGTAGTTTGATGACCGATACTGTTCATTTTATTCGGGGTACAACACGCAAAGAAATTATAAAAAGACTGAGTGAAGGACAGTCAAAGTTAATTAATGCAATATGGGCTACTCGTTCGCCTGATTTACCAATTAAATCCATTGATGAATTTGTTATATTGGCATCAATTGTTGAAAAAGAAACAAAAATTGCAGCAGAGAAGCCACAGGTTGCTGCAGTATTTTATAATCGTCTTGCTAAACGTATGCGTCTTCAATCTGATCCAACGGTAATTTATGGTCTCTTTGGTGGAAAAGGAAAGCCTTCAGGTCGTGCAATTTACCGTTCAGATCTTGAGAAAGAAACACCGTATAATACTTATAAAATTAATGGTTTGCCACCAACAGCTATCGCGAATCCAGGTCGAGAATCTTTGAAAGCAGTGGCACATTCACCAAGCAGTGATGTACTCTATTTCGTAGCAGATGGTTCAGGAGGACATGTTTTTTCCAGAACTTTGGATGAACATAATATGAATGTTCGAAAATGGCGCGCATTCAAGAAGACACATTAAATTTCTTAAGAATGTAAGAAGTTTATTATCGAATTTCTAGTATTAAGCTTTAGAAAGAAGTAAAGTGATATTTAGAAAGAAGTAAAGTGATATTATGACATTCTTTGAGAATGAAGTGAGTATTAAAAAAGTGAGTCAACGTCGAGGTTTTTTATTTATTCTCTCTTCACCTTCTGGAGCTGGTAAATCAACTCTTTGTCGATTGCTTTTAAAAGATGGGCAGTTAGAGCTTTCTGTAAGTGTGACGACACGACAAAGACGTTCTAGCGAGGTGGATGGCTTGCATTATCATTTTATTTCAAGGCAAGAGTTTGAATGTAAGCGTGATAATGATGAGTTTATTGAATGGGCAGAAGTTCATGGAAATTACTACGGGACTTTACGTAAAAGTGTTGAGAGTGCATTGAATGCTGGTCAAGATGTATTATTTGATATTGATTATCAAGGCACTGAGCAGCTACAAAAAAAGATGCCGGGGGATACTGTATCTGTTTTTATTCTTCCACCATCAATGAAAGAGCTTACCTCTCGTTTACATCGTCGAGCAGAAGATAGCCAGGAGATTATCAATTTGCGATTGAAGAATGCACAAATAGAGATACAGCATTGGCATTCTTACGATTATGTTGTGATTAATGAAGATTTAAATCAGTCATTTTTGCTTGTTAAATCGATTTATCTAGCAGAAACAATGAAACGTGAGCGATGTTCTTATCTTGAATCTTTCATTGATGGTCTTCTTTCTGAAAAGAGAGATTAATTTTCTTAATCATTAAAAAAATTGAAAAATTAATAAAGAATTGGGCTTTTTAAATCACTAAATTAGCTAAAGTTACAAATTCAGAAATTGATAGTGTTTCAGCTCGGCGAGTTCCGTCAATCTCAGCTTTTTTTAAGAGCATTTCACCTCCAATAATTTTGAGATTTTGGCGAAGCATCTTTCGTCTTTGTCCAAATGCAATTTTTGTAACAAAGCTTAATTTTTGTGCAGAGCAGGAGAGAGGTTGTGCACGTGGAACAATGTGAACAACGGAAGAAGTTATTTTTGGTGCTGGTATGAAGGCTTGAGGAGGTATATCAAAAGTGATTTTGGCAGTGGTACGCCAGCCGGCTAATACACTAAGACGTCCATAATGGGGAGATTGAGGTGTAGCAATAATACGTTTTGCTACTTCACGTTGAAACATCAATGTTATTGATTCATAAAAAGGAGGCCATGGTTCAGCTAAAAGCCAATTTAATAAAAGTTGTGTTCCGATATTATAGGGAAGATTTGCAATAATACGTGGTTTTTCTGGCGATGTTTCAAAGAGTTTTGAGAAATCTTGCTTTAGTGCATCATTGCAAATAAGCTTTAGTTTTTGCGGGTAGTGCTTTTCTATATCTAACAGAGCCGGTAAAAAGCGTTCATCACGCTCTATCGCTGTTACAGTGGCGCCTTTTGCAAGTAAGGCGCGTGTAAGACCTCCAGGACCTGGACCAACCTCGATAACAGGTTTTCCTAATATATTTCCTGCTTGATGGGCAATTTTAGATGTTAAATTAAGATCAAAAAGAAAGTTTTGCCCTAAAGATTTATGAGCTTGTAATCCATATATATCAATTATCTCACGAAGAGGAGGTAGATTATCTATTGGCATGGTATCAAACTATTTTCTGCAAGTTGATTTGCAAATCTAAGGGCAGCAATAAAGCTTTCAGGAGAGGCTATCCCTTTATCAGCAATATCAAAAGCAGTTCCATGATCTGGAGAAGTGCGAATGAAAGGTAGCCCTAAAGTGATATTAATAGTAGTATCAAAGTCCAATGTCTTAACAGGAATAAGGGCTTGATCATGATACATACAAAGGGCAACATCATATGTTTTTCTTGCACGTTCATGGAACATTGTATCGGAAGGAAGCGGACCTACAATATTTAATCCTTTATTTTTAAGATATTCAATAGCAGGAGCAATAATTTTAATATCTTCTTTTCCTATTGTACCTTCTTCTCCAGCATGAGGATTAAGACCAGCAACAGCTAATCGGGGTGAAATTATTCTAAATCGTGTTTTTAAGTCATTTTCAATAATGAGTGCAGTTTGAATAATTAAATGGCGGGTAAGGTGTGAAGGAACTTCATTAAATGGAATATGGACGGTAATGGGTACTGTTTTCAATCGAGGTCCGGATAACATCATAACTGGATGATAGCATTTGTTAGAGGTTTGATGAGCTAGATGTGCCAGAAATTCCGTATGGCCTGGAAATTTAAACCCAGAATCATAAAGACTTTTTTTTGCAATAGGGCAAGTGATGAGTGCACACGCATGTCCACTTTGAATCAATTGAACACCACGTTCAATTGATTCAATTATTCCTGCAACATTGTTTGGCAAAGATATTCCTAATTGATCGCTTTGTCGATTTTTTAATGGTATTACAGGAAGAGCTATTTGGAAATTTTTCACGAGATTGTCTGTAAAGACAGATTCTATTTCAACATCGATTTGTAAAAAATTGGCACGTGAACGAATAACATTTGGATCAGCTAAAAGAGCAAAAGGTGGAATTTGACGTATAGTACGTAAACTCCACGCTTTTATAGCTATTTCAGGCCCGATTCCGGCAGGATCACCCCCACTAACAACTAGGACAGCCATTATGAATTCTGAATATAAGCTGCCCGTCGCAATTCTTTTAAGTATTTTTCACTTAAGTTTTCAAGTTCTTGCGGGCTTTTTTGCTTATTATCTTGAATAGAAAATATGAGTTGGGCAACACGATCATCAGAAACTCTTTTTATTTTACAGACAGCAAGTGCTTCAATACCATTTGATGTTTCTCGTATTTGAGTCATTTTTCCAGCAGGTGTAGCATGGATAGCTTGTTCCCATCCTTTAGGAAGCTGAGGTTCTAAAAACTTTCCTAAATTTCGAACGGTCACATCTAAAATACCTTTTGCCTGTTTTTGAGTGTTAACACATCCTTGGAAATTTGTGCGAAAATTATTTGCTTCCTTCTGGCGTTTTCTAAGAATTTCTGAGCGGCGATATTCAGGAATAACAAAAATAATTTGTTGTAATGTATATTCGTTAGTTGAGGGTTTTACACCACCATTTTTTAATATTCTACGCACGGCTTCTTGTTCACTAATTATGCCAGTTTCAGCTTGATAGCGTGCATTAACAAGGCGCCCCCATCCTATTTGTCCACGAATGTAATCCTTAAAGTGTTGTACTGTGATGTCATTTTGAATCAGAATTTGATTAAGCTGATCAATGGTCATATGATTTTGCGTTGCAAAGTTCTCAAAAGCTCTATCAATTTCATCATCACTGACTCCAATATCACGGCGTTTTACTTCAATATTTTTAAGCACTTCATCTATAAGTTCATTTTTAGCTTGTGCAGAGAGATTTCCTTGCTTCTGTTGTAATTTGAGAAAAGCAATACGTCTTTGAATATCATAATTTGTAATAGGACTACCGTTGACTGTGACAACAATTTCAGTCTGTGCGAAGACTGGCATAATAAAAAATTCACTTATTCCTAGGTCGCTTACGCTTAAAGTAGTAATACAAAATAAAGCAAGAGCACGCTTTTTAAGTTTATTCATGTAAGTAAGCCTTCGCATTGTTTATCAATTTCACTAATTGCTTAAAATATCTGTTTTTTTGTATAAAAACAATGGTAAGTTAAAGCACTTATATATTGTTTTCATAAATTTGATTTCATTTTTTTCCAATATCTGTAATCGTGCGTAATGAAAGAGAAAAGTTAAAATTTTGCGAAGGCGTTTTTTTCTCTGGATAAGTTGTTTGTTGATAGCCGAATGTTAAGCTAAAACACTCGTTTGCATATTTTAAGCCGATTCCTTGCTTTATGAATGTACTTGATGTTAAATCATAACCGATATTGCTGCTAATATACCAATAATTGGCCAATTTAATACCAGTTTGAAAAAAGATTTCTTGATAATCTTGTGTGTATTCGTAGTGTAGTTGGCGTGGGATATATACATATTGAACAGCCACTGAAAAATTTTTCCATTTTTGTGATGCTTCAATTTCGCTATGGTGGACTTTCCCTGTTTTTTTATCAAAACGCCCACGAGATGCTAGAGAAAAACCATTTTGATGATTTATATTAAGCATTGCAACATAGTCTGATCGTGCTGCTTCAAGGCTAGAATGAGCACTTACATTGAAAAAATCTTTTTCTGCAAAAGAATTTTTTCCTGCAAGATGAAAAGATTGTCCAACAAGACCATAAAGAGACCAATCATCATTAAGATTTCCAGAATATCTCATACCTATATTGGTTCTTGTTCCACCTTCTACACGATCAGAACCAGAGAATTTATCACGTTGAAATAGAGTGGTTGCGTCAAAGACAAAATTTTTTGCATCTTCATTAGGAATTTGTCTGATATATTGCTCATTATTGCGTATAAAAATTTGTGCTGTTGGTTCTACAATGTGTGTAGAGCTGCCGGATACAATGAGGAAGGGATATCTTAATTCTAAACCTACAGTTGCTATGCCACGGATAATTGCGCTATGGGTAGTTGGTGAGGAGCTATTTGTTATATGAGTTGAATGGATTTTGTGTGCATTTGTTGTAATAACATCAGTACGCAAAGCGAGGATAGGGGTTAATATGAGTCCATTATGTGTATTGAAGCGTTTTTTCCATTCTAGTTCATTTGTTAAACGAA
Source organism: Bartonella sp. B35(2025) (assembly GCF_053794465.1). Taxonomy (NCBI): domain Bacteria; kingdom Pseudomonadati; phylum Pseudomonadota; class Alphaproteobacteria; order Hyphomicrobiales; family Bartonellaceae; genus Bartonella; species Bartonella sp. B35(2025). The sequence continues at coordinate 482,100 of NZ_CP200035.1, forward strand.
AACTATTTCTAGTGATACTGGAAAGCTGAGCTGCGTTAATTGGATGGCTATTCCAATTGATAAAACTGAAGTCAGCATGACGACGATAAATTGATCGCATATTGCTATGAAAGGTAATCATACCAGTATAAACTGATTCATCTGGGGTGAAAGAATAATCGATGCGGGGTAGAACCCACGCTTGCTGAGAGTGATGTTTATGATAGGTATTGTTCAACATTAAATTTTGAACATTGAAATGGTAAAAATGCATATTAAATTGATTTTTACCTGCAAGGCCATTTAAATAAATCTTGGAGATTTGTATAGGATTGCTGTAGTTTTCAAGTTTATACGTATAGCTAAAATTATGGTCAGACTGTGTGAAGATATCCCATCCATAAGACCAGCGTGAATTAATGTGAAAATCACCTTTTGTTGCTAACATATAACGATTTACATGCTGTGCATTAATCGTATTATTATCAAAGTTATGAGATCTGATTTGGTATATATGAGCAAAGCGAATGTTATAATTACCTTTTTTTAAACGTTGGCGCCATTCACCTTCAGTTAAAAGCCCTTGTTGGGTATAGGCAGTAGCAGAAAGTGTAAAATCGTAATAAGGTGTGAGATTCCAAAAATAGGAATTTTTTATACCTATACCGAGATAATCATCATAAAAAAAATTAGGTGTAAGAAAACCATTAGCACGCTTTACAGTTGGATCATAGAGTTCAAAAGCTGAAAGTTGTACAATCGGTATACCAAAAATTTCAAAATGGCTATTTTCAAATCGAATTGTTTTGATAGTGCTATTCCATATGATTTTTCTTGCTTTTATTTTCCACAGAATTTTTGGGTCTGATTTGTAAGAACAAGGATCGCATGCTGTGTAGGTCGCATGATTGAAGATTGTGATTTGGTTGCTGCTGCGTATAGCATTTTCTGCTGTAAAATGGACATTATTCGCTGTGTCAATGTATAAGGCACTTATAAAACCTTCCCCAAAATCTTTGGTCATATCGATCTTATTAGAATAGATTTTATTACCGTTTTTTTGAATAATTACAACATTCCCTTGTGCGATAATACGTTCTGTTTTTTTATGGTAAGTAATTTCTTGGGCGATAACTTTATTGCCATCATATTCGATTTGGACATTCCCTTGTGCAGAAATAGTATTTGCATCATGATTGTAGATAAGTTCATCTGCAGATAAAAACAGAGGATGTGCTGGATTTGAAATGTGATTTTGAGCAAGGGAAGTGAGGCTTTTTGTGAATGCAGAATAGGATAAAAATATACCTAAGATAAAGCCAATAACACTCTTTAAAATTAGAGTTTCTATTTTTGTTAAAATTATTCTTTTACTTGTTAACGGTTTCATTTAACCATCCTCTTTATAAAGTAAAAAGGAGATTCCTAAAAACAATGCAATAACAACTGGTATCCAAGCAGCAATGATTGGTGGAATGTATCCAGCATTCCCAAAAGATTGAACGAGGGTGGAAATTACATAAAGTGTAAATCCAGCAACTACACCACCAAAAATCAATATTCTAGATTGTCCAAAGCGTGTAAAGTTTAAAGATACAGTTGCTGCAATGAGAGTCATTGATACCAGCAATGCTGGTAATGAAATCAATGAGTGTAAATACATTTCAAAGTTATTAGCAGAATAGCCAAATGAGCGCGCAATCATAATTTTTTTTGGTAATTGATAAAATGGGATAGTTGTGGGATCTGCTAAATATTCAGTTAAAAATTCGGGTTTTAGATTAGTTTTTATCTGAAATTCAGAAAATTTTTCAGGAGGATGTCCTATTTTATAGATTACTCCATTTTTTAATAACCAAACACCGTTTGTTAATGTTGCTTTTTGGGTATTAATCCAATTCTTGATTGTTGCATTATCATTATATTGTACAAAAGTTGCATCGATAAGAGAGAGTCCTTGATCTGTGATTAATCTAGCACCAATGGTTGTTCTACCTAAATTTGTGTGTTGTGTTAACCATGGGATGCGCATGTTATTGAGAGATTTTCTTGCATTATTACTATGCCATTGAGCCATTATCTTTTCTGCTTGGGAAGATCCCCATGCAGCAAGTGGGTTAATGAGAAGAATTGAGAATAATCCGAAAAGAAAAGCTCCAAAACAAGCAGGCATGAGAAATTGCCATGCAGAAATACCAATTGAACGAGTTATAACAAGCTCAAATTTTCGATTAAATGAGGTTAGCATTATCATTGCAGAAAATAATGCAATAAAGGGGATAATTTGTTGCATGATAAAAGGGATGCGGAGAAGTGAGATAAGAAGTGCATCTTTTACCGTATAATGGGGAAGATTAGTTAGTCGGCTAGAGTTTTCCGTAAAATCAATTAAAAGGACGAGAAAAAAAATTCCTAGTAAAAAATAAAAGGTTATCCTTAGATAACGTATAAAAAAATACCATCCAAGTGTCCATCCAATCATGATACATCATCCGAAGGATATTGAGATTTTTTATATTTAAATTTGTCCATCATTCTTTGAAAAAGTATTTGAACAACTTCATTCAATTTTGTGAAGATACTAATTTTATGGTCTGTAAAAAGAATGAAAAAAATTAGCATACTTATTCCTATAGGGGTAATATAGAGCAGAGGAACGTATGCAAGGTTATTTTTTGCTTTTTCAGCAAAAAAATGTCCTATCCAATAAACGAGCAAAGAAAAAGCAATCGCAGAAAAATTTCCAGATATCTGTGCTTGTCGATATGAGCGCATATTCCCAGCTACTGCTATTGCAATTAATGAAAAAACAATTGGATAGAGCCATTCTGTAAATCTGCGGTGAAGCTCAGCCTTATATTGGAGTGGTTTGTGCTGATAGTAGGGATCTTTTGGGCTAGGATTTAGTAAATAAGAAAGAGGCCTATCTTTAGGATAGAAAGTGGGTATTTTGTCATTGGGGATAAATTCACCTAAGTTAAAGGTGTATGAGCTAAATTGAATAATCGAAACACCGTCATTTTGATGGCTGACTCTTTCTATTTCACCATTATTGAGAATTAAAAAACTACCGTTTTTATTGCTAACAATGGATGCTTTTGTAGCATAATAAAAAAGATCAATTTTGGGATCGCGCTGATCAGCAATAAAAAGACGTCCAAGAGTTCCATCTGGATTTCGTTCGCCAATTTCTATGTAAAGGTTATCTGCTAGTTTTTGGAAGTTTCCTTCATGAATAAAAAGATTAATGAGATCAGATTGGGCATTTGCTAGCATTTGTCGCATATTAAAACGTGTTTGAGGAACAACAAAATTGGCTATAAAAAAAGATACACATGATGCAATAATAGCAAGGAAAAGAATTGGTTTCCAAATAGTGTATTTAGGAAAACCAGAAACACTAATGACAGCAAGCTCTGAGTCTTGATTCATTGTTGAAAGGGTGGCTGTAATCGCAATTACTAATGCAAATGGGATGACAAGAAAAATAACAGAAGGAACCAATGATAGTGAGAAGTATAAAACTGCTAAGAGTGTTTGTCCACTGGTTGTAAGAAAGTTAATTTTTGAAAGAATCTGCACTGTCCAAATAACACCGACTACTGCAGCCATTACAGCATTAAATAGAATAAAGACACGCTTTAGGATATATAACTCAATAATACGCATAGATTGGGTGATATCTCCAATCCTTAACTAGAAATCAGACATTCTACAGCACTTCAGGTTAAGAAATATAATAAAAATTTAAAAATTACCTTTATGTTATACATATGCGTATTTTTACCAAATAAATTTAGAAGATTTTAATTTATTTTGCCATCATTGTATTGCATTTTCAAGCATGGTGTACAAAAAAGCTATAAAATAGGTTAGATAGACCTTTTTATTAGCCTAAAATGATGATTTATCCTTTTTCTTTTTCTACCTTTTAATACACATGAAATAAAAAATGGTATACACAACTGGAAAAAGAGAAATCATTATATCTTAAACCATTTCCTTTTTTGCTAAGCATATAAGGACTTCTCTAAAAAGATATTGTTTTTTATAGAGAGTGATAAGGGATAAGAGAGTGGATATTCTTTTTTATCATTTAATAAAATCAACATTAGAAGATGTTTTGCCAACGCTTGTAGAACGTGCACTGACACGTTTTGGTAAGGTAACAATACAATGTGTAAATAAAGAACGATGCGATGCCATAGATACCCATTTGTGGGTTTATGCTGATGAAGCATTCATTGGGCATGGAACTGAGAGTGATCAATATCCCAATTTTCAGCCTGTATTTCTTACAACAGGTCAGGAAAATCCAAATGATTCAAAAATACGTTTTCTCACAGAGGGGGCAGTTTGCTCCAATATAAATTCTTATCAACGGCTTGTAGTAATATTTGATGGTCAAAATAATGAGCAGTTAGATCTTGTTCGTGTGCAGTGGAAAAAATATAAAATGGAAAATCATAATTTAACTTATTGGAAGCAAACTGAAGATCGCTGCTGGGAAAAACAGATTTAATACACGTAGCGTCTCTCATTTTGATTTGTATGATTTATATGAATAATGGTTTAGCATTTTTTATTGCGAAAGTATTTGGAGCGTTGGGTTGTTGTTATGATTTTTTTCTGTAAGCAATAAAATATATTTTACAGTTAAAAAATTTAAATAAAATGGAATGATAATGATTGTTGATCGGATTTTAATTATTTTATGGGCTGTAATATTAGCTTTTTTTTGTGTTTCATGGTTAGGTACAACGCATATCTTGTCACAAATATTTTCTATCGCTTATATTAGCAATATAGCAGATATTTTATTCTTTTTTCTGAGCGCACTATTTGCTGGAATATTATGGTTTAGGGTACCTCAGCCAATACCTTTGAAAATAAAACTGGTGGCATTTTTACCACCAGTATTCATTTTATTTTTCTTCACAATATTCTAATTAGATATTTCATCATCTGTAAATCCAATGAAGCAAATCAGTGAAATAAAGGAAGAAAGAAGTAAATAATAACCGATATAAGAAAAATCAAAATGTTGAACCAGATATTCTGAAATATAAGGTGAAAGAGATGCACCTACGATACCAGCTAAGTTAAAAGTTATGGAAGAGCCAGTGTATCGAATTGCTGTTGGATATGGTGAAGCCAAAACAGCACCAAGTGGACTGTATATCATTCCCATAATTGATAAGCCAATTACAGACATCAAGAAGATTCCTACAATTCCGGAATTTAGGAAATAGGGAACTGCTAAAGAATAGATGCCAGTAATTATTGTAATCGCAATCATTAAAGTTCTGCGTTTAATGAGATCTGCAAGTTTTCCGGTTAAGATAGTAAAAATTCCACAGAAAATAGCACCGACTATCTCTACTTGAAGAGCCTGATTCATTGATAATTTTAAGTGGTTTGTTGTATAGCTTAACAAATATGTTGTAACCAGATAAAATAAGACAAATGTTGTCATGCCAGCAAATGTCCCAAGAAATAAGATTCGTGGACATTTCAAAAAGACATCTACTATAGGTATTTTGACATGCTCTTTACGCTCAAGGTTTTTTTTGAATTCAATTGTTTCACTGATTGAGAGACGAACCCATAATCCCACAATCATAAAAGCAATTGAGGCAATAAAAGGAATACGCCATCCCCATGCTAAAAGTTCATCATTATCAAAGAAGTTTAGCAGACCTAAATAAACCATAATGGATAAAAATAGGCCGATTGGTACACCTAACTGAGGAAACATCGCATACCAACCGCGCTTTTCTGGTGGTGCATTTTCTGTTGCGAGTAGAACAGCTCCTCCCCATTCACCTCCTAATCCCATTCCTTGACCAATACGACATATCGTTAAAAAAAATGGCGCCCACCAACCGGCTGTTTCATAGGTAGGAAGGATACCAATAAGCACTGTTGATATACCCATTGTGAGAAGAGATGCAATAAGTGTTGCTTTTCGTCCAATTTTATCGCCAAAATGTCCAAAAATAATCGATCCAAGTGGGCGTGCAAAAAAGGCTGCTCCAAAGATAAGGAAAGACTGCAAAATGGCAAGTTCATTGTTTTGAGTTGGAAAGAATATATAGGGAAATATAAGAGCTGCGGCAGTTCCAAAAACATAAAAATCGAAGAATTCAATTGTTGGACCAATAAGGCTTGCAAATAAAATTCTTCTTGTTGAATGTTTTCTACTTACATTTTGTTTTTCTGAGCTTATAGACATAGATAGGATGTCCCTTTCAGTATATAACAAATTAAATTATGAAGCTGAATCTTATAGTTATAAAAATTTCAGACCAGTGTTGATTCGGTGTTATTATAATCCAATTCGATACTATTATAATCTAATAATCAGAATAATTAATTTAAGATATAATAAGCATGGATAATTTATCTTATAGATATATCTAAATTAAACATAATAAAAATACTACCTAAAATGTTGTAGAAGGTAGAAGTATATTTCTATAAACAATACAATTTCTTCAATACACAAGGCTATTTTTATTAGTGTAAGAATCAAATTTGATTTCATAGGTTGGTATTTTAATCTCTCCAAAATGTTAAAAAAGCTTTATGTGAATATGATAAAACACTTTTTAGCTGTATAAAAGACATTTTCTACTGTTAATTGCAAAATTTTTAAACGCATACGTAATATTCGATCAGTTATGTTTCAATGCACTTAATGTTTTGTGTAGGCTGGCTTTCCATTCTGAAGAACATAAGGCTGAGCGGTTATATCGTGGTATTTTTTGCGTGTAGCTTTTTTAAAATATGCAATTTTTTATTTGCACAGCCGTAGAGTATGGAAAACGTGGAGTATAGATAATGCAACGTAAATTGAGACTAAGCTTTTGGACATTAATGACCAGTAGTTTTCTTGTAAATGTTGCAAATGCAGATGGGGCAGCATTTCCAGGAGAAAGCCCATTAATATTCCTAGAAGTAAGTAAGCAGCTAGGAGAAATGGAAAAGTCATTACCAAAAATAAAAGGATTAAAAGAAAAATCAAAAGATTCAAAAAGAATACCGAATAAACAGGTAATAGCACCAGAGGAGCCATTAAAAGAAGAAAAGGGAGTAGAAAGCTTTTCTTTTGAGGTATTAACAAATTCAATAATTGGTAGTGACAGTACCATCTATATTGTCAATCATAATCATAAGAATTCTGGTAAAAAAGAAAATAGCTTTAATTATAAAAACGGCGGGTATTCTATCAATAATACAGTGCAAGATGGTGGAAAACTTTACATTAATGAAGCAAGTATTAGTAGAGATACCATAATTGAGAGTGATGGTACTGAGTTCGTTCAAAATCTAAGTACTTCAGAATATGCTATTGTTAAAAAAGGTGGAAAACAAATTATTGAAAATGGTGCAAGTGCGGATAAGGTTAAAATCTATAGTGGTGAGCAGTTTATTTTTGGAGAAAGTGATATTAATGGTGAGATAGTCAGTAGTAGTGCTTATGATACTGTGATTTATGGTCAAGACAAAATACCAGGAGTACAAAATATACATATCGGTGGGGTTGCTTTTAACACAAAGGTTATGAGAGGAGGTATACAAAACATTGATGGTACAAAGGATGGTAATAGCGCTTTAGCACTTGGTACTGAAGTCTTTAAAAATGGTATGCAGATCATCTTTGCAGGAGGGAAAGCTAGAGATGTTGTTTTATACGATCATGCTATTCAGGAAGTACATAAGACTGGATATGTGAATGATTTAACAATCCATGATCAAGCACAATCATGGTTATATGCTGGTGCAATATTAGATGGGGTCACAAACATTAATGATTTTGGAAGCCTTTATATTTATGCTGGTGATGGTGAACCTGTTACGGAAGTAAAAGATCTTATTTTAAATGGAGAAAACGCTAGATTATACTATATTGCTACTAAAACTCATAGTAAAAAGTCTCCGATTAATATTAAGAATTTAAGCGGCAGTGGTAGAGTTATTTTTACTTTTACTGGATCTGATAGGAATTACTCTCAGCTTGATATTAACAATCTATCCGGTAACTTGCACTTTGATTTCAATACCAATTTTGCTGAGCAGCATGGTGATTATCTCCTTATTAAGAAAAAAGGTACGGGTTATCATACAATAAGTGTTACCGATTCTGGTATTGAAATTACAAATTCTACTCACAAAAAGCTTAAATTGATTTCTGATCGTAGCGGGGGAGCTCATTTTACTTTGACGAATACTTTTGGTGAAAAAATTAGCGCTGTTGATGCTGGAACCTATATGTATAGTTTAAAATACAGAAAAAATAAGGATAGAGGAAAAATTTGGTATTTAGATAAGAATTATACTATAGATAATAGAGAGACTCTTACAATTTCTGATTTTATCCCTAATACACCAGTCGATAATGTATCAACTGATCTTTCTACTGATGTGTTAACAGATCTTATAATTTATAAGGATAGAGCCATTTATATTTTCGATCCTAGCTTTAATTTTCATAGCGAAGTAGGCGATAATAATAGTAACAGCGATGGAGATGTTTCGATTAGTAATACGGTTCAGAATGGTGGAAGGATCTATGTTTATAATGGTGGTTTAAATTTACATACTAAAATTAAGAGTGGCGGTATTGAGATTATTAAGGCACAGGGAATTTCGCAAGATACGGTTATTTATGAAGATGGGCAACAAAGTATTGAGGATGGGGGAAAAGCTGAAGGAACTCAAATTTACGGAGGTAAACAGTTTGTTTTTGGGAAGAGTAAAAGTAAGTTGGTAAGAAGTAATGCTGATGGTACTGTAGTTTCTGGTCAAGATCAAGCATCGGGATATCAAAATGTGTATAATGGTGGAGTGGTTTATAACACAAAGATCATAGAAGGAGGGGTACAAAATCTTTATGTAAAAGATTATAATCTTGATGAAGAAGATTATGGTGGTACTGCATTTGATACTCAAATTTTTTCTGGTGGTAAGCAAAATGTCTTAGTAGGGGGTAAGGCTTTTAATGTTATGTTATCTGGAACTGCTATCCAAAAAATAAATTTGGGTGGATATGTAAAAGATCTAATGATTAATGATCGAGCAGAGTCATGGCTGCATCATGGTGCAATATTAGAAGGGAGAACAACAGTTAATAATTCTGGACGAATTTATCTTTATGCTGGGAAGGATGTTCATACAACTACAGCAGAAGACATTTATTTAAATGGAAAAGATACCAGGCTATATTTTATTTCTGCTGATATCGATGGTGAAACTTCTTTAGTTAAGAATTTAAGTGGTAATGGTAGTGTTATTTTTACTTCTACCGTATTTAATCCGCATTACTCTAAGCTTTATATAAACAACCTTTCAGGTAATTTAAATTTCAAGCTTAATGTAAATTTTTCAGAGAATCGTAACGACTCTCTCTTTATAAAAGAAGGTGCAGGTTATCACGCAATAAGTGTTATTGATTCTGGTATCGAAATTACTAATCCTTCTTCACAAGAGAATAATTTTATTCCTGAGCTTGATTTAATTACAGATCAAAGTGGAAAAGCTCATTTTACTCTGACCGATTTCTCTGGTGAACAGATTGATACTGTTGATGGTGGGGTTTACGTATATAGTTTAAAGCAGAAAGATGATGAGGGGGGAAAAATTTGGTATTTGGCTCCTACAGATAAAATTGCTATTCCTTTAATCACATCATCTAATATGGTGTTACCTATAGTTGGATTGCCTAAACAAGAAGAAGATGTTGCAATTTCAAAAGATTTTATAGCCAATTCTCATATAAATAATTTTGGTATTGATAAAGATAAATTAATTCTGCAAAATTTTGTACTTCGTGATGATCAGGTGGTTCATATTTCTGATGATGGAAAAGCAGGTGTTCCTAATCGATCTATTAATAATACAATTCAGAAATCTGGAACAATTTATGTTGAAGCAGGTGGTTTTGGCAAAAATACTACAATTGAAGATGGTGGCCTTGAAGTTATTAGCGAACAAGGAATTTCAGAATCTACGATTGTTTATAAAGGTGGGCAACAAAGGGTAGAGGGGGGAGGAACTACGGCGAAAGTTGAAATTTATGGTGGTGATCAGCTTGTTTTCGGAGAGGGTTATATGGATGGTAGGATTATGGGAAGCAATGCTTATGGTACCACAATTTACGGTCAGGGTACCGTACTAGGACAGCAGCGTGTGTATGATGATGGAATAGTTTTTAAAACAAAAATTATGAATGGAGGGGTACAAAATCTTGCTAAATGGTTTGCAGATGATGATAATTTTGCACTAAAAAAGGGTGGTTTAGCTGTTGATACTGAGGTCTTTGAGGGTGGTATGCAGCGTATTTTATCAGGGGGGGAGGCAGATACTGTTATTTTACATGCTCATGCTATTCAGGAAGTTCATGCTGGTGGACACGTAAAAAATCTAACAATTAAAGGGAAAGCTAATTCGTTGGTTTTTGCTGGTGCAACATTAGGAGGGGAAATAACAGTTTATGATTCTGGACAACTCCATCTCTATGCTGGGGAAGATGTTCATACAACTACAGCAGAAGACATTTATTTAAATGGAGAAGATGCTATATTATACTCTGTGTCTAGTAAATTTGACGACAAAAGTTCTCAGATTCGAACATTAAGGGGTGTAGGGAGGGTTGTCTTTACCTCTGCGGAGTCTAATTTGTATTATTCTCATCTTTATATTGATAATCTTTCAGGAAGCATACATTTTGATTTAAATGTTAGCTTTGCAGAAGAAAAAGGTGATTACCTTTTTATTAAGAATAGTAGCGGTAATCACACAATAGGCATTGTAGATTTTGGTATCGAGATTGTTGATCCTTCTTCAACTAATCTTGATTTAATTACAGATCAAAGCGGGAGAGCTCATTTTACTTTGCAAAATTTTTCTGGTACAAAAACTGGAATTGTTGATGGTGGAACTTATGCGTATGGTTTAAGACAAAGAAAGGACGAGAATACAGAAGGAAAAATTTGGTATTTGACTCCAGTATTTATTGATAATTTACCACGAAGGAGTAGATCTCTTAAGAATTTAAGTCAAAATTTTTCTAATTCTTCTAATTCTATTCCTTTTACTGCTTTATCTCTACGAGATGGAACTGTTGAGTTATCTGATTTGAGGGGTGGCCATCGTCGTTCGGGTCGAAGAAGACCTCCTGTTCTTCCATCTGTTTCACCTTCACAAGAGGGAGCTGTTGAGACGTTATCTTCGGGTGATAATCATCAACCTTCGAGTGAGCAACATCATCCTCCCGTTCTCTTAGCTGTTTCACCTTCACAAGAGGGAGCTGTTGAGACGTTATCTTCGGGTGATAATCATCAACCTTCGAGTGAGCAACATCATCCTCCCGTTCTCTTAGCTGTTTCACCTTCACAAGAGGGAGCTGTTGAGATGTCGTCTTTGGGTGATAATCGTCAGCCTCCGAGTGAAACACAGCAGCCTGTTATTTCTTTAGCTGCTCCACCCTTGGTTTATCAGACGATTGAGGATCCAAATCATCAAAGTCAAGATCCTCCAGAATTAAAACAGGAGTTACTAGCTTCTCACTTTTTGACGACCCCATCAACTGATGCAGTATTATCTATGGCAGTAACTCCTGAGCTTATTTTCAATAGTGAGTTACAAAGTATACGTATTGGTAAAGGAATTTTAGATAGAAACAAGAAGAGTGCTACTTTCTGGACATATGCGATTAAGAACAAGGAGCATCTTTCTACAGGCCATACAGATTTTAAGCTTGATCAAACAGGTGTAGTGTTAGGTATTAATGGTCTCAGTGAATTAGTTAATGGAGAGTTTTATATTGGTGGTTTTGGTAGTTATAACCAAGCACGCATTGCTCATGCTCGAGGTGGTACTAGTGACATAAACAGTTATAGCATCGGAACTTATGCGACTTATTTTGATCATAGTGGATGGTATGTAGATAGTGTTTTGAAATACAATCATTATCAAAATAATTTAAAAGCTGTTTCTACGAATGGTATTTCTATTCAAGGAGATTATAAACAGTGGGCAGTAGGTACGTCATTTGAAGTAGGTTATCGTTTTAATATATCACAGAGTGGTTGGATGCAGCCTTATGGGCAATTAACTTGGTTACAAGTTCAAGATAAAGAAATAAAGCTTTCCAATGGTATGACTGGTGATATAAGTCCATCGACTTCATTACGTAGTGAGATTGGATTATCGTTAGGTTATGAATTTGGATCTGATATGGATACTCCATCAGTGGCTTATATTGCGGCAGCTTGGTTGCGTGAGAATATAGAGCACAACCACACGACAATTAATAAACAGCATAAATTTACTACGGATTTATCTGGGAATTCGGGTAAATTTGGAGTTGGTTTAAGCAGTTTTGTTAGTGATCGATTAAAGTTTTATGCGGAAGCCTATTATCTCAAAGGGCACAAGACTAAGCAGTTACTTCAAGGTATCTTGGGTGTGCGCTATAGTTTTTAATGATATATTTTGTTCTTTGATTATCCTTAAATGTATAATTATTTTTTATAAGTTATATATTTGGTGATCAGAGAACAATTTTAAAAAAATACAGAGACATTTTGATCACAACAGGCGGTATGTTTTATTGTAGAATGTCTTGTTACTTATATCATAATCTCTCTAAATGATAAAAAAATTAAGAAGAAGCAATATGGGTATTACTCTGTATTCTCTATAAAATAAGAAATTTTATAAAGTATAAGGAGTAATTTTTTTCTATATTAATAAAGGGTTGAAAAGAATTCAAAAACTTTAGATTGAAAATAATTTTTTAAAAGCTAGTTACACTTGATATTTGTTCATTGAACGTGAGAGGGAAGGGTATGATTATGCGATATGTGCAATGTAAGTGGAAATTGGGTTATTGGATGTTCATATTTAATGGTTGTTTTATACACCTTGCAAGTGCAGATGAAAGTGGAGTAAAATTTTTTTATTAGGCTCCAAGCTATAGTACAAACAAGAAATTATTTTATTCTCAACCTGATAAAAAGGCTAAAATAGGAGAGCATAAAAAAGTTAAGACATTTGAAGGCGGTATCATTATAGAAGAATCTCATAGAATGAGTATTTTAAATGATCTTAACAGCATTAATATGAATGAAAATCCTGAAATATTGATTAATAAAATATGGGAGCATGATAGCAATATTAATCATAGTATAAATCATATTACACAAGAAAGAAATATTATGTTATTGAAAAAAGAAAAAAATGAAGAGCCTGAACTTATTTTTATTAGGGATGGAGTACTTCTACAAGATTTTATTCTCGATAATAACGGTAGAGCTTATATTTCAAATAGTGGCTCTACAAATAAACCAGGTCGATCCATTAATAATATAGTTCGAGGTAGTGCAAAGCTTTTTATTTATGAAGGTGGACTCAGCGAGAATACTAAAGTTGAGGATACTGGTATCGAGAATATTCAGGCTTTAAATGGCAAGCAAGGATTTTCAAAAAATACTACTGTTTTAAAGGGGTGAGAACAAAGAATTGTAAATGGAGGAAAAGCAGAGGATGCAAAAATTTATGGTGGTAAACAGCTTATTTGGGGAGAAGGGACTGTTAATGGTCAAACTCTAGGCAGCATTGCTTATAATACTGTAGTTTATGGACAAAATAAAACACTTGGGCAACAGCAAGTGTATGATGATGGTGTTGCTTTGAATACGAAAATTATGAATGGAGGAATACAAGAAGTTGCTAAAAATTCTCAAAACGCAAAAAATGGTGGTTTTGTACTCGATACTCAAGTTTTTGGTGGCGGTAAACAACGTATTTTAGCAGGAGGTAGAGCTGTTAACTCTATTTTAAATGAAACTGCTATTCAAGGGATATATGCTGGTGGATATTTAAAAAATCTAACAGTTAATAATCATGCTCAATCATGGGCATATGCTGGTGCGGTATTAGAAGGAGATACCAAAATTCATGATTTTGGAAAATTTCATATTTATGCAGGAGATGATCAGCACCGTACTGAAGTAGAAAATGTTACTTTAAATGGAGAAAATACAAAATTATATTCTATTGCTACTGATTTTGATGGAAAAAGTTCTTTAATTCAAAAATTAAGTGGGGATGGAAAGGTAATTTTTAATTATAGTGGGTCTAATCCATACTATTCTCAGCTTTATGTTTATGATCTTTCAGGTAATTTACATTTTGAGTTCCACACTACTATTGCGAATAATCGTGGGGATTATCTTTTCATCGAGGATGGTAAGGGTCATCATACAATAAGCGTTATTGATTCTGGCATTGAAATAACGGAACCTTCTTCACAACAGCGTGATTTAATTACTGATAAAAGTGCAAAGGCTAATTTTACTTTAGTAAATTTCTATGGGACAAAAATTAATGCTATTGATGGTGGAACTTATATGTATGGTTTCAAACAGAGAAAGGATGAAAAAGGAAAAATTTGGTATTTAGCTGCAGATTATATTGGTGGGCCAAATCCCAATAGATCCCTTCATCCATCAACGACTCCTTTGACTGATACGGTAGTATTTATGGCGGTAGCTCCTGAGCTTGTTTTCAATAATGAGCTGCAAAATATACGCACTGGAAGAGGAATTTTAGATAAAAATAAGAAAAAAAACAGACTATGGGTACATGCAATCAAGAGTAAAGAACGTATTGCTACAGGTCATACGCATTTTAAGCTTGAGCAGACTGGTATCGTATTAGGTGCTGATCAGTTAAACGAATTAACATATGGGGAGTTATATATTGGTAGTTTTGGCAGTTATGATCAGGCGCGCGTTGCTCATGTACGAGGCGGCATTAGTAGCATGGATGTTTATAGTGTTGGAACTTATGCTACTTATTTTGATAATCGTGAGTGGTATTTAGATGGCGTTTTGAAGTACAATTATTATAGAAATAATCTAAGGGCTTTATCAACAAATGCTTTAGCTATTCAAGCAAATTATAATCAATGGGCGATTGGTGGATCATTTGAGATGGGGCGCCATTTTGAGACAGAAAAAAATATTTGGATGCAGCCTTATATCAGGTTAACGGGAGCACAGGTTGAAAAGAAGAAAATAAATCTTTCCAATGGTATGAGAGGTGATATAAGCTCGTCTATTTCATTACGTAGTGAAGTTGGGTTATCTGCAGGACATGAATTTATTGTTGGCATAGAAATTCCATTAACAGCTTATATTACGGCGGCTTGGTTGTATGAAAATATGAATAATAATCATACAACAATTAATAAACAGCATGAATTTATTACTGAGTTGTCTGGAAACGTTGGTAAATTAGGGATTGGTTTAAATAGTTTTGTAAATGATAAATTAACGCTTTATGCAGAAGCTGATTATCTAAAAGGATATAAGACAAAGCAATTACTTCAAGGTATTTTGGGTATACGCTATAATTTTTAAGTATGTATTTTATTCATTTATTAGCTTTATAATTATGGTTGATTTTACAAACCAAATACTCAGTGGTTAGGTGATATTTCTTAAAATTTTATAGATATCCAAAGATAATCTCACACTCTTAACTTACTATCAATGATATAGCTTCTCATTTTAATTATTGCATTTGTTGCATATCGTATCTTTTATTTAAGATATGATGTGCATTTTTTTAGTTCTTTTTGCTCCAGATTATAAGTCATTGATTCAGTAATTCACAGACGCTGAACAGAATATAATATCACAATAATTATAATATTACAATTATAATATACATAAAAACATAAATAAAACACATTATGATACAATCTAAAATAAGCTACCTATGTAGTTGCGGGATGTTAGTCTAATTATTGATATCGGAGTGTGAATTATGCAGCATAAATGCAAATTAAGTTTTTCAGTATTGATGATCAGTAGTTGTCTTGTGCAAATTGCAAATGCGGAGGAGGCTTTAAGCGCATTACTAAACAAGATGATAGTTAATGAAAAGGTAGTGCCAAAAGACCAGGCACTTATTATTACGCTTTTTAGCAATAAAACCACAATTGAGAATGGCGGCATAGAGATTGTTGAGAATGGTGGGACTTCCAAGGATGCTGTTGTTAATTTAGGTGGAAAGCAAATAGTTACCCGTAAGGGAACTGCAATAAGTACTAAAATTGATGGAGGTCAGCAGTTTATCTTCGAGGAAAGAAGCTCTAAAGATTTTACGAATTCTAGATTAAGCAGCGCTTATCAGGCTATAGTTCATGGTAAAGATGAAACAGTTGGACAACAAAATGTGTATGATGGTGGGCATGCTTGGGATACAAAAGTCATGGGTGGAGGAGAACAAAATCTTTATAGAGGGCATAAAAAAGAGGGAGGAGTTGCTTCAAATACCACTGTCTTTAAAGATGGCCGGCAGCATGTTTTAGATGGCGGTAGTGCTAAAAGGGTAACGTTATATAACGATGCTGTTCAAGTGGTGTATCCTGGTGGATCCGTAGAAAATTTAACAATTAATGATCACGCTTATTCATGGGTGTACGCTGGTGCAGAATTAAAAGGAGAAACAAAGGTTAATGGCAATGGTCGTCTTCATTTTTATGTTGGTGATGCCACCAGCCAGGTTACACAAAAAGATTTTTCTATACAAGGGCGAAGTGATGAGACATTATTTTTTGTCGGGTCACGGGGTAGCAAAGATAATCCTAATATTCATGTTGAAAATTTAAGTGGTAATGGAACCATTAGTTTTTCTTCCATTGGTTATGATCCACACCATTCTTCACTTCATGTTGAAAGGCTCTCAGGTAATTTACATTTTCATTTTAATACCAACAGTCAAAAAAGGCGTGGCGATTATTTGGTAATTAATAATGGTGAAGGTGACCATAAGATAAGTGTTGTCGATTCCGGTGTTGAGATTACAAACTTTTTTGCACGAGAGCGTGATTTTATTACTGAGCTTAATTTAATAACAGACAAAAGCACGAACGGAGGAGCTAACTTTATTTTAACAGATCATTCTGGTAACCTAATTGATGCTGTTGATGGTGGAACTTATATGTATAGTTTACAAAAGAGAGCCAAGAGTGATAATTTACAAATTTGGTATTTAGGTGTGGAGATGGGTAAGCCGAAACATACAGAATCCTATAAACGGCGCGTGATTAAGAAACCTCATGCATCATATTCTGATGCAGGGAGTGGTAGGTCACAACATAAAAAATCTTCCTTAAAGCGTCTTAATCCAGTATCAGAGGGAGTTGATTTATCTGCTATTTTATCTGAAGAAGATACAGTTAAACCATCACCTAAAAGACGACCTCCTCGGCATTTAAGTCAAAATTTTTCTAATTCTTCTAATTCTATTCCTTTTACTGCTTTATCTCTACGAGATGGAACTGTTGAGTTATCTGATTTGAGGGGTGGCCATCGTCGTTCGGGTCGAAGAAGACCTCCTGTTCTTCCATCTGTTTCACCTTCACAAGAGGGAGCTGTTGAGACGTTATCTTCGGGTGATAATCATCAACCTTCGAGTGAGCAACATCATCCTCCCGTTCTCTTAGCTGTTTCACCTTCACAAGAGGGAGCTGTTGAGACGTTATCTTCGGGTGATAATCATCAACCTTCGAGTGAGCAACATCATCCTCCCGTTCTCTTAGCTGTTTCACCTTCACAAGAGGGAGCTGTTGAGATGTCGTCTTTGGGTGATAATCGTCAGCCTCCGAGTGAAACACAGCAGCCTGTTATTTCTTTAGCTGCTCCACCCTTGGTTTATCAGACGATTGAGGATCCAAATCATCAAAGTCAAGATCCTCCAGAATTAAAACAGGAGTTACTAGCTTCTCACTTTTTGACGACCCCATCAACTGATGCAGTATTATCTATGGCAGTAACTCCTGAGCTTATTTTCAATAGTGAGTTACAAAGTATACGTATTGGTAAAGGAATTTTAGATAGAAACAAGAAGAGTGCTACTTTCTGGACATATGCGATTAAGAACAAGGAGCATCTTTCTACAGGCCATACAGATTTTAAGCTTGATCAAACAGGTGTAGTGTTAGGTATTAATGGTCTCAGTGAATTAGTTAATGGAGAGTTTTATATTGGTGGTTTTGGTAGTTATAACCAAGCACGCATTGCTCATGCTCGAGGTGGTACTAGTGACATAAACAGTTATAGCATCGGAACTTATGCGACTTATTTTGATCATAGTGGATGGTATGTAGATAGTGTTTTGAAATACAATCATTATCAAAATAATTTAAAAGCTGTTTCTACGAATGGTATTTCTATTCAAGGAGATTATAAACAGTGGGCAGTAGGTACGTCATTTGAAGTAGGTTATCGTTTTAATATATCACAGAGTGGTTGGATGCAGCCTTATGGGCAATTAACTTGGTTACAAGTTCAAGATAAAGAAATAAAGCTTTCCAATGGTATGACTGGTGATATAAGTCCATCGACTTCATTACGTAGTGAGATTGGATTATCGTTAGGTTATGAATTTGGATCTGATATGGATACTCCATCAGTGGCTTATATTGCGGCAGCTTGGTTGCGTGAGAATATAGAGCACAACCACACGACAATTAATAAACAGCATAAATTTACTACGGATTTATCTGGGAATTCGGGTAAATTTGGAGTTGGTTTAAGCAGTTTTGTTAGTGATCGATTAAAGTTTTATGCGGAAGCCTATTATCTCAAAGGGCACAAGACTAAGCAGTTACTTCAAGGTATCTTGGGTGTGCGCTATAGTTTTTAATGATATATTTTGTTCTTTGATTATCCTTAAATGTATAATTATTTTTTATAAGTTATATATTTGGTGATCAGAGAACAATTTTAAAAAAATACAGAGACATTTTGATCACAACAGGCGGTATGTTTTATTGTAGAATGTCTTGTTACTTATATCATAATCTCTCTAAATGATAAAAAAATTAAAAAGGGAGGCGGATTGTGCAAATAGTTTTAATTTTTGTAAGAAGAATAGCAATACTGTGATAGGGAAATTAGGTATCGCTGATATTTCTATTTTTTATAACATTTTCTCTTTAACTAGCTATATAGTTTTAAAAATTGGTGCGGATTTTCTACAATCACTTGGCAATAAGCTTCTTGTTCGTTATAGAACGGCTAGATAATATTGGTAAATGAAATAAAAGGTAGTCAAATGCTCGTAGAACGTACTTTTTCAATGATAAAACCAGATGCAACACGTCGTAATTTGACAGGAGAAATTACAAAAATGCTTGAAGATGCGGGGTTACGTGTTATTGCATCTAAACGTGTGTGGATGAGTCAGCGTGAAGCTGAAAGGTTTTACGCTGTTCATAGAGAACGGCCATTTTTTAGAGAGTTGGTCGAATTTATGTCTTCTGGTCCGACTATTGTGCAGGTTTTAGAAGGTGAAAATGCAATTGCTAAAAACCGTGAAGTGATGGGTGCTACAAATCCCATAGATGCGCAGGAAGGAACAATCCGTAAGGTACATGCTTTGTCGATTGGTGAAAATTCTGTTCATGGTTCAGATAGCATTGAAACCGCAAAAACAGAAATCGCTTTTTGGTTTTCTGAGATAGAAATTGTTGGCTAATAAAAGCACGGATAAAATGAAGAATCCCGGAAGATACCGCTTCAGGATTCTTTTTATGAGGCTATAGATTTTTTTAGAGGGATGGATGAATTTTATTTTTTATGGTATAACGTGCTTTAAGCCTGCGCGAAAATAATCCCATCCTGTCCATAATGTAAGGAGAGCTGCTATCCAAAGCATAGCGATACCAAGTTCTTCTATATGAGGGATAATTTTATTCCCAGCTGGTCCTGCTAAGAGAAAGATAATAGCTATCATTTGTACAAAAGTTTTCCATTTTGCGAGACGAGAGACAGGAACACTGACTTTTAATTCAGCCAAATATTCGCGCAATCCTGATACAAGAATTTCTCGGCAAAGAATGATGATAGCTGCCCACAGTGTCCACCCAGCGATAGTGTTATCTGCAGCAAGCAATAAAAGACAGGCAGATACAAGAAGTTTATCTGCAATTGGATCTAGCATGCGACCAATATTAGATGTTTGTTCCCAAATACGAGCTAGGTAACCATCAAAAAAGTCAGTAATAGACGCAACTATAAAAATGGAAACAGCAACCCAGCGTGCTATATCGCTTGATTGTAATCGTCCTTCTAAAAAAAAGCACGCAACAACCATTGGTACTGCGACAATCCGTGCATAAGTTAAAATATTTGGAAAAGAAAAAGTATGATTTTTCATTGAGTTATTTTCAATTCTTTGTGAAACATAATATGTCTAATAAGCGTAACAAGGTAAAGATTATGAAACAAGCTTATTTTTCTTTAAAATGATTGTAAATTTTTTGTGCAATTGTGATAGAAATTCCCATAACTTTTGTTAAATCTTCGATAGAAGCATTGGTAACAGCTTTGGCGCTTCCAAAATGGTGAAGTAACGCACGCTTTCTTGTTGGACCGATATTTTCAATTTCATCAAGTGGGTTTTTGAATGTTTCTTTTTTTCGTTTTATTCTGTGAGATCCAATTGCAAAACGATGTGCCTCATCACGTATGCGTTGTAGGAAATAAAAAGCAGGATCACGCGAAGGAAGAGTAAAGGGTGCTTTTCCTTTTATAAAAAACCGTTCAGATCCCGATTTACGGTCAGCACCCTTAGCTATTCCTACTACTGTAATGAGATTATCTAATTTTAATTCGGATAATATTGTATGCACACTGTTTATTTGTCCTTCACCGCCGTCGATTAATATAAGATCAGGCCAAATAGGAAAAAGATCATCATTTTCACTTTTTATAATATTGCTCTTATAAGGCTGATTCTGTGCTGTAATAAGGCGTGAGAATCTTCGCTTGATAACTTCTTTCATCATACCAAAATCATCACCAGGTGTGATATCAGTTGAGCAAATATTGAATTTGCGATACTGATTTTTAATAAATCCCATTTGACCTACAACAATCATTGCACCTACTGCATTTGTTCCCGTAATATGGGAATTATCGTAGACTTCTATACGGTGTGGTATATGAGGAAGTTGAAATATTTTGGTAATATCTTGAAGTAATTTTGTATGTGTTGCGGTTTCAGAAATCTTACGTTCGAGTGCTTCATGAGCATTGATAAAGGCATGGTTAACAAGGTTTTTACGTTCACCTTGTTTTGGTAAAGAGAGGAATATTTTGCGATTTGCTTTTAGACTAAATGCATCTGTAAGAAGTTCTTTTTCTTCGATCGATTCAGATAAAAGGATGAGTTTTGGAATAGGCTTATCATCATAGAATTGGGCAAGAAAACTGGCTAAAATTTCATTACTAGAAAAGGACGGATCTGCTTTCGGGAAATAAGCTCGGTTTCCCCAATTTTGTCTCATACGGAAAAAGAAAACTTGAATGCAAGTTATTCCTTCCCGTTGTGCAATAGCAAATACATCGGCTTCTTCCACTGTTTGAGGATTAATGCTCTGATGGCTTTGTATATGAGAAAGAGCTGATAAGCGATCACGATAGACTGCAGCTTGCTCAAAATCAAGATTTTTTGCAGCTTTATGCATAGCTTGAACCATATCATTTTTAATTGATTGACTTTTGCCTGAAAGGAAGGCTTTTGCTCCTTTTACCAATTCTATATAGCTACTGTCACTAATTTCATGCGTACAGGGTGCAGAACATCGCTTGATTTGATAAAGTAAACAGGGTCGTGTACGATTTTCAAAAAATGAATTGGTACAGGTGCGTAATAAAAAGGCACGTTGTAGGATGTTGATTGTCTGTGTAACTGCACCTGAAGAAGCGAAAGGGCCAAAATAATGTGCTTTTTGTGTTCGGGAACCGCGATGTTTGTAAAGTCCAGGTGCTCGGTGATCATCAGTAATAATGATATAAGGAAAGCTTTTATTATCACGCAGTAATACATTAAAACGTGGGCGCAACCTTTTTATGAGATTAGCTTCTAAGAGTAGTGCTTCTGTTTCTGTATGAGTAATGACAAACTCCATATGATATGTTGCACGAATCATACGGGTAATACGGTTATTGTGTCCCTGTTCATGTGCATAGCTTGAAACGCGTTTTTTTAGATTACGAGCTTTGCCAACATAAAGAACATCATTATTCTCATCAAACATCCGATAAACTCCCGGCTTATGCGGCAAATGTTTGGCAAATTCTTGTATGAGTTTGGCACCTTTTAATTGGTTTTTATTATTCTCTATATTGGTGTTATTCCATGTAATATTAGAAAAAAAAGATAAATTTCTTTTTTCATTTTTTGAGCAAGCTGTGTTATTTTTGAGGATCATTCAGTTTATCCAGAAATATTTTGTGTTTTCTATTATAAAATATTCTTCTTAATCCATTACAATCAATTATTGTATCTATAACGTTTTTCCTATCTTATAAAGGACGTATTATAACACTAGATTATACGATTTTGTGGTTATTATTTTTCGTAAAAAAATATGAATGAAATCCAAGAAAATCATTTTCAGTGCTCACTAATTTTATTCGTTAACTAATTAGAATAATGAGCTTGTGCTGCTTAAAGGTTACTTAAAATAGACTTTACTAATAAAAATAAAATCTGCGCTGTTAGCTACTGCATAAATTTTAGGCTAATCATAGTTTAAAGGGCTAAAGGAGTGATAGTGTAATGTTATGGTTTTTGGGAGCAGCTTTAAGATTCCTTCTCATGAAGAATATTTTAATTTAGATGAGAAGTAAAATGAGGATCTTAACATAATAGATACTCTTTTCGGAGCCATTTATGAATTATTTGTGCATTTTTATCTTGCCCGAGACGTGTGATAAGGAAGGGGTTAAGTTTTTTCATTTCTTCTTCAAGAATATAGGGAGGATTAATAAGGATCATACCGCTTCCATTCATTGTGGGTGGTATTGAATTTTTGCGGATACGCATTTCGAGCTGTAAAATTTTAGGAATTTCTGTTTGATAAAGTGCGTAAAGAAAATTTTTAATTTCTTTTTCATATTTAACAGGGTACCATAAAGCGTAAATACCTTTAGGGAAGCGTCTATATGCCTTTACTAATCCTTCAATAAGACGAGAAAATTCACCAGGCTTTTCAAAGGGAGGATCAACGAGGATGAATCCACGTTTTTCTTTTGGTGGTAGATGCGAGTTTAAAGAAAGCCAACCATCTAAATGTAGAGCTTTTGTTTGATAATCATTGGCAAAATTTCTTGCTAAAATTTTATAATCTTCGCAATGTAATTCAATTGCAATTAACCGGTCTTGTTTGCGCAATAATTGGCGAATAAAAACAGGAGACCCAGGGTAGAATACAATTTCTTTTTTTCCTTTATTGAGTGTGTAAATGGTATTATACCACGGATAAAGGAGTTCATTCAAGTCTTCTGGGATAGGATCTGACAGAAGCCGTTGTACACCTTCGCGCCATTCTCCCGTTTTATGCGCTTCCAAAGAAGAGAGATCATAGATACCGATTCCGGCATGTGTATCTATAACACGAAAAGCCTTTTCCTTACGTTTGAGATATTCTACAATACGAGTGACAATAATGTGTTTAAAAACATCAGCAAAATTGCCAGCATGATAAATATGCCGATAATTCATAAATAAACTCTGCTACTATGCGATTTTTTAATAAAATTTTTTATTAACATAAACAATAGTTTGTATATCAACAAAAGCCCTATTGTGGAGATTAAAAATATCTTGATAAAAATTATATACTTCCACAGGAGTATCAATATCGTAGATTTTTAGTTATTTGCTATGCTATTTTATATCAATTCATTGAATTAATCGCTATGATTTCAATTATTTTATCAGAACATGAATAAATCAATCACTTTGATTGGGATATTTGTCACATTGCAAGATATTTATCATTATTACTTTAAGCAGAGAGTCATGAAAGATAAAAGTTAATTAAGAATCATCACAATTCACTGAAAATTTTAAGCCTAATTTATGTACTAATCAATAAAGTTCCCAATTATTTGAAGATTGATACATTTTTTATGTCTGAAAAAGTACTATTAAACTGATTTGCTTTTTAATTTTAAAAAAGCTGATATTAATCTATGATTAAGATTAATGAAAAACGTTGATATGATACGAAAAAAATTTGAAGAACATAATTTAAATAATGGCTTTGGTTAATTAGAAAATAAGTTTCATTTAATTGTGTTAATAAATAGCTCAGTTATTGCATATGGTGTCAAAATATAGCTTTACAAATTTTAATATGAGATACATGAGTTATCTCAATTATTTAATAACTATTAATCAAAATAATCATTAAGTTGTTTCGATAATATTAAAATTAAAAGCTATGATTATTGGTATTTTTTGTCTTTATTAAAAATTAATAATGAAGAAATACTTATTATTGATCAGAAATTTTGTTTTTTATTACTTTTAACATAAAATTAATACATTAATTAATACAGTATATGATGTAAAAATACTTATTATATCTTTGCATAATGTAAGTAGATGTGGTGATATTTTCTTGATCAAGAGAAGAAGAATACAAAGTTCATTTTCGTTTTTTGTACGCCATTACTCATTCGCAATAATTTTAGATAAGCCTTATGAAAAAGCTTAGAATGAGGAAATTCATACTGTATAAATTATGCCACAACTTCATATTTTTGATTGATTGAAGTTGAGCATAAATACAGATTATTTTTTTATTTTAAATATTTTAGTAATAGGGATAGTATAATATTATAAGAATACATGTTTATAGTAGAAAAATAAAAACTGTTATAATTTTAAGATGTATTTTTAGGATATGGGTATTTTGTAGATAGTTAAATATTACTCAAACATGTCTGTATTCTTTATAATATACCTTTTTAGTTAGCATATATCGAAGTGTGGTTTAATTTTTAAAAAAAATATAATTTTGTGCCTTTTAAAAATTAAGCTAATTTGCCAGTTATGATGGCTATCTATATCATCTCAGTTTTGTAGTTTTATCGCACTAGGGCTTTATAAAAATAAATATACGGCTTTTTTTATCATGTTTCATTGGCAAACCATTTTTATTTTTTGTTGAGGGTATGTCTGTTTATACTCTGTTGGTTTCAATAATGTTTTGGCTTAATCTTTTTTAAAAATTTCTTCCAGATATTTAGATAAAACAGAGTTTATAGTTTGTATTTTCAATTATTTAAGCTGTATGACATCATTCATTTTTATTTTTGGTTTAATTTTTCAATTACCCCTTATTACCAGTTTTTTAATCGATACTGGATTTTTCACATTTTATGTATTGGTGTCCAAACGAAAGTGGGCTATTCGCATCTCTTTTATAATTGCGGTTATAATAATTTTATTAGATTTTTTTACTATGTTTGTAGTAGTTTTACTAACAATAGCTCTCTATGACATCTTAATTTTAATTTTTTACTGTATAGAAAAAAAATATCTTCTTAACAGAAGTTAATAATTTTTATGATAAAAAGCCGATAAGAACAATATAACAATATAATATAACAATATAAATGAGGAATTTTAATGCTTGATATTAAGTGGATTCGTGAGCACCCTGAAAAATTAGATGAAGCACTAAAAAACAGAGGTATGGAGCCACAAGCTAAGATATTGATAGAGCTTGATCTTGAACGTCGGTCATATATTGCTAAAGTACAATCTGCGCAGGAACGTCGCAATGCTATTTCAAAAGAAATAGGACAGGCTTTAGCTATGTGTGATCAGAGAATGGTTGAATATCTTAGAGCCGAGGTTGAAGAAATTAAAACCTTCCTTTCTTCTGCTGTAGCAGAAGAAAAGCGGTTGACTGAGAATTTTGAGAAGGCTCTTTCAGCACTCCCAAATATTCCATTCGATGATGTTCCAGAGGGTAAAGATGAAAACGATAATGTCGTCATTCGACATTTTGGTACGATTCCGACGTTTGATTTTATACCAAAGGAACATTTTGATCTTGGTCAAGATCTCAAACAGATGGATTTTGAACGGGCAAGTCGTTTATCGGGTACGCGATTTACTGTACTGTCAGGGGCATTAGCACGGCTTGAACGTGCATTGGGACAATTTATGCTTGATGTGCATGTTGAGGAGCATGGTTATACAGAAGTTTCAGTACCTCTTCTTGTTCGTGATGAGATTGTTTATGGGGCAGCACAGCTACCGAAATTTGCTGATGATCTCTTTCAGACTAAGGATGGGCGGTGGCTTATTTCTACAGCAGAAGTACCGTTAACCAATTTGGTAAACAACGAAATTCTTGAGATATCAGATTTGCCACTTCGATTTTCTTCTTTAACTCCATGTTTTCGTTCAGAAGCGGGATCTGCAGGCCGTGATACACGCGGTATGTTGCGTCAGCACCAGTTTTGGAAAGTGGAAATGGTATCAATTACCACTGAAGAGCAGTCTTTAATTGAATTAGAGCGTATGACAGAGTGTGCAGAAGATGTATTGAAGCGGCTTGGTTTGCCTTTTCGTACAGTAGTTCTTTCTACCGGTGATATGGGATTTTCTGCACGTAAAACTTATGATATAGAGGTTTGGCTTCCTGGTCAGGGGTGTTATCGTGAAATTTCCAGTTGTTCAGTTTGTGGAGATTTTCAAGGGCGCCGTATGAATGCGCGATATCGTAAAAAAGGTGATAAAACACTAAACTTTATTCATAGCCTTAATGGTTCTGGTACAGCTATTGGTCGTTGTCTTATCGCTATTCTTGAGAATTATCAGCAGGCTGATGGTTCAATCATTGTTCCAGATGTGTTGCAATCTTATATGAGAGGAATTCGTTGTATTACTGCTTAATTTTATAAAAGGTAAATTGATATGTATTTATTGCTGGCAAATAATACATGCGAAGGAAAGGTTTTGATATTTTTAAAGGAATGATTTTTGCCCACAATGAGATAGCTACTTAATTGGAGATCGAATGACACTATGGGGAAAAAAGGTATTTTACGATTTCGTGAAGAGTTGGCAGGTCTTGTGCTGAAAATGCGCAGTAAAGGAATTGATGATGTTAATTTTTTTGCAGCATTTGAGAAAATTCCACGGCAACAATTTGTTTCAGCTCCGTGGTTTAACAATGCTTATGATAATAAAGTTATTCCAATTGAGTGTGGTGAATATATTGAGCGTTTAGAAGAGCAGCTTTTAATTCTTTCTGCGTTATCATTGAAAAAAAAGCATCGTGTTTTAGAAATTGGTACAGGTTCTGGTTTTTGTACTGCCCTTATGGCATGTCTTAGTGGTCGTGTAACAACCATTGATCGTTATAAAACACTCATTAATTTAGCACGACAAAAATTTCAAACTTTAGGAATTGAAAATATTGTTGCACAGCAAGCTGATGGAAGCCAAACTATTTCAGATTTAGGATCATTTGATCGTATTCTTATTTGGCCATCGCGTCCTGATGAGCCAAAAGAGTTTTTAGAACTTTTGGTTGAAAATGGGATTCTTATTCAAGCTATAGGACCAAATGAAGGTATACAAATGGTTACATGTTATACAAAAATTGGTAACAAATTTGAATATTCAGAAATATTTCAAGTGCGTTATCAACCTTTTATTGAAGGTATTGCGGAAATACTTTGATTTTTAAATCAAAACACTACACAAAATATTTCATTTTTTATTTAATAAAAAATTCATTCTGATTTTATTATAAAGATATTTATGAGTAAAATACCCAATTTTAACTCTTAGGTAATATTAAAAAGCTTTAATAGAGTGAGTTGAGTATTTAGTGAGTGAGCAAAACTATGTATTTAAAAGTTTTGGGTAATATTTTTCGGTGTAATTTTCAGGGTGTGGCTTTAGGGGTGATGGCAACAGTTTTTACTGGATGTAGTGCTGGTACGCAGCGTTTTGCCAGTATTTTTCCTGATAGCACAGTCTCTACTCAGTCAAATACATCTACAGTTATGCCTTATAATCCACGAATGCTATCATATGGTGGTATGATACAAAGCACTGAATTGCCGCCTATGGAATCTAGTAATGATTCATGGGCTTATGATAATAATGTTCCACATAATTCTCCAAGACAGGGTGAAGATTTTTCTTCTAATGGGCGAATTATAGGGGTGCCACCACGTAATCTTGGAACACTCTCTCGTTCACAAATGGATAATGCTACTATTTTTCAAAAAAATTCTTATATTGTTCAAAGTGGAGATACATTATTAAGTATTGCACAGCAGATAGGGATCAGCGTTAATGCATTAAAATTAGCAAATGGTATCAGCGGTAATTCCATTTATATTGGTCAGATACTCAAGATTCCAAGTAAGCGCACAGCAATGAATTTAAGTACTCAAAATAATGATCAATTTTTATCAACAACAGAATCTTCATTCCAGTCTCAGTCAAAGTCTTCTATGAAATATAAAAAGGATCCACCTGTCTATAAAGCTCCTGTAAAAACTATACCTTCTACAAAAATTGATAAGTCAAATATTAAGCAGAATTTTTCTAGAAAGGTAACGAAATCAGATCATGAAACTGGTTTGTTAGATACAGATAATATTGTTACTCCGCAATCTACAGGAATTTCTAAGATGCGTTGGCCAATACGAGGGCGTTTATTAAGCCAATTTGGTCAAAAGAAAGGGACAACAATTAATCGAGGAATAGACATAGCTGCACCTGAAGGATCATCAGTGAAAGCAGCAGAAAATGGTGTTGTTATCTATGCGAGTGATGGGTTAAAAGCGCTTGGTAATGTTGTTATGATTCGACATGAAAATGATATTATTACTATTTATGGATATAACAGTAAGCTTGTTGTTGATAAGGGGCAAAGAGTACGGCGTGGTGATGAGATTGCTAAGTCTGGTATTTCAGGAGATGTTAAAACTCCACGTGTCTATTTTGAAGTACGTAAGAATTCTATACCTGTTGATCCTATCAAATATTTAGAAAATTGATTGATAGTAATTTTATTTTAAAAATCTGTAGCTCATATTAATTTTAAGTAAAATAATTGCTGTAGTTCAATTTAATGATATTACATTTACATGATTTAGAGGGGTAATTATTCAATTTAATTGGAGGAGTAAAAATTGTCCTTACATCATTTATTTTTCATTTAGTGAAAATACTTATATTTGTGATATACAAAAAGAAAAATAAATTCATTTTTTAAAAGTTTTTGTTCATTGCTTTCTATTTCTTAAGAATTTATTGCCTTTTGATAAAGTTATGGCTACGTTGTAGAATTATTGCTGTAATAGTATTTTAAAGAGAAATTTTTTTGAGTCAAAATCTCATTTTAGTCAAAGTAAAAAATATCTGAAGTTTAATTTATAGGAGATAAAAATGTTTGTTACCAACGCTTATGCTCAAGCTGCAGGCGGTGTTTCTAGTGGAACCTCAATTATTACTTTTGTTCCATTTATTTTGATTTTTGGGATTATGTATTTTTTTATCATTCGGCCACAGCGTGCGCAAATGAAAAAGAGGCAAGAAATGCTGAATACTGTGCGCCGTGGTGATACAGTTATAACGGGCGGTGGTGTTATCGGCAAGGTTACGAAAGTTTATGATGAGAGTGGTGAATTAGAAGTTGAAATTGGTGATGATATACGTATTCGCGTTATCCGCTCAACATTGGCTGATGTTCGCGTTAAAGGTGAACCAATTTCAGAAGGAAAATCAAAACTTAACACTAAAATGAAAGTACCACAAAAGTCTAAAATTAAAACTGCAATGAAAAAAAATATGGGTACATCTAAAGAAAAAAAGGCTGTATCAAAAGAAGATAAATCTTAAAATATAATTCCAGTTTATTAAATTTTTTAAAATTGATTTTTATAAAGATAGGTAGCGTTTGTATAGAAGCTATTTTTTTGTGTAAGTGGTTTTATCATTGATAACAGAGCGTTGTATTTTTATTTATTTTTTAATTTAAGAATTATTTTATTTGCAGTATTGGGATAGTTTTCATCTACTTAATGAATAATATCATTGTTTTGTATGATAAAAATTGTTTGTTCTTTAGTAAACAGATTAAGCTAAAATTCTTCTGATTAAATAGATGTAGCTTTCAACCATAGTTTTCAGAAAATTTTTTCTATATTGTCTGAGACGATTTTCATACATTATTTGTTATGTTGTTAGAATAGTATTTTTTTATAAAAGATTCTGTATCAACATTGATCTGTTGGGTATACTGATTTTTAGAAATAAAAGAAAAACTGAATTAGGTCTTCAAAATAAAGGATATTTACTTATGTTTCATGCAATTCAGATCCGTGAAGCACATTTTCCAAGGCGGGCACCCATTGATGCTTATGGGAATGGTGGTTTTCGTTTTGCTGATATGTCGCATAGAGGTTCTATTATTTGTGTACCATCAGGTATTTATGGTATTGATATGGCAGAGCCTATTCCCACTCAGAAGGATATATCTCGTATTTTAGATGAAGCGGATAAGATTGAGGTTTTATTGGTGGGTACTGGAATTAAGTTATTACCGTTACCTGAAGAGTTAAAGACGCTTTTATGGGAAAAACATATTTCATCAGATACAATGAGCACAGGAGCAGCAGTACGTACATTTAATGTTTTGTTATCTGAAGATCGTGCAGTTGCTGCATTGCTGTTTGCTGTAGAGTAATTGATGTTTAGTAGAGTTATATATTACCCCAATGGTAAGGAAATTGTGTGGTTATTGATTATCTTAATTTTTGCTTTTTTTCCTTATTTTTTTGTAATTTTTTATAGATTTAAGAGCTATTTTTTTATAGCTAATACTTTTTATATAAAAAGATAATATTATTATATTTATAATATTATAAAAAATAGATATTATTTAAATTATTTATTATTTATAAATAACTTAAAATAGTTATAATTAATTTCTATCTTTTTTAAAGAAATATTTCTATTTAACTTATTTTTTATTTTAGTATAATATATTAATTATTATATAATTAAATATATATTTTGTAGTAATATTTTTATATTTATAAAATAATAAGACAATATCATCATTATATTTTAGTTTTTTAAGAGTTTATTATTTCAATAAATATCCTAATTTATACTAAAGCTTATCATTAAATAATTTTTAAATATTTATGTTAATGGTAAATAATGTATGTAAAAAAATAAAATGTTTTATAAATAAAAAAATTGCTTCAATATATCAAAACAGCAAGTTATGATATTATTATAAAAATAACATTTTGTAAAAATTTTTATGAGTTATATTTATTGCACGATTACTTAATAATACGAGCAAAGTATCTAATTGTTTTCATATGTAAATTACAGACAATATATGCACAAAAAAACTCTCCCCTTTCATGTTATCTTAGAGAACTGTAGGGGAAAGTTTTTATATACCTTTTAAAGTACATAATATATTTTTATTTCTAAAAATAAAACAATACTAATAACAAGTATAAAAATTTATAGACCATTATTTCATGGTTACCATTTCAGTACAAATATGCATAATTGAACGTACAATCCCTATTATCGCAGATATTAAAGCTGAACCGTACTTGAACAATCCATTTACATGTTCTGTAGGGATCCGATACTTATTAAAGAAAGGAATATATTCGGTAGTATTATGCACTGAGCCATTAACCTTTTTACTAAGATTAACGTATTCAGAAGTGTCCAAAATAGCAACAACTGGTGTTGGTTCTTTAACTACTGTATACTCAAATGCATGTGCTCCGAATGCTAAACTACAACCAATTGCACAAAGACCAAAAAAATATTTTATATTCATAATTGCCTCCATTAATATAGCACTATAAATATCCGAAATGTAATTTATATTAATTTGTTTTGGATAGATATAGTAAAAATGCAACAGTCACAAAAAAAACAAAAAATGTTCATAATTTTTTACAATTTATTATTATTATTATAAAATAATACTTTGAAATTTTTTGTTTATTAATTGTTTTATTGTAAACTTTATGTATTTACACTTATTAAGTGTTATACACAATAATGTAAGATACATTAAATACAAATAGATATATTAAAAGTAATATATAATAAAATTTAATTATTTTTTGCTATATATATAATATATTTATTCTAAATATATAAATTTAATAAGTAATTTTTCTCTATTAGCATGTATTGTAGATACATTATTATAAAGATAGAATTAATACTTTACGGATATTTTTGAATTGTCTATAGAATAATTATATTGTTATAAATAATTATATTAAAAATCATAGTTTAAAAGTTATTTTTTTATAAAAATATGATCATTTATTATCTATTATTGTATTTTTTTGTTACAGAATCAATCTATGAAGAAAATATATTATTAGAAAGATATCTTTAGTAAAATTTTTAAAGACTATTTTCTAGGTTATTTTGTGATTTTTGAAGCTATTATAATTAATATGTATGGGTTACATATGTTTCTCAATTAGCGTCCTTTCTTTTTTATATTGATTTGATCTTTTTATAAAAAATTTATGGTATCTTTTGGATTATACTTTATTTTTTATATTATGGCGATTGAAGTTAAAGAAATGAAAGAAATAAAAATAATGCCATTAAAAATAAAGAAGAAGGGAATCCATTAAGATATAGAATCTTTGAAAAATTTGAAAATTATTGCTTTTAAGAAAATAGATCTGAAAAAAAATCTTAAAAATAGATAAGTATTTAAATGTGATAAAAATACTATGGTAGAAAGAAAAAGTTCTGGTGTATAAGTTATTTATATTAATGAAATAATTATGATTTATGCTACGAATAACATAAAATAGCATATTATAAATCAATGAAGTTACGAGATTTAAAATCTTATCTAAGAGTAATTCAATAATTTGAGTTATAATTTTTAAATTATGAGTATTACTTTTAAACTTTAAACTAATTTGTGATTTATTGAAATTATTGTATTTATTGAAATGAATAAAGGTAATTCCAAAAGTCTAGTTATTCTAAATAAGCTTCAATAAGTTATTTGATAATTTATCTGTAAATAATTAAGTGTGTTGCTACTTTAAGTACGTTTAAACAGTTTTTTTCTTCAACATTTGTTACTTGAGTAAGTACAGAGCTGATTTTGTATTTTTTAATAAAATAGAAAAGCACAATTTTAAGTGTAAATTATCCCCTTTTATGGCACCTGTTTTAATTTACCTGTATTTTTAGCTTAACATATATTTGTTCCTTTAAAATCAGGTTTTAAAAAAGAGAGTTATAAGTTTCATTTACTCATTGAATAAAAGTTATCAGAAAATCTTTATCAAAGACTATTGCGATAGTATTATAACTACAGGAAGAATACTAAAAGCAATAAGGCTTGTAAAAATTTCTTTTATGTTAGGTTATTTGATTATATGGAATGACATTTAAGTAAATTGTGAAGCTTTATTAATTGGTTATTTTCTTTTTTTAGCTGATACGCTCTTCTATAGGGATATATTCACGCGCAGCATAGCCTGTATAAAGCTGGCGTGGTCGACCAATTTTTTGTGCAGAATCTTCAATCATTTCTTTCCATTGTGCAACCCAGCCGACACTGCGTGCTAATGCAAAAAGAACAGTAAACATTTCAGTTGGGAATCCTAAAGCTTTTAATGTAATACCAGAATAAAAATCGACATTAGGGTAAAGCCTTTTTTCAATAAAGTACTCATCGTTCAGAGCAATATTTTCAAGCTCTATAGCAATATCAAGAAGAGGGTCATCTTGAATATTTAGTTCTTTTAAAACTTCATGGCAGGTTTTTTGCATAATTTTTGCACGCGGATCATAATTTTTATAAACTCGGTGACCAAATCCCATAAGACGGAAAGGATCATTTTTATCTTTTGCACGTGCAATAAATTCAGGAATTCTTTTAACAGAAGCTATTTCTTGTAACATTTTTAGACATGCTTCATTGGCTCCACCATGAGCTGGTCCCCAGAGACACGCAACACCTGCCGCGATACATGCAAATGGGTTAGCTCCTGATGATCCAGCAAGACGTACAGTAGATGTAGAAGCATTTTGTTCATGATCTGCATGAAGGGTAAAAATTCGATCCATAGCCTGAGCAAGTATAGGATTAATTTTGTATTCTTCACAAGGAATAGAAAAACACATATAGAGAAAATTTGCGGCATAACTAAGGTCATTACGTGGATAAACAAATGCCTGTCCGATACTATATTTATACGCCATAGCAGCAAGAGTTGGAACTTTTGAAATGAGACGAATGGAAGCAATCATTCTTTGTTGAGGGTCTGTAATATCAATAGAGTCATGATAAAATGCAGACATAGCTCCCAGGCACGCCACCATAACAGCCATAGGATGAGAGTCACGACGGAAACCATGAAAGAATCGTGAAAATTGCTCATGTACCATCGTGTGTTGCATAATACGGCGGTCAAAATCGATTTTTTCTTGTTTTGTTGGTAGTTCTCCATAAAGTAAAAGATAACAACTTTCAAGAAAATCTCCCTTTTCAGCCAGCTGATCGATAGGGTAACCACGATAAAGCAATACTCCTTTATCGCCATCAATATAAGTGATTTTCGATTCACAAGAAGCAGTTGAGGTAAAGCCAGGATCATAAGTAAAAGTATCTGTTGCTTTATAGAGAGAGGTAATTTCAATAACGTCAGGACCAATAGTGCCTTTACGCACTGGCAATTCTATTTTTTTGTCATTCACGGTAATGTGTGCTTTATTAACAGACATTAGATATTCCTTTCAGATCCGTCACCCTTAAAATCAAGATACTATCGATTAGATAGGGAGATATGTAATTGAAATATTCTCTACCTATATTGAGGTAGGTTTACTCTAAAAGTTAGCTCATGTAATCTAAAATATTTTTTTATTTGCAGTTTTGCTAAATATATATTTCAACCACTTAGCAATAGGGGATACTTTGCATTTAACGTCAAGATATCTATATTTAAAAGGTTAATTTTGTTAAATACACTTACACACATTTAGCTAACTATAATTGTTGATAAGTTGGTCATTAATACGATTAAGAGATTCTTCTTGTCCTAATAAAATGAGAATATCAAAAACTCCTAGCGATATTGTACGTCCTGTAAGAGATACTCGAAGCGGTTGAGCAACAGATCCAAACTTGAGATTCTGTATCTGTGCATAATACTGAAGAGTTTCATTTAACGTTTTTATATCCCAATTGGTACAAGTTTTTAAAGTAAGATAGATACCTTTTAAGATGGTACGGCTATTATCATCTAAGAGTGTTTTTGCTTTTTCATCAAGAAGTAATGGCCGTTGCATAAAAATAAAGGAGGCGTTATCAATGAGTTCACATAGTGTTTTTGAGCGTTCTTTCAAATATGGTATAGCTGCTAAAAATTGAGCACGGCGTTGTTTATCAAGTTTTTTAAGTATTTCCAATCCACCTTTAACTTCTGGCAAAATATTAAGGGCAGCATCAAAAAGATCTTGATCGTTAGTCATACGTATATAATATCCATTGATAGCATCTAATTTTTTAAAATCAAAACGAGCTGCACTTTTATTAATATCATTAATATCAAACCAAGCAATCATATCTTCGATTGAAATTAGCTCATCATCACCATGACTCCAACCTAGACGAACTAGATAATTACACAAGGCAACGGGAAGATATCCCATTGTTCGATAAGCATCAACGCCTAGTGCTCCATGGCGTTTTGATAATTTTGCACCATTTTCACCGTGGATAAGTGGAATATGCGCCATAACAGGAATATCCCACCCCATTGCATTGAAAATAATTGTTTGGCGGGCTGCATTTGTGAGATGATCATCACCACGTATGATATGTGTTACTCCCATATCATGATCGTCAACAACAACAGCATGCATATAAGTTGGGGATCCATCAGAACGTAAAATAATAAAATCATCTAGATCTTTATTGGGGAAGCGAACATCACCCTGAACGCGATCATGCAAAATTGTTTCTCCCTCTTGTGGTGCTTTGATACGAATAACAGGCTTGATATCTTTAGGAGCTTGAGAAATATCACGGTCGCGCCAACGTCCATCATAGCGTGGTGGACGTCCTTCTGCACGAGCATTTTTGCGCATTTCATCCAATTCTTCAGGTGAAGCATAGCAATAATAAGCTTTACCATCTTTTACTAATTGTTCTGCAATTTGACGATGACGTTCCGCTCGTTTAAATTGTGAAATAGGGTCACCGTCATAATTAAGTCCCATCCATTGCAAACCGTCTATAATAGCTTTTACAGCTACTTCTGTTGAGCGTTCTCGATCTGTATCTTCAATTCGTAGCAGCATTTTACCACCGGTGTGTTTTGCATAAAGCCAATTAAAGAGAGCAGTACGAGCACTCCCGATATGAAGAAAGCCTGTGGGTGAGGGGGCAAAACGGGTAATAACGGACACGGATATCTTCCTCTAAATTAAGATATTACTTATGGAACTTTATAGAAAGGTTATGTTAGCATAGGTAATAGGGTATGCAATAGCTACATTGCAAGTAAAGCGGGGGTAGATGCTAAATCAAAATAAAATTAAGAATAATGTATCAAAAAAAGGTTTATCAGAAGGAAAAAAATTAGGCCTGATATGGCAGGATATTCTCTC
Organism: Bartonella sp. B35(2025); assembly: GCF_053794465.1. NCBI lineage: Bacteria > Pseudomonadati > Pseudomonadota > Alphaproteobacteria > Hyphomicrobiales > Bartonellaceae > Bartonella > Bartonella sp. B35(2025). The sequence goes on from NZ_CP200035.1 coordinate 518,643, forward strand.
TTTTTTTGATAAGAAAAAAAATACTAGCTGTAATGAACAAAAGGTCTTTTTATTTACGCCTTTAAGAAGAGCAATCATTTTTTGCTGGAAGTGGTTGATAGATTGCATACATAAAGAAATTTCTTTAGGGCTTCTTTTTTTATTAGTTTTAATATTTTTTTCCATAGGCATTATTTTTTATTTCAGTTTAGATCGAGAACCGAGTTGCAGACAATTTATTGTGTCAGTCAGTATATGCCTTGGAATATTGTATATTTTACGATTTTATCGAGGAATATGGCGTATTACGGGATTTTTATTTTGTTTTATACTAGGTGCTTTAGCTGCAAAAATAGAAACGTGGCGTCTATCTACGCCAATGCTGGGTAGTGATGTTGTTACTATATTAACAGGAAGAATCGTTTCTATTGAATCAATACAAAAAGGGATGGTTCGTTTAAACTTGGATGTTTTAAATACAGAAAATCCAGTATTACATCATGGACCTAATCGTGTTCGTTTAATAGCAAGGCATTTGCCACATGGATTAGCCATTGGTGATGGGCTATATGGAAAGGTTAAGATTCGTGCCTTATCTGGGCCTGTATATCCAGGAGGATACGATTTTAGTTTTCATAATTATTTCAAAGGAATTGGTGCTCAAGGAATTTATCTGGGAAAACCAGTCAAGATATCAGTTCCACAGCCTGATAGCATATTAGCTATAACCTTACAAAAAATTGAGAATTTACGAACGAAAATGACTCAAAGAGTCAGTATGGCGATTAGTGGAGAGAAGGGTAGTGTTGCTGCTGCTCTCATAACGGGACAGCGAGGTAGTATTTCAAATAGTACAAATGAAGCATTGCGTATGGCTGGATTAGCACATGTTTTATCAATATCAGGTTTACATATGGCTTTATTGAGCGGTATAATTCTTATCATTATTCGTAGCTTTTTAGCACTTTTTCCAGTTTTTTCGTCCTATTATTCTGCGAAAAAAATTGCTGCTGTTGTTGCTTTAATAATCATGGCCTTTTACTTGCTCTTATCTGGTGCAGCCGTATCAGCACAAAGAAGTTTTACAATGATTGCTGTTATGTTGGTTGCTATATTATGCAACCGTTCTGCTGTTACAATGCGTAATTTTGCCATTGCAGGTTTGATAACTCTCGCTATTACTCCGCATGAAATATTAGGTCCTAGCTTTCAAATGTCTTTTTCTGCAACAGTAGCTTTAATTGCTTTCTTTGATTGGTGGAGTGAAAAGCTATCTTCTTATACAAGAAAAACAACACCGTTTTATGTTGGGGGTAGAGTGATTCATTTTGCTTTCTTATCGGTTATTTCAACATGTATTTCTTCTCTTGTAGCAGGAACTGCTAGTGGAATTTATGCTGCTTATCATTTTTCCAATATTGCATCTCTTAGTATTATAAGTAATGTTTTAACCTTACCCATTATATCAATTTTTGTCATGCCTTTTGGATTAATAGCAGTGCTTGCAATGCTTTTAAGCCTTGAATGGCTGCCTTTACAAATTATGGGTTTTGGTATTGGTCTTATGATAAAAATTGCTTATGCTATAAAGGCCATTTCTCCTGCTTTGAAGCTAGGATTTATGCCGTTATCTGCATTAATTTTATTTAGTGTAGGGTTAATTGGACTAACTTTCTTTAAAACACCCATTAGATTCTTTTTTAGTTTTTTTATTTTGGTCGGCTTTTATGTTTGCTTGATACATTCACCTATACAATTAGTTATAGCAGATAATATGAATCTTGTGGGTATTATCAATGAAAAAAAATTATATACTGATCGTTATCATGGCTCTAAATTTACAACATCCATATGGGAAAAATCATTTCATGTAGGTGAAACGATAAAGCCGGCAAAATATGGTCCTTCATTTAAAGAACAATTTATTTGTGATGATCGAGTTTGTACATCCTTATTAGAAAATGGATTAAAAATCATTGTCTTACGTAGAAGAATAGATCAATGTATAGAGGCAGATATTATAATTAAATCATTTGCGATGGGCGATCAAATATGTAACAAGAAAATACCAGTAGTATTTACACTTCAACAATTGTTATCACGAGGAAGCGTTATGATGACCAAAAGTGGAGATATTATTTGGTCTTCTACAGGATTCCATAGGCCGTGGAATATACATAGGAAGTGTTCAAAAAAATTGTCCAATTTATCAAATTTCTCTACACTTTCTGATACCTAGGCACAAATAAGATAAGAAATGATAGGTACATTTCCTTAATTATATTTCAGGATCTCCTTCGTAGTGCTGTAAATTTATCAATTGTGCTTAGATTTGATCAATTGTTAACAATTTTTTTAAAAAAGATGTTTTTTGCAACGTGAATAATTTTTAATTTTGTAGAAGTTGTATGATTAGCACACATTAATTGATAATAAGGGCTTAAACTGAAAGTGCTGACTAAACGTAAAGAATGTAAATAAGTTTTAAAAGAGATAAAATTATTAATTATGTAATTTTATTGTTATCACGTATTTTTATAATAATTAGTATTTTAAAATCATACACTTTCTTATAAGATTTAACGTGTTTAGCCAATAAGGTAGTGAATAAATTGTAACAAATTGAAACAATAAATTACTTTAGTTATCAATTTATAATGAATATTACTGAGTGGTGAAAGGATAAAGTAATTTATGAAGATTCAGGAATTAAAAAAGATAGCCGCTGCTAAAGCACTTGAGTTTGTTCAAGATAATATGCGGATTGGTATAGGAACTGGTTCTACAACAAATGAATTTATTCGTCTTCTTGGTGAGCGTGTAGCAGGTGGTCTACGCGTGATTTGCGTTGCTACCTCACTGCATTCTGAGCAACTATGTCGTAAATTTGGGATACCTATCACTACTTTGGAACAAATACCTGAACTTGATCTTGATATTGATGGAGCAGATGAAATTGATCCAGAGATAACTCTCATTAAAGGGGGAGGGGGAGCGTTATTACATGAAAAAATTGTAGCGGCAGCATCTCGTACAATGCTTGTTATTGCTGATGAAACAAAGTTAGTAAAAACGCTTGGTGCTTTTGCACTACCAATTGAAGTTAATCCATTTGGTGTTCATACTACACGTAAAGCTATTGAAAAGGTAGCTGATGATTTAGGGCTTTCAGGGGAAATTATATTGCGAATGGATGGAGACAATCCTTTTAAAACGGATGGTGGTCATTTTATTTTTGATGCATTTTGGGGACGGATTTTGCAGCCAAAATTATTATCAGATGCACTTCTCAGAATACCTGGTGTTATCGAACATGGTCTTTTTCTAGGATTAGCTTCGCGTGCAATTATAGCGATGGCGGATGGTCAAATAAAAGTTTTAGAGCCATTTAATTTTTAAAGAAGATAGTTTAAATATCGATATATTAGCATAATAAAAAAGGAGCATTTAAGATTTTGGATAAAGCAACAAATTTAAATTATAATTTATCATCGGGGTAATTATTCAATGAAAACAATATTTTCTTTTCAGCGTTTTGTAGCATATTTGGGTGCAGTTGCTATCTTGGTTTTGGCTATTGAAATGGTTCATGCACAAGGTGTGAGTGATCAGCATTTAAATTCAGCTAAAAAAGCTATAAAAGCTATAAATGCAACTGATCAATTTGACAGTTTTTTACCAACCGCAGCACGTGATCTCAAAAATGAATTAACAGGTGATGATCCAAATTTAGCATCTGTTATTTCTGAAATTGTTGATAAGCAGGCGCTTGCTTTGGCTAAACGGCGTTCTGATTTAGAAAAAGAAATTGCTCATATATATGCAAAGTATTTTACTCGGGAAGAACTTGATAAAATTACAGCATTCTATAATTCTGATACTGGTAAAAAGTTTTTGACAAAAGCTCCAAGCATCGCACGTGATGCTTATTCTACATTTGACGCATGGCGTTCTACTATTACGCAAGATCTTGTAAAAAATGTAAAAAATGAGATGTCCGAAACATTTAATTTAGATAAGTCTGCTTCTTCTAAAGAAGCTAATTCTCCAGTAAATTCAAAGTAATTTTATTACTATTGCTACGGTATTAATAACTTTTTTTATTTTTTAAAACGGCAGTTTTACTGCCGTTTTAAAGAGGGGCTTGTTTTCTTTATACTATGTTTATATCAAGAAATTATATTTTGAAGATATATTAAGAACTTTTATTTTGTAACCAATAACGATAGTCTGTTGTTGCAAACGTATGAGAAGGAACAGTTTGTGGAATATTTTGATTTTGATTTATTCGTTATTGGTGGTGGTTCGGGTGGTGTGCGTGCTGCACGCCTTGCTGGAGAGCTTGGTAAACGTGTTGCTATAGCAGAAGAATATCGTATAGGGGGAACTTGTGTTATTCGCGGTTGTGTTCCTAAAAAATTATACGTTTATGCATCACAATATGCAAGAGAGTTTAGTAAGAGTACCGGTTTTGGTTGGAAGTATACTGATTTAATTTTTAGCTGGGAAAAATTGGTTGCAGCTAAAAATAAGGAGATATCAAGATTAGAAAGGCTTTACCGTAAGGGATTAGAAAATAATAATGTTCATATTTATGAAAGTCGTGCTACATTTGTGGATGATCACACATTAGAGCTTTCTGTAACTGGTGAGAGAATAAGAGCAGAAAAAATTTTGATCGCGACGGGAGCAAAAATTGGATCAAACACTGCAATAATAGGTAGTGATTTGTGTCTTACTTCTAATGAAATTTTTGATCTTAAAAAATTACCAGAATCAATAATAATTATTGGCGGTGGGTATATTGGTGTTGAATTTGCTAATATTTTTCATGAATTAGGTGTAAAAACAACGCTGCTCCATCGTGGAGATTTAATCCTTCGTAATTTTGATTATGACTTGCGGCAGTTGCTTAGCAATGCAATGATTGAAAAGGGGATTTCTGTTGTTTATGGGGAATCTGTTTCTCAAGTCCAGGCTGTAGGTGATCATTATAACGTTATTTTATCGAGTGGGAAAACTATCAGTGCTGACAAAGTTATGTTGGCAACGGGTCGTGTGCCAAATACAACAGGCTTAAAACTTGAGAGAGCAGGTGTTAAATTAAATGAATTTGGTGCAGTTGTTGTTGATGAAAAGATGATGACAAATGTGTTTCATATTTGGGCTATTGGTGATGTCACGGGTCATATTCAATTAACACCTGTTGCAATTCATGATGCTATGTGTTTCATTAAAACTGCATTCAAGAATACTCCTACTATACCTGATTATGATTTAATTACAACAGCAGTTTTTTCACAACCTGAAATTGGAACAGTCGGTCTTTCAGAAGAAGAAGCGGTACATCGATATAAGCGTCTTGAAATTTATCGTACCGTTTTTCGTCCTATGCGCAATGTCTTCTCTGATAACTCGGAGAAAATGTTTATGAAGTTAGTTGTAGATGGTGAAAGTCGTGTTGTTTTGGGTGCACATATCTTAGGGGAAGGTGCTGGTGAGATAGCACAACTCATTGGGATATCTCTCAAGGGAAGACTTACAAAAGATGTGTTTGATGAAACTATGGCAGTGCATCCAACTGTAGCGGAAGAATTTGTAACGATGTATAAACCAAGTTATGTATATGAAAATGGGAAAAAAATAGAAAATTGAACAGCGAATATTATGGTAAGCGATAAAGCTTTTTATACTACAAGCTATAAGCTTAAGTTCTAGAGAGACTACAATGATAAAAGAATGGGCACCTGACTCTTGGAGAGAAAGGCCAATTAGACAAGTTCCGACTTATCCAGATAAATTTATTTTAGCAGATGTTGAACAAAAGCTGCACAGCTATCCTCCTTTAGTTTTTGCAGGTGAAGCACGTGATTTGAAAAGTGAATTAGCAGCAGTTGCGGAAAGTAAGGCTTTTCTATTGCAAGGTGGAGATTGTGCAGAAAGTTTTGCAGAACATGAAGCCGATAATATCCGTGATTTTTTTCGTGTATTTTTACAAATGGCAGTTGTTTTAACTTTTGGAAGTTCGAAGCCAGTTGTTAAGGTTGGCCGTATTGCTGGTCAGTTCGCAAAACCACGTTCTTCTGATGTAGAAAACAAAGAGGGAATTGAGCTTCCTGCTTATCGAGGAGATATTATTAATGGTATCGAATTTACTATAGATTCTCGTATTCCTGATCCACGACGAATGTCTATGGCTTATCGTCAATCAGCAGCAACACTTAATCTTTTACGTGCTTTTTCACAGGGTGGATATGCTAATTTAGAAAATGTTCATGCATGGATGTTAAGTTTTATTTCTAATAGCCCACAAGGTGAACGTTATGAATTATTAGCGGAGCGCATTTCTGAAGCAATTAATTTTATGCGTTCTATAGGAATTACATCCAAAACAAATTTTGTATTGCGTGAAACATCTTTTTATACCAGCCATGAAGCACTTTTACTTGGCTATGAAGAAGCTTTAACTCGGATTGATTCAACTTCTGGAGATTGGTATGCAACATCTGGACATATGCTGTGGATTGGTGATCGTACGCGTCAGATTGATCATGCACATGTTGAATATTGTCGTGGTATTAAAAATCCTATTGGGTTAAAGTGTGGTCCTTCTATTGATCCTGATGAGCTTTTAAGATTGATTGATATTTTAAACCCTGAAAATGATCTTGGTCGGCTGACTCTTATTACCCGTTTTGGTTATGATAAGATTGAAAACTATCTTCCAAAATTAATTCGTGCAGTTGAGCGTGAGAAGCGTAAGGTTGTATGGTCGTGTGATCCAATGCACGGTAACACAGTCACTATGAATGGCTATAAAACACGTCCCTTTGATTATGTTTTAAAGGAAGTAGAAAAATTTTTTTTAATACATCATGGAGAGGGAACTTATCCAGGTGGTATTCATATTGAAATGACTGGTCGTAATGTAACTGAATGTACAGGTGGTGCACATGCCATTTCTGTTGAAGATTTGTCTAATCGCTATCATACGCATTGTGATCCACGATTGAATGCAGATCAGGCATTAGAATTAGCTTTTCTTGTGGCTGAACTTCTAAAAAAAAATCGTGATAATGATTCATTAGCTGCTGTTGTGAATGGTTAAAATGAAAATTACATAACATTTATTATTTTTATTGTTTATGTAGAATATTTTTAAAAGAAAAGAATATTTTTCGGTGTTCAAAACAGAGTTATATCACTAAATTAATGGGATGATACAAAGGCTTATGAAAAATGATTTGCGGGTAGTAGTTGCCCAATTGAATCCTGTTGTTGGTGATATTGAGGGAAATTTTTCTCTTGCAGTAATGGCACATCAGCAAGCTAAAGTAGAAGGAGCTGATCTTGTTTTATTCTCTGAACTTTTTATCAGCGCTTATCCACCGGAAGATCTTGTTCTTAAACCTATTTTTATAAAAGCATGTGAAGATGCTACTAAAGAATTAGCAAAAGTAACAGCAGAAGGACCTGGAATTATAATTGGTCTACCATTAAGGTATAATGATAATATTTACAATGGTGCTATACTTCTTGATGAGGGACGGATAATTACCCAAAGCTTGAAGTTTGATTTACCTAATTATGCTGAATTTGATGAAAAGCGTGTATTTTCTGCTGGTTTACGTCCTGATCCTATTGTCTATCGTGGAATAAGGTTAGGAATAATGATTTGTGAAGATATTTGGAATGATTCCTCTATCTGTACAGATCTTGTTAATAAAGGAGCTGAGATTATTCTCGTCCTTAATGGATCTCCTTATTATCGTAATAAAACACTAAAACGTATAGAAGTTGTTCGTAAACAAGCTATTCAATCTGGTGTACCGATTATTTATGCTAATCAAGTTGGTGGTCAGGATGAGTTAGTTTTTGATGGTGGATCTTTTGCATTAAATGAACAAGGCAAAATAGTGTGTCAAATGAAACATTTTGAAAGTCATATTGCTTTGAGCCATTGGCGACGAAAGTCTACAGGATGGCAATGTGTTGCTAGTCCTAATGAAAATCTTTTCAACGGATTAGCTGCTGATTATCAAGCTTGTGTTTTGGGTTTAGGAGATTACGTCAATAAAAACCATTTTAAGGATGTTGTTCTTGGCCTTTCAGGAGGGATTGACTCAGCACTTTGTGCAGCAATGGCGGTGGATGCTCTTGGTGCTGAGAGAGTTCGTACTGTAATGATGCCCTATTATTATACTTCAAAAGAATCGCTGAGGGATGCTAAAGATTGTGCACGTCTTTTAGGATGTCATTATGAAGTAATACCGATTGTGCAGCTTGTTGAGGATTTTTTGAATACGATGGCGCCTATTTTTTTAGGATTACCATCTGATGTTACAGAAGAAAATCTTCAAAGTCGTATACGAGGAACTATTTTAATGGCTCTTTCGAATAAATTGGGTTCAATGGTGGTGACAACAGGCAATAAGTCAGAAATTGCTGTAGGATATACAACACTTTATGGTGATATGAATGGAGGATTTAATCCTATTAAAGATATTTATAAAATGCAGGTCTATGCATTAGCTGAATGGCGCAATAAAAATCATCTACAAAATTTTTTAGGACCAGATGGGATTGTAATTCCACCAAATATTATAGCAAAAACACCTTCTGCAGAGCTTCGAGAAAATCAAAAAGACGAAGATTCTCTCCCTCCTTATCCTATTTTAGATGATATTTTACAGTCTCTTATAGAAAATGATATGAGTGTTTATGATGTTGTTAAACGTGGACATTTACGAGAAACGGTTAAAAAAATTGAACATCTTCTTTACTTAGCTGAATATAAACGGCAACAATCTGCGCCTGGTGTTAAAATAAGTTGTAAGAATTTTGGGCGCGACCGTCGTTATCCCATAGTCAATCGTTTTCGTGATAAAAGTTGAGCATTATTTATGATAAAAGTTCGTTTTGCACCCTCACCAACAGGTTATATCCATATTGGCAATACTCGTACTGCATTGTTTAACTGGCTCTATGCACAGGCAAATAATGGGACATTTGTTTTACGCTATGATGATACAGATGTTGAACGCTCTAAGCAAGAATATGTTGATGGTATTATGGTTGATCTTGAATGGCTTGGTATAAAACCAGATGAAATTTATTATCAATCTAAACGCGTAATTCGATATCATCAGGTTGCGGAAATTTTAAAACAAAGTGGTCTTCTTTATCCTTGTTATGAAACAGCAGAAGAATTAGAACGGCGTCGTAAAATTCAGCTTCTGCGCAAACAACCTCCTGTTTATGACCGTACAGCGTTAAAATTGACGCAAGAGGATAAATCAGCATTAGAATCTCAAGGACGCAGGCCTCATTGGCGCTTTCTTCTTCCTAATTTTGAAACTGATCCATTTCAAACCAAAAGGACAGAAATTTATTGGGAAGATATTGTGAAAGGAAAACAGACAATTGATTTATCTTCTCTTTCAGATCCTGTTTTAATTCGTGAAGATGGAAGTTATCTTTATACGTTGCCTTCTGTGATTGATGATATAGATATGGCTATTACACATATTATTCGTGGTGATGATCATATTACTAATACAGGTTTGCAAATTGCTCTGTTTGAAGCGCTTAATGCAAAACCACCAATTTTTGCTCATATTAATTTATTAGCTACAGTTTCAGGGAAAGGATTTTCAAAACGTAATGATGATCTGTCTATTCGCTCTTTACGAGAAGAAGGAATCGAATCTATCGCTATTCAGTGTCTTTCTGTTTTAATCGGAACTTCAAAAAATGTGCATCCCTATCCTAATCAGGAAGCTCTTTTAGAGCATTTTAATCTCCAAGATACATCAAGATCAGTTGCAAAATTTGATGTAACGGATCTTCTTACTTTGAATAGTCATCTTGTCCATGAATTAACTTATGAAGAAGTTAAAATACGACTTAAAAATCTTTCTATTGATGGAGAAAAAGTAGAGTATTTTTGGAATGCGATAAGAGGTAATATTGATAAAGTAAATGATTCCATTTTGTGGTGGAAAATTATTAATGATAAGAAGATTTTTAATACAGTTGCACTTGAAGATCGTGCATTTGTGCGTCAATCTATTGATTTATTTCCTGAAGGTGCACTGAGTGATGAAAGTTGGAAAATTTGGACAACAGCATTAAAAGAAAAAACAGGACGTAGAGGGAAAGCTTTATTTATGCCATTACGTCAGGCGCTAACTGGGATGGATCATGGTCCTGAAATGGGAAAACTTTTACAACTCTTAGGACGTGAAAAGGTAATAGAGAGATTGACCATTTAGGGATAGTAAAGAACTACAATGAAAGTATTCTTTTAACTTTCATGATATTACCAAAGAAAAAATTTTAGTTTAAGTGCGGCTTTTTATAAGCATGAATGCTGGGATATTATCTCCAAATCCAACAGTAGGATAATTTTTATTTTTCTGAGAACGATATAGTTCAGATGGATTTATTTTATTATTTGCAGTTTCAATATGATTTATTTTGTTATCTTTTAATGATTTTTTAGTTTGTACAGACCGATTTTTTTGAGCAGATTTTTTCGGTGATTTTATAGATTTTTTCTTTAAAATAGTGCTATTTTCCTGATCATCTGTTATTAGAGTAGATAGATCTCCATTAAGCCATTCAATTTTTTCATTACTTATTTCTTCAATAGCATTGATATATTTTTGATCATCTTTTGTAACAATTGTAAAAGCTTTTCCACTACGATTTGCACGCCCTGTACGGCCAATTCTATGAATATAGTCTTCAGCATGTGTGGGGACATCATAGTTGAAAACATGACTTACAGCTGGGATATCAAGACCACGTGCAGCAACATCAGAAGCAACGAGAAGTGTGAGCTTAGAGTCTTTAAAATCAGCCAGCGTGCTCATGCGCGAATACTGATCCATATCTCCATGAAGTGCACCCACATTAAAATTATGTCTAATAAGTGATCTAAAAAGCTCAGAGATATCCTTTTTTCGATTACAGAATATAATAGCATTTTTAAGTTTGTCACCTTCATTGTAGATAAGTTCTCGCAAAACAGCTCTTTTATCCCATGCTTTGTGACCAGATTTAACCAGCCATTGCGTGATTGTTGTAGCTGTTGAGGATGCTTTTGTAATTTCAATAGATATAGGGAAATGTAAAAATTGTTTTGTTAATTCTGTGATTTCTGGTGCCATTGTTGCAGAAAAGAACAAAGTTTGACGAGTAAAAGGGGTTAATTTACAGACACGTTCTATATCAGGAATAAAGCCCATATCCAACATACGATCGGCTTCATCAATAACAAGGATTTCAACACCCATAAGGAGTAATTTACCGCGTTCAAAATGATCAAGAAGACGTCCTGGTGTTGCTATAAGAACATCAGCACCTCGTTCAAGTTTACGATCTTGGTGTTCAAAAGAAACGCCACCAATCAAAAGTGCAACATTTAAACGATGATTTATTCCATATTTATCAAAACTTTTTTCTACTTGATCTGCTAATTCTCGTGTTGGTTCTAAGATGAGAGTACGGGGCATTCGTGCTCTTGCACGGCCTTTTTCAAGTAATGTGAGCATAGGTAAAACAAAAGATGCAGTTTTTCCTGTCCCTGTTTGAGCGATTCCTAGAACGTCTTTTTTTTGAAGGACATGAGGGATCGTTTCACTTTGAATAGGAGTGGGAATCTTATATCCAACTGATTTTACTGCTTTAATAACTTTTTCGGAAAGACCTAAATCATCGAAACTATTTAAAGATAATGTCATTTTTTCTGTCAATTGTTCTGCAATTCTAACCTAACTATTAAATTATTAATAAATTAAAATTCTACACTGTTAAAAAGGGTTAAGACGCATTTGCAAAAAAGTCAACTATAATGGTCAGTTACACGTAAAAAGCATATAATAGTTAATAGCGAAATTGTTCTGATAAAATACGTTCATCCCATGAGTGATCAGAATCAAAGAGGATTGAAGCTGTTACTTCAGTAGCAGATGAAATGATAACTGAATGTACAGATTTTACTTCAACATTATCTGCTGCGGCATTCACGGGACGTTTATCTGGTTCAAGCATATCAAAACGTACTGTTGCTGTATTAGGAAGCAATGCTCCATGCCAGCGCCGAGGGCGAAAGGGGCTAACGGGGGTAAGTGCCATAAGAGGAGCCATAAGGGGTAAAATAGGTCCTTGTGCTGACAAATTATATGCAGTAGATCCTGCTGGTGTAGCAACGAGGATACCGTCGCAACTTAATTGTTCCATGCGTACATTATCATCAATGATAATACGAATTTTAGCTGCTTGATAAGATTGACGAAATAAAGATACTTCATTGATTGCAAGCGCTTCAACATATTTTTTGCATTCAGCTTCTGCAATCATACGAAGGGGATGGATTTGTTTTTTGTGCGCGACAGCTATGCGGTTTGGCAAGTCTTTCTCATGAAATTCATTCATAAGGAATCCTACAGAGCCTTTATTCATGCCATAAATAGGTTTTCCTGTATTCATAACATCTCGCACCGTTTGTAACATTGTTCCATCACCACCGATTGCAACAATAATATCGGTTTCTTCAAGAGAAGAATGGCCATAAATAGAAATTAGCTTATTGGTAGCTTTAATAGCTTCTTTGGTTTCAGCAGAAATGAAATGAAAGCGGCTTGGTAATATAGTCATTAACATTGTTCCAGTATTGTAATGAGTTATTTTGTAGCTTACTTTTTCATAGTTTTGAAGTTGTATATAAAAACTGTTTTTTCAAAATAGAAATTTTATATGAAAAGCAATTTACTTGAGGTAAGATATAATTTTAAGGATAACAAGAAAATTGTATGTATTGTACGCATAACATCAGCACACATTATCATACATTTTTTATATTTTTTGTCGGAATGATAATTCATCGTTGAAGATAAGAATGTGATCAGTTAAAAGATCAAAACTGGTTTAATAATTTGTTTTAAGCACCCGTAGCTCAGTTGGATAGAGCGCTGCCCTCCGAAGGCAGAGGTCACAGATTCGAATTCTGTCGGGTGCACCAAAATTTTCGATTTTATCTCATATCATTTTTATGACCATCTTATCAGAAAAGATGTATTTGTTTTTTATTAAAGCAGTTATTTTTGTTGCTTATTAAATTATTTAATGAATAAAAAAATTAAAAAAAATAAAATTTATTATTTTATGTAAGTTATTAAATTTTATTATTTAAAATATTAATATAACTAATTTGTAAAAAAATGAAAAAATTGATATTATCAAATTACTTAACTATTATCCTATAAATAGATTTAAAGTTATAATATTTATTTTTAATATTTTTATTGTAAAATAATAAAATTATGCTAAATTATATTGTAGAATTAATATTCTGTAATAATTACTACTATAATAAATAGTATTAATATGTAATTTTATTATTATTTTATAAAATTTTGAAAAATATAATGTTTATCTTTTTATATTTAGATAATTAATAAAATTTATCATATAAGTATATATAATAACTTTTCTTTTTTATTTTATAGATAAATCAACGATATTAAATCTTATATTTTAAATAAATAAGAAGAAAAATTATGACTGTTATATTAAATCCTGGCAAAGTAACATTTAATGAACTTGAGGACATTTATTGGAATGGTAAAGTAAGCAAACTTCATGATAGTACGCATTTAGCTATCAAAAAGGGTGCGGATCGTATTACTGAAATTGTTACTGGAAGTGAGCTAGTTTATGGTATCAATACTGGTTTTGGCAAATTAGCTTCGATTAAAATTGATGTAAATGATGTGACGATTTTACAAAGAAATCTTATTTTGTCACATTGTTGCGGTGTGGGAACTCCTTTAGCTGAAAATATTGTGCGTTTGATGATGACTTTAAAACTTATTTCGCTAGGGAGAGGAGTTTCAGGTGTCCGTTTAGAATTGATACATTTGTTAGAAAATATGCTTGCAAATGGAGTGATTCCTATCGTCCCTGAAAAGGGATCAGTTGGTGCATCGGGTGATCTTGCTCCACTTGCTCATATGGCTGCTGTTATGATAGGGGAAGGGGAAGCATTCTTTAAAAATGTTCGTATGAGTGGGGCGGCTGCTTTAGAAAAAGCAGGATTATCACCTATTGTTTTAGAAGCGAAAGAGGGTTTGGCTCTTATCAATGGAACTCAAACGTCAACAGCACTCGCTCTTGCAGGTATTTTTCGTGGTTATCGGGCATTATGCGGTGGACTTCTTGCGAGTGCATTAACAACAGATGCTGTTATGGGATCAACAGCTCCTTTTCATCCAGATATTCATATTTTACGTGGTCATTATGGGCAGATTGTGGTATCGCAGACATTAGAAAAACTTGTAGAGGGATCAGAAATTCGGGTTGCACATTTGTATAATGATAATCGCGTACAGGATCCTTACTGTATACGTTGTCAGCCACAGGTTATGGGAGCATGTTTTGATGTTCTTACAACATCAGCAAAAACACTCATTATTGAAGCAAATGCAGTTACAGATAATCCATTGATTTTAAGCAACGGTAAAATTGTATCAGGGGGAAATTTCCATGCTGAACCTGTAGCGTTTGCTGCTGATCAAATTGCCCTCGCTTTATGTGAAATAGGATCGATTTCTCAAAGACGTATTGCTCTTATGATTGATCCAGCAGTTTCTTATAAGCTTCCAGCTTTTTTAGCTAAAAATGTAGGTCTTAATTCGGGTTTTATGATTGCTGAAGTAACAGCAGCTGCTTTAATGTCTGAAAATAAACAAATGGCTCATCCTACTTCTGTTGATTCAACGCCAACTGCAGCAAATCAGGAAGATCACGTTTCAATGGCATGTCATGGTGCTCGTCGATTATTGGCAATGAGTGAAAATCTTTTTATGATTATTGCAATTGAAACACTTATCGCAGCACAAGGGATTGAGTATCGTGCTCCTTTAAAAACAAGCCCCTTATTGCAGTCTGTTATAGAGCGTCTACGTAAAAATGTTGATACTCTTAAGGAAGATCGCTATTTAGCTTCAGACCTTCATGAGGGGTATATGCTTGTGAGTGAAGGGCACTTATTATCTATTTTACCGGAAACAATTCTTCCACAATTGCAGTAAAAACGGTGTTTATCTTTAAGATCAGATAAGAATGAAAAATGCTTAATCTCATATTTTCTCAGGTAAGATCATTGAGTTCAATCATATATTTAAATAACCTAAATATAAAGCACTTAATTTAATACTTTGATATTTATTATCTCCATAATTCTATAATAAATTAGTTAAAAACGATACGATGGTTGTGAGAGTAATTTTTGTCATTATCATCATATTGTTGAACATATCATCTTAATGATACTTGCTCCTTTAAAGTTTTTTTGCTAAATGCGGCAAGCATTAATTTTAATTGCTATGAGGGTACTGAATAAATATCATCATAGGAGCTTTTTCGTTATCAATGGCTCTTTAAATTGAGAAGGAAAAAGAGTACGATTTTTTAGTTGGAACCGGTGTTCATTGCATTGTTACTTAAAATGAGTTCCTGTATCTTAGCCGCTGCGATGCTGTGCTCTTTTGTGAAAATGAAGCAATAGAAATTTAAAATCCTTTAGGTTCGTTAGAGTTTTTTCACATTTTAATTGGCTTTAATGCTTATTAATTTATGAATCTTACTTTTATGAAGGGGATAACAGTATTTTGAAGAAAGAAATGGCAATAAATGAATTTAAACGAGGTATGAACAAGCGCCAGGTTATTTTTTTAGCTCTTGGTTCTGCTATCGGAACAGGTCTTTTTTACGGATCTGCACAAGCAATTAAACTTGCTGGTCCAAGCGTCCTAATTGCTTATTGTATTGCTGGTTTGGCTATTTTTATGGTTATGCGAGCTCTTGGTGAAATGATTATTCACAATCCGCTACCTGGTTCTTTTGCTCGTTATGCCACAAATTACATTTCACCATTAGCTGGTTTTGTAACAGGATGGACATATGTTTTTGAGATGATTCTTGTTGGCTTGGCTGATATTACGGCTTTTGCAACTTATATGGGATTTTGGTATCCTGATGTTGCACCTTGGATATGGGCACTCAGTATTACATTAATTATTACTGGTATTAATTTAGCAAAAGTAGAAGTGTATGGTGAGCTAGAGTTTTGGTTGTCTTCCATAAAGATTATTGCCATCATTATTATGATTATTTTAGGGATAGCAATAATTTTATGGAGTTGGGGTACAAATACTACTTTCTCCACTGTTAGTATTCATAATTTATGGGAAAATGGTGGTATCTTCCCCAATGGTTGGTTTGGTTTTTTGGCTTGCTTTAGTGTTGTTGTTTTTGCTTTTGGTGGCATAGAAATCATCGGGATGGCAGTGATGGAGGTACAGGATCCTCATCAAACTATCTCAAAGGCAATAAATTCTACTCCTGTTCGTATTTTGCTATTTTATGTCATGACATTAGTCGTTTTAATGTCACTTTATCCTTGGAATAAGATTGGCCTTATGGACAGCCCTTTCGTTTCAATTTTTGAAAGTCTTGGGATCTCATCAGCTGCTAATATTCTAAATATTGTTGTTGTTACAGCAGCTATTTCAGCAATGAATAGTGCAATGTATGGTGCTGGTCGCATGATTCATGGACTATCGCAGGAAGGTTATGCATTGAAAAAATTTCAATATTTATCAAAAAATGGTATACCAATTTTTGTTATTTTATTGATCTTGGGTATCTTTCTTCTTGGCGTTATCCTTAATTATTTTTACCATGATCGGCTGTTTTTTCTTATTGCAGCAATGGCAACATTTGCGACAGTTTTCGTTTGGATGATGATTATCTTGTCACAGATTTTTATGCGGTTAAAAATACCTAAAGAAATACAGCGTAGTTTGAAATTTCCAATCCCATTTTGGCCAATAGGATCAATTTTTTCTATTTTATTTATAGTCTTTATTTTTGTTTTGTTATGGTTTTTTGATGACACACGGCCAGTTTTGATTGTAGGTATTAGTTGGATTACTTGGCTTGTAATATGTTTTTATATACTTAGACTTTATAATTTTAAAAAAAGAAAGATACATTAGAGTCAGAATAAGAATTAATTCAACAATAAATAATGAGTAATTTTATGGCAGAAAGATATCTAAGTAATTATTCTTCCAAGATTGAAGGTGATCTAGCCAATTATTATTTATTTTAGAGTAATTTGTATAATATTATTAAATAGTGCTGTTAACTGACATAAAAAAAATACTTGCTAATAGTAGCAGATAGATAAAAGCAAGTAAAATAATAAAAAATTTCTATGGCTATCTTAAATATATAGATGAAAAAAATATCAATGAGCTTATACAATAACTTATATTTATTTATTTTAGAGCTCATTTAAGGAAAAAAATAAAATAAAGCTTTAAATTATTTGAGCTTTGATAGCTCTATTCATTATAGTTAAGATATTACATCAATAAGTTTGGTTCATTGCCTGTGATGATATAGAAGAATTTAAGTAAGACATGGTAGAGACAGAAAAAATATTCTTAAGATATATAACACTAAGCTTTTATGATGTGTTGCCTCACAAAATAAAATATTAGGCATTGATACGAGTATATCAATTGATTTTCCCTATTTTTTCAAAGAGAGTGGTGGGCGTGATAGGGATTGAACCTATGACCCCTACGATGTCAACGTAGTGCTCTTCCACTGAGCTACACGCCCATTCAATAATGCTGCATACACCATATACAGCTACAAACGTCAATGCTTAATTTAATTTTCTGTTTAACTAGGTATGGATAATTTTAAAAAAATACCTTTTTAAGCAGCTATAAGTATTTTCTCTACCTCATTTACCAGCTCACGCAAATGAAATGGCTTAGAGAGCACTTTTGCATCAGGAGGGGTATCACTGTTTGAATTCAATGCAACTGCTGCAAAGCCTGTAATAAACATTACCCGTAAGTCAGGATCAATTTCAGTAGCACGTCGTGCTAATTCGATTCCATCCATTTCTGGCATTACAATATCAGTAAGTAGAAGAGAAAATGGTTCTTCTTGTAAACGTTGATATGCGCTAGCACCATTATCGAAATCAGTAACTTCGTAGCCTGCTTTTTTTAAGGCTTTTGCTAAGAAGCGACGCATATCGTTATCATCTTCTGCGAGCAAGATTCGTTTCATGACTATGTTCCAATTGCTCCATTTGTCAGAGTTTGTTACTACATTTATTTATACAATATAGAGTATTTATAAAAAAAGAGATAAAATGCTCATACTTGGAATGAATGGCGAAATGGTTAATTTTTACATATTTATTAAAAATATAAAATATTAATTTTGAATTAGTTAAATTTGAAATGTGTGTGATATTAAAAAAAGGAGCAGTATATGAATGGTTTGATCTCAGTTAATTGCATGCTCTGTTTTTTTAATTTTATTCATTTTAGTTATGAATATACTAAAATTTTCATAACTCATATTCATTTTAAAAATTATGAATATGGGAAGATTAGAAGGTTATTATATTGATTTGTTATTTTTGAAAAGTTATATGGTAGAAAGGAGCTTTTATGGCTGTTTATTTCCTGTATGCTTTCTGAGCTACACATTGTAGATGCGGGGAATTCGTTTTCAGTATATTTTCTTCTCCTTTAGTGGATAAAGGTTATACTTATGGCACAGCATGAAAATAAAATTTTTTAATAATATATCAGGAATATAGTTTTGCTATTTTATTTGAATAGTTATGTTATATTAAAATTTGTTTGTAAATTAGGGTTATTAATTCGATAAATTATTTAAATATATTTATAATGTAAGAAATTAGTTTAATTTTAATATAAAAAGGATTTTTACAAAGTTTTATATTGTATAAGGTAAAGGTCTTAATTTTTTTATGTATATAAAATATTCTATCAAATAAAAGATCGTACATATATTTCTACTTTAAAAATTAAGTAAATTTTTTATGGCACGATTAAACTATAGTGTTATTAAAAATGTTATGTTATTGGCTTATCATCAAAAATAAATACATCAAACACAGCCCAAAATTGTTTCTGGTGGTATTCTTCATGTATGATTGTATCAAGTTCAGCACCTGCAATTGTTATACTGTCTATCAAACGTGTATGTTGGCATAATTGTCGCACCTCAATATTATTGGCAATATTGTTTTGATTAGCAAGGATAAACAGTGTTGGGATTTGTAATTGTCCATTAAGTATATTTTTTTTCATGATCTCAATGGTATTGAGTATTGATGCCATCCATCGAAACGTTGGGGAAGGCATAAAAAAATTGGAGAAAAAAGATGTTTTATTAGTATGCCAAAATTGCATATTTTGTTGTTTTAATTTTTTTTCGCCTTTAATTGGCAAGAATCCAAGGCCTATATCAGAAAAAAGTTGTATTAATTTGTGTTGAAAGCTATTTGTTTTATAGCCAAATGGGGCAAAAAGAGGAGAAACACAGAGCATTCTATTGAATTGATTGTTAATAAGATCCAGTCCACTAAGTGCTACCAATCCACCCGCACCATAGGCTAGTATATAATAAGGTGGTGGACAATTAGGATACACAATGTTTTTGAGAAATTCATCTAAATCATTAATGTGATTATTAACATCAAAATAGTTATATTGGTTCTGTTTTATTGTCTTAAATTGTGATTTTTCTCGATCAGACCAGTCAAATATTGCCGTATAAAAACCACGTTTAGAAATTTCATTCATTGGTAAAAAATATTCTTCTATGGTATCCGCATAATTTTCAAGAATAACAACTGTTCCTTTATGTTTTTTTATATCAGGATGAGTTATTGCAAAACGAATTTTGTGATCAACGGCTATTTTGAGGTAGCTATTACTAATATTTGGAGGAGGAGAATCTCTGTTTTTAAGATAATAAAGAGGCGTTTCCAATTGATATCCTTGATATAGTTTATTTTTATAATTTAGTGTGAAGCAAAATGAAAAAAACTTGCATTAATATAAATGATGATGAAGGGTTAAAAAATAGTTATATTGCTTTTGGGTATTTTTTCAGAATTAAAGCAAAAAAGAGTTGAAATAGGGGACAATGATTACCAAATAAGGAGTGCGGTCGCCACGATGGGACTGCTGGTTCACGGGCAGGTTTGCCATTTGGGAACTTTGTGAGTCAACAATAGTCGCTCTAAAGGAGGGCAATATTATGCGTCAAGTAGATTTTTCACCATTTTATCGTTCAACTGTAGGTTTTGATCATCTTTTAAATTGGTTTGATTCTAGAACACAACCAGATGATGTTTCCTCTTATCCACCGTATAATATTGAACGTTTAACTGAGGATTCTTATAGGATTTCTATGGCTGTTGCAGGATTTTCTCAGGATGAAATCGATATTGAAACGCATTGCAACCAGCTGATCATTAAGGGTGAAAGAATGCCTGAAAATGATGATGAAAAACGGGAATTTCTTTACCGAGGTATTGCTTCACGTGCTTTTGAACGGCGTTTTCATTTGGCTGATCATGTTAAAGTTACGGGAGCAGAGCTTGCTGATGGTCTTCTTCATATTCAGCTTAAAAGGGAAATGCCAGCTGAGTTAAAACCAAAAAAGATAATTGTGCAAGCTTCACCATATGCTGTAAAAAATGGTAATGAGAATGGTATAAGTAAGACTCGTTTAAAAGCAGAGAAGACTGAGTAGTTATGATTCATAAAATAGAAAAGTGACGCGGGACAAAGGTCTCGCGTTTTTTATATTTTCTATTAAAAAAAATTATTTGAATACAATTCGTTATTACAAATTTACAACAGTAATGTTTCTACATATCTTTGAATATCAGAGAAAATAAAATAGACTGCTAAAATTGCATGAGCGTACAGTAGAATAGTAATTTAATTCAAAAAACGTGTGTACTTTTCATTTTTCGATATAATGACTTAGAAAGAAATGGTCGGAGCGGCGGGATTTGAACCCACGACCCCTTGACCCCCAGTCAAGTGCGCTACCAGGCTGCGCTACGCCCCGAACCGTACAAGACGACTAAACGACTGTTTCTTTAAAGGCAAGAAAAAAATGAATAGAATCACATGTTCAACTATTTTGTATGAATTATGAAAAAATGAGGTAAAATTTTTGTATTTTTAGATGAGTTTATTTTTGGGTACTGAGCAGGTATGAGAGAAGAAAATGTCCTTTTAATATTTTTGTTGATTTAGTAAAAATTTTTCAAAAAAGATTTTGTCTATATTTGATTTTTATGAAATAGACATTTTTGTGTACCATATGGATTGCAATGATAGCAAAAATGGAACTTTAAATAAATATGTAATTATAGCTATAATTTATTGGATATAAGTTTTTTATCTTTATAAGGAATAATAAAACAGTAAGAGATAAATTAAAATATTTTTATTGTTAATTCCAAATGGTTGAAATATAGCAGACAAAACTATTTAATGTGCTTTTTTAGCAAGAAAAGAGTAAACGATGAGTCGTTTTTCGATAATGAATTTGACGAAAGCCGCAGTAGATCGTGTTAAAACTATTATGGATACAAAGGATGCGCGTGGTATCATTATTGGCGTCAAAAAAGGTGGCTGCGCGGGGATGGAATATACAATTAATCTTGTAAAAGAAGAGATTCTAGATGTGGATATTATTGAAATTGATGGTGCTCGCGTTTTTATAGCGCGTGATGCAGTATTATTTTTATTAGGGACACAGATGGATTATGAAACGACGACGCTTCGATCTGGTTTTGTATTCAAAAATCCTAACCAAGTTTCAGCATGTGGGTGTGGTGAATCGGTAGAACTGCGCCCTATCTCACAAAATCAGTTAAACAAGGCATATGGGGCGGAGTGAGTCTAATAAGATTACGTTTAACTGGCTAATGAACCTGTTCATTTTTTGGCTAATAAAATTATAATAGTTCTTTATTTTTTATTTTTAACTTTATCTCAAAAAGCTTTTACTTTGTTCAATTTTGTATCGGCTAGTATTTTAGAAAATTAAATGGCTTTTCTAAAATATAGGCAAAGTAACTTTAGAATTTCATATTTGTTTTTTAATATTTTTTATAAATTAGCTATCTAGATAGCGTTTGAGATTAAGAGGAGTGAAATAAAGATCGATAAGATTATTAATATCTTTTGGCACCAATATTTATGTTATCTTCGATAAATAATCTGGATATGTTAGCTGTTCCAACGTCTGTGTAACCACATCCATTGGCCGGGATATTCACGTACCCAAGCTTCCACAATGTCATTTAATTTTTGTGTAGAAGCAGCTATATCGATTTCATTATTTTCATCAAGTAAAAGTTCTATACGTTCGTACAACTCTAGACGATAGCGTCCTCCAGCTAGACGAATACAGCGTGCAGGGTAAATATCGCAGTTATACTGCCGAGCAAGTTTTATAATTAAGGGGTTTGTTTGAACCGGTCTGTTAAAAAATGTGCTTAAAATACCTCTATGAAACTTTTGATCGACAAGTACACCAATATTTTCACCTTCTGCTAATTTGGCTGCTAATGCCCAAGTTGAACCAGCTTTAGATGGGACAAGATGCCCCATAGAGGTTTGCCGAGCTTTAAGAACTCGTTTTGCAATATAAGGATTATTGGGGGGTCTAAATAATACTGTAACATTAAGATCAAAACTTTGTGCACATATAGGAAGAAGTTCGAAATTTCCGGTATGAGCCGTAAAAAAGATATGTGGTTTTTTTTCATTTTTTAATCGCTGGAATATCTCAGCACCATTAACTTCAACAAGACCTAGTTTGTTAATATTAGGATCAAAATCAAAAATTTTATCAAGAAAGATATATTCAGCAAGAAGTCTTCCTATATTTTCCCACATTTCTATTGCAATCGCATGGAGTTCTTGTTCTGTTTTTTCTGGGTAAGCAGCTCTGAGGTTTGCAAGCGCGATTTGATGACGAGATATGAGGGGGCCGAATGTTTTTGCTAACCAAGAAAAAAAAGAAAATCCAATATTGGCAGGAAAATATTTTAGAATAAATAAAGTACTAATTAACAGATGTGCCCACAACCAATCAAAGGAGTTTTTAGCTATAATTTTAGTATGATATATAAAACTCTTAATATAAAATTTTATCATGATTTAATTGATTTCGAGAATAATTTTGCCAAAAATATCACGACTTTCCATTCGTTTTAAAGCTGTATCAATTTCATCAAATCCAATAATTGTATCAATGACAGGTTGAATAACTCCTTGTGCCATTTTTTGCATAGCATTTTGCATATTTTCTATACGACAGCCAAATGAACCAAATATTTTAAGTTGCTGCTGGAATAGCTGCATCAAATTCATTTGTGCTGAAACACCAGAAGTAGAACCACAAGTTACCAAGCGTGCTCCGCGTTTCATACATAAAATAGAACCACCCCATGTATCTGCACCCACATGTTCAAAAACAACGTCAACACCTTTTTTTTGAGTTAATTTACGAACAATACCTTCAAAACGGTCTTTACGGTAATTAATAATGTAGTCTGCTCCAAGAGATTGTGCCTTTGCAATTTTGTTATCTGATCCTACAGTAGTAATGACTGTGCATCCCGCATTTTTTGCGATCTGAATAGCTGCTGAACCAATACCAGAGCCGCCAGCATGGATCAAAATTGTTTCTCCAGCTTGTAGTTTTGCATTATCAAAAAGCATATGTTCTACGGTACCAAAGGTAATAGGCGCAACAGCTGCTTGTATTTTATCGCATTCTGGAGGCGCTGGAACCAATAAACGTGCTGGAAGATTAACAAGTTCACAAGCAAAGCCATCAAGATGAAAGCCATAAACACCGTTTACATGACTACAAAGATTATCTTGCCCTTTGCAACAAGCTTGGCAGAGACCACAGGTTAGTGCACCGTAAATTGAAACAAGCTGTCCAAGTTGTAAATTTTGAACATTATCTCCCAATTGAATGATTTCCCCAGAAGCTTCCGCACCTATAATAATTGGCATTTTTCTTTTTGCAAAAGCCATACCACGCCATCCCCACACATCAATATGATTAAGGGTGACAATTTTTATGCGCACCGTTACTTCATCGAGATTGGGTGGTGGCGGTGGTGCAAGATCGGTGATTTTAAGTTGGCGCTCGTTGAGTAGTTGCAGTGCACGCATTACTATTCTCTTTAAATTTAGATGTTATAAAGTTGATTGTTGAAAGTTTGTTATTAAAAGATTACCTTTTATATGCTGTTATAACAAGGCTTGTATTTTGGCCTCCAAAACCAAAAGAATTGGATAAAACTGCATTAATGCGGGCTTTTCGGCTATAATTGGGAACAACATCTAAAGGAATGGCAGGATCAGGATCATCATAATTGATCGTAGGAGGAAGGATACCTGATTGGATGGTTAAAAGTGAGAAAACAGCTTCTATTGCGCCTGCAGCGGTTAATGTGTGGCCAATCATTGATTTATTAGAAGAGACCGGGATATGCTGTAGAATATCACCAAATACTGTTGATAATGCTAAGTACTCCATCTTTTCATTTTCGGGTGTTGAAGTACCATGTGCATTGATATAATCAATTTCATTAATAGTTATGTTTGCGTCGGATAAAGCTTTACGGACTGATTCAATTGCTGGTGATGCATCAGGCTTTGAACGTGTGCGATGAAAATCATCTGCTGTCTCTCCGCATCCAGCCAAAATTCCTAAAATTGTTGCTTTACGGTCTAAAGCGCTTTTAAGAGATTCAAGAACAAGAGCTCCTGATCCTTCTGCCATAACAAAGCCATTTCGATCACGGCTAAATGGTTTTGCAGCTTTTTCTGCAGGATCATTATTGGTTGAAAGGGCAGATAATAATGAAAAACGAATAAGAGATTCTTCTGAAACTGAACCATCTGTAGCAATTGTAAGTGCACGCTTAGTTTCACCTCGTCGAATGGATTCAACACCTAACTGAATCGCTGTTGCACCAGATGCACAAGCGGTTGAAAGTGTAATAGGAATCCCCTTTGTTCCAAATTTTTCTTGAAGTTTTTCTGCAATTGCACCAAACTGTGTTGTTTCAAAAAGCACTTTATGGTTTTTTTTACTACACACTTCAAGAAGATGTTGATAGGAAGGCTCACTACTGAAGGCTCCTTCTTGATCAAGAGCAAAACGTGCTTTCCACCCAAGCTCTACAGGAGGAGATGCTAAAAATAATGGTCCGTTAAAATTTGTTTTATCAAGAGCAGCTTGTTCTAAAGCTTCTTCTGCTGCCAGATGAGCTAGTTTTTCAGAAAGTGCTGAGGCACCAAGCGTGCTTTCTTTAAGAAAATCAACAGTTCCAGCAATACGTGTATTTAATCCTTCAACAGGGAAACGTGTTATTTTATGGATACCACTTACACCACTTATTAATTTTTGCCAATTTTTATGTTTTCCTTGCCCAAGTGATGTTACAACTCCTGCTCCAGTTATTGCTACGAGTGGACGTCCAAGATAATCGCTGTATTTCACTATAGAAATCCCCTTAAATAGCAGTTAAACGTACCACACCTTCAGCTCTTTTTATACCAACGGTGGTAACAAATGCTTCATATACTTCTTTAGAAAAAGATTTTTCATGAGTACTTAATGCTGGAAAACTATGTCTTTTTTTAACAGCAATAGCAGCAAGTGCAAGTGCTAAAGGAAATTGTGCTTCTCGCATATAACCAAATAATGTCGTAATTCCACGATAAAATATACCAACATTATCAAGAGCACTTTGTTCTGCTTCTGTCACTTCATGAGCGCCTGAAGCCGCTGAAATTGTAAAAGCAGATTCTGCCTTTGCTGTTTTTAACATTGTTGTAATTGTATCTTTAAGTGGTCTTTTTGTTCTGTTTGTCTGGTCTGTAATAATCTGACTAATTTCAGCATAAACATGGGCATTTCGTTTTTTTGCGTGTTCTTCACTTTCAAGAACAAAAAAGATACCACCAGAACCAGTTATGACACCACCACCGAGGCAAGCTTTACGATCCCACACTGGCGTCCACCCACTACGTGATAAAAGACCACCAAGTTCATGTGCCAACAACATATCATAACTTTGTGCGTTATATGAGCTTCCTACCAGTGCATGTGTACTCTGGCCTGATCGAATACGAGCTGCAGCAATTTGAATAGCAGCAAGCCCACTGCCTTCTTCACCCATAAAGGTGCGAGAAGATCCAGTTACTTTATGAACGATTGAAATATTTCCAGCCAAAAGATTTGAAAGTTGTGCTAAAAATAAAGTTGGACGAAGTTCACTTGAAAGGGCAGAATTCAACATGGAATCTTTATCAACCGCTGTGCGTGCTTTAGAAAGAATCTGCGTATCAACAACAACATCGCGTTCCCCACCACCTGCTGCGACAATCATATCCATTGTTGATGTTAATTGTTCATCATTTTTTATTCCTGCATCATTAAGGGCAAGGCCAGCTGCGTAGGTACCAAGGCGTTGCCACGTTCCCATTTGTCGTTGATCACTTCGTTTTGGAATTTGTAAATTCCAGTCAACCTCAGCTAATTTGTGGACAGTATATGGTAAAAAAGTTGTACAATCAAGGTGTGGTTTAACTGTTGGACCATTCAAGATATTCCAATGATAATCAACCCCTTCACCCAAAGAGCTTATAAGACCTATACCAGTGATGAATACAGCGTGATCATACATGGTAAAAAAATATTAACCGGCTTGTTTTAAAGAAACGAGTTCATCAATTTTTGTACAAAGATTTTTAAGAACAAAGTATTCCTCAGTTGTAACTGCACCTTCATTAATTTCTTGAGTCCACTGCTCTAGAGGAACTTTAATTCCAAACTCTTTATCAATCGCAAAAACAATATCAAGAAAGTCAAGGCTATCGATTCCTAAATCGTTAATTGTATGGCTTTCAGGTGTGATCATGCTGCGATCAATTTCACTAATTTCTGCGATAATATCAGCAACTTTATCAAACGTAGAAGACAATATACAGTTCCTTATTATAGGGTTAATAAATTTAAAATATATTTAAATTCCATTCTTTTAGCCCTTTTTTCCTTAGAAAAAAAGGTCAAATCTAGAATTAGCTATCTTTTCAATATAAAAAACAAATTTACTACACATAAATTTATCACTTTTTATGGTTTTGCGAAAATTTGAAATTTTATCTTGAGTTCATTTATTTGAGCTTATCTTATTACAAAGTTTTTTTCTATTTGCAGCAAGAACTGCAAGAGCTGTCATATTTACAACTCCCCGTGAAGTTACTGAAGGCGTTAGTATATGTACAGGACGTGAAGCTCCGATTAAGATAGGGCCGATATGAAGTGCATTGGTTAAATTTTTAACAATATTGAGCGTGATATTGGCAGCGTCAAGTGTTGGGAAGACAAGTAAATTGGCTTCATCCTTAAGACGTGAATCAGGAAAAACACGATCACGCAAAATTTTGGAAAGTGCAGCATCACCGTGCATTTCCCCATCAGCTTCTAAATTTGGGTATAATTTAGCAAGAATTTCGGTAGCGCGGCGCATCTTACGCGCACTTTCTGTGTTTTTGGAGCCAAAATTTGAGTGTGACAATAATGCTGCTTTTGGTGTTATACCAAATGCTTCGATTTCTTGAGCTGCTAGTACTGTCATTTCTACTATTTCTTCAGCAGAAGGATCTTCATTAACGTAAGTATCTGTTAAAAAAAGAGTGCCAAGCGAGGAGATAAGCAAACTGACAGCAGAAAAATGACTAACATTGGGATCAAGCCCAATAATTTGTTCAATTAATTCAAGATTACGTTCAAAACGTCCTTCTAAACCACAGATCATGGCATCAGCTTCGTTACGCATAACAGCTAAAGCAGCAATAGCTGTGGTTGATGTTCTGACAATTGTTTTTGCAACTTCAGGTGAAACACCACGTCTACCTGTATAATGAAGAAATAACTGAACATAATCACGAAAACGCGGGTCATCTTCTGGATTTGTAAGTTCAAAATCTATGCCAGGGCGAATTTTTAAGCCAAAGCGTTTTAATCTTGTTTCTACTACGTGTGGACGGCCAATGAGAAGAGGAATTGCGGTGTTTTCTTCAAGAACAATTTGTGCTGCACGGAGTACGCGCTCATCCTCACCATTAGAATAGATGACGCGCTTACGCTTTGCTGTTTTGGCGGCTGCAAAAACAGGTTTCATCGTTAAACCAGAACGGAATACAAAGCGATTAAGAATATCATGATAGGCAGACATATCTTCAATTGGTCGTACTGCTACGCCAGTTTCCATTGCTGCCTTAGCAACGGCAGGAGCAATACGTAAAATTAAGCGTGGATCAAAAGGGGAGGGAATGAGATAATCTGGTCCAAAATTAGATGGTTTTTTTGAATAGGCACGCGCTGCTATATCTGAAGATTCTTCACAAGCTAGGGCAGCAATAGCATAGACTGCTGCTATTTTCATTTCTTCATTAATCGCGGTAGCACAAACATCTAATGCTCCACGGAAAATATAAGGAAAACAGAGGACATTATTAACCTGATTGGGATAATCAGAACGTCCTGTACAGATCATGGCATCTGGTCGGACAGCACGTGCTTCTTCTGGCATAATTTCTGGGGTTGGGTTAGCAAGTGCTAAAATTAATGGCTTTGGAGCCATTTTTTTTAGATATTCAGGTTTTAAAACACCACTTGCTGAAACACCTAAGAAGATATCGGCACCATCAATAATTTCTGATAAGACACGCGCATCCGTTTTTTGCGCATAATTGATCTTCCAACGATCCATAAGTGTTGTTCGACCCTCATAGACGACACCATCTAGATCACTAAGCCAAATATTTTCAATTTTCGCTCCAAGACGAACCAAAAGATTAACACAAGCCAGAGCAGCAGCACCTGCACCTGAGGTAACTATTTTTACATTTTCAATTTTTTTTTCAGCGAGATTTAATGCATTTAATACAGCTGCAGAAACAATAATGGCAGTTCCATGTTGATCATCATGAAAAACTGGAATATTCATCTTAGCACGAAGTTTTTCTTCGATTTCGAAACATTCAGGAGCTTTGATATCTTCAAGATTAATACCACCGAATGTTGGCTCTAATGCAGATATGGTTTCTACCATTTGTTCAACATTAGGTGCATCAAGTTCAATATCAAAAACATCAATATTTGCAAATTTTTTGAATAAAACTGCTTTTCCTTCCATGACTGGTTTTGAAGCAAGTGCACCAATATTTCCTAATCCAAGAACAGCAGTTCCATTTGATATAACCGCCACTAAATTAGAGCGGGAGGTATATTGAGCTGCAAGATTCGGGTCGTTATGAATTGCAAGGCATGGCGCAGCAACACCTGGAGAATAAGCAAGCGCTAAATCACGTTGGTTACCGAGAGGTTTTGTCGCTTGTATTTCTAATTTTCCAGGATTTGGATATTGGTGATAAAAAAGTGCTGCGCTATCAAATTCAGTCTCTTGTGAACTGAAATTATTATTTTGTTTTGTAGACATTCTTATGATATCCGGATAGTGTGCGTTTATATAAACATCATGGCTTTTGATAAAGTTTGGTCTACTAATATATTTTGATTGATCTGAATGCAAAAATGTATTGGTGAGAAATTTTCTGGATTATATTGATTAATAATTTCATTGATATTGACATTATTATTTTATCTCTCTTTAGCAAAATTTTGCAACAGTTAATTAATTTAAAAAGCTTTATAGTAAAATATTAGTAGCATCTACATTACCAAGCAGTCGTTTCTTTTGCAATGTTTTCAAGAAAGGAAGACAAGCACAAAAAATAATTGCTTGTTATTCCCTTAATCCTAATTCACTGAAGTTTAGCCCCTCATTTATTATTTTATAGATGAAGGTAGTTTTAAAACCTACAACTTACACCTCATGTGATTATTAATACACTTTCAGGAGAAAAACGACAAGCTGAATGATAGCGGGAATGCCGCTTATCTTCATCATTGATACAATATAAAAAAACTAATTTATAATTAAAATTATATAAAATATATAGGAATAATAATTCAATAGAAGTAGATATTTAGAAAGTAAATGATAAGCTTAAGGGTAAATTTGATGAGTATTTCAATTAAATTAAAATATAATTGAAAGATATTGATTAAGTGCTTAATAAGTAAAATTATTGTCTTTAGATTCTAATTAACAGAATCAATTTGAATCAAAATGATGGTAAGGATATCTAAAATAGTATTCGTATTAAGTTGGTATACGATTTATTATTCACTTTATTATTTTAATAGAGTAAATATTGTAATATTCATGATAGCTTAACTCATTCACTGAGTGGTCGTAATTCTTTGATTTTAGGTTTAGCTGAATTAACTTATTATTGAATAAAAGGCAGCTATTTAAATAAATAAAATCTTTTTATAAGAAATTAAGAAGAAGTTCATAAAAATCTTGTTGATGTAAGTTACACCAATGCTAGTTTTTTCACATTTAATAATTTTTTGAATACAGCTAAAAATATCCTTTTATATATTATTTAATAAAAATGATAAAATTTCTAGTACATAGAAATAAATTATTGGTATAGGAAATTATGTATTAAGTAACTAATGGACAGGCTTATTGTATAAAATTACAACTATAATAAGCACAACAAAACAATAGCACAAAGATAAAAAAGAACAATTTTTCCATCTTTGTATTATATTATTGAATCCGCCCACTGGCATGAGCAAGCATAGTATAGACTTTTCCAGTATTTGACACTAGATACTTCCTAACTGAACGCATATCTTTAGAATTATGAGATACATCACGCAATAGCTTTTCGAAATCTGCAATATATTGATTAACTGAACGATTAAAGTTAATATCGCTATTGTATTTTTTCTTAATCATTTCAAATATTGCTTTTCCATTTAAAGTATAAAGGCGCTCTGTCACAATATTTATTTGTCCACGCCGATAATGATTCCATAATTCAACAATAGCATTATGGTTAATGGCCTGTAATATATCAGTTGCTAATGAATTAAGAGACACATTTGTAGTATGTGGTTTTATTTTTACTGATGAAAAAGCAAAGTTATTTGTTGTTGTTTCTCCATGAAATTCTTCTTCACTCGAAACTCTTTTCAGAAGATTTGATACCCATGTATTTTGTTTCTTTTTGCTTTGATCTTGTTGTAAAATTGGCTTAGGTGGCACTATCTTTTTTACAGTTTCAGAATCAATATTATCGTTTTTATTAGGGGTTAATGACGTAGAAGTTGCCGGTATCATTTGCTTTATTGTGTTATTTTGATTATTGTTTTGGGTAACGTTTACCAAGTCCTTTAATGCTGTAATTTGTTCATTTAGGGCAGAGCGAATTGTTTGCGTTGTTTCTTTTGTCTTTTTTGGTAATTCTTGAACACGCTCATTAATATCATTACTGATTTTTGTAAGTTCTGAACGGATTTCATCAGCTGAGTGTCGTATATCTTCTGCTGCTTCTGAAAAACGTGTTGAGGCTTCATTAATAAGCTGATTAAGCGATTGCTGAAGTGAATGTGTAGAATTACGTGCATTTTCACCAGTACGCTCAAATGCCAAACTGAGAACATTTTCGTAATGCTTAATTATTTTATTGATTTCTTCAGATTTTGAAACAAGAGCATCGCTTAATGTAGATAAAGTATTTTGCTTTTCTTTGAGCGTTACACTGAGTGTATTTTCAGATTTTTCAAGAACACGAATAGTCTCAGAAAGCGTTTTAACATGTTCACCAAAATTGTTTGTTATATAATTAATTTGCTCAAATGTATTTTTTGAGAGTCCTTGTAAAACTTCTACATTATTATTAAGTGCCTGACCTGAGGCTGACAAATGCTCTGCCACTTGGCTGGTATTGTGGAAAAAATTACTAGCAGTTTTGTTAAATTGACCATCAATATTTTGAACTGCTGATATCAAAACATTACTATTTTCATAGATACTATAAATCGATTGATTTAATTGCTCAAGGATGGATGAGACGCTATTAACAAAATCTTCCTTTATAGCTGTTACAGTCTGAACAGTTTGAGAATTGGTTTGTGCTAAGGTATTTACTAAAGATTCATTGTGTGCATAAATTTTTTGTTCGGCCTCTTGTGTTGAGAGGGAGATTTGTTCACTGATATGCTGTGTTAAATGGCTAATTGATTCAGTTGTACCTTGTGCAGCTTGATTTAAAGAATTTGTCAACTTTGCAATTTTTTCAACGTGTCCTGAAATTTGAGTAGCTGTTTGATTTCTTGCCTCTTCTAAACAATTATTTACGTCAGAAAGTTGATATCCTAGGTTATTTTTAAGATTCTGTATGGAATGATGCAGAACATTACAGCGTTCACCAATTACTTGTTCAATAGCTGTGGCTGAAGTATGAATCGTTTCATTCAACAATGTTTGTGCATTATGACTCGCTATCGTGAAGGCTTCCACAGTATGAGCTGTCTGTTCAGACAGAATGGAAAGAACTTTTTCACTGGTATCATAAACTGTTTGTTGCATATTCGATACAACACGATTGCCAGATTCTGAGATAATATTTTCTGCTTTTACGGCAACATTAGCTACAGACGAAATTATCTGTTCACCCGTAGAAGAAAGGACATCAGAAGCTTTTATAATTTTATCATGTAAGCCGTTTGTGACTGTATTAACGGAATCTTCTAATGTTATGCGTATATTATCAACACTTTTTTCTAACGCTTGTTGAATTTCTTGGCTTTGTTCATTATTAAGAGTAATGGATGCCTTTAATGTATCAGAATGTTCTTCAAGAAGAGATGTTTTCACTTCGATGGTCTCACATACCTGACCAAGCTTCTTTGATAAAGTCTCTTCTAATGTAGCGGTGCGCTCAAAAATCTTATGTGCACGTTCTTCTAGATTAGTATCGAACGATCCCATATATACTTCAAGGTTTTCAAAGAATGTACTGTTAGATTGAGAAAGAGTATTCTTTAGAATTTCAGTATGGCCTTCAAGGTTTTTTATATGTCCTTGGACAGTTTCAGTAATATTCTTATTATTAGCAGCAATTGCATTTTCAACTAAGTCTATCTGTTGTTTTAATGCAACGTCGACACGTATATCGCTTTTTGCAATAAGGTTATGGATTGTTTCCATTCGTTGTTCAAGTGTACGTGCTTGATCTGCAAGAACTTCGTTAAGAGAAAAACTATTAATAGCTAAAGAATCACGTAGTGCATCAGCACGGATATCAATATTTCTAGCTTGTGCTTCTAAAGCATCTTGGGTTGTATTGCAGCTTTGTGCAATGACTTCTTGTAGTTTTTCTGTACATTGAACTATACTCGCAACATGATTTTCAGTGTGTTGATCAACAATTTGAACATTATCAATTAAGATCTTTTCAATACTTGAAGCGTTTTGAGCTAAGATATCAATTTGATTTTTTAATGTATCAGCGATTTTATCCTTTTCTTGGTTGAGCATATTCGCCATTATGTCTCGTTGATCAGAAAGTTGTAATTTGAGATCTTGTGAGCGTTCTTGTACGATATCAATAATTGCATTATCGATATTCTTAACTTCTTCTCTCAGCATCTCTTTGCTTTTGTCAATTGCAAAAATAATATTATCGTGTCCACTTGTGAAGGTGTTTGTAATATCAGCCATTCTTTCTTTAAGATTTGTATTAATTTGTAAGGCATGAGCTTCCAAAAAATTACCAAGCTTTTCAGCATTATTTTCTAAAGCTTGACTGCGGGTGATGAAAGATTCGATTATAGAATTGCTATGCTCTCTAAGAGAAAAGTCAACAGCTGCTAAACGATTTTCAAAAGCTTCAATTGCTTCTGAAGTAATGTTATTAAATTTAGAAGAGAGTTTACATGCTTGCTCATCAAGTTTTATGATCTTTTCATCAAAATTCTGTAATGATTGATTATTACGATCAACAATGGCTTCGTCCAATGCTTTGAATTTTTCATCAACACTACATAAAGTCTGTTCTGTTGCAGCTTGGAGATGCGTTGCAACTTTAGCGATATGCATTTCAGCTTTGGCGGCTGTTTCATTAAAAGTTTTTTCTATCTGTTTTTCATTATTATCAAAACGCTCTGAGAAGTTATCAAAGTTTTTTTCTAGTTCGCAGAAAAATTCTGTATTTTTTTGCCGAATTTGTGTCGTAGTCTCATTAAATTTTTCAACCAGTTGATTTGTTACACCATCACTTGCATAAGAAAGTTTTGCAACAAGATCTTCTCCTTGTTTTTGTAAAGTTTGAGAAAGAGTTTGTGCAAGCTTTTCAACATTAGTTACAATTTTAGACGTAACCAAACCAAATTCATTATTCAGTTGCTCTTGTGTTCCTTTAATTGTTGATTGTACCCGCTCAGCATGATTTAAAATGGCTATACGTTCATTACTCAATTCTTTGATTAAGGTATGAATACGAGATTCGTTTTCAGCATAAGCTTGTTCCAAGCTATGAACTTCGCCTTGTATGATAGCTTCAAGTTCAACAGCTCGTCCAAGAGTACGTTCAATTCCCTTATTCATTGCAGCTACTTCTTCACGTATAGTTTGCCCTATAGCAATAGCTTGTTTTTCAGATATGTGCTGTGGTTCATTGAGGCGTTGTGCAGCATTTGCCATAAGAATTGCAATATCGTACAATTCGTTTGAACGTTTTGTTAATTGAGCAAATCCCCAAGACATAAGAATAGGAATAATTGTTCCTGCTGCTACAGCCAATCCAGTAAAAGATGTAAAAAAAGCGGCAATATTTGATAAGGAATTCAGTCCAGCAGGAGCGAGACTGTGAGCAATAAAAGCACCTCCCGCTGCCCATAAAGCACTGAGCGCTGTTGTACTCCAATAGATTCGAGAAATAGAATTCTGCTTTAATAATTCAAAATTTACAGGAGTTGTTATATCATCATTAGCGGGGAAAAGTTGCGCAGACAATAATGTGTTAT
The DNA here is from genome assembly GCF_053794465.1 of Bartonella sp. B35(2025). Lineage (NCBI taxonomy): Bacteria > Pseudomonadati > Pseudomonadota > Alphaproteobacteria > Hyphomicrobiales > Bartonellaceae > Bartonella > Bartonella sp. B35(2025). Next base: position 553,551 of record NZ_CP200035.1, read on the forward strand.
GTACGGTTCCACCTGAAAGCTCATGTCGAGGTTTAGGGGTAAAAATCTGTCCAACAATTGATTCATCAACAACGGCATTATCATGAATATTTGAAGTAAGAGCTGAAGTAACATTTTCATCAGAAATCTCTTTCTCTGCTATTGCAATTTTTTGAATCAAATCATCTACATTAACGACATTTTCAGAATCATTTGATGACATTGTTTCAATCGCTGTGTTATTAAAGTCAAAGTTCATGGCTTTTGTTAGAGCCTCTTCAACTTCGACTTCAAATGTTTGTAATTTGGTTCTGCGTGCCATACTCGCCTCATACTCTACAAACAAAAAAGGGATACGTCCTCTTTCGGATATTTTCGTATACTAGCTGTTAATTATTTAGAAAGGAATATACTTAAGGAAAAATTTTGAAAACTTATCAAGATAAAGTTAATATGGATCTTGTTGCTTATTCAAGAATGATATAAAATTAAACAAAAACAATACAATAAGTAATTATATATAAAATAAAAATGCTGTTTACAATTTTAGTTTATAGGTAAGATTATGAGTTTATGGTATTTGAATAAGGGCGATTTAATGGAGATTATGGTTATATACAGTATTTAAAAGGGATTTGCGAAGTATGGATACATTTATACATGTGTAGCTTTTTATATCCTTTATATCGATAAAAAATTATTACTCTACCAATTGCTATTGATTATGAAATTAGGGAAATTAATTTTTTATATTTCTTAAAAATATATGCAGCTTTATCTTATATAAAGATGTATGCTATATATACCAAATGTACTAAGATTTTTGGAATAAAAGAGTTTATTTTTAATAGTAATTTATAAAAAGCACATATTAGGAAGTTTTCATATTTTATGATTGATCTCAATTAGTTGTGATACTCTTTGCTTGAAATAGTAGTTTTTTTATCAATATTAGGTAGTATTTCACTAAATTTTAATGCGGCTACGTTGACAATTGAGTGTTTTTTAGTCGATATGCATGCATGAGTATTTTATGTAATTCGAAACAAAGGTGTAAAAATAATGGTAGAACGATCACAACACCTGCAAGATGTATTTTTGAATACAGTTCGCAAAAAAAAAATTTCTCTCACAATTTTTCTTGTGAATGGCGTTAAATTAACAGGTATTGTAACGTCATTTGATAATTTTTGCGTTCTTTTGCGTCGTGATGGACATGCACAATTGGTCTATAAGCATGCTATTTCTACAATTATGCCTGGGCAATCTGTGCAGATGTTTGAAGGTGAAAATTCTGAATAAAAAAGCCGCTTTATTATAGATCTCTTCTCCTGTTTTAAAAGTGCCATGTAAATTACCATGATAAATAAAAATGAGAGATCTAGAGATTTTTTTTCGCAGGTTGTAAAACAGGTACGTGCTGTTATTTTGATACCAATTTTTTATGAGCACAAAAATGAAAAGATTTCACGTGAATGCTCAGTATCTTCTCGGATTAAAGAGGTGTTGGGGATAGCCCATTCTATAAGATTAGATGTTGTTCATTATGAAACGATTAATATTATTGCACCACGTTCTGCGACTTTATTTGGAACGGGTAAAGTGGATGCTCTCACTTGCTATATAAGTGAATATTATATTGATCTTGTGATTGTAGATCATTTTCTAACACCAGTGCAGCAACGTAATTTAGAAAAATTATGGAATTGCAAAGTTATTGATAGAACAGCTTTAATTCTTGAAATTTTTGGAAATCGTGCGCGAACAAAAGAAGGGGTTTTGCAGGTTGAATTGGCACATTTATCTTATCAAAAAAGTAGGCTTATCCGTAGTTGGACACATTTAGAAAGGCAACGTGGTGGTTGTGGTTTTTTAGGTGGGCCTGGTGAAACTCAGATTGAGGCAGATAAACGTCTTTTACAAGATAAAATTATTCGTATTCGCCGTGAATTGGAAACAGTTGTGAAAACACGTTCTCTTCATAGAGCTAAACGAAAAAAGATATCTTATCCTGTTGTTTCATTGGTAGGATATACCAATACGGGCAAATCAACTCTTTTTAATCGTTTGAGTGGTGCAGATGTGTTGGCAAAAGATATGTTGTTTGCAACACTTGACTTAACGTTACGAAAAGTTACTCTTCCCCACGGGAAAACTATTCTTTTATCTGATACTGTAGGTTTTATTTCTAATTTACCAACACATTTAATAGCAGCTTTTAGAGCAACACTTGAAGAAGTGGTTGAGGCTGATTTAATTCTTCATGTAAGAGATATGTCAGATCTTGATCATCGGGCTCATGCCCAAGATGTTTTAGAAGTTCTCTCAAGTCTTGGTGTTGCTGTTGATGATACAAAGCATATCATGGAAGTTTGGAATAAAATCGATATATTAGATGAATGTGCATTAAGTGTTTTGCAAACAAATGCAAAAACATTGTTAAATCCTGCAGTGATGGTATCAGCGCTTACAAGTGAGGGATTAGATCAATTATTAACAGAAATTGAAAAGCGAATTTTTGGAGAAATGCAAAGTATTGAGTATATTTTAAAACCTAATGAAATGCATCTTATTAATTGGTTTTATAAAAATTCTAGTAAAATAATGCAGGAAGGATGTGATGACGGCTCTATTATTATTAGAGCGGTACTTACTTCTGAAGCAAAAAAACAGCTAGATCATATTAAACATGATATGAATTAAAGTTTCTTTTAAAACATTATCGAGTATTGATATTATTAAATATTTTTTATTCGATTTTACATTTTTCTTATCTCATCAACAATATGGCTTTAAGTTAAGAGGATAGTTACCACTTTCTCTTAATAAAAAATATGAAGTAGTTTGCTGGTTAAAATAAAGATGAATTTTAAATGCAATAAAAAACTGTTTGTATATACAATGCAGAGAAACGCTTTAGTTATTCTGCTGTTGGTAGAGGTATGTGTATTTTTTATTTTGGTGTATTATTTTATTCAACCACAAATTTACCGAGCAACTTTAACATTTTCTTTATCTGATTCTGCAGGAAAACCGTTGCCAATTGATAAACAAAATAATGTTATCGCGTTCTTATCTTCGCAGTCGGCTATTTTAAATTATTCAAGTTTTCAGGGTTTTTCTTCAGATGGGTTTCATAAAAATTTTTATGAAAATATTCATTTTTTTCGTAACGGAGATTTAATTGATCTTACTTTTGAAGCTAAAACTGCTGAAGCTGCTCAAAAAGGATTAGAAACCTATTTTTCTGCATTTTCAGAAGCAATCATTAAAAAGAATCAAAAATTATTGTTAGAAGGACAGCAAATTGGTCAACAGTATAATAATACTGCGATACTAAATATAATACAGAAATTTCGCTTATCGATTACTTCTTTTATTCACCACGATGCGAAGCAAACTGAGCTTAATGATCTTTATGCGCAATTAACGAAAGCAACCTTAGATCGTATTCATTTAACTAGCCTTATTTCAATCATTAAGATGATGCGTGAAAATGGGAAATCTTTACTGCCTTTATCATTTATTGCAAATAACTCAGCGATTACTGCATTAGAATCTAAGCGTAATCTTTTGGAAACGCAAATAGTACATATGGCTGCACAATTAGGATGGGAACATCCTCAGATTAAGGCTCTAACTGCAGAATCAAAGGCGCTTTCTAATCAATTGGAAAATAAAATTTTGCAGATTGTTCATCAAATTCACTCGGATGAAATTATTGCAAGAAATTTTGAAGAACAGCTAAGAAAAAGGATTAGCCTTGTTGTAAAGGATCAATCTCAATCTTTGAGTCAAATGCTTAACAAGCTAGAAAATGAAATAAAAGCAGTAGTAAATGCACAAAATAAAGAGATAAGCAAATCTCATCCATTGCAAAACATAAAGATTAGCGTAGTTTCCTCGACAACGCCAGTGCCAATTTCTTTTATAACTCTTCATAGAAAAAATATTATTGTTGGTATATTTGCAAGCTTAATTATTTTTGGGGGAGTATTGTTGTTATCTCAACAATATTTTAGAACAAAAAAATCTCTCTTGGAAGAAGGTAATTTTAAAAACAATGAGGATGTTTTAGTATTTAAGGGGATAAAAAGTTTTGAAGCTCTTATTACAATAGAGGGATTTTCAGATCTTTTAAAATGGAATGCTTCAACAGTTATTTCAATAATTGGGTCAGAAGCTGCGCAGATGGCAGCAAAATTATCTCTTCATCTTATAGAAAAGAGTAAAACAATTTTATTAGTGGATATTTCCGGTCAACAAATAGAGAAGGTGATTGGTCCGCATCGGGGATTGAGTGATATCTTAGCGGGGAAGGTACAGCTACAGGATGTTGTTTATCATGATTATGACACAGGAGTTGATATTCTTCCTCAAGGATTAACAAGTATTGACTGTGTACAAGATCTTTCAAAGAATATTCCTATTATATTACAAGAATTTAAAAAAAATTATGATTTTGTTATCTTAGAAATAGCGAGTGAACCTAAATATGGACTTGAGCAATTTGCAAAGCTAACAGATTATTACATCTGTAGTATAGCTCTTAATGAGCAAGATTGGATGGTACAGATGGTAAATAAGTTTCCAAAAACTATTTACCGTGTGGTTGCATTGTAAATATTGCAAAATAGGAATGCTAATCGTATGTTATAATGGGTTAGAGATTATTTTTAGTTGGAAATACAAACGTGGGGCAATCGAAGATGATAGTAGAGAGATTGAACGAGGGCGTTTTGAAACCGTTACACAAAAAATATCAGAAACAGATCCAGGTGTGGCTTTATTCTATTTTATTGCTTTGTTTAATAATTGTTTTAGTAGGGGGAGCTACTCGTTTGACAGGATCAGGATTATCTATAACCGAATGGAAACCCATTCATGGTGTGATTCCACCGATTGGTTCAGATCAATGGCAGGAAGAATTTTTAAAGTATCAACAAATAGCGCAATATAAGCTGCTTAATCGCGATATGACGTTAAGTGCGTTTAAAGTAATTTTTTGGTGGGAATGGGGGCATCGTATTCTTGGGCGTCTTGTTGGTCTTGTAGCATTATTGGGTTTGATTTGGTTTTGGATGATAAAACGTATTGAAAGAAATATTTTGCTGCAACTTACTATTGTGCCAATTCTTATTGCTTTTCAAGGTGTTATCGGCTGGTGGATGGTAGCTTCAGGTATTGGTCAAAGTAATTTAACAAGTGTTAGCCATTACCGTTTAGCATTTCATCTTATAACAGCGTGCTTTGTTATTATTTTTGTTACTTATTTATCTCGAGGATTTACAAAATATTCAGAAAAACCAGCGAATAAAATGATTCAACATTTTGCAGGTTGGCTTGTTGTTCTTATTTTGGTGGAAATTTATTTTGGTGCTTTGGTTGCTGGTCTTCATGCAGGTAAAGTCTATAATACATGGCCATTTATGGATGGTGAGATTATACCTGATGGATTACTAAATCGTGATCCCATGTGGCTTAATTTATTCGATAACCCCTTAACAGTTCAATTTATTCACCGTTTTTTTGCATATTTTTTGTTTATTATAGCGATTATTCATGCTTTATATGTAAAGAAAAATATTCCACACTCAACTCATGCTCGTCGTGCATTTCTTATATGTTTTATGATAGTTTTTCAAGCATTTTTAGGTATCATTACGTTATTAAATGAAGTACCGATAAGCTTGGGGCTTATTCATCAAAGTTTTGCATTAGCAATATTATATTTTTCAGTTGCGCATTGGAGAGCAACAAAAGGAGGAGCATATTATGTTATTGAATAGGGTTTTTTACCAAAGAAATGTCAATAACCTGAAAGCATTAAGTTAAGATTTTGAACAGCAGCTGCAGATGCACCTTTTCCTAAATTATCTAATATGGCACATAGATTAAAAATATTTTCGTTTTCATTACCAAAAACAAATAATTTCATACCGTCTTTATGTGCTAAGCATTCTGGATTAAGTTTGGTAAGTGTGCTGGTTTCTTCTTGTGATGCAACCGATATGGTATTTTGTCCATCATAATGAGTGTTAAAAATTTCACGTAGATCAGAACAGTTAGCTGATTTTGTGAATAAATTACGATGCAATGGGAGGTTTACAATCATTCCTTGAGGAAAACGACCAACACTTGGTATAAAAATGGGCATTTGGTTAATCTGCCCATAAATTTTAATTTCTGGCACATGTTTATGCTTAAGATTAAGGCCATAAATAAAATAATTCTCTTGAAGATTATCTTGTTGAGATTGGTTCTCCATTTGTGCAATTAATTGTTTACCACCACCTGTGTAGCCAGATATTGCATTAATTGAAATTGGATAATCAGCATCCAGTAAACCTACTTCGCGGAGTGGACGAATCAAGCTAATTGCACCAGTGGAATAACATCCAGGATTAGTTACGTATTGTGCTTCTTGTATACGTTGCTTTTGTCCTGCAGTCATTTCAGGAAAACCATAGATCCAGTTTGGTGCAATACGGTGAGCTGTTGAGCTATCAATAATTCTAATTTTTTTATTATTTTTGAGCTGATTGACTGTTTTTTTTGCAACATCATCTGGAAGGCACAGAATAGCAATATCAGCTTGATTAAGATAATCTTGTCGGATATCAATGTTGTATCGATCAGCATGAGGAAGAGAAAGTAATTTTAAATCTTGGTGCTCTACCAGCCGATTTTTTATCTGTAACCCGGTTGTTCCATGTTCACCATCAATAAAAACTTTTGTTACCATTCTATTTGCCTTGAATCAAATTTTATTGTCATCGTCTGTTTGTCGCACTATAAATCAATCTAAATTATTGTTAATTAAATTATTAGATTTTTTATGGCTATAAGTCACCTTTCTGTAAAAAATTGTGCAATAATAGTATATTAAAATGAATTTAATATTCATTTTTTATCATTTATTTTTTTAAGAGTAAGATTTTATTATTTAGAAAAAAACAGAATTGAGATAAATATTTGCTATATTTTTTTATTTTTAAATAGAAGCTATTTAAAATATTTTATTTGTACGGTTTGCTATGTTACCATCTATCACTTTATTTTTAAGGCGTTAGGATAAAATTTTATGACCAAGCAAGAAAATGATACACGAAGTTACTTTTTTAATAATAATTTACAAACCGTTGATCTTGCAGTTTTTGATGCAATCCGAGGTGAATTTGGGCGTCAAAGACGCGACATTGAGCTAATTGCGTCAGAGAATATTGTTTCAAGAGCAGTTCTTGAAGCGCAAGGATCAATTTTAACTAATAAATACGCAGAAGGTTATCCAGGAAATCGCTATTATGGTGGCTGCCATTTTGTTGATCAAATTGAAAGATTAGCAATCGAACGAGGCAAAAAACTATTTGGTGCTTCTTTTGTGAATGTTCAACCTAATTCAGGTAGTCAGATGAATCAAGCTGTACTTTTAGCTTTGCTTCAACCTAGAGACACATTAATGGGGTTGAATTTGAATGCTGGTGGTCATCTCACGCATGGATCTTCCGTTAATATGTCAGGAAAATGGTTTAATGTTGTTTCTTATGGTGTACGTGAAGAAGATCAGCTTCTTGATATGGCGGAAGTTGAATATCTTGCACAGAAGCATAAACCAAAGCTTATTTTTGCAGGTGGAACGTCTTATCCACGTGTATGGAACTGGGAAAGATTTCGTGAAATTGCAGATGAAATCGGGGCTTATTTGGTAGTTGATATGTCTCATATTGCAGGTTTGGTTGCTGGTGGTGCGCATCCTTCACCTGTACCATATGCACACATTGTTACTACGACAACACATAAATCGCTGCGTGGTCCTCGTGGTGGTATGATATTAACAAATGATGAGAATTTAGCTAAAAAAATTAATTCAGCGGTTTTTCCAGGTCTTCAAGGTGGTCCTTTAATGCATGTGATTGCTGGAAAAGCGGTAGCACTAGGAGAGGCTTTGCAACCTGCTTTTAAAGATTATATTGCTCGTGTAGTTGCTAATGCTAAAACTTTGGCAAGGAGTTTGCAAAATAATGGTTTTAGTATTGTTTCTGGTGGTACAGATAATCACTTATTATTGATTGATTTGCGTTCTAAAAATTTGAAGGGAAGATCTGCAGAATTATCCTTAGGGCGTGCTGGCATTATCTGTAATAAAAATAGTATTCCTTTTGATCCTGAAACGTCGTTTGTAACTTCAGGTATTCGTTTGGGTACACTTGCTGCTACGACACGTGGTTTTACAGAGAATGAGTTTATTCAAATTTCTGATATGATTTCAGAAGTTCTTGATGGTCTCAGTATAGCGAAAAGTGATGAAGATAATACTGTGATTGAAATGGCTGTTAAGAAAAAGGTAGAAGATATGACAGATAATTTCCCTATTTACTCTTATTTTAACATTTGTTAAAGGCAGAAAAAAATGCGTTGTCCTTATTGTCAATATGAGGATACACAGGTTAAGGATTCACGTCCTGCAGAAGAGGGTGCTGTAATCCGTCGTCGGCGTGTATGTTCTGTTTGTGGTGGTCGTTTTACAACTTTTGAGCGTGTTCAGTTACGTGAACTTTTAGTTTCTAAGAAAAGCGGTCGATGTGAGCCATTTGATCGTGATAAATTGACGCGATCAGTTAATATAGCTGTGCGTAAACGCAATATTGATCCTGATCATCTTGAACAAGCAATTTCTGGTATTGTACGTCGGCTTGAAAATTTAGGGGAGCCTGAGATCGCTTCGAAAAAGATTGGACATCTCGTTATGGATGCGTTGAAAGGTATTGATGATATTGCTTATATTCGTTTTGCTTCTGTCTATCAAGATTTTTGTAACGCAAGCGATTTTCATAATGTTATAGATGAGTTGTCAAAGGGTGTAACGGATACAGAATCTTGTTTTGATGAATAAAAGAGTGCAAGATGAACGGTTTATGGCTGCGGCTATCCGTTTGGCAGAACGTCATGTCGGTCTTACTGGTGAAAATCCTTCTGTTGGTACGTTAATCACTAGGAATGACGACAGTGTAGGGACATTTATCGTTGGCTATGGTGTGACAGCTATTCATGGGAGGCCTCACGCTGAGGTGCAGGCTTTGCAAATGGCTGGCCCACTAGCCCGTGGTGCTACTGCTTATGTTACTTTGGAGCCTTGTTCACATTATGGTAAAACTTCGCCGTGTGTAAATGCACTTATTAATTCGGGTATTTCGCGGGTCGTTATTGCTCTTACTGATCTAGATAAGCGAGTTGATGGCCGTGGTATTGCTCTTTTACGTGCATCCGGTATCGAAGTTGTTGAAGGGGTTTTGGCTGAGGAAGCTTTTGAAACGTTATGTACTCATCTGTACATAAGGAAACTACAGCGATGTGTGGTTACTTTAAAAATGGCAATTTCTGCAGATAATGGTATAGGAAAAAAGGGGCAAGGTAGAATAAAAATTAGTGGAATAATTTCTCATACACATACTCATATTTTACGAGCAAAAAATAATGCTATTATTGTTGGTATTGGTACTATATTAGCAGATGATCCACAATTAAATTGCCGTTTACCAGGGCTAGGAATGCGTTCACCTATACGTATTATTTTAGATACAGATTTACATATTCCACTTGATGCGAAGGTTGTTCAAACGGCAACAAAAATTCCTACATGGATTATTTGTGATACAAATCTTTCAAAGAAACGTAAAAAAATAGCGTTGGAACAGCTTGGTGTATCTGTGTATTTGGTGGAAAAGAGTAATGGTTGCATACAGCCTCTTTCTATTTTACAGCTGCTTTATCAACGTGGAATCAATAGTGTTTTGCTTGAAGGAGGAGCAAAAACAGGAGAAAAATTTTTAAATGCTGGTTGTGTAGATCATTTAATATGCTTTTACGCACCTATTATTTTAGGTAAAGATCGCATCGAAGCTCCTCATTTTGGGAATTATCTTTCAGAATTTAATCAAATTGAAATGAGAATGTTTGGAAATGACCGTTTTTATAAATGGAGGCATAAGGCATTATGTTTACCGGAATTATAACAGACATTGGTTGTGTTGAAGATGTTCAATCTTTGAAGCAAGGAATACGTTTAGAGATTTCTACGCATTATGATGTAGAAAGTTTAAAAATTGGTGCATCAATCGCATGTTCAGGGATTTGTTTAACAATTGTTGAACGGGCATCAAAACAAGAAACTACCAATTGGTTTGCTGTGGAAGCGTGGGAAGAAACATTGTGTTTAACTAATCTTATACAATGGACAAAAGGGACTTTTGTTAATTTGGAACGGTCGCTACAATTTGGTGATGAAATAGGTGGGCATTTAGTTTTTGGTCATATTGATGGTTTAGCTGAGATTATTGATCAAAAAAATGAAGGTGATGCAGTTCGTTTTTATCTACAAGTTCCAACTCAATTATCACCCTTTATTATAAGTAAAGGTTCTATTGCGCTTAATGGAACATCTCTTACTGTTAATAGTATTAAAAATAGTATTTTTGATGTTCTTATTATTCGTCATACACTTGAAATGACAACTTGGAAACAAGTTAAAATTGGAGATAAAATTAATTTAGAAGTTGATCAACTTGCTCGTTATGCAGCAAAATTTTCTGGATTAAAAATGAAAGATGAGTGAGCTGAAAATTTATTATATTCTTTGAAATTTTATATTCTGTAATCCAAAATTTTTTGATTAATTTTTTTTTGATGGAGTCTCTTTATGACAAAAGAAATACGTCAAAAATCTCATATATTGATTGTTGAAGCACGTTTTTATGATGGGATTTCCGATGCACTTCTTTCGGGTGCAGTGAATACTTTACAAAATGCTACATCAAGCTATGATATTGTGACAGTTCCAGGAGCATTAGAAATACCAGGTGCAATAGCTTTTTTCGAAAAAAATAATAAGATATCCTATGATGGTTATGTAGCACTTGGTTGTGTCATTCGGGGTGAAACATATCATTTTGAAATTGTTGCGAATAATTCTTGTCGAGCATTGATGGATTTGACCATCCATAAACATTTGGCTATTGGAAATGGTATTTTGACTGTTGAAAATGAAAAACAAGCATGGGCACGTGCAAAACAGAATGAAAAAAATAAAGGTAGTTTTGCGGCTGAAGCTGCTTTATGTATGATCGCTCTAAAAAAGAAATTTGGAGATAATCATTAAATATGGCTGATGTAAGAGGCAGATATTCTCCGCGTTTAGCTAATAAACGTGGAGCAGCAAGGCTTGCTGCAGTACAGGCACTTTACCAAATGGATATGGTAGGTACTGGTGTTATGGAAACAGCAGCAGAGTATGAGACTTATCGTTTAGGAAAGAATATTGATGGAAATCAATATCTTGATGCTGATTTTCAATGGTTTTTGGCTATTATATCTGGTGTTGTGCAAGATCAAAAACAGCTTGATCCTATGTTGCATCAGCAACTTTCTACAGAATGGTCACTCTCGCGTCTTGATTCTATACTACGAGCAATTTTGCGTGCAGGTTTATGGGAGTTGATTAATCGCCAAGATGTGCCAGTTGCTGTTGTTATGAATGAATATGTCGATATAGCAAAGGCATTTTTTGAAGGTGATGAACCAAAGCTTGTTAATGCAGTTCTTGATGGCATGGCGAAAGAAATTCGCTCCTAAGAATAACAATACAATCCCAGTAATATCGGGATTGTATATGGATCATTAGAATTTAGTTATGGATTAGTAAATTTACATTCTAAGTTGATAAATTAACAGAGCCTTTAATAATTTGGATTAAGAAAGGTTGTTCTTTGGTAGCAGTTGGTGTTGTTTGTGTTATAAAGTCAAATACTTGACCATCCTGTAGACCGTAATTAGCTATCTTAGTAACCTGATTGTTTTTATTAAAGTAAATGGCCAAAACTTTACGATCAATAATTTTAGTTTTCATAAATTGCATCCCACGGTAGCGAGTTTGTGAGATATAATAAAAAATTTCATTATCATATTTTGTTTTGAGTGAGGGGGTTCCTAAAGTTAAAATAACCTGTTCTTTACTTGATCCAACAGAAATAGAATCAAGAGCATTTTTATCGAGGATATAACCCTCTTTATATATCTGGCTTAAACCTGAGGAATCAGTTAAACTACAACCAGTAGTTGTAGCCATGCTTGCTATTAACGAACCAATCAATAATTTGTATTTGATTAAGGCCATTCTGTGGGGCATCTGAAACAATGATATCTCCTTTTATACTTAGACGTATAACAAGAAGGCAGCTTTAAGTTTTTTCTAATTTTAATCAATCTGCCATAGCTTACATTGAACTTCCTTGTTATAAAATAAATTATGCCATATAGAGTTTCTTTAGAAAAGAAAAAAATGAATGAAATATGTTTAGCTAAATAAAAGTACAGTGTATCTACTTCTGTATATTTAGGAGTTGCCAATGAATGCTCAAAATATTTCCCAAATGACATTTGCTTTGGCTTATCCAATATCGGTATCTTCGTTGCCTGTTAAAGGCATAAAGGCTCATATTTGTGCAAATCAACAAGAATGTGCGCAGTTAGCTAAGAATCATGATTTAGTTGAAGTAAAATTTTGTGAGGGAGAATTCCATATTTTACCCTGGAAAAAGCGTGGGGTACGCGTAAAAGGTTCATTACGAGCACGTGTAGTACAGTTATGTGTGATTACATTAGAACCATTAGAAAATGTTCTCGATGAAAATATTGACATCGTTTTTGTCCCTGAAGATTCAAATTTGACTAAGCCCAAAATTTTAGAGGATACAGGTGAATTATTTTTAGATGCGAGTGGATTAGATACCCCAGAAGTTTTTTATGGCGATAAAATTGATATTGGTGCAGTCATGGAAGAATTTTTTGAGTTATCAATTGATCATTATCCACGTAAAAAGGGTATAAACATGAGTATAATTGAAAATTCAGATGAGGTGGAACAAAAATTATCGCCATTTTCTATTTTGAAAAGTTAAAAATAATCATAAACGCATAAAAACAATATTTTCTGTGAAGCTATTTTCATAGTGTGCTTCGTAGTTGTTTAATAGCGAAAAATTGTAATATGAGTTGAAAAGTATAAATTTAAAAATGTAGGATATGCAAGCGTGATTAGAATTTCTGTGGATGTAATGGGTGGTGATTATGGTCCAGAAGTGACTATTGAGGGAGCAGCAATTGTACAAAAGTATTTGCCAAATATTTATTTTCTATTTTACGGGATAGATGAGGTTGTTAAGCCAGTTTTAAAAAAATACCCTTATTTAGCTTCTGTATCACGCTTCTATCCTACGGAAAGTTATACACGTATGGATGAAAAACCAAGCCAAGCACTTCGTATTGGACGTGGTAAATCATCAATGTGGTATGCGATTGAATCTGTAAAAAATGGTGAAGCTGATGCTTGTGTTTCTGCCGGTAATACTGGTGCACTCATGGCAATGTCTTATTTTTGTTTGAAAATGATGGCAGAAGCCGAACGTCCTGGAATTGCGGGCATTTGGCCAACGCTTCGAAGTGAGAGTATTGTTTTAGATATTGGTGCAACAATTGGTGCATCTGCTAGTCAATTGGTTGATTTAGCAGTGATGGGAGCTGGTATGTTTCGCGCTTTGTATCATGTTGAAAAACCAAGTGTCGGGCTTTTAAATGTGGGAGTTGAAGAGGTTAAAGGTCTTTATGCAATTAAAAAAGCTGGAATGATATTGCGTGAAGTGCAATTAGAAGGATTAGAGTATAAGGGATTTGTTGAAGGTAATGATATTGGAAAGGGAACAGTGGATGTTGTTGTAACGGAGGGATTTTCTGGTAATATTGCTCTAAAGACAGCAGAAGGAACTGTGCGGCAAATAGGAGAAATCCTAAACACTGCTATGTGTAGCTCTTTTTTCTCATACCTTGGTTATTTTTTATCGCGGGGTGCTTTTCGTATACTGAAACATAAAATGGATCCAGATAGAGTTAATGGTGGAGTACTTTTAGGATTGAATGGGGTTGTTATAAAAAGTCATGGTAGTGCGAATGCTAGCGGTTTTGCTTCTGCTATTCGTGTTGGTTATGAGATGGTAAATAATGGACTTTTAAAAAAAATAACTGATGATTTACGACGGTTTCATAAAAATAAAGCAACATTTTTCGACAAAGAAAAGGAAGATGAAGCAACAGTTGATGGGGAAATCATATGACCAGTATTTATAATGCAAATAAAAAATATCAAGAAAAGGCAAAAACCGAATGATTCGATCAGTTATGTGTGGTGTGGGAAGTGCCTTACCAAAAAAAAGCTTATCGAATGATGAGATTGCGAAATTTGTTGAAACATCCGATTCATGGATTTTTCAGCGTACAGGGATATGTCAACGTTATATTGCTAATGAAAATGAAACAACTGTTTCTTTAGGCGTAGAAGCTGCACAAGCAGCACTCATAAATTCTGGTTTTACAATAGAAGATATTGATTGTATTATTTTAGCAACTTCAACACCAAATCATACTTTTCCTGCTTCTGCAGTTGAAATTCAACATGCTTTGGGAATGAATCATGGATTTGCTTTTGATCTTCAAGCTGTTTGTTCTGGTTTTATTTTTGCTTTAATGACAGCGGATGCTTATTTACGCTGTGGAGCAGTCAAAAGAATTTTGGTCATTGGATCTGAAACATTTTCTCGAATTTTAGATTGGAAAGATCGCACGACATGTGTTTTATTTGGTGACGGTGCGGGTGCTGCTGTTTTAGAATCACAAAAAACAGTAAATGATTTAACTTCTGATTGTGGCATATTATCTACGAAATTGCGCTCTAATGGTGCATATATGAATAAGCTATATGTTGATGGAGGTCCTTCAACAACACAAACAACGGGTTATTTACGTATGGAAGGACGAGAAGTTTTTAAATATGCAGTTGGCATGATAACTGATGTAGTTGATGATTGTTTTAATGCTGCTGGTATAGATTCTTCAAAATTAGATTGGTTTGTACCTCATCAAGCTAATAAACGTATCATTGAAGCATCAGCTAAAAGGTTAGGGATTTCTCTCGATAAAGTTGTGATTACCATTGATCAACATGGTAATACATCTGCAGCATCGGTACCATTAGCTTTGGCAACGGCTGTTCAAGATGGAAGAATAAAAAAGGGAGATCTTATTATGTTGGAGGCTATGGGAGGTGGATTTACATGGGGTGCGATTCTTATTCGTTGGTAAGTTATAGCTTCTTGACCATATTTAAATAAAACGTATAAATCACTGTTATAATTTTTAATATTTGAATAGGTGGTTACAATGACAAGTAAAACAGTAACGCGTGCAGATTTAGCGAGCGTAGTTTGTAAAAGAGTGGGCTTGTCACACACTGAATCGGCAGCTTTGGTTGAATTGGTCTTGAGTGAAATTTGCAATTCTCTTATCAAAGGCGAAGCAGTTAAGTTATCTTCTTTTGCGACTTTTCAGGTTCGTAATAAAACTGAGCGTGTTGGGCGCAATCCAAAGACAGGTATAGAAGCCCCTATCTCACCGCGGCGTGTTGTGACATTTAAAGCTGCAAATGTGCTTAAACAAAGAATTTTAGATTCGCATCGCGCAAGAAGAAAAAATAATGCTATATAAATGAATGCGATCATATATTATGGCATCTGTTAAAGAATTTTTTATAAAATAGGTCTTTAAATTTTATTTTATGCAAACAGCTTTTTAATTTAAATGTGGTTTAATATAATCTTATTTTTGATTAATCTTGTTGAGAAATTAAAACTTGATCAGCAGCGATAAGATTATTTTTGTAATTTTTAATTTTTATAATTTAGATAAGGTATTATAATATGGATAAAAGCTCCGATGCCTTTCGCACAATTAGCGAAGTAGCGGAGTTATTAAGACTTCCGCAGCATGTATTAAGATTTTGGGAAACACGATTTACACAGATTAAACCAATGAAGCGTGGTGGTGGGAGGCGCTATTATCGCCCAGGTGATATCGATTTACTTAATGGTATTAAACAATTATTGTATGATCAAGGTTATACTATAAAAGGTGTGCAGCGACTTTTAAAGGAAAATGGCGTTGCATTTGTTATTGCATTTGGTAGTGGCGATCTCAATGCCATGAAGGTTGTAATGGAGAAGAAACATGTAGAACAAACATCCGAGTCTATTCATAATAAAAATAAGCCCCAAAAGTCTTCTTTTGGGCTTTTAAATTTTATGAAAAATGAAGGAGAAGCATCTGTCGGTGCTGTTAATATTTACAAAGATAAAACTGATAAAGCATTATTACAGGAAATATTATTTGAATTAATTGAATGTAAACGCACGCTTGACAGAACACGACAATGATTAACAGCCTTTGTTTTTAATTTTTTCTACTTCTTAGTCATTTTATGTATTTATTAAACGGCGCATATCTGGTGGTGTTGCTTCATTTAAGAGCTGTTTGATCATTTCTTCTACAGATAAGAAAATTTGATCTGCACTTCCTAAGCGGCGCATACTTACACTATCTGTTTCAGATTCACGTTTACCACATACAAGAATTATAGGTACTTTTTGTAAAGAATGTTCACGTATTTTATAGTTAATTTTTTCGTTACGAAGATCCGCTGTTGCTAAAAGGCCAGTTGCTTTAAGCTTTGCTGTTATTTTTTTTGCATATTCATTTGCTTCAGAAGTGATTGTTGCAACAACAATTTGTTGTGGTGCAAGCCAAAGTGGCATATGTCCTGCAAAATTTTCAATTAAGATACCGAGGAAACGCTCCATTGACCCAAAAATTGCTCGATGGATCATAACAGGTTGGCGTTTTTCTGAATCTTTATCAATGTAAAAAGCACCAAAACGTTCAGGAAGATTGAAGTCTACTTGTGTTGTTCCACATTGCCATTCGCGACCAATAGCATCTTTTAGTGTATACTCAAATTTTGGTCCATAAAATGCTCCTTCACCTGGAAGAATACTTGTTTTAATTCGTCCTGCAGATTTTGTTTCAATTGTGTTAAGAACAGATATCATGACATTTTCAACATAATCCCATAATTGATCTGAACCGATACGTTTTTCTGGGCGTGTTGAAAGTTTAAGGCTGATTTCTTCAAAACCAAAATCGGCATAAGTTGACAAGATTAGATCATTTATACTGAGGCATTCACAAGCTAATTGCTCATTGGTACAAAAAATATGTGCGTCATCTTGTGTAAAGCTACGTGCACGCATAAGACCGTGCAAAGAGCCTGAAGGTTCATAACGATGAACAAGACCAAATTCAGCAAGTCTAATAGGTAAATCACGATAAGATTTTAAACCATGTTTAAAAATTTGTACATGACCAGGGCAATTCATTGGTTTGAGAGCATAAACACACTCATCGTCCCAATCATCATCAGCAGGAATTGTTTTGAACATATTTTCTTTATACCATCCCCAATGTCCAGATGTTTCCCAAAGTGATTTATCAAGAACTTGTGGTGCATTAACTTCAGCGTATTGATGATCATCGAGCCGTCGGCGCATATAGCTGATTAAATTTTGAAATATTTTCCAGCCTTTAGGATGCCAAAAAATCATTCCTGGACTTTCTTCTTGAAAATGAAATAAATCCATTTCACGTCCTAAGCGTCGATGATCACGTTTTTCAGCCTCTTTTAGCATATAGAGATAGGCTTTTAAATCATTCTCATTGGCAAATGCTGTACCATAAATCCGTGTTAGCATAGAATTATTGGCATCACCACGCCAATAAGCTCCTGCAACTTTCATTAATTTAAACGCATTGCCAATTTGACCGGTAGATTGCATATGTGGACCACGACAAAGATCGAACCAATCACCTTGATAATAGACCTTCAAAGTTTGATCTTCAGGGATGGAATCAATAAGCTCAACCTTATAAAATTCTTTTTTCTCAAAAAAAATCTTTTTAGCTTTTTCACGAGACCAAATTTCTTTTCTGAAAACCTGATTACGTTGAATAATTTCATGCATTTTTTTTTCGATGATTTCGAGATCATTTAGAGTGAAAGGTTGTTTACGTGCAAAATCATAATAAAAACCATTTTCAATAACTGGACCGATTGTAACTTGCGTTTCAGGAAAGAGTTCTTGTACTGCTTCGGCTAGAACATGTGCACAATCGTGACGTATTAATTTAAGTGCACGTGGGTCATCTCTGGTAATAATTTCAACTTGACCAGATTGTCCTAATGGATCTGAAAGATCTCGAGTAACGCCATCAAGATTATAAGCAACTGCTTTTTTTGCAAGTGATTTAGAAATAGATTCTGCTAATTCTAAACCAGTCATTTCAATGGGGTAATCACGTTTTGAACCATCAGGAAAAGAAAGAGAAATAGAGCAAGACATAAGAGTACTCCTTGAATTCAATTCCACCAGCAATTACGGATGGTTTCGTGAAAATTTAGCGATAATCAGTTAAAATAGTAGCGGATTTTTTACCAACACACATAAAAAAAGAAAAGAATTATTTGTTGTGTTTGGCAGAAATTTTCCAGTAGCGCCAAGGTTTATAAAAACAGCAAGAATCTCCAAGAGAAGTAGGTACTGGGTCGAAGCCACTTGTGCCAAATGGACCACAACGTATGATACGAAAAAGTCCCATCCATGCTCCAGCCCATAATCCGTGGCGTGCGATTGCTTCATAAATATACTCTGAACAAGTTGGTGCATGGCGACATTGATTCCCTATAAAGCTGGAAAGTGTTATTTGATAAAGACGTATCAGTAGAATACCAAATAATCGTCCAGGTGTTTTTCTCCAAGAGTCTGTATAATTCCGAGTTTGTTTCTTTTTTTGTTTCAAGCATGATTCAAGCATTTATTTTTTTTCAATTTATTCAATCAATGTACAATAAAATGGTATCGAAAATAAGAATCTTTGATATGTGGTGTGCTTCATAGTCTTTGAATAAGAGAAAACTAGAATACCATCTTTTATTAGCATAGAGTAGATAATTTTACGTAATATTTTAAGATTTTTATTTATTTTGTTAATGATTTAATATGCTAAAAGTGAAGTTGAAGCGTATTTTATTACGTATACATATATTTCATGAGTAAAATCTACGACAATATAATTTTTTTAGATCCACGGTAGCTATTGTTTCATAAAGATATCCGTATTTTGTAAGATATTAATAAGATGTTCAATTTTTCTTACACAGCATGGTAGATTCGAGTATTTTATTGCTATAGATGTTATCAATCATGAACTGTTATCTAAAATTTTGAAGGCTGTGATTGTTTAAGCTTTTAATTGAATTATATAGAGACTATACAGAATGAAATAGATATATGTAGCAAATTCTTTGTACGCGGTAAGTTTGGAGTTTTTAATGCATAATGTTGTTAAAAAAGGTACTATAGATCCATTTTTAACTGAAACGAAGCGCCCTAGTTTTGAAGAAGTAAAAACAGCGGTTCGTGCATTACTGTTATGGATAGGGGAAGATCCAAATAGAGAAGGGCTTTTGGACACTCCAGAGCGTGTAGCCAAAGCATATCGTGAACTTTTTATCGGTTATAGTGAATCAGTTGAAAAAATTTTGGGTACAGTTTTTGAAGAAGTTTCTGGATACAATGAATCTGTAATAGTGAAGGATATTTCTTTTTATTCACATTGTGAACATCATTTAATTCCAATTGTTGGAAAAGCGCATATCGCTTATCTTCCTGATACAAAGATTGTTGGTCTTTCAAAAATTGCTCGTGTTGTAAATGTTTTTTCTCGTCGTTTACAGACACAAGAAACTATGACAGCTCAAATAGCTGATGCTTTGAAAAAATATCTAAAACCTCGTGGTGTTGCAGTATTGATTGAAGCTGAGCATATGTGCATGGCTATGAGAGGGATACAAAAGCAGGGGACTGCAACAATTACGACAAGTTTTCATGGTTATTATGCGAAAGATCAAGCTGCACAGGCTAATTTTATGATGATGGTTCGTGGATCACCGTGAGGGAGGTACTTTAATAGTTTATATTTGGAGTTATGAACAGTTCGGATAAAATAAATCATATAAAAGTGAAAATAGGCTTGTACCTTGTTTTTTGATTTGCTAAATCTGGAAAATCGGTGTATTTGACTTCACCGTGTGCGGTCGTGGCGGAAGTGGTAGACGCGCAGCGTTGAGGTCGCTGTGGGGTAACCCGTGGAAGTTCGAGTCTTCTCGACCGCACCATTTTTATTTTTTGTAGCTGACATAAGATATAAGTAAAAGCGATTATAGTACGTGTTATGACAGATTTTTTTGCGTATTATTTTTCGGTTTGTTCCTAGATAACATTTTCACTTCAAGTTTTGGAAAGTGGTATTTTTTTACCAAACTTAGAGTGTTGATTTTATTTCAATGAAATTGGATGATTTTGCCGTGAGAAGTGTAATGTTTTTAAGGTATGGAATACTTTTTATTTATATTGTTCTATTAACAGCATGCAGTAAATCACGTGCTGTATTGTGGCATGGGGTACATGCAACACCATCTATGATTGCGGTACAAAGAGAAACTGAAAGAATACCGATTCTTCCGAAAGCTATCGTACCAGTATATGTTGCTACAAGTCGCATGATGCAAAATAGCTATTCTCAGCCTTACGGAGCAGAGCGGTCAAATAAAGTACACTATAATCGTGTAGATATAGGAATTCCTCAAAAACATGTAAAAGGTTTTGTTGAAACAAATGCGTACAAACCCACTCATGATAAATATTTTGCAGCAGTAACATTACAAAAATACGATAATGGAAAACAATTTAAGCAACAATTAAATACTGCTTTAGCAAGTAAGCCAAAAGGAAAAAGGGAAATTTTTCTTTTTATCCATGGTTATAATAATAATTTTGCAGATGGTACATTTCGCGCAGCACAGTTTACCTATGATTATTCGTTAGATGTTGTCACTGTACATTATTCGTGGCCTTCTGCTGGATCAGTACCCCTTTATATTTATGATCGTGATAGTGCTAATTTTGCACGTGATGGATTGATAGAGCTGTTGACACTCATTAGCGAAACTAATGCAGATCAGATTTCAGTTATTGCACATTCGATGGGCAATTTTGCCATAATGGAAGCATTTAGAACTTTAGCATTACAAAAAAAATACAAACCAATTTACCGTATTACAAGTTTTTTAATGGCTGCACCAGATATCGACCTTGATGTATTTGAGCGCCAATTAAATGATATTAAGAGATTACCTCATCCAACAGCTATCTTAGTATCTCGTGCAGATAAAGCTCTAGCTGTTTCGGGGCGTCTTACGGGAGGACATCCTCGTGTAGGAGATGGTTCAGATATTGAAATATTGCGTAAAAATGGAATAACTGTTCTTGATTTTTCTGATGTTGATGGTGGCGCGCACAATGTATTTGCATCTTCACCAACATTGATGGCTCTTTCTCATGAAGGTTCTTTGGCATCAACGATTATGCAGGGTACAGAATTATCACCCAGCCAAGCGATTCTTGCTGATAGTAGTAGTGTATTGGAGAAAACAACGCACCTAATCCTTTATACGCCTGTACATCTTTTATCTCCACTAATTAGACATTAAATATGAAAGGGATAGAGCTTACTATTGAATATAAATCAATTAAAACAATATTTTTTAGCACTTTCTTTAGAATGGTTCGGTAAAATCAAAAATAAATAGTGGGATGAATGCTAAAAATGAGTCATTAGGTAAGTTCATGATGGTTGCACAAAAATACCGTACCGATACGCCCACATTGGTTGATTGTTTATCTCATTCCGCAATTAAATTGCTGGATATTCACACTATGCTGTTGAAAGCAAAAAAAAATATAGGAGAAGAAACAAATTTATTATGTCAGCTTGATTCCACTAAAAAACAGCTAGATGAGATAAGCCGTGCTCTTATTTTAGAATATCGCAAACGTCAGGAAAATGAGCGCTTTTTGAAACAAATTTTGCTATCAATTTCCGATCAGATTTTCTCACTTAATAATGGTTTTAAAGAAACCAATCGTCTTTTTTTTCAAGAGATTAGAATGCTCCAATCTCAAATACAGTGTTTTTATGAAAATAAGGAGAAACAACACTTATTGAATGATCAAGAGTCTCTTTATTCTCCATCCAAAATTGATGAAACTATTCAATGGTTACAAAAAGCACGAGAAAAGCTCATACTTGAAAGTCCACATCTCTTTGAGAAGGAATATTAAAGCCAAAAATAAAGATCTTTCTAAACTAAGCATACTTATAAGGATATTTTTATTTAATAAAAAAATAAAACCAATAACTTATAGTTTATTAGTCTATAAATTTTTTATTATTCTGTATTTTAGAGAAAAGATCAGCACAATTTGCATTATAGCATTATAGCATTATAGTATGAGTATGGCGATAAATTTAAAGAAATTTATATGTATATGAATAAAACGATGGTTAAAAAAAGTGAAATTAATATTACAAATTGTGAATCTTTTGGTTGACGATTATATATATATTACTTTTTTCTTTTATATTTCATTTTTTATCGTTTTTTGAGCAATTCAATGAAAGATTTTTTATAATTAGTGTTGTTTTGTATAAAGTGATATCACTTAGCTATTTATTCAAACAAAAATTATTTTGGTGTACTATTATACACTTAGGTTTACTTTTTTATCTTGAAATAAAAAGAAATATGATACCATATGAAGTATTCTGGGATAAAAAATAATTAACAATATGCAAAAAGGTTGTTTGGTGTTTTTTATGATGAAGTCTTCTTTTTTTATGATAACGAGGAAAAAATTGGGTAGACAGTTTTTATTATCTGAAGATTCAATAAACTGCATATTTGATTCATCCAAAAATCACCTTTAAAGTCCACATACTTACTAATCCATATTTTAACTTACCATGAAATAATTTTTGATGATTCATAATAAGAATGTTGCAAAAAAATAAAGTATTATAATATAAAACAGCTTGATTTAATATGTGACATGACAATTTATATTTAGAAATAAATTTATTCTGTCGTAATGGTTATCTATTACATGATTAATTGGAGTCGTTTAATTGGCTTCTTTTCTATTTAAAAATTGATATTTAAGATAATTTACATCTGTTCTAAGATGAAAAGGTTTGAAAATGAGTTTGTATATATAAATGTAGTATACAAACTAGAAAAATATATGACATAATTTTACAGACATTCTGAATTTTATCTTAGTGCATTGAAGAAGCATTATGATTAATTTTGTTATGGTAGCAAAAAAATGCTTTCATCGCGAGTTATTCAGTTTTTTCATAGTTATAATTTTTTTATCATTTTATTTTAATTAAGAGGTACTGTACTTAAAGTTTATGTGCATTCTTTATTTTAAAAGGGTGGAGTTATACTAATGTTAAAAAAAGTCATGATCGTGGAAGATAATGAGCTTAATATGAAATTATTCCGTGATCTTGTAGAGGTGAGTGGTTATGAAACGGTTGAAACACGCAATGGTCTTATTGCATTAGATTTGGCTCGTTCATCAATGCCTTCTCTTATCCTTATGGATATCCAATTACCTGAGGTATCAGGGATTGATGTTATTAAACAATTTAAAAAGGATAAAGAGCTTAAATCTATCCCTATTGTTGCTGTTACGGCCTTTGCTATGAAGGGCGATGAAGAACAAATTCGCGCAAGTGGATGTGAGGAATATATGTCAAAACCTATTTCTATTCCTCATTTCATCACAATGGTAAAGCGCTTCTTAGATTGAAACTTTATAAATTTTTTTTCTGAACAGTGATAAAAAATACTGAAAATATAATTTAGCTAGGTAACAGTAATCAAAATTAGAGCTTCGTCAAAAGCGAAGCTCTAAATATCATGTAACTAAAATTAGCGCTTTGAAAATTGGAAAGAACGACGCGCTTTTGCTTTACCATATTTTTTACGTTCAACAATACGGCTATCACGTGTAAGAAAGCCACCTTTTTTTAAAATTGAACGAAGTGCTGGTTCATAATATGTTAAAGCTTTGGAAATACCATGACGTACTGCTCCCGCTTGTCCGGAGAGTCCACCTCCTGTAACAGTTGCAATAATATCAAATTGGGTATTTCTATTAGTTGCAACAATTGGCTGACAAAGAATCATTCTCAAAACAGGACGAGCGAAGTATTTATCGAATTCCTTATTATTAATAATGATTTTTCCAGAGCCTGGCTTAATCCATACACGAGCAACAGCGTCTTTACGTTTTCCTGTTGCATAGGCACGTCCTTGTGAGTCAAGTTTTTGTACATGGACGGGAGTAATATCTTTATTAACTTCTGCACTATCCATTACTGTATTAAGCTTAGAAAAAGAATCAATTTCAGCCATAATCAAGCAATCCTTTTGTTTTTGCGGTTTAAAGCACCAACATCAAGAGCTTCAGGCTGCTGTGCAGTATGCGGGTGTTGGCTCCCAGCATAAACACGTAGATTCTTCAATTGTTGACGACCAAGCGGTCCACGAGGAATCATGCGCTCTACAGCTTTTTCAACAATACGTTCAGGGAAACGACCTTCAAGAATCTGACGAGCTGTGCGTTCTTTGATTCCACCAATATAACCAGTGTGCCAATAATATTTTTTATCTGTATATTTTTTGCCAGTGAAAGCTATTTTATCTGCATTGATGACAATAACATTGTCACCATCATCAACATGTGGGGTAAACGTAGCTTTATGTTTCCCCCGTAAGCGGTTAGCAACGAATGTGGCAAGACGACCTAAAACGAGATTCTCTGCGTCAATAACAACCCATTTTTTCACCACTTCAGTTGGCTTTTGCGAAAACGTCGCCATAGAAGTATCCTTTATTAAAATCTTTATAACATAAGGGTATTTTTTGTTGCTTTATGTTAAAAACTATGTATCGTAGCAAAGTCTTTAATACCCAATTATTTATCTGATATAGTGTCTAATGATTTACGTCAAGAGAAAATAAAAATTATAAAACAATGCATTATGATTGAGGTATTATAATACCTTATATTTATAATATTTTATATTTATTGATAATCTACTTATATTTTGAGGTAGAATAGATGCTGTATTAAAATAGATATAGATACTGTAATAAAGTACTTTTTCTTTAACTTTTAATTGTGTTTTATGCACTTTCATTGTAGATTAAACAATAATGCAGCGGCTCCGTTATTTTCTCAATGTTGAATCTTCTGCTTGCGGTCAGGCTTGGGTCGATGCTCTTGATATTCAAGGGATAAATAATGCTCGTGCTATTTCCCAAAAATTTGGTTTTCCGGATCAATTAGCTCGCATTCTTTCAGCAAGAGGTGTAGATGAATCTGAAGCTGTTGCTTTTGTTAATCCAACTTTGCGTGCTTTAATGCCTGATCCAGAAAGCTTTATGGATATGGAATGTGCAGCAGAGCGCATAATCAAAGCTATTATGAAACAAGAAAGGATTACAGTTTTTGGTGATTATGATGTTGATGGTGCTTGTTCATCAGCGCTCATAGCACGCTTTCTCCGTTGTTTTGGTATAGAAGTAAAAATTTATATTCCTGATCGTATTATTGAAGGGTATGGTCCGAATGAACAAACAATGAGAATGTTAGCACAAGAAGGCACTAATTTAATTATTACCGTTGATTGTGGTGCAAATAGCCCAGATGCAGTAAAGGCCGCAAGGCTTGCAGGTGCTGATGTTATGATTTTAGATCATCATCAGATGGCAGAGATTCATCATGAAGCTGTTGCTCTTGTCAATCCTAATCGTCCTGATGATTTTTCTGAACAGGGGCATTTATGTGCGACTGGTGTAGTGTTTATTGTGCTAGTACGGGTTAATCATTTATTACGAAAAAAAAAATATAGAGGGGAACTTCCTAATCTTTTAAGTATGCTTGATCTTGTTGCATTGGCTACCATATGTGATGTAGTCCCGTTACGGGGTGTTAACCGTGCTTTTGTAGTTAAAGGGCTTCAAGTTGCTCGTTCCATGCATAACCCTGGGATAGCAGCATTGACAAAAGTTGCACGGATAGGTGAGCCGCTTAATAGTTTTCATTTAGGTTTTTTATTAGGCCCTAGGATTAATGCTGGAGGACGTATTGGAGATCAAGCTTTAGGAGCACGCTTACTGAGCTGTGATGATAAAAATGAATCTGATAAAATAGCAAAACAATTAGATTTGCTTAATAAAGAACGCCAAGAAATTGAGATGATGCAATTAGCTCAAGCAGAGGCTTATATAGATTCTCTTTATAAGGACAAAGAAATACCGGCCTCATTTGTTATTGCAAATCGAGAATGGCATCCAGGAATCATT
The DNA here is from genome assembly GCF_053794465.1 of Bartonella sp. B35(2025). Taxonomy (NCBI): domain Bacteria; kingdom Pseudomonadati; phylum Pseudomonadota; class Alphaproteobacteria; order Hyphomicrobiales; family Bartonellaceae; genus Bartonella; species Bartonella sp. B35(2025). Next base: position 579,802 of record NZ_CP200035.1, read on the forward strand.
GGTCTTATTGCATCTCGCTTAAAAAATCGTTTTTTTTGTCCTGTTTTCGCAATTTCTTTAAGATCAGATGGAAATGGTATAGGATCAGGGCGTTCAATTAGTGGAATAAATTTAGGAGCCTTAATTCATGAAGCAGTTACATTGAATTTATTAGAAAAAGGTGGGGGACATAGTATGGCAGCTGGGATCACGATCCAATCGACAAAAATTGAAGCTTTTCGTGAGTGGTTAGAAAAAAAAGTTTCTCTAATGGTTTCGCAATTACGTGCTAAGAAGTCTCTTGTTATAGATGGTTGTCTTTCTGTTTCTGGTGCTAATAAAGATCTTTATGATATGATTGAAAAAGCAGGTCCATTTGGTTCTGAGAATACCAGGCCTGTTTTTGTTTTTCCTTCTCATCGGTTAGTTAATCTGTATGAAGTTGGGGAAGGGCATCTTAACCTTGTTATTTCTAATGTTGAAGGTAAAAGATTGCGAGGAATAGCTTTTCGTGCAGTAGGAACACCATTTGGTCATTTTCTCTCTAAAAATATTGGTGAAGTAATTCACTTAGCTGGTAATCTTAGTTTGAATTATTGGAATGGTACGGTCAATCCACAATTGTGGGTTATTGATGCAGCTGCTGTGGTTTGAAAGAAGTATTTTTTGAAAATCAGATATCTAAATTAGAAACAAAAGTAGAATTTTCTTGTATAAATCGAAAACGTGCTTCTGGTTTAGTTCCCATTAAATTATCTACAATATTCTTAGTTTCTTGTATTTCAGTTACATCGATAGAAACACGTAGAAGTGTCCGTTTTTGAGGATGCATAGTTGTTTCTTTAAGCTGTTCAGCACGCATTTCACCAAGACCTTTGAAACGCCCAATTTCTATTTTAGCTTTTCCAGTAAATTCATTCTTTAGCAATTCGTCCTTATGGGCATCATCGCGTGCATAAGCGACTTTTCCTCCTTGCGATATTCTGTAAAGAGGAGGAACTGCAAGGTATAAATGTCCCTGATGAATAAGATCAGGCATTTCTTGAAAAAAAAAGGTAATTAAGAGCGAAGCAATATGAGCACCATCGACATCCGCATCCGTCATGATGATAATACGCTCATATCTGAGATTTTCTTCACGATATTTAGAGCGTGTTCCACATCCAAGAGTAAGTATAAGATCGCTAATGGTTTGACTTGAGCTCATTTTTTCTCGTGCAGCACTAGCTACATTTAAAATTTTTCCACGAAGAGGCAAAATTGCTTGATTCGCTCTGTTTCGTGCTTGTTTAGCAGAACCACCAGCAGAGTCACCTTCAACAATAAATAATTCAGCACCAGCAGCAGAATTTTGACTACAATCTGCCAATTTACTAGGAAGACGCAGTTTACGTACGGCAGTTTTTCGATTTATTTCTTTATCTTGGCGTCGTTTAATACGTTCTTCAGCTCTTTCAATAATCCAATCAAGAAGTTTTGTTGATTCTTGTGGTGAATTTGTCAGCCAATGATCGAAAGGATCGCGTATTGCATTTTCAACGATACGTTGTGCTTCGATTGTAGCTAATCGATCTTTGGTTTGCCCAACAAATTCAGGATCTCTAATGAAGACTGAAAGTATCGCAACCGTTGAAATCATGACATCATCAGATGTAATGATAGAAGCACGTTTATTTCCGATTAATTCAGCATAGGATTTTAATCCTCGTAAAAGAGCTTGTCGCAATCCTATCTCATGTGTTCCACCTTCTCCAGTAGGAATAGTATTGCAGTAAGATTGTACACGAGAATCACCAGCATACCAAGCTATAGCCCATTCAACTGAACCATGACCATTGCGTTGTTTTATTTTACCAGAAAAAATTTCTGACGTTATCTGATCTTCATTTTTCAATGATGATAGCAAATAATCTTTAAGCCCATTTGGAAAGTGAAAAACAGCTTTTTCAGGAATATTTTTGATATCTTTAAGTATGATAGGATCACAACTCCAACGAATTTTTACTCCACCAAAAAGATAGGCTTTAGAGCAGGCCATTTTATAAATTTTTTCTGGATCAAAAGCAGCATTTTCACCAAAAATTTGATGATCAGGGTGAAAACGAACCCGTGTACCACGACGATTATAAACATCACCTAGATCTTCTAACTCAGATTGAGGAATACCACGTGAAAAACGTTGCCGGTAAAGTTTTCGTTCTCGTGCCACTTCAACTTCCATATCGTCGGAAAGAGCATTAACGACAGAAATTCCTACTCCATGTAATCCTCCAGCAATTTTGTAAGCTTTTCCATCAAATTTTCCACCTGAATGAAGTTGCGTCATAATGACTTCAAGTGTAGACTTACTAGGCATTTGAGGATGATTTTCGACAGGAATACCACGCCCATTATCTGTAACTGTTAAGTAACCATTTTTATCTAATGATACATCAATTAAATCTGCATAACCAGCAACAGCTTCATCCATCGCATTGTCAATAATTTCTGCAAATAAATGGTGAAGTGCTTTACTATCTGTTCCACCAATATACATTCCAGGACGCAAACGCACAGGCTCTAAGCCTTCAAGAATTCGAATAGATAGAGCGTTATAGTTATCTTCCGTTGTATATTTCTTATTCGAAGTCATTACTTTTAAGTTTACAGGAGTTTGCAGATTCTTTTCTTTTGCTTTTACTCGAGATTGAGCACTATCTAAAATACTAAAAAGATCTTTATTGTTCTTGCTCATAGCATTTGACTATCTATTTCATTAGAATAAATTTTCAATCAAAATAAATTCTATGTCTTTAAAAATCAATGCATTTAGGAAATATCAATTGTTGGGCCAAAAATTTGTTCAAATGCCTGTCTCAGAGCAGTATCAACATCATGCATTGTTACTGAGAAACCTAGATCAAAGAAACTAGTTACACCGTGTTTTGTGATTCCGCAAGGAACAATTCCTGAATAATGAGCTAAATTAGGATCAATGTTAATGGAAACCCCATGAAAGCTTACCCATCTGCGTACACGAATGCCAATAGCAGCAATTTTATCTTCGAAAAAGAAATCATTTTGTGTTGATGAATAATGAGGTCGTTTAATCCAGACACCAACTCGATCTTCACGGCGTTCTCCTTTAATATTAAATTTCATAAGCATTTGTATGATCCATTCTTCTAATGCACTAATGAAAGCACGAATATCTTGTTTTCGTCGTTTAAGATCAAGCATAACATAAGCAATACGCTGTCCTGGCCCATGATATGTAAATTCACCACCACGGCCTGCTTCATAAACAGGAAACAAATTAGGTGTTAGAAGATCTTTTTTGTTCGCACTTGTACCAGCCGTATAAAGGGAAGGATGCTCAAGAAGCCAAACCTGTTCATGTGCGATTTTTGCAGAAATATTTTCCACGCGTTCTTGCATATAATGCAGTGCATCAGGATATTCGACTAAGTGATTGCTTATTTTCCATTCAACAGGTGGATTGCCTTGAATTGCTTTAAAATGATGTGATAAGTGATTACGATCAATATGTTTTAATTCAAATGTCATTGGCAACACTTAATTGTTGATATTATAGTTTGCGTTATAACCAGTTAAAGAGATTACAGAGAGTAAGATATGGGATTGTTTATTAAAATATAGATAATACAGCAATAAATTTTACTTTAAAAATATTTATAACAATTAAAAATATAAACTAGTTTTACCATCTTCTTATTGCACCACCTCCTTTCCGATAATCTATCACCACCCTTAAATTTTCTTTCACTTGTATGCTTATAAAAGTTCCATTATTGATACCTAAATTGGGAAACAAAGGGATAAAAATTATACCCAGCCAGAGATATTTTTGTGAATCTACTTTTTTACCAGAAATCATTGCAAAATCGGTAGACCAACTATTGCAAAAAGAATTAAAAATATAATTATATTGGTTATCGTTTCTTTTTTTTCAGCTTGCTGACGTTGTACTTCAATAGTTTTAGCTTTTATATTTAAGAAGTAAAATCAGAATTACTCTCTGTAATAACGTCGATAATTTCATTAATGGCTTCAACGGTTCCTTTTGTGTAATTTCCTTCGTGAAAATTAGGAAAAATGAATGAAGTAATTAATGATAGCAGATGGCAGCAGAAATGGTATATGTTAATTTTTTTCAAAACTATAACCTACTTCAATACGCATTGTACGTTCATTCGGTGCGATAGCTAATAATATACTGTTAATGATTTGTTTTTGACCTAATCTCTATGCGTGGAAAAGAGAATTTCTGTAGGTTTTTATATTGTCTCCCAAAAGAGTAGGAATGGTTACAATGATAATTTAATTTCCTATTTTATTCCTTCAATACAGCTAGTTCTTTTGTTAAAATTTTTACCGTTGTATTATCGAGCAGATAAGCCCTATTATTGAGATAGCTAGTTAGAGGAGGAAATTTAATTTGTGAATAAAAGACACTTCTCGATACAATAATTAAACACAGAATATCTATGAAAGAATATAAGCATAAAAAAATATTGCGTTGCGTAGAACATTGAAGCAATTTTATTAATTAAAATTGATCTTTAGTACTTTTTGGTTATTGGTTTCAATAGTAAGTGTTGACATAGGCTTAGTATTATAAAAGTATTATAAAACCATAGTTTTACTCAAATCATTGTTGGTATTATCTTTAATGCGGTATTGTATATACGTACTGCTTCGATATAGTAACGGCAAGCGACAGAAATGTAGTTTTCAGTTCTTTCTAATTGTTATTAAAGAGAAAGGAAATTTTTATTTGCTTTGAGATCAGGATAATTTTCAATAACAGCCATAAGACGCAAAAGTACGCTTGATAAATTTGCTTAATTATTGAGATATTACTATATCATTTGTGGATTATTCAACATATCAGCATTAATGTTTACTTTTATTGCTTTTTTATGTGCTTTTTCTTTATTTGTTAGTATCGTATTAAATATATAGTAAGTTAAAAAAGATGGTATTAAAAATAATAGTTAGAAATTGTTTTAAATTTTTTATCATAAGGTAAGTAAATATAATTAAAGTAGCTAGTATATTTTACATAAAAGTATCTCAAGAGCTATTTTATGTGTTATATAAGATACATCTTTTATATAAAAAACATTTTTTTACAAATAGATGTTTTATAAAGAAGTTTATATTTTTATAAATTTTTATTATTGTATATTGTTATTAAATAATTAATATTAAATATTAATTATGATATTTGTTATCAATTATACTTGTTAATATTTAAACTATTATAATTAATATAATATATTAATTATATTTTAACTTGATTTTTTTGAAAGAAGTTTATTAAAATATATATAAACTAGTATTTATTTTATTTTTTAAATATAATTATATTATAAAATATTTCTATAATTTAAATTATTTAAACAATATTAAAGTAATTTTTTTAAAAAAACATTAAATAAAGTATAATAATAAAATTTATGAATTAAAACAATATGATGTAATTTTAATTATTTTTTATTAATCTTATATGAATAATTTTATGATTAATACTTTTTATATAATGAAATATTATTTTATATTATGTTAAATTTAAATGTGTATTCATTTGTAAAATTATATCGCCTATATTAACGATACATATTATTATTAATTTTTTCGATTTATATGTTAATTTTTTAATTTATTATACTTCATTTTTATAAAAATGCCGATAAAATTTATTTATTCATTTTTTAAAAATGAATATTTTATTATAAATATATTTAGAAATACTTTTAGAATTTTATACTTAAATTTAGAGATCAATTCTAATTGATTAGATCATTGTATATTTTATAAATATTGATGTGATAATTGATTAAAAGAATTTTCTATAATTCTGGTTTATTGAATATATTTGTGAAAAATCATTGTATATTTTTTTGATGATGCATGTATAATTTTCAGTAAATTTCTAAGTTCTTTCAATTTTATAACGGTAAGTTATAACAGTGGTAATATTTATTAATATGTAATATACTATATAAGTTTACTATGGTGTATTACCTTCATAAAGAAGGTAAGTAGATGGAATTTTTGGATACTATCAATAAAATAGTTAATTTCATTAATACTATATTTTTTACTTATTTTTAAATAGTTAAACATTATTAATACTCTAAATATTCTTCATGTTAATTAGTATTATGATTTTGTTAGGATAAATTAGCTAATTTACCGGTAATCTTAATTTTTATTAATTTGCAGCTTTGTTTTTAGCTTCTCTTTAAGATACATATAATTGCTAGATATATACTAGGCAGCTTTGTTGGATTGAATATAAACAAAACATCTCAGTTGTTAATTAAAATGCTAGCATGTTATTTACGTAAAAATGCTTAACTATATTAGCTTGCTCTAAACAATTCATTATTACCTTATTGAAATAAGCTCAAAAAGAGATTTAGGGATAATTTTACTATATTTTATTAATATTTACAGATTTTTGATTTTCAGAATTCTTTTTATCTTTAAGATTTTTATTAAAATTTTATGAATTAGGTTATGACATAATATTTTATTAATTTTCCTCAAAATATGAAGGATAAAATTGAGTTTTCAGCTCCTGTTTAATTTTAATCTAATAGGCAAATCTTTAATTCCTCGGACAAAGAGAAAGTCAATATAAGACATTGTTTAGTCAAGATATTAATTTAATATCTAACGCTGATAGCGCCAATTATTAACCTGGGAAGTGATTATGAAACCACAAGATTCAAAAGACGGAGCCACGGGCTCATCAAAAACAAAAGAAATTGATCTCGAACATGCATCATTAGATGATCTTCTTGCACGTTTAGATACACTTAATCAAGAAGAAAAAGAAGAGAAAGCTATTGCTAAAGGAGGGAAAGATTCAGCATTAAGCACTATGAAGACATTAGAAGGTATTATTACGAAGTTGGAAAGTGACATTGCTGATGGGAGTTGGATCACAGGCTATTATGCGGATATGGATCTTCAATGGATGCCTAAATTAGTAGAGAAGGCAAATAGTAAATATCCGGAGATGAAGCTTCACTTTGTTTCGACAACAGAGGATTTTATCACATTAATGAAAAAAACAATCAGAGATGGGATTCCATCTTCTAGATTTATAACAAATGTAGGGGATGAGAAAATTCATTTCTCGGTAATTGATCATAGAACTGTTAATGGGGAAACATCATTGGTATTGTTTGAACCTACAACGTTTAATAATCAGTACGCAGCAATATCGGCAGTAAAGCTGAAAACAGCATTTGAGAATTCTCAATTACCTCATTGTTATTTTTCTATGGTAGAAATAGATATTCAACGTAGCCAGTCTGAATGTGGAATTTTTTGTTTAGCTTTAGCTAAAAAACTTCATCGAGAATCTAATAAATTATGCAGGTTACACGAAGATAATGTTCGTGGTGTTTTAGGTAATCGAGATGTTCCTTTATCTGGTGAAAAAATTGATACATATCTTCCAGTCACTTTGTTTAAACATGTACAAAGTGGGAGACGTCTTAGGAAATATTTTGATGAGAATCCTAGTCTTTTGCATAAATCTGTTAACAAAAAAGGAGAAGAAGCTTTTGAGAGGCGTGCTAAGCATTTGGTTATGAAAGAGGATAAGGTCTACTCTGTTTCAGTACACAAAAAAAGAATTTCTGAATATAGGTCTTTGATGAGATGATGATATAGTTTTTTGACATTGTTAGTTAGTATGCGTGAGAAGGGGGGGGAAATCTGTCATTCAAATTCTGTTACGAGGGTTTTGTGAGGAAGTTAATGGATCATGGAAAGCCTCAACGGTGATCCATTACTATGAGAAAGCCAGCGATTATACCACAGAAATTATCTTAGAAGTCCCAGAAAAAGGAAAAGAAGAATTGGAAAATTAAATCCGTTTAAATAATGCTTTTGAGGAAAAGAAAACAATTTTCATTTAAGAGATTTGAGGACTCTTTGAAAAGTTTTTAAAGATTCTTTGAGAATCTCTTAAAAACCGTTTAAAAGAAATAAATTGATGCAAAATGAGGTGGCAAGCTACATACAGCTACACAAAATATTACTTGATAAAAACCTAGTGGCGGAGGGGGTGGGATTCGAACCCACGGTACAGTCTCCTGTACGCCGGTTTTCAAGACCAGTGCCTTAAACCACTCGACCACCCCTCCAGATTAATTAGCTTTTTTACAAAGTTCTCGCAAAAGGTCAATCATTTAAATGTGTTTTTTTTACATTTTAATAAAATTATTCAAGCTACTATCAAAAATAATCCTAATCTATCAATTTGTTAAATATTTTTTTAAATCAATAGCTTCAGGAATGAAAAATTAATATGATATCATAATAAAATTTCAAATATCTTTATTTACTGAAGCAGTAAAAATTTTTGAGCAAATTTATCTTTTTCCCCAAAATAGTTTTTTCTTTTTCTAGTCTGTTCATCACCTTTATTACATATCATTATAGAAAATTATAAAAAGAAGATTAACCTTAAAATATATTTTTTGATTTTCATTTTAGTGTGTAGCTGTAATACAGCATGAAAACGAAATTTTATGTTATAAAATACTTAATTATTATAGATGCTTTAAAGCTACAATAGATAGTATTATCTACTTTAATTGTCTAAAACAAAGAAATTCCGCAGCTTTAGTTCATTCGTAATGGTATTTACAGCATTATATTTATGTACCTTCAATGTTGTTACTACTTTTGTATTTAAACAGATTACTAATCGTAGATTTGGATTTATTTCAAAATTGTTTTTAAAATTTATAGGTAATCCAAGTTTTATTTTGCGATAAAATGGTATTTTTTTAATTAGATTAAAGACTACGTTAATAAATATGAATTTTAAGGAAAAAGACTCTATCTTAACTTTTTCCAGAATTAAAAAACATAAAAACGTTATCAAAAAATAATATCATTTCAAAATTTGAGGTAAATTCTTGTTGTTATGATGGAGAGAAATTACACTTTCTTACAAAAGAAGTTATGAAGGCTATGATCAAATTATGGATAAATTTAAGATAATTTCTAATATTTCAGAGGAAAAAAATCATATTATTACTGATCGTATGAAAAATTTTTTAATTTATTATCAGTTTATATCGAAAAGCTATATTCTTAAAAATTTTACTTAAATGCTTACATTATTTAATAAAACCTTATGTAAATTACACACAGCCTTTTGATTCGTTGAGCTGTGAAATTGTTAGTACGCTTGTTATCAAAAGTAGTATTTTCCACTACTTGTACAGATTGAAGTGTCAGCAGTTTTTTACAAAAGCGTTTAGCAAAATTTGAAGCATCAATGAAGAGAGTGGGCAAAAAAATATATTTTGTAAAGGAGAATTCAAAATTCCTATTCCTTTACTTCTATTTATATATCTCTCATATTTTAAAAAATAAATTAAATTAACAAGTTATGCATTGAATAAAGTCTAAGTGGTGGGCGATGAGAGACTCGAACTCCCGACATCCTCGGTGTAAACGAGGCGCTCTACCAGCTGAGCTAATCGCCCGATGCAATAATATGCAATTGAGTGAGAACTCTTTAAGGAATTTTTTTTTTTTACGCAAGGATAAATATGTTTTTTATCAATATTTTTTAAAAGCAAAAAATTATTATCGTGCTTTTTATTTAATTTTTTTTGAAAAAATATATAAGTTTGCTTGACAGAAATGAATGAACCCCTTACACGACCAATTATACCAATTTATTAATTGGTTTGAAGTAGTGCGCGGGTGTAGCTCAGTTGGTTAGAGTGCTGGCCTGTCACGCCGGAGGTCGCGGGTTCGAGCCCCGTCACTCGCGCCATTTTTAATTTCTTTCTTAAACTTTATACAAATAGATATTCTATTTTTAAAATTGTTAAACAATGTATAGCGTTGGCCGTAAGACTCTGTCTAATTTAAATCTCCTTTCTTTTTTATATGGTTTATGGTGAATATGGTCTTGCGTCTTTTTTTGCTCTACGGTACCTATGTAGGTAAAAATATCGTGCATCATACCCTTGAAGCTGTGCGAGCAGAGTGTGGAAGAAGATTATGACTCATTTATTAAGCTCTTATTTGCCGATATTGATTTTTATCACTGTTTCGGCAGTTATTTCTGGGGTTTTATTGATTATGCCTTATATTGTTGCTTATCGTTCCCCTGATCCTGAAAAATTATCCGCTTATGAGTGTGGATTTAATTCCTTTGATGATGCTCGCATGAAATTTGATATTCGATTTTATCTTGTTTCAATTTTATTTATTATTTTTGATCTTGAGGTTGCTTTTCTTTTTCCTTGGGCAGTTTCATTTAACTCAATTGGTATGTTTGGTTTTTGGTCGATGGTTATATTTTTAGCACTTTTGACAGTTGGGTTCATATATGAATGGAAAAAAGGAGCTTTAGAATGGGATTGATATTTAGTAACTCAACGATTATTGCTCCAGAACCAAAAGGAGTTATTAATCCGAATACAGGTAAGTTGGTTGGTTCTGATGATAGCTTTTTCTGTGATATTAATGCTGAATTATCGGATAAAGGTTTTTTGGTTACTTCAGTAGATGCTTTAATTACTTGGGCACGTACCGGTTCTTTGATGTGGATGAGTTTTGGTTTGGCTTGTTGTGCTATCGAAATGATGCAATGTTCAATGCCTCATTATGATAATGAGCGTTTTGGATATGCGCCACGCGCTTCACCGCGTCAGTCAGATGTAATGGTAGTAGCTGGGACGTTAACAAATAAAATGGCGCCTGCGTTAAGAAAAGTTTATGATCAAATGCCTGAGCCACGTTATGTGATTTCTATGGGGTCATGTGCAAACGGTGGTGGATATTATCATTATTCTTATTCGGTTGTACGTGGGTGTGATCGTATTGTACCTGTAGATATTTATGTTCCAGGATGTCCTCCTACAGCAGAGGCGTTACTTTATGGTATATTATTGTTACAGAAAAAAATCCGCCGTACTGGGTCTATCGAGCGATAGGGGGGTGATTATTATGATAAATGAATCATTAGTCGAACTCGACATTTATTTGAAAAATAAATTGGGAGATAAGCTTGAAGAAACTGTTTTTGCATTTGGTGAATTGACTATTATAGTACGTCTTGATGCGATTACAGATGTTTTAATGTTTGTTCGTGATGATTCTCGCTGTCAATTTATCAATATTACAGATATTAGCGGTGTCGATTATCCTTCTCGCGATAAACGTTTTGATGTTTCTTATCAATTATTATCTCCTCGCCATAATTTACGATTGCGTGTTAAGGTGCGTACTGATGAAAATACTCCTGTTGCGTCTGCTTGCTCGATTTATCCTGGAGCGGAATGGTATGAGCGTGAAACATACGATATGTATGGAATTTTATTTTCAGGGCATCCAGATTTAAGGCGGATTTTAACTGATTATGGATTTGAAGGGCATCCTTTACGCAAAGATTTTCCTGTAACAGGATTTGTTGAATGCCGTTATGATAATGAAGCAAAAAGGGTAATTTATGAGCCTGTGGTGTTGAGACAAGAAATGCGTAAATTTGATTTTCTTTCTCCTTGGGAGGGCGCTCAGTATATTTTACCATGTAATGAAAAAGAAAATAATACAAGATGATATTAGAGTTAATGAAGTATAGCATTAGATTAATGAAATTCTTAAACAATTAATTTTTTCAGTATTATAAAGATTTTTGTTAATGTTTAATGTGATTTTTTTTAAAGTAAAGGATTGATTGTGTCTGAGGTCAATGTTCGAAACTTTAATATCAATTTTGGTCCGCAACATCCTGCAGCGCATGGAGTTTTGCGCATGGTTTTGGAATTGGACGGTGAGGTTGTTGAGCGTGTAGATCCACATATTGGATTATTACATCGCGGTACCGAAAAATTAATGGAAACAAAAACTTATCTTCAAGCAGTTCCTTATTTAGATCGTTTGGATTATGTAGCTCCTATGAATCAGGAACACGCTTTTGTTCTTGCTATTGAAAAATTATTGGATGTTGAGATTCCTAAACGAGGGCAGTTAATACGTGTTTTATTCTCTGAAATTGGGCGTATTCTTAATCATTTACTTAATGTAACAACACAAGCAATGGATGTTGGTGCTTTAACGCCTCCGCTTTGGGGATTTGAACAGCGTGAAAGATTAATGATTTTTTATGAACGTGCGTGTGGCGCACGTCTTCATGCAAATTATTTCCGTCCTGGTGGTGTACATCAGGATTTACCTGAGTCTTTAATTGAAGATATCGGTAATTTTATTGATCCATTTCTTGTCGCTCTTGGTAAGCTTGATGCGCTTATAACGCCAAATCGAATTTTTAAACAGCGTAATGTTGATATTGGAGTAGTCAGCATTGATGAAGCTTGGGCACGAGGCTTTTCTGGGGTAATGATTCGTGGAGCTGGCGTACCATGGGATTTGCGTAAAAGCCAACCTTATGAATGCTATGATGAAATGGAATTTGATATTCCTGTTGGTAAGAATAGCGATTGTTATGATCGTTATCTTATTCGTATGGAAGAAATGCGCCAATCAGCGAAAATTATGCGTCAATGTGTGGATCGTTTGCTTAGTACTGAAAAAAATGGGCCAGTTTCAAGTTTAGATAACAAAATTGTGCCACCAAAACGTAGCGAAATGAAAAGTTCTATGGAAGCTCTTATCCATCATTTTAAGCTTTATACGGAGGGTTTTCATACTCCTCCTGGTGAAGTTTATGTTGCTGTAGAAGCTCCAAAAGGTGAATTTGGTGTTTATCTTATTTCTGATGGAACCAATAAACCGTATCGTGTTAAGTTGCGTGCTCCTGGCTTTGCTCATCTGCAAGCTATGGATTTTTTAACTAAAGGTCATATGTTGGCGGATGCTACAGCTATTTTGGGTTCAATTGATATTGTTTTTGGGGAGGTTGATCGTTAATGTCTGTACGTCGTCTTGCAGATGATATTTACCAACCTGCAGAATTTTCTTTTACAAAGGAAAATCAGATATGGGTACAAAATACTATAAAAAAATATCCTGTAGGGCGCCAGCAATCTGCTGTAATTCCATTATTAATGCGTGCTCAAGAACAAGATGGTTGGGTGACACGTGCTGCAATTGAGCATATTGCTCAAATTCTCTCTATGGCTTATATTCGTGTTCTAGAGGTTGCAACTTTTTATACCCAATTTCAGCTTAAGCCAGTTGGTACAAAAGCACATATTCAAGTTTGTGGTACAACGCCTTGCATGCTACGTGGTTCTGATGAATTAATTAAAGTTTGTCAGAAAAAAATTCATCATGAGCCTTTTGTTACCAATCAAGATGGAACATTATCATGGGAAGAGGTAGAGTGTCTTGGTGCTTGTGTGAATGCTCCAATGGTTATGATTTTTAAAGATACCTATGAAGATCTTACAGCTGAACGTCTTGAGGAAATTATTGATGCATTTGAGGCAGGAAAAGGTTCTAAGATAGCAGTTGGTCCACAAAATAGTCGTAAATCATCGGAGCCGATTAGTGGTTTAACTTCTTTAATCGATAATAGTAAAGAAAAAAGAGATTGCTCTAATCTTCAGAAAAAAGAGTAATGAAGAAATAAGAGTGTAATGAGTATTTTTTTTCTTGAGAGGGATTTATTATTTTATCCATTGTAACGATTTTTGACTAAAAGTAAAAAGTTTTGAGAAGGTATTTAAAATTACGTTTTTTTAAAAAATATGTTTGAGGAAATGTTAAAAATGCTACAGTCAAGAAATAAAAAGGTGGGGTATGCTGGCTGATAAAGATCGCATTTTCACCAATATTTACGGTTTAAAAGATAAATCATTAAAAGCTGCAATGTTGCGTGGGCATTGGGATGGTACTAAGGAAATCATTGAAAAAGGCCGTGATTGGATTATCAATGAGGTGAAAGCATCAGGTTTGCGTGGTCGTGGTGGTGCTGGTTTTTCTACCGGAATGAAGTGGTCATTTATGCCGAAGCAAAGTGATGGTCGGCCACATTATTTGGTAGTAAATGCAGACGAATCAGAACCAGGGACATGTAAAGATCGTGATATTTTACGACATGATCCTCACACTTTGATTGAAGGATGTGTTATCGCTACGTTTGCGATGGGGGCAAATATTGCTTTTATTTACATTCGTGGTGAATATATTCGTGAGCGTGAAGTGCTTCAGGTCGCAGTCGATGAATGTTATGATGCGGGATTATTGGGTAAAAAAACCAAATATGGGCATGCTTGTGATATTATTATTCATCATGGTGCTGGTGCTTATATTTGTGGTGAAGAGACAGCTCTTCTTGAAAGTCTTGAAGGAAAAAAAGGGCAACCTCGAATTAAACCACCATTTCCTGCAAATATAGGAATTTATGGTTGTCCAACAACAGTCAATAACGTAGAATCTATTGCTGTTGTTCCAACAATCTTACGTCGTGGTGCTTCGTGGTTTTCATCAATTGGACGCAAAAATAATACTGGAACAAAGTTATTTATGGTTTCTGGTCATGTTAATGCACCTTGTACATTTGAAGAAGCTCTAGGTGTTTCTTTTCGCGAATTAATTGAAAAACATACAGGAGGTATTCGTGGTGGATGGAATAATCTTTTAGCAGTTATTCCAGGTGGAGCTTCTTGTCCAGTTATTCGTGGTGAAGATATGGTTGATGCAATTATGGATTTTGATGGGATGCGAGATGTAGGCTCTTCTTTTGGTACGGGGGGGGTGATTGTTATGGATAAATCAACCGATATTATTAAGGCAATTTGGCGTATATCGGCTTTTTTTAAGCATGAAAGTTGTGGTCAATGCACGCCGTGCCGTGAAGGTACTGGTTGGATGATGCGCCTTTTAGGACGTATGGTTGAAGGAAGAGCACAAAAACGTGAAATTGATCTTTTGTTTGAAGTTTCTAAACAGATTGAAGGACACACTATTTGTGCACTTGGTGATGCTGCAGCTTGGCCTGTACAGGGATTGATACGTAATTTTCGTCCTGAAATTGAGCGTAGAATTGATGATTATACACGAAATATGTCTCAGAGCAAAAATACTGCTTTAGAAGCGGTAAGATAAAGGTTTTTTTCTAAAAGTAACAGCGTGCAAGTTTAGGTGGGTTATCTGCAGACTGGATAAATGATGATAAATATCAAAGTTGATGGTAAAGAGATTGAAGTCCCTGATCACTACACGCTGCTTCAGGCTGCTGAAGCGGCAGGTGCTGAGGTACCGCGTTTTTGTTTTCATGAAACTTTATCAATTGCTGGAAATTGTCGTATGTGCTTGATTGAGATTAAGGGAGGACCTCCAAAGCCTCAAGTTTCTTGTGCTATCAGTGTTCGTGATTTACGGTCAGGGCCTAATGGTGAAGTACCTGAAATTCTTACCAACACGGCAATGGTTCAAAAAGCACGTGAAGGTGTTATGGAGTTTCTTCTTATTAATCACCCTTTAGATTGTCCTGTATGTGATCAAGGAGGAGAGTGTGATCTTCAAGATCAAGCATTATTTTATGGACGTGATTGCTCACGTTACACAGAAAATAAGCGTGCGGTAGAAAATAAATATATTGGGCCACTTGTAAAAACTTTTATGACACGTTGTATTCATTGTACACGTTGTATTCGTTTTATGACTGAAGTAGCAGGTGTTTCAGAGCTTGGTTTGATAGGTCGTGGAGAAGATGCTGAAATTACAACATATCT
The DNA here is from genome assembly GCF_053794465.1 of Bartonella sp. B35(2025). Classification (NCBI taxonomy): domain Bacteria; kingdom Pseudomonadati; phylum Pseudomonadota; class Alphaproteobacteria; order Hyphomicrobiales; family Bartonellaceae; genus Bartonella; species Bartonella sp. B35(2025). The sequence goes on from NZ_CP200035.1 coordinate 595,479, forward strand.
TGAAAAAGCTATGACATCTGAGTTACAGGGAAATGTTATTGATCTTTGTCCAGTAGGAGCTCTAACTTCAAAACCCTATGCATTTCATGCACGTCCATGGGAATTGGTAAAAACGGAATCTATTGATGTAATGGATGCAATTGGTAGTGCTATTCGTATTGATAGTCGTGGTCGTGAAGTTATGCGGATTATGCCACGTACGAATGAAGATATAAACGAGGAATGGATTTCTGATAAGACACGTTTTATTTGGGATGGATTGCGTACTCAGCGGCTTGATAAGCCGTATATACGTAAAGATGGAAGACTTCAACCAGCAAGTTGGGCAGAAGCTTTTACAAAAATTAAAATGGTGATTTCTAAAACTTCACCAGAAAAAATTGGTGCAATTGCAGGAGATCTTGCATCTATTGAAGAAATGTATGCACTTAAAAAATTACTAATTTCATTAGGTTCAGAAATATTTGATTGTCGTCAAAGAGGAATGGCTTTGTCCCCTGAATTAGGGCGTTCAAGTTATATTTTTAATCCAACAATTGCAGGTATTGAACAAGCTGATGCATTATTGATTGTGGGATCTAATCCACGTCATGAAGCTGCTGTTTTGAATGCACGTATTTTAAAGCGTCAACGAAGGGGACAATTTCCTATTGCATTAATTGGAGAGAAGGTCGATTTACGTTATCCCTATTCTTATCTTGGAACTGGTACTGATGCATTGAGTACACTTGTTCGTGGAGAACATGCTTTTTTTAATGTGTTGAGAAAAGCTGAAAGGCCGCTTATTCTTATTGGGGAAGGAGCTATTTTAGGTAAAGAAGGTTTATCTGTTTTAAAAAATCTTGCAAAATTAGCTGATAGTATTGGAGCACTTAGCGAGGAATGGAATGGATTTGGTATCCTTCACAATGCTGCGTCAGTAGTTGGAGGACTGGATATTGGTTTTACGTCTAAACTTGGTACCGAAAATATTATTAAAACTTGTGAAATTTTATTTTTGCTTGGTGCTGATGAAGTAGAATTAACTGATAAAAAAGCCTTTACGATTTATATTGGTAGCCATGGTGATAATGGAGCACATGCTGCAGATGTTATTTTACCAGCATCAGCTTATACCGAGAAATCAGGACTTTATGTAAATACAGAAGGGCGTGTCCAAATGACAAACCGCGCTGGTTTTGCTCCAGGTGAAGCAAAGGAAGATTGGGCTATTTTACGTGCTTTATCTGATGTTTTGGGGCGAAAACTACCTTTTGATTCGCTTACTCAATTAAGACATAACCTATTTAATGATTATCCACATCTTTGTGCTATTGATGACATAGCACCTTCTACTGATATAGGTGCTCTTAAAGCGCTTGGTTCACAAATTATTGTTCTAGAAACACAATCATTTACGTCTACAGTTAAAGACTTTTATTTGACAAATCCAATAGCACGTGCTTCTGCAGTTATGGCTGAATGTTCATCTTTGGCCAAAAATCATGCGATGCAGGTAGTAGAGTAAGGGTAAAGGAAAAAGGAATAATTATGTATGATTTCTTTATAACATGGTTATTGCCGTTACTCATTATAGTTGGAAAAACACTTCTCCTTTTAGTTGTTCTTCTAATTTTGGTTGCTTACCTTCTTTACGCAGATAGAAAGATTTGGGCAGCTGTGCAATTGCGGCGTGGTCCAAATGTAGTTGGTCCATGGGGATTATTGCAGTCTTTCGCAGATTTAATTAAATTTGTTGTTAAAGAACCTATTATCCCTGCTGGTGCTAATAAAGGTGTTTTTCTTTTAGCACCATTTGTTTCTGCTACACTTGCATTGTCTACTTGGGCTGTTATTCCAGTCAATGAAGGCTGGGAAGTAGCAACTATTAATGTTGGTTTACTTTATATCTTAGCTATTTCATCTCTTGAGGTTTATGGCGTTATTATGGGAGGATGGGCATCAAATTCAAAATATCCTTTCTTAGGAGCTCTTCGTTCAGCTGCACAGATGGTTTCTTATGAAGTTTCAATTGGGTTTGTGCTTGTCACTGTCATTTTAGTAAGTGGTTCATTGGATCTTACAACAATTGTTCATAAGCAAAATTACGGGATTGGTACAACTCTTGGTCTTCCTTTTAGCAGTTTTCTTGATTGGAACTGGTTAATTTTATTTCCAATGTTCATTATATTTTTTATTTCTGCACTTGCAGAGACAAATCGTCCACCTTTTGACTTGGTTGAAGCTGAATCTGAACTTGTCGCAGGTCACATGGTTGAGTATTCTTCAACACCTTACATGCTTTTTTTTCTTGGTGAATATGTTGCCATTATTTTAATGTGTGCATTAACAACTATCCTCTTTTTAGGTGGTTGGTTACCTCTTTTAGATGTTTGGTGGCTTAATTGGGTGCCAGGTGTTATTTGGTTTGTTTTAAAGGTTTGTTTTGTATTTTTTTGGTTTGCTATGGTTAAAGCATTTGTTCCGCGTTATCGTTATGATCAGTTAATGCGGCTCGGTTGGAAGGTTTTTCTTCCTATTTCATTAGTGATGGTTGTGATAACTGCCGCTTTCTTAAAATATACTGGTTTCGCTTAAGAGGAGTTCGTACTATGTCGAGTTTTATTCAGGCAGCAAAATCACTCCTTCTATTAGAATTTGTGAGTGCTTTTTTCTTAGCAATGCGTCAATTTTTTGCACCAAAGCCTACAATCAATTATCCATATGAAAAAGGTTTTGTTTCTCAACGTTTTCGTGGAGAACATGCTTTACGTCGCTACCCAAATGGTGAAGAACGGTGTATTGCGTGTAAATTATGTGAAGCAATTTGCCCAGCTCAGGCTATTACAATTGAAGCAGAAATACGACAAAATGACGGTACACGTAGAACTACTCGTTATGATATTGATATGGTTAAGTGTATCTATTGCGGTTTTTGTCAAGAAGCTTGTCCAGTTGAAGCTATTGTTGAAGGACCTAATTTTGAGTTTGCAACAGAAATGCGTGAAGAGTTGTATTATGATAAAGAGAAGCTTTTGATGAATGGAGATCGATGGGAGCGAGAAATTGCTCGAAATATATTAGCGGATTCACCTTATCGTTAGGTATATTATTGAATGAGTGGTCGGATAATCTTTCCGATAAATTGTAATCTGGTATGAAAATTCATACCAATTATTTAGTTAAATTAAGGAGAGGCCTATGCTAACAGACCTAGCAGCGGCGTTTTTCTATTTGTTTTCTTTTATTATGCTTGTAAGTGCAATCATTGTTGTTGCAGCGCGCAATCCAGTGCATTCGGTTTTGTTTTTAATATTGGCATTTTTTAATGCTGCAGCTTTATTTTTGCTTGCTGGAGCAGAGTTTTTAGGGCTTATTTTGCTTATTGTTTATGTTGGTGCTGTGGCAGTTTTATTTTTATTTGTGGTTATGATGCTTGATGTTGATTTTGCTGAGTTAAAGAATGGAGCACTTCGGTATTTCCCGGTTGGTGCTGCTGTTGGTTTTATTATTGCTGTAGAGCTTATTGCTGTTTTTTTTGGCAGTCGTTTTTATCCTGTTTTAAGAATTCGCGTTACGCAACCAATGCCAGATTTAGCGCAGCGAACGAATACGCAGGCATTAGGAGATATTCTTTACACGGATTATATCTTCTATTTTCAAACTGTTGGGATGGTTTTATTGGTTGCAATGATTGGTGCTATTGTTTTAACACTTCGTCATAAATCAGGTGTTAAGCGGCAATCTATTGCAATGCAAGTCTCTAGGACCGTAGAGAATGCGATTGAAATAAAACAGGTTGAATCAGGTAAAGGCATTTAAGAGGGGATTACTATGTACGTCGGTATTGCTCATTATTTAACTGTTTCTGCTTTGATGTTTACAATCGGTATTTTTGGTATTTTTCTTAATAAAAAAAATGTGATTATTATTCTTATGTCAATTGAGCTTATATTGCTTTCTGTCAATCTTAATTTTATTGCATTTTCAGCGTTTCTTCATGATCTCGTTGGTCAGATATTTGCTTTATTTATTTTAACGGTAGCAGCTGCTGAAGCGGCAATTGGTCTGGCAATCCTTGTTGTTTTTTTCCGTAACCGTGGTTCTATTGCGGTTGAAGATATTAATATGATGAAGGGCTGACGAGTAATGTATTATACGATCGTCTTTCTTCCACTTTTAGGTTTTTTAATTGCTGCTATAGGGGGGAAAACTATAGGGGCTCGTGCTAGTGAATTGGTAACATGTAGCTTTATGGTGATTGTGGCTACATTATCATGGGTAGCTTTTTTTAATATTGCTATTGGTTCTTTTTCAGAGGTTGATATACCGATATTACGCTGGGTTGTTATTGGTAATTTAAGCTTTCATTGGGCATTGTATATTGATACATTGACAGCTGTTATGCTTGTTGTGGTAAATAGTGTTTCCGCATTGGTTCATATTTATTCAATTGGTTATATGCATCATGATCCTTCGCGATCTCGTTTTTTTTCTTATCTTTCTTTGTTTACATTTATGATGCTTATGTTAGTGACGGCTAATAATTTAATTCAAATGTTTTTTGGATGGGAAGGTGTTGGAGTTGCTTCTTATTTGCTGATAGGTTTTTGGTTTCAGAAAGATTCTGCTAACAAGGCTGCAATGAAAGCTTTTGTAGTTAATCGTGTTGGAGATTTTGGTTTTCTTTTAGGAATTTTTAGCATTTTTATTTTATTTCAATCTGTTAATTTTTCTTCTATTTTTGAGAAAGCTGCAGATAATAATTTTGCACAAAGCATGACATTTTTTAATTGTCAGCTTGATGGACAGACAGCTATTACCATTACATGCCTCCTATTGTTTATTGGTGCTATGGGTAAATCAGCACAGTTTCTTTTACATACATGGCTTCCTGATGCAATGGAGGGACCAACACCTGTATCGGCACTTATTCATGCAGCAACAATGGTAACAGCTGGTGTCTTTATGGTTGCACGGTTGTCTCCAATTTTTGAACTTGCTCCAATTGCTTTGACAGTGATTATTATTGTTGGAGCGACAACAGCATTTTTTGCGGCAACTGTAGGAATGGTACAAAATGACATTAAACGTGTTATTGCCTATTCTACATGTTCGCAACTTGGCTATATGTTTGTTGCATTAGGTGTTGGTGCTTATGGGGCAGCTATTTTCCACCTTTTTACTCATGCATTTTTTAAAGCTTTATTGTTTCTTGGTGCAGGTTCTGTAATTCATGCTGTATCTGATGAACAAGATATGCGTAAAATGGGAGGGCTATATAAGCATATAAAGATAACTTATTGGATGATGATAATAGGAACCATTGCATTAACAGGTGTTGGAATTCCTGGAACATTTTTTGGTACAGCTGGATTTTTTTCCAAAGATGCAATTATAGAGTCTGCTTTTATATCACATAATATTGCTTCAGGATATGCTTTTTGGCTTCTTGTTTTCGCTGCTTTATTAACTAGTTTTTATTCATGGCGTCTTGTATTTATGACATTTCATGGTAAGTCACGTGCGACTGTTGATGTTATGCATCACATTCATGAATCAGCTGCAATTATGTTAATTCCTTTGTTCATTTTATCTATCGGTGCATTGTTTGCTGGTATGGTTTTCCAGCCTTATTTTTTTGGTAGTTTATATGATGTATTTTGGAAAGGCGCATTATTTACAGGGAGTCATAATCATATTCTTCATGAAGTACACAGTGTACCAAATTGGGTTAAATGGGCGCCATTCATAGTAATGATTATTGGGTTTTCACTGGCTTATTTATTTTATATTTCTTTTCCTTCTATTCCAAAAAAGATTTCTAAATTAATGCCTACAGTGTATCGTTTTCTTTACCATAAATGGTATTTTGATGAATTGTATAACGCTCTATTTGTTCGTTCTTCTTTCAGAATTGGCTATTTTCTTTGGAAGGTAGGTGATGGTAAGATTATTGATGGTTTGGGGCCAAATGGTATCGCTGCACATGTTGTTGGTATTACAAATAAAGTTATCCGAATGCAGACAGGTTATCTTTATCACTATGCATTCGTGATGCTTATAGGTGTCGCTGCGCTGATTACATGGATGGTGATCGGGAGTATAAATTGATGACCGATTGGCCTATTCTTTCTACAGTTACATTTTTACCACTTGTTGGCGTAATTTTGATTTTATTAATTAAAGATGATAGTGATGCGGCAAAACGTAATATACGTAATGTAGCATTTTTTACGAGTATATTTGTCTTCATTATTTCTTTAGTGATTTGGGTAGGATTTGATAATACAAATCCTGATTTCCAGATGGTTGAAAAGCTAAATTGGTTAGATAGTGGTATTCACTATCATATGGGTATTGATGGTATTTCTATTCTTTTTGTGGTTCTTTCGGCTTTTCTTTTGCCTTTCTGTATTTTGGCAAGTTGGGAAACTATTCAAGATAAATTAAAAGCTTATATGATTGCTTTTCTCCTTCTTGAGGTTGCAATTATTGGGGTTTTTTGTGCTCTTGATGCAATCTTATTTTATATTTTTTTTGAAGGCGGCCTCATTCCTATGTTTATTATCATTGGTGTTTGGGGTGGGGTGCGTCGCGTTTATGCAAGCATGAAGTTTTTCTTATATACTTTACTTGGTTCAGTGCTTATGTTGGTTGCCATTATGGTTATGTATTGGGAGGTAGGAACGCTCGATATTCCAACATTATCCACTTATCAATTTTCTACACAAATGCAAATATGGTTATGGCTTGCATTTTTTGCTTCTTTTGCTGTTAAAATGCCAATGTGGCCAGTTCATACATGGTTGCCTGATGCTCATGTGGAAGCACCAACGGCTGGATCTGTTATTTTAGCTGGTGTATTACTCAAATTAGGTGGTTATGGTTTCCTTCGTTTTTCCTTATCAATGTTTCCTATTGCTTCAGCTAATTTTGCTCCTTTTATTTTTATATTATCACTTGTTGCTATCATTTATACATCGTTAGTTGCACTTGTTCAAAATGACATAAAAAAACTCATCGCTTATTCATCGATAGCTCATATGGGATATGTGACCATGGGGATTTTTGCTGCGAATGAACAAGGTATTCAGGGTGCTATTTATCAGATGTTATCACATGGAATTGTTTCAGCAGCTTTATTTCTTTGTGTTGGAGTTGTTTATGATCGTTTGCATACACGTGAAATTTCAGATTTTGGTGGTTTAGTAAATAACATGCCTAAATATGCCGTTGTTTTCTTGATTTTCACTATGGCAAATATTGGTTTACCTGGGAGTTCAGGTTTTTTAGGTGAATTTTTAACTTTAATAGGTGTTTTTCAAGTTCATAAATTAGTTGCAATTCTTGCTACAACTGGCGTTATTTTGTCAGCTGCCTATGCACTTTACCTTTATCGGCGTGTAGTTTTTGGTTCTTTAGATAAGGAAAATTTAAAATTACTTACTGATCTTTCTTTAAGAGAAAAATTTATCCTTTATCCGATGGTTATTCTTACAATATTTTTTGGTGTCTATCCAACACCTATTCTTCAAACAATGGCATTTTCCATAGAATCCCTTATTAATAAACTTCATTAAATAATAGAAGAATGCTCATGCAAACTGAAATAATAGTTGCTCAATTAGTATTAATTTTCCCAGAGATTTTAATAGCATTGGGAGGAATAGTGTTACTTTTGATTGGTGTTTATTCTGGTGCACGTTCATATCTAACCGTAACTGGTTTAGCGATTGCCCTTCTTGTTGCAACTATCATTGTTATCATTGTTTTTCCTCAAAATGGTTTATTTCAAACAAATGCGCTTATTATAGATTCTTTTGGCCATTATATGAAAATTTTAACTCTTATTGGTGCACTCTTTACTCTTATCATGTCTGTTGGTTTCACTTGTATTCAAAAATTTGATATATTTGAATTTCCAGTATTGGTTCTTTTAGCAACTCTTGGCATGATGTTTATGATTTCAGCTGGTAATATGCTGTCACTTTATATTGGGTTAGAATTACAATCTTTAGCTTTATACGTTTTAGCTGCAATCAATCGTGATAATGTAAAATCTTCTGAAGCAGGAATGAAATATTTTGTTTTAGGAGCATTATCTTCAGGATTATTACTTTATGGTATTTCTTTACTTTATGGTTTTACTGGCCAAATTGGTTTTCGTGAAATTGCTTTTGCTTTAAAAGGTGAAAATTTACAATTGGGTGTAATTTTTGGAATTGTTTTTATTTTAGCAGGCTTAGCGTTTAAAATTTCTGCAGTTCCATTTCATATGTGGACACCTGATGTTTACGAAGGAGCACCAACACCTATTACAGTATTTTTTGCTGGTGCTCCTAAAGTTGCGGCAATGGCATTAATAGTTCGTATTATTATTTTGACTTTTATTCCATTAGATAACTCTGATAATTTTATGCCTGCATGGCAGCAAATTTTGGTATTTATGGCAGTTGCATCAATGATGCTTGGTGCATTTGCTGCAATTGGTCAGAATAATATTAAGCGCTTAATGGCTTATTCATCAATCGGTCATATGGGGTATGCGCTTGTTGGTTTAGCTGCTGGAGATATCCTTGGAGTAAAAGGTGTTATTCTTTATATGACTATTTATCTTGGTATGACGCTTGGTTCATTCGCTTTTATTCTTGGGATGCGATCTAGTAGTGGAAATGTTGAAAGTATTTATGATCTTTCAGGATTAATAAAAACCAATCCATTTATGGCTGTTGTAATGACAATACAGCTTTTCTCTTTAGCAAGTATACCGCCTATGGCTGGTTTTTTTGGTAAATGGTATACATTTTCTGCTGCTATTCATGCTGGACTGATTCCACTTGCTGTTGTTGGTATGGTAACGTCGGTTGTTGGAGCTTTTTACTATTTGCGGGTTATTAAAATTATATGGTTTGATGATGCAAAAGTTCATTTTATTGATTTATCGAATGAACTTCAGTTTTGTCTTGGTCTTTCTGCGTTGTTTGTTTTATTTTACACATTTTTTGGGATTTGGTTTGCTGAATTAGCAGAAAAAGCAGCAGCAGCATTATTTTAGTCAACATGGTTTATATTTTATCAGATTTTGCACAAAAACAAGGATACACTGTTGAATCGTATGAAAGTGTTGATTCAACAAATCTTGTTGCACAACAAAAAGCACATGCTGGTCATCATGGGTATCTTTGGATTGTTGCACAGGAGCAATTAAAGGGAAAAGCAAGAAGAGGTAGAGCATGGCATAGTCCGAGGGGAAATCTTTATTCTAGTCTTTTGTTAACTGAGGATATTGTTTATCAAACTTCTGCTCAGCTTGGTTTTGTTGCTGGAATAAGTATGGTAGAAACAGTCAAACAATTTATAAAAGATGAAAAGAAAACAAATAGTGTCGTTAGTTTAAAATGGCCAAATGATATTCTTTTAAGAGGAGCTAAAAGTTCTGGAATTTTGCTAGAAATTTTTAAATTGACATCACAACAGTATGCATTAGTCATTGGTATTGGAATGAATGTAAAGTATCATTATGAAGATGCTCCGTATCCAACTTTAAGTTTGAAAAGTATTGGTTTACAAGTTAATACAGAACAGCTATTTACAATTTTAACGGAGCATTTTGCCAAGAATTATCTCCTTTGGAAACAACCAGGAGGGCATGACATAATTCGTAAAAAATGGCTTTTATACTCTGCTCATCTTGGGCAATATGTCAAAATAATTAATGATAAAAAAATCATCGAAGGTATCTTTGATGATCTTGATTGTGATTTTAATTGTATTGTGAAACAAAAAAATGGTCAGCAGGTAATCGTGACAGCTGGAGATGTTCATTTTGGTTCGGCTGCTTCTTCTAATGTAGATTACTATTAATTTATAAAATTTTATTTCACCATTAGATTATCTTTAATAATTGAGGAGATGTTTATGGTTGCAGCTAGTGAAAATGAATTTGTTTTTTTACCTTTAGGAGGAGTAGGTGAAATAGGGATGAATCTAGCTGCTTATGGATTTGGTCCTGAAAATCTTCGTGAATGGTTGCTCATTGATATGGGTGTTTGTTTTTCTGGTCCTGAATTACCAGGAGTAGATCTTATTTTACCAGATATTCGTTTTTTAGAGAGTGAAAAACATAATATATGTGGTCTTATTTTGACACATGCGCATGAAGATCATTATGGTGCTGTTCTTGATTTGTGGCCGAAACTAAAAGTTCCACTGTACTGTACTCCTTTTACAGCAGGGTTATTGGAGAGTAAAAGGCAATCAGATTTTGGCTCTCAGAAAATTTCATTAAATATTTTCCAAGCTGGAGATCGTTTTCAGGTTGGTTGCTTTACAGTTGAAGCTATTGCTGTTAACCATTCGATTCCGGAATCTGTATCTTTAGCAGTTACAACATCTTTAGGTACTGCAATTCATACTGGTGACTGGAAAATCGATTCCACACCTTCACCTGGAGCTTTGACGGATGAAAAAAAATTCCGCACTTTAGGTGAAAAGGGCATTTTAGCATTGCTTTGTGATTCAACTAACGCGTGTCAGGATAGTTTGCCATTATCGGAAGAAACAGTTCAGACAAATCTCCGTGAAATTATTTCGAAAGCTGAAGGACGAGTTGCTATTACAACTTTTGCATCAAATATTGGTCGGGTTCGTTCAATTGCTCTTGCAGCTGAATCTGCTGGGCGTCAAGTCCTTGTTGTTGGGCGCTCTCTTAAGCGAAGTATTATGGTTGCGCAAGAGCTTGGTTATATGAATGGTTTAGCACCATTTATTACCGAAGATGAGTATGCTTCTATTCCGCGAAAAAATGTTGTTTTAATTGTAACAGGTAGTCAAGGTGAGCCATATGCTGCTTTAGCTAAACTGTCACGAAATGAGATAAAAAATATTTCACTTTCTGCAGGGGATGTGGTTATTTATTCTTCGCGGAATATCCCAGGAAATGAAAAAGCTATTATTGAGATGCAAAATCGTTTCATCGATTTAGGAATTAAAATAATTACAAATGAAGATTCTCTTGTTCACGTTTCAGGTCATCCTCATCGTTCAGAACTTTTACAGATGTATGATTGGATAAAACCACAGATACTTGTTCCTATCCATGGTGAGGCAATACATCTTGCTGCTCAAGCAACTTTGGCGCGTCAAGCCGGTATTAAAACTGTTGTTGAAATAAGAAATGGTAATATACTACGACTCGCACCAAAGCCAGTAGAAATTATTGATCAAGCTCCAGTTGGTCGAATTTATAAGGATGGTTGTCTTATTGGTAATGAAGATGAGTTAGGGATTTGGGATCGTCGTAAACTAAGTTATGCTGGTCATATTGTTATTTCTATCCATATGAATAGCAAACAAGATCTTTTTGGTGATATTAGTTTAGCTACGCTTGGTTTACCTGCTAGCAATAGCAAAGGGGAAATTTTAAAAAATGTTCTTTTAGATGTCATAGAAAATACTATCCATAATATTCCACATATTAAACGAAAAAATAATGAACTTATTCAAAAAGCAATACAGCGTGCGGTGAGAGCGGCTGTTAATGAAATTTGGCAAAAAAAGCCCATTTGTACGATTTTTTTACATCGGTCAAAATAAAAATATTTTGATATTAAGTTATTTTCTCTTAATCTAAAAAAGAGATTTTTAAATTATTTTTATTGTAACAAATAAATTTAGTGAAGAAAATATAACATATTAAATTTTAATAATAGATTGGTTATGTTTGCAAACATTCAAAATGTATTTATAGGTTGGCATATAATATATTAAAACTGTTCTGATATGATGGATTTGCTTAGGAGTTAATTAATTCAATGCGTCTTTCTCAATATTTTCTTCCTATTTTAAAAGAGAATCCTAAGGAAGCAGAAATTGTTTCCCATCGACTTATGTTACGCGCAGGTATGATTCGTCAACAAACAGCAGGGATTTATTCTTGGCTTCCATTGGGTAAAAAAGTGCTTGATAAAGTTTGTAAAATTATTCGTGAAGAGCAAGAACGAGCTGGTGCCGTAGAAATATTGATGCCTACAATTCAAGCTGCTGATCTTTGGCGTGAAAGTGGCCGTTACGATGATTATGGTTTGGAAATGTTACGTATTAAAGATCGTCAAGAACGTGATTTACTTTATGGGCCGACCAATGAAGAGATGATAACGGATATTTTTCGTTCATATGTTCGTTCTTATAAGGATCTTCCACTCAATTTATATCAGATTCAATGGAAATTTCGCGATGAAATTCGCCCACGTTTTGGTGTAATGCGCTCGCGAGAATTTTTAATGAAAGATGCTTATTCTTTTGATTTTGATCATGAAAGCGCAAAGACATCTTATAATCGTATGTTTGTTGCTTATTTACGCACTTTTTTTCGTATTGGCTTAAAAGCAATTCCTATGCGTGCTGATACAGGTCCTATAGGAGGTGAACTTAGTCATGAATTTATTATTTTAGCTAAAACGGGTGAAAGTGCTATATTCTGCGATAAGCAATTTCTTGAACTTACTGTTCCTCATATTTCAGTTGATTTTACTGATAAGATTGTTTTAGCTGATATTGTAAAACAATGGACATCTCTTTATGCAGCAACAGAGGAAATGCATAATGAAGAAGAGTGGAATAGGGTTTCTAATAATAATCGTCTTTCAGCTCGAGGTATTGAAGTAGGGCATATCTTTCATTTTGGTACGAAATATTCTGATCCGATGGGAGCAAAAATTATGGGACAAGATGGAAAAGAGCATCTTGTTTCTATGGGATCTTATGGTATTGGACCTTCACGTCTTGTTGCAGCAGTTATTGAAGCTTCTCATGATGACAATGGTATTATTTGGCCAAAATCAATAGCACCGTTTGATTTTGGTATTATTAATATGAAACCAGATGACGAGAAATGTACTCATGTGTGTGAAACTCTTTATCAGGGATTAATACATGCTGGTTTTGATCCATTATTAGATGATAGACATGAGCGTCCTGGATCAAAATTTGCGATAATGGATTTAATTGGTTTGCCAACGCAAATAATTGTTGGACCTAAAAGTATTACACAAAACGAAGCTGAAATTAAAGATCGCAAAACAGGTATTAAAAAATCATTAACGATTGAAGCTATCCTCAACCAATTTTCTATGATTTGATAGGCGATGTTATGAATAAGTTGAGGAATAAATGGTTTTCATCTTATGAATGGATGATTGCATTTCGTTATATGATTCCGAATAAAAAACATGTAGTTTCATCTGTAATTTCAATTATTTCTTTAATTGGAATTATGTTAGGGGTATTTGCTCTCATCGTTGTTATGGCAGTAATGAATGGTTTCCGTACAGAGCTTCTCAATAGCATTTTAGGTATGAATGGGCATCTTATTGTTCAAACAACGAATTCTGGTTTTTCTGATTATGATACCATTATTTCTTCCTTGGAATCTATGAATAATGTAAAATTTGCTTTGCCCGTTGTTGAAGGTCAAGCGCTTGTGCAAGGTGAACTTGAAGGTGGGGCTGGTGCTTTAGTTCGTGGTATGCGTAAGCAAGATTTGGAAAAAATAAAAACGGTATCTGAAAACATTAAATTAGGTACACTTTCTCAATTTGATAAAGAGGAAGGTGTTGCAATTGGAAGTGGTTTGGCGGAAAAATTGGGGCTTACAGTTGGGAGAGATCTTCGTATTATTACAGCTGATGGTGACGCGACTCCCTTTGGAGTTATGCCACGTGTTAAAGCTTACAAAGTAATTGCTATTTTTGAAGTTGGCATGTCGGAATATGATTCAATATTTGTTTTTATGCCTCTTCGTGAAGCACAAATGTTTTTTAATTTAGGAGATAAAGTTCCATCTTTAGAGTTATTTCTTCATAATCCTGATATTGTCGATCAAATAAAACCAATAATAGAGAAAGACATAGATCAAAAAGTTTATTTAATTGATTGGCGTACACGCAATCAAGCTTTTTTTTCAGCTTTACAAATTGAACGGAATGTTATGTTTGTTATTCTTTCTTTAATCATTCTTGTTGCTGCATTGAACATTATTTCGGGATTGATTATGCTTGTAAAAGATAAAAGCCATGATATTGCAATTTTGCGTACGATGGGTGCACATCAAAGCGCGGTTATGCGTATATTTATTACTACTGGTGTAGTGATTGGGTTGATTGGAACAATATTGGGGCTAATTTTAGGTATTATAGTTACCATTAATATTAATCGTATCCAAAGCTTTATATCTTGGTTATTTAATGTAGATGTTTTTAATCCTCAACTTTATTTTTTAACAAAATTACCTGCGCAAATTGATTGGGGACAAACAGCAATAGTTGCTGTGATGGCTTTATTTTTATCATTTCTTGCAGCACTTATTCCAGCATGGCAAGCTGCTAAGCTCGATCCTGTACAAGCTTTGAGGTATGAATAATGGCAGCTATTTTAGAGCTTGTTGAGATCGAGCAACGTTTTTTTGATAATAATAAGTCATTGATTATTTTAGATAAAGCTAATTTTATTCTTAATCGCGGAGAACTCGTAGCGCTTGTTGCTCCATCTGGTGCTGGAAAGTCAACACTTCTTCATATTGCTGGGTTGTTAGAGAAACCAACAGCTGGTGATGTATTATTACGGGGTGTCTCTTGTGCAAAATATTCTGATAGTGAGCGGACAGCTATTAGGAGAAATGATATCGGTTTTGTCTATCAATTTCATCATTTACTTCCAGAATTTACAGCTTTAGAAAATGTTATGATACCACAAATGATAGCAGGATTAAAAAAATCTATTGCAGAAGATCGTGCATTTAAATTATTAACATATTTACGTGTTTCTCATCGTGCAAAACATCGTCCATCAGAATTATCAGGTGGTGAACAACAGCGTGTTGCAATTGCACGTGCAGTAGCAAATGGCCCTTCAATTCTCTTAGCTGATGAACCTACAGGAAATCTTGATCCTGTAACTTCAGCTTATGTATTTCGAGCTTTATTTACACTTGTTTGCCAATCTGGTCTTTCTGCTCTTATTGCAACACATAATTATAGTTTAGCTAAACAGATGCATCGTCGAATTACGCTTAAAGAAAAAAAGATTGTCGAACTTCCTTAAAAATAAGATATAAAATTTATTCTAAAAATTGAATACTAATTGATATTATTTTTGCCTATTAAGGAGATTTTTATGGCAAATTCGGTTATTGACAAAGATCAATTGGATGTGCGTCGTCGCAGATTGGTTTTTCGTGCATGGCACCGAGGTATTCGTGAAATGGATTTAATTTTGGGGTACTATGTAGATGCACATATTGTTAAAATGAATGATACAACAATCTCTAATCTTGAATATATTATGTCTTTTGATGATCATGAGTTATTAACGTGGATTACTGGAGAGATTTCACCACCACCTGAAGTTGATAATTCACTTTTTCGTGATGTTGTGAATTATTATATTTGTATAAATTTAAATTGATTCTGATGCCTATATTCAAAAAAATTATCATTCCTAAAAATATTTCTGTCCATACAATTTTTGCTGGAGTTACTGAAGGATTTGAAGCTTTTGCTCTTGCTAAATTGAGTTCAGAAATTTCGCAAGGTAAAGCGCTTGTCTATGTTGTTCGTGATGGAACAAAAATTTCTCATTTACAGCAAGTTTTGAATTTTATTGAACCAAATTTGCCTGTTATTCAATTTCCTGCATGGGATTGCTTGCCCTATGATCGTGTATCACCTGGGATTGCAATTATGGCACGTCGGTTGTCAGCTTTAGCACATATATCAAATTTTCGTAAAAATCCACGCACCTCAATTATATTAACGACAGCAAATGCAATTATGCAAAAATTACCTCCTCGTGAAATGATTGAGGCTCAGATTTTTCATGTATATGCTGGCCAGCGTATTAATATGAATTATTTGGTTCAATCTTTAGAATCCAATGGTTTTGAGCGTGTTACGGTTGTACGTGATGTTGGTGAATTTGCTGTAAGAGGAGGAATTATTGATATTTTTTCTCCTATGGATATAGAACCTTTGCGTCTTGATTTTTTTGGAGATATTCTGGAAACTATTCGCATATTTAATCCAGAAACACAAAGAACAACGGGTACAAGAACTGAGTTTTTATTGCAATCAATGAGTGAGGTTGTTCTTAATCCTGAGTTAATTAGTCGCTTTAAAAGCAATTATATCCGTACATTTGGTGTATCACGAAAAAACAATATGCTTTATGAAGCAATTTCTCAAGGGCGGCGTTTTGCTGGAATGGAACATTGGTTGCCATTTTTTTATGAAAATCTTGATAGTTTTTTTGATTATTGTGAGGATTTATCTCTAGTTTTTGATCATCGCATAGAAGAAGTACTCATTGAGCGTTATCACCTTATTGAGGATTATTATAATGCTCGCAAAGAGCATGAAAATGATAAAGAAAATCCTGCTTCTTACCATCCGATAGAGCCTAGCCTTCTTTATTTAACACCTAAGTATATTTTAGAACATACTCAACAATTTGGCCAGCGTATTGATTTTACACCTTTTAATATTCCACCAACTTTTGAAAAAACTATTGTTCATGCAAATGTTATGTTGGGATATGATTTTGTAAAAGAGCGTAATGCACAAGAAAAAAATGTTTTTTCCAGTGTAGTTAATCATATTGCTTCATTACGTGCTGCTGGTAAAAAAGTACTTTTAGCTTGTTGGAGTGAAGGGTCTCTTAATCGTTTATTACAAGTCCTTGATGAACATGGATTGAAAAAAATAGATGTTGTAAAATCATTGCAAGCTGTCAAAGCAGCACCACGTGATCGTATATTAGCAGCTGTTATAATGATTGAACACGGTTTTGAGGATGAAGATTTTGCTATTATAGCAGAACAAGATATCCTTGGCGATCGATTAATAAGGCCTTCAAGAAAACGTAAACATAATACAAATTTTATTTCTGAGATTTTTTCTTTAAATTCTGGGGATATCGTTGTGCATATAGACCATGGTATTGGGCAATTTATGGGTCTAAAAACCATCACAACAACTGGAATTTTACGGGATTGTCTTGAAATTCATTATGCTGGAGGTGATCGACTCTTTTTACCTGTTGAAAATATCGAACTTCTTTCACGTTATGGATCAGAAGGGGTAGATATAGCGCTAGACAAGTTAGGTGGTGTTGCTTGGCAAGCGCGTAAAATGCGATTAAAAAAACATCTATTAGAAATGGCTGGTCAGCTGATTAATATAGCTGCAGAGCGTGCTATGCGTTCTGCACCTGTTTTAGTTCCATCACCTGGGTTATTTGATGAGTTTGTTGCATGCTTTCCTTATGAAGAAACAGAAGATCAAATAAATGCAATTGATGCTGTTTTAGATGATTTAGCATCAGGAAAACCAATGGATCGGTTGATATGTGGTGATGTTGGTTTTGGAAAAACAGAAGTTGCCATTCGAAGTGCTTTTGTTGCAACATTAAATGGCTATCAAGTTGCTGTTGTTGTGCCGACAACTTTACTTTCACGGCAACATTACAAAACTTTTGTCTCACGTTTTCAAGGATTACCTATTAAAATTGGTCATGTTTCAAGGCTTGTAAAAACTAAAGAACTTGCACAAATTAAAAAGGGTATTTCAGATGGTACAATTGATATTGCCATTGGAACACATGCATTATTAAGTAACGCAGTTAATTTTTCACGGTTAGGACTCCTTATTGTAGATGAAGAGCAGCATTTTGGTGTAAGACAAAAAGAGCGCTTAAAAGAGCTTAAAAGTGATATTCATGTTCTTACACTTTCAGCGACACCCATACCACGAACTTTAGGATTGGCATTATCAGGGGTACGTGAACTTTCGTTAATAACAACTCCACCCATTGATCGAATGGCAGTACGTACTTTTATTTTACCTTTTGATGCGCTTGTTATACGTGAGACTTTACTTCGAGAATATTACCGTGGTGGTCAAAGTTTTTATGTTTGTCCTCGTATTTCTGATCTTGCTTTTGTAGAAGAATATCTCAAAACACATGTCCCCGAACTCAAATTTGTTGTAGCTCATGGTCAGATGCCGGCTGGGCAGCTTGATGATATCATGAACGCATTTTATGATGGGCGATATAATGTTCTGCTATCAACAACTATTATTGAATCCGGTCTTGATATTCCAACAGCTAACACATTAATTGTGCACCGAGCTGAGATGTTTGGTCTTTCTGCTCTCTATCAGTTACGTGGTAGGGTAGGGCGTTCAAAACAACGTGCTTACGCACTCTTCACATTTCCTCCTGGTAAAGTTTTAACTGCTACTGCTGATCGTCGTTTAAAAGTATTGCAATCTCTTGATACATTAGGGGCTGGTTTCCAATTAGCAAGCCATGACATGGATATTCGTGGTTCAGGAAATTTCTTAGGCGAAGAGCAATCAGGACATATCAAAGAGGTTGGATTTGAATTGTATCAAAAAATGCTTGAAGAGGCTGTTATGGAGTTAAAAGGTGGCGAACAGAGTGAAGATAAGCAATGGTCACCTCAAATTTCACTTGGTACAACAGTAATGATACCAGAAAGTTTTGTACCTGACTTATCGTTACGTATGGGGCTTTATCGTCGTTTAACAGCACTTAATAATTTAGAAGAGATTAACGAATTTGGAACTGAGCTAGCCGATCGCTTTGGTTCTTTACCATTTGAAGTTCAGAATCTTCTTAAAGTCTTTTATATTAAGATATTATGTAGGAAAGCACATGTGGAAAAGCTGGATGCTGGACCAAAGGGTATTGTTATACAATTTCGCAATAATTATTTTGAAAATAGTGTTGCTCTTGTTCAATGGGTGGGAAAACAAGATTCAATGGCAAAAATTCGATCAGATCAAAGTATTATTTTTATTCGTAATTGGGCTACAGTGGATGAAAGACTTGTTGGGGCAGCAACTATTATGACACAGCTTGTAGAAATAGCGGAACAACGTCCTGTTTAAAAATCTTCTTTATTAATTCAAAATTATCATTTATTTGATTGCATCATTTTGCAAAGATGTTCATTCGAGGTATATAATTACCAACTTTTGGTTAATGCTATCCATAAGTATATTAACGTAATGTAATTAGTAAAAAATGGCACTGAATAAAAAGATTCATGGTATCTACCACACATTAAAAGTTAAGCTAAAACACGTATTATAATTTATAAAAATTTCATAAATAAAACTGCAAGAAGTGAAGAAACTTAACTTCTTGCAGTATGGATAATTTTTATAAAAAGCACTGGAAAGCTTATATCACTTTTATCATAAAGTCAATTAATTATCTTTTATAACTATTAATTTTAAAATATATTATAAAATAAAATATTTTTATATGTGTAGTATATATAATAGATAAATAACGCTATATATAGAGAATTCGTATGAATTTTAAGCGTAAAAATGTGATCCTTTTATTACAAAATTTTTTTTAGTAACTTTAATATGTGAAATAAAAAGTATTTATATCAAATTATTCCTTGTTGAATTAGTTTTTGTTAATTTAACTTTTTATGATAAAGATATTGATATTACAGTAAAAAATTATTTATCATATTTTATTTCTTTATAGAAAGTAGTTAAAGATATCTAATACACTAACGTAGAAATTGTGTTACAAGAAAAATTTTGTTAAAAAAGAGAGGATTTTGGTTGGGAAAAAAGCATAATCGATTTGACATACTCTAAAATTAATCAAGAGCTTAGAAAAAAAATTCAAAAATAAGCATTAATATATAGTTATAATAGATTGAAAAATAATATTTTCTTCTTCTTGATAAAGAAATACATAATATAATAATTTTAAGTAAAAGAGAAATATTATCTATTGTACATAGTGTCTTGTAAAAGTAATTCAAATGAAAAATATAAATAAAATTATTTTAGTAATTATTTTGAATATTACTCGTTATCTATTTATAATTATAATTAATTTCTTATAAGGAAATATTTAATAAATTTTTTAGTATATTATAATACTATTAATTAAAGTATTATATATTTTTATATTGAATTATAATTATAAATATTTTTGTAAATATTATTTTTTATTTTCTTTTTTAATATCACAAAAATAAATGAAATATTTAGATAATTAAGAATTATAAATTAAAAAATATCATAAAAAAATAAAATTTATAAGATAATGTAAGAGTTTATTTAAATTATATTATTAATTTATTTTATGTAATTTCATTTTATTAAATAATTTATTAATAACTTTTATAAAAAATTAATTCGGTCAAAAAAATATCATACATGATTGTAAAAGAATTGAATTAGTTGTTTGTAATTTTTTTTCTAAATTTGACTTTTCTCTTTGTGTTGAAGTAAGAAGCATAAAAAAATATCATTTCATTGATTTATTTTAACACATTTAGTTTAAATTATATTTAATATTCCTAATGTTGGGATTATTGTATAAAGCGTGTTGGAAGGATTAGCTTAACCATGTCGTATAAAAATATCTATTCTGCTGTTTCAGTATTAGCTGGAGCTACCGCTCTTTTTTTTGCAATTCATACTCTTGCCAATGCTCAAACTTTGTCTCAAGGTTGGTATAAAGTTTGTAGTAAACAGCACGACGTTGATATTTGTAATACAATGAATACTATTGTATCAAATACTGGACAGCCTTTAACAGCTTTCAATTTAGTTGAAATAAAAGGAAAGCAAAATGAAAAACGTATAGGCATTCAGGTACCTACAGGTCGTTTTTTACCAGAAGGTGTTCATATCCAAATTGGAGATAATTTCTCTAAAAAAGTTCCTTACATTATGTGTAATGGATCAAGTTGTATTGCTAATGATGCCTTAGATGATAAACTCGTTGCCGCTATGAAAAATGGCTCAAAAATGATTGTAACTACAATTAATTTCCGAGGTTCAGCTAATCCCATTGAATTTTCTCTCAATGGTTTTACAGCTGCATACACAGGCCCTGGTATGGAAGAAAAAGATTTTCAACAAGAACAAATAAAATTGCATCAAGCTATTCAATCAAAACAAAAAGATATTGAAGATCGTATGCGAGCTGAGCAAGAAAAAGCTAAACAAGATTAATAAAGACAAAATAGAAAAAAAATTGTATATTTTTCTTCTAAAGCTAAATCGCCACAAAATACTTTGTGGCGATTTTTTAAACACTTAATTTTTAAAAATATTTCTACGCTTCCACCAACCAACACGCTTAGTTTTGGGAGCATCATCGGATGTTGATGATATAATAACAGGTTGATTAATTGGCTCTTCAAGATCAGTATAAGTTTGTTCAGTGGTTTTTTCTATTGTAGATTTCTGCTCTAATACGTCTTTTATTTCTGTTGATTCTTCGAAGGATGTTTTTTTTCGTGCTTTACGCGTCGATTTTTTTGTATTTAAAGAATTTTTTTCTGCTACGTCATAAGCAGATTTATCCACTTCTTTTGTTCTAACTTTATGTATCGGGTCAACTGTAGATTTTTCTTCAAGAGATTCTGATATTGTTATGTTCTGATTATTTTCAAGAATTTTCTTACTTTTTTCTGTTTTTTGAGATGATATTTTACGTTTTTTAGGTTTATCAATCATCTCAATTTTTATATCTTCATCTTGTTGTATAACTGGGTGTGTTGTGTCATTATTTGATTCCGAAAATTCAATAGATTTAGCAAATGGAATACGACGCTGACGGTGTTCTGCTTTAATTTCTGCTAAGGCCTGTTTAGCAAAATTTCCTACTGGTTCCGCGTAAGGAATACGAGGCTGATAAAAATTATTATCCTGAT
Organism: Bartonella sp. B35(2025); assembly: GCF_053794465.1. Lineage (NCBI taxonomy): Bacteria > Pseudomonadati > Pseudomonadota > Alphaproteobacteria > Hyphomicrobiales > Bartonellaceae > Bartonella > Bartonella sp. B35(2025). The sequence goes on from NZ_CP200035.1 coordinate 617,239, forward strand.
TACGGCGACCACCACGACGCCCCCGACGGCGTCCTCGACGATGAGAATCTTCATCATTTAGGATATTATCTTTTTTATGGATATTTGAGAGAGAATTATTATTAATCTCACTTTGACGATTTTTACGCTGACGTCGTCGATTTATTTCAACTGATGTTTTATCGTCAATGGATTCATTTTCTATTAAAATAGCATCTTCAATTTCTTCTTTACTATTATCTTCAATAGCCAATGAAGTATGAGCAGATGCTTCTGCTATTGTACTCTTAGAAATAATGAGATGTTGTGTTCCAATGTTGTCATCAGCTTCAATACTAATATTAAGTTTAAAGCGTGCTTCAAGATTAACAAGAATATTACGTTTATGATTCAATATATAAAGTGCTGTTGTTACAGGCGTGCGCACAATAATGTTATATTCTGGATTATGAAAAAGATATTCTTCAATTGAACGCATTACGTGTAAAGCGATTGAAGACTCAGAGCGTATACTTCCCATTCCAGCACAATGTGGACAAGGTTGCATTGTACTTTCTAAAACTGATACACGAATACGTTGACGACTCATTTCCAGAAGACCAAAGTGTGAAATATGACCAACTTGAATACGAGCACGATCATTTTTTAAACAATCTTTCAACTTTTTTTCAACCATCCTAACATTACGATCCTCAAGCATATCAATAAAATCAATCACAATTAAACCAGCTAGGTCACGCAAACGTAATTGGCGAGCTATTTCTTCTGCAGCTTCAAGGTTAGTTTGTAACGCCGTTTTTTCAACAGAATGTTCTTTAGTAGAACGGCCAGAATTTACATCAATAGCAACAAGTGCTTCTGTTTGATTAATAACAAGATAACCGCCAGATTTCAAAGAAACTTTCGGGTGCAACATTTTATCAAGTTGGGTTTCAATATTATTGCGCACAAAAATAGGGATAGGATCACGATAAGGTTGAACAACTTTTGCATGACTTGGCATAAGCATACGCATGAAGTCTTTTGCTTCACGATACCCTTGATCGCCAGAAACAAGAATTTCATTGATATTTTTATTATAAAGATCACGTATAGATCGTTTAATGAGATTACTTTCTTCATGAACAAGACATGGTGCGGTTGATTTGAGTGTTAAAGTACGAATAGTATCCCATAATCGTGTAAGATATTCATAATCGCGTTTAATCTCAGCTTTTGTTCTATTTGCTCCTGCTGTTCGCAGAATAACTCCCATACCTTTTGGAACTTCTAATTCTTTTACAATTTCTTTAAGACGCTTGCGATCTTGTGCATTAGTAATTTTTCGTGAAATTCCGCCACCTCGTGCTGTGTTAGGCATTAAAACAGAGTAACGACCTGCTAAAGACAAATAAGTGGTGAGTGCTGCACCTTTATTACCACGTTCTTCCTTGATTACTTGTACTAACAAAATTTGACGTCGTTTGATTACTTCTTGAATTTTATATTGACGCCCTTGTTTACGCTGATAAGTGGGAAGCTCTTCACGTACATCTTCTACACCAACCATTTCAATATCATTATTTGAATCATTTAGATCATCTACATCATCAACTTTTATTGGTTCAGATATAGTATCGTTTTCAACATCTGCAGTTAGATTACCGTTAATCTCATCTTTTTTTGTTTTTTTAGAGTGTTTTTTACTTTTATTTGTTTCTTCAGTGAGATCATCTGTTTGATTTTCTTCAATAACTATTTCTTCTTCTTCAAGAAGAGCAAGGCGATCAGCAATAGGAATTTGATAATAATCAGGATGGATTTCTGAAAATGTTAAAAAACCATGGCGATTACCACCATATTCTACAAAAGCTGCTTGAAGTGATGGCTCTACATGTGTAATGCGTGCTAGATAAATATTTCCTTTAAGCTGCTTTTTATGTTCTGATTCAAAATCAAGTTCTTCAATTTTGTTGCCATGAATAACAACAACACGTGTTTCCTCTGGATGGGAGGCATCGATAAGCATTTTGTTTGACATAAGTTAAAATCCTGAAGGCGACATATATAACTTTACTCAGACGAACAGTGTAATTATTCGTAAATATAAAGAGCTGTCTGCCATAAAAGGGTGGTGTTAGCATCACAGGGTGGGTTACTACTTTCAAATGCATTGCTGCACCTACAGTATTTATAATCATTATCTCCACCTGTTTTGTATGATTCATATTTTTGTAAATCTCTGGTAAAACAACCTTGAAAATAGCTCGGATATCCGAACCAGCGAATCTCAAATAACACAATCTTGGCTTTTGAGACATAAAGACTTTTTGTTCATTGTTCATAAAAAGCTCAAATGTATAATGTGCGATAAACTTTTTAAAGATAACTTAATATGAACTACAGATAATTTAAGTCAATACTAGATGGCTCTTATATTGGCCAAGAGGCGTAAATACTCTTTTATGTCGATATCACGTCTTTGGCAAGTAACAATATAAATGTGTACTGTATAACGTCTCTATTATTTTTATTTAGTTTTTTACTGTTTATGGTTAAAAAATTTAGAATTTATTGAAAAATATCGCGTAGATTCAACGTATTTCTTTTATACGATGAGATTAGTTATTGCTGTAGAATAGAGTATTTCACTTATGATAAGAGGATTTTTTACCAAAAAACCGAAAGCAATTTATTGGAATATAATTTGGTGTTTGATATACTGTTTATTATTTTTTTTGATATTTCAAACACATATACAAGCTGCAGATACTTTGAAACTTGTCAGTTTGCGAACCATAGGTGATAATGCATACACTCGTATTCTCGCTGTTTTTGATGCTGAACCAGATGTTCGTTTGCAAATTTTGGATAAACCTGCACGTTTAATTATTAATTTACCTACAATTGATTTTCCAGCGCAAGATACAACTTTAGATAAACAAAATACATTATCAGGTATGCTCTCTGATGTGCGTTACGGATTTTCTGATATGTGGACATCACGTATTATTTTGACGAGTAAAACTGCTTTTGTTGTTGAAAAAAGTATAGTACAAAAATTAGATAATGGTTTATGGCGGTTAGTAATAGATATTACTCGAAGTACACAAAAAAAATTTGATGAAATATTAAAAAATCAGCAAAAATCTAATCTGGATACAAAAATACAGATAAACCCAATACGTAATTTTCGTGTTGTTCTTGATCCTGGTCATGGTGGAATCGATAGCGGTGCACGAGGTGTTAGTGGAATTTTAGAAAAAAATATAACACTAGCTTTTGCGCGCGCATTGCAAGATGAATTAAGAAAAGATTCCCATATTACTGTTAACTTAACACGTGATTCTAATATCTTTCTAAGATTAAGTGAGAGAATTAAAAAAGCGCAGGAATTTGATGCTGATCTTTTTATATCTATTCATGCAGATACTATTGGTGTCCGCTCTTTGCGTGGTGCTACAGTATATACCATATCGGATAAAGCATCTGATGAAGTTGCAAAATCTTTAGCTGAAAGAGAAAACAAGGTTGATCTACTTGATGGATTGCCTGCAGAAGAATCGATTGAAATTACAGATATTTTAATCGATCTTATTCGACGTGAAACGCATACATTTTCAGTTAATTTTGCTAATCGTGTTATTTTGAATTTATCAAAAAGTAATATTAATTTAATAAATAATCCTCATCGATATGCTGATTTTCAAGTTTTAAAAGCTCCAGATATACCATCTGTCTTGATAGAGATAGGATATTTATCTAATAAAGAGGACGAAAAATTATTAAATAATCCCCGATGGAGAAAAAAATTGGCTGCTTCTATTGCTCGTTCTATTCGTCAATTTGCTGAATATAGACAGAAAATTATGCAGCCTCTTTAAACTTACAAAAAAATAGAGTATCAGTATCAAATTCTGGTATAAAATATTGAATAATAAGAGATGGAAAAAAGCCTTATCTTTGTCTTAATTTAATAACAAAAAAAACTGTTTTTAGTGAGATAATATACTTTTCCTTATGATCAATTCTGAAGAAAGCGATAACCGTTTTGATGATGATTTTTTTTAGATATCTCCTTAATTTTATTATTATTATTGGAATTTTGGGAACAATGATGTGGGGAGGGGTGATAAGCAGTCAGGCGAGTGCTATTCCTGATTATGAAGTTCTATCGCTATATGAACCACCTGTGATGACTCGTGTTCATGCTTCTGATGGTAGCCTTATGGCTGAATTTGCAACAAAATATCGTCTCTATTTACCAATCCAATCAATACCAAAACTTCTTAAAGATGCTTTTATTTCGGCGGAAGACAAAAATTTTTATCAGCATTTCGGTTTAGATCCCGAGGGACTTTCTAGAGCTTTGATCAATAATATCCGTAATATCGGTTCTGGTAAACGTCCAGAAGGAGCATCAACCATCACACAGCAAGTTGCAAAAAACTTCCTTTTAAATTCTGATGCAACATTAGAGCGTAAATTAAAGGAAGCAATCCTTGCAATGCGTATTGAGAGAACCTATTCAAAGGATCATATTCTCGAGCTGTATCTTAATGAAATCTATCTTGGGCGTAGTACTTATGGTATCGCAGCAGCTTCTTTGGTTTATTTTAATAAACCTGTTAATGAACTTACCTTAGAACAGTGTGCTTATTTGGCTGCTCTCCCTAAGGGACCAGCAAATTATGACCCATTTAAAAATACACAGCGCGCTATTAATCGGCGTAACTGGGTTATAGATCGAATGGTTGCAAATGGGTATGTAACATCTAAACAAGGTGAAGAAGCTAAAGCAAAACCTTTAGGTACAACGATACGCGGCAATGACAACTATGTTTTTGCTGCCGATTATTTTACTGAGGAAGTGCGTCGTTATCTAATGTATCGTTATGGAGCTAAAACGCTTTATGAAGGTGGACTTTCAATTCGTACAACGCTTGATCCACATTTACAGCTTATTGCTCGGCGTTCTTTGCAAAATGGATTAATTAAATTTGATCGTTCACAGGGGTGGCGTGGACCTTATAAACATATCGATAAGAAAAATGATTGGGGTATAGAACTTGCAAATATTGCTAAATTAAGTGATGTTCCTGAATGGCGTTTAGCAGTTGTTCTTTCTGTTAACGCAAATAAAGTAAAAATTGGTTTACAACCAAAACGTGAAGCTTCAGGTTTATTATCAACAAAACGGGAAATTGCTGTTTTATCTGAAGATGATTCAAAATGGGCATTAACTACTATTAATGAAGATGGTCATCAAAAAAATGTTCAGGATTTATCTCATGTTCTGCGAGTTGGAGATGTCATTTTTGTTGAAAAAGTATCAAATACAGATAACACTTACTGTTTACAGCAAATCCCAAAAGTTGAAGGTGCAATTGTAGCTATGGAGCCTCATACTGGTCGCGTTCTTGCAATGGTAGGAGGGTTCTCTTTTGCTGTATCTGAATTTAATCGCGCAACACAAGCTTACCGCCAGCCTGGTTCTGCTTTCAAACCTTTTGTGTATGCAGCAGCACTCGATAATGGATATACCCCAGCATCAGTTATTTTGGATGGTCCTGTCGAGATTCGTCAAACAAATGGTGAAGTTTGGCAACCTAAAAATTATGGTGGCACATTTGCAGGACCTTCAACATTGCGTTATGGTATTGAATATTCTCGCAATCTTATGACTGTCCGGCTTGCCAATGATATGGGCATGTCTCTCGTTGCTGAATATGCAGAACGTTTTGGTCTCACAGATAAATTACAGCCTTATCTTCCCATGGCTTTAGGAGCTGGTGAAACAACAGTTTTACGGATGGTTACAGCTTATTCAATTATTGCTAATGGAGGGCGATCTATTAAACCTTCACTTATCGATCGAATTCAAGATCGTTATGGAAAGACTATTTATCGTCATGATGATCGTTTATGTAAAAATTGCAATGCTCAGTCGTGGGATAATCAAAGTGAACCAACATTGGTTGATGAGCGAGACCAAGTGCTTGATCCTATGACAGCTTATCAGATTATATCGATGATGGAAGGGGTTGTTCAGCGTGGTACAGCAGCACATTTGCATTATCTTAATCGACATATTGCTGCTAAAACGGGCACAACCAATGATTCTAAAGATGTGTGGTTTATGGGATTTACTCCAGATCTTGTCGTTGGTATTTTTATTGGCTATGATCAACCAGCACCGTTAGGATATAATGGAACGGGGAGTTCATTAGCGGCTCCTATTTTTGGTGAGTTTATGAAGGTTGCTTTAAAAGGAAAGCCAAATATACCATTTAAAATGCCAGAGGGTATGATTTTAATGCCAATTAATCGTAAAACAGGTATGCTTGCTGAAGCAGGAGAGCGTGATGTTATTATAGAAGCATTTAAACCAGGAACTGGACCTGCTGATATATATCAGGTAATTGGTAGTACAGCTTCTTTTCAAGAAGGTGTTCCTCTAGTAACTACTTCTCCACAGGTTAATAAAGCTCTTGATAGTGGTACCGGTGGATTATACTAATTAATAATCAATCTTCTTTGATATAATAGATAAATATGAATAATATTCACCCATTTTCATAAATACGGTGGAGGATATAAATTACATAAGATGTATGATATTCGCCACGACATAATACCGTATTGGAAATACAATTCTTAACATCATAATTTAAGAAAAATATAAAATAAAGATTGAGGTATTAAATTATGCGCGCAGAAATAGAAACATTGGTCGATGAAATCCAGCAGGCAATTCAGTTGCTAAGGAGGCATCTTTAACTGGGATCAGTCATTAAAACGTCTTGAGTATCTCAATCAAAAAACTGAAGATCCAACACTCTGGAATAATACACAACAAGCTCAAGAGATGATGCGTGAGCGTCAGTATCTTGAAGATTCAATTCATAGCATTCAATCATTTACAAAAATACTTGAAGAATGCATTGAGCTAATCGTAATGGGTGAAGAAGAAAACGATATAGGAATTATTACTGATGCAGAAGAGACGATACGCAATCTTAAGAGTGAGATAGATAAAAGGCAAATTGATGTACTTCTTTCAGGAGAAGCAGATTCAAATGATGCTTATTTAGAAGTTCATGCAGGTGCAGGTGGTACAGAAAGTCAAGATTGGGCTGCTATGCTTTTGCGCATGTACATACGCTGGGCTGAACAACATAAAATGAAAGCCGAAGTATTAGAAGTTCATGATGGAGAAGAAGCGGGAATAAAATCATCTACTATTCTCGTAAAAGGGCATAATGCTTATGGTATGCTAAAAACAGAATCAGGAGTTCATCGTTTGGTGCGTATTTCGCCATATGATTCGAATGCAAAACGTCATACTTCTTTTGCAAGTATTTGGGTTTATCCAGTTATTGATGATAATATTGAAGTTGATGTTTCAGAGTCAGATGTTCGTATCGATACATATCGTGCATCAGGAGCTGGAGGGCAACATGTTAATACAACAGATTCTGCAGTGCGTATCACACATATAAAAACAGGTATCGTTGTTCAATGTCAGACGGAGCGTTCTCAACATAAGAATCGAGCAACTGCTTGGTCTATGTTGCGTGCACGGCTTTATGAAGAAGAACTCAAAAAAAGAGAAGAAGAAACGAATGCGATTGAATCTTCAAAAACAGAAATTGGATGGGGACACCAAATTAGATCTTATGTTCTTCAACCTTACCAACTTGTTAAAGATTTACGTACAGGTATTGAAAATACTGATCCACAATCTGTACTTAATGGTAACCTAGATACATTTATAGAAGCAGCGCTTGCTCGGCGTATTCACGGAAAAAATAAAGAAAACAGTGATATTAATTAATTATACATAATATTCTTCAAGTTTTACAGGTTTATTAGTTAATTCATTAATTTCAGCTTCTAATACTAAAATTTATTTATTAAAAATGACAAAATCAATAGGAGAGGGGATTTCTTAATTTTTTATAAATATAATATAAGTAATTGAATTTATTATCTATTATAGTACTGCTGCGTAGCAATTGCTAAAACATTTTCAGCGTGTCCAGGTACACTGACTTTACGCCATTCTTCTGCTATTTTTCCTGTTGAATCAATCAAAAAAGTGCTTCGTTCAACACCCATGTATTTACGTCCATACATACTTTTTTTAACCCAAACACCATAAGCTTCAAGTGTAGTTTTTTCTTCATCTGAAACAAGAATGATATCAAGCCCATGTTTCATTTTAAATTTATCATGTTTTTCAACATTATCTGGAGATATTCCAATAACAACAGTTCCAATTTCATCAAATTTTGTTCTTAACTTTGTAAAATCAAGTGCTTCATTTGTGCATCCACTGGTATCATCTTTGGGATAAAAATATAAAACAACTAATTTTCCTCGAAAATCAGAAAGACGCACGTTATCTCCACCATCACGCGGCAAACTAAAATCAGGAGCAAAGGTGCCTTTCATTGATTTTATCATTATCTTATCTTTCTTTGTGTAAGTGTTGAGATTAGGATACAGAGAAAGAATAACTATTCAATTCTCTAAAACATAATAATTTACAGAATTTTTATCTATTATGTAGAGTTAATTATATCATAAGGATTGAATTAAGGAAACTAAATTGGCATAAAAAGTGCAGAAACTGTGTATACAACCAGCATAAAAAATTATAAAATCAGGTTAGACAATCACGAATAGATTATATTGGTTTAATTAAGACGTGTTTTTTCTTACCAAAGGAAAGCTTAACTATTCCTGCAGCGTTGATATCTTCTTCAATAATAAGGCGTGTTTCATCTTCAACAGTTTTATCATTTACGCGTATACCTCCACCTTGAATATGTCGGCGCGCTTCACTGTTAGACTTAGCTAATCCTACCTGTACTAAAAGGGTTAATAATCCAACACCTGTTTTCAATTCTGCAGTGTTAATTTCAACAATTGGAAGATCTTCTCCAAGTGCTTTTTCTTCAAAAGTTTTACGAGCAGTTTCTGCTGCTGCATTTGCAAAATTGCGTCCATGCAGCATTGCTGTAATTTCTGTTGCAAGAATTTTCTTTGCTTCGTTAATTTCAGTACCTTTTAATGAAGAAAGTTTGAAAATCTCGTCCATTGGCAATGTGGTATAAAGCTTTAAAAATCGTGTGACATCATTATCTTCTGTATTGCGCCAATATTGCCAAAATTGGTAAGGTGAGAGCATATCTGCATTGAGCCATATAGCACCATTCAACGATTTACCCATTTTTGCACCAGAAGAACTTGTAAGCAAAGGTGAGGTTAAGGCGTATAATTGTGGTGTCCCTAAGCGATGTCCTAATTCAATTCCATTGATGATATTACCCCATTGATCGGAACCACCCATTTGCATACGTAGCCCATAACGTTTATAAAGTTCAATAAAATCATAAGCTTGCAGAATCATATAATTAAATTCTAAAAATGACAAAGAATGCTCACGTTCAAGTCTAAGTCTAACAGAGTCAAATGACAACATACGATTGACTGAAAAGTATTTTCCTACATCGCGTAAAAACTCTAAATAATTTAAATTGCATAACCACTCAGCATTATTTACAATACACGCATCAGTTGCTTTATCACCAAATGTTAAATAGTTAGAAAATACCTTTTTAATACCAGAGATATTTTGATTAATATCATTTTGCGTTAAAAGGCGTCGAGCTTCATCTTTGAAGGAAGGATCACCGATCAATCCTGTTCCTCCACCCATTAAAGCGATGGGGCGATGACCGGTTTTTTGTAACCAATAAAGCATCATAATTTGCAAAAGACTTCCAGCATGAAGACTTGATGCTGTAGGATCAAAACCAATATAAGCAGTTATAACTTCTTTTGAAAAAAGATCATCTAAGCCTTTTTCATCTGAAATTTGGTGGATAAAGCCACGTTCACTCATGATATGTAAAAAATCAGATTTAAAGGCAAGCACGGATTTTATTTCCTGATCAATGTTGCTATCGTCTATGTAATAAAGTGCGGATTTGCTACCTTTATCATAAACAACGCATGGCTCACAAGAGATTGAAAAATATTAGTAGCAAAAAGCAGTATGAATATTGTTTCTAAGAAGAAGTAGATATTATTGATATGAGAAGATAAATTTTTTATTATAAAAATAGTCTTTATTCATTTTTTAGAAATTTCCAATATTTTTAAGTAAGCGCTAATATTTCAGCTGGAGGAGCTAAGAATTCATCTGCTATATGATCATCCAAGTATTGTGCACATTTTTCAATAAGTTCTTCATTATATCCACTAAAAAAGTGATTTGCACCTTCCAATATTTCTTGTGTAATAGTGATACCTTTTTGTGTTTTCAATTTATCTACAAGACCTTGAACATCTTTTAAAGGAGCGACTTTGTCACTATCACCATGGATTATAAGCCCAGAGGAAGGACAAGGAGCAAGAAACGAAAAGTCATAAATATTAGGTTGAGGAGAAACAGATATAAAGCTTTCTATTTCTGGTCGGCGCATTAAAAGCTGCATACCAATCCAAGCACCAAATGAATATCCAGCTACCCAGCAATTTTTAGAATCAGGATGTTGTGTTTGTACCCAATCGAGTGCAGCAGCTGCATCCGAGAGTTCTCCTATTCCATAGTCAAATTCACCCTGACTTCGGCCAATACCACGAAAATTAAAACGTAATGTAGTAAAACCACGTTGCTGAAACATATAAAATAGATCATAGACAATTTTATTATTCATCGTTCCACCAAATCGTGGATGAGGATGTAAAATGATCGCAATTGGCGCATTTTTATATTGTGAAGGCTGATAACGTCCTTCAATACGGCCTGCAGGACCGTTAAAAATAATTTCCGGCATTAAACACTCCTTAAATGCTATACAAGGTTTCCATTGACCTTGATCAACTTTTAGCATAAAGTCCACTTTTGTAATTATTCTATTTTAAATTAGTCATTAAATATTCTGTTTTAGGTGCACTTTTCAAGAAAATTGCACCATTTTTTTAAAATCAATTAATAAGATTGATAATTGGGATTTAAAATGGCCTTAAAACGCCGGTATTTTGATCATAATGCAACAACCCCGCTTACAGAAACAGCACGAAGAGCATTATTAGAATCTTTAGAGATATTTGGTAATCCTTCATCTGTTCATGCGGAAGGACGAGCCGCTAAGGCTTTATTACAAAAAGCACGTCGGCAAATTGCTCATAAACTTAACGCTGACCCAGATCATGTTGTATTTACATCTGGTGCAAGTGAAGCGGCGATGACTTTGTTAACACCTCTTTATTATATGGGACGTTCTGAAGTTCGATTTTCTCACCTTTATATTGGCGCAAGTGAGCATCCATCTATTGCAGAAGGTGGGCGTTTTCCTAAAGAATTAATAAGTATAATTTCTGTTGATCAGGATGGTTTAATTCAACAAGATGAACTAAAATTCTTATTAAATTCTCACGATAAAATAAAAGGCTTACCTCTTATCGCTATTCAAGCAGCAAATGGTGAAACTGGCGTTATTCAACGAATAAAAGAAATAGCTGCTATTGTTCGGGATTTTGGAGGTATTCTCATTGTTGATTTAGTACAGTACATCGATAAAAATTTTGTTGATATCAATCAATTAGGAGGCGATTTTTTTATACTTTCAGCTCATAAAATTGGTGGTCCTAAAGGAATTGGTGCTTTTGTTTCATGTGGTGGGCTTCTCATGCCTTGCCCTTTGATTATTGCGGGTGGACAAGAAAAAGGATTGCGTGGTGGTACAGAAGCTTTACCACTTATTGCTTCCTTTGGAGCAGCAATAGCTGATTGTTTTTCTCATGAAGAGATAAAACAGTTAATTTATTTACGTGATAGATTAGAAAATGGATTACAGGAAATCAGTACTAATATTGAAATTTTTGGTAAAGGCGCTCAGCGTTTACCAAATACGACTTACTTTGCCGTACGAGATATAAAAGCTGAAACTATGCAAATTAGTTTTGATTTAGCAGGATTTGCTGTATCAGCAGGCTCTGCTTGTTCTTCAGGGAAAGTAAAACAAAGCACAGTTTTAAAGGCAATGGGGTATCATATTCCCAATGGCGCAATTCGTGTTTCAACAGGGCGGGGTACAACGTGTGATGATATTGATGATTTTTTATTAATTTTTTCTCAAATCGTATCCTAGGTAAAATAAAATCATTAAAATGACTTAGAATAGCTCGATTGAAATTACACTATTTTATCTATAATCTAAGGAACAAATTGCTTGCTTTGATTTTATGAATAAAAAATACTTTTAATTGCCGGTATTTGATGCCGGGAAGAGTGGAGAAAGCTGATGCCAGCAATACAGGAAACAATACGCCAAGTCCGTGAGATAGATGTGGATCAATATAAATACGGTTTTGAAACCAATATTGAGATGGATAAAGCCCCAAAAGGCCTAAATGAAGATATTATTCGATTCATTTCTGCTAAAAAATGTGAACCTGAATGGATGTTAACATGGCGTTTGCAAGCTTTTCGTCGTTGGTCCACAATGAAAGAACCTCATTGGGCGCGTCTTAAATATCCAAAAATTGATTTTCAAGAGCTTTATTATTATGCTGCTCCTAAAAATCATATAGCACCAAAATCTTTAGATGAAGTTGATCCTAAATTATTAGCAACATATGAAAAACTTGGTATCCCTCTTAAAGAGCAAGAAATTTTAGCAGGAGTAAAAAGGGAAACAAATTCTCCTACTCTTAATGATAATATTTATGCATCAGGGCGAGTAGCTGTTGATGCAGTTTTTGATTCTGTTTCTGTTATAACAACATTTAAGGAAGAATTAGCGCGTGCTGGTGTCATTTTTTGTTCTATATCAGAAGCGATTATTAAACACTCCGCTTTTATTAAGGAATATTTAGGAACAGTAGTTCCAGCTGGTGACAATTATTATGCAGCTCTAAATTCAGCTGTCTTTACAGATGGTTCATTTGTTTATGTTCCTAAAGGTGTTCGTTGCCCCATGGAACTTTCGACCTATTTTAGGATTAATGAACGTGATACAGGTCAATTTGAGCGAACATTAATTATTGCTGATGAAAATTCTTACGTTTCTTATCTTGAAGGTTGTACTGCACCTCAACGTGATGAAAACCAGCTTCATGCTGCTGTTGTTGAACTTATTGCTTTAAAAAATGCAGAAATTAAATATTCTACAGTACAAAATTGGTATCCTGGTGACACAGAAGGACAGGGTGGTGTTTATAATTTTGTAACTAAGCGTGGAGATTGCCGAGGTGATAATTCTAAAATTTCATGGACACAGGTTGAGACTGGTTCTGCAATTACTTGGAAATATCCATCTTGTCTGCTCCGTGGCGATAATTCACGTGGAGAATTTTATTCCATTGCTGTTGCTAATGGCTATCAGCAAATTGATTCCGGTACAAAAATGATCCATTTAGGAAAAAATACGTCAAGCCGCGTTATTGCTAAAGGTATTTCTGCTGGTTTTTCAAATAATACATACCGTGGACAAGTCTTGGCACATAGAAAAGCACAAAATGCACGTAATTTTACTCAATGTGATAGTTTATTAATTGGTAATGACTGTGGTGCTCATACGATACCTTATATTGAAGCAAAAAATGCTACAGTTCAATTTGAACATGAGGCAACAACATCCAAGATATCTGATGATCAGCTTTTTTATGTTATGCAGAGAGGAATCCCTGAGGAAGAAGCTATAGCATTAATCGTTAATGGTTTTGTAAAAGAAGTCATTCAAAAACTTCCAATGGAATTTGCTGTTGAAGCGCAGAAACTTATTGGTATCAGCCTTGAAGGAAGCGTAGGCTAATTACTTATTAAGCCGAATGATGCACTGCCTATAAGCCAATAAGAATAGGATTTTCAATTATGTTAGAGATTAAAAATTTGTATGCTCGTATTGCTGAAACCAATACAGAGATTATCCGTGGTTTAAACTTAACTGTTCAAGATGGCGAAATTGCTGCTATTATGGGACAAAATGGAGCTGGAAAATCTACGTTATCTTATTTACTTGCTGGTCATAATGATTATGAAATAACAGAAGGGGATATTCTTTATAATGGACAATCACTTTTAGAGATGGATCCAGCAGAACGTGCTGCATTTGGTATTTTCCTTGCATTTCAATATCCTATGGAAATACCTGGTGTTGCAACAATGGAATTTTTAAAAGTTGCGATGAATTCTCAACGCAAAGCTCGCGGTGATACAGAACTTAAAGTTCCTGAATTTATAAAATGTGTTAAAGAAGTTTCTTCTGATCTTAAAATAGATATGGAAATGCTTAAACGTCCTTTAAATGTTGGCTTTTCTGGTGGAGAAAAAAAGCGCGCTGAAATTCTTCAAATGGCTCTTCTTCAACCTAAACTTTGTATTTTAGATGAAACAGATTCTGGTTTGGATATTGATGCATTAAAAATTGTTGCAGATGGTGTCAATAAACTGCGTAGTTTAGAGCGCTCATTTTTGGTTATTACGCACTATCAACGCTTACTTGATTATATTATTCCTGATACGGTTCATGTTCTTTATAAAGGTCGTATTATTAAGAGTGGTGATAAATCATTGGCACTTTATTTGGAAAAAAATGGGTACGCCAATATTATCGATGAAGCTACTTGAGGTCACGAAATATGAATATGAATCCACAAAGAGAATTGATAGCAGTTGAAGCAGATATTCTTAATCATTTTAATCAACGCATTAATTATTTACCTGGTAATAAAGTGGTACAGGAAACTCGTAAAAAAGCTATTGAATTATTTCGAAAAACGTTGCTTCCTTCACGTAAAATTGAAAGCTGGCATTATACTAATTTGCGCACTTTATTCAAATCTGTTAGTGATTTTTCAGAAATAAATAATGAGCAATTAGTTGATCCATTATTTTTAGAAAATGCTGTATTTTCTATTGAAAATGGTAAAACACTAAAGCAATCAAAAATAACAAGTATTACAGTAGAACGCCTAATCGATGCATTAGAAAAAAATTATGAAAATATAGATCAAGTTATTAGTGATGAAGATTTTATTGGGCAATTAAATACCGCTTTTGTTACAGATGGTTGGTTAATTCAGATTCCTGAAAATACAAAATTAGATGCTCCCATTGAATTACAAAATATTCAAATAGGTGGACAGTCGCACATTTTTTCAAACATTAAAATTGGTGAAAATAGCCAAGCTGTTATTATTGAACGCCAAATTGGCAATGATCACAATACTTTAGTTAGTGCAATGTTTTCATTAAATATTGCAGCTCATAGCAATGTTACATGGATTCTTATTCGAGATCGAGGATTTGATTCTACGCAGTTTGGTCGATTGTGTGCTGTGCTTGGAGAAAATGCTAAATTATCGCTTTATATTATTAATATAAGCAGCCAGCTTAATCGTCAGGAACTTGATATAAAATTACAAGGAAAAGACTCTGATTTTCAATTACGAGTAATGAATTTATTATCTGGAAAGACACATAGTGATCTTACAATGACAGTTCGCCATGTTGAAGAAAATTCAACTTCAACAGAAATTATACGTAATGTTGTTATAGATGAAGCACATGGTGCTTTTCAAGGAATGATACGTGTAGCGCAAAAAGCTCAAAAAACAAATGCGCGTATGGCTTGTAATACTCTCATCCTTTCAGATGATGCAGAGTTTTATGCAAAGCCTGAATTAGAGATTTTTGCTGATGATGTTGCCTGCGGCCATGGGGCAACAGTTACTAAAATTAATGATGATTATCTTTTTTATCTAATGGCACGTGGTATCCCTTTTAAAAGTGCTCGTGAACTTTTGATTAAAGGATTTATTTCAGAATTAATTGAAGAAATAGAGCAGGGTAATATTCAAAATATGTTGAGTAATATTATTGGCCAATGGTTAAAAAAGAATGTTTAAGGCAAAAAAATGGAAAGCAGCATACAACCATTGAGTTATGATGTTGAAGCTATTCGACGTAATTTTCCTATTTTACAACGTGATGTTTACGGAAAGCGCTTAGCTTATCTTGATAGTAGTGCATCTGCTCAAAAGCCGCAATCAGTACTTGATGCAATGAATAATTTTTACAATTATCATTATGCAAATGTACATCGAGGCATCTATTTTTTATCGAATACAGCTACGCAATTTTATGAAGATGCGCGTGAAACAGTCCGTGCTTTTTTAAATGCTCAAACAGCAAAGGAAATTATTTTTACAAAAAGTGCGACAGAAGCTATTAATACCGTTGCTTACAGCTGGGGTATGTTCAAATTAAATGAAGGTGACGAAATTGTTCTCACCATTATGGAGCATCACTCAAATATTATTCCTTGGCATTTTCTTCGTGAACAAAAAGGAGTTAAACTTACTTTTGTGCCAGTTGATGAGAATGGTGTTTTACATATTGAGGATTTTCAAAAGATTTTAAGTAATAGAACAAAACTTATTGCTATTACTCACATGTCCAATATATTGGGAACTGTTCCTCCAATTAAAGAAATAGTTAAATTGGCACATCAAAATGCTATCCCTGTTCTTGTTGATGGTTCTCAGGGAGCTGTTCATTTAACAGTTGATGTACAAGATCTTGATTGTGATTGGTATGTTTTTACTGGTCATAAGCTTTATGGTCCTACAGGTATCGGTGTTCTTTATGGTAAAGAATATCGGCTAGAAGAGATGCGTCCTTTTCAAGGGGGAGGAGAAATGATTGAGGATGTAACAATTGATAAGGTTTCTTATAATACTCCTCCATATCGTTTTGAAGCAGGTACTCCACCTATAGCAGAGGCTATTGGATTGGCTGCTGCCATTAATTATATGCAAGACAAAGACAGAAATGCTATTCATGCACACGAAACAGAACTTTTAGCTTATGCACAAGAAAGACTTAAGACGATTAAATCATTGCGTATTTATGGGTGTTCTCCTCATAAAGAAGCCATTATATCTTTCGAAATAGAAGGAATTCATGCACATGATATCACTATGTTTATTGATAGACAGGGTGTCGCTATACGTGCAGGAACACATTGTGCACAGCCTTTATTACAGCACTTTGGTTTAACATCCACTTGTCGTGTGTCATTAGCTATGTACAATAATTATGAAGATATTGATCAGTTAGTGGAAGCATTAGAAAAAGCGAGGGTATTTTTTAATGGATAGATCAATCAAGATAGATAATTTCACTGAATCTGGTGATGCAGAAAAAGAAAAATTTCATATGTCAGTAATTCCGGTAGATGAAATTGAGCGTATGACAAACGATATCATTGCTGCTCTTAAAACTGTTTATGATCCAGAAATTCCTGCTGATATTTATGAATTAGGGCTGATTTATCGTATCGATATCGAAGATGATCGTTCAGTAAAAATTGAAATGACACTTACAGCACCGGGGTGTCCTGTTGCGGGTGAAATGCCAAAATGGGTGGAAAATGCTGTGAGTGCAGTTGAAGG
This sequence comes from Bartonella sp. B35(2025), assembly GCF_053794465.1. NCBI lineage: Bacteria > Pseudomonadati > Pseudomonadota > Alphaproteobacteria > Hyphomicrobiales > Bartonellaceae > Bartonella > Bartonella sp. B35(2025). The sequence continues at coordinate 634,672 of NZ_CP200035.1, forward strand.
TATTTTACATGTTGAAGTGACTATGACATTTGATCCACCATGGACACCTGATTGTATGTCAGAGGAAGCACGTATTGCTGTTGGGTGGTATTAGAGCAATATTATAAGTATTTTAAAAATAGAGTAAGATTTTTAATTTAACTCAATTGTAGTTTTTTATTTTAACAATAGTTATTAAGGAAATCTAATTTTAGTAAATTATGGTATAGGAAATTTATTTACTAATTGATATTTCTCATGTATAAATTAGGTATGAATTCAATATAGGATGTATATAAAAAAGCAACTTTAATTATTCAATAACACCACATGCTAAACGTGCACCACCTCCACCAGATGGTAGTGGTTTATCTGATTGATTATCCCCATTTAAATGAATTATTAATGAGCGACCTTTAATTTCAGAAAGCTTCTTAATTCGTGGTGCAAGAACACTCATTGCTGATCGGCCTTGATTATCTACATAAAGTGCCGGTAAATCACCAAAGTGACCATTAACATTATAAGGTCCAAGATGTTTGTGAGTATTCTGGGGATCATAGTGCTCTCCTGCAGCAATACCGAGCACATCGTCTTTTGTATCACATGAAGGATTTGTATGCACGTGAAAGCCATGCAAACCTTCTGGAAGCTCAAATAAATCTGGTATGAAAATTAATCCATGTAAATTTTCTTCAATACTTATTATTCCTATATGTTCCTTTATATTGTTTTCTTTTAATTTATAGATTTTTACTTGAGTTGATACTGCTAAAACAGCAGTACTAAAAATTAAAAATACAAGTAAAACAAATAAAGGGAAAAAAAATTTACTCATAGAACACCTTTTTGTACTTAATTTAAATAAAATGGTACAAATTTAATAAAATTTATATTCTACATATTCTTCGATAGTTTTATATTTGTATAAAAAACAAGAAAAATATGGCTAAAGAAAATAAAGCTTTTCATATTTAAAAGTAGTTTCTACCTAATAACAATCACTACCACTAATAGTTTTAAATTCTTCCATATTAAATAATACAATCTCTACAGTTTAATAATTATCTTTCACTTTTATCTATCTTTTCGAATTGCACTCTTAAAATAAGAAAGAAAATTCTTTTAGCAGTAGACAACATTAAGTAGGATAAATTATGATATAAAAAAATCTTCTACAAAAGTGCAAAACACGCCAATAACAACACCTATTATTGATCCTATCGTTGTACCAATTATTATACCGGAAAGAAGTGCTGTTCCTACACCCATTGCTATAATTGGGCCAAATCCTGGAAGAGCAATATAACCATAAGTCGAAAGGATTGCTGCGATTGCTCCTGATACACTACCATTGAGGCTTCCAATAAGCATGAGCTCTTTAAGGGAAGGATAAATCTTTTTTAAAAAAATTTTCTCACAATTATTTGAATCAAAATTAGTATAAATTTTAAAGTTAGTCATATTTTTTTCTTCCATTTTGGATGATAATTGCTCCAGAATAATCAACCGATATAAGAAAATGACAATTATCAAATTGTACTAAAGCACGCCAAATACCTTTGTCATCCAAACGCAATCGTTTAATATTATTAAAACCATTTTGTATAAGGCAATTTTTAATTTGCGAAGCAGTAAATGAGTTTTGGCCTGGTTTAGAGGTATCTTTGGTGAAAAGATATTCAAAGCTCTGACAATAAGGATTGTGCAAAATCTTACTTATTGAATCTGTGCATATAGATGAAATACATATAAGTATTATAAAAAAAATACTTGATCTTAAAATTTTATTTAATTTCATCTTATTACCATTTATTAAAAAAAGGATACTTTTAAATTTACCTCATATACTATATTAACTTAACCTTTATATTGCCAATAAGTTCCCAATACTGTTTTATTTTTTTGATTATTTTGTCAGTAAAAATGCTGATATCATCAATTTTTAAAAAAATATTTATCTATTTTACTTATTAAAGCACATGATTTTACAGCATTTATATCATCAATTAACTTATATAAAAAAATATATTATGATAAAATTTAATATACACTGATTTCAGTTTGGTTTATAATGCAGTAAAATTTCTTTTAGTTGCGATTCATTGACACGTCTTACTGCTTCTAATGCTGTAACCCACTCATGTACACGATGATTTTGTTCTGGCCATTTTTTCTCTTGATACAAATATTGCATTGCAAAAACATACACACAGAATTTACCGTTTTTTCCTATCGGTGGATCTAATTTTTCATATTCATACGTACCTATAGGAGATGTTTCAATAACACCTCGTACTCCGGCTTCTTCAAAGGATTCTTGCAATGCAGCTTGCAAAAAAGACTTTTTGGGAATTGGCCATCCTTTTGGTATGATCCACCGCCCAGATCTTCTGCTAGTAATAAGAAGAAATTCAAGATTTTCATTTTTTATACGATAAATCAATGCTCCAACCTGCAAAAAACGCATGTTATTTAGCATAATATATCTATTATAAGCTATGTCAGTACCGTTAATTTTTATCATGTTTAGGTGATTTAGTTGAAAACATTTGTTTAATCTCTTTAAATCCGTAACTGGGATACATTCCTTCTCGCATAAAAAAATTACGTAATGGTGAGTAATTTCGTAATAATCCAAGGCCAATGCTTCGCATAATATGAATAGGCAACATATTAGAAAGTAAAGCATAATTAAGTATATAAATAGATCCACTTCGTATAAATATATCAGATCTGCGATATCGATTGTAATTTGTAATGATCGTTTTAAAATTAAAATCAGATATTTGCTTAGGTAAAATATCAATTAAAGTTTGAACATCACGAAATCCTAAATTCAATCCTTGTGCTCCAATAGGAGGGAAAACATGAGCTGCTTCACCTACTAAAATCGTCCGATTAGCTGCAAAATTATGCGCAATAAGCCCTGAAAGAGGCCATGCTTGAACTGGTGTTTCTAATATTAATTTCCCAAGCATTGACTGCATCTGATTTTCAATCAATTTCGCCATCGCTTTTGACTCCATATTCAACAATTCCTTAGCACGAGAAGAATTAACAACCCATACAAGACTAGATCTATGTCCTAGTAAGGGAACTTGTGTAAATAGACCATCTTCAGTATGAAATTCAGTTGATGTATTTTGATGAGAAAAATCATGGGAAAAATTTAGAATCAACGCTGTTTGCGAATAGTCCCATTGTTTTATATTTATACCAGCTGCCGCTCGAGTTGGAGAATGGCGTCCATCAGCAGCCACAACAAGTGGCACCTGAATAATTTTACCATCCACAAGAGTAATCTGTATATAATTTTTTTGATGATGAAAAGATTGCGCCGAAGAAAAAAATCTTATAATATTTGGTGTATGCGCAATGCAATCGATTAAGGCATTATTTAAATTTATATTAGGGATATTATAACCGAAAGCCTTTTCACTAATTTCAGTAGAACAAAAATTCACAGTAGGAGCACGTACAACTCTAGACGTTATATCAATGATTCTAATAGAAGATAAAGCTGCAGCATGATATTTGAGGGTATCCCAAATATTGAGCCTTTTGAGCATATAAATTGCTGGCATCATAAGAGCAGTTGTTCGTAATTCATCTGCATGAGTAGGCGGACCAATAAGAAAAACTGAATACCCCTTATGTGCAAGGCTAAGTGATGCCAGCATACCAACTGGGCCTGCGCCAATAACAGCAATATCTTTATGTCTGTTTTGTTCAAATATCAAAACTATTTAAATCCTCTTTTATTTTCATCAGTAATTTTAACATTTCTAAATAAATAATCTCTTTTTATTATATAAAATTTTCCTATTATATTATGTAATAAATAATGTGATACAAAAAAATAACTTTTTCATACTCCTTTTATAAATGAAGTATAGCATAGAGGGAAAAATGATATGTTGGTAGATGAGTAGAAATTTTAAGAACGAGGATAAAAAAACCTTGAAACGCAAATTAACAAGAAAAATTAAAACTAAAGCCGATGTATTACGCCAAAAAACAGTAACAATGCCACAAGCAAAGGCTTTTTCTGTCCATTTATTAACAGCTTCAGGTTCATTTCTAGCATTTCTTTCTCTTATATCTGCATCTGAAAAAGAATGGACTTCTATGTTTTGTTGGCTCGGGCTTGCACTTATCATTGATGGTATTGATGGGCCAATTGCACGAAAACTTGATGTTAAATACGTACTTCCAACATGGTCTGGAGAATTATTAGATAATATTATTGATTATGTAACTTATGTTTTAATCCCAGCTTTTGCACTTTATCAAAGTGGTTTTATGGGTTCAGGATTATCCTTTTTATTGAGTGCTATTATTGTGATTTCATCAGCTATTTATTATGCAGATACTGGAATGAAAACTAGAGAAAACTTTTTTAAAGGATTTCCTGTAGTTTGGAACATGGTGATTTTCATGCTTTTTGTAGTAAGGCCAGGGGAGTGGATCACCTTTTCTATTATTATCTTATCAGCAATTATATCTTTTTTACCAATTTATTTTATTCATCCAGTAAGAGTTATTCGCTTACGTATGCTAAATTTTCCCATTTTTCTTTTATGGTGTTTTTTTGGTATTATTGCATTCTTTTATCAGCTTAATGCTCCGTATTGGGTTAAAATAGGAATTTCGGTAACAGGTATTTATATGTATTGTATTGGTGCTATCATGCAATTATTTCCTCGATTAGGAACACAAAAAAGATGAGTAAAAATAATAAAATAAGCGCTTTAAGAGAAATATAAGATTGTAAATCAATTTTAGAAAAAGTGATGTGAGATTTCTTTTATAAAAGAACGACACATGCCGAGATCATAAAAGAACATTTTTTTCATTAAATTCTCTTAATTTATTGAACAATTTTCGTTTTTAAAAAAGCTCTCAGTACCCTATATTTCTTTATGGGAAGAGGAGTGAAGGTTTCTATTTATTTTTTATCCTTTCCTAATTATGTTTATTCTGCATTAACATAAACATAGGAAAATTGTTTAAACTTTTAAGATTAGAATACATATCGTTTTTAGTTTAAAAAATAAATAATAAACAGTCCTGAACTATCTGAACTCAAATAAAAATTATCACCTTCATTTGAGTAATCTTAATATTTTTTATTAGTTGTATCTTATTTTAGTATATTTTTGAGAGATTTAATAATACATTAAAGCCTTATATCATATTATCCATGATAGCCAAAAATTCCTGTATTAATATATTTTTAGTTTAAGATGAGCAACTTTTAGAACAGTCTCTTCAAGTGCTTAAAATTGTACGCCAAGCCATGATTTCTCAAAGCATTATCGATAAATAAGGAATAAGAAGAATTATATTTTTGGGTCAATAATTCTAGAATTATTGACCCAAACTTAATTATAAAATTTTTTTAACTAAATGGTACCCACCATAAATCCCATATACTACTTGCTTTTTTTGATAATATCCATATCAGTGATGCTAATGTTCCCCATAATGCTGCTGCCATTATATGTCCTTTCTATTTTATCTAAAAAAGTTCCATAATATATATTATGCGATAATATGACAAAATAAAAAAGATATGGAAAAACCTTTTTTATAGATATTAGTCATATTTTTAACGCATTATTTACTTTTTGCAGCATAATTGTGTCAAAAATTTGATATGATCATTATTTTAATAAATAGCTGAAAAATAATTAAAATATGTAATAATAGAACATCTATTATTACTAAAGCTATATTCCATCATTTAATTATTTATATTTGTAATTGCAGTGTTTTTTTAATTAACTACTATAGATATATAATATTCTTATACAAAGTATTTATATATAAAAACTTATATTTGACATAATTTTCTTGCAAAAAACAATATAATGCCTAAAATTGATCATAAATATTTCATATCCTAAGCACCAGTTAGTATCTTTGTTTCAAAAATAAGTCCTTGATATGCAGGTTTTACATGTGGAGGGAGATAATTTACGGCTTCGTTGTAATCAAGTGATCTATCCATATGTGTTAAGATAGCTTGTTTGGGTTTTAGATATTTTATCCATTCTAATGCTTGATCAACTGAAAGATGGCTTGGGTGAGATTCAAACTGAAGAGCTTCAATAATTAAAACATCTAAATTCATTAATTTTGGTAATGTTTTTTCAGGAAATTTACTAACATCTGTGCAGTAAGCAACATTTCCAATACGAAAACCTAAAGAATGGATAGCACCATGAAACTGTAAATGCGTATTGATAGTTATTGATCCACCCTGTCCTTGAATCACAAATTTGCTATCTTCATTAATTAGGTTCGCTCTTAAAATAGGAGCGTGAAATGAATTTCTTGGTGTTTGGAAACAGTAGCCAAAAGCATTTTTTAAATGCTCTAGCGTAAATGAATCCGCATAAATATCTATTAGACATTTTTGTGCAAGTGCATAGCTGCGTAAATCATCAATACCGTGAATGTGATCTGCATGAGCATGTGTATAAAGTGCAGCATCAAGATGGCTCACACAATTATCAATCATTTGTGAGCGAAAATCTGGCCCAGTATCAATAACAATTGTTGTTTTTTTTCCTGATGTGTGAATACGTTCAACTAATAAAGAACTTCTATAACGTTTATTTTTAGAATTTCTTGGATCACAAACTCCCCAATCACCATTAGGGCGTGGTACTCCCGGAGAAGAACCACAGCCTAATATTGTAAATCGATACCGATTAAACATATTTTTTGCCCTATTTCATCTTGTTAAATAAACAAAAGGCATTCTGTGTCGTTATCTGAGCTGTTTCTTCAATACTTAAGCCAATAATTTCAGCTAAAATAGCTACTGTATAACACACAAAAGATGGCTCATTTGTTTTACCTCTATGAGGAACAGGTGCTAAAAATGGCGCATCAGTTTCAACCAATAAACGTTTATGTGGTATACTTTTTGCTATTTCACGAATTATAAGCGCATTTTTAAAAGTAAGGATACCTGAAAAAGATATATAACCACCAAGTTCAATGCCAGCATGAGCAAGCCGCATCCCAGATGAATAACAGTGAAGTACGAATGGAAAAGTCCCCTTTTTTATTTGTTCACGTAATATCTGTTCCATGTCCGCATCAGCACTACGTGAATGAATAATAATAGGTAACTGTGTTTCTCGAGAAGCAATGATATGTTCTAGAAAACTTTTTTTTTGCATTTGTGGTGAAACATAATCATAATGATAATCGAGGCCTGTTTCTCTAAATGCAACAATTTTGGGATGATTTGATAAATGAATAAGATTTTCAGCTGTAATATTTTGTTCTTCATGTGCATAATTGGGGTGTGTGCCAACAGAGCAAAATACTTGATCATAGGTTTTCGTAATTTCCAGAAGCTTATCTAATTTATGAACATGTGTTGAAATCGTTATCATACGTTCAACTTTAGCGTCTAAAGCCCGCTGAACAGCACCGTCTAAATCCTGAGCAAAATCTTCAAAATCAAGATGACAATGTGTATCAATTAGCATAATCAGTATCGTCTTTCTTAAGAATATAACGAGGAAAAATTGGTTTTGGTGGTGGAAGATTGAGATCTTCTTGAATTTTTGAATTGCTAATATGGTACAGTAATCGATCTTCTTTAGCAATTGCAAGGCTATCAAGAATCTTGGCTGCTGATTCCGGTATAAAAGGCAACAGCATAATCCCTATTCGCCGTAAAATTTCTACAGTTATATAAAGAACTGTAGAAAACCTTTTTGCATCATTTTTTCGCAAACTCCAAGGTTGTTCATTAGCAAAGTAACGATTAGCATCTGCGACGATGGAAAAAATAGCTGAAAGTGCTAAATGAATGCTTTGAGAAGACATGGCTTGGCGTACAATTTTAAGCACTTGAAGAGACTGTTCTAAAAGCTGCTCATCTTGAACTAAAAATATAGTTGGTATAGGAACTTTTGCATCACAATTTTTGGCTATCATGGACAAAGAGCGTTGCACCAAATTTCCAAGATCATTAGCAAGATCCGCATTAATGCGATTCACAAAATTATCATGACTATAACTTCCATCTTGTCCAAATGGAACTTCACGCAAAAGAAAATAACGTACCTGATCAAGACCATAGTGATTGATCATTTCAAAAGGATCGACCACATTTCCAACAGATTTTGACATTTTCGTACCACGATTAAGTAAAAAACCGTGTGCAAAAATACGCTTAGGTAACTCAATGCCAGCAGACATTAAAAATGCTGGCCAGTAGATTGCATGAAAACGGATAATATCTTTACCAATAATATGAACATTTGCAGGCCAAAAATCACGTTTTTTTGAATTTTTGTCAAAAAAACCGATTGCTGACAAATAATTTGTAAGCGCATCAACCCAGACATACATTACATGCCTTGAATTACTTGGAACACTAATTCCCCAATTTAAATTTGCTCGTGAAATAGAAATATCTTTTAAACCAGATTTAACAAAACTTATAACTTCATTACGCCGTTCAGTAGGAGCAATGAAATCAGGATATTTTTCATAATATTTAAGAAGAGCTTTTTGATAACGGGAAAGCCTAAAAAAATAACTCTCTTCTTCATTCCATTCAACTGGAGAGCCTAATTCTTTCTCACGGCGGATTTTATCTTCTCCAATTTCAGTATCTTTTTCTTCATAATAAGCTTCCTGACGAACTGAGTACCAGCCAGTATAACGACCAAGATAAATATCACCATTTTCTTCCATCTTTTGCCAAATTTTTTGACAAGCTTGATAATGTCGCTCTTCTGTCGTACGAATGAAATCATCATGAGAGCAATTTAATACTGTAAGCATTTTTTGAAAGGTAGCACTATTGCGATCTGCAAGCTGCTTAGATGTTATACCTAATGCTTCCGCTGTTTGTTGCATTTTTAAGCCATGCTCATCCGTACCAGATAGAAAAAATACATTTTTGCCGTCTAATCGTTGAAAGCGAGCAAGAGCATCGCTTGCAATCGCGCTATAAGCATGCCCAATATGCGGAGTGCCATTAGGATAAAAAATTGGAGTTGTTATATAATATGTGTCACGCATGTTATACTCATTGTGAAACGTAATAAAAGATACAATGACATAACGCCTGTTAATCACATTGTCACGGAAAAAGCTTACTTTCACGAATGATCTTATGAACTTTAAAAAGCAAGTTAATAATAAATTGCTTTTTATCAAGATTAAATGATTGTATCTCCCCTATTTTTTGATGAATCTCTTGCCACATTTCTGCACACTTTTTTGAAAAAGCAAGATCTCCCCGTTCAGCTAACAGAATAGCCCTTTTTTGAATTTTATCAAGAACTTCATCGCAAAATTGTTGAAATTGGATTCCTGAAGAAGGTGAAGAGAGTGTTTGCGCAAGAGTATGTGTAATAGATGAATTACAAATAGATTGCTCTAATAGAGCATCAATGGTTTTAATAATTTCAAGCCCTTCATGAAAAATAAGTAAGGCTGCCTTTCGAGGACTTCCTTTGGATTTTTGAATAATCATTTCAACAGTTTTTTCATCATTCATTATTTTGTTGGAAAAAACATGTGTGATAACTTTCTTCATCTCATCATCCTGCAATGGTCGCAAGGAAATCTTTTGGCATCGTGAACGGATTGTCGGGAGCACTTTTCCTGAAGAGTGTGTTATAATAATAAATAAAGTCTTTTTAGGAGGTTCTTCAAGAATTTTAAGAATTGCATTAGCTGAATTTCTATTCATATCATCTGCAGAATCGATGATAACAATACGCCATTCACTATCTTGCGATGTTTGATTTAAAAAATGCAAAATATCACGGATGTCATCAATGAGTATACCTGTTTTAAATCTTTTTGTTTTGAAATCAAAGCGACGTGAAATGTGTAAAAGACCAGGATGACTACCCTGCGTAATTTTATGCCATATAGCCGAATTATGATCTGGCTGTAGAAAATTACCCTTATGAAAGTTTAAAATATTCCAAGCAAAATGAAACGCCAATGTAGCCTTTCCAATGCCGCGCTCTCCTTCAAATAATAACGCATGATGTAAATGTTCTTCTTCACGTATTTGTGCTAAAAAATGACGAGCAGTCTCATGACCATAGATAATGTTATTTTGTGATGGTGATAAAACTGAAACAATATCATCATATTGGTGTAAAAAATTTACATCACTCATAAAAAATGATCCGATATTACCTTATGACAAATACTTTTTATTTGGTACGCAATAGCTTCTACCGTGTTTGTTGCATCAATCACTTGAAATCTATGAGATTCCTGTTTTGCTAATTGAAGAAAAGCTTGACGTCTTTGTTCTTGAATCTTTAATTCATCTTTTTCAAAACGATCAACCGTTTCTATTTTTTTTCTCCGTAAATTTACGCGCTCCATACTATATTTTATTGGTATATCTAACAAAAACGTTAAATTAGGCATTATTTTATTCACAGCAATACGCTCTAAAATAGAAAGAATATATGAGCTCACTTCATTATTAAAACCTTGATAAACACGTGTAGAATCAATAAAGCGGTCACATAAAACAATTTTACCTTTCTGCAAAGAAGGAGCAATAACTTCGGTAACATGATCAGCACGAGCTGCTGTAAACAAGATTGCTTCAATTAAAGATCCATAATGTTGTATTTGACCTGACAATAAAATATGGCGTATTATCTCTGCACCTATTGTTCCTCCTGGTTCTCGTGTTGTAACAACATCATAGCCTTCGCTACAGAGATATTGAGCAAGCAAAGAAATTTGAGTTGTTTTTCCTACTCCCTCCCCTCCTTCAAATGTAATAAAATAACCGGACACGTATGAACCTTAATTTTTATTTTAAATATATATATTACAAATATTTTCGTAACCATCCAATTGTTATTTCATAGAATGCATCTTTTATCTTAGTAAAAAAGCTCCCTTCCTGGATATCGGCTCCAGCAAAAACTGGCTTTTCAAGAAGAAGCTTTTTATTTTCTAAAATTTGAATAACACCAACTGGTTGTCCAAAAACGATAGGAGCCTTTAATGGACCATGATATTTAATTTTTGCTTTAATATTTTCTCTTTTTTCATTAGAGAGTCTACAATTTATCGGCTCTTTAACAATGAGTGGAACAAGGTTTTGTGATCCACCATAAACAGAGGCATAACCAATTGTTTCTCCTTTTGTGAAAATTGTTTCAAGATCAAAAGCTGTCATTCCCCATTGCAGAATATTTTCTATTTCTTTTGTACGTCTTTTATCATCTTGCAAACCATTTATTGCTAAAAAAAGACGTTGATGATTTTTATAAACGGCAACAACCATTGAAAAACCTTCTTTCTCACTATAGCCAAAACCAAATCCTTCCGCACCAATTTCCTTAGAAATAAGAGGATTTTTATTACGTTGAAAAATCTTATTCCAAGTAAAGTGGGGTTCACGATAAAGCATGTAATAATCAGGATATTCATGAGCAATATGTCGTACTAATGTGATCATATCGCGTAAGGTTACAAATTGCCCTTCTTCGGGAAGTCCCGTTGCATTAACAAAATGACTATGTGATAATCCAAGTGTCCTGGCTCGCTGATTCATTAATTTTGCAAAATCAGCTTCATTTTCAGATATTCCTTCAGCGAGAATAATAGCTGCATCATTTCCATTAACAATAATTAAACCACGCAAAAGGTCAAAAATACTAATTTCTGTCTTCACTCCTGCAAACATAGTGGTTGTACCAGAAGGTGCTCCACCTTTGCGCCAAGCATTTTCACTTACCTTAAATGTTTGTGTACTGCTTAATATTCCTTTCTTTAATTGATGAAATACTACTTCAGCAGTCATCAATTTTACTAATGAAGCAGGAAAAAAAGCAATATCACTCTGTTTTTCAAAAAGTACTGTATCTGTTTCATCGTCTAATAAAAGTACTTGCGATGCAGAAATTTGAAAATTTTGTGCTTTCCCCCATTCATTTAATATTAATACTAAAAATAAAGCAAATGAAATCCTTAATATCATATACATAGCTGATTCTCCCACATTTAAGGAATCAGCATAAAAAAAAACTTTGTACAAGGAAAGATTTGCTTATTTTTGTAAATTAAGAATTATCTATAAAAAGAAGACACATTTTTATTTTTTATACAGAATCTAATTTTAATATATTAAAAACACAATAAAAATTTTTAGTAAGAAATTTTTATAATATACTCAATTTAATGTTTAAAAATAAGAATCTTACTACAATCAATTACCTAATTATCTATCTTTTTAAAATCTTTTATGATTTAAAAATACAACTACCCTTTTTACAAATTATATAAAATCTTGCTTGTTAAAATAATTTCAATCAATTTACCTTTATCTTTTTGTTTGATTTATTTATAGAAGCTACTCGATCAAATAATACTGGTTTATCAACCAAAAAAGGCCCAGTCTGAGGTAATTTTATTGAAAAATCTTTAATCAGTTTCTTTTTTTCAACCGAGACTTTAACTAATTGTTCCCTACTTTCTACGTTAAATTTTTCTAACATGGAATCATCTTTTTTCTCAGGAATGCCTAATAACGCTAATGATGACGGAGTATAATTTCCAGGCACATAGGAAGCAATTAAATAACCACCATCATAATGTCCAACAGGTGCTTCAGCAACATATTCTACTTTCACATTCGTTATACCAGCATTGGCATAACCAAGTACTGAGGCAGCCTGTTTTGATAAATCAATAATTCTATCTTTCATAAAGGGCCCTCGGTCATTTACTCTCACAATGAGAGAAGCTCCATTTTCTAAATTAGTAACACGAGCATAACTAGGTAAAGGCATTGTAGGATGAGCAGCAGTTAAAAGATTCATGTCATAAATCTCACCATTTGCTGTTAAACGCCCATGAAAGTATGAGCCATACCACGATGCTTGTCCAATACGTTTATAGGTTGGATCACTTTGAGGATAGTACCACTTCCCCTTTATTTGGTAAGGTTTACCAACGACGGCTCGCCCTCGCCCATGATTCTTCATTTTTGATTTATTTTGTTCATTCGAAACTTTTTCAGGTAAAGAAACAATCTTTTTATCAATTATCTTATTACTAGAATTTTTTGTTGTAAAATGTGCTGTTTGTTTTGTACTACAAGATATCAATAATTGGGAAACAGCTACCATAAGAGTAAGATGAAACATTAGTTTAAAAATGGAAATAAAATTCACTTTGCTATTTAAGAGCATCTGTTAAACCCGCTTATTTCTGTTGAAAATTTATTGCAAAAACCATATCGCATTCTTTACATGTGGTAAGAAAATTTATTTTATACACCACTCTTACCTTACACAGTTATGTATATCATTAAAATTTCTACCTTAATCAAGAGCTTAATATAATATTAATTTTTTTTGTTATTTGATGTAAAAATAAATGTTATCTTTGTCAACATTAAAATTCATTTAATATTAATTAAATCAATGTGTTAGTAAAATACATAACTTCATAATATAAACTGTGAATAAAATATGTTTTGCATAAGTGGCAGTACATAACTTTGATCGTAAAAAATCACCACTGATTCATTAACTAATTAATAGCTGCTCATTATTTTTATAAAATTCAAATATTATCCTATTGGTGAGCGCGCAGGGATTCGAATCTGAATTTTTTATTTAATATCTTATTGATTTTATTTATATTTTATAGTGGTTAGGGAATAGGATTTTCAAACGTGCTTCTAAAAATCGCAATTTGTGATGATTAATTCTTTGGCAATAGCATTATTTGAATCGCTGCATTAATAAGATGTAGTGACCTCTTTTAGATTAAATTGACTAAAGGTTTTTCTGATCTCTGGAACATCATTTAAAAGAGGAATGTCTTCAATGATTTTAACAAGAGTTTTAGCTAGCCTTCTTTTGCCACCAACATAAGCAACTGCTGGTGTAACAAGATCAATGGATTTTAATATTTCAGAAGAGATTGTATCCATTATTTCTTCACACTTTTTCATATTTTAAAGCACAGATTTACTGCTTAGAGATTTTAAGGATGAATAAACACAAAGTATTAAATTAATATTTTTAATATTAAATAAGCTTAAATTTTTACATTTATCTATTTTTATAAAGAATATGAAATAATGATATATGTATTTTTTTAATTTTATAAAAAATAATTATAATATTATACAAATATAATTTCGGTTTATATTAAATAAACACTTTATATTATAATTATTTTTATTTTTAATGATATGATCCACGAGATATCATTTTTACACTTTGATAGGTAGTGAATCATTTCTTTAGACATTATTTGACCAAAATGTAAATCAATTATATCCAGCATTGATTACTAGCTGGAGGTTAATACCATGAAACCGCGTGATTTTAAGGTCGTCGCCTCTTCTTCACAAACGCAAGAAAGCGATGTTGCAAACGAGCCACCGGAAGGTGCCCGCGCAAATTTAGAAAAAGACACTTCTTCAGAAGAAGATAGAGAATTCAGTCCTGAAGAATTAAAAGGTGTTATTGCAGGTTTAGAGAAAGATATTGCCGATGGTAGTTGGATACATACTAATTATGCGCATGTAGATATCAGAATAATGCCCGCCTTGGTAGAGCAAGCAAACAAGAAATATCCAGACATGAATCTTCAATTAGCAAATAACCCTTACCACCTTGCTTTCCTCATGAAAAAAGCGATCGATGATAAAACTCAATCTTCTAGATTTATAATTAGCTCGAAGGATACAGTAATTCATTTTGCGGTCATTGATTATAGAGCTCTTGGAGACAAAAACTCCTTCATATTTTTTGAACCAACAACATTTAATGGTATACTACAAGATATGCTAAGAATGAAAACATTAATGGCTGTTAAATCTTGCGAATTGCCTAATTGCCATTTTTCCATGGCTGAGATGGATATTCAGAGAAGCTCCTCTGAGTGTGGAATATTTAGTTTAGCTCTTGCTAAAAAACTTCATATTGAATCTGACCGATTAAGCAAAATGCACGAAGATAATGTTGAAGATATATTATGTAAACCAGATATGCCTTTACCCTCTCATAAATTAGATCAGTATCTTCCTGTTACTTTTTACAAGCATACACAAGGAAGGAAACGTCTCGAAAAATATATAGAATCAAACCCAAGCGCTGTAGATGAAAAAATTAACAAAAAAGATGAAACTATCTTTAAAAGATACGATAAAAACTCAGTTACAACCGAAGAAGGTAAGACTGTCTCTGTTTCGCCACATAGGAAGAGAATTCGTGAATATAGATCTGCCCTCACTTTATGAGGCAATTTTAGTTATTTAAATAAATATTTTATCATTACTATCATGTTTGCTTTTAGTGATATGAAATGCAAAATTATTGCGTAATGTGAATATTATATATTTTATAATAAAAATAAAAAGATTTTTTGATCTTTATTTTTAATTTTTTAAAAACCACTGCTTTAAGAGCGTAAAAATATTGTCTAGTGCATCCATGAGACGTGCAAAATCAAGAATCAATAAAAAGACAATAAATACGATCCATTTCATAAAACGAGACATCACCTTCACACTTTGGTAAGTAACGATCATTTCTTGAAGCATTTCTTTTTCTGATTTCGTAAGCTCTGTTGTTTTTTAAATTTTTTTCTGACCATGTTTCTACCCGCACAAGCGTTCACCTTGTTTGTTGTACTCTAAAATATCTCTTGCTAAGTTTGAGCTGATAGCGTTCAGATCTTTCTTTCTTAAGTAAATGGGCATCCAACCTAGACAGGAAACAGACCTATTTATCACGCACCCACTTGGTAAGATCAGCACGCACATCAGCATCACTTTTCTTGTTAATCTCATTTTCCACCTTAAGCCGTCTTGCTGCTGCCTCTAAAGCTTTCTTTATTTGCTTTTGTTTTTCAGCATATTTTCCAAGATAAAAAGCTTTCGCTATGGCCATAAAAAAAGCAGCTAAAGCTGCCATAATGAACATGAAGTTTTTCCTCATCCACCACATCATAAGATAATCCAAGACCAAATTTTTTTCATCTGATGAACAAAGCTGCTTTTAATATGACAGACGCACTATTACATATGTAGGTTCGTCCACAACAAATGCTATTGTTGAGCCGCTTATTATTCCAGGCAAAACAAAATGTTATTCGTGTGTGAATCATATGAAGGATGTCAATGAGTGTGAGTTTAAGTTTGTTAAAAATATCAAGAAAAATTACATGAATAGTTTGATAGATCCGTATAATGCGGTCGCTGGTTCTTTGGCTGCTCTTGAAGCAGTAAAATATTTAACGAATTTTGATAAATGTTAAATTATGGAACGTACATTATTCATTGATTTTTCTGGATATAAAATTGGTAAAATTGAAAATCTATATAGCAGATATTGCCATATTTGTAATAAGATGTAAATTTATGTGTTTCATATGAAGTAATGTATTAGTTACTTTCTTAGCATTGTTAGTGAATAAATAGGCAGTATATTAACATTTGGTTTCTTATTTAATGGTATAAGAATTCTGACAGGTGCCTTTGTTGTGTTTTATATGCTTGAAAAAGGATTAACTATTGTCGACATAGGTATAATTAAGTCATTTCAAGCTTTTATTATGATGGTTACAGATATTCCTCTTGGGTATTTTGCAGATAGAAAAAGTTATAAAATATCTATAATTTTGGCGTCAGCTTTTTCAGCTACATGGCTGTTTCTTATGGGAGTTTCTAAAGGCTTTTGCGGTATTCTTTTGGCAGAATTTTTTAATGCGCTGTCGCTTACATTGATTGCTGGTGCCTACAATGCTCTACTTGTTCAATATGCAAAAACAAAGCTTACATCTACTAAAAAGGTGCTTGGTTCTAGCTCTCAATATAATTATACTGGAATGTTTGTATTTAGTTTGGTAGGCGCATATTTTGCTGATTATTCTAGTCAATATATATGGTACGTATCTGCATTTTTAATGATGATTACAACAATATTTGGTTTATTTTTTTAGATGATCTAAAAGGAGAAAAAAATAAAACAAACGAATTCTCTAATTTCTGACGCAAGAGAGATGTTATCTATTTTTGTTAAGATTCCTTATATATCTCTATGTTTTTATTTTTTACTTATTTTTTTCAATATATTCTCGCAGTATTGGCAATGGATATTTAAAGACTATGATATCGATGTAACTTACTTCTATCTTGGTATGATATTTTCTCTTATTTTGCTTTCTCAACTACTCGCTAGTTTTTTATTTACAAAACTGAATGAGAAGATGAATTTCATTTTACTGCTATCTCTTTCAACTTTTATGATTTTGACGGCTGCTTTCTTTTATCCAAGAAAGGAAATTGCCGTTGCTTTAGTATGCATGATTTTTTATTTAATTAAACAAGCATCCCTTCGTACAGAAGTTATCTTGCACGACAGCATCAGCGATAATCTCAGAGCAACGTACGAATCCTTTCTCTCAACTGCTGGAAGACTTAGCTTATTGATGATTTTTTACATCAGTGCGTATATGGTAAATATATTTGGTTTTCTGTCTCTAGTTTACATTTTCGGTATATTTATGTTCATATTTATTTTTTGCTGTGTTTTTTTAGAAAGAATCCTTAAAAAATCTCGACGAGAATATTAATTTATCCGTTATCATTAAATTTCCCCCAGTAGCTTAATATATCAAAGCGCATACCACAGGTCTTTATCAATTAATTGGCTTTTAATTTTTTTTACATTCAATAAAATGATAACAAACCTACCTCCCCTTCTCATTTTGAGTCCAATCATAGGAAGTTCTCTTGCTATGCTTAGCGTAAGATGATACTCTTTTAATACTTACATTTCAACATCTTCAATATCCACCAATTATTGCGAATATGAAAATAAAGCCTTTCTTTTTGAAGGAAGAAAATTTGATCTATATCTTGCAAAAGCATTATTTGTTTTTACCCTTTAAATAAATTCCTTTATTGTTTTTAAGGCGTTTTCTCACACATCTCCCTCATCCATATAGATGACATCCTCATCTTCATCATATGACGCATCAGATGGAGCGTTGGGATCGATGATGTCATCTTTATCGGGTGTAGTACTTGCAATATTCTCTGCTGGATCTTCTTGTGCTTTGTTAAAGAGCTCGCATTCTGTGTTTGTGGTATAACCGCCTGTCCCTATCAAGTTTGTGCTTAACGCTTTTGATACGCCATTCTGCTGGAATATAAGGTGTCATCAGCGGTCATCTGCACACCGCTTTCACGTTCAAGCAGCGTATTGTCTAATCTTTACATGTTCTCTTCGACAGCTCCAACGTTATACCCATGAGTGGCGCGTCGAAAATCAGAACGCAAACTTTTAGACAGGTTTGTAATCGCCACAATTGCTTCGAGACTGCTTTGTTCAGGTAAACGATCAAAATTAAGCTGGAAGGAATTCCACCAGACACGCCCTGTCCATGCTGCTGTAAAATAGGCTGAAAGCTCTAACCACTTTAACCCCATAGCGATAGCTGCTAACGATCCACGTACCTGCTGCCATTTGGAACCTGTATCAAGCAAATCATAAAGATTTGGAACATAAGGGGTTAACTCACCAAACCCATATTCTTCAATCAGCCACGACAAAAAGCAAGGCGGCCTTATTATAAGCTTAGTACGCGAAATCTCTGAGATAGAATCATCAACGTCTTTATGAAAATCACAAGCATCCGCAAGCCTCTTTTCAAATTCTGTTGCATTAGTTGGGAGTAAATATCCAACCATTAACGTGTCCGACCCTTAAAATTTAATGTGATTTTGCCAAGAGACAAAACTTCTTCAGCTGAAACCGCAATATCATTTGTTGGCTCAAGAGCAATAATTTTCTGCACACCCAAAAGCATCAATTTTGAGACCCACCATGATAAACTTAACTCGCGCTCAAGAATTTGTTCTTGCCTCCATGCTGTTCTTAAATTTGCTTCCATTTGTGCTAAAATTGTCAGTGCTGTTTCTTGCAACAGCCAAACATCGGCTTCCAAATCTATAACCTTTGCTACAGCAGCATGAACAATAATCGTATCATTGGTCATAATCACACTTTTCTCGTGAAGAGCTACTGAGACTTTCTCTAAGAGGTCTTGACTCGCTGTTTCTTCATTGTTGCTGAAAATGGCAACATGAATGGTTGGATTTTTCCCTTTACGGTAAACAATGGCATCCTTAACACGGTTATCTGCTGACATAGCTACAAATTTATAATAAGGTTCTGTACCACTGTCTTTATCACTGCGGACGTGAAGCCTAATGCGTTCATGATATCTGTCATCACCTTCAGTATCCATCCGTTGAACACCGTGCCAATCTCCTAAAGCATCAAGAGAATTGCCTATTGCAAAATCAAGAATATTGTTGCGTGCTGCTTCATTAATGCGTTTCCTTAAAAGCAATTCTTGATAACTAAAAGCCTCAATGACTTTTAAAGCCGGATCACTTTCAAGAAATGTGTAATTTGGTAACTATTCTTTTAAATGGGCAAGACTTGCTGCACGGATTTCCTCAAAAGAAAGTTCCGAGAGAATTTCAGGTTTAACAAAGGTTTGACTCATTTTATCAGCAACCCTTCCATGGCAATGGGTTTGCCTGATGGCAAGTAAATTCCTGCAAATGATAAGGAAACTTTGCCAGCCTCAACCCATTTCAAATCAATTTCTTTAAGTTTGAAACGCGGTTCCCATTGATCCAGTGCTTCCGCAATCGCCGCATAAAGCGCAACCGCAAAAACATCATTAACGGTGGCATCAATCAGTTCAGGAACCCGTGAACCATAATCACGCCGCATCACACGCGTGCCAATCCGTGTGAATAAAATATCAAGGATCGATTGACGCAAATGATCGATGCCGGATAAGGGCTTGCTTGTTTTCCGATCCATTCCTGTGGTCAAATGGGAACTCCTGTCATAGAGCCGCCAGAAGCAACACCACTGTGAATGTGAGATGCTCCTACATTGCTACCGTTATGGGTTAAAGAGCTGCCATTTATTGAAACATGACCGCTAGCTTTTAAAGAAAGATTGCCCTCTGCGCTTAAGCTCACATCACTTTTTGAAGCAATTTTGATGCCATCAGGGGCTGTAAGCTCTAACATGCCACCCTCTCCTTTCATGGAAACGCCATCAGAAATCGTGAGAATAAACTTCCCTCCGGACTTGATAGAGAGAGCGTAAGTATTCTTTGCATCATCATATTCAATGACTGTGCCATCAGGGTACACGGTATGATGAATGCTCCCTTTATCCGCAACTTGATTAGCATCGGTATGAATGGAACCAATAATCACTCCTTGAGATAAATCCCCCGATGATGACACAACACCCACTTGCTCGACAATATCGCGTCCTTCATAGGAACAGGTTTTGCCTGCACGCGCTTGTGTATCTGGAATCCAATCACTGACCAAAGTGCCACTTCTTACTCGATAACGAGCGTTTTTATGATCTGCATGGCTAATCTTTCCTACAACAACTATATTGACCATACGCCTTTTTAAATCCGTAATCTCTTTATTGCGCTGCTCAAGCATGAATATCCTCGATTTTATGGTATTTATCATCATTCCTTCTCCCTATTTCGGGAGTAACATCTACAAAAGGCTCAACAAATCTTGCTTCTATAATTCCTCCATTTGTGTCAAGAATGTTCGTTACATAAGTGACTTCAAAGGTCAAAATAGCTCTATGAAGCGCTAAAACACCGTTATCACCAAAGGCCATCGCAATATTCTGTAGCCGACAACTCTCAACCCTATTGTTTAAAGTGGGATTGGCGTGGAAAATCTCCTCAACTTCCCATGCCAACTGATCAACACAGCGCGCTCCCTTTTCTTGCGTTGCATAACATTCAACATCAACTGTTAAAATACGCCGCCGCAATCCATGAGCATGACCTTCTTCCAGCCTTTCGTTTTGCGTAGAAACGTTAATGGCTGGCATACTCTCAACAGAGAAATTAAAGTCCCGCATATTAAAAACACGCTCATCAAGCTGTTGTCCTGTACTAGCAGCAACACATTCCTTCTCCTGATAAAGCCTTGCAGCTATATGTACGACTCATAATGTAAGCGGCAAAAATCAGAAAAATATGCCAAAGAAGGGTGTTGGAGATATAAAAGAGACCATCATTTACTGAAAAGAAGATTTCGTCTCCCAAAACAACAGAAAAGGAAATATCTGTCTTTAAACTGCATGGAAAAGTCAATGTCACAAGCGCCAAAATAATCAAAGAAGCAAGCTGGCGCATATATTGGCGTAGATGAGATGTTATAATATTCCAAGACGTTGTGTGTTCATATTGGTATTCTGAATCAAAATGTAACTTTGAGGGAAGTTTAGAGTTGGACAAAACTGCAAAAGCAGTTGTCACCATTCCCAAAGCAATAGATGCAAATGTTAAAACACCTTGGATAAAATCAGTATTCTTTTCTGATACAAAAAAGAATGAACTCACAAATACCATAAGCCAGAAACTAAATGATAAAATTTTTGTTTTCTTCATTGTAAACATACTCATTTTTTTAACAATTTTCGCTAATTTTTTGATATTTTTATTAATCTCATCTATGATTGATTCATAGTTAAGAATGACTTTATGTGACACACTTCCGTAACTTTATGCTTCTACTTGTGCTTTAGTATCCCAATCTGCTCTTTTAGAGAAAATCCGTAATACTGCCACCCTCATTCTTTAATGCTATACTAATGTTTGTAAACATCATAAGCATCGAGCGCCTCTCTATTTTAAAATTACACGAGAACGCCCAATAATTGCTGCAATGTTTTTGCATTGACGTTAGCTATCTATATTTTTTTTAAACAAATGTTTTTAAATTTGTGTATCTTAAAATCCTTCATTCATATTGATGGATTTATTCGTTTTAAATTTGATACAACACAGCTGTTTTTGCTTCCAGCTATAAATTTTACATCAAAAAAACTTTTAAATCATCCTTTAAAATGCATATCTGATACGAAACGATCAGCATTTTTCACTAATTTGCTAGATTAAGAGACTTTCAAGCTGCTTTATCCCGCTGTGCTTTGGCAAAATACGCTTTTGATTTTGCGGAATCTGGAACATCAAGCATTTGCCTCAGTTCATCGAATTTTTCTGCAGAAATCGGCTCTCCTTTTGGTTTTAGCTTAACCTCTGATCTTTTTAAATACTGAAATATGTTTTGAACTGCTTTTCGAACACCATTTTCAAGCTGTTCACAATAAAGAAACAGATCTGTTGCTGATGGCATAAACGTTGTCGAAAAGCCTTTTGCTTTACCTTTTATCACGTCCCTTATTGCCGTCTTAAGTTCCCACTGGCTCACCCCATCAAGTGCAAAAAAATATCCAAGTGCAGTAGCTTTTTCATCTGCTGCAGTTGAAGTTTTACGAGCACCAGACAGCACATCAAATATTAAACTGATTTCTTGCTCAGAAGCTTGGTCATCAAGTTGTTTTAAAGCCTCATTACCCAAGGCAATGACTTGCGCCGCTTCTGCAATCGATGGTTTTTGTCCCGGAAGCCAATGGAATGGTGGGTCTTACGTCATCCTCAAAGAGAAACCTGTACGCACTGTCAGAATGTTTGATATTGCGCATGTGTTCAGCGACACGGTGCCCCCCCAGCCACGCTGTTGACCTGTTTGATAACCAGTTCCTTTTCCATAATTGTTTCCTCTCGCTAAATCCTCAACAGTCTTACGTACCCAATTACGCCACGTTGCTGACCAATCATGCTTGGTCGCATCTTTTCCTGTCTTGGCACTCCAATAATCTCTGAACTTTTCAATCTCGATTTTTACCCGCTCTGGAAACAAACCTTTTCCGATTGCAAAATCGTAATCCGGTTCAAAATCCTCAGGCAATCGACAACCACGTTCGCCCTTTCTTCGTGAAGAACGCTTTTTTGCAGGTGAAGCAACAGGCTCTTGCGCTTGAGCCATAGCTGTCTCGTGAAGAACATCTCCAATGATTTCTTCAAGCATTTTTGCACTTGAAGGATTATTGCGTGCTGGTATTTTCTCTAGCGCTTCATCGTCAATCAGTGGCTAGTTTTTGAAATCGGGGATACCGTCGTTATTTTGCTGGTGAATAGGAAAATGGTTTTCTGATGATGTTTTGACTGGATCTGAAAAATTCTCCAGAACATCAACCTCTATTTGCTCGTGAACCAGATCCTCAGTTTCTGAATTGTCAGAACCCATTTCTTTTTCTTTTTTTGCTAACACGATAGTGTTAGTTTTTTTATTTTTATTTATATTTTTATTTTCTTTTAGGGGGGTGTGTGGGGATCTTTTCTTTTCGCTTAACATCGTTTATTTCAGCAAAATCATTTTGCTTACCGTTTGCTTCAGCAAAATTATTAATTGATTGTTTTATATGCGTTTTTGCTTGTGCACCTTTTTTACCAGCTTTGCTGCGAATTTGAGATATGTGTTCCTTTTTTTCACTAAACTCTTTTAGCTCTTCCTCAACGCGATAACTCCACAAACGATCATTGTTTAATTGAATAATCATTCCTTTCCAAATTAAAGTTTCTAATGCTTTCTTAAAGGCTTTTTCTGAACAGCCTACAGCGCACGCTAAAAGAGAATTCTCTTCTCAAATTGGTTCACGTGCTCGACACATAAAAGCAATAAGCGTACTATAAGAAGCCTTCTCTACCGCATTAGTACCAGCAAAATCCATGATCCATTCTTGATAAAAATTCCGCACCCAAGGTAGCCTATTGGACATGTGTGTCCTTCCCTTTAATTAAATGTAAAATTGCTAAAGCATCTGCTTCGTTATCATCTTGTGGCGCATGTCCTTTAGAACGCACCGCCTTTATCATTTCTTCCTTTGAGGCATTCCTCTTCCCTGTCGTCGCTTTTTTAATTGTACAGACTGGAATGCCTTCATAAGGAATTGTGTGATGTTCACACCACGCTGTTAAGGTTGCTAACAAACCACCATAAACATGAGCAGCATCGGTACCCACATGACGGCGCACCTCTTCAAAATACACCTCATCAACTTGACTCGCGGTCATCTTCATTTCTGTAAGCCATTGCTTAAAGCGCAAATAACGTATTCCCCCACCCTCAAAACGTCGTGGTTGGAAATTGGCTGTTCCACTTATAATGTGATTATCTGCACCACAGATCGCCCAGCCAGTCCTCGTGCCTAAATCAAGGCACAATGTGGTTTGTGAATTAAAGCTCATAATCCCCCCTAAGGCTGTTACATATTTATATGTAACGCTATGACAGAGTGTGTCATGATTGGATCTCTTGCAAAAATATTTTTGAAAAAAATACCCTTTCGCTGATTCTAAAAAAGCGAGGGGAAAAACGATGCAGGATTGGATAATTGATAACGCTATATTTTTACTGCATCAGATAAATGATGGCGCTTCCATAGTTGCTCCCGTCATTATTACAATGGCTACAGGAGTATTAGCGCTCTTTGTGCAACAACGAAGTTTAAAAAAACAACTTAAAATCATCCAACGACAAACCATAGCATCAGAAACCCAGACTGCTAAGCACGAGATTTTGGTCCATCTTTGAAATTAAAGGCAATATTCCACCCACAAGAATATGACAAAACTTTATCTGTTGTTATGGTAAAGCTGTATATTAAAAATTCTACGGAAAAAGATATAATGATAAGGAATATACGCATATCAAAAAAAAGTCCCTTCCAATTTATTAAAAATGCTTGTCGTTTTACTAAATACAAACCTGTATCTTCAGATGAGCAGCTCGTCATAAAAAGGACGAGTTCTAAGCACATCGCTTTATATCCTAAAAATATAAAGTCCAATTCTTCACCAGAGCATGCTTTAAATTTTTTTATTATGCCGGCTAAAGTCGTCAATTGTTTAGATCTCATGGTTACTTGCCGTAAGCCTAATGCCAGAAATATTGCAAATTTTATACTTGAACACACTTCATTGATTAACCCAGAGAAAACACTCACTGTTCATTTCTGGGTATCATGGACACGCGATAAAAGCACATACCATAAATTTATACCCGAAGAGAGCGCCTAACAGGAAAAATAAGCCCACATTATGAAACCGAAGACATACGGTGGGGTATTGAGCATGAAGAGGATGCAATTGAAGAATATAGCTTCATTTATGATACCAATATAACAAGATGCGGCTTTTTGTGCCCCACCCCACAATTGCAATGGCTGGTGCAAGTCCTGATGGTCTTATTGGAGAGCATGGATTAATCGAAGTCAAATGCCCCAAATCAACAACCCATATACGCTTTTTTATCGATAATCAGATCAAGCCTGAATATGTCGCACAAATGCAATTCCAAATGGCTTGTATAAGGCGCGAATGGTGTGATTTTGTAAGCTACGACCCACGCTTTACCGACCAATCATCACATTTACGTCTCAAAATACGACGCATTCGCCGTGATGAAGAACAGATTGAACACATCAACAAAGCTGTTGAAGCATTTTTAACAGAGATAGAACAAGGCATGAAGCAGATATTGACTAAGGCTGCTTAACAACTATGGGGGTGCTTTTTTCTTCCTCTTAGCACCCCCGCCCTCTCTCATAACAGCTTTTCATTAAATGCGTGATTCACGCCACAAGTGAATTGCACCTAAAATTAGGAGACCAGATATGGCTCATCGCATACCTACTATAACCAGCCAGCAATCGCTCGTACCCTGAGAGAAGCCAAAAAACAAGAAGCAGAGGTTGTGGAAATCAAACCAACGGGTGAATTGTTAATTCATATTAATAAAATTAGAACATCAGAAACTATAGGAAATACTTATAGCATAGATGATTTTCCACCACTTGAAACTGAACAAGAAGAATATAGCTCCAATAAAGTTTGTCGCTCTGTTGATGGTATAAAGTTTTAGCCATGCCTAAACGTCGTCCCCCTTATCTTGTTCGTGAATGCATTCGCCATGGTAAAATTATATGGTATGTACGTATTGGTCACGGATCACGGTTTCGGATTGAAGGAACCTACGGAACACAAGAGTTTGTTGACAACTACACACTTGCCATCAAAGAAGAGCAAAACGGCTCCTCAAAAACCACGAAGCGCACCAAACTTACAGAAGGGTCTTTCGATTGGTTGTTGAATCAATACTTACAAAGTATGCAATGGCATAATCAATCAGAATCGACCCAAAAAGTTAAATACAGAATCTTAAACAATGTTTCTAAACTTATTGGTGATCGTTCTTATAAAAGCATAGAAAAACAACATATTCTTGATGCTGTAGACAGAAGACGTAATACCCCCGCAGCAGCAAGGCATTTTTTAACAGCTTTAAATGGTCTGTTTAATTGGGCGGTTGATAATGCTCTTCTAAGCAAAAATCCTGCTTTGAACATAAAAGCACCAAAATCTTTTAATCCAAATGGCTTCACGCCGTGGTTAGAAGAAGACATCGACAAATATTATCGCCGTTGGCCACACGGTACACATGAGCGTGTCTGGATTGATGTGCTTTTGTATACTGGCTTGCGACGTGGTGATGCAGTTCGAATCGGCTGGAAAGATGTTACAGATAATGTCATTTACTTAAAAACAGAAAAGAGCCAATTTAAAACAGATGTTTTTCTTCCAATTTTACCTGAATTAACAGAAACTCTTAAAATTGGACCTATTGGTGATGAAACATTTATTTGCGGGAAAAGCGGGAATAAACTTGTTAAAGAAAGTTTTGGCAACCTATTTCGGGAGGCCTGTAATGCAGCAGGCATAAAAAAATCAGCACATGGATTAAGAAAATTAGCAGCAACACGCGCCGCAAATTCAGGTGCAACAGTCTCACAACTTAAAGCAATTTTTGGCTGGACAGAAGATAGCATGACATCACTCTATACCAAAACAGCTGATAGAAAACGACTTGCAATAGAAGAAATTAAAAAACTACAAAAAAGTTCGGGATAGAAAAAAAATAAATTAAAAGAATCAAATTATTCAAAAATCCCTAACTTTTACACAATTTATTGATTTTATTAAAATGTGGTGAGCGCGCAGGGATTCGAACCCTGGACCTACTGATTAAAAGTCAGTTGCTCTACCAGCTGAGCTACGCGCTCCCAAACAAGATATTATCACTTGTAGAAAACGATTGGAACATAAAGTCGACTTTTCATTTGGTCAACACCTTTTAAAAAAAATATTACTTTACGTGGTAGTTATCAATATCTTTTCTAATTTACGTCTCTTTTTATAATCGCACATAAAATTTTTATTATTTTTTAATTTAAAAATAAGTAATAATTTATAATAAATAATAATAAAAATTATACTACATAATAATGTATTATTAATATATGAATATTATTATTTATAATAAGCTGTTTTATAATTTATTTTATAATAATTATAATTATTTAATATTATTAATTAATATATAAAATATATATATTAAATATAATTAAATTACTTTAAATATTAATTATATAATAAATTTTTTATATTATATAAATTACATTATTATTTAAACATAAATAACCATTTATAATTATTATCATTTTTAAAATCAAAAAATAAATAAGATAATTTTGATTTATTTTATAAAAAATTATAAAATAATTATTAAACACATATCTTTTCTTTGATTTTTTAATTGGAATACTGAATGTTGACATGTAAACAATATGAGCTACTCTTATTCATTCATGATTATATAAAAAAAACAGGTGTTCCCCCTTCCTTTGATGAAATGAGAAATGCTTTAGAACTTGCTTCAAAATCTGGTATTCATAGACTTATTATTGCACTAGAAGAACGAGGCTTTATACACCGCCTACCAAATCGTGCCCGAGCAATGGAAGTTATCCGGCTTCCCGATAAAATAACATTTAATCTTTCTTCAGCTCGTAAAATTTTTTCTAGTATGATAGACAAAAATAAAAGAGAAATAGCAAAAAGAAGCTTTGGAAATCTTGATAATTTTGACGCAGAAGATAAACAAAATGCTACTGTTCCTATTATGGGGCGTATTGCTGCTGGTGTACCTATTTCTGCTATACAACAACAAACGAACACGCTTTCATTACCATCAAACATGATTAGCTTAGGTGAATATTATGCTCTAGAAGTTAAGGATGATTCTATGATTGAAGCCGGTATTCTTGATAAAGATACCATAATTGTTAAATGTCAAAATACAGCAACATCAGGTGAAATTGTTATTGCTTTCATTGATAAAAAAGAAGCAACTCTAAAACGTTATCGACGCAAAGGAGCATCTATTGCATTAGAAGCTGCAAACCCTCACTATGAAACACGTTTATACAGACCTGAGCAAATACAAATACAGGGTAAACTTATTGGACTTATTCGTAAATATTAAAAATTATCTAGCACACCCTCCATATTAAATATAAATATTCTTTATTTATTGTTTTATACGCAATAATCAAATATTATGAAAGCAATAAAATAGCTTTTAACAAATTATATTGTTAATATATATTATAGATATAAATTACTTTTTATTAAAAAAAAAATTAAAATTAGTATAAATAAAATTCTTTTATATAAAAATTTTAAAAACTACTGTTACAAAAATACTTTTCTTTTTAAATAGACAATAAAATTAAAAATAATAATTAAAATATCTAAATTTTTACTTTATAATATTTATTAGATACATTTATTATCTTATTTCTAAAGTAAAATTTTGTATAATTTAAAAAATTAGATAATTAAACGTACTGTTTGCTTAAAAAAAATTAATATAAAATCTAAATAAAAAATAATACTGATAACATCAGTTTATGTAAAAATAATAATAATCTACTATAAATACTTTAGATAAAAAACTTTAAGCTTTATTAATAAATTTATAAAAAATATATGAAGATTATATTCATAAATAATTATTCAAATGCTATTTGATAATAAATTATTTAAAATATAATTTATATATAAGTAATTTATTATTATTAAAATTTAACAATTTTATACTTATACAATTTTGATTGTATCACAGTTTAAAATCATAAAAATGTTTATATTTATTTTTATTAATATTTAATATTTGTAATAAGATTTTAAAATTACAAATTTCTTCATCAAAGTACAAATCATAATATCTTTATATTTTGCATTTACTTTATCACATTGCATTACAAACTAGCTTAATTACCAAAAGTAATGAGAATTACCTTAAAAAAATTTCTCCATATTTAAAAAAGGTGTAAATAAAAAATCCCTTTGATTATTTATAAGCTTTTTAAGTATGGCTGCTAATCAGCCACCATAAATAAATTTATAAATATTTTCTAAATATCATCACAATAATATCTAAAAATTAATAAAAAATATTTTTCTTTACGGATAATACAGATACAAATTATAATATCGTAATTTAAAATATATTAAGAGACATATTTTGATATACGCAGATTTATCTGTAATAACTGAATAAGCCCCCTGATATTCAAGGTGATATGACATATAATAAAACTTTTTAAAATGTGTCTTTGAAATCTTAATTGTTCTTGATCAAGGTTACAGGTAAAAATTTTAATAAGTAAAAAATTATACTACTTAATATTTAAAAAGAAGTATTAATAATCTAAATAAAACAATAAGATATTTTTTTAAGAAAGCACAAAAAATTACTAAACTCTTACCATATATAACACAAAAATTATTTATGCAATTTATTAAATTCAATAATTAAAAGGTAACTCGAAATATTAAGATGACTAAACATATGATTCTCCTATCAAAGAATCAGCTTTATCTACATTCTTTTTCAAAGTCTAATATTTAACTGAAATATCGCCCACAATACCATATCTTACGAAATACAATAGATATAGTTTAGTTATAATTTAACTCATGAATCCATAAATCAGATATATTATAGATAAAAAATTGGAAACAAACAAACTTATTGCTATAAAATATAGCAATAAGCCCAACATAGCAGTATTTACAAAAGCTGTTTTTTATTTCTGATTTTTATAAAGCACTGGAACACTCTAAGGTATATAGAAAATAAAAAGAACAATATCGCCATATAGAAAATTTAGCGAGAATAAAATTCAACAACCAAATTTGGCTCCATTTGTACAGCATAAGGAACATCTGCAAAAGTAGGAACACGAGTAAATTTTGCTTTCATCTGATTATGATCAGCCTCAATATACTCAGGCACATCACGTTCTGCTAATTGCACAGATTCTAATACTAAAACAAGCTGTTTTGACTTCTCACGAATCTCAATAACATCACCTGGTTTACAGCGATATGATTGAATATTTGTGCGCCGACCATTTACGTTCACATGACCATGATTGATAAATTGGCGAGAAGCAAAAATTGTAGGCACAAATTTTGCACGATAGACAACAGCATCTAAACGTGATTCTAAAAGGCCGATAAGATTTTCACTGGTATCACCACGCCGACGAGCAGCTTCTTTATAAGTTTTACGGAATTGTTTTTCTGAGATATCACCGTAAAATCCTTTTAATTTTTGCTTAGCGCGCAACTGTACACCATAATCAGAAAGCTTTCCTTTACGGCGTTGCCCATGCTGGCCTGGACCATAGTCGCGGCGATTAACAGGAGACTTTGGACGACCCCAAATATTTTCTCCCATACGACGATCAATTTTATACTTTGTTGTTTTGCGTTTACTCATCGCATTTCCTTTAAAATAAAATAAAAGATCCAGAAATTAGATCTCAAGGAAACGCACCCTCCTCTGCCTTTAAATACAAAGACTGACAGGATACCTTAAACATGTAACATGCAAAGCTATCCACGGGACGCGTCAACTAATGCCATTTTCTTGAAAGAAAAAGCTGATGTAGCTTTATTGATCCTATATACTAAAGTCAACTCCTTTAATTATATTTAAGCCAAATCTTTTTAATACACACTCAGTTGAAAAAGTTATATTTTGTGATGTAAACAATGCAAAATCTTTATGCTTCATTATATTTTGGTAAGATATTCTTTCCGGTAGCAATGATTTTGTGTGTTTAGCTACAGCTTTTGCTGGATCAATCCATTTAACTGGCCATAAAGCTTGTTTGTGAAATAAGCTAATTAAAAAAGGATAATGTGTGCAAGCTAAAACAATAGTATCAGTATATTTACCATTTTTTTCGACAAAGCACGGAAGAATTTCATGGCGCAATTCTTCCAAATTAATAGGTTTTCCACGTAAATAATTTTCAGCAAATCCAGCAAGTTTTTCACTTCCAACAAGCTGAACATTACACTGATTAGCAAAAGAATTGATTAATTCATGTGTATACGTACGTCTAACTGTTCCAGGAGTAGCTAACACTGAAATAAATCCAGATTTTGTTTGTTTAGCTGCCAATTTGATTGCAGGAACTGTTCCAACAAAAAGAATATGAGGAAATTCTTGTCGTAAATCTGTCATCATTAGTGTAGAAACGGTGTTACAAGCGATCACACATAAAATAGGATTATAAAGTGTTAAAAGATTCTTAAAAATCTTTAAAATGCGATTTTTTAAAATATTTTCTTCCCAATTTCCATAAGGAAATCCTGCATCATCAGCAACATAAATAAATTGAGCTTCAGGAATAAGAGCACGCACTTCCCTTAATACTGTCAAGCCACCGATACCACTATCAAAAAAAAGAAGAGGTCGTTCATCCATTGGTATTCACACTTGTTTTTATTTTTTTACGATCAAGATTTTTGGGTGCACCGCTACCTCGTGGAAATTTAGGTGAAAAATGATCCAGCGAAGATATAATTCCCCTTAACAAGCAAACCTCAGATTCGCTGAAATTAGCACGTGTAAAAACAGAGCGCATATTTGCAAGCATCACTTCTTTGCGTTCTTTAGGTCTAAAATATCCACGTACATCCAAAGCACTTTCTAATTGAGATAAAAAACCATGAAATGTAGCTTTATTAGCTGGCTTCATCTCTGCTGCACGAAAAGCCGTATCGCTTATATCTTTCAAACCTGATTTCATCCATTCGTAAGACATAAGCAAAACTGCTTGTGCGATATTGAGTGATGCAAAAGCAGGATTAACAGGAAAAGTGATGATTTCATCAACAAGACTGATTTCATCATTTTTTAATCCCCACCGTTCTCTTCCAAATACAATCCCAGTTTTATACCCAATATTTTCATGTTGACGTAATATATTTGCTGCTTCAACAGCACTGTTTACAGTTTTAAAACCACATCTTTCACGCGCTGTTGTAGCAAAAACATAGTGTAAATCTGCAATTGCCTCACACAACGTATCAAAAATCACTACATCGTTAATTACATGGTCCGCTTTACTAGCTGCAGCTCTAGCTTTTTTATTTGGAAATTCTTCTCGGGGTTTGATTAACCGAAGCTTAGAGAGTCCAAAATTTGCCATTGCCCTTGCCACCATACCAATATTTTCTGGTAACTGTGGCTCAACTAAAATAATAATTGGACCATTTGTTAAATTTTTACACTTCTTATTTGTCCCAGCCATCAATCTCACCCAATTTCAACAATTACCCCCTATCATTGATTTTTTTTGAATCCAACTTCCTCAAGAAAAGATTACATGAAATCACTTTTTAATAAAGATTACAGTTTATTGTATCTTTTTATTCAGAATTTATAAATTGAAGTAACAACTTCAAAAAAAATTAACAATAACTTAAAAAATATTAATGATGGATTGTGAAAAAAAAAGAGGAATTTTTGTACTTAAAAGCGTTATATGTGTTACCGTAACATTTTTTTATATCAATGTAACCTTGTTGAATATACTGTAGCTATTTTACAGATTTATAATCTGAGTTGAATTATACAATTATGTATTTTAAAAAAGAATATGTTCTTTATTTCTCAACTTACTCCTGCGAAACTTATCCGTCGTTATAAACGTTTTCTTGCTGATGTTAAACAGGATGATCAATACATCTTCACTGTCTCAGTTCCTAATACAGGATCGATGCTTGGATTAACAACTCCTAATTCTAATATTTGGCTTTCATATAATAAAAGTTCTAAGCGAAAATACCCATATCAATTAGAAATTGTCGAAGCAAATAATACCTTGGTTGGTATAAATACAACTTTACCCAATAAACTTGCATTAGAAGCAATTCAAAATGGATTATTGCCTGAATTAAGCGGATATAAAACAATTCTGAGAGAACAATATTATGGTACACAATCGCGTATTGATTTTCTTTTACGTGATAACGCCCTTCCTGACTGTTATCTAGAAGTTAAAAATGTTCATTTTATTCGCCAAAAAGAATTAGCAGAATTCCCTGATACTGAAACAAAACGTGGTGTACGTCATCTCGAGGAGCTTATAAAAATTGTACAACAAGGAAAACGAGCTGCTACACTTTATATAATTCAACGGGAAGATTGCTCAGCTTTTACAATTTGCCACGACCTTGATCTCATTTATGGACGTAAATTTGATTTAGCATTGAAATTTGGGGTAGAATTTTATGCTGTAAAATGTCACGTAAATATAAAAGGTATTTTTCCGATTCATCGAGTAAAAATAGAAAATAGAAAAAACAATGGTTGATTATATTGAGTATAATAAAATACCCCTGAAACTTAACGGACAAATCCGTATTTTTGATGACTATGCTTTTGCTAAAATGCGTAAAGTTGGTCTTATTGCTGCAGAGTGCCTTGATGCACTTATAGACATAATTAAGCCTGGTGTTACTACACAAGAAATTGACGATTTTGTGTTTACTTTTGGTGCTGAGCGAGGATCTCTTCCTGCCGACTTAAATTATCACGGATACAGTCATTCATGCTGTACATCCATCAATCATGTTGTTTGTCATGGTATTCCCAACAAAAGACTCTTACAAGAAGGCGATATTGTTAATGTCGATGTTACTTTTATTCTTGATGGTTGGCATGGTGATTCAAGTCGCATGTATCCTGTTGGAAAAATTAAACGTGCTGCAGAACGCTTACTAAAAATAACACATGAAAGTCTTATGAGAGGAATTGCTGTAGTCAAACCTGGTGCAACCACAGGTGATATTGGTGCAGCCATTCAACATTATGCAGAATCTGAACGATGCTCAGTTGTGAGGGATTTTTGTGGCCATGGAATCGGTCAGCTTTTTCATGATGTGCCCAATATTCTACATTATGGAAATCCCGGAAAAGGAATAGAACTTAAACAAGGTATGATGTTTACAATTGAACCTATGATCAATCTTGGTAAACCGCAAGTTAAGATTTTATCTGATGGTTGGACTGCTGTTACACGTGATCGATCTCTTACTGCACAGTACGAACATACAATTGGTGTAACAAAGGATGGATGCGAAATATTTACTCAATCTCCTAAAAATATTTTTTATATTCCAAATTTATATGCCTAAATAAATGTAGAAATATCATGGCTAAAAAATCAAATAAAAAGGGAGACATTCAAAGTAATCACTTTGCATTAACATCCAGCTCCCCACTTAATCCAATACCAGAAACAAAAAGTAAAAAACTTCAAAAAAATTCACAGACATATAAATATTACCAAGGGCATCGTGAACGTTTACGTCAACGCTATTTAAAAACAAAAGGCCATGCAATTGAAGATTATGAATATCTTGAATTATTGCTTTTTCGTACTATTCCCCGTGCAAATACAAAACCAATAGCTAAGGGCTTAATAGCACGATTTGGTTCATTAGCTGATGTGTTGGGTGCCGATATTCAACGACTTCAAGAAGTTAAAGGATGTGGTCCAGCTACTGCGATCGATTTAAAAATTATTTCAGATGTTTTTAGGCGTCTTGCTCATGCACAATTACTTAAACGTGACATTTTTTCATCATGGGATAAAGTACTAGCTTATTGTAAAGCAGTTATGGCTCACGAAACACGCGAACAATTCCGTGTCTTATTTCTTGATAAGAAAAATGGTTTACTTGCTGATGAAGTGCAACAAATTGGAACTATTGATCACACCCCTGTCTATCCTCGTGAAGTAGTTTCTCGAGCTTTAGAATTGTCCGCAGCGGGACTCATCTTAGTTCACAACCACCCCTCTGGTGATTCTTCACCTTCTCAAGCAGATATATCAATGACATATAGACTAAAAGATGCAGCAAATGTATTTGGAATTACTATTCATGATCATCTTATTATCGGACGTAACAGCTATACAAGCTTTAAAACATTGAAACTCATATAAATGATATTGGATAAAGAAAATCTTATTTTATTATCCACAATACATCAATTTTCTAAATCAATATCTAATATAGCCATTGAGAAATTATACGACAATCCATCCTCATCTTCATCTCGATAAATAACACCTAAAAACTCATCCCCAATATAAACTTCACAAGAATCACCTTTTTTAGGACGTGCCTTTACTTGCAATGCTGAATTTTGAAATGTATTTTTAAAATAACGATCAAGTTTTTTTATTTCACTAGCATTCACCATGCCCTCCTATTTTTTAAGATTATTAATTAATTTTTATTAGCAAATAAAATATTCCTCCAATTCTGCAAAGACAGCAAAATATTGATCTCAACTTTTGATTATATAACTTACACTCAAAGCAGAATAATCTTCATATTTTCTAAATATTTTTTACTAAAAGGTTCATTATTT
Source organism: Bartonella sp. B35(2025) (assembly GCF_053794465.1). Lineage (NCBI taxonomy): Bacteria > Pseudomonadati > Pseudomonadota > Alphaproteobacteria > Hyphomicrobiales > Bartonellaceae > Bartonella > Bartonella sp. B35(2025). The sequence continues at coordinate 670,271 of NZ_CP200035.1, forward strand.
TTGATGTACCCACATATATTTAAAAATAAAAAAACAAGCAGAAAACTGTAAATCTTTATATTTTTTTATTTATCCCTACCCAATTTTAATATACCTGCAAACATATCTTAACAAAACACCATATATCAATGACTATAACTTCTGCTCATTTTACTTAAAGTAAAACTATATACAATAAAGGCATTACTTCACTATTACAGCTGTTTTTTATCTAAAAAAACATTACATGATCACAAAAAATAATTCCCGTCTAATAATTTGCTGTTAAAGCATATCAATTCGATACATAAAAGGGAATTACTCCTATACAAAATAAGCTAATTAAAATTTTATCGCTATTTTTTTACCCTTACGTATCAGTCTATACCATAATAGCTAAAATTATGAATAACTTTTTCGTCTTAATCCAAGATAAAAAACATTAAATTCTCTGTAGATTCAAAAACTATAAATAATTTTCAAATAATAGGATGACAAGCAAGAAAATCTATAACACCCTTTTTATAGATCTTATCCCCTACAGCAAGCATATGATCTCGACCAGGAATTTGCAATACCTCACCACGAGGTAATAAATCTGCCAATGGTTCTGCTTCACCGCTAATATCATCCAATGAACCAATGGCAACGAGTGCTGGTTGCTTAATTTGAGAAACCTCAGATACCGTTAGCTCTTGTTTTGAGGTGATGATACACGCAGCAAGAGCACGTTTATCACTTTTAGTTTGATCTGCAAATTTACGAAACATTAAACCACGTGGATTGGTAATTGTTGAAATATCTTCTGCTAAAAGTGCTTCAGCAACAGGTTCCCAACTTCCCATTCCTGTTATCATACCGATACCCAAGCCACCAAAAATAACACTATGCACATATGTTGGATATAAAAAAGCCATGAATGCTGCAATCCGAGCACCCATAGAATATCCCATAACATGAGCTTTAGATAATTTTAAATGCTGCAATAATTTAACCGCATCACCAGCCATAGCTTTAGGTGTATAAAAGGAAGGATCATAACTTTTATCTGAATCACCGTGTCCACGATTATCAACAGCAATGACATGATATCCAGCTTCAGTAAGAGTACGAAACCAACTCGTTGCATACCAATTTATCCGTGCAGAAGATCCAAAACCATGAATCAACAAAATAGGAGCACCTTGACCTTCTTCTCGGTAAGCAAACCGTAAACCATCATGTTCAAAAAAACGAATATCTTCAACCGTCATTTTTTATTTTGCAATCTCCGTAAATTGTAGGATAAATAATATGTTATCCTTTTTCTATCTATTCATCAAAAATTTTGTCAGCATTAAGCTCAAGTACAAAAAGTACAGATATAGTTAATGTAATTATATCTATTAAAAATAAAAAAATAGGTAAATCAGTAATTGAGATAATCATTCCTTCGTCTAAAAAATCATATACAAAAACAAATATGTATAAGTATATATTTTTTATATATATAAAAATTCATACTTATTCTTTTATTAATTTAAAAAAAATACTGCATGATCATGCAAAAAATCAGTATAATACATCAAATTACTTGCTGATTAAAATGGTGCAAAGCCAACTCTACTCTATAAAAAAACTGCACCTCATTCTATTTGTATTTCTAAGAGAATAAGATAAGAAAAAATCTTAACGGAATCTTTTAACTACAAGTGTATTGATTTTTAACATGAAAAACAACATGAACTGTATAATCTTCTTCTCTTAAAAGCTTTAATCCCTTTATATCTCATTGTCACATCCCTTCGCTCTTATGTAAAATAAAAAGCATGAGGATTTTCAAAACAGAAATAAAAAATAAGGTAACCGCTTAATGTTAAAATTTAATGTATAGCAAATGGAATTCCCATATCTGGGTAAATCTCTGCTGTCATCAAACCTTTTTCTCCTTTACCAAAACGTATAAGAACAACTTGACCAGAACGAAGTTCCGCTAAACCAAAGCGCCGCAATGTTTCCATATGAACAAAGATATCTTCTGTTCCCTGTCCTCGGCTAAGAAATCCAAATCCTTTATTACGATTAAACCACTTAACAATTACACGCTCTAAACCACTTTCTGGAGCAACAACAACATGCGTACGTGCTGGAATTTCTGATGGATGAACAGCCGATGAGCAGTCTATCGATTTTACCTGAACACACTTTAACCCTCGATCAGTTTTCTCCACAGCACAGACAATCCTAGCACCTTCCAAAGCTGTTTGAAAACCATCTCTCCGCATTATAGTAACGTGCAGCAATATATCAGAAAATCCAGGTAAATCAGGTACAATAAACCCATAACCCTTACTACTATCAAACCATTTAATGACACCACTAATTTCAATAATTTCACCACAAGCACCTAAACTATCTTCAGATAGGGAATAATTTTTTAATACATCCTTACTTGCCATAATGAAACACGATCCTATCAGGTCTAAATTATATGATATTGATTCTTTTACGTAAGTAAACATCGCTGTGACCTAAATGTGCAAGATCTAAGATAAGATTTCCCCATATTGTCACATTTTTTAATTATCAGTTCATAAATTCAAATATTTGCAAAAATGTTCGATTGTGCACTTTACGTGTCTTAAAAGAGGCGATACAAGTTTTCTTTCATATTACGATATTTTTATCATTAAAGAAGTTCAAGTAAAGAATTAAAGACTGCGACCAATTAAGGGAAGTGTACAATGCAATTAAAGAAAATTCTTACTGCCATCTCTGCAATAATAGCATTTGTAACAAATGTTTTTGCAAGTGAGCCTATTAAAATTGGTGTATATCTTCCATTAAGTGGTCAAAATGCGTTTGGAGGTCAACTTGAAATTAGAGGTATACAACTAGCGCATAAAAAAATTCCAGAGGTATTAGGACGTAAAATTGATATTGTTATCATTGATAATAAATCTGATAAAGTAGAAGCTGCCAATGCTGTGGTACGTTTAACTGCTAGTGAAAAAGTTAGTGGAATTATAGGCAGTTATGGCTCATCATTATCACTAGCTGGTGGAGAAATATCTGAAAAAGCAAAGACTCCAACTATTGCGACTTCCTCAACAAACCCACTTGTTACGCAGGGTAAAAAATACTATTTTCGCGCTTGCTATATTGATCCTTACCAAAGTATAGGAATCGCAACTTATGCAGTTCAAACTTTACATGCAAAAAGAGCAGCTATCCTCAAAGATATATCAAGCGATTATGCAATTGGCCTTTCCAGTTATTTTACTCGTTCTTTTAAAAAACTAGGCGGTGAGATTATTTCAAATTTAAACTATAATTCTGGAGATCAAGATTTTTCAGCTCTTCTCACACAGATTATAGCACAAAAACCTGATATTTTATTTATTCCATCTTATTTTTCTGAAGGCGCCATCATTTTAAAGCAAGCACGTGAGTTGGGTGCAAAATTTAAAATTATCGGTGGTGATGCTATGGATAATCCAGAAATTATTACAATTGCGGGGAAAGCTTCAGAGGGCTTCTTGCATACAACACTCCCCTATAGTGTAGATATGCCAAACATGTCAGTAACTGCAAAAGAGTTTACAAATGAATGGAGAGCAACTTATCCTGATAAGGAGCCAAATATCAATTCTGTTTTAGGATACACAAGTTATATGATGTTTATAAAAGCTATCGAAAATTCTGGCAGTGCTGATCGTGAAAAAATCACTATAGAACTTAGCAAATTAAAAGATTTTGAAACACCCTTTGGTAGCATGTCTATGGACGAAAACCATAACCCTCAAATGCCTATAGGTATAATTGAAATAAAGGGGGGAAAACGTGTTTATTTAGATGAAATTAAACCTGCTCTTTAAAAAATAGAATTTTTTATTAATCAAATATAAAAAACAATTAAAGGTTTTTTTTAACTAAATTATCTAAGGGGTTTATACTTCATTTTAAATGAATTAACGGAATATGGAAGGATGAGAGATGAGCACTGAAATGTTCATCCAGTATTTTTTTAATGCATTAGCATTAGGATCACTATACGGGCTTATCGCAATTGGTTACACCATGGTCTATGGTATCTTGAGATTAATCAATTTTGCTCACGGTGATATTTTTATGCTGGGAGCATATTTTGTATTTTTTTCCACAATTAACCTTATGCCTGCTTGGGTTGCTATTCTTCTTGTCTTATTAGCTGTTTTTATTTATTACTCAGTATTTATAGGATTTAGACAAAAGCCTAAAATTTATTGGGTTGCTGTTTTTTTTATTCTTTCTTTAGGGTTTATTTATTACTTTAAAATTGCTCCACGAGATTTTGCACCGATTTGGGCTTTAGCTATCTGCTTCTCGATTGTTATCACAAGTGCAGTGGGCGTTCTTGTTGATCAGTTTGCCTATAGACCTCTGCGTCATGCTCCACGTATTTCAGCACTTATTGGTGCAATAGGAGTTTCCTTTTTTATTGAAAATCTTGCAACTGTTCTCTTTAGCGGTGTGCCAAAAGGTGTAAAACAACCAGATTTTCTTGTAACACCGATCTTATGGTCTTTAGGAGAAAGTTCTGATGGAATCATTAGGATTGCTCCAGTATCTTTGATTGTTCCTACTGTTTCATTTATCCTTATTATTTTATTGCTATGGATTATCAATAAAACAAAACCTGGTCTTGCTATGCGTGCAATCTCACATGATATTGAAACTACTCGCTTGATGGGTGTTTCTGTTAATAAAGTCATTGCATTTACATTTGGTATAGGTTCAGCACTCGCTGCTATTGCAGGAATTATGTGGGCTTTACGTTATCCTCAAATTCAGCCTTATATGGGTGTTCTTCCTGGTTTAAAGGCATTTATTGCTGCTGTTATTGGAGGTATTGGTTCAATTCCAGGAGCAATGCTAGGCGGATTGTTACTAGGATTTATTGAAATTATGATCATCGCATTTTTTCCTACTTTATCTGGATATCGAGATGCTTTCGCTTTTATTTTATTGATTCTGATTTTATTGGTAATGCCTACTGGTTTAATGGGTAAAAAAAATCAGGAGAAAATTTAATGAAAAGACCAATCACATTTTTTTTATCGTGCATGAGTATTTTTGTTCTTATCGGTTTTTTATTTTATGCTGATAATCATTTTAATGACTACGCACTTCGTATCATCAATCTTATTGCTATCAATGCAATATTAGCAATTTCTCTTAATTTAATTTATGGTTTTACAGGTATGTTTTCCCTTGGGCATGCTGGCTTCATTGCCATTGGAGCTTATGTATGCGCAATTTTACTTCTTTCGCCGGAACAAAAAGAAATGATGTGGCTTCTTGAACCTATAGCTGAGCCATTACATTATTTACAATTACCATTTTTTATAACTGTTGTTGTAAGTGGTGTGTGTGCAGCAGCTATAGGCTTATTGATTGCTCTATCTGTACTACGCCTTGGTGGTGATTATCTTGGGATTGCGACATTGGGTTTTGCAGAAATTATTCGCATTGTCATTACCAACACTACATCACTAACGAATGGTTCACTTGGAATCAAAGGAATACCTCAAAATGCTACGTTGTGGTGGAACTATGGTTGGTTGGCATTTACAGTTACTTTCATTATTCTTTTACTACGAAGTAATACTGGTAATGTGCTATGTGCTATTCGTGATGATGAAATTGCTGCAAAAACAATGGGTGTTAATGCTTTTTTCTACCGCAGCTTTTCCTTTACTATTGGTGCATTTTTTGCAGGTATTGGAGGAGCATTGATGGCTGCCCTTATTTCAACTATTGATCCTAAAATGTTCAATTTTCTCTTAACTTTTAATATTTTGATGATTGTTGTTGCTGGTGGTCTTGGTTCGATTACAGGGAGTATTATTGGAAGCGTTATTATTACGGTCATGCTCGAATGGCTTCGCATTATTGAAAGTCCGTTTGATTTAGGTTGTATGTATATTCCAGGGATACCAGGGCTTCGTATGGTTATTTTTTCTCTTTTATTGTTGATTATTATATTATTTTGGAGAAAAGGTTTATTGGGGCAACGTGAATTTTCATGGAATTGGATTTATTACTTTTTGACACGCAAAAAGTTTTCTAATACTGAGGAAAAATTATGAACAATGCTATCCTTTCACTCAATAATATTGTGATGCGTTTTGGTGGATTGGTTGCTGTAAATAATATTAATATGGCTATCAAACGAGGAACAATTACTGGATTAATTGGCCCAAACGGTGCTGGAAAAACTACTGTTTTTAATATGATTTCTGGATTTTATACACCTACTAGTGGAACAATTTTTTTTGATGAAAAAAAAATTTCTGGATCTCCTCCTCATATTATCTGTAGACGCCATATTGCACGAACATTTCAGAATATTCGTCTTTTTTCAGGGTTAACAGTCTTGCAGAATGTTATAGTTGGAGCTCATGTTCGACAAAAATATCCATGGTTTGCTTCAGCTCTATTTTTACCAAAAGCAGTTAAAGAAAAAAGTGATCTTCATAAAAGTTCTATGAAACTTCTTGAGCAACTACAACTTGATCATCTTGCTAATCAGTTAGCAACGACTTTGCCCTATGGAGTGCAAAGGCGTTTGGAAATTGCACGCGCTTTAGCAACAAAACCAAAATTACTTCTTCTTGATGAACCTGCAGCAGGCATGAATCCACAAGAAAGTGAAGATCTTAGAAAATTTATAGAAAAAATACAAAAAGAATTTGATCTCACAATTTTGCTTATCGAACATGATATGAAAGTTGTTATGGGACTTTGCCAATATATTTGGGTATTAGAATATGGTTGTTGCATTGCAAGCGGAACACCAGATGAAATTCATAATAATCCTAGAGTTATAGAGGCTTATCTTGGTGGAGATGTATATGGATATTCTTAAAATCAAAAATCTTCATGTTCATTATGGTGCCATTAAAGCTATTCAAAACCTCTCTATGTTTATAAAAAAAGGAAGTGTAGTCACTTTAATTGGTGCTAATGGAGCAGGAAAAAGCAGTATTGTACGTTCTATTACAGGGCTTAATCGATCTATTTGTGGAGAGATTATGTATAAAGATGAATCAATTATTAAAAAATCACCAGAAAAAATTTTACGATTAGGTATTGCTTTAAGTCCTGAAGGACGACGTATTATGCCTCATTTAACTGTTTTGGAAAATCTACATCTAGGAGCTTATATTCGTCGTGATAAATCAGGTATTACTCGTGATATCGAGTGGGTTTTTGACCTATTTCCACGCTTACGTGAAAGGGCTAAGCAGTTAGGAGGAACGATGTCAGGTGGTGAACAACAAATGCTCGCTGTGGGGCGTGCCCTTATGAGTAATCCTGACATGCTGATATTGGATGAGCCATCTTTAGGTTTAGCGCCAATTCTTGTACAGGAAATTTTTTCGATTATCCAAAAAATTAATGATATGGGAAAAACTATTCTTCTCATTGAGCAAAACGCATTTGCAGCACTTTCCATTGCCGACTATGCTTATATCTTGGAAGTAGGACGTGTTTTATTTCATGGTGAAGGAAAAACTATACTTTCTGATCCACGTGTTAAAGAAGCATATCTCGGGGGCTAAAAATCAGATACAATGATTAAAAGCCCATAACTTACTTTCTCTTAAATCATTCCTTTATGCTAAGAAAAATACTTTTTTCATAAAAAGATGGGCTTTCTATTGTTTATGCCCACCATTTCTGAGTACTAAATGTTCCAGCTGCTTGTTCTATAATATAGGCTATTTGAAAAATTACCTCTTCAGCAAAAGGCTTACCGATCAATTGCAATCCTAGCGGTAAACCATCTGAGGATAAACCAGCAGGAACAGAAATTCCAGGTAAACCAGCCATATTAACCGGTACAGTAAAAATATCATTAAGATACATTGCCAAAGCATCATTTTTTATTTTTTCATCAGCAATGCCAAAAGCTTGTGTTGGTGTTGCAGGTGTGAGAATAGCATCAATGCCAGACGAAAAACATTGATCAAAATCACGTTTTACTAGTGTCCGCACTTTTTGAGCTCTAAGATAATAGGCATCGTAATAACCTGATGAAAGAACGTAAGTACCAATTAAAAGACGGCGTTTTACTTCATCACCAAAACCAGCTGAGCGGGTATTTTCATACATTTCAATGATATCTTTTCCCGGTATACGGAGGCCAAAACGAACACCATCATAGCGTGCTAAATTAGAAGATGCTTCTGCAGGAGCAACAATATAATAAGCAGGCAAAGAATATTTTGTATGGGATAATGAAATATCTCTGATTTCAGCTCCTGCTTCCTTTAACCAATTTATTCCTTTTTGCCAAAGTTCGATAATTTCATTAGATATTCCCTCAAGATAGTATTCTTTTGGAATGCCAATTTTCATTCCTTTGATAGATTGACCAATATAGCTTTCATAATCCGGCACTGGTACATCAACTGAAGTAGAATCTTTTTCATCAAATGAAGCCATTGATTTCAGTAAAATAGCACAATCACGAACACTTCGCCCTATAGGTCCAGCTTGATCAAGTGATGAAGCAAAAGCTGTAATTCCCCAACGTGAACAACGTCCATAAGTTGGCTTTATCCCTACAGTACCTGTAAATGCTGCTGGCTGACGTATTGATCCGCCTGTATCTGTCGCTGTTGCACCTGCACAAAGCCGTGCTGCAACAGCAGCTGCAGACCCCCCTGAAGAACCACCAGGCACAAGTTTTTCATCAGATCCTTTTTTTCTCCATGGATTAATAACTGGACCATAATATGACGTTTCATTCGAGGATCCCATAGCAAATTCATCCATATTAAGTTTACCCAACATAACTGCTCCATCTTTCCATAAATTCGCAGTCACAGTTGATTCATATTGTGGTTTAAAACCATCAAGGATATACGAACAAGCTTGGGTATGAATACCTTGTGTCGCAAAAAGATCCTTAATTCCTAATGGAATGCCTTCTAAGATACCACTTTGCCCTTTAGCTAAGCGATAATCCGATTCAGTAGCCATTTTTATTGCTTGCTCTGCTACTATTGCCACATAAGCATTCAAAATGGGATTAGCTAACTCAATCGCTTTTAAATAGGCTTCTGTTAATTCAATTGCTTTAAAGTCTTTTTTTGTTAAAGAATCACGAGCTTGCGCAATTGTCAGGGTTGTTAAATCGGTCATGTTAATTCTCAAATTTTAAAAATGTAAAAGATTACTCAACAATTTTTGAGACAAGAAAGAAATTTTCTTCTGTAATAGGCGCATTTGCTATGATATCCATCACTTTATTACCGTCTGTGACATTATCTTCACGCATTCTCAAGGTCATAGGTATCACCGATGTTAATGGTGTAATTCCACTGACATCAACTTCATTAAGTTGCTCCACAAAACCTAAAATAACATTGAGCTCTTTTGTCATACGCTCTACTTCATCATCATGAACAGCAATGCGTGCTAAATGTGCAACCCGCTTAACTGTCTCCTTATCAACAGACATATTACGCCTTTCTACTTTTTTGTCTTGATATTTATTTATTCATGTTTTTGCTATACAAGGCTGTGTTTGCAAGCGCAAGAATATTGATATATCAAATAGAAAATTAGATATGAACTTAAAACATTAAATACATTATATGGCTGTTATTAACATAGATGAAGTTATCACACATCTTTTACCTAAGCAAACGATAGCTGGTTTAGATTTAGGCACAAAAACTATCGGAATTGCGGTTTCTGATATTGGTTTAACTTTTTCAAATCCACGCCCTGTTCTTCAACGAAAAAAATTTATGGCAGATGCTCACACACTTGTAAAAATTTTTAACGATGAAAACGTAGGAGTTGCTGTCATTGGCTTACCTCTTAACATGAATGGAAGCAGTGGCGCTCGTGCTCAAGCAACTAGAGCTTTTGTCAGCAGTATGGCACCATATACGAAAATTCCATTTGTTTTTTGGGATGAACGTTTATCAACAATTGCTGTACAGCGCTATCTTATAGAAATGGATGTGTCACGTACCAAAAGGGCAACGCGTATTGATTCTGCTGCTGCTGCTTTCATATTACAAGGTGCTCTTAATAGAATTCAAACTCTTCATCAAATGGGAGGATAAAGAACGTTTAACAAATGTCCTGCATTATATCGCGCAATTAACATACCATAAGAAGATCTCCATTGTCCTCCAAGACGGCTTTCCATATAGGCATTTGCAACATGCTCTATATCTACTTGGCGTAATGATGCAGCTGCAGCTGCATATGCTACTTGCTCAACAAAAAACCGCCCTACTGCCTCGTTTGTCGATGCCATATCTCCAGCAGATTTGATAATTTCAATTGTTCTTGGCCCTGCTGGCCCAATATCAATCGCAATTTTTTCTAATAATTTCTGAAATAATCCAGGTGCTTTTTCAGCTATGAGAATTGCATCCTTCACTAATTGATTAGCAGAACTATTTCTAACCACCCGTGCAGGTCCATTACATAACATTTGCGATAATGGATTACCTTCTATAAAGCTTTCAATACCAAGCTGTGCAATAATTTCACCAATAATAGGAATAACCAATTGGCTCACATGATAAGCAATAATAGGTGTCATGATTCGTGCAAAAGCAGCCTCAGAACGATCATTTGCAGCATTATCAAATGCCCGTGCTAAACGCAAAACCAAAGCTTGTGAAGCAGCAATATCAAGTGCAATATCTGCAAAAATACGTTCTGTTAAAGGTGGTAAAGGTTGATTTGGAATTTTTTGCCGAAAAAAATCTATGCCAAATTGAAGTGCTGCCCGCAAAATACCTGCCGCTATCACAGATTGATCGAAACGCATCATAGTTTCAATATCTTTAATTACCTTACCCCCCTCCCCTGTATTACCCAAAAGCCAACCAAAACTACCTTGAAAATCAATAACACCCTCTGGTGTTGAAAATTCCCCAGAACGCTGTATTAAATGGCGGATCGATATTGTACCATTTAATACACCATTTTCTCGCATACGAGGTACTAAAAAGCAGCTTAAATGGCCATCTAATTCTGCACTAACAAGGTATCCATCAACTATAGGATTAATAACATTGGTTTTTACAATATTTAAACGATACAGATCACGACCCATTTTTTCATCAAAGGTAATTCTTTGAATAGTTGGAAAATTTACAGAGTATTTTTCGTGTTTCTCAACATCATCAAAAGCACAAGTAAGTGAGGCTGACTTTTTATTACTAATCGGCTTTGATGATAAATCATATTGACGTGATAAAAGTACATTTTGCCATTTTCCAAATAGCTCAGTATCACCAATTAATACTGCAATAGCTGCACTTGCTATAATAATCTCATTTAAATGACCTGTTTCTAGACAGGCAGATAAAGCCAAGCGAATAGCACGAGCTTGATAACGTACTCCATTTTCTAAGGTTGTATTCTCCCAAAGTGACGTAGCTAAACCAGCCTGTCTAGAATATTGTTGAAGTGCTTGATAAGAAGAATGTATCTCCAATTGCTCTGTTGGCTTTCCCCATTCATCATTATAGCGCAATACTGGTCGATAACGATTCGCAAAATAGGAAAGATCCCATGCTTCATTACTAGCCACAAAATCTCCCATTTCTTCAAAACTTGCCAATAGAAAATTAGGCAAACTAGAAGCAATACGAAACATAAGCGTATCACTAAGGAATATATTTTTTTTACGGACATTTTGCGCAGACACAGCATTCATAGGCATATTCCTATTATTCAAATCATTCATATCATAGACTATTTGTCTTTTTGCAGTTAAAAAATATTTATCACATTTAAACAAATACCTGTTTAATCTCTTTTTAGAAAGAGATAGAAAAGAATACCATGGCTCAAAATATTTTTTTCCCCATTTTTCCCTACCAACATCTTTTAGGCATTAAAGGTCTGGGTGTACAAGACCTTACCACATTACTTGATCGTGCAAATGCGAATGTTATTCAATCTAAAAAAATTGATAAAAAAAAATCCACCTTATATGGTCGTACTCAAATCAATCTCTTTTTTGAAGCTTCCACACGAACACAATCTTCGTTTGAATTAGCTGGTAAACGTTTAGGCGCGGATGTAATGAATATATCCATCAGCAATTCATCTGTAAAAAAGGGAGAAACATTAATTGATACAGCTACAACCCTTAATGCAATGAAACCAGATATCTTGGTTATTCGCCATAGCCACGCCGGAGCAGCTGCTTTATTAGCTCAAAAAGTTGATTGTTGTGTCATTAATGCAGGTGATGGAGCGCATGAACATCCAACACAGGCATTATTAGATGCCTTGACCATTAAAAGAGCAAAAGGCCATATTGAAGGATTAACAGTCGCAATTTGCGGTGATATCTTACATTCACGTGTTGCACGTTCTAATATCCTCAGTCTCAACACTTTAGGAGCACGTGTTCGCGCTATCGCCCCCTCAACACTCTTACCTACAGGAATTTCAGATATGGGCGTTGAAGTCTTTAACACTATGAAAGAAGGTCTTAAAGATGCTGATGTCATCATGATGCTGCGCTTACAACATGAACGTATGAAAGGTTCTTTTATCCCATCTATTCGTGAATATTTCCATTATTTTGGTTTACATAAAGAAAATTTATCCTATGCCAAAAACGATTGCATTATTCTGCATCCCGGCCCAATAAACCGTGGTATAGAAATCGCATCTGACATAGCAGATGGACCACAAAGCATGATTCATACACAGGTAGAAATGGGAATCGCCGTACGTATGGCTGTCATGGATGCCTTATTGGATTCACGTCTTAACGCGAGTGGAGAAAAAAAATGATAAAACCTATAGTTTTTCAAAATGTTCGCATTATTGATCCTTCACGCGCAATTGATGAAATCGGTACAGTTATTGTTGAAAATGGATTAATTACGATCGCTGGAAAAGAAGCTCTTAATCAAGGATTCCCTACAGAAGCAGAGATTATTAATGCACAAAATAAAGCAATTTTACCCGGACTTGTTGATGCTCGCGTTTTTGTTAAAGAATTAAGCGGTGAATACCACGAAACAATAGCTTCAGCAAGCCAATCTGCAGCAGCAGGCGGAATTACTTCCTTCCTTTTGATGCCAGACACACATCCAATTATTGACAACGTAGAACTTGTTAAATTCATTACACGTACAGCGCAAGAAATGTCATTGATCAATATTTATCCTGTTGCTGCTATTACTCAAGGTTTCAACGGACAAAAATTAGCAGAATTTGGCTTATTAAAAGATGCAGGAGCAATTGCTTTTAGTGAAGGAAAAAAAACACTTCAAAGTTCATCTGTTATGCGGCGTGCAATGACATATGCATGTGATCTTGATGCTACCTTGATACATGAAACACAAGATAATGATCTTACAGGACAAGGTGTGATGAATGAAGGTTTGCTAGCGAGCTGGCTTGGTCTTTCTGGGATACCTCGTGAAGCAGAAGTTATCCCACTTGAAAGAGACTTGCGACTAGCAGTATTGACACAAACACGATATCATGCTGCACAAATATCAACAGCTATGTCTGCTGACGCTATTCGCTTTAGTAAAGAACGTAATGCAAAGATTTCAGCTGGTGTATCCATTAATCACTTATCTCTCAACGAAAATGATATTGGTGAATATAGAACCTTTTTCCGCTTAATGCCCCCATTGCGAGCAGAAGAAGATCGTATAGCAATGATTGAAGCAATAAAAGATGGAACAGTAGATATTATTGTTTCTTCTCACGATCCTCAGGGTATTGATACAAAAAACTTACCATTTAATGATGCAGCTTCAGGTGCCATTGGTATGGAAACTTTATTGAGCGCAGCTTTACGTCTTTATCACAACGAAACCATATCTTTACTAAGATTAACTGAACTTTTATCAACAGCACCTGCAAAACTTTTTGGTCTCGACGCAGGAACACTCAAAAAAGGTGCTCATGCAGATTTTATTTTGATTGATCTTGATGAACCATGGGTGATGTCTGCAGATAAATTGTATTCACGTGCAAAAAATACCCCTTTTGAAAATGCACGCTTTCAAGGACGAATACTCCAAACTTTTGTTAAAGGACAATCAATTTTTAAATTAGATCAACAAAATTAATGAGATTCTTAATATGGAAGCAGAAATATTTTTTCAGTTCTATACATGGTTTATCTTCTTGATATCATACCTCATTGGGTCTATTCCATTTGGATTGCTTTTTACACAATTGGCTAAACTTGGTGATGTGAGAACAATTGGTTCTGGAAACATTGGAGCTACAAATGTTTTACGAACAGGAAATAAAAAAGTTGCTACTCTTACTCTTCTTTGCGATATACTCAAAGGAACTGTTGTTATTCTTGCTATAAAATTTTCAAACTATCCGATAGAAAATAATAATATTATTATTCTATCCGGTTTCTTTGCTTTTTTGGGACATCTTTTTCCAATATGGCTTAAATTTAAAGGTGGTAAAGGAGTTGCTACCTATTTAGGCGTGTGCTTAGGATTCTATTGGTTAGCAGCAATTGTGTTTATTGTTGTGTGGATAGTATTTTTTTTACTTACACGTTACTCTTCATTGTCTTCACTTATTGCTGTTATTATTACCCCGATATTTGTTTATTTTTTCTATCCTTACCTTTATGTTCATTATATACTACTTCTAATGAGTATACTTGTGATTATAAAACATCATGCAAATATTGGTAGATTATTAGTTGGAAAAGAAAGAAAGATTGGCAATCAAAACGAGGATAAATAAAGGAATCTTACTCACTGATCGTCAACGCCTAAATTGGTTACGGTTATTGCGTAGCGAAAATGTTGGAGCAGTTAGTTTTCGCAATTTAATTGGCCATTATAAAACAGCAGAGAATGCTCTGGCTGCACTTCCTGAACTTAGTCAAAAGGGTGGCCTTTGTGCATCTATCCGAATAGCCACATTAGAAGATGCTGAAAAAGAAATGCAAGAAGCTGAAAGATTAGGTGTTCGGTTTGTTGGTTTAGGAGAGCCAGATTATCCAGCGTTTCTTAAAGTAATGGAAGCATCACCACCACTTATTGCAATAAAAGGAAATTTTTCAGCTTTTCAAAAACCTTCTGTTGGAATTGTAGGTTCTCGAAATGCCTCAGCAGCTGGAAAAAAACTGGCTGCTCAATTTGCTCATTTTCTTGGCAATGCTGATTTTACAATTATTTCTGGATTAGCTCGTGGAATTGATAGTGTTGCTCATCAAGCAAGTCTATCAACAGGAACGATTGCGGTTATGGCTGGTGGAATTGATCATATCTATCCTCCTGAAAATAAAAAACTATATGAAGATATTATCGCCAATGATGGAGCAATTATCAGTGAAATGCCTATCGCTTGGAAGCCACGTGCTATCGATTTTCCAAGAAGAAACCGCATTATTGCAGGCTTATCACTTGGCCTCTTGGTTGTAGAGGCTGCCATGCGATCAGGATCCTTAATTACAGCACGTCAAGCTGCTGAGATGGGACGATTAATTTTTGCTATTCCTGGATCTCCACTCGATCCAAGATCAGTTGGTACAAATAGCCTCATCAAAGATGGTGCTTTGTTAACTACGCATCCTTCTGATATCATAGAAGAACTGACACCATTAATCCCAAATACCGTCAATTCTCAATTAAATTTTTTTGAAGAATCGGCCTCTTCTCAATTTCAACAAGAAAGCTTGAGCTCACCTAATATAGAAACTGACAAGTCCTCTTCAATTGGAGATGATGCAGAACGCGCAGCTGTTCTCTCTGCTTTATCAACAACTCCAATTGATTTAGACACACTCAGCAATCACTCAGGTGTCTCATTACAAAAACTCTATCTTCTGTTAGTTGAACTTGATCTTGCTGGAAAGCTTATTCGACACTCTGGTGGTTATGTGTCATTGTCGAATTTGAATCTTCCCCGAGAGCCTCAGCACTATTAATAATACTTTGACCTTCTTTAGCTACCATATCCAAAAGTAATGCTAAAAGTGGACTACGAGCTTGGCGTGCCATCTGGTTCATTTGTTTTGACATATCTGTGATATATTGGATAATTTTTAAATGATTTATAAACATAATTTTCTATCCTTGAGCATTTCCCTCCCCCCACCTCTCAATAGACGTTATCTTAGTATTTCGTCGTATATTTCTATTATTAACTATATAAAATAAACCGTATTACTTCATATAGAGTGTATTTTAATAATAACAATCAAAAGTTGTATAATATAATATTTTTATGTCCTCTTAATAAAATTGTCATTAGCTATTCCTATGAAAGGAGTTTATAAAAAGAATTTTTATTTCAACATTCGGGTAAAATTATGAATATCGTTATCGTTGAATCTCCAGCTAAAGCAAAAACAATTAATAAATATCTTGGATCTCAATATAAAGTAGTTGCATCATTTGGACATGTCCGTGATTTATCTGCAAAAGATGGTTCCGTTCTACCTGATAAAGACTTTTTTATGAAATGGGATATCGATACTACTGCAGCTAAACGTTTAAATGAGATAGTAAAAGCTGTTAAAGAAGCAGATAGCATTATTTTAGCAACAGACCCTGATCGTGAAGGAGAAGCTATTTCATGGCATATTCTAGATATTCTTAGTCAAAAAAAAGTTTTAAATGGTAAACCTGTTAAACGTGTTGTGTTCAATGCAATTACAAAAAAATCTGTTCTTGATGCTATAAGTAATCCACGTGATATTGATACATCACTTGTAGATGCCTACCTTGCACGTCGCGCTCTTGATTATCTCGTTGGTTTTACACTTTCGCCTGTTTTATGGCGTAAACTTCCTGGTGCACGTTCAGCTGGTCGTGTTCAATCAGTTGCCTTGCGTATTATTTGTGATCGTGAATCAGAAATAGAACATTTTATCAAAGAAGATTATTGGTCCATTACAGCATATTTTAAAACTATCAAAGATGATAGTTTTCACGCAAGATTAACAACATTTAATCAAAAAAAGATTGGTAAACTTGATATTCAATCGCAAAAACAAGCAAATCAGATTTGTCTTATGCTGGAGGAAGCAAAATATCGTATCTTAAGCGTTGAAGCAAAATCCATAAAGAAAAATCCTTTTCCCCCATTTACAACATCCACTTTACAGCAAGAAGCTTCTTCAAAATTAGGTTTTTCAGCTTCTCGTACCATGCAAACTGCTCAAAAGCTTTATGAAGGTGTTGAAATTGATGGTGAAATGGCAGGACTTATTACCTATATGCGTACTGATGGTGTACAAATCGCACCAGAAGCTATTGATGCAGCACGACAAGTAATTTACGAATCTTTTGGCAATAATTATGTTCCTGAAAAGCCTCGTTTTTATTCAACAAAAGCAAAAAATGCACAGGAAGCACATGAAGCCATCCGTCCAACAGATTTTCAACGTTCTCCCAACCAAGTATGCAATTTTCTTGATAGTGATCAAGCAAAACTCTATGAATTGATATGGAAGCGCACTATTGCCAGCCAAATGTGTTCTGCCGAAATTGAACGAACAACTGTTGAAATTGAAGCACTACAAGGAGAGAATTGCGCGAACCTACGCGCAACAGGTTCTGTTATTCGTTTTGATGGCTTTACTTCTATCTATACTGACCAACAAGATGAAAAAAACAGTAAAGAAAACGAAATAACACATCTACCACAATTGAAAAATGGTGAAGTACTTACAAAAGAAAAAATTGAAGCTATACAACATACTACAGAACCACCTCCCCGTTATTCTGAAGCTTCATTAATTAAAAAACTTGAAGAACTAGGAATTGGTCGACCTTCAACCTATGCATCTACATTGGCAACACTTTGTGATCGTGGATATATTGGAATTGATAAACGAAAACTTATTCCTGATGTTAAAGGACGAATCGTTACAGCTTTTCTTGAGAACTTCTTTAATCGCTATGTAGAATATGATTTCACAGCAAATCTCGAAGAAAAATTGGATCTTATATCAGATGGAAAACTATCCTGGAAAGAAGTTCTACGTGATTTTTGGGATGAATTTAATGCATCTATTACCAATATTCAAGAATTACGGATAACAAATGTCTTAGATACTTTAAATGTAGCTTTAACACCTCTTGCTTTTCCTGCACGTGAAGATGGAAGTGATGTTCGTTCTTGCCCTCTTTGTATAGATGGTCAATTATCATTAAAATTAGGGCGTTATGGTGCCTTTGTCGGCTGTTCTAATTATCCTGAATGCAAATACACACGCCAACTTGGTACAGATGCAGGAGAAAAGAATAAAGCCGTGCATAATGATGAACCTGTTATACTTGGTACTGATCCTGAAACGGGAAAAGACATTTCTTTACGCAATGGTCGCTTCGGACCATATATTCAGCTTGGTGAAAATAAAGAAATTAAGCGTATAGGATTGCCAAAAGAATGGAAAGTAGAAAATATTACTTTTGATAAAGCTTTAGCTTTACTATCTCTACCTCGTGAAATTGGGATTCATCCTGAAACAGGTAAGGTAATTACAGCCACAATTGGACGATATGGACCTTATCTTTCTCATAATGGAAAATATGCTCCCCTTCTTCATGTAGATGAAGTCTTTGATATTGGCATCAATCGCGCTGTTGCTATACTAGCTGAGAAAAAAGAAAATAAAATAAAGCAAGGTAGAACGACACCTACAGAACTGGTAACATTAGGAGACCACCCAGATGGTGGCGTAATTACTGTGCGTGATGGATGTTATGGCCCATATGTTAATTGGGGTAAAATTAATGCACCATTACCAAAAGATAAAGATCCAATTAATGTGACGCTTGTAGAAGCACTACAACTTATATCAGCTAAAGCTTCCAGTAAAAAAATAGCTGCAAAAAGAACTTCTTCTAAAAGAAAAGAGAAATAAATTTTGGCTAAAAGTAAAAAAAAATATTTTCAACTACTGAATACAGAACAACTGCCCCAAAAAGCAGAAATTCTTTCTTTCATTAACAACAACCCTAACCAATTAAGCAAACGTGAAATTGCCAAAGCCTTTAATTTAAAAAACAATTCTTATATTTGGTTAAAAAATATACTACGTGATCTAAAGAATAATAATTTGATACCAAAACAGCATAAAAAAAACGTAAATCAAAAAAAACTGCCATCGATTACCTTAGTAAAAATTAGTGCACGCAATGGGGATGGTAGTTTTATTGCACAACCACTTGAGTGGAAAAATAATCCAAAACCAAATATTGAAATACTCCCTTTTCATCATATCAAAGGGATCAGTATTGATGTTGGAGATAATGTTCTTATAAAAATTTTTTATAATAAATCTCTTCAAAACACTTCTTATACAGGAAAAATTATTCGTAAAATTGATAAGCCTCAACAAAGTACGTTTGGCATAGTAAGAAAATTAAAAAATGGCCAGTGGCAGCTTGATCCTATAGAATACAAAATAAACAAACTGATTATTGATATATCTTCTGAAATAAAAATAGAATCTGGTGACCTCGTTGAAGCCGAAATTAAAAAAAATACCGTTTATGGATTGAAGAGCGCAAAAATAAAGAATGTTTTAGGACATATTGATAGTGAGAAAACACTCTCAATGATTGCTCTTCTTTCAAAAGGAATTCCTTATATTTTTCCTGAAAATGTTTTGGAACAAGTAAAAAATATAAAACCTGCTAACTTAGACGATCGTGAAGATTGGCGGCAGTTACCATTTGTTACAATTGATCCACCAGATGCAAAAGACCATGATGATGCAGTTTATGCAACAAAAGATAAAGATCCTACAAATATTGGTGGTTGGATTATTATCGTCGCAATTGCAGATGTTTCTTACTATATCAAGGCAGGAAGTGCTTTAGATAAAGAAGCCCTGAAACGAGGAAATTCTGTTTATTTTCCTGATCACGTTGTACCAATGCTACCGGAGCGTATTTCTAATGATTTATGCTCTCTGCGCGAGGGAAAAGATAGAGCAGCTTTAGCTGTTCGTATGGTTTTTGACGCAAACGGTAGCAAACGAAAACATAGTTTTCATCGTATTATGGTACATGTAGTAGCTAAACTCTCTTATCAAGAAACACAATCTGCAATTGAAGGAAATACAAATGAAAAAACAGCTCCCTTACTCGAAAGCATCTTGCAACCATTGTGGGAGGCTTATGGTAAACTTAAAATCGCGCGTAATCATCGACAACCATTAGAATTAGAGATAGCAGAAAAAAAAATCATTCTTGATCAAAATGGATGCATCAAAGATGTTGTGATAGAAACACACCTAGAAGCACACCGTTTAATTGAAGAATTTATGATACAGGCTAATATTGCAGCTTCTGAAACATTAAAAGAACATCATCACCCCCTCATTTTTCGTGTTCACGATAAACCCTCTCTTGCAAAACAAGAAATATTACGGGGTTTTCTTAAAAGTTTGGGGATATCGCTTTCTCGAGGAGCAGAGCTTACATCAGCACACCTTAACAGCATTTTGAAAAAAGTCACTAATACTCAACAACAAGAATTGGTCAGCCAAGTTATTCTTCGTTCACAATCTCAAGCTGAGTATAATCCCAAAAATATCGGTCACTTTGGTTTGAATTTACGTAATTATACGCATTTTACATCACCGATTCGTCGTTACGCTGATCTTATTATTCACCGTGCTCTGGTTAATGCCCTAAAATTAGGAAATGATCAATTAATAGATATACAACAAGAACAAAATCTTGCAGAAATTGCTACACAAATTTCTTTACATGAGCGACGTGCAATGATGGCTGAAAGAGAGACCATCAATCGGCTTGTAGCCCATTATGTAATGGATAAGATTGGCTGTGTTTTTACAGGTCGTATTTCTGGAATTACAAAAGCAGGTATTTTTATCTCGCTTGATAAATTAAATACTGATGGTTTTGTACCTATTTCTACACTTAAAAATGATCACTATCATTTTGATGAAGTACATCATCTACTTATAGGAAAGCGTAGTCATAAAGGCTACCAACTTAGCAATATAGTAAAGGTAAAACTTATAGAAGTACGTCCTTTTGCTGGCGCTTTATGTTTTGAGATATTAACCAAACCTCAACCAATAGTTTTTTCAGCTATATCTTACCATAAAAATAAATTTATAGCAAAAAAATATAAGAATACTTTTTATAAAAGTAAAAAATATTAAGTAAAAACAAAAAAATTATAAAAATTTAAACAATAATTACAATTATTATTATAATATAAAAATATCATAATAAAATCTTATGCAAAATAATTAATATTTTTTCATATTATATTTAATATTTAAAATATTAATGATAAAAAATAAGATAACGATAACTTATAATTAAAGAATAATGTGCACGATATATTTCAGTTTATTATATATAATACCATCTTTTTTATTATATTTGATAATATATTTTATTATTATCAGTAATAATTATATAAAAAGTTCTATATACTAAATAATTTTTACAATATTTATTAGATAAATTTACTATTTTTATTTTAAATCATCTTTTATCAACTGCATAAACAATAGTTATGGTAAGGCTTATACTTGATAATATTTTACTCTCAATCTTTATCAGTATCATAAGTGATTATGTAACGAAGCGATGTCTATCTTTTCATATATTGTATTATTTTAGAATTTACTGAAGCCATGGATAATCAAATATTAATAAATGCTAGTATTTAATTTTTTTCTTCAGTAACATAGCTGCTGGACTTTATGTAATCTGGTTTACATAGTAATACAGTGCTCTAATAAATATAGCCTTGCTTCTGCTAATTTTGCTTTTATTTTTTGCAATGGGATCATTATATTTGTTAAATTAATCGTCATCAGCTAAGAGATAAATATCTTCAAGCTATTTAATTTTTTAGCTATAATGACTATTTTGGGAGCTATAAGCTATTTTTTATGTATGTTTAACATATGAAAAAATGGAACAGCTCTTGACTTTTTTTAGAACATCCGTAGTGTCGCATAAAAATCTTATTGCATAAAAGATAGATTTTGAACGTAAAGTAATATCGTTTTCAGTATAAATTAGGATTCTTTATTATGGCTAAGGCAGCAACCATTAAGATCAAGCTTTTATCGACTGCAGATACAGGTTTTTTTTATGTGACAAAGAAAAATAGTCGTACAATGACAGATAAAATGAGCAAACGTAAATATGACCCAGTTGTGAAAAAGCACGTTGAATTTAAAGAAACAAAAATTAAATAATTAATTTGTACTATTTAGCTAATAATTGCTGTAATTAAAAATAAGTACAGTTATTTTTTGTTATTTAAAATTATTTTCTGAGAGATTTTTTGCTTTTTTAAATCAAAGTTAAGCTGCAGTGTGTTTATCTTATTTTAAGTTGTACACAGTGTGTATTTGAAGAAATTTTTCTCTCTTTTTAACCACTACTTCAAAACTTGGATTATAAATATCATTATGATATTATATTTAATTTATTGTGGATACAATGATGCAATTAAGACATGCAATAGCTTCAAATATACTGAAATTTTTCATTATAATTAAATGATACATTGCTATGTTTATAAAAGTTATAAGTGTATCTGTAGTAAATTGAAAACACTACAATAATAGTTTTTTTATTTTATGAAAAAAAGAAATTACTTTAATTTTAATAAATTAAGCTTAAAATTTGTCGGTTTTAGTATTCTTCTGGTTTCCACCATTCTTGTAGTTACAACAGCCTATCCTAAATATACTCAAATGCCCCTTAAAAAAGAGGCTTTTGTTTCTAAAGCATCAATTACAGGTAATGCATCGATTATTGATGGTGATTCAATCATGATTTCTTCTGTCATAATTCGTCTTGCAGGGATTGATGCTCCTGAGATTCACCAATTTTGTGGCACAAAGACAACACGCTATCCATGTGGACTTGAGGCTAAAAAATATTTAGAAAGACTCGTAGAAAACCAACCTGTTACATGTTATTGGTACAAAAAAGACAAATACAACCGAATCCTTGCGACATGTAAGACAAAGAAAATCAGCAATATCAATGCAACAATTGTGTATAATGGCTGGGCACTTAGTTACTATAAATACCCTAAAGAAGAACAAGAAGCCAAAAAGAAAAAAAAAGGAATATGGCAATCAAGTTTTCAAGAACCAAAAAAATGGCGAAAAGCTCATCCCAGAATACAATAAAGCCAGAATACAATAAAGAAAGTATTCTCTTTTTTTCATTTTTTACCTACCCATGAAACAAAAACACTATAATCAAATTATTCAACTTGAGAAAGAAATTCATTCCTGTCGTGTTTGTATCCAACATCCGCATTATCTTCCTCCTCTTCCTCATGAACCAAAACCTGTAATTTATTTATCCAGTACAGCTTTGATTGCAATCTCAGGTCAAGCACCAGGATTACGTGTGCATGAAAGTTCTATTCCGTTTAATGATCGTTCAGGTGAAAGATTACGTAATTGGCTCAATGTAACCAGTGATGAATTTTATAATAGATCTCTATTTGCTATTATTCCGATGGGATTTTGTTTCCCAGGTTATGATCAAAATAAATCCGATTTGCCACCAAGACGTGAATGTCAAGAAATATGGCATGAAAAAGTATTTCAAGCTATGCCACAAATAAAGCTTGTCCTTGCTATTGGAAGTTATGCACATAAATGGCACATAACAGAACTGAAACATAAAACCGTCTCAGAGACTGTTAACGACTGGAGAAATATTCTTTCTATACGCCAACCTCGAGGTTACAATGTGATGCCTTTACCTCATCCATCATGGCGAAATACTTTTTGGTTACAAAAAAATCCATGGTTTAATGATGAACTTATTGTATATCTTCGCAATTTAGTGCATAAATTTGTCAGGAGGGAACAATATGGATCGTCTTGATCGAAAAATTTTACATCTTTTACAAGAAAACGCTACACTTTCTGTCGCTGATATTGCTAAAAAAATTGGACTTTCCACTACTCCTTGTTGGCGTAGAATTCAAAAACTGGAAGAGGATGGTGTTATTCAACGTCGTGTCGCTGTTCTTTCTCCAGAAAAAGTAAATGCACATGTCACCGTATTTGTTTCTATTCGTACAAACACACACAGCCATGAATGGTTTAAATGTTTTTCAAAAATTGTGCAAGAATTCCGTGAAGTAATTGAATTTTATCGAATGAGTGGAGATATCGACTATTTATTACGTGTTGTCGTTCCCGATATCGAAGCTTATGATCTTTTTTACAAAAAGTTAATTACTAAAATTGATATTCGTGACGTTTCATCGTCTTTTGCAATGGAACAAATTAAATATACTACAGAATTACCACTTAACTATATAAAATTACATGAATAAATCTTTAATTTTTTCAATCTTTATAATCACACTCATTCATTAAATAATCAAATCTTCTTATTTGAAAACAGCCATTTGGGCATGAGTTAAAACAGCAGCCTTAACAATACCAGCTGCTATAGCTGCACCTGCCCCTTCACCAAAATCCATACCAAGATCTAGGAGTGGTTTTTTTTCAATTTTTTCTAAAAGTTTACGATGAGCTGGTTCAAAAGAAACATGTCCAACAAGGGTATGATCAAGAGCTCTTGGATGCATTTTATAAAGCACTGCTGCTGCTGCCATTGCTACAAAACCATCTAAAATCACTGGTATTTTTTCCATCCTCGCAGCCAAAATAGCACCTATCATAGCAGCAATCTCACGTCCTCCTAAGCGGCGCATTATTTCAAAAGGATCATCAAAATAATCTTTATGTAAAGAAACTGCTGTCTTGATTGCTATTATTTCACGTTGATAAAATTCAACCTCAGATGCCATACCACTCCCTATCCATTCTTCAACTTCTCCACCAAATAATGCTAAACATAAAGCTGAAGCTATCGTCGTATTACCGATCCCCATTTCACCTATACATAAAAGGTCTGTTCCACCAGCAATTGATTCCATTCCAAATGCCATTGTAGCAGCTGCACTGCGCTCATTCATTGCTGCATCTTTAGTAATATTCATTGTTGGATATTCCAGTGCCAAATCGAATATCTTCAATCCAAGATCATAAGCAATACAAATTTGATTAATAGCAGAACCACCAGCTGCAAAATTTTGTACCATCTTTTGTGTCATAGATTGTGGAAGTGGCGTAACATTTTCATCAGTGATACCATGATTTCCAGAAAAAATAGCGACCAAAGGTCGTGTTATAATAGGCTTTTCCTCACCTCTCCACCCTGCATACCAAACTGCAATATCTCCTAATTTTCCTAATGTTCCTCGCACTTTTGTTAAATTTTCTTGCCGTTTTTTTGCCAAAATTGTAGAAAATTCATCAGCAACAGGTAAATTTGTGAGCAACGCACGAAAATCATCAAATGGGCTGATAGTCATCAAGATACCTTTTCAGTCTACAAGTATATATTAGAATCTTATCATACAAACAGGATGTGAATAATTTGTTGGTTTTTTTAAAAGATGTATTTCAAACACACTAAATATTATTAACAAAATTATTTGTGCAGTAAATTTTCTAAAAAAATAACTGCTTTTACTAATTTACAGATTAGAAATATTGTCAATGCCTTAAATTATCATTTATATTGGATAAATATTTGATTAATAAGTTATTTGATATGTACAATTAATACCCTCTTTTTTATGCAGATAACAACTTTCTAAAATACAGATATAGCTCTCTTCAAAATCTTTTAGAGAAAGCAGAATTTTAAGATATTTAAGGTTAAATATATATATTGATCAAATCAAGTCATTGTTAAATAAGAGAAGAAAAAGCCTCTTTCAGAACATGCACACCTGCATCTCTTCCGGTTGCATCATTTGATAATATTTGCCGCCATCGACGTACCCCATCCCTTCCATGAAATAAACCAATCATATGGCGTGTCACATGAGAAAGCTTCCCTCCTGATGCAACATATTTGGCAGCATAATCGCACATGGCTTCAATAAGATCATAATCGCTAAGATCACTCTGTGATTCACCATATATTTCCGAATCAATATACTTTAATAAAATTGGATCATGATAAACTTGTCTGCCAACCATGGCAGCATCACAAAAGGTTAAATGACCTTTGACTTCATCAATCGATTTAATTCCACCATTTATTCCAATAAATCTATTAGGATATTTATGCTTTAATTTATAAACTCTTTCATAATTAAGTGGAGGAATATCGCGATTTTCTTTCGGACTTAATCCTTGTAACCATGCTTTACGTGCATGTACCCAGAGTGCATCACACCCAGCATTCCAAACTTGATTAGCTAAAAGATCTAAAGCTGATTCTTCATCTTGCTCATCCACACCAACCCGACACTTAACAGTTACAGATATAGTAACTGCTTGTTTCATTGCTTCCACAGCACTTGCCACAATATTGGGATGTAACATTAAACAGGCGCCGAATACACCTGCTTGAACACGATTCGATGGACAACCAACATTGAGATTTATTTCATCATAACCAAAATCTTCTGCAATTCGTGCAGCTTCTGCTAATTTTTGTGGATCTGATCCCCCTAACTGCAATGCAACTGGATGTTCTTTATAGTTTAAAGCTAATATTTGTTCACGATCACCGTGAATTACAGCATCTGCTACAACCATTTCGGTATAAAGGAGTGCTTTCTTTGTTAAAAGGCGATAAAAAAATCTGCAATGCCGATCAGTCCATCCCAACATTGGTGCCACTGCAAATCTTACCTTTGATGGAGAAGTATAAAATATCATAGGAGCACTACTCTCACATTTCTATTAATGGCTGCTCATTCATATATAGGAGTATCTACTTTTTCACTTTATAAAAAGTCTTATTATCTTTTATCATCAATTAAAGATATGAAATACATTTTGTATTAAATTTTTTTGTAGTTAACTGAAACTTTCGCCAAAATCAATGAAATAAAAAAACATACTGCTCCTAATAAAAATACTCCCCAATATACAATTACTCAACTGGCTTTATATAGTACCAAATATCACTACAAATAAGCTATTCGAATTATGTTTTTCTCCATTCATATCGTATCTTTAAATGGCATATCAGTATTAGTACGGTATCTAAGAGGTATTTTTAGCTAATAAATAATAAATTAAAGTGTTATATAGTTCATAAATCCATGAATCATTGTAGTTACTTCCCTTTTTCATTTTTAAACTTATTATGCAAATATGCTATAATAAAGTACTATAAATAAATTGTTGTTAATCTTATTTCATTTCTTTTTTGCTTTGCATATAGGTAGAAAGAGCACTAATTTCTTTTTTATTAAAAAAAAGTCCAAGTTTTGAACGACGCCATAATACATCTTCACTCGTCTTCGCCCATTCTTTTTCTATTAACCATCTTACTTCTATTTCATAAAGTCCATGTCCAAAATCTTTTCCTTTATCTGCCTTACCATTTTCAAATATCATCAACGCTTCTGAACCATAAGATCGAGAAAGTCTTCGGCATGTAAAAGCATCTAAATCTGGCATTAAATGAGCAATCTTATTTTCAATTATGTCCAACCTATTATACGGAAAATTACCCCCCAGGAAGTATTGAATTAGCTGTCCATGGTGTTCCCTTTGCACCAATCGCTCCTTCAATAAATTTCATCGCATCTTCCGCCAATTTGCGATAAGTTGTGATCTTACCGCCATAAAGATTAAGAATCCGTGGAGCATTTTCTATCTTCATTTCTTTTAGGATATAATCACGCGTGACTTCTTGTGCTTTTGAAGCTCCATCATCATAGAGTGGGCGAATACCGGAATAAGTCCAAATAATATTTTCCTGAGATATCGGCTGTTTAAAGTATTTACTCACTGCTGTACAGATATAGTCAATTTCTGTATCTGTAATATGGACATCAGAAGGATCTCCTTGATATTCACAATCTGTTGTTCCAAGCAACGTAAACTCTTCTTGATACGGAATGGAAAATATAACACGTCCATCATCATTTTGAAAAATATAAGCATGATCATGGGTATAAAGCTTTGGAACCAAAATATGAGAACCTTTAACAAGTCGTATGGGTAAATAATCTTTACAGTCTAATACATTTGCCAAAATATGATTAATCCAAGGCCCTGCCATATTTGCAACATAAGAAGCTGTAATACAATATTTTTTATCGCTTAACTTATCTTGAAGAAATATAAGCCATTTTTTTCCTTCTATTTTTAAGGATAAAACTTCTGTTCGTACCTTTATATCCGCGCCATGCTTTTCTGCATCACAAGCATTGGCAATAACCAAACGTGTATCATCTACTTTTGCATCAGAATATTCAAAACCTTTATAATATTCTTCTTTCAATATAGAATTAAAATTCTTTGAGAAATTAACCGTATTGCTACGCCATAGTTTCTGATTCCAGCCACCTAGATAATCATAAATGAAAAGCCCAAAACGCAACATCCAAGCAGGACGTAATTTTTTATGGTAAGGAAGGATAAAACGCAAAGGACGCACAATATGTGGAGCCATACGCCAAATAATTTCACGTTCTTTCAATGCTTCACGGACAAGTTTGAACTCACAGTGTTCAAGATAACGAAGACCGCCATGAATCAACTTTGACGATGCACTTGATGTACCCGATGCAAGATCATTCATTTCAGCTAATCCTACTCTAAATCCGCGTCCAGCTGCATCTCTCGCTAATCCACACCCATTTATTCCTCCACCAATAATAAAAAGATCGTAATGCGTTGTTATTTCCATAATTTTACTTTTTATATTTTGTTCTATTGTGCTTAATAAAGCAATAATCAAAAGATAACACCAATGCCTTAAATGTTAAGGTGCTTTTCCCAAAGTAAATATACTATGAAATAGCTTTGCTATCATAATAAACAGAAAATGATATTAGATAAAAAAATAGATAAATTCAGCTTTTATACAAAACATAACCATTATAAAATATGCGTTATATGAAAGCTATTCATAAAAAATAAAAATTGATGTTTTTTGTACAATTTACTAAATTTACATAACTGCATAACTGTTAAATACCATGATTAACACCTTTTACATGGTTTAATCCATAGCATAAATAGAGATAAAAAGGCATACAGATGATTCATCAGCCTCGATACCTAAAAATAACATTCATTGCAAAATTTTTCGTAATAGCTATATTTAGTCTTTTAATCTATTCACCTTCATCAAAGGCGACATCGAGTGAAAAAATACCCAATTATTTGGACTTAGAAAACCTTAAAATACAACTTCTGGAAGACTCTACCTTTTTATCTAAACTTAGAGAAAAGATTATACCACATATTGATGATTACCATCTTCAAAAAATTTTAAAAGATTATTTACTCGCCAACCCAGAAATTATGGTTCAAATGCAGCTGATCCTTCAAGAAAAATTGGAGAAGCAAAATGAGAAAAAATCTCCCAAACAAGCTTTAATTATCCATTCATTAGAAAAAGAAATTTTTCAATCCCCTCATGATGCTGTTTTTGGAAATCCAAATGGCAAGGTAACACTTGTTGATTTTTTTGATTATAATTGTAAATTTTGTAAAAGTTCCTATTCACATATAGAAAGCTTAATAAAAGAATTTCCAGATTTACGCGTTATTATCAAGGATTTACCAGTTTTAGGATCTGATTCGACAGCAGTACATACTGTTGCTTATGCTTTTCGAAAAGAATTTCCAGAAAAATACCACCAATTTTACGAAGCACTTTTAACCAGTCAAGGTCGTGCTAATGAGGCTAAAGCTATAAAAATAGCAGTTTCATTAGGTGCAGATGAAACAAAATTATACGATATAATAAAAGATCCTAGCTTACAAAATTCCTTTAAAGAAAATATTAAAATTGCCTCTACACTAAATATTACTGGAATTCCTTCTTATATCATCGGTGATCAAATACTCATTGGAGCAGTAAACAAAGATGTTTTAAAAAAGGCAGTAAAAAATATGCAATAAATATCTTATTCACTTCATCAATTTGGTGAAGAATACCGTAAATTAAATGATTTTATGCTTTCTCTTTTTCATCAACAGGCTTATAAGTGCAATTTTTCTTAGTAAATATTGGCTTAAAAATGAGTATAAATATCAAAAAAAATAAACAAGTTTCAATAAAAACCTTTTAAAGGTCAGTGGTAAGTTAAAAATATTTAGTCATAAAAAATTCAATAGTGATAATCTTTATTGACCCAGGAGTTAGAAATAAAATGGTAACAAAAAAGATGGACACGGAAAAACACACTGCAATTAACACAAAAATTATTCGTGACCTTGCTGAAATTTTGAATGATACGAATCTAACTAATATTGAACTTGAACAGGGTGGACTTCGTATTTGTGTGTCACGTCAAAGCACCCCAAACATTCCTGAACAAACAATCTATGCTCCTATTTCCACTCCTACTATAGCTTCTCCCTCAACTTCAACAACTGAGCCTTCTACGCAGGAAGATAAATCCAAAAATGCGATAACATCTCCAATGGTTGGGACAGCATATCTTGCACCTGCACCAGATGCACAACTTTTTGTACAAGTAGGACAAAGTGTTTCTGAAGGACAAACATTACTTATCATTGAAGCAATGAAAACAATGAATCAAATTTTATCACCACGCTCAGGTACAGTGACTGCTATTTTTGTTAAAGATGGTCAACCAGTTGAGTTTGGTGAACCACTTATTGTTGTCGAATAAAACAAGGAATAGCTATGATTCGAAAAATTCTCATTGCCAACCGAGGAGAAATTGCTCTTCGCATTCTGCGGGCTTGTAAAGAACTTGGAATAAAAACTGTTGCTGTTCACTCAACCGCTGATGCTGATGCTATGCATGTTCGTCTTGCTGATGAATGTGTTTGTATTGGCCCTTCCCCAGCTCATGATTCTTACTTGAGCATTCACCAAATTATTGCTGCATGTGAAATTACTGGAGCTGATGCTGTTCATCCAGGCTATGGTTTTCTTTCTGAAAATGCAAAATTTGCCGATGTTCTAGAAGCTCATAATATTACATTTATCGGTCCAACAGCTGCACATATACGAATTATGGGTGATAAAATCGAAGCAAAGAAAACCGCTAAAAAACTTGGAATTCCTGTCGTACCAGGTTCAGATGAAGCTATCACTGAAGAAGAAGATGCTTTGCGCATTGCTAATGAAATTGGTTATCCGGTCATTATAAAAGCCTCTGCAGGTGGTGGTGGACGAGGTATGAAAGTTGTTCATTCTGAAAAAGAATTTTCTATAGCTCTCAAAACAACTCGTTCAGAGGCTAGATCAGCTTTCGGTAACGATGCAGTTTATATCGAAAAATATTTGGAAAAACCACGCCATATTGAAATTCAAGTTATAGGTGATGGAGCGGGAAATGCTATCCATTTAGGAGAACGGGATTGTTCATTGCAACGGCGCCATCAAAAAGTATGGGAAGAAGCTAATTCACCTGCACTTAATGAAATTGAACGAAAAAAAATTGGCGATATTGTTGCAAGTGCCTGTGCAAAACTTGGATATAGAGGAGCTGGTACTATTGAATTTCTTTATGAAAGTGGTGAATTTTACTTCATTGAGATGAATACTCGTTTACAAGTCGAACATCCTGTAACTGAAGCAATTACAGGCATCGATTTAGTTCATGAACAAATTCATATTGCATCTGGTCAAGGGCTTTC
This sequence comes from Bartonella sp. B35(2025), assembly GCF_053794465.1. Lineage (NCBI taxonomy): Bacteria > Pseudomonadati > Pseudomonadota > Alphaproteobacteria > Hyphomicrobiales > Bartonellaceae > Bartonella > Bartonella sp. B35(2025). The sequence goes on from NZ_CP200035.1 coordinate 701,928, forward strand.
AGTTGTACAAGATGATATCTGTTTTTCTGGTCATGCTATTGAATGCCGCATAAATGCAGAAGATCCTATTAACTTTATGCCATCACCAGGAATCATTACACATTTTCATACTCCTGGAGGTTTAGGAATTCGGGTTGATTCAGGTGCTTATTCAGGTTATCGGATTCCACCTTATTATGATAGCTTAATTGGAAAGTTGATTGTACACGGACGTACACGCTTAGAATGTACAATGCGTTTACGACGTGCTTTAGATGAATTTGTGGTTGATGGAATTAAAACCACATTACCTCTATTTCGTAATCTTATTAACAATCAAGATATTGCGGATGGTAATTATAATATTCATTGGTTAGAAGAATATCTTTCTAATCAGTCAGAATCTTTTGATTCGTAATTTGGTAATCAAATAGTGAGTTTTTATCTGTACTTTTATTAAGTGTTATAAGAATAATAGTAGCGTTACTAAAAAATAAGGTAGTTATAAAGAATCTGATCATTTTATAATTTGTGATGTAGTTTTTTTTAAAAATATCCATTGAAATTAGCAATTTTCTATTTTCCTTTTTGTTAGTTTGTGCTACTTCCTACATGGTTTTATGCCCTTATAGCTCAGTTGGTAGAGCACCTGATTTGTAATCAGGGGGTCGGGAGTTCGAGTCTCTCTGGGGGCACCGTCTGTTATTTCAGGACAAATCATTGCATATTATACTGTATCTAACTATTTGATATTGTATAATTTATTATTTCATGTATTCTCACAAATATTCATTAAGAATCATTTAATTATATACTTAAAGGTTGATCCACGGGTGGATTGAAATGAGCTCTTTTTGAGTGGATAGCATATGTGAATCATAAACTGTTTAAGTGCAAGATTGGTCTTAACATTAACCGCAAGAAAATATAATGATGGCGCCGGTTTATGGCTGTATAAACGTAAAGATGGTGGGTACAATGGTTCTTGCGTTATACCCTTTATGGACGGCATCGCGAAATAGGGTTAGGCTCTTATAAGGATGTCTCTTTGTGGCGTGACCTAATTCACTCCAGACGTAATCCGATTAAAGAACGAGAGAAACTAAAATTTGAAGACGCTTATAATTTACACATGCTCTGTGATATTGCTCTCGATGCCTTTAAAAGCCGTACAGCTGAATTAAAAGGAGACGGTAAAGGCAGAGCGCTGGTTTACACTCCATTGCAACTTCATGTTTTACCCAAATTAGGCAAAGTTCCTATTTCAGAGATTAATCAAACGGATATTCGTGACACTCCATCTCCAATTTGGCATACAAAAGCTGAAACAGCGCGAAAAGCTCTAAACAGACTTAATATTTGCCTAAAGCATGCTGCAGCCCTTGGACTCGATGTCGATTTACAAGCTGTCGAAAAATCACGTGCTTTATTATGGCACCGCTTTATTTTTAATAATGCAATATAATTAATAATTTAGTCATTTTTGTTCTTTTTTAATCTACCTGATAATCCACCTTTTATTGCGTAATTGAAAATGTTAAGCGGAACTCTAAATACGAACCATCAAAACCCCTATTGAGGTACTATTTTGGAAGTTTCGTGAGATCACATTACAACCAAAAGACCCTTTATAATCATCATTATTCAATAAGTTAGTGCTACCTGATCTGATATAGAGCTGACAGGTTAATGGCGTATTTGACTCGATAAAGAATTACGATCTCTCTCACGATTTTTTAAAAAAACATTCTTCGCATTATTGTATAATAAATTCCAGAAACACATACACCTTTTGATCATACAAAGTAAGGTGGATTATCGGGTAGATAATAAAAGATTGAAGTTATTAAAATCTAAAATCACCATCTTGAATAAAAGAAATTATTATTGCAGCAGAAAATTATCCTTTATGGTAACTTAATCAAACTGTAGCAATGGATAAAGATCCTTTGATTATAGATGATATAAATAATCACGCACTTGAGATCATGAAATAACACACGTTATCTGATAGAATAATTTTTTACAAATTATCACATCTAGTTTAAAAGTATGCAAGATTGTATAAAACCTTCCTTAATTAGATATTAAAAAAGGAGCTCACAAAAAAAGAAAATTTATTGAATCTAACTGTCTAAAAACTCTCATCTTCATTATTAAATCCTAAAGATATCTGAAAGGAGAGTGATAAGTAGGCTACGGCTATAAAAAATTATTAAATCGAGGTTACTACAATAATACATAGAAAAATATAGGAGAGTAAGGTGAAAGAATTGAAATGGTATAATGGATTTAGATGGCTCTGCTATGGACTAAAACGTTCATTTAACTGGAGAGAACGTGCAACACGTGCTGAATATGCTTGGATTTTTCTCGTATCACGTATTCTTGTATCACCTATCTGGTTTTTTGCGAAACAGCCTAAAACATTTGCATTTATACTTCCTGAACCGAATGTTGGTTTCACAGTTTTATTGCATGTGATTTATCATGTATTACTGATACCAGAGATTTCTGTTTCAGTAAGACGATTGCACGATTTAGGTCATTCAGGTTTTTGGTTGATCCCTATTTATATACCTTGGTTAGCAATGGGATTTTTAGATGATTCTACGGAAATGGATGGACCTTTGGCTTACCTAATGAAGAGCATCTTTTTTGATCTTTTTTTGATGTCGGTGATATGTTCTAAAATTGCTTTATCTTTTTATCTTTTCTTCAAAAATGGAAAGCGCATAGATAATAAATATGGAGTAAATCCAAAAAGAATTTTATCTAATAAATAGAATATGAACAATAAAATAAAGCACTAAATATTAGTTATATTATTTTAAAGATTAGAGTATTTTACATACCGTTATCTCATGCAGGAGAAGCGCAACAAGATTGAGATCTTTTATTTTTTTGACTTTGTTACTTTAAGCAATTTTAAAAGAATCAATAAATAAATATAATTAAAGAGATTTTTCTCCATAAAATAAAACGAACTAACTCAAAAGAAAGAAGAAACAATTTTAAATAAAGAACTGTCCAAGAAATTTTTAAAATATTTTGAAATAATAATCTTCAAAACTCACAAAATTATATAATTTAACTAAAGCTCTTCAAAAAAATAGATTAAAAATGATAGCATAATGCACCAGAGAAATGAATTCCAGAAAAACCAGCCTTTGTCAATTTATGCCTGTAAACAAAATCACCACGAATCATAATTTTGGAAGATAGTTTAGAATGAATACCCAACCCAGTTTCTAGAGAAGAACCCAAAGCACCTAGCTGGAAAGGATCTTTAAAATGCACAAATTGCTTTCTTTCAAAACTATTAACAAGGTGTAATTTACCATAAAAGGAAACGGCACGTCCCTCTTCGAATGAACCAAGTGTCTTGGTTAAATACCCACCACCACGTATCACCCATTTATCAGGTTTTCCCATATCAACATCTAAACCATCAAGATCACGTACCTTATTAAAATGGAGATGTTGATAAATAACCTGAACCTGAGGGTCAAAAACAAGATCTTCATACCCTGTCATAAATATTTTACCAATAGTTAATGAAGCACCTAGGGAATTTCCCTTTAAGGTTGCGGTCTTTCCCCTAGAAAAGGTAAAGATATCACCCTTAAATAAACCATAGGATAAAAGGCCATCTACATAAACACCTACGTTATGTTCCATACTGCTATATGCTGTAACTAACCATCTATCAAATGTACTTTTTTTACTTTGTTCAACACTCTTGGGGAATAAAGAAAGTCTTCCGTAAGTCCCAATAACTCCAAAAGATGCAGTACTAGATACATGCTCAGTTGTTTTCAATAAGATATTTGCCTTCATAGCATTATAATCAAGGCTGCCGCCATAACCATATTCAATCGCAGACAGATTCGAGGTATAATGGTAATTACCGCTATAACCATGGATAAATAAAGAAGGTTTCTCATTGATTTTTAATAGCTTACTAGAAACATCTCTCATAATACCTAACTGCTTATTTTGATCACTGATATCCAACAAACCAGCATGGAATAAGGAATTTGGTAAGAGTAGATAAGTTGGAACCTGTGGAACAACATCTCTCATTTTTGGTTCAAAACGAAGAATGGATTCAGGTGCAGATATAACAGAAGCAGGTGAAGCAGGCTGAATATATTTACTCTCAAGGCGAAAATCCCAAAAATCTCCATTACCTTCAACTAATCTTTGAGTAGTAGATACACGCCCAAGAGAAGAACTGGGACCATATGCACGGAGATAATATTGGTAAGGCAAACCACCCAATGCAATATAACCACCATTCAGCTGAAAAGAATCTTCCTTTGCTTTTCCAGAAACTTGAATAATTGAAATATCTTGAGCATTTTTGCCATCTACCACTTTTTTTTGATTCTCTGTAACAATTTGCACATGAACTGTGGTTTCCCCAGAAACATCACCATGAATCAAAAGCCGATCAGTTTTTTGATGATTAAGTGAACCATCGCTATTGATATGCGTGTTAAGATAAATATGAGCATTATTTTGTGCATTGTAAACCTCACCCAATCCATTTCCTATACGAAGAACCTGGTATTCTTGGGATATTGGAGTTTCAAAAGTAATAGCACTATCAGAAAGTTTTACAAATGAAACAAATGAATTAACACGATTTAAGTCTTGCGAATTTGTCTCTTTCTTTTTCGTTAAAAGCCAATTTGAATTTTCTGTTAAATAAAGCTCAGCAATAGAATTATCAGCGACGCGAATACCTCCTGTCAGCAAAGAAGAATTAACCAAAAGTGTTACAGAAGATTCCTTCTCGGCTGTTAATAATAAATCACCAGAGATTTTTGTACCTTCTAATGCTGTAATATAACCACTACTCTTACTACTATGAATAGCTGTACCATCTAGTGCTTCAAAAGTTGTACTTTTCAGTACAACAATTCCTTGTTCATAATCATTATCCTCTTTATTCATATCGAAATGTATACCGTGCTTGTTACCTGTCACTGTAATTTTTGAATTTTCGATATTAACATGCGAAATTAAGAGATTCTCTTCCGTAGCAATATTTGATTGTGTGTTATCATCTCTTCCAATCCATAAACCACGAACATCGGTAGCAATAACATTGCTATTCTTTAAATTAATAGAACCATATTGATTTATATTTAAAACTGCAGGAATAATTTTATTTTCCTTATTTGCATTTTTTTCAACCGCTATATTTTGATTTTTTGCAGTGATGACAACGCTATTTAAAGCTGCACTTCCCTTAGTACCTACATAAAGTGCAGCAGCATTTGCCGTATCAATTACTCCACTTATCATTTTAATACTTGCACCAACTGTACTAAAAAGAGCTGCACTTTGGTTAATTTCTTGACCTTCTATCTTAATTGTTGTGCCCTTTAAAATAACAGATGCTTCTTTATTTTCTGCATAAACACCTACCTTGGTCGCTCCAATAACTCCACGATTTATTTCAATCTCTCCATCATCAACCTTAAGACCTATTGGCACATCCCTAAAGGTTGAATCGTATAAGACAACTTTTCCCCCTTCCGACACAAATATACCATTAGTATCTTTAATTACACCATTAATACCTTTACTAGTACCTTCAATTTGTATATTCACCGCTTGGATAACTGTGCCTGACTCCTGCACTGTTATAACAGTAGGTGGCATGAGAGATTCGTCCCCTTTTTTCTCTTCCTCTAAAAATTCAACGAGGTTGTACGATTTATTAAAAATTATGTGCTTCTTACGATCATTACACCTATAAGATAATTTATCTTCCTTACATAAAAATAATGCAGATAGTTTAGAACCAGAATGTGCCTCAACACTTACATTCGATAAAAAAGAAAAAATAGTCGCTGTAAAAGCACATGAATATAAGTGATTTTGCAATATTTTAATCATCATTCCTTTTTAAACTTCCTTTTTCCAACAAAAAATCATGACTTGCACCTACAATCCCTTAAAGAATTGATCTAAAATACAATAAAAAGGATTTAGCAAAAATCTTTTAAAGTGATATATATGAACTGTTTTATAAAAAACTACAAAGAAAGATAAAACATGTTATCAACAGATACAATATGAATTTTTCATTATAGTAAAATCTAGATAAATGCTCATAAACGTACACAACCTACTGATCTAATTTTTCCATTTTAAACAATATGTCACTATTTTATAAAGGATCCTGGAGGTTATAATCTAATTTTGATCTTGGAAAAAATTATTTAAATATATGCAATCAAGGATACAAAGATAAAAATAAAAACAGCTAAACGTTATGAAATAAGTAAAAAATAAATCCGTAGGATAAAGAAAATCAAATTCTTAAACTATTATATTTATCAATTTTATTCAACATGGTGATCCCGACAGGATTCGAACCTGTGACCTACGGCTTAGAAGGCCGTTGCTCTATCCAGCTGAGCTACGGGACCAATTGACCATTTTTTCAATTCAAAACAGCACCATTGCTAATGTGTCCAAGGTTGCTGCCTATCGCTGCGGAAATTATCAGAATAAGAAATAATACGACGAATCGATTTAAATGGTTTTTCTACACGATAAGGAATAGCATTCCTGAGTGCAAAAGCAATTGCCTCTTCCTTCATATTAAATCGAATTTTTATCTGATTATTCATATCAGATGTTGCAGTATACTTCATAAGAGGCTCAAGCATTTTTGCCTGTGCCTGTTCATACTCTAAAAACCAAAAACCGGTATTTCTTTTACCAGACTGCATAGCTGTTTTTGCAGGACTATAAATACGTGCAATCATAGTACTTTTCCTTTAAACTACACAACACTTCTATGCCTATAACGTCATATCATAATGATAACTGCTTTACCACATTCATCAGATTGAGCTACTTCTTTATATACAAAAAAACGTGGTCGGAGCGATAGGATTCGAACCTACGACCCCCTGATCCCAAATCAGGTGCGCTACCAAGCTGCGCTACGCTCCGTCATTTGTATTTATTTGATACATGTCTCCTAAAATTTTCATAACAGAAGTGCAAGAGTAAAACACATTTTTTTAAAATTTTGTTTCATTTCTTTATAGGTAATAACCTTTTTTAGAATTCTCTCTATTGAATAATACATTATTTAATAGAAATCAAAAAAATGATACCTATAAAAGAAAAAAATTAATCCACATAGATAAGAAGTCAATTTCCACATAAAAATCCTATAATTACCTATACTGTTTTAAAAAAGATTAAACGATATCAAAAACATTCAGAGAGTATAATTTTTTAATCAAAAATAACTTAACCATAATAAAAAATTTAAAAAAACATAAAGCTCAAGCACTACCACTTCGCTAAGGCAAAATTTAATATCTGCCACAAAAAAATTGATCAAAAACCATTATTATTTTATCTTTTTATCCAACTTTTACGAAAGAAAATTTATGTTTCTCTACAATGCCGGTGTATAAATTAAAAAATAAACACTTTCAAACTTTATTTATAAAAATTTCATTATAATGAAATAATATCTACCTCTCCTTCAAGATCAATCTGAAATTGATGATCCTTATGTAGTTTATACAAGCAGTAAAATATCATAAATTTAAAACTTAAAGCTATTTAAACAGTATATTGAGCATACTTAGAAGAGAAAAAATGCTACTATACAAATTATTCACTCAAAGAAGTAAGAAAAGTAAAAATTAAATATTTTATCTTTATCTATGTACCAAATAACCATAGCATACAGGCGCCTTTTATCGAATTTTTAACCAAACTATAAAGCAACATTTACTGAATTTGCATATTGAGAACTTCGCCAATAACAGCACGTGTTATTTTACTTTTTCTTTGCAATGCTAACTGATCAACAGAATCAATAATACGCTTCAATGAAAACAAAGAACGCTCACAGCGATTTACAAGGTAGTAAATAGCATCTGGATGAACAGTAATCTGCTTATCAGAAAAAAGTTTAAAAGCAATAGCTGTCAGTAATGCGTCATCAGGTTGATCAATTGTAACTAGCATAACAGAATTAAGGCGACTTTTTAAATCACTTAACTTTAAATTCCATGTAGAAGGTACTGTACGTGCAGTTATTAGCAAAGTAGCTTGACATACATTAAGATTTGCTTGCTTAATACTGTTAATAAAGTGAAAAAGCTCTGTTTCGTTAATTTCACCAATATCGATATCCTCAATTAAAAACGACTTTCCTGAAGAAGCCATAGCAATAGCTTGATCAACTTTATCACGATGAATAATTAAAGCATCAGCTTTCTGTGCCCATACATTAGAAAAGTAAGTTTTTCCAGATCCTTCTTTTCCAACCAAAACTGCAATAGGTAAAATCCAATTTGGCCAATTATCAATAAGCTGAAAAGCCATAAGATTACTTTTCGTTACCACTAAATCATCAAATTGAAAAACCGACTTATAAGAAAAATTTAAAGGCAACTGTGTTTCATGCTTATTCATTTTAGTGGCTCCAAATTTCCACTTCGAGAATACATTTGAGAATTAAGATAAGTATGAAGAGCAAAACGAACCAAAACACCAACAACTGCTGCCGCAGGAACAGCAATAAGCATACCAGTGAATCCAAATAATGAAGAAAAAGCAAACAGTGCAAACATTAACCACACTGGATGAAGTCCTACTGATGAACCTACAAGTTTGGGTTGAAGAATATAACCTTCAATAAATTGACCAATAAAAAAGACAGTTATAACAACAATAATCCATCCCCAATCATCAGGATAAAATTGAACCCACGCGACACCAACAGATAAAACAAAACCACTCATTGCACCAATATAAGGAATAAAACTGATAAGTCCAATCAACATACCAATCAAAAGGCCAAAATTTAGTCCTGTGATGGTAAGGCAAATGGTATAATACCCCCCCAATATTAGACAAACTGTTCCCTGCCCACGAACAAAGCCAGCAATAGCTCTATCCATTTCATGAAAAATACCACGAACAGTTTTAAGATGATCTCGCGGTATCCACGAATCAACTGCTTCAACCATACGTGGCCAATCTAATAACATATAAAATGATACTACAGGTGCTACTATGAATAGACTAACGATATTAACTATAGATTTTCCTGATTTTAAAAGTGAATTCAAAAGAGATCTAATAAAATCAGATCCTTGTCCTAAAAGCCCTTTAATATTATCCTGTAATTCATTTGGATCGCTGCCAAAATAGCGCCTTACCCAATCAAAATCATGCTTACTAAAAAAGTCTTGAATACGATCAATATAAATCGGCAAACCATCACTCATAAATTGTTGTATTTGCCAAGTGATAATAGGGATCAAAATTACTAAAGCAGCAACAAAAATAACAACAATAAATAAAATAATCAGGATGGTGCCCAAAACACGATGAATACCAATTTTTTCAAGCAATTGAACAATAGGATTCAGAAAGTATGCCAACACAATCCCTGCCACAAAAGGTAGCAAAATTGATCCAAAGACAAACATAAAAAGAATAAAAAAAATCAACGTGCCAAGCCAGAAAAAAATTTGCTTTTTCATATTGTTCGGTAATGGTACTTGAGCATAAGCAGGCACATAAGCTGTATAACAACTATGAGCCTCACCCTCATTAATTTTCTCTTGTGTTAGCTGTAAAGCAGAATTATCGTGGTTATCTGATATTTTACTCATAAATATTCCAAAAAAATTTTTATAAGGTTATAAATTTCTTCCATATAGGTCAAGTAAAGTTGCTTATTTCTTAAACACTAAATATCAATATCTCTTGCAGAGATAACTTTATCATGGCATTGCATAACGTCAAAATCTGATTTTCCATAAGGAAGGCTCAAATGAGCAATAAAAACCTAATGAATGATAAATCCAATGGTGGTCTTACCTACACAAAAGCTGGTGTAAACATCGATATGGGTAATACCATGGTAGAAAAAATTAAACCCTACATACGTTTAACGAAACGAGCTGGTACAAATGCAGAAATTGGCGGCTTTGGTGGCTTATTTGATTTAAAAGAAGCAAACTTTAAAGATCCTATCCTCGTAGCAGCCAATGATGGTGTGGGAACAAAATTAAAAATTGCCATTGAAGTAGGTATCCATGACACTGTTGGCATTGATCTCGTAGCCATGTGTGTTAATGATTTACTCGTACAAGGTGCTGAACCTCTCTTCTTTCTTGATTATTTTGCCACTGGAAAACTTGACCCTGAACAAGGTGCTATAATCGTTTCTGGTATTGCAGCTGGATGTCAGCAAGCAGGCGCAGCCCTTATTGGAGGAGAAACAGCAGAAATGCCTGATATGTATGCAAAAGGAGATTATGATTTGGCAGGTTTTGCTGTAGGAGCTGTCGAACGTAGTGCATTATTACCTTCAAAAGATCTTACAGAAGGCGATATTATTTTAGGTCTTAGCTCATCTGGAATTCACTCTAACGGTTTTTCTCTTGTCAGACGAATTGTTCAACAAAGTGGTTTAAAATGGGAAGATTCAGCTCCTTTTAATCCCCAAATTAATCTTGGCACAGCACTTCTCACACCAACACGCATTTATGTCAAATCACTCTTATCAGTCATACAAAATTTTCAAGGAATCAAGGCTCTTGCTCACATAACAGGTGGAGGTTTTCTTGAAAATATTCCACGTGTACTTCCATCTTCTCTCTGCGCTGAAATTAATCTTTCTTCTATTAAAATTCCATCAGTTTTTTCATGGATTGCTAAACAAGGAAGAATAGATGAAATAGAGATGTTACGAACATTTAATTGTGGTATTGGTATGATCATTATTGTGGCTCAACATGCAGTTAAAGAAATTACACAAGAGCTTGAAAAGCAAGGAGAAGCCGTTACTTTCCTTGGTGTTTTAACAAAACGCTCAAATAAAGGTATTTTCTGTAAAGGGATGCTTCATCTATGAAAAAACAAATCGTTGTCTTTATTTCTGGTAATGGATCCAATATGCTTGCCCTTGCCAAGGAAAGTGAACAAAAGGATTACCCTGCTGAAATCATCGCAGTTATTTGCAATAATCCTCATGCTACCGGTATTGAAAAAGCACGTAACAGTAATTTTCCTATCCATATTATTGATCACAAAAATTATCCAACCAAAAAAGCACATGAAGAATCTATCCTTACAGTCCTAGATCAATATCAGCCAGATTTTATCTGCTTCGCTGGTTATATGCGCCTCGTCTCACCACACTTTATAAAACTCTATGAAGGACGAATTTTAAATATTCATCCTTCCCTTTTACCTTCATTTAAAGGTTTAAATACTCATGAAAGAGTCTTACAAGCAGGTGTTAAAATCACTGGTTGTACTGTTCACCTTGTTACAGAAAATATGGATGCGGGAAAAATCCTTGCTCAAGCGGCGGTTCCAGTATGTCCCAATGATACTGTTGATAGCTTAGCACAAAGAGTTCTTAAAGCTGAACATAAACTTTATCCAAAAGCCTTAAAAGCATTTATTAAGGGAAACGACAAAATGATAAATGCTCAGCAACAAATTTTATCTTTTTGAGTATATCAACCAGTATGTACCATACATTATATATAAATTTAATTTTTTAGCTTTATATTTTGAATTAAAACAATAATTTTTCACACTTAAAATTATTATTTTTATAAATACTCCTTTACAAAATTTGTAATATTTTTCTTATTTTTTTGTTATTAAGTATTAAAATTATTATTACTTATATTGTCTATTATTTTTTCTTGTTATTTTAATAATCTTTCTAAAATACTTTAAATTTTCTTTTAAAAGATCTAAAAATACATAATTTTTTTCTTTTACTGTGCCAGCATTTTTTTAACTTCTAAAGCTAATTGTTTGAGTGTAAATGGTTTAGATAAAAAACCAAAAACAGCATTTTGTGGAAGATTTTTGGTAAAAGCGTCTTTTGTATACCCAGAAATAAAAATAAACTTGATATTAGGATAATTTTTACGCGCTTCTCTAAGCAAAGTTGGCCCATCCATTTCTGGCATTACCACATCAGAAACAACAATATCAACAGCACCCTTATTTTTTTCAAGAATAGCAAGTGCTTCCACCCCGCTCGCAGCTTCCAAAACAGTGTATCCTCTCATTTGAAGCGCTCTTACTCCACCTATTCTGACAGAATCTTCATCTTCAACTAACAAAACAGTTGCAGATCCTGTTAAATCTGTATTTTTTTCCTGCTCTTCCACTTTTTCAATCTGTTGAGAAATTTTACTACTATTATCGGGAATATATCGAGGAAGAAAGATATGAAATTTTGTTCCTTCTCCTTCCTGGCTATCACAGTAAATATAACCACCTGTCTGTTTTATAATTCCATAAACCATTGATAAGCCAAGACCAGTTCCTTTTCCAACTTCTTTTGTTGTAAAAAATGGTTCAAACATTTTTTCCTGTATAGCAGCTGATATTCCAGTTCCTGTATCTGAAATAGTCAACTGCACATACTCACCGAGTGCAAAACCAACATTATCGAATTCAGCACTATGTTGTTTTGTAATATTGTTTGTTGTAATCGTAACAATACCTCCATCTGGCATAGCATCACGCGCATTAAGAACCAAATTCATGATAACACGCTGGAAAGATGCTTGATCAACTTCAACACTCCACAAATCTCTTCCATGGATAATTTTTAATTGAATACTATTGCCTAAAAGAGGTAAAATAAGATTGCGAATATCTGATAAAAATTCAGTAAAATCAACTTTTTCAGGTCGAAGCGTCTGTTTTCTAGAAAAAGCTAATAATTGCTGTACAAGTGCTGCTGCACGATTAGCATTATTTTTAATATTGATAAGATCAGCATGAGCTGGATCAGAACTGCGATGCGTATTCAAAAGGAGATCACATGACATCAAAATTGCAGTTAATACATTATTAAAATCATGAGCGATACCACCAGCTAGCTGCCCAACAGCTTGCATTTTCTGACTTTGCACCATTTTATCTTCAAGCACTTTTTGTTCTGTTATTTCTATTACAGATATAATTACCAAGTCTTGTAATTCATCAGCATGATAGGATGTTATAGGCATAATATGAAGACGCAAATGACGCTCTTTATTATTTTCTAAAACTGTCTCTATTAAAACTGAACAATCTTTATTTGTTGTAATTTTATTTGCTATAATTTTCCGAAATGCGCGCTCTAACTGCACACTATCACAATGAGATATAATATTATAAAGATTAATACTTTTGTCTGTATATCCTATTAAAGATGAAAAAGCACCATTTATGTAAACTGATTGTCCTTTTTGATCTACAACTGCTATTGCGAAAGGACTTGCATCAAAATACTCCACCAATGCATTTGATAAATTTGATTGATCTTCATCTTTTTTCTTTTGTATCTGCTGTGGCACCATCACAATACGGTAAATAGCTTCATTCTCTGAAAAAGAAGAAGTACACATAAAACAATTCAATATTTTTTTACTGCTAGCCTCTGAATTTAAACATAACGAAAACGTGTAAGGTATAGAATAATTTGAATGTTGATATTTGTTATTTTGCAAGCAGACATCGCTCCACGTTCTATTAGTTTCAATACTATTAAATAACTGATCGAAGTTATATTGACCAATAGAAAAATTTGCTAAGTTAATTGAAAACCATTCGGCAAAAACTGCATTTGCATAAAGAATTGTCCCTTGTGTATTAACAGATAAAAAACCAACAGGGGCTTGATCTAAGTGATTGATGGCTTCTTGAAGATTTGAGAAAAAAGTTTCACGATACTTTTGCAAATGCGAAATATCAGTAATCCGCCAAAATAAAAACTTTTTTTTTCGCCTTATTATCGGTTGAACAGAAATATTGTACCAAAAAGGACTTTTTTGTGTAGAATGGCTAAAAATCGACCGTTCCATCCTCAATTCTTCTTGTGTTACAAAATCATCACATGCAGCAACTTTTAAGCGATACGAAAGAGTACCAGATCCTGGAAGATCAGCAATAACCGCATAACAAGAAGATTCAGGCTTATAGGTAAAAATTTTACGGTAATTTTGATTAGAATAATAAACAAACCCTGATAGGTCTGATATCATAATTGCATCATCAGTACTATTCAAGATACTTAAATCAAAATCTTCATACAAGTGTGCTACATCATATCTTAAAATCCCCATTCCTATCAAAATAAGCGTAGAAACACCTATAACTGCCAAAGCTAAAAAAGACATCAACATAGCCTTTTGAAAATAGCTCTGTGGATAAGAAAAACCTAAAAAATCCACAATAAACAAAAAAACTACTACAAAAATAAAATAAAAAACTATAATTCCCCAGTGTACAGAAGTAGGCGGTGATTTTTTAATATTGTCAAAACCTTTATCCATTTCTATTTACCTCAATTAAGGTCAATTTTTATGCTACAAATTGCCTCCATGATTGATGTCATAGAATATACAGCATAATAATATCTACTTAATGGAAATTACTTAATATTTTTAAAAATCATATTTTATATTACAAATGAACCTTTTAGGGTATGTTTACAAACTTATATAAATAAAAAATAATACTTTCATCATAAAGTGGGAAAAATGACATGCATATCTGGTTATCAAACCAAATAGGTACATTTGCAGCAAATATAGCCATAAGCCTTATATTTTGCATAATGATAATCACAACCAGTATTGTAATCATCATATTTTTAAACCGTTTAAATGCAGGAAATTTTAATATTCATAGGAAAAAACACATACCGCGACTAACTATATGCGATACAATCATGATCGATCGTACACACCGTCTAATTCTGGTTCGTCGTGATGATACAGAGCATTTAATTCTTATTGGTGGGTCAACAAATTTTGTCATAGAATCCAATATCATTGATAAACACATCAAACACAAAAGTACTTACAAACAAAAAGAAGATACACAACCAATATCAGTGATACCAGAAACTAAACAAAATTCTAACCTTACAGAAAAAATACCTTTTTCTGTAAGTGAAATAGAATATGTGCAAAGCAATATTCCTACCCCTTTTACGAATCACCAACATTTGAAAGATTCGGTAATCACTGCTGAAGTTGAAGGACGGCAAGAACCATCCTTATTTATCCCTACTCAAAAAAATAAAATATAAATCCTACTGTATTAAATATTTTTCTTGTTTTTCATCATAATCAATTCAGTCATCACGGTAAACTTTTTCTCGTCGCTCATGACGTTCCTGTGCTTCCAATGACAACACAGCAATCGGCCTAGCTTCAAGGCGCTTTATGCTGATAGGCTCACCAGTTTCTTCACAAAACCCATAAGTACCATTATCAATACGCTCCAAAGCTGCATCTATCTTTGAAATAAGCTTTCTTTGACGATCACGAGCACGTAATTCAATTGTGCGATCAGTTTCGCAAGATGCTCTGTCGGTTAAATCAGGTTGACCAGCACTCTCTTCTTGCAAATTATCCAAAGTTTCACGAGCTTCTTTCAATATATCATTTTTCCAAGAAACCAACTTAGCGCGAAAATATGCCTTTTGCTGTTCATTCATAAAAGGTTCATCTTCACTAGGGCGATATTGACCACCAACCTTTTTTTTCATGCCATAAAACCTCCATATATGGTATGTGTGGTCTATATATTGTGTAATGCCAATCAACACAAGTATAAAATACTTTTTTATAACAACATACCAATCAGCTAATTTTTCGTATAGCATGTTATTTTTATGATAACGTTGATCAGAGAAATTCCATAAAAACCCTTTTCAATCACACTTACAAACTTATAAAAGAGAAAATGCAATCTTGTAAAATTATACGAAATAAGCTTATCCAGTTATTGAGTTAAAACCTAAATGCACTAAAATAAATTATCCAAACGTATAAAAACAAAAATCTTTGCAAAAATGAACATAATATTCATGATTTAAATATATAAAAGCATCTTTTTTTTGATTATGATTTATTGCAACGACTTCACCAATAAAAATGCAATGGATTGCACATTTTTGCTGACAAATCAGCTAACAATCAAAAGATATCAAAGCTTCTAAAAGATTGAATATACTAGCTTAAAAGATACCTCATTGAAGTCCATCAAAAAATTTATTTGTGTAAAATTGCAATATCTAAAAAAATATCTGCTAATAAACGGTATCTTCTACTAAGTTATAAACATAAAAGTTTTCGTTCTCCATAAGCAGATTTTTTAAATTATGGCATGTAAAATAAATAAAAAATGTTATGAAATCAACTGAAAAAACAATGAATTAGCTATTCCTATATAATTTTCTTTAACATCATTTATCATCAAAATTATGTAAATAACTTATAAAATAATTCGCGATATCCTAGCATTTTTGCAAAAAAATGGAAAAATATATTGAATTTGAGATATTAAATGTATCGTATAATTTGATCTATCTTGTATATACAGCTTTTAAAATATCAAATGAAATCTCAATAATTAATATTTATTATATATTCTCATTCTTTCACACCATAGCATAAATGATATTTTAATACACAGGGTTACATACTAAAAAGAGCCAACTAAGGAGATCTTAATGCCTCGTTCTTACCTCATTTCACCTTCGCTATTGGCATCTAATTTTTCCAAACTTGGCCAAGAAGTGTTGGATGTTATTGATGCTGGTGCAGACTGGATTCATTTCGATATTATGGACGGTCATTTTGTTCCTAATATCACTTTTGGACCTGATATCATTAAAGCACTACGTCCATTAACCAAAGCAACATTTGATGTTCATCTGATGATCGCACCAGTAGATCCCTATCTTGAAGCCTTCGCAAAAGCTGGTTCAGATATTATAACCATTCATGCTGAAGCAAGCCCTCATCTTCACCGTTTTTTACAAACAATCAAAGCAATGGGAAAAAAAGCTGGAATTTCAATTAACCCTAGTACGCCAGAGCATATACTTGAATATTTGCTTGATCAATTAGATCTTATATTAATCATGACTGTCAATCCCGGTTTTGGTGGGCAAAATTTTATCCCAGAAATGAAAAATAAAATTAAACGAGTTAAAAGCATGATTGCTAATCGACCTATTGATCTTGAAGTTGATGGCGGTATCACAGTTGATACAATCGGAATAGCAGCAAAAGCTGGTGCAAATGTATTTGTCGCAGGCTCTGCAATTTATAAAAATGGAAACAAAGAGCTTTACGAAACACGTATTAGTGCATTGCGCCAAGCTGCAAGTCTTTCACAATAAGGAAAAAATTATGATAGCACGTTATTCTCGTTCTGAAATGATAACAATTTGGTCAGCCGAAACGAAATATCGTATTTGGTTTGAAATTGAAGCACATGCCTGTGATGCATTAGCACAACTGGGAATTATTCCAAAAGAAGCAGCAAAAATCATTTGGGAAAAAGGAACAGCAGCTAAATTTGATGTTAATCGTATTAATGAAATTGAGGCAATCACTAAACATGATGTTATAGCATTTTTAACCCACTTAGCCGAATTCATTGGACCAGAAGCTCGCTTTATTCACCAAGGTATGACATCATCAGATATTTTAGATACAACATTTAATATTCAGCTGATGCGTGCCAGTAATATTCTTCTAAAAGACATAGATCAACTTCTCAAAGTATTGAAAGAACGTGCTTTTGAACATAAAGAAACGATTACTATTGGGCGTAGCCATGGTATTCATGCTGAGCCAACAACATTTGGTGTTAAATTTGCTCTTGCATATGCTGAATTTTCCCGCTGTCGCAACCGTCTTCTTGCGGCACGTGAAGAAATCTCTACTTGTGCTATCTCAGGAGCCGTAGGAACGTTTGCTAATATTGATCCACGTGTTGAAGAACATGTAGCAAAAGCATTAGGTATGCATATTGAACCCGTTTCTACTCAAATTATACCACGTGATCGTCATGCTATGTTTTTTGCAACACTTGGTGTTATTGCTTCATCTATTGAAAGATTAGCAATAGAAATACGCCATCTGCAACGAACAGAAATTCTTGAAGTAGAAGAACATTTTTCACCTGGGCAAAAAGGCTCATCCGCTATGCCCCATAAACGCAATCCGGTTTTAACAGAAAATTTAACTGGATTAGCACGTATGGTACGTGCATTTGCAATGCCTGCCATGGAAAATGTAGCACTTTGGCATGAACGTGATATTTCTCATTCATCTGTCGAACGTTATATTGGCCCTGATGCTACGATTACACTTGATTTTGCTCTTGAGCGATTAACATCTGTCATTAAAAATTTAGTTATATATCCAGAAAATATGAAAAAAAATCTTAATAAATTTCGTGGTCTGATTCATTCACAACGGGTACTCTTGGCACTTACACAAGCCGGAATCAGTCGTGAAGATTCTTATCGAATTGTACAACGAAACGCGATGAAAGTCTGGGAACAAGGAAAAGATTTTTTAGAAGAATTGCTCAACGACAAAGATGTTGCAAAAGCTTTGAGTGAAACGGAACTGCGTGAAAAATTTGACCTTTCTTATCATACAAAACATGTTGAAACAATTTTTAAACGTGTTTTTGGATAGTAACAAAATTGCATACAAGGAATAAAAAAATGCCTTCTACCTTTGATCTAAATCTCATTGTAATGAAGGAAGCAATTTATGAAAGTAAACCAACTCGATATTCTTATTGTCCCTGGCTATAAAGGATCTGGCTCTGATCATTGGCAAACACGCTGGGAAAGAAAGTTATCTACAGCCCACCGTGTTAAGCAAGCTCATTGGTCAAAACCTATTCGTGAAGAATGGATTAATGAGGTTAAAATTGCCATTGCACAAGCTCAAAAACCTGTTGCTATTATTGCTCATTCATTAGGAGTTCCAACAGCTCTTCATGCAACTATAGAAAATACAGAAAAAGTTTGCGGCGCTTTTCTTGTTGCGCCCCCAGACATAACCAATGAAAAAATACGTCCAAAACACTTCAAAACATTTGGCCCATATCACCGTGGAAAATTACCTTTTCCCTCTGTAGTCATAGCCAGTCGTAATGATAAATTTTGCCAATTTCAAGTTGCCGAAAATCTCGCCTATGACTGGGGAGCACTTTTCATTGATGCTGGGCAATCTGGCCACATTAATGTAGAATCTGGACATGGACCATGGCCTGAAGGGCTCATGGTTCTTTCCCATTTTCTTGCAAAGCTTTGATCAAATTAAAGATAATTTTCCTCATTTTATTTATGTTATCTCATTCTTCTTTGACAAAATTGAAATAATAAAAATTATAAAGAAGTATCATAGCTATTATTGAGAATTTTTGTTAATTAAGATAGTATCATCCATCAATATTATTTAAAACCTCTCAGAAAATAGAGAATCATAATGAATCGTCGCCACCGTATTTATGAAGGCAAGGCTAAAATTTTATATGAAGGACCTGAACCAGGAACCTATATTCAATTTTTTAAAGATGATGCAACTGCCTTTAATGCAAAAAAACATGAGATTATCGATGGAAAAGGGGTTTTAAATAACCGCATTTCAGAACATATCTTTAACCATCTTAGCCGTTTAGGCATCCCAACACATTTTATTAGGCGTATCAATATGCGCGAACAGCTTATTAAAGCAGTGGAAATTATTCCTTTGGAGGTTGTAGTTCGCAATGTTGTTGCTGGCTCTCTTTCTAAACGTTTTGGGTTAGAAGAAGGAACACCTCTTTCACAATCTATCATTGAATTTTACTATAAAAATGATTCTCTTGATGACCCAATGGTAACCGAAGAACATATCACTGCTTTTGGATGGGCTGTTCCTCAAGAATTAGAAGATATTATGCAACTTTCAATTCGGATTAATGATTTTCTTTCTGGGCTTTTTGCAGCTGTTGGTATTCAATTAATTGATTTTAAAATGGAATTTGGTCGTTTATGGGAAAATGAAACAACACGTGTTGTTCTTGCAGATGAAATTTCTCCTGATTCTGCCCGCTTGTGGGATATGCAAACACAAGAAAAAATGGATAAAGATCGTTTTCGCCGTGATATGGGAGGACTCATTAACGCTTATCAAGAAGTTGCAAAGCGTCTTGGTATTATCAACGAAAATGAACCCCCACGACCAAGTGGTCCAGTTTTAGTAAAATAAAAACCAAGGTGACGTAATGTTACCTTTCCTTATATGTAAGTATTACTCTTAAAAAGAGAATTACTTTAACAATAGGAAATAAAAATGGAAGCACGTGTTACAGTTACTTTAAAAAATAGTGTTCTTGATCCCCAAGGAAAAGCGATTGCCAGTGCTTTAAATGGCCTAGCCTTTCATGGCATTCAATCTGTTCGCCAAGGAAAAGTCTTTGATATTGTGCTTGATGACATGCCTACTGAAATTGCAAAGAAAAAACTTGAGCAAATGTGCGAAGAATTACTCGCAAATACTGTTATTGAAAACTACACAATAAAACTTCTTTAAGTGAATCTCTCTATGAAAACCGCTATCATTCAATTACCTGGATTAAATCGTGATCGAGATATGATTGCAGCATTACACCATATAACGGGAGTTGAACCAATTAAAATTTGGCAAACAGATACAACAATCCCAGATGTAGATGTCATTATTATTCCCGGTGGTTTTTCTTATGGTGATTACTTAAGATGTGGCGCCATTGGTGCACGAACACCAGTCTTACAAGCTGTTCGCGAGAAAGCGCAAAAGGGTATTATAGTAATAGGTATATGTAATGGATTTCAAATTTTGTTAGAAGCCGGATTATTGCCCGGTACTTTAATACGTAATGCTTCATTGAAATTTGTTTGTCGAGAGGTAAAACTTGAAGTAGTTAACGCTAATACAAAATTTTCTCGATATTATTACAAAGGACAAATCATTCGTTGTCCTGTTGCTCATCATGATGGAAATTATTTTGCTGACAGCGAGACATTAAAACAAATGGAAGACAATGAACAAATTGTTTTTCGCTATGCAGAAAATACGAACCCTAATGGTTCAATGAAAGATATCGCTGGTATTACCAATAAAACGGGCAATATCCTTGGTATGATGCCCCATCCTGAAAATTTTATCGAAGCTGCGCATGGTGGTACTGATGGTCGTTTACTTTTTCAAAGTACTTTAGAATTAGTAAACGCATGATCATAACGACAAATGTTGTAGATTACTTAATTATTCTTATATTAACTGCAAAAACAAAACAGCCTAAAAACACAAATAAAATTTTAATTTGTAAATCATTAGCCAACTTATCATCAAGAAATAAAATAACCTGTAATCTAAGATGCTAAATTAAAGGCGAAATAAGTGCTAAATTTTTATTAACTTAACGGAATAATACACCCATGAATCTTCATAATAATATTGCCATTACGCCAGAGTTAATTGCGCATCACGGTCTAAAAACTGATGAATATCAGCGTATCCTGCTATTAATTGGTAGAGAACCAACATTTACTGAACTTGGAATTTTTTCTGCAATGTGGAACGAACATTGTTCCTATAAATCGTCTAAAAAATGGCTCAAAACTTTACCAACAAAAGGAAAATGTGTCATTCAAGGCCCTGGTGAAAATGCTGGTGTTGTTGACATTGGAAATGGGCAATGTGTTGTTTTTAAAATGGAAAGCCATAACCACCCTTCATACATTGAGCCTTATCAAGGTGCAGCGACAGGTGTTGGTGGCATTCTGCGGGATATTTTTACAATGGGTGCTCGTCCTATTGCAGCTATGAATGCATTGCGATTTGGATCTCCTAACCATCCACGAACACGCCATCTTGTTGCTGGTGTTGTTTCTGGAATCGGTGGTTATAGCAACTCTTTTGGTGTTCCAACTGTTGGTGGAGAAGTTAACTTTGACCAACGTTATAATGGTAATATCCTTGTCAATGCCTTTGCTGCTGGTATCGCAAAGATAGATTCTATTTTTTACTCCAAAGCGCAAGGAGTAGGACTTCCTGTTGTTTATCTTGGAGCAAAAACAGGGCGTGATGGTGTCGGTGGAGCAATGATGGCATCTGCTGAATTTGATAACTCAATTAATGAAAAACGTCCAACCGTTCAAGTTGGTGATCCTTTTACTGAAAAATGTCTTCTGGAAGCTTGTTTAGAATTAATGACATTAAGAGCTGTCATTGCTATTCAAGATATGGGTGCTGCAGGACTTACATCTTCGGCAGTTGAAATGGGCGCTAAAGGAGATCTAGGAATAGAGCTTAATCTTGATAAAGTTCCTGTTCGTGAAGAAAATATGACAGCCTATGAAATGATGCTTTCTGAAAGCCAAGAACGTATGCTCATGGTGCTTAAACCTGAAATGGAAAAACAGGCAGCTGCAATTTTTCAAAAATGGGGACTCCATTTCTCTATCATTGGAAAAACAACAGATGATTTGCGTTTCCGTGTACTGCATCAAGGAGAAGAAGTGGTTAATCTTCCTATTAAAGAACTCGGTAATGAAGCACCTGTTTATGATCGTCCTTGGATAGAGCCTATTAAAAAAACTACTCTTAAAATGGAAGAAGTCGAGCAAGTTGAAAATCTTGGTGATGCACTCCTGACACTATTAAACTCTGCCAATCAAAGCTCGCGACGGTGGGTTTATGAACAATATGATACGATTATCCAAGGAAATAGCCTCATTAGACCAGGAGGTGATGCAGGTGTCATCCGCATAAGTAATAACTGCAAACGTGCCCTTGCTTTTTCTTCTGATGTAACACCTCGTTATTGCGAAGCTGATCCTTATGAAGGAGGAAAGCAAGCTGTAGCGGAATGTTGGCGCAATATCAGCACTACAGGTGCAACACCACTAGCTGCCACAGATAACCTCAATTTTGGTAATCCTGAAAAACCTGATATTATGGGGCAGCTTGTTTTTGCCATTAAAGGCATAGGTGAGGCTTGTAGGATACTAGACTTTCCAATTGTTTCAGGAAATGTTTCTCTTTATAATGAAACCAATGGAGAAGCGATCCCTCCTACCCCAACAATTGCCGGTGTTGGCATTCTTGATGATTGGTCAAAAATGGTAACAATTAATGGTATGCAAAATGGAGATATTATTGTTTTAGTTGGATCTTGTGGCTCACATTTAGGACAATCAATTTATGCACATAATATCTTAAATATTAACACAGGTTCCCCTCCTCATATAGATTTACAACTTGAAAAAAAACACGGTCAGTTTGTTAGAGATAGTATTAATTATGGTTTTATTCATGCTGCTCATGATCTCTCTGATGGAGGATTGGCCATTGCTCTTGCAGAAATGGTAATTAAAGCGGAAAAAGGAATCAAAGTAGAATTAAGCAATAAATCACCTCATCATGCCGAACTCTTTGGTGAAGACCAAGGACGTTACCTTTTGGCTGTCAAATTCGATGCACTCAATAATCTTAAAAAACTTGCTCAAACAAGCGATGTTTGCTTAATAGAACTTGGTAAAGTCGAAGGTGATACACTTGATGTCAAAGGTATTTTTAAATTTTCAATATCAGAATTGACACAGGCTTATGAAAGTTGGTTTCCAAAATTTATGGAAGAGCAATAAATAATTATTCATTTTCATGAGCTGTATGCTATTCTTGTAAAAGAAAAAAAGATTAAAGGAGAATGACTATGGCAATGAGTTCTGATGCAATTGAAACTCTTATTCGTGAAGGTATTCCTGATGCAAAAGTAACGATCCGTGATCTTGCTGGAGATGGTGAACATTACGCCGCAGAAGTTATTTCAGAAAGTTTTCGAGGAAAAAATCGTATTCAACAGCACAAAATGGTTTATGATGCGCTTAAAGGTAATATGGGGAACATACTCCATGCTTTAGCACTTCAAACAGATATTCCTAAATAATCTAAAAATTTCCTCTTGCATTCGCTCTCTTAATGCGATTTAAAATTGCGATTAAGTATGAAAAACGTACTTTTAAGATCTTTAGTATTGAGGGATGAACATGACAACTACTCATGATTTTATTGATAATGAAATTAAAACAAATGACATTGTTTTATTCATGAAAGGAACGCCAAGCTTCCCACAATGTGGATTTTCTGGGCAAGTTGTTCAGATCCTTAATTATTTAGGGGTAAATTATAAAGGAGTTGATATTTTATCTTCTCTTGAGTTACGTCAAGGGATAAAGGATTACTCAAATTGGCCAACAGTTCCACAACTTTATATCAAAGGTGAATTCGTTGGTGGCTGC
This sequence comes from Bartonella sp. B35(2025), assembly GCF_053794465.1. Taxonomy (NCBI): domain Bacteria; kingdom Pseudomonadati; phylum Pseudomonadota; class Alphaproteobacteria; order Hyphomicrobiales; family Bartonellaceae; genus Bartonella; species Bartonella sp. B35(2025). The sequence goes on from NZ_CP200035.1 coordinate 726,088, forward strand.
GATATCATTAAAGAGATGTTTCAAAGCAACGAGTTGCAAGATCTTTTGAAAAAAAAAGGTATTACATTTAACATATCATAAATTGTCTTTGCTCTTATTCAGCTTTTCATAAAATACTTTTCAGCCAAAATTCTTGTTTCAGGGATGCATATGCCGTATTTAATTGATGAACAAAAGCGTATAGATGCAATTAAACAAAAAATTGGATATAAAGAATTTGTCATTGTCATTGCAGCGCTTATGGCAGTTAATTCTATAGCTATTGATATTATGCTTCCTGCTATGCCTGATATTTTACAAGGCTTTCACGTTATTAATAACAATGATCAGCATTATATTATTTCTTTTTATCTTATCAGCTATGGTGTTACACAGATATTTTTTGGCCCAATAAGCGACCGTTATGGTCGGCGTAAAGTTGTTCTTATAGGTCTTGTTCTTTATTCATTTGCAGCAATTAGCTGTATATTAGCATCAAGCTTTTCCATATTACTCATTCTACGCATTTTGCAAGGCATTGGAGGAGCTGCTATACGTGTCCTCGCAATTTCCATTATACGAGACCTTTACAGTGGCCGAGAAATGGCAAAAATTACGTCTATAGTCATGATGGTTTTTCTGATTGCAACAATGCTTGCGCCAGCAACAGGGCAAATAATTTTGTTACTTGGAAACTGGAAATTTGTTTTTATATTTATGGCGATTATCGGTTTTGGGTTAATGGCTTGGATTCAATTACGCTTGCCTGAAACTTTACATACACAACAGCCTCTTTCTTTTTCTTCTCTTAAAAATAGCTTTTGGTTTGTTATAACTAATCGTACAATGTTTTGTTATACACTTGCTACCTCCATCATTTTCGGTTGTATTTTTACCACCGTTAATACATCACAACAAATATTTGAAGGAATTTACAATTTTGGCTTCTGGTTTCCTATAGCTTTTGCAACTGGTGCTGCATTTCAAGCTTTATCTTCTTTTTTAAATTCTCGACTTGTAGGACGTTTTGGAATGCGGCGAATTGCCCATACTATGCTTCTGCTATTTTGCACTATCTCAGGAATTTGGTTTATTAGCTCAGTTTTAACGGGTGGGGTTATCCCCTCCTCTTTTTACATGGTGTTATATTGTATCTTAATGTTCACATGTGGTGGTATTATAGCTAATTTTAACACACTTGCTTTCGAATCTGTAGGAAATATGGCAGGAACTGCATCCTCTGTATCTGGTTTTCTTCAAACATCCATTGGTACAGGTCTTGGTTTTTTTATTGCACAACAATTTGATGAAACGATGATTCCCAATTCAGCTGGATTTTTTCTTCTTAGCTTCTTCGCAATACTTCTCGTTTTATGGAGTGAACGCGGTCGTCTTTTTATGCAGTATAATTATAAAACAAAAAAGCTATAAAAGAATCTAACAATTTCCTTAATTTTGTTACGGTAAAACAAAATTTAAAAATTTTTTCTTATATTTTGATGATTTCATAATCAAATTTACTATACTATATTAATTAGAAAACTTTCCTGATTTTGGAAATCCTTTTGGAACCAAACGCCCTATCCCAGCACGTATCCCTATCCACTCAACAAGATCATCAGCTTTGCGACTAAAACTACGTTCAGCTGTATCTTGCCAGCTTAAACCTTCTGATAAATTAAAAGTTTTAGCATCAACAACACCCCCATCCTTATAACGTTGTAGACGAACACCTTTGCCACGATTCATTTCTGGTACTTGCTCAACAGAAAAAATAAGCATTTTACGATTTTCTCCAACCAGTGCAACATAATCACCTTCTACTGGAATGCAAAGCTTGACCTTATCAGGAAATTTTACATTCATAACTTGCTTGCCTTTTCGTGTATTAGCAATTACTTCAGATTCAGAAATAATAAAACCATTGCCATAAGATGAAATTAAAAGTCGTTTTCTCTGTGCATTATGCACAAAAGCTGTAAGAATATCGTGTTCATCATCCATATCGATCAAAATACGAATTGGTTCGCCATGCCCTCGCCCTCCAGGTAAACCATTAGCACTAATAGTAAAAAATTTTCCACCAGTACTTATCACTACAATCTTATCTGTAGTAAAAGCTGGAAATACTAGCTTTAAGCAGTCTCCTTCTTTAAAAGAAAGCGTCTTATAATCGCTCAAATGTCCTCTTAAAGCGCGCATCCACCCTTTCTCAGAAATAACAATAGTTACCGGTTCCTTTTCAATCATCGCCTGATGAATATCGTCAATATTGTGCTTTGGTGCTTTTTCAAATGTCGTACGTCTTTTTCCTAAAAAAGTCTCAGGACCAAAAATTTCACGAACTTTTATAATTTCCTCTGAAATTATTTTCCATTGCTTTGTATTTGAAGCCAACAAATCTTGTAATTTTTCTTTTTCAATCTTCAGAGCTTCAAATTCTTTACGAATTTCAACTTCTTCAAGCTTACGTAAAGAACGTAACCGCATATTAAGAATAGCTTCAGCCTGATTTTCTGTTAATTCAAAGCGTACAATCAATTCTTTTTTGGGTTCGTCCTCTTCACGAATAACCCGGATTACTTCATCAAGATTTAAATATGCAATAAGATATCCATGTAAAATTTCTAACCGACAATCAATTTCATCAAGCTGATAACTTGAACGACGAATAAGAACTTCTTGACGATGTTCAAGCCACTGCTGCAAACTTTCACGTAAAGAAAGAACATTAGGTACTTTCCCTAAAGTCAAGACATTAAGATTAAGAGGAAATCTGATTTCAAAATCAGTCAATTTAAAAAGTGATTCCATCAAAAGTTCAGGATCAACAGTACGATTTTTTGGAACAAGTACAATACGAATATCTTCTGCTGATTCATCTTGAATATCCTCAAGCATTGATAAGCGCCGTGCAAGCAATAATTCCGCTGTTCTTTCAACAAGGCGTGATTTTTGGATTTGATATGGAATTTCAGTAACAACAATTACATAAGAGCCACGATTTCCAAATTCTTTATGCCAACGCGAACGTAATCGAAAAAAACCACGCCCTGTACGATAAGATTCTTCAATGCTTTTTTTAGAATCAATTAAAATACCTCCTGTTGGAAAATCAGGCCCAAGTACAAATTGATTCAATTCCTCATCACTTACATCAGGATAAGCAATCAAATGTAACGCTGCATCGCATAATTCAGCAACATTATGTGGTGGAATAGATGTTGCCATACCAACAGCAATCCCTGATGAACCATTAGCCAAAAGATTAGGAAAAGCCCCGGGTAAAACAACAGGCTCTTCATCTTCTTCATTATAAGTTAAGCGAAAATCGATGGCGTTTTCATTAATCCCTTCCAGTAATAATGCTGCAACCTCGGTCATGCGTGCCTCCGTATAACGCATAGCAGCAGCATTATCACCATCAATATTACCAAAATTACCTTGTCCATCAATTAATGGATAACGAACAGCAAAATTCTGAGCCAAACGCACTAATGCATCATAAATAGATGCATCACCATGAGGATGAAACTTTCCCATTACATCACCAACAATCCGTGCACATTTAGCATAAGATTGTCCAGGATTAAGCTTGAGTAAGCGCATCGCATGAACAATACGTCGATGCACAGGTTTTAATCCATCGCGTACATCAGGTAATGCACGATGAGTAATGGTAGAAAGTGCATAAGCTAAATAGCGTTCTTGTAAAGCAGAGCGTAATTCTATTGGTTCAATATGTTCTTTATCAAAAGGTAAAATTATTTTATCAGACATAATATTAGGACAAAAATTCTTCAAATAATAAACAATTATTCTATAATATTTCTTAAATGAAAACTTTTATAAATGAGTCATTTTTGTTAAAAAGTAACCCATATAAAAATAAACATTATGATTAAAACATGAACAAAAAATTATATCAATTTGAAAAAATTTATATATGTATTTTACTATTTATTTAAAAAAACATAGTTAATTAACATACTGACTTAAAAGTATTTTTAAAAGAATAATAAAAATATATTTATATATATATATTTAATAATTATTAATTTTATAATGATTAAAAAAGATAATTTAATTCTTAATAGAATATTATAAAGACATTAATAACAGAAAATATAAAATAAATTATTTAAACATTAAAATAATATCTTAAAATTCTCTAAGTAAGAAAAATTAAATATAAAAAATAATATAAAATAAACTTTATTATGAATAATTTTTAATAAAAAAATTATTATCGTAATATTTTTCTTAAAATTTAATATAAATAAATATTATAATTTCATATTTATTTAATAAAAGATCGCATCTATAAAATTAAATACAACTTCTATACTATAAAAATTCATAAAATGATAATTCAGTGCAATGCAATAATTTACAATAGTAACTAATCTTGACAAAAACTAAGATATATAATATAATTAAAAATATTACAAACTTATTACATAAAAAAACAACCTTAGCATCTCACCACAACCAACTTTATTAACTATTTTTAGCAATAGGAGCAATTCGAATTGCTAAATCACGTAATTGTGTAGCAGAAACATCCGATGGAGCACTCATTAAAAGATCAAATGCTTGCTGATTCATGGGAAATAATGCAACTTCACGTAAATTTTTCACGCCTTGTAAAAGCATAACAATACGATCAATACCAGCCGCCATGCCGCCATGCGGCGGAGCTCCATAATGGAAAGCACGGTAAAGCCCTCCGAAACGATCTTCTACCACTTCTTTAGAAAGACCAGCAAGATCAAAAACCTTAAGCATCATTTCTGGCGAGTGATTACGGATTCCGCCTGATGCAATCTCATAACCATTACAAACAAGATCATATTGAAAAGCTTTAAGAGTAAGAGGATCTTGGCAATCAAGAGCATTCTTTCCACCTTGAGGCATAGAAAAGGGATTATGTGCAAAATCAAGCTTTCCATCATCTTCATTCCATTCAAAAAATGGAAAGTCAACAATCCATGCTAAAGAAAAACACTCTCGATCAATAAGGTTTAATTCTTCCCCTACCCGTGTACGCGCTGCTCCTGCAAAAGAAGCAAATTTCTTCGGATCTCCTGCAACAAAAAAACAAGCATCACCATTTTTAAGTCCAAGCTGCCTACGGATGACTTCAGTCCTCTGCTTTCCAATATTTTTGGCAATCGGCCCCACTCCCTCAAATTCTTCTTGCTCTTTTCGCCAGAAAATATAGCCAAGACCTGGTTGTCCCTCACTTTGCGCCCATACATTCATACGATCACAAAAAGCACGGCTTCCACCCATTTTAGCTGGGATCGCCCACACTTGTGCATTTCCATTATTCGCTAAAATTTGAGAAAAAACTTTAAAACCAGAATCGTAAAAATGCCGAGAAACATCCTCCATAATAATCGGATTACGTAAATCTGGCTTATCAGAGCCATATTTCTGTATTGCCTCATCATAAGAAATACGAGGAAAACTTTGTGTTACAGATTTTCCATCTGCAAATTCTTCAAAAATAGAGCGTATAATAGGTTCCATTGTAACAAAAACATCTTCTTGTTCAACGAAACTCATTTCAATATCTAATTGATAAAATTCACCTGGAAGACGATCTGCGCGTGGGTCTTCATCTCTAAAACATGGTGCAATTTGAAAATAACGATCAAAGCCTGACATCATCAACAACTGTTTGTATTGTTGAGGTGCTTGCGGCAGTGCATAAAATTTTCCTTGATGAATACGACTTGGAACCAAAAAATCACGCGCCCCTTCTGGTGATGATGCTGTCAAAAGTGGCGTAGAAAATTCTATAAAACCATTGTCTTGCATATACCGTCTCATAGAGGCAATAATTTCGGTACGACGCATTATATTTCTATGCATAGTTTCCCGACGCAAATCAAGAAAACGATACTTTAATCTAATATCTTCTGGATAATCAGGTTCACCAAAAACAGGTAAAGGAAGCTCATCAGATTTTGAAATAATTTCAACATCTTCCACAAAAATCTCAATTTCACCTGTTGGAAGGGATTTATTAATAACTTCATCAGAACGTGCACACACTTTTCCATCTACACGAATAACCCATTCAGAACGCACCTTTTCGATAATTTTAAAAGCCAAAGAAGCAGGATCAACAACAAGTTGTGCGATTCCAAAATGATCACGTAAATCTATAAAAAGAATTCCACCATGATCACGAACACGATGAACCCATCCCGAAAGACGAACCTTTTTTCCTACATCACATTTACGAAGGGCAGCGCAATTATGACTGCGATAACGGTGCATAGTTTTTACCTTTGATTATATTATTTCACATGCGTTACAAACGCTTTTTAGTAGCTATTTGTCAAGATATGACAGTAAAGACTTTAAAAAAAAAATACAATAAAAGACAAATTTAATTTATCTGGTTATAATAAAATGATGAAGCTTATTACAAAAACAACTGATCTTGAAATTTCTATTAACGCTCTGCGTACATCTAATTTTGTAACAGTAGACACCGAATTTATCCGTGAAACAACTTTTTGGCCTCAGCTATGTTTGATACAACTTGCATCACCAGATGTTACAATACTCATTGATCCAATAGAACAAGATATTGATTTACAATCATTTTTTGATTTGATGGTAGATGAAAAAATTGTCAAAGTTTTCCATGCTGCACGCCAAGATATCGAAATTATTTATCATCTTGGAGGTGTTATTCCTTATCCTATTTTTGATACACAAGTAGCAGGTTCAATCTGTGGATTTGGTGATTCTATCTCCTATGATCAAATTGTACAACGTTGTACAGGTCATCATATTGATAAATCATCCCGTTTCACAGATTGGAGTCATCGCCCTCTTTCTGAAAAACAATTACTCTATGCGCTTGCTGATGTAACCTATTTAAGAGATGTTTACCTCATATTAAAAAAGCAGCTAGAAAAAAATAAACGCACACACTGGATGGATGATGAAATAAAGATCCTGTTAACCCCCAAAACTTATGATATGCCAGAAGATGAGGCATGGAAAAAAGTAAAAGGAAAAGTCAAAAAACTCCGTGAGCTTGCTGTATTGCAAAAAATAGCAGCTTGGCGTGAACGTGAAGCACGACGATATAATCTCCCACGTCGCCGTATCATGAAAGATGAATGTCTTATCGAAATCGCAATTCAACAACCAAAAGATGAAGAAGCATTAAAACGTTTACGCAGTCTTAACAAAAATTGGGATAAGCTGCCAATCACACAAACATTAATCAAAGCTGTTCACGAAGGTTTAGAGATTGATATTGCTACTTTACCCACCCTTCATAAGTATAATCCTATTAACGAAACAACAGCCGCTATAATCGATCTTCTTAAAGTGTTATTAAAACTCGTTGCAAACGAAAATAATATTGCACCTAAAATTATTGCAACTTCCAATGATTTAGAAAAAATTGCTAATGGTTGTATAAAACAAAATATCCCCGCTATGAACGGTTGGCGCTATGAAATATTTGGTAGAAGAGCTGAACAAATGCTAAAAGGCCAAATAGGACTTTATTTTAATAATGGAAAAATAAGCACCAAACAACTTTAATTTATAAAAACAAATCAGCTATTTATATTTTGAGATTGATGAAATAAAAACACTGTAAATAGGATCACCCATCTTAATCTAATATAAAAATCTACTCCTCTCCCCCTAAATAAAGGAATTGTGTAATCGTATCTAAAGGTTAATCAATTTTACTTTAAATAATATCAGAAAATTTTCAGTATCTTCTTTTTTATAAAAATCATTACATCGCTAATTTTGATGATATTGTTCACTTTGATGAATTAATTAAAATATATTCAATTACTAATATAAAATACGATACAAAAGAATTATCATATCCTAAAATTAATAATACATTTACTTATAAAGTATTTATAAATTTTAATAATATTAAACGAAATATCTTTTTAATACTTTTAATATATAAAATATATTGATAGATATTTATTCTATAATACAAAGAAAAAAATATATAATAAAGTATTAAGAAAAATACATAACAATGTAAAAATATCATAATATATGAATAATCTTTTATAAAGATACAATAAAAAATTAAAAAATTTCAAAAGATAGTGGTAACTTTATTATTTTTGATAATTTATTTAACCGCTCTAGAGGGCGTTTACCTATTAAATCAGCGTAACGTATTGGTATGTGCAATGCAATATGGTTTGGCTTTTTATGCCATGATAAATTTGGTAAAATTCCTGCAGTGGAAGCACTAAAGAGATTAGCAACACGCATCGTTCCACCAAGAATACATGCTTTCTCAATTATATTTTTAGTTGCTAAGTGGAAAATGGCTGGAGCTTCTTCATTAACCAACAAACCCGTATTGCAAAAAAAAACAGCTAATGCAGCATAGACACGCCCTTCATGAGAAATTCCTGGATAAGATCCTAAAGCTATCTGATTGGCCGCCTCATTGCCTCGATAATCTGGATGTATACGCCAACCAATATCAGCAAGAAGACAGGCAGCTTTACGGTAACGACATTCATTTTCGGTTTCTAAAATCCCAAAAGCCTCAAATGCATTCGTAGTAAAATCAATCAACTCTTCTGCTTTCTTTGGTGAACGTGCCCGTAGAATAGCCATTTCTGTACATGCCGCAATTAAAGGATCTGAAAGACGAATCTCTTGTGGCAATCGTGAATAAAGAAAACCTTCACGCACTCCAGCTCCAGAAAAAATTATATTTTCAATCCCCATAGACTGAATAAGTTCAATAAGAATAATCGCCCCATAAGACAGAAGTTGACGACGATTCTTTGAAATAGCGGAAATTCCCCTCATATTACCAATACTTCCACTTACAACAAGGCGCAAAAAATTCTCCATTTCAATTGCATCAACTGTATAACCATGCATAACAGGTAGTGGATAATTTTTTGTTGCCATATGAAGTTTTGCTAAATTACGCCAAGTCCCTCCTACTGCATAAAAACAACGCGTCATACCTTTATGTATGATATTAGATTTACAAAGTTGCTCATGTGCAATCTTTGCTGCCACAGAAATATTACTATTTGACATATGCTGTAGCCGTAAACTACCTAATGGCAGAGTTATCCCTTCACCTACATTAGAATCATCAATATCAATAAGTTCAAGACTTCCACCACCAAGATCACCAGAAATGCCCTTTGGCTGGTAAAAGGTAGAAATAACCCCATACGCTGAATAAATAGCCTCTTCATTTCCTGAAAGAAGATATATTTTATTTTGTAAAATATTCTCAGCATTATGAATAAATGCTAACCCATTTTTCGCTTCTCGTGCTGCTGCTGTTGCTAAAGTATAAATCTCATCTGCCCCGATCTGTTGGCAAAGTGCACGAAAACGTTTCAGGGTTCGAAGTGCCATTTCACTTGATTTTTCTTCTAAAAATCCATTTTTTGCAACACCTTGGCCAAGACCACAAAGAATCTTTTCATTAAATAAAACCGTTGGTGAACGGACAAGACCTTCGTACACAACAAGCCGAACAGAATTTGATCCAATATCAATGACAGCGACAGGCTTGCGCCCTTTTAATCGACCTTGAGCATTTATATACGGCATTGGACTTCAGTCTTTATGCACTTTGGTTCGCTGCCGATGCAACGCAACCAGATGCGAAGCAGAAGATTCAAAAGATTTTTCCCACCCCGAAAGACCTGCGTTGATCATAAAATACTCCTGCGCATTAAACGAACTCTCACCCTTTTGTAGTATTATACGTCTTGATGTCCCATTACTCAATATATCAAAGCTTTGTTGATTATCAATAATATTAGCTAACATAATTTGCAGAAGAATTTGCTGACGAACTATTTTATTAAAAACTGGAACCAATATTTCGACACGATGGTCGAGATTACGAGGCATCATATCAGCTGAACCTAAATAAACAAGTGCATTCTCATTTGGCAAATCTTCACCATTACCAAAACAAAAAACGCGGCTATGCTCAAGAAAACGACCTACAATAGATTTTACACGAATATTATCCGAAATTCCTAAAACACCAGGGCGTAAACAACAGATACCACGAACAACTAAATCGATTTGTACACCCACTTGACTAGCACGGTATAAAGCATCAATAATTTCAGGATCAACTAATGAATTCACTTTCATCCAAATAGCAGCAAATTGCCCCCGTCGCGCATTAGTAATCTCTCTCTCTATATGTCCAAGAATACGATTACGCAATGTTAAAGGCGAAAACGCAATTTTCATTGATTCATTCGGCTTTTCATATTTAGCGATATAATTGAAAAGCAATGCAACATCATGACCAATATCATCATCTGCAGTAAAAAAAGAAAGATCAGTATAAATCCTAGCATTAATCGGGTGATAATTCCCAGTTCCAAGATGAACATAAAAGCGATGAAAGCCTCTTTCACGCCTTACGACAAGTGATATCTTAGCATGTGTTTTTAATGTAATAAAACCAAAAAAAACTTGAACACCGGCACGTTCAAGATCACGTGCCCAACGAATATTGGCTTCCTCATCAAAACGTGCTTTAAGTTCTACTAAAGCAGTTACAGATTTACCTTTTTTAGCTGCCTCAATCAAAGCACTAACAATTGGACTATCATTTGACGTACGATAGAGAGTTTGCTTAATCTCGATAACATCAGGATCGCCAGCAGCCTGATGTAAAAATTGTACAACAACATCAAATGATTCATAAGGGTGGTGAAGAACAATATCTTTTTCACGAATAGCTGCAAAGCAATCACCATTATGCTCACGAATACATTCAGGAAATCTAGGATTATAAGGAACAAATTTTAAATCATCATTCGGAATAGAAATAATCTCTGATATCGTACTAAGTGCTAAAAATCCATCTAAAACACTTATACAATCATCAGAAACAGCAAGCTCATTCATTATAAATTGGCGTAATTTTTTAGGCATTTTTGTGTCAAATTCAATTTGAATAACCTGACCACGATGGCGCCTTTTAAGAGCAGTTTCAAAAAAACGAACCAAATCTTCAGCTTCTTCTTCTACTTCAATATCGCTGTCACGGATCACCCTAAATGTACCAATTCCATCAACTTCACAGCCTGGAAACATGTGATGAATAAAAAAGCTTATAACATCTTCAAATGCAATGAAACGAAAATTATTACCTTTTTGTGGAAGGCAGATAAAGCGCTTCAAGGTAGTTGGTACCCGCAATAACATTACCATAGGACGACAATCACCATGCCGTAACAAATGAAGTACCACAGAAAAACCTAAATTAGGAATAAATGGAAATGGATGAGCAGTATCAATATACAAAGGTGTTAAACTAGGAAAAATCGTAGTAAAAAAATACTCTTCAAGCCATAATTTTTCAATCTCAGAAAGCTCATCAGCATCTATAACTTCAATATTATTCTGTCTTAATTCATGACGTAATATTTTTAGTGCTTGTTGCTGATTTTTCTGTAAGTTAGCAATCTCAGCTAACACCAAATCCAGTTGTTCCTGTGGTGTGCGTCCATCTGCACTACATTCTGTAATCCCAGCACGAATTTGAGCAACAAGACCCGCAACACGAACCATAAAAAACTCATCAAGATTTGTTGCTGAAATTGAAAGAAATCTTACTCGTTCTAATAAAGGATGCTTAGGATTCATAGCTTCCATCAAAACGCGGTTATTAAACTGTAACCATGAAAATTCTCGATTAACAAACCGTATCGGATTTTTCATCGTTATATCCCGCATAGAAATTTGATCTGTTATCGTTTGCTTCATATATTTCTATCTAATCTTTCATTGTACTCTCAAAAATTTTTGTAAGTAAATATCTCATATTAATGCTTTACGATATCTTATTGTAATCATAACATATCAATAGCTAATTTTTTGTCATTTATATTGATATTTTAAAACAATTAAGGTCATTCTTATTCAAAAATTATCTTAATAAACACCTTGCATTATAATAAACTTTATTACAAACTAATAAGTATTGAATACAGATTAAAAGCACCCCTTACTAGGTGATTTATCCGGAGTTTTGACATCATGGCTAATCACAACGTTCCTCATTTCCAAAATGATCTTGGATATAAAATAATTAAAATTGGTGTAAAAGAATTTATGTGTGTTGGTGCTACGCAACCATTTGATCATCCCCATATTTTTATCGACATGGGATCAGCTGATGAAGGATTTTGCCCCTATTGTTCAACGCTTTATCGCTATGATTCCTCATTACTATATAATCAAACAGACCCCACAGGATGTTTATATCGTCCCAATAATCCGATATAATATATTTGATGCTTTCTCAGTATGAAATAACCAATGAACCAATCACCAATTATTGTCGGATCAGGGATTGCAGGCTTGAGCTCTGCTCTAGCACTTGCTTATAAAGGAATTGCAAGCACCGTTATCGAAAAACATAAACAGCTTGATATTGTAGGCGCTGGCATTCAGCTTACTCCAAATGCAACATGTATTCTTGCTCACTGGGGAATTTTTGATAAACTCATTGAAGTAAGCGTAACACCACATTTTCTTGAATTAAGAGACGGTATATCTCTAAAGACATACCTACGCGCTAATCTTATCAATTTATCTGAAAAAAATTGGAAAGCTCCTTATATTACAGTCCATAGAGCTAATTTGCAAAAAGTCTTATACAACGCTGTTATTGAAAATCCTCTTATCAAATATATAACAGGCGAGACTGTTATATCATCTATCCAAACTGCAATCGATACCATTAATATAACAACAATAAAAACAGATTCACCAACTGAAACACAAAAGCACCAATTTTATTCAACACCTCTCCTTATTGGATGTGATGGAGTTTGGTCAACATTGAGGAAATTAGCTCCCTTTCATGAAAGAGCTAATTTTAGTGGCTTTATTGCTTGGCGTGCAACAACAGAATTTCAAAATCTTCCTAAAAATTTTCGTTCTCTATTGCAAAATGTGAAGACAATTACTGCTTGGCTAGGACCAAAAAATCATCTTGTTGTTTATCCCATTCAATCAGAAAAAATTTTCAATTTTGTAGCTATCACTCATGGAGAAAATTCAGAAGAAAAATGGGCTCAAAAAGGAAAAAAAGAAGAGCTTATATCTCTTTTTAAAAACTGGAATCATCAAATTTTTCAGATTTTTGATCACATCGATGAATGGAGCTATTGGCCACTTTTTCAAATGAAACATAATCGTTTTCTAGGTTTGGAACGACAAGTATTTGTTGGTGATTGTGCACACGCAGCTCTTCCCTTTGCAGCACAAAGTGCTGCTATGGCAATAGAAGATGCTGCTACATTAGCAGAAGTACTTTCTATTAAAGATTTTTCACTAATCGAATCTCTTTCCCTCTACAAAAAAATACGAAGTCCCCGTATCACAGCAGTTAAAAAACGTGGAAATTTTAACAGGATGATTTACCATGCAACCGGTCCCATAGCAATTGCACGTAACTTTATAATGAAAATTCATACACCAGAAAGTATCATATCCAGCCTTAATTGGCTTTATATGTATGATGCTATAAATTTAACAAAAAATGAGATAAAAAAAGTGATAATGAAAGCTTAAAATTCTAAATTTCTTTGAATACTATTCATGAGGATATAAGTGAAGATTTTTCTGAATTTTCTACATTAGGAATCTACCTAAACTTATTTCAATAAAAGAACACAACCTAAATCAGATCACTATATATTACTGATTTAAATCAATTCTACATTAACAACACCACGAATTGATTTCATAATGTTCGCGACACGTAGATTTATTTCATATCGCTTTGGAAGTGTAATTTCAACTTCTCGCAATCCATCCTCTTGTACTAAAATAAGCCCAACCTCTCCATTACCACTAGGATTTAAATTTTGTTCAATTTGTGAAAGTGCATCAACTGTTTTTATAAAGAGGCGCATCACTTTATAATGCTGCAATGCTTCTTCTTCTAATGATTGTACCGTTTCAAGTCGCAAACTAATCCCCTCTGAGCGGTTTTCTGCAATAGCTGTAATAATAAAAGATTTTCCAGGCTTTAGCATATCCCCATAAACCGAAAGCTCCTCAAAAAATAAGACTACCTCATACTGTCCACTCGTATCAGACAGCTGAACAATCCCCATTTTTTTACCAGATTTTGTTTTACGAATTTGTTTTGCCACCACAGTTCCAGCAAGCCGGGCAGTAGTTTCTCCTTTTTTGATTGTATTGGTAAAATTAACCCAAGTCTGAATACGTTTTTTATCAAGAATAGCTTGATACTCATCCAAAGGATGAGCAGAAAAATAAAAACCTATCACTTGAAATTCTCGATAAAGTTTCTCAGTCAATAACCAAGAAGATGCCTCTGATAAAATTAAAGGCTCTTTTATCCCATTTTCTATTCCAAATATATCAGTTTGCCCACTAGATTTATTATCAAGAATACGAAGTGCGCGTGAATGAAGAATTTCAAGACTTTCCAATAAAACCTCACGTGCAATATTAAAGCAATCAAAAGCACCAGCACAAATTAAACTTTCCATTGCACGCTTATTAACAATATGAGGATTAATACGTTCAAAAAAATCTTCTAGATTTTTAAAAATTTTAGTTCCACGGCACGCTACAATATGATCAACAACTGCTTCCCCTACTCCTTTAATCGCAGCAAGAGAATAATAAATACAATTTTCACCAACTTCAAAAATACGATGTGATGTTTGTATACACGGAGCAATAACCTCAATACCTAACCTTAATGCCTCACGTCGAAAATCACTTAACTTATCTGTATTTGTCATATCATACGTCATTGAAGCCGCTAAGAATTCAACCGGATGGTGTGCTTTCATGTAAGCTGTTTGATAAGAAACAATTGCATAGGCAGCAGCATGTGATTTGTTAAAACCGTAATCTGCAAATTTTGCTAAAAGTTCAAAGATATTATTAGCCTGATCCTTATCAACACCACCAACAATAGCTCCATTTACAAAACGTGTACGTTGTTTTTGCATTTCTTTATGGATTTTTTTACCCATAGCTCGACGTAATAAATCCGCTTCCCCAAGTGAATACCCAGAAAGCACCTGAGCAATTTGCATCACCTGTTCTTGATATACAATAACGCCTTGTGTTTCTTCAACCAGATGATCTATTTTAGGATGAATAGAAGTAATTTTCTCTTCCCCATGTTTGCGTGCGTTATATGTTGGAATATTTTCCATCGGACCAGGACGATAAAGTGCAACAAGCGCAATAATATCTTCAATGCGATCTGGCTTCATCCCAATCAGTGCCTTACGCATACCAGAACTTTCAACTTGAAACACACCAACGGTTTCACCACGTGCCATCATAGCATAAGTTGCTTCATCATTTAGAGGGATATGCGACAAATCTATTTTGATACTCTTTCGTGCAACAAAGTCTACAGCCATTTTCAAAACAGTAAGTGTCTTTAATCCAAGAAAATCAAACTTTACCAACCCGGCCTGTTCAACATATTTCATATTAAATTGAGTTACAGGCATATCGGAACGAGGATCACGATACATTGGTACAAGTTCTGACAGTGGACGATCACCGATAACGATCCCTGCAGCATGAGTCGATGCATGACGATAAAGCCCCTCTAGCTGAAGTGCGATATCTAAGGCACGTCCCACAACAGGATCCTTTCTCTTCTCTTCTTCAAATTTTGGTTCATCTTTGATAGCATCAGCTAATTCAACCTGACTCCCAGGCGTGGCAGGAACTAATTTTGTAAGATAATCCACTTGACGATATGGCATTTCTAAAACACGTCCAACGTCACGAAGCACTGCGCGTGCCTGTAATTTACCAAACGTAATAATTTGAGCGACTTGATCTCGTCCGTACTTTTCTTGAACATAATAAATAACTTTTTCACGCTTTTCTTGACAAAAATCAATATCAAAATCAGGCATTGAAACACGATCTGGATTTAAAAATCGTTCAAATAGAAGAGAAAAACGCAATGGATCAACATCAGTAATGGTCAATGCATAAGCAACAAGTGAACCAGCACCAGAACCACGACCTGGGCCAACAGGAATATTATGCGCTTTTGCCCATTTTATAAAATCCGCAACAATCAAAAAATATCCAGAAAATTGCATACGTGTAATAACTGAAATTTCATAATCAAGTCGTTGCTTATAATCTTCAATCGTGTATCCTTCTGCCAATCCAACTGTCTCAAGCCGCATTTTTAAGCCGGCTTTAGCCTGGTTTAACAATTCATTATCTTCTGCTTTTAAATTAACGTTTGAATCTACCGATTTTTCTATAAAACGAGGTAAAATTGGTTTTCGAGTTGGTGTAGCAACATGACAACGCAATGCAATTTCAACGCTATTTTCCAAGGCTTCTGGAAGATCAGAAAATAGCGCAACCATTTCATTTTGTGATTTTAAATAATGATCTGGCGTCATACGTTTTCGCTCTGGATTAGAGACAATTTGTCCCTCTGCGACCGCCATCAAAGCATCATGAGCTTCATACCCTTCTTTGTTCAGAAAAAAAGCCTCATTAGTTGCAACGAGAGGAATTTCATATGCATAAGCTAATTCAATAAGTGCAGTTTCTACTTTTCGATCATAAGAGCCACATCGTTGTAATTCCACATAAAGACGATCACCAAAATTTTTTTTCAGATAAATTAAGCGCTCAACAGCACGTTCTTTCTTATCTTCTGCCAAAAGTAAATTAATAGGCCCTCCCTTACCACCAGTTAAAGCAATTATTCCTTCACTGTGTGATACAAGCCAATCAGATTTAATATGAGGAGGATCCGTGTCGTTCTTATCAAGATAAGCACGACTAACAAGATGAACCAAATGAGCGTAACCAATCTCACTAGCAGCCAATAGAACAATAGAGCAAAAATCAGAAGCAGAAGGATGACGCAATTTAATTAAACGTGAATTACTACTTTCATCACCAAAATCAATTGCAAGCTGACAACCAATAATAGGTTGAATACCGTGAGAAAAACAATATTGCGAAAATTCTAAAGCGCCAAATAAATTATTGGTATCTGTAATAGCAATTGATGGCATATGATCAGAAATTGCATGCCGAATAATTTGTGGGATTTTTAAAGCTCCTTCAAGCAATGAATAAGCTGAATGTACTCTTAAATGAATAAATCGAGGAAGAAAGTTTTTATCATCTCGTATTTTACTTTTATTTTTTGGCACTCTCATAATTTCCTATTATAGAATATATATCAAATCGTAGCTCTTATCTGCCTTATAATAGAGAGTATTTTAGCTTATTGTGCTTTTAAATCTGTAAATCTAGTATCTCATAATTTAAAAGACATCTTAATTTCATTTATATTTATATAAATCTTCTATCAATAATTACATCTAATAAACTCACAAAATAAAATCCATTGAATCATATAAAATATTATTAAATATTACTCATCTTTTTCACTATAGTTTATTGTATTAATTATTTAAGGAATTATTTTTTACTTAAAATATAAAGTATAAATATAATAAGCTTATCTTTGCATACTGAGTAAATTATCCTCAAAAATCTTATTTAAAGCACTAGAAAAAACAAAAAGAGCAGGTTAAATTTCCTTATGCATCCAAACCCTCTTAGTCCTCTTTTTACTCCAGTTCGTACTCTCTTAGGAATTAGCTCCAAAGTATGTGCTTTATTAGCAAAAATCTTAAATATTAATTTGGCACAGCGTGAACCAACTCTTATCGATCTTCTTCAATTAATGCCTTATTCTGTTATAGATCGCAGAGTATGTCCCAGCATTGCTTTTGCACAAGCAGGAATCACTGCTACTCTTGAAATTATTATCGATCAACATCAACCACCACCAACTGGTTTCAACCGACTACCTTATCGTGTCATTGCTCATGATAAAACAGGGAAAATAAATTTAGTATTTTTTCATACTCGACGCTCTTGGTTAAAAAATCAACTACCAGAAGGAAAAAAAGTTATTGTATCAGGTAAAGTTGAGCGATTTAATGGACAACTTTCGATGGTACATCCAGATTACATTGTATCAAGCAAACAATTAAATGAAATACCACTGATTGAACCTATCTATCCATCTACTTCTGGATTATCAGCAAAGATTCTAAGACATACAATACAAAGCTCCCTCGAATATATCCCTCTTTTACCAGAATGGATAGAAGAAAGTGTCAAAAAGCAGCAAAATTTTTCTTCTTTTTCGGTTTCTTTACGACGCATCCATGCTCCCATAGATCCTGATGATTTGTCTTTAGAAAGTTCAGCACGCAGACGTCTTGCTTATGATGAATTGCTAGCTTGTCAATTAGCTCTTGGTTTAATGCGTTTGAAAAAAAAATCTCTTTCAGGAATTTCTCGCCCACAAACCGGAACCTATACTAAAAAATTGCTAGAAGCCTTACCTTTTCAACTTACAAATGAACAAAGTAAAGCGATAAAAGATATTGCAAACGATCTCGCTTCACCAGAACCGATGTTAAGGCTTCTTCAAGGTGATGTAGGATCAGGAAAAACCATAGTTGCACTAATGGCAATAGCCCAAATTGCTGAAAATTCAGGACAATCAGCTTTAATGGCTCCAACAGAAGTTCTTGCTCGACAACATTTTGCTACAATTACTCCTTTTGCTGAAAAAATTGGATTACAAACAGCTCTTTTAACTGGACGAGAAAAAGGAAAATTACGCACAAATATTCTAAAGGATATTCTATCAGGTCAAACCTCAATTATCATTGGAACTCATGCTCTAATACAAAACAACGTTTCTTACAATAATCTTGCTTTAACCATTATTGATGAGCAACACCGTTTTGGTGTACACCAACGTCTTGCGCTTACCGCAAAAGGCTATAAACCTGACATGCTGGTAATGACTGCTACCCCTATTCCACGCACACTGGTCTTGACAGCTTTTGGTGATATGGATGTTTCAAAAATTACAGAAAAACCAATTGGGCGACAACCAATTACAACAGCAATACTTCCTTTGAAACGTATTAATGAACTTATGGAACGAATTGCAATTGTATTAGAAAAAGGAGAAAAACTTTATTGGATCTGTCCTTTAGTGGAAGAATCTACAACTCTTGAGCTCACTTCAATTGAAAGCCGCTTTACTATTCTCCATAAAAGATTTGGAATGCGTGTTGGTATGATACACGGAAAAATGTCCACTGATGAAAAAGAAAAAATTATAGCATCTTTTAAATGTGGAAATATAAGTATTTTAGTTGCAACTACAGTAATTGAAGTGGGAATAGATATTCCAGATGCCTCGATTATCGTTATCGAACATGCAGAACATTTTGGTCTTTCACAACTGCACCAATTGCGTGGACGTGTTGGACGGGGAGAAAAAAAATCTTCTTGTATTTTGCTATATAAAGATCCATTAACAAAAATGGCTGAGATACGCCTTAATATTATACGCGATACAGAAGATGGTTTTAAAATTGCTGAGGAAGATTGGCGCTTACGAAAAGAGGGAGAACTTTTGGGAACCAGACAATCTGGTATGCCTGAATTTCGCATAGCAAATCTTGCAGTACATAGTGATCTTTTATCAATGGCAAGAAAAGATGCGCGTTTGTTTTTGCAACGTGATGCCGATTTTTCTTCAAAACAGGGGCAAGCTTTACGCTTACTGCTTGATCTTTTTGGACGTGACGATGCTACTCGATTATTGCATGCAGGTTAATTATTAAAAAAGCGAAAACTTTATATGCCTGTTATAAACATTCTTTTATGATTCGTACCCTTTATTGTCTTCCATAAACCTCAAAGGCATAAAAAATATTTTTTACTCAACAGTAACTGATTTTGCTAAATTACGGGGTTGATCAACATCTGTTCCCAATAAAACAGCTGTGTGGTAGGCAATTAATTGAATAGGCAACGCATAAATAATGGGTGCAATAAACTCTGGAATATTAGGCAAAACAATAGTTGACAAGGTATCAAGACAAGCTACCTCTGCTCCTCTTTTATCAGTTATCAAAATAATACGACCACGACGCGCTGCTACTTCTTGCATATTAGAAAAAGTCTTATCAAACCACTTATCATAAGGTGCCACAACAATAACTGGAATTGTCTCATCTACCAACGCAATTGGTCCGTGTTTCAACTCACCCGCTGCATAACCTTCAGCATGAATATAAGAAAGCTCCTTCAATTTAAGTGCTCCTTCCAGAGCAATAGGATAAGAAGTACCACGTCCAAGATAAAGAACACCTTTTACGTTCACTAAATCACGACAAATATATTCAATTTCGTTATCTAGCTTTAAAACTTCATTCAAAATCCTTGGAACTTCTGCTAATTGCTGAACAAATTGATGTTCTGCTATTTCAGAAAGATATCCTCGTTGCTTAGCAGCATTAAGTGCCATTGATGCAAGTGCCGCTAATTGACAAGTAAAAGCTTTTGTTGAAGCAACACCAATTTCTGGACCTGCTAACGTTGGTAAAACAAAATCAGCCTCTCTGGCCATTGTTGATTGCTCAACATTCACAATTGTCGCTGTTTTCATACCATGCTCGCGACAATAACGTAAAGATGCCAACGTATCAGCAGTTTCTCCAGATTGAGAAACAAACACCGATAACATATCTGAAGTTATAGGTGGTTCACGATAACGAAATTCCGAAGCCACATCGTTGTCAACACTTAAAGCGGCAAGACTTTCAAACCAGTAACGTGCAACTAAGGTTGAATAATAAGCAGTTCCACAACTTGCAAAGAGTAGCCGGTTAATTCTTTTCCAATTAATCAAATTTTTTAGTGGGCGAACAATATAATTTCCAAGATCAAGGTAATGTGCTAAATTATGAGCAATAACCTCAGGCTGTTCAAATATTTCCTTATACATGAAATGACGGTAATTACCTTTAGAAACCGACAAAGATCCATTAAGCAATGTTGTAATTGGGCGTTGTACTGGTTGGTTATTTGAATTATAAATTGCTACGCCTTCTTGGGTAAGAACAGCCCAATCTCCATCTTCCATATAGCTTATGCAATCTGTAAATGAAGCTAAAGCAGTTGCATCTGAACCGACAAAAAATTCACCTTTACCATAACCAATTGCCAGCGGTGGCCCAGAGCGGGCAGCAATCATGAGATTATCTTCGCCCTCAAAAATAAGAGCAATAGCAAAAGCACCCCGCAACCTTTTCCAACTTGTGCATACTGCTTCCTGTGGAGAAAGGCCACTTTTTAATGCGCGCGTAATTAAATGAGCAATAACCTCTGTATCTGTCTCTGTTTTAAAAACGTAACCATCTTCAATAAGTTCTTTTTGTAATTCTATAAAATTTTCAATAATACCATTATGAACAATCGCAAGCCGGTCTGTTACATGAGGATGAGCATTCCGCTCTGCAGCAGCCCCATGAGTAGCCCAACGCGTATGACCAATCCCTAAGTTCCCTTTTAGAGGTGTTTTTTCTAATTTCTCTTTTAAGTGAATAAGCTTACCTTCAGCACGTATACAATAAAGATGCCCATTATGCACTGTTGCTATACCAGATGAATCATATCCTCTATACTCAAGACACTTCAAACCATCAACCAAAGAAGATACAACACACCTCTTTCCAAGAATTCCAATAATTCCGCACATTAAAGAGCTCCAACTTACATCCTAGATTTATATAATCCAAATAAAATAACAAACTTACCTTCATTGAAAGTTTTAAATAATCATATAAACCAAATATTTAGTATGGTAATGCTTAAGAATAAGATTCCTATAAAATAGTTAAATCATTATAAAATTAAAAAATAAATTGAAAATGATCACTTTTTTTGTTTATTTGTTGATAAGCGTACACGTAATTTTATTGCATAATCTTCTTTTACTACTTGTCGTGCACGCCCAAAAGCTAAACTATTTGAAGGAACATCTTTAGTAATAACACTTCCTGAGGCAATATAAGAATCATTTCCTATAATCAGTGGAGAAACAAGTGCTGAATTAGAACCAATAAACGTATTAGAACCAATCATAGTTTTGTATTTATGAAATCCATCATAATTGCAAGTAATAGTACCAGCTCCAATATTAGTATGGGCACCAATTTCTGTATCACCAATATAACTTAAATGGTTAATCTTAGAGGCTTCCCCAACTTTAGCTTTTTTAACTTCACAAAAATTTCCAATCTTTACCGAATCTGACAATTCTGTTCCAGAACGCAAACGTGCATAAGGCCCAATCCGTGCATTTTTACCAACTACAGCTCCCTCCAAATAACTAAATGCATGGATAACTGCACCAGATTGTACTTTTACCCCCAACCCAAAATAAACATTTGGCTCAATTACTACACCTGGCTCAATCTCTGTATCATAAGAAAAATAAACACTTTCTGGTTTAAGTATTGTAACTCCAGACAACATCAAATCACGTACTTTACGCTTTTGCCACAAAGTATCAACTTCGGAAAGCTCAAGACAATTATTAATTCCTACAATATTATCAAAAGGTACTTCAACGATTCGAATATCCAATCCTTGATGCGATGCAATAGAAACAATATCTGTTAAATAATATTCTTGCTTTAAATTGTTATTACCAACCTTCTCTAAAAGAGAAAGTGCATGCTTTCCATTAATTGCAAATATCCCACCATTACAAAAAGAAATTTTTTTTTCTTCATCACTTGCATCTTTTTCTTCTACAACAGCAATAAGTTTACCATTTTTTTCAATAAGACGCCCATAACCTGTTGGATCTGGAGCGTGAAAACCAGCAACAACAACATCCGCTCCAGTAGCAAGCTGCTCGCGAATTTGTAGCAATGAATCTTTTTGAATCAAAGGAGTATCACCAAAAACAATAAGAACATCATCCACTCCTTTTTGCAAAGCCAAGCGAGCAGATAAAACAGCATTAGCAGTTCCTAAGCGTTCTTTTTGTTCAAAAATTACCGTATTCTTTACAAATGACTGAACAACTTCAGTTACAGTTTCAGCGCCAAATCCAACAACGACTGCCAATTGTGAAGTACCTGTCAATTCTACTTGTTTTACAACATGGCATACAAGTGGTAATCCAGCGATTTTATGAAGCACCTTAGGAAGAGACGACTTCATACGCGTCCCCTCACCTGCTGCAAGGACAATAGAAAGACAATTTCTAACCATAAGAACACATAAAATTAACGAAAAAATCCAAAAAAATTTACAATATCATGCCAATGAATAACTTCAACCTTACTCAATAAAGGATAATTTTCTAAAAGCAAAAATGAAAGATTCTGCATAGAACCTGTCAAAAATAAAATACCCGTAATAACCAAAAAAATACCAATAATTTTTTCAACTTTTCTTAAGTGGACACGAAAAACCCCAAAAAATCTCATAAAACTATTTGAAAATAAAGCTGCCAAAATAAAAGGTACTCCAAGACCAAGTGCATAAATCCCTAAAAGCACAACTCCCTCGCTCATAGTTTCTTTTGTTCCAGCAAGCGTTATTATAGGCCCTAAAATCGGACCAATACATGGTGTCCAACCAAATGCAAAAGCTAAACCAATGACATAAGCCCCTAAAGGCCCTGTAGGAGTATTATGCGTTTGAAAACGTACTTCTCGAAATAAAAAAGCAATTTTAAAAAGGCCTAAAAAATTTAAACCGAAAATGATAATAATAATTCCAGAAGCAATAGTAAACCAATCACGATAATAATTAATAAACCTACCAAGTGTGCTTGCACTAGCACCTAAAGCAACAAAAACAGTTGTAAAACCAAAAATGAACGCAATAACAGAAGACAAAAGTGCCAACCGTATAAACATTTTTCTATTAGGTTTTTCTGAACGAAAATCATCAATCCCAACCCCTGCCATATAGCATAAATAAGGAGGTACTAATGGCAAAACACACGGCGATAAAAAAGACAATATACCTGCAAAAAATACACTAACTGTCGAAATCTCTATAACCAAAACTCTACACCTTTAATGGCTGCTTACCCTCATTAACAACCTTTAATCTTTTGACTCATTTATTTTTTGCATACTTTGTGCATTTGCCACCACGCTCACATCTTCATCATGACCAGAGAGAACTGAAAAAACTTTTTGATAAATTTGATCCTTATTTTTAGCAATCGCAATATATTTACCCTCAACTAACGTAAGTGAAACATAAGCACCAACTGTCTCATAAATGATATCACCAGAATCATTAGTAATAGACCAGCTTGTATCTGCAAGTGCCTCTCCTCCTTCTTGACGTACTAATTTTAAGATAATTTGTGCTGCTTGATGCTCAAAGCTTACTTCAGTAATTTTACCTGCATCCACTTGGATATCTGAACGTACAATAGCATTAATAGAGCCATAATGGGAAGCAATATGATAATAGCCAGCTTTCAAACGTATAATTGAGTGAGGCTTAATATTTGATAAAATTATACCAATATCATCATTTTCTTTTGCATACTCATATATAGTGAAACGTAATTCCTTTTCGTTGATTATACCATTAAGCAATGTAGCATTTAAAATTATACCACCAGCATCAAGATTAAAATTTTTGGAAAGACGCTGTCCATTTTCTAATTTTATGCGCTGTACAGCACTTGCATGACCAAATGAAACATGAACAAGATAGCTTCCTGGTTCTAAATTAAAGTGTACACTCCCCCCTTCATAAGATGCAATCAGCGGTAATTTATTATCAATTCCTAAGATAGGCGCATAAACCCTCCATATAAGCCCTTTCATAATATTTTCGCTATCATTTGTTAATCGAGCATGCAATATAAGCTGAGCCTGAGAGGACAAATTTTCTTTTTCATGATTTTGCGATTTTAAGATAAAACTTGTTAATTGTTTTTGTTGATAATTTTTCCTTTCCCCTTTTTCAGAAAATGCCCAGCTTCTCCAAGTTAACGCGATAAAAACTATGTATAGCCACAAAGACTGACATAATATTTTTGTAAGAATATTCATTCTAGTATTTTTAACGAACATGATAACCTTTTCAAGAAGCAATATCAAAGTTACCATTTTAAATTGAAAAACTTACACCGCAACCACACGAGGAAACAGCATTAGGATTACGAATTTGAAAAGATTGTCCCATAAGATCGTCAACAAAATCAATTTCAGCCCCCTCCATAAAAGGAAGGGATACAGAATCAATAAATATAATCGCTCCATCTTTTTTAAGAACAAGATCATCATCTTTGCTTTCAGAAACTAAATCATATTTATAAAAAAAACCTGAACACCTGCCACCTTCAACGGAAATACGCAATCCTATCTTATCGGGTTCACTTAAAAGTATCTGTGCGATATGCTTGGCAGCAAAATCCGAAATATTCACGCTCATCTTTCCAATATCCTTGCATTAAACTATCAAGAAGGGGTATCTAAAATAGATAGAAATTTATAATAATACATTTAAGTTGAGAATGGATGACTTGCAATGGATATAAATAATATCAATTTCAATTATCGATCTCGAGCAATATATAGCACTAATCCACAGACAAGCCGTGGTAGATTATTTCATGAAACTTCTAATACCACACGATCACCCTTTCAGCGAGATAGAGATCGGATCATTCATTCTAATGCATTTCGACGACTCAAACATAAAACCCAAGTATTTATCGCTGATGAAAACGATCATTACCGCACTCGACTCACACATTCGATAGAAGTTTCTCAAATTGCACGGACCTTGGCTCGTGCACTATATCTTGATGAAGATCTTGCCGAAGCCATCGCTCTTGTCCATGATTTTGGGCATACACCTTTCGGCCATGCAGGAGAAGATGCTCTTAATGAAGCAATGGCACATTATGGTGGCTTTAATCATAATGCACAAGCATTACGCATTGTTACAAATTTGGAACAGCGTTATGCTAATTTTGATGGACTTAACCTCACTTGGGAAACACTTGAAGGACTCGTAAAACACAATGGTCCCCTTTTAGGCCCTTATGCTAACAGTAAAGATGTTCCTATAGATATTCTACAATATAACGCAAAGCAGGATCTTGAGCTTGATCATTTTGCTGGACTAGAAGCACAATGTGCTGCTATTGCCGATGACATTGCTTATAATGCTCATGATATTGATGATGGTTTACATTCACACTTATTAACAATTAGCCAGCTTGAACATGTTTCACTAACTGCATCATTATTAAAAGATATAAAACAAGAGTATCCACAACTCGACCCAACTCGGTGTGGCTATGAATTGGTACGTAGACAAATAACAACCATGGTTAAAGATGTTATTAAACAATCACAAGAAAACTTGGCACGCATTAAACCAACAAACATAAATGATATTCATAAAGCAGGGCAAACCATTGTTACCTTTTCACCTATGATGACTATTCGTGAAAAAGAATTGAAAGATTTTCTTTTTAAAAACCTTTATCATCATGAGCAAGTTCTTAATCGTTGCAATAAAGCAAAATGCATTGTACAAGAACTGTTTGATTATTATTATAAAAACCCTAATGTGATGCCTGAAAGCTGGCGCAGTAAAACATCTCACTTAACAAATCAAGAAT
The DNA here is from genome assembly GCF_053794465.1 of Bartonella sp. B35(2025). NCBI lineage: Bacteria > Pseudomonadati > Pseudomonadota > Alphaproteobacteria > Hyphomicrobiales > Bartonellaceae > Bartonella > Bartonella sp. B35(2025). Next base: position 752,660 of record NZ_CP200035.1, read on the forward strand.
TAGCGCGCCTCATTGCTGATTTTCTGTCAGGTATGACTGATCACTATGCCCTACGTGAATATCATCGTTTGTTTAACCATACAGATAATTTTATTTAATTAATTTTAAATGCACTATGGAAGTTGAATATGAATGTTTTTAAAAAATTCGAGAAAAAAATCAAAAAAATACTCGAACTATCTGATATAAAGGGTAAAAATGATGAACACTTAGATTTATCAAAAATTACTGTTGATCCCCCACGCGATTCCTTACATGGTGATTTATCAACCAATGTTGCTATGGTGCTTGCAAAGCCTATTGGGCTTAATCCACGTGCACTTGCAGAAAAAATTATCGAGCTTCTCAAAAATGATCATTCTATTGAGCACATTGAAATTGCTGGTCCTGGATTCATCAATATCAAACTTACAAAATCATTTTGGCAAGATGTAATAAAATCTATACTTCAATCAGGCATGTCCTATGGTCGTCTTCCAATAGGACAGGGAAAACGTGTCAATGTAGAATATGTATCGGCAAATCCAACTGGTCCAATGCATGTAGGACATTGTCGAAGTGCAGTTATTGGAGATGTTCTTTCCAATCTACTACAATTTGTCGGCTATAACATTACAAAAGAATATTATATCAACGATGCTGGCGGACAAATTGAAATACTCGCCCATTCTGTATTATTGCGCTACCGTGAAGCTCTTGGACAAAAAATTAATAAAATTCCAGAAGGTCTGTATCCTGGTGAATATTTGATACCATTAGGCCAATCACTTGCTCAAGAATTTGGTGATCAATTACTCACCATGGATAAAGATGAAGCTTTATCTATAGTGAAAGAGCATGCAATTAATGCAATGATGTCAATGATTCGCAAAGATTTAGCTGCCCTTAATATTTATCATGATATCTTTTTTTCTGAGCGAATGCTTTATGCAGATAATGCGCGAGCCATACACAGTACAATTAATGATCTCACTTTAAACGGTTATATCTATAAAGGTAAGCTACCACCACCAAAAGGACAAAACATAGAAGACTGGGAGCCAAGCGAACAGACTTTATTCCGTTCAACTGATGTTGGAGATGACCAAGATCGTGTCTTAGTTAAGTCTGACGGTTCTTATACTTATTTTGCTGCTGATGTTGCTTATTTTCGTGATAAATTTAATCGTCAATTTGATGAAATGATTTATATTCTAGGTGCAGATCATGCTGGTTATGTGAAGCGGCTAGAAGCGATGGCAAAAGCCATCTCTGGCGATAAAGCAAAACTGAGTGTTTTCTTATGTCAATTGGTAAAGCTCTTCCGCAATGGTCAACCTATACGTATGTCAAAAAGAGCAGGATCATTTATTACTCTACGTGATGTTGTGGAAGAAGTTGGCCGAGATCCAGTACGTTTTATGATGCTGTATCGTAAGTGTGAAGCACCTCTTGATTTTGATTTTGCAAAAGTAACAGAACAATCAAAAGATAATCCTATTTTTTACGTGCAGTATGCAAGTGCACGTTGTCACTCAGTTTTTCGTCAGGCAAAAGAAACCCTTCTTATTGAAAATCTTTCAAACGATGTAATGATTGCACATCTTAATCGATTAATCGATGAAAATGAAATATCACTAATACGTAAACTTGCTGAATATCCACGTATCATCGAACAAGCTGTAGTGCATAAAGAACCACATCGATTAGCTTTTTATCTTTACGATCTTGCTTCAAGATTCCACGCACATTGGAATAAAGGAAGTGATAATCCTGATTTACGCTTTCTTAAGCCGGATGATAAGGAGCTATCATTTGCTAGACTAGGATTGATACAAGCGATTATAAATGTTTTATCATCAGGACTCAAGATAGTAGGAGTAGACGCACCTGCAGAAATGCGTTGAAAAAGTTTTATAAATACATAAAATAAGTGCTTTGTTTATAATTTTTTTCGTAAGAGGAAGAAAAATTATTATTTAACAAATAATAAATTAGAATTAATCATTTATTGCATTCAAATGCAAATCATCATGTGAGAGAAATTATGAGCGATAACGATCGCAAAAATCTGCACAAAATAAAACAAGATCATGGACACTATGATTCTGCAGAAAAATTTGAACAAATTTTTAATTCGAATAAACACAGTAAAAATCAAAGTACTCAATCTGCTTTACAGCCTGATCAATCAATACCTCATCCCTCTGAAACTCCATTTCATGGTGATGATTTTGATTTATCTTTTTTAGAAGCAGAACTTGAAAATAATTTAGCTGATGGCTTACAGTATGAACAAAGAGATTCGTACTCACCCAATGGTGAACAAGTCTCAATGGATGTTACAACTACTACTGCTTTCAACCATTTAGAACAAAATAGCTTTACACATTTTCCATCTACCGATCTTGATGAAGAGCAGATCTTAGATGCACTTTCTCCACTACCTATTCAAAAAAATCAATCACCTCAAAGTAAAACAACACCAACACATATTGACCCACTTTTTGAGACAGATGATTTTGATGCACAATTAGATGTTTCGAATATAAAACAAAATTATTATAATGATCATCAAAGTTCTTCCAACACTCCCATAAATCACCCATATACGATTCCCGTTGATCAAAGAGAATGGGATAAAGAATACCATAGCAACGCATCTAATTCCTTCAAAGATAGAAATACCGTTTTTTCATCTTCTGATATTGCTTCAAAAAAAAATAGCATCATAAATGATGAATCAACAGAAGACTTCTCGTCTGTTTTGGATACAGCACAAGCTGATAAGCTATTTGCTTTAAAAGATTTTCCACAAGAAAATTATACTAACGATTATACTCAATTTTATAAAGAGAAAGTTTTGGAACAAGAGGCAAGTATTACAAAAATTCCGGAATATAGTAATGCTCAAACCCAATACATCGATAATACTGAAAATATCTCTAATCAAATTAATGAAAGATGGGCTCCATATAATCAAAATAATTTAAATGATACACAATCATCGTCGAAAATCTTCAAGACTACACAAACAGACAATTTTTTTTCACATAACTATACTCATAAAGACACTTCTCCTCCCCCAAATATTAATACTGATAAATTTGCAGAAGAAATCGTAGAAAAAACTGAAGAAATCATAGTTCCAGAAGTTCCATACGGAACTCCAGAATATGGTGTATCTTCTGATAATTTAAAAGAAGAATTTTCTGATGTATTTAATATAGGAAATATTCCAGTAGAAGATTTTTCACAACAGCAACAAAATGAAATCTTTAACGAAATTTTTCATCAAACTGTACAAAATTCAAAAGAAGATCCATATGTAAATACTCCAGAGCAAAATACTAATTATTCTTCTCCTTTTTCTAAAAATTCACTACATAAAAGTGTAGATAGAATTCCTGCTAATACGTCTATACCTTCCATCTCAAAAACTTCTTTAATCATCGGAAAAGTTTTTACTAGAAGTGTTGTTCCTATTGTATTGATAGTAATTGGTTTTACCAGTTATTCTTATTTTTTTACGTCATCAAAAAAAAATGAAAACCCGCTTATTATCCGTGCTGATGATACACCTTTTAAATTTAAACAAGAAACAACCAGAACTGAAAATGACGCTGCTCATAATTTAGATATTTATAAGCAAGCAACTGGACAAAATGAAACGCAGGAAGATACACAACAGTTTCTCATTAATAATTCTGAATCGCTTGAAGATTTAACAGAATTAAATGAGCAACTATCTGAAAATATTTCATCCTCATCTTTTAATGAATCCGATGTTGAAGACGCAATCACAGAAGCTGCTAATCATACCATTCCAACACGAGAAATACAAACCGTTATTGTAAAACAAGATGGTACAGCTATCCTTACTCCAATGTATAATATAGATAAAGATAAAAAGCTTACTGATGATATTGAAAAAAATGATAAAATTACTGTAAATCAATTTCAAGAAGAACCCTCAATTTCTTCAAAATTTTCTGATGCAGATAACTCTGATATAAATAACAATGCAATAGAACATAATCTTTTGGTTGATATTGATAAAATAATAGAAAAAAATGCTTCTGCTCCTGATATCAATATCGAGAAAAAAATTAAAAATTCATTTATACCGATTCCTTCACAGACAAAATTTAGTTCAGAAACACAAAAACACGTTGCTTCTCACTCATCCCAATCAACTCGAGAAACAATACAAAATTCAGAAAGTTATTATGTACAGCTTGCATCTCAACCAACGTCTGAGCTAGCTAAGGATTCTTTAAAAAATATTAAATCTAGGTTTAAATTTCTTATCGGTACTCGCCCTTTAAATATTCAACCAGCTCTTATACCAGGAAAAGGTACTTATTATCGTGTTCGTGTTCAAACTAAAAATCGTAACGAAGCTATAAGACTTTGTGAAGAAATTAAAAATTTTGGGGGTAGTTGTTTTATCACCCGCTAAATAAATAATGCAACGGTTTTATTAATTGTTGCATTATTCATTGCAATATCGAATAATTGACTTATTGATTAGCTTCAGGAATGAAAATCGTGTCAGATTTTTCTTTCTCAGACACTGAAGGTAGTTTTTCTCCTGAATCTGTGCTTGATTTATCTCCTTCACCTGAAGGGTTTTGTTCATAAAATAATGGTGGTACCGTATCTTTATGAGTATGAGGTAGTGGAGATGTTGTATTTAAATCTTTTTTCGGAGTTGTTATAGTTTGACTTGATTCTGTAGTATTATAGTTAGATGCGTTATGTTTTGGGGATTTTTCAAAAAGAGATCCTAAAAAGCTAAAAATAAACCAAAGAATAATGAGTGTAAAAATAATCGCAAAGATACTTTTACCAATAAAATTACGTTGTTCACGATCTGATTTATCTTTAACTGTATGTTGCTTGTATGCTGGATAATGTTTATTAGTCATGATGAATTCCCTTTTTAATTCCCCTATCTTCAATGATTTAAATATAATGTATTGAAGTTATTCGGGTTCTTGTTTTGAAAAACGACCCATATGTATAAAGGTTCCAAATCACTCTATAAAAACTAGAAAAACGATTATGAAAATGTGGTCAAAAATATCTCTATCAATAAGTCTTTGCTTTAAATTCTATAATAAAGTATTGACACAAAGAAGTTACTAATCATAATGTTATAGTAGACGTTTTTTGCTATTTTTTAGTAAATATTATGTAAAAATAAAGTATTCCCCAAAAGGTTTTACCTATGGAATTTTTCACATCATCACTTCCATTTAAAATAGAAAAACACCCCTCACCTTTGTCAGATGAGAATCTTGAAAAGATTTTAAAAAATCCTGGTTTTGGGCAATTTTTTACAGATCATATGGGTATTATCAAATGGACTGAGGATAAGGGCTGGCATAACGCTGTTATTTCTCAACACAAACCTCTAGAGATTCATCCAGCAAGTACTGTTCTGCATTATGGGCAAGAGATCTTTGAGGGATTGAAAGCACATCGTGCAAAAGACGGACGTATTTTGTTATTTCGCCCCGATGCCAATGCACAGCGTTTTATGGAATCAGCACGGCGGTTAGCTATGCCTGAATTGCCAAAGAATATTTTTTTAGATGCAATTAATCAATTGATAAAAATCGATCAAAAGTGGGTTTCTTATCATCCAAATATTAGCCTCTACATACGCCCATTCATGTTTGGCAATGAAAGCTTTTTAAAGGTTCGCCCCTCTCGAGAATATATCTTTTGTATCATAGCAACTCCAGTTGAATCGTATTTTAAAGGAGAAGAGAAATCCATCAGTGTATGGCTTGAAACAGATTATAGCCGTTCTGGCCCGGGTGGTACAGGCGCTGCTAAATGTGGTGGAAACTATGCAGCAAGCTTACTTGCACAAGATATTGCAACTCAAAATAATTGTAGTCAAGTACTTTTCCTTGATATGGTTGAACATAAGTGGATTGAAGAACTTGGCGGTATGAATGTTTGCTTTATTATGGAAAATAATACGCTTGTAACACCTGAGCTTAATGGCAATATTCTTCCAGGAATAACACGTCATTCAATTTTAGAATTAGCACAACAAATAGGTTTTAAAATAGAAGAACGTCCTTATTCTTTTGAATCACTCAAGGAAGATGTACAAAATGGCCATCTTAAAGAAGCTTTTGCTTGTGGTACTGCTGCTGTTATAACATCAATCGGTCGTTTCAAATATAAAGGTGGAGAGTTAGTTATTGGAAATGAAATGATTGGTAAGATTACAGAGCAACTTCGAACAAAATTAGTTAACCTTCAAAAAGGAAACACAGAAGACAAAAATGGATGGGTACACTCTGTTCCATTATCATGATGATGAAAAACATCCCTTTAAACGTATCTATAAAACCTTTTACAAAAGGTGTATTTATAAGATAGAATTCCTTTAATGTTAAAAATTTTAAAAAAAAAGTATCAATCAAACTTTAGAGTGATCTCTATGTTGTGTTTTTATATTACGAATTGTGCCAGTGTGTGAACGCATTACAATTGTCTCTGTTTGAATATAGCGAGGGGTAAATTTAACACCAGAAAGCATATTTCCATCAGTTACACCTGTTGCAGAAAACAAAACATCGCCTTTTACCATCTCTTCTATTGTATAAACTTTATGAGGATTATTGATCCCCATTTTTGCTGCACGCTCAATTTTTTCTTCTGTGTCAAGCTGTAAACATCCCTGCATCTGCCCACCAATACAGCGCAAGGCCGCAGCAGCTAATACACCCTCTGGAGCTCCACCAATACCCATGTAAATATCAATACCTGTTTCATCTGGATCAGTTGTATGAATAACAGCAGCAACATCACCATCACTAATTAAGCGAATTGCCGCTCCTGTTGTCCGTACTTCATCAATTATTTTTTTATGACGAGGCCGATCCATAATACAGGCAGTAATCTGATTAACAGCCACTCCTTTAGCTTTTGCAAGAGCATAAATATTATCCACGGTATTAGCATCTATATCAACTACTCCCTTTGGATAACCAGGGCCAATAGCAATTTTTTTCATATAAACATCAGGGGCATAAAGTAAATTACCCTTTTCAGCAATTGCAACCACAGCCAGAGAATTAGCAAGATTTTTAGCACAAATTGTAGTTCCCTCAAGCGGATCAAGCGCAATATCAACTGCTAATCCATTTTGAAGCCCTACTTTCTCTCCGATATAAAGCATGGGAGCTTCATCACGTTCACCTTCACCAATTACTACTGTACCATCAATAGGCAAACGGTTAAGTTCCTGACGCATCGCATCTACAGCAGCTTGATCAGCAGCCTTTTCATCGCCGCGCCCGCGCCAATGAGCAGCTGCAATAGCAGCACGTTCAGTAACACGTACCAATTCAAGAGTTAGAATACGATCAAATCCATTTAAAATATTCTGAGCTGTAAGCATATAAAAAATCCTACTAAGTGAATACTAAAAAAAACATCAGCATTCCAAGAAAAAAACAATTAGCTTTTCTCTTACCATTATACAATAAATCATCAACTTTATTCTATATGTTCGATACGAATGAATTGAGATTTTGTAACAAGATGACCATCTTTCTCGATTGCCGCAAGTGTTTTTCGTATATTCACTTCTGTTGTTTCATGTGTTATTAAAATGATTATTTTTATTTTACCAGTCTGATTTTCTGCAAAAGGTTTCTGAACAATCGATTCTAATGAGATATGATTATCAGCCATATGCTGTGCAACCATTGCAAACACACCAGCGCGATCATAAACATTCAAACGAATAAAGTAACTGCCTGCATGATTGGTAATACGTGCTTTTTTATGAGGAGTAAGCGCTAACGCTGGTATTCCTAAAACAGGTCCATACTGAAAACCAGAGTGTGTTTTTGCAATATCAGCCAAATCACCAATAACCGCTGATGCTGTTGCCACTCCCCCAGCACCAGGACCAGAAAATAATAATTCACCTAGTAAATCACTCTGAATAGAAAGAGCGTTAGTCACACCATGAATTTGTGCAATCATTGATGATGCTGGTACCATTGTAGGATGAACACGTTGTTCAATTCCAGAATCAGTTTTTAATGCAACCCCTAACAGTTTGATCCGATACCCCAATTCATCAGCCGCACGAATATCAACCTGTGAAATATTACTAATCCCCTCAATATAAACATCATCTAACGAAATTTCAGTTTTGAATGCCAAACTTGTCAGTAGAGCTAATTTATGAGCAGTATCATTTCCTTCTATATCAAAAGTCGGATCAGATTCAGCGTAACCGAGCCTTTGTGCATCTACTAAACAATCTTGAAATGAAAGGTCTTCGGTAAACATGCGCGTTAATATATAATTACAAGTTCCATTTAGAATGCCATAAATTCGCGATACATGATTACCAGAAAGCGATTCCCTCATCGCTTTTATGACAGGAATCCCACCCGCAACAGCAGCTTCAAAATTAAGAGAAACACCTTTTTCTTCTGCCCTAATAGCAAGTTCTACTCCGTATCGAGCAAGAAGTGCTTTATTAGCAGTAACAACATGATGCCTCGCATTAAGTGCTTCTTTAATAGCTGCATGCACGATATCTGATTCACCACCAATTAACTCAACAAAAACATTAATCTCATCAGAAGCAGCCATCTCCACAGGTGAATCAAACCACTTTACGTCACTCAGATCAATTCCACGATTACGGTCTTTATCGCGCGCACTAACAGCAACAACTTTGATCGATCGTCCACACTGGCGAGCCAAGCTATTTTCTTTTTCACGCAAAATCTTTATAACTGAAGCACCAACCGTACCGAGACCTCCAATACCAACTTTTAAAGCTTCTGCCATTATTTAGACTAGCCTATCTTTATATCTTCATTAAAAAAATATTTTAAATTATGCACAGCAAAGTAAAAATAATTCTTATCAACAATCAATACGACCATACTCAATCATTTGTCTGAATGAGTATGCTAATTCCTACCCACTTATTCAATTTAAATATTTAAAAGTATAAAACCTATATTTTAAAAATAAAAACTAATTATAAGTAGTATTATTTTCAATATTATAAATCACTACAGAACATAAACTTATGATTATTAAACATAATATTTCTTGTTATACGTTTTTATACTTTTTTTAAATTATTACAATAGTAATAGCATAACTATTTAAAATTTTTCTGAATTATACTATATATAAAAATATAAAAACTCAAAATCACAAAATTTGAATTATATATACTTGAATTATATATAAATGTAATTATGAAATATTGTATAATACATAGAATAATAACAAAACTTGTAGATTTTGAAAATTTTATAATAACTGATTGATAGTAATTTACCGTATTAGTGAATGACAGCCAATATATACTTAAAAATAATATCAATACTCTCTATTTACATAAAAACCTACACAATAATGATTACTTCAAATTCATAAAATAAAAACGGTAAATTTTAATTTTTTATACACTTATACAAATATATATTATAAAAAAAATGATTGTTAATTCCTACTCTTTTCAATTTACTTCAATATTTTATTGATACCTCTCTTTAATTAACATGTACATTTTCATCACGATACGTATTCTATTTTTAATTAAATAAATTTTGAACTTATATATTCAAAACAATTCTTAAATGATTTATATCATTGATTAATTTATCGATGAATGTTTATTGTTTCGTTTCAATAAATTACTCTATAACAAATTGTAGCTTTATTAAAACTTGTTATAACCATTTTTTATGAAAGATTTTTGAAAAATATAAGGATTATTTTAATTATGTATGTATTCTACATTAATCATTAAAATGATACAAGAAACATTCATTATAGCAAAAATATTAATTTTTGTTACTTTTATGCTAATCCTGAAACTCCCTATCATCCCTTATAATTATGACATTATTTTTTTATACATTTTTCATACAAAATTTTAGAAAATAAAATCAGATAGGAATAATGTAACCATACTCAAAAAAATAATTCAATAAAGTACGTTTTTTTAAAAAAAATTACGCATAGGGCTTGCGAAGTAAAAAGATCCTCTCTATAAGCCTCATGAATTGGTTTGCGCCCATCGTCTAGCGGTTAGGACATCGCCCTTTCACGGCGGAAACAGGGGTTCGATTCCCCTTGGGCGTACCATCTTCTTTTTTATTATAAGTAATTTATTGATTTTATGTATTTTTTTGAAATATAAGGTAAGTAAATACAAGGTAAGGGAATAAAATTCTGAGTGTATCCTTATAAAGCACAGTTCCTTTTTACCAAATTTTTCTGTTAATATCTTAAATTTTTATAATTTTTTTATAAAAAATATAAAAATTTCTAACGAATATATTGATAGTTTCACGAATCAATGAATCAGAAAGCTTTATTGTAAAATTTTTACGACAAACATCAGCTGCTTTTCTTAAAAGAAAAGCAATGCTTCTATCTAAGGCATAGAAGTTTAATGATTTTCTCTTCCATACTAACTGTACAAGATTTTTTTCAATTTCAATAGAAGGTAAAAATGCTGATAATACGCCCAATTTTTTAGCCATATCGAAAAGCTGTGCGGAGTGATCAATGCAAATCTTGGATGAAATTTTACCACATAATGTAAGCATCTAAACATCTTTTATTTTATAACATAAAAATAATTAAGCTTTTTTAAGAAATAATACTATATTTTAAATTTCTTATTAAATTATAATATATTATGAATATAACTTCATTTATTATAAAATAACAATTTTTGTTATTATAATATTACTTATATATTAGTTAAATAATATAAAATTATTACATAACATAAATACTTTTTGTTTAAGTAAAAAATAAAACTTTTTTATATTCCATTTTTAATTTTTTAAAAACCACTGCTTTAAATGTGTAAAGTTATTTGTCTAACACTCATAAGACGTGCAAATTGTTGCTCTGTACAGTACCTTTTTGTCGATTTAAACGTATAATAATTACAAAACAATCTCTCTTTACTGTTTTGCTGATTTAAAATCTTTCATTACTTCTCCAATGCCATTAAAAATCCCTTCAAGCTCTTGCTTTTGAACAAACATCAATGGTCTGGAATACTCTCTCGCGCCTTTTTCATTTATTGTTTTTTTACAGGTATTAAAAAAGCTTTGCGAGCAATATTCTCTCCTGTCAAAAAACTTCTTTCCAAATTACGACACAATCTCACAAACTTACGTATACTTGGAAAAAATTTATCAGATAAACCCTCTATCTCATTACAAAAAATCTGCTTAACTGCTTGTATCAATGACCATACAGAAACAGTTTCGAAAACCATTTTATAGGTAAACGCTATCCCTTCATGATTTGAATGTTGCACTATTTTCAAAAACTACACGAAAACACCCAAATAGCCTTTGCTATATCATTTTTCCCAGCTTTTATTGCAAACAACTCTTAAATCGATCAAAAACTTCAAAAAAGTGAGGGATAGAGATAAAAAACGTAATATAATCAATAAAAAGTAAATCCCTTACCATTACGGTAAGTTATTAACTTTCTTATTTTTTATTTCTCTCCTTAGGAATACCATCTTTTTTATATCTTATAATATATTGATTATATTTTCTTTTTTAGTAATTAGAAATAAGATTTTCTAATATATTTTTCCGTATAGAAATCATCAAAATACTATGAAGTTGATTCTACTTTTTTGAAAATGAAGCTTTCTCATCCATATCGATAATAAAAAAACTATAAAAGATAGAATCTTTTGGTAATTTGATCTCCTAATAAATTAAAATCTATGAACTATGCTAATACATAAGTTATTGATTTATTTTGGTAAAATTTAATCTTATCTTTGATAAATTTCTAACTATTCTTCAAATAACCTAAAGCACTTCTAAAATTTCCTGCAATACTAGCCCATAACTTATTTTATATCAATTATTCTCAATTAAAGTTATTTTAATCCCATTAGATTTTTTAAAAAATTAGCAAACAACAACTTTAAAGGTAAAGTAACAATACAAAGATTTACAATCTTAATACAGAATCTCAATAAATTATTGATAAAAATTAATATAAATTAATCAAATAGTTAAATAAAATATTTAATAATAAATAATGAATAAACTCTATGCCGTTAATAAATACCCACTTACCATTTTTATAAAATAGCTTCTTTATCAAAAATATAATAATCATACATTAGAAAATAATTTACTCTCTCTTTAATCAGTGTGTTCCCCAATAAAATTAATATTATGTTAGTCATATATTTTACCGATATCACTCTTGAATGCATCTTTGTTATCAGTGTTTTCACTTTTCATTATAATTCTGAAAGTGCTATAAAAAACAACATTATTTAAAGGAAAAAGGACTTCTAATGATAAAGATTAAAGTAAAAAATCCCATTGTTGAAATCGATGGTGATGAAATGACTCGTATCATCTGGAAATACATAAAAGATAAACTGATTCATCCCTATCTTGATATTGATCTTAGATATTATGATCTTTCCATCGAAAATCGAGACGCAACCAATGATCAAATAACAATCGATTCTGCCAATGCTATCAAACAATATGGTGTTGGTATAAAGTGTGCAACCATCACTCCTGATGAATCACGTGTCAAAGAATTTAACCTAAAAAAAATGTGGAAATCCCCCAATGGTACGATCCGTAATATTTTAGGAGGAGTCATTTTTCGTGAACCCATTATCTGCAAAAATATCCCCCGCCTTGTTTCTCACTGGACAAAGCCAATTATTATCGGGCGCCACGCTTTTGGTGATCAGTATAAAGCAACTGATTTCAGATTTCCTGGTAAAGGAAAACTAAGTATTAAATTTGTCGGTGATGATAATCAAGTTATTGAATATGATGTTTTTGATGCTCCTAGCACAGGAGTTGCTATGGCTATGTATAATCTTGATGAATCAATTCGTGACTTTGCACGTGCATCTTTCAATTATGGATTACAACGAAATGTTCCAGTTTATCTTTCAACAAAAAATACTATTCTGAAAGCGTATGACGGCCGTTTTAAAGACATCTTTCAAGAAATATTTGATACAGAATTTAAAGCTAAATTTGAAAATCATAAACTATACTATGAGCATCGCTTAATTGATGATATGGTTGCTTCTGCACTTAAATGGTCAGGTGGCTATGTTTGGGCATGTAAAAACTATGATGGTGATGTTCAGTCAGATATCATTGCTCAAGGCTTTGGATCTCTTGGTCTTATGACCTCTGTTCTTATGACGCCAAATGGTAAAATTGTCGAAGCAGAAGCCGCACATGGTACAGTAACACGCCATTACCGCCAGCATCAAAAAAATGAAGAAACATCAACGAATTCTATTGCTTCTATTTTTGCATGGACACGTGGACTGGCACACCGTGCCAAATTAGATAATAATGAAAAATTAAAAAACTTTGCCACAATATTGGAAAAAGTTTGTATTAAAACTGTCGAAGACGGTTTTATGACTAAAGATCTTGCACTTTTGATTGGACCCCAACAAAAATGGCTTTCTACAACGGGATTTCTAGATAAAATTGATGAAAATCTTAAAAAAGCAATGACCAATTAAGTTATAATTTAATTTCAATTCTAAAGCTCTGCGAAAGGAGAGCTTGGAATTTTCTTGGCAAATTCAAATAATTATTTTATAAGAGAGAAATTGGTTTTTAATAGATAGAAAAGAAACAGTGAAAAATAACTGGTCTATACTTTTATTGGGTAAAAACGGTATTCGCTCCTTAATGCTTACAAGCGGTGTTGCGTTATATGCCATTACTGCTTACACCGTCGTTACTATTTTACCCTCTCTTCTAGATGATATTGGTAGTGGATTATATTATTCATGGGTAACTAGTGTCTTTGTTACAGCTTCACTCCTTGGTACTTCCCTTGCAACAAAAATATTAGGGAAACTAGGCCCTCGTAAAGCTTATATTATCGTTTGTCTTATCTTTATCATTGGCACTTTCATGTGCAGCATTGTTTCGAATATGCCCTTATTCTTAATAGGGCGCTTTATTCAAGGATTTGGAGGGGGGTCTTTGTTATCCCTATCCTATTCCATGGTGCGGATCGTTTTCAGTCCACCTTTATGGTCGTATGCATTAGGTCTTATTGCTGGAATGTGGGGAATATCGATTTTATTAGGACCAGCTATTGGTGGTATTTGCGTACAATATGGCGTATGGAGAGCGTCTTTTTGGATAATTGGCTTGTTAGCAATAATCTTCGCACTCATAGCTCTTGAAGTTTTACCAAAAGAAAATAAAAACCATGTTCCAATACCCCCACTTCCTCTCCCACAATTACTCATACTTATTTTACTGATTTTTATCATCTCTACTGGAGAAGCTATCGATACTTCAATTGCACAAATCTGCGGATTGATTATCGGGTTTAGTCTTCTTTTTATTCTAACAAAAATTGAATCATCTGCGATTCACCCTATGTTACCACGTAAAACTTTCTCTTTCTCTTCTGAATTTTTTCCTATTTATACATTGATGCTTATAATGACTGTAGTGGCATTCAGTATAGAGTTTTACTTTCCACTTTTTCTTCAAACACTTCATGGACAAGAACCACTTGTTGCAGGTTACATGGCAGCACTCATAAGCTTCGGCTGGACATTTGGTTCTCTATTAAGTGCTGGTCTATCTGGAAAAAAAGTTTGTAATATCATTGTGTATTCTCCCATATCAAACCTTTTAGGCATAGGCATTCTTTTATGGCTTATTCCAACAGAGGCTTCTACGCTTGGATATACTGTTATCATTTGCCTTGTATTATTTACGATCGGTATTAGTGCTGGCATGGCATGGCCACATTTATTAACACGAATCTTACAATGTGCAGATGATAATGATGCTTTACGTGCCAGCGAATCTTTAACCTCTATACAGTTATTTTCAGCAGCTTTAAGCGCAACACTGGCAGGAACAATCACCAACCTTGCTGGTCGCCTTGACCCTGGAGGAATAGAGGGAATGATTTCTTCAGCAAAAGCTCTTCTCATAACACTCTTTATTCTTTTATTTTTCTTTGGTGTTCCATTTTCTTTGCGTGTTTCTAACAGAATATTAAAAAATCCAACTGGACAATCAAAGAGCTAAATAAATAAAAAAATATTTTTCTTTCAAAAATATTTATAATTGAGAGGAATATTGATTTCGTTTTTCTACATACCATGATAAGCAAAAAATCAATAACCCACATAAAGTTAAAATTCCTCCCCAAATACTAGTATATTCATAATTATAGCCCAGCTTTAAAACTAACGATCCAGATTCTGCTCCAAGAGCATTAGCAATATTAAAAGCAGATTGCATTAAAGCTCCTGCCAAGATCTGTCCATGTTTAGAAAAATTCATAATTTTTGTTTGTATAGAAGGCATAGCTGCAAAAGAAGTACCAACAAGAAAACATCCTAATACTGCCGTTAATGGAGTATAGGATAAAAAGAAAAAAAACAAATGTACTCCAAAGCATAGAGAAAAATATTACTGGTGAAGTACCAACTTTAGTTGCAAATTTAGGCCCCAAAATATTTCCTATAACCATTCCCAATCCAACTAACGGCATAACAAATGGCACCCAATCAAGCGAGATATTAGAAATATGCATTAATGTTGACTTAATATAAGTAAAAATAGAAAACAGCCCTGATGCGCCAACTGAAACCATCATTAAGAGAAGCCAAACTTGCTTTTGCTTTAATGCACTTAATTCACATAGAGGATTTTTTTCTGGAATATCCAAAATAGAAGGCAAAAATTCCCAAATAAGTAAACAACATAGTAAAGCAATAGCACCTACAAGGATAAAAACAATCTGCCAACCAACAAGCTGGCCAATCCAAGTTGCACTTGGTGCTCCAAGAACTGTTGCAATCGTCAAACCAAGCATAACCCCTCCAACAGCTTTGGAACGTTCATTCATTTCTACCATTGAAGATGCAACCATAGCTGCGAGACCGAAATAAATACCATGTGGAAGACCACTGATAAATCGCAACACTACTAATGTACTAAAATCAAAAAAAAATGCGCTAACAATGTTTGCTAGTGCATAAAAAAGCATCAATCCTATTAAAACAGTTTTATATGATAACTTAGCTGTTGCAACAGCCAAAAAAGGTGCTCCAATTACAACTCCCAACGCATAAAAAGAAATATATTGGCCAGCTTTAGGAATATCAACATATGAACTGCGTGCCATTTCTGGCTGTAAACCCATTGCAACAAATTCAGCAGTACCAATAGCAAAACTCCCCACAGCAAGAGCTAAAATTGCTAAACATCGCGTTCTAGAATCAATTTCAAAAGATGTAAGAATATTTTTTTATGAGAACCCTTCACGATTATCATCTCTGTATGGTAAAATTTTAATCATAGATATCTGTAATACATGCAAATGAACTCAAAACATTTTTTCACCTATATTTAATATTTCCCGATAAAATTTTAATATATTCCCATAATGGAAAGAGCATTATTTTTAGTTTCTTTCATGGCAAATATATAACAAAATATTATTTATAAACAAAATTTGTTCTTTTCAAACTGCATTGTGGCCGCAATATTTTGCAAATGAAGTAAAACTTAAATGATTAAAATGCTATAGCTAATGGAAAAAAGATCTGTACTACGCACTATTAATTTCTTGTATTTCCTAGACCTTAATCTCAGACTAGATGACTTTTTCACTGATGATAAATCAAACTACTTTTATCCTTACATTAAATCCTAAAATATTCCTCATTAATGTTTCTCTTTAAACAATAAATCACTCAGAGTTATTTTATGTATGAATAGGATTCATCGAAATTTTTTGTTAAGAATTCATTATTTAACAATTGTAAAAAATACAAAACACTCCATAAAAATACAATTTTTATACTTCTTTAAGGATTCTCTAACTCCTCATTAACATTGTTAATCTAAACAGTCATAAGAGACAGAAATACACTGTTTTTCTCCGGAGAAGGTAGTGCGTACCGGAGTATTAATCTTTACCCAATATAAATAATTGCAGAGAAAATATAGATCAATAAAATTGTATATTCATTTTTTAAAACAGAATAATTGGATACTCTCGAAAAGTATTGCTTCAATACATATACTTTGAGTAACAAAGCTTTATACAAAAGTAAATTTAAAAACTTTAAAAAAACACCATCCATTGTAATTGATACTTCATTGCGATGATATTTACAAAGCATTTGGTATTAAGATTTTTTGAAAAATAATGAATAAAAAACCTATAGCATTTTTATTTTTAAAAAATATAAATCAAAAGTGCACTTTTCATATACAAAAGAATATTAATACAATCTCCTATTCCCAAAAAAAAAGAATATATGGCTAACATAAATTCTTTATGTAAAAGCCATAGTATAGTACAATCTAAATTATTTTATATCTGCAATAATCATAGCCGTTATGATTGCATCAGGATCTATTACTGGTTCACCACGCTTAATTTTATCGACATTTTCCATGCCTTCAATCACCTGTCCCCATATAGAATATTGGCGATCAAGCCAAGGGGCGTCTGCAAAGCAGATAAAAAACTGTGAATTAGCAGAATTTTGATTCTGACTACGTGCCATAGAAACTGTACCACGCTTATGAGAAAGATTTGAAAATTCCGCTGTCAAATTTGGTTTATTTGAACCACCCATACCTGCACGTGATAAATCGAATTTCTCACTATCTCTTTTTCCAAATTGCACATCACCGGTTTGAGCCATAAAACCATCAATAACACGATGAAAAATAACATTATCATAGGCACCTTCACGTACAAGCTCTTTAATACGTGCAACATGGTTAGGAGCTAAATTAATAAAAAGCTCAATAACTACTTTACCTTTCGTTGTTTCAAGAATTAAAGTATTTTCTAAATCTTTAATCTCTGCCATACGGATAGCTCCTTGAAATCACTTATCAGCCTGTAAATAGGCGGCATTAATAACATCAGGATCAGTTACAGATCCATTATTACTTACAGTCCCTTTTTTAATTTTATCAACAACATCCATTCCCTCTACAACTTCTCCAATAACAGTATATTGACCATTTAAAAAATCAGCATCATTAAAACAAATAAAAAATTGAGAATTTGCTGAATGTAAATCTTGTGAACGTGCCATGCCAACAGTACCACGTTTAAACGGCTGCTTTGAAAACTCTGCAGGTATATTGGGATAATTTGAGCCCCCCTTACCAACGCGCTTAAGATTAAAACTTGAACTACCTTTTTTTCCAAACTTTATATCACCGGTCTGTGCCATAAAGCCAGGAATAACACGATGAAAAATGACATTATCATAGGCACCTTCACGTACAAGCTCTTTAATACGTGCAACATGGTTAGGAGCTAAATCAGGACGAAAACGAATAATCACATCACCATTTTTAAGAGACAAAACAAGAAAATTTGAATCATTTGCTGTAGCATTCAATGAAAAAAAGCAAAAAATACATGTCAAAAAGACAAAAACTCTAAGATACACAATCATTTTTCCTTAAAAATTGAAATTTCAAATGCAAAGCTCGTGCAACATTTGGAGGTACAAAAGGTGCAACATCACCACCCATAGAAGCAACTTGACGCACCAATGTAGAAGTTATCATACGCCCAGAAATGCTTGCCGGCAAAAAAACAGTTTGTAATTCAGGAACCATAATGCTGTTCATCTCTGCCATTTGCATTTCATAATCAAAATCAGTACCATTACGCAATCCACGAATAAGAAATGAAGCACCAATTTCACGAGCCTTATCGATCAAAAGCGTATCAAATGAAATAACCTGTAATCGATCAGAATCTATGTTTAATAAATCTTTCTTGATCTGTGTAATTAAATCAATACGCTCTTCAAAACTAAAAAGTGGTTTTTTTTTAGCTTGTATACCGATAGCCACTACTACTTTATCAGCTAAAGACAAGCTTCCTCGCAAAACATCAAGATGGCCATTAGTAAAAGGATCGAAGGAACCTGTATAAAGAGCAATTTTCATTGTTTTCCTCCGATACTTCCAGAATTATTTCTCTTCGATAATATCAACCATATCAGAATGCTTTTTATCTTCATCACCTAATTGACTAACATCATCCTCAGGCTCAGAAATACGTTCAACTGATACAACTTTTTCACCCTCAGCGGTGTTAAAGATCGTCACCCCCTTAGTTGAACGGCCAGCTATACGGATACCATTAACAGGAACGCGAATAAGCTGCCCTTTATCTGACACTAACATAATTTGATCTTGTGCTTTTACCGGAAAAGCGGCTACTAACTTACCAATTTCAGCTGTCTTGGATAAATCTGTCGCACGAATCCCTTTTCCTCCACGTCCTGAAATACGAAATTCATAAGAAGAGGATCGTTTTCCATAGCCAAATTCACTAACTGTTAAAAGCATTTGCTCACCAGAATTGAGCTCCGCATAACGCTCATCTATTAACTCTGTTTCAGTTCCTTCGTCATCTTCATCAAGAGTTAAGACATCTTCAGCATCAGCACCAGCTGCACGCCGTTCATTAATCGCACGTTTGATATAAGCAGAACGCTCAACCGATGTCGCCTCAACATGCTCCAAAATAGTCATAGAAATAACTCTATCACCATCAGCTAAATTGATACCACGTACTCCAACTGAATTACGACTGATAAATATACGAACCTCAACAACTGGGAAACGAATACATTGTCCATTAGCGGTTGTCAAAACAACATCATCATTTTCTGTACAAGTTTCTACAGAAAGAATCTCATCCCCTTCTTCATCAAGTTTCATGGCAATTTTACCATTACGATTAACCTGAATGAAATCTGATAATTTATTGCGACGCACAGTTCCTCGGGTCGTTGCGAACATGACATCCAATTCACTCCAACTCGCTTCATTTTCTGGTAAAGGCATAATAGTTGTTATGCGTTCACCTTGCTGTAAGGGGAGCATATTGATCAAAGCTCGCCCACGTGATTGTGGTGTACCAATGGGTAAACGCCAAACTTTTTCTTTATAAACAATCCCACGAGATGAAAAGAAAAGAACTGGTGTATGTGTATTAGCCACGAATAAACGGGTTACAAAGTCCTCATTTTTTGTGGACATACCAGAACGCCCCTTACCACCACGACGTTGTGCACGATATGTATTAAGAGGAACGCGTTTAATATAACCACTATGACTAACCGTTACCACCATATCTTCCGGCGTGATCAGATCTTCATTATCCATATCAGCGCTACCAAAACCAAATACGGTACGCCGAGGAGTCACAAATACTTCACGAAGAGCACTTAATTCGTCCTTAACAATACTCATAATCCGTGAGCGTGATGCCA
This sequence comes from Bartonella sp. B35(2025), assembly GCF_053794465.1. Classification (NCBI taxonomy): domain Bacteria; kingdom Pseudomonadati; phylum Pseudomonadota; class Alphaproteobacteria; order Hyphomicrobiales; family Bartonellaceae; genus Bartonella; species Bartonella sp. B35(2025). Next base: position 773,013 of record NZ_CP200035.1, read on the forward strand.
AAATGTGAAGATAATTGGTAATATCAGCTCCAATTCTATTCAATTCATCAGCAATTTCATCACGACCAAGTGCTGTCAACCTTTGCAAACGCAACTCTAAAATAGCTCGCGCCTGCTCTTCAGATAAATTATAAGTACTATCCTCATGAATAATATGACGAGGATCATCAATAAGCTTAATTAAAGGCGCTACATCAGCAGCTGGCCAGCGCCGTCTCATTAATTGTTCACGCGCTGTCTGTGGATCAGATGCTGCACGAATTAACGCTATAATTTCATCAATATTGGCAACAGCAATAGCAAGACCAACCAAAACATGTGCACGTTCACGTGATTTACGCAAAAGATATTTCGTTCGCCGACTTACAACTTCTTCTCGGAAAGAAACAAATGCACGAAGCATATCAAGCAACGACATTTGTTCAGGTTTTCCTCCATTTAACGCGACCATATTACAACCAAAAGAAGTTTGTAGCGGTGTATAGCGATACAATTGATTCAAAACAACGTCTGCAACAACATCTCTCTTAAGCTCAATAACAACACGATACCCATCACGATCAGATTCATCACGTAAATCAGAGATTCCTTCAATACGTTTATCGCGTACCAATTCAGCCATTTTTTCAAGCATTGTTGCTTTATTAACTTGATAAGGTATTTCACTTACAATGATTGCTTGTCGACCATTGCGAATTTCCTCAATATTAACCTTAGCACGTATGATAATCGAACCACGTCCTGTTTCATAAGCCGAACGAATACCAGAAAGACCAAGGATAATACCACCCGTAGGAAAATCAGGACCAGGAATAATTTTTATTATCTCATCAAGTGTTATGTTAGGATTATCAATTAAAGCTATACAACCATCAACGATTTCACCAAGATTATGAGGGGGAATATTTGTCGCCATTCCCACAGCAATACCACCTGATCCATTGACCAAAAGATTAGGAAAACGTGCCGGTAAGACTATAGGTTCACGCTCACGTCCATCATAATTATCCTGAAAATCAACAGTATCCTTATCTATATCGGTTAAAAGCTCTTCTGAAATTTTCTCTAAACGACATTCTGTATAACGCATTGCTGCAGGTGGATCACCATCAACAGAACCAAAATTTCCTTGACCATCAATCAACGGATTTCGTAAAGAAAAATCCTGTGCCATACGTACCAACGCATCATAAATTGAAGCATCACCATGAGGATGGAATTTTCCCATAACTTCACCGATAACACCCGCAGACTTACGATAAGATTTATCGAAAGAAAGCCCCATTTCATTCATAGCGTAAAGAATACGCCGATGAACAGGTTTTAGACCATCACGCACATCGGGTAATGCACGTGAAACAATCACGCTCATTGCATAATCAAGATAAGAGCGTTGCATTTCATCAATAATACTGATTGGTTTTATATCAGTTAGCACATCACGTTCTGATAGTGGAGTAAGATCAGTCACAGCTTCAAAACTTTCAAATAAAGAATCACTTAACTCTTTGTATATCGAAAAATACACTAAAATACTAATTTATCTCCTACAGTAGAGGAGAAATTTAACAATAATTTTCAATATGTTATTTATTTATATTAAATATTTTAAATAAAATAACTAGAATTTAGTTTTCTAAACTTTTAAAATCTAAAATAAATAACCGAAAAGACACAAAGAGTAATGACAATATTGAGTAATGACAATATTTTCTCAAAAACTATCAAAAAGGTATATCGTCATCTAATTTGTGCGAAAATCTTTCTCCCAATTGGCTATTATTTTGATCAAAAGTATCTCCTTGATTTGAGCTACTGTCACTAAAACCACCACTACCATAGCTACTAACTGATTGATTTGCACTTTGCATTTGCTCTCCACTCCCTACTCCACGCCCATCAAGCATTTGTAATTCACCGCGGTATTTTTGTAAAACCACCTCTGTTGTATAGCGATCATGACCGTTTTGATCTTGCCATTTACGTGTCTGTAGCTGACCTTCAATATAAATTTTACTGCCTTTTTTTAAATACTGCTCTACAATTTTGATTAGGTTTTCATTAAAAATAACAACACTGTGCCACTCAGTACGTTCTTTACGCTCATTTGTATTGCGGTCACGCCAACTTTCTGAAGTAGCTATACGCATATTCGCCACTTGATCACCAGAATTCAAACGGCGAATTTCAGGATCTGCACCAAGATTACCAATTAAAATAACTTTATTAAGGCTACCAGCCATCGCATAAACTCCAAAATTGTAACCGTACAATTATAACATAAAGATCGCAACAACATATAGTTTATTCCATTTTTAAATATAGTTTATTCCATTTTTAAGAATAAAAATCTGCTATCTTTCTCTTTCCACAGAACTTGCAATCTCTTTCCACGTTATAGTTATAGCAGTTAAATACATTGTAATTTCATAGAAACAGTTTTATTTCATTTTAAGGTGTTTAATTTTTATCACATATGCCAAGGATAAACATGATTCATCAGAAATATATTTCCATTCGCGGCGCACGTGAACATAACCTAAAAAATATCGACTTAGACCTTCCTCGTGACAAACTAATTGTTATCACAGGGCTTTCTGGATCAGGTAAATCATCTTTAGCTTTTGATACAATTTACGCTGAAGGTCAGCGTCGTTACACCGAAAGTCTTTCATCTTATGCACGACAATTTCTGGAAATGATGCAAAAACCAGATGTTGACCAAATAGATGGTCTCTCCCCCTCCATTTCTATCGAACAAAAAACTACCAGTCGTAATCCCCGTTCAACAGTTGGTACTGTCACAGAAATTTATGATTATATGCGTCTTCTTTTTGCACGTATTGGCGTTCCTTATTCCCCTGCTACAGGACTTCCTATCGAAAGCAGAACCGTAAGCCAAATGGTCGATCAAATTATGTCTTTACCAGAAGGTACACGGATTTTTATTATGGCACCGTTAATTCGAGGACGAAAAGGAGAATATAAAAAAGAGCTAACAGACCTTTTAAAAAGAGGATTTCAACGTGTTAAAGTTGATGGCAGATTCTATGAAATTCCTGATCTTCCTTCTCTTGATAAAAAATATAATCATGACATAGATGTCGTAATTGACCGTATTGTTGTGCACCAAGACATTACTTCCCGCTTAGCTGACAGTATAGAAACCTGTCTAAAATTAGCTGATGGACTTGTAATTGCTGAAATGACAGATCAGCCTTTGGTCACAAAGGAATCGATTAATAAATCAAAAAATGAAACACACAAACGACTCATTTTTTCAGAAAAATTTGCCTGTCCTGTATCCGGTTTCTCTATTCCTGAAATTGAACCACGTTTATTTTCATTCAACAGTCCTTTTGGAGCCTGCTCTGTTTGCGATGGTCTTGGTATCAAAAAAGCAATTGACCCAGCAAGAATCGTCCCTAATGAAAATCTCACCTTAAAAGCTGGAGCTATTGCCCCTTGGTCTAAATCATCTTCACTTTACTATACTCAAACTTTAGAAGCATTGGGTAAAACTTATGGATTTAAACTCACAGATAAATGGTGTGAACTTCCAAATGAAGCACAAAAAATTATCTTATATGGCACAGAAACAAAAAAAATTCCTTTTGTCTATAAAGATAGTAAACACTCCTATACAACAAATCAATGCTTTGAAGGTATTATTCCAAATATGGAGCGAAGATGGAAAGAAACTGATTCTTCATGGTCACGTGAAGAAATTGAGCGTTACATATCTTCTGCACCTTGTCCAGTTTGTCATGGTTATCGTTTAAAACCAGAATCACTCGCTGTCAAAATTGACGGGATGCATATTGGGCAAATATCAGAATTTTCTATCTTAAAAGCAGATGATTGGTTCGCTAACATTTATCAACATTTAACTGAAAAACAACGTAGTATCGCGACACGTATTTTAAAAGAAATTCGTGCACGCTTAGCATTTTTGAAACATGTGGGACTTGGGTATCTTACTTTATCTCGAACTTCAGGAACACTATCGGGTGGAGAAAGCCAACGTATTAGATTAGCATCTCAAATTGGCTCCGGTCTTACAGGGGTTCTTTATGTTTTAGATGAACCATCCATTGGTTTACACCAACGTGATAATGAACGCCTTCTAAAAACACTGTGCCATCTACGTGATCTTGGCAATACAGTTATCGTTGTGGAGCATGATGAAGATGCTATTCTCTCCGCAGACTATGTCGTTGATATCGGCCCTGCTGCAGGAATTCATGGAGGAAAAATCATAGCTCAAGGATCACCAAAAGAAATTATCAATAATCCATCTTCTCTTACAGGACAATATCTCTCTGGAAGAATGACGGTTTCCATTCCTTCTCAGCGAAGAAAAATATCGAAATCAAAAATACTAAAAGTTATCGGTGCTCGAGGCAATAACCTAAAAAATGTCAGCGCTGAGATCCCTCTTGAGACATTCACTTGTATAACTGGTATTTCAGGTGGAGGAAAATCAACATTTCTCATTGAAACCCTTTTTAAAGCAGCATCACGCCATATCATGGGAAGCCATCAAAGCCCAGCAATCTATGATAAAATTGAGGGATTAGAATTTCTTGATAAAGTCATTGATATTGACCAATCACCTATTGGACGCACCCCACGTTCTAACCCAGCAACCTATACAGGTGCATTTACACCAATCCGTGATTGGTTTGCTTCACTGCCAGAATCGAAAGCGCGTGGTTATCAACCAGGACGCTTTTCATTCAATGTCAAAGGAGGACGCTGTGAAGCATGTCAGGGTGATGGTGTTATTAAAATTGAAATGCACTTTTTACCTGATATCTATGTTACTTGCGATGTCTGTCAAGGAAAACGCTATAATAGAGAAACACTAGAAGTAAAATTTAAAGGAAAATCCATAGCTGATATCCTTGATATGACAGTTGAAAAAGCAGAAGAATTTTTTCAAGCTGTCCCTTCTATTCATAATAAAATGAAAACTCTCATCACTGTTGGCCTCGGTTATATTAAAGTTGGACAACAAGCTACAACACTTTCTGGTGGAGAAGCACAACGCGTGAAACTTGCTAAAGAACTTTCACGCAAAACAACAGGTCGTACACTCTATATTTTAGATGAACCAACAACTGGTCTACATTTTCATGATATATCTAAACTTCTTGAAGTGTTGCATGAGCTCGTCAATCAAGGTAATACAGTTATCGTAATTGAACATAATCTTGAAGTCATAAAGACAGCTGACTGGATTATCGATTTAGGACCAGAAGGTGGAGATGGCGGTGGTGAAATCGTTGCAATTGGAAGACCTGAAGATATTGTAAATGTCTCCGCTTCCTATACCGGGAAATTTCTAAAAAAAATTTTAGAACGCAAACCTTTGCATAATCCCAATTCTTAGAGAAATTTTCAAGTTATAGAGTATATAATGGCACAAATAAGAAAAAAGAAAGTCAAATATTTTTTACTGTATCATTTTGATTTTTTTATAATAATTGCATCCTTTTTTCCTGTAAAATAATAGCACTTTATTCTATATTGCAAGAAAATCTTTTTAATTTAAATTTTCCGTGTAGAACGTATCTGTGTACATTTTATGGCTGTCAATATAATGTATTGTTGTCTAAAAAGACAAAACAACGTTGGAGATAATTTCAGCATGAAAAAAATTGAAGCCATTATAAAACCTTTCAAACTTGATGAAGTGAAAGAAGCGCTTCAAAAGATTGGATTACATGGCATTACTGTAACAGAAGCAAAAGGATTTGGCCGCCAAAAAGGACATACAGAACTTTATCCTGGTGCTAAATATATCGTTGATTTTCTACCTAAAGTAAAAATTGAAATCGTTGTTGCAGATGAAAAACTAGAACAAGTCGTTGATGTGATACGCAAAGCAGCTCAAACGAAACATATCGGAGATGGAAAAATATTTGTTTCTTCTATCGATAAAGCCATTCGTATCGGTACCGGTGAATCTGGAATTGATGCCATTTAACATTTACAAAATTTTTACTTTTTTATTCACCTCAGTCCAATAAGGAAATTGAATATGATAACCGCAGCAGATGTTCTCAAACAGATTGCAGATAATGAAATACGTTTTGTTGATTTACGCTTTACTGATCCACGAGGAAAATTACATCATGTCACAATGGATGTTGCAGAAATCAACGAAGATACATTTAGTGATGGTGTTATGTTTGATGGTTCTTCAATTTCTGGATGGAAAACAATTAACGAATCGGACATGGTATTGATGCCAGATCCAGAAACAACGCATATTGATCCTTTTTTTGCTCAATCTACTTTGGTCATATTTTGTGATGTACTTGATCCCATTTCTGGAGAATTTTATCGTAGAGATCCTCGTTCTATCGCTAAAAGAGCTGAAGTTTATTTAAAATCTTTAGGAATCGGAGATACTATCAATATAGGTCCAGAAGCAGAATTTTTTATCTTTGATGATGTGCGCTATAAAACTGATCCTTACAATACGGGATTTAAACTCAATTCAAGTGAACTTCCGTCAAATAGTGATACTAAATATGAAATGGGCAATCTTGGTCACCGTCCACGAATGAAAGGTGGTTATTTTCCAGTTCCTCCAATTGATTCTTGTCAAGATATGCGCTCTGAAATGCTCACAGCACTAAAAGACATGGGTGTCCGTGTTGAGAAGCACCATCATGAAGTAGCAGCAGCTCAACATGAATTAGGTATTCGCTTTGATACTTTAGTCCGCGAAGCAGATAAAATGCAAATTTTTAAATATGTTGTACATCAAATAGCAAATAGCTACGGAAAAACAGCAACTTTTATGCCAAAGCCGATTTTTGGTGATAACGGTTCTGGAATGCATGTGCACATATCTATTTGGAAAGATAGCAAACCAATCTTTGCGGGAAATGAATACGCTGGACTATCAGAAACTTGTTTATTCTTTATTGGTGGTATTATTAAGCATGCAAAAGCAATCAATGCTTTTACCAATCCATCTACTAATTCTTATAAGCGTTTGGTTCCTGGTTATGAAGCTCCTGTCTTACTTGCTTATTCTGCACGCAATCGTTCTGCATCTTGCCGTATCCCAATGAGTTCTTCGCCAAATTCAAAGCGTGTAGAAATTCGTTTTCCAGATCCAACAGCAAATCCTTATTTAGCGTTTTCAGCACTCTTAATGGCTGGTCTTGATGGTATAAAAAACAAAATTCATCCCGGACAAGCTATGGATAAAGATCTTTATGATCTCCCCTCAAAAGAACTTAAAGAACTCTCTACGGTCTCAGGAAGTCTACGTGAAGCACTTGAAGCACTTGATAAAGATCGCAGCTTTCTGAAAGCTGGTGATGTTTTTGATGATGATCAAATTAATTCCTTCATCGAATTAAAAATGCAAGAAGTCTTACGCTATGAAACAACCCCACATCCTATCGAATTTGATATGTATTATTCTGTTTAAAGAATAAATTATCCTTTTTAATTTAAAAAGGAAGATTATTTTCCTATTTTTGTGGGGTATTCTTCTTTTTAAAGAGTATAATGGGCTTTTTACTAATGAGCTTTTCCTTTATAAGCTTAGATAAATTCATTCAAATCAATTATCAAGGTTTTCAATGCTGAGAATTCATCCCCTCTTCTTTATATTTTTATACTTTGCTTTTATTATATCAGTAGTTCAAGCCTATACAATTACTGATAAAGAACTCACAACCCTTGAAAAAGCAGCTTTTGCTTATAGTAAAGCGATTCAAAATGCAGATGCAGACGCCATCCTGAATGCTATTCCTCCCCAAATCATTGACAACTTAACTACTAAGAAAAATCTTAGTAGATCACAATTCCAACAAATCATGAAAAGCCAGATGGAACAGTTGGCAGAAAATTATAAAATTGAGAATATCCAAGTCGACCAAAAGCAGAAACGTGAAGGAAAACTTGATAATAATATTCCTTATTTCATTATACCTGTAAAGTTTGTAATCACGACAAATGCTGGGAAAAAGTGTTCTATTCAAACTGAGATTATTGCTCTTCTTGACAATAAACGGTGGTATTTTATCCGTGGTAATGACGAAACAATCTTAAACATAACCAGTCGAGCATTTCCTGGGCTTGAAAAAATAAAGACAAATCCCCAAAAAATTATAAAAATACTGTAATGTAGGAAATGAGCACGCATAGTACATGTACAAAAAAAAGAAAATTTAACTTCACAAACAAGTTGTAATGATTGTAACTGCTGCAGTAAATTCAATTTTTTTATATGCTCGGCGTGCCATTGTTTCCTCATCGGTTTTCCATTGTTCCATTGTCCAATTTTCATCTAAATGCGCAATATCCCAAGCATGATCTGAATCGATTCTCCCCGCAGCAATAGCAAGAGCAATGATGGTGGATCCCGTTAATGTTGTTATAGTATGAAGTGCAGCAAGCATATAAGGAGATTCTACCCTGCGTAAATAATTACTTACTGCCTGAATAGCTTCCCGAGGTTGTTCAACATACATCAGCCCTTCTGTTAAATTAAAATGTGAACCAAGTTCTTCTTCTACCCAATTGAGTAAAGGATCCCACTGTTCACATTGTCGTTGTACCAACTCTTTTGGTGCTTTTGCACGGTAAAAAATCATATCGCATGTAACAAAACGCAATAAATCTTCAAAAATAACTTGCATATTGCCAGCTACACCATCAAGAACCGTGTTAACAAGACGCGTAATTGGCATTTTTACTGGATCAATAACTTCTTTCTGGCTTTCAAATTCCTGTACTACTAATTTAGCAAATATTTCTGTTGGTACGAGGAAATGATGTCTTGCTGGTGTTTTAACTGGACATTCATCCAATAATATAGAGAAACCACTCTCTTCACATCTAATTTTTACTTCTTTATAAAATCGTTTAGGTAACGGCTGACACGAAAATTTTTGAACCTTATGAATGGAATTATTTTTATTCAACGTCATATCAAAACGATCTAAAATTTCACGCATATTATTCTACCTACGCTATTTTTCAATAAATCAATTAATTTTTCTGGAAAAGAATTTGTATCAACCTTTTGCAACACAAACATAGCGTAATAATCTTTTAAAAAACATCAATCAGTATGTAAATCAATTTTACCATCCACGTAGTAAAAATTAAATTCTCGGTGGTAAAGTATTCTTACATATAATCAAACAGAATAAGTTATAAACTCTTTTCCACTATTCTGTATTCTCATCAATTTCATTAAAAGCCAAAAGGTTAAAGCTTTGTAGCATATGAGGCGGTAAAGGCGCAACAATATCCAATATCCCTCCTGAAGGATGAGGTATACGAATACGACGCGCATGAAGGTGAAGCCGATTTTGAATTCCTCCTGGTAATGCCCAGTTACTATCAGAAAAAAAATATTTTGAATCACCAATAATAGGATGATTCATATAAGCAGCATGTACACGTAGCTGGTGTGTTCTACCGGTATACGGCTCCATTTCAAGCAACGAAAGAGCACGCCCTCGAGTATCTAAAACACGATAGTAAGAAACTGCATGGCTAGAGTCTGGTTCTCCATGTTCACAAACACGCATTTTATCACCTTGAGCAGTCATTTCTTTAACCATCCATGTTGAAATTTTATCCTGCTTTTTCCTAGGCACTCCTCGAACCAATGCCCAATAAATCTTTTTCGTTTCCCGTGCTCTAAAAGAAGCAGTCAAAGCCTGCGCAGCTCCTCTTGATCTAGCAACAATGAGCACACCTGATGTTTCACGATCAAGACGATGAACCAAACGTGGTCTTTCACCTTTTTTATTGCGCAATACCTCAAGCATACCATCCACATGGCACCTTAAACCAGAACCACCTTGCACAGCTAAACCCGCAGGCTTATTAAAAACAAAAATTTTTGAATCTTCATAAAGCAACATTTTTTTCAAAATGACTCTGTCGTCCTGCCCACGAATAGTCTTATCTGTCAAAGAAAAATTCTTTTTTTCACCAACAGGTAAAGGTGGTACACGAATAGATTGCCCCATGAAAAGACGTGTATCAGCTTTAACACGCCCACCATCAACTCGTATCTGCCCAGAACGCAGTAATTTTTGTAAATATCCAAACCCAAGTCCTGGATAATGTACCTTAAACCAGCGATCTAAGCGTATTCCACTTTCATCTGCTTCAACCTTTTTTATTTCTACACCTACCACAACGGTTCCCTTACTAAATAATCTTGTTTATCAATTTTTAAGCTCCATCTTTATAAATACAAAAATCTATATCCTATAAAATTGGCTTGATCACACTACATTATAGCCAATATTTATACATTGTATTTTTTATCATTTAAATTCTTTTAGCTTAAAGACCACCTGCTATAAGACATGATAACCTGTATACTCACAACATAAACATTGAGGATATCATCTATATCCTTATTCAAAATTTATGCTCATCTTATCACTTATCTAAACTAAGAAAAAAATGCAGCTCTTTTTACCTGTACTACTAATGTAATGTTAGCTGTTATCATCATCACAGAATCCATTATATTTAAATATGTCATTGCTTTTGTTGAAGATAAATCAGGTATTTTCTTACTCTCATAATTTGGATATGTTTTGATATTTTTAAATATCATTTCTTATATTGTTATTACTTATGGTATACCAACCTGCTAAACATATAAGCACAACTTAACCGTTCTAACTGAATTTTTTGTTCCCCATACCCTTAATTTGATATCGACAATACACAATTTTTAATATTCTTTGTATATTTTGTACGCTATAAACACTCTATATCAATCAATATAGCTAGACTTTATCAGTCAACATCTTTCAGCTCTTGTTACACTACTTATTCTCATATCTATAATCTCTAATATGAATTAATATCTTTTAATAATATTGACTAACCATTAGTACATAATGGCAAATATATAGGATTTAAAATTATCAGGTGATAAAAGACAATAACGAGCAATTATATGCACTATTTTAAAAAGTATACTATATTCTCTTTCTGCATAAAGTAACAAATACTCTTGGTATTAAGATAAAACTTATAATTAAAGATTTCACTGATTACATAAACCAAAACTACATAATTTTATTATGCTGCATCACCTTTCGACAGTTTACTACGTTAATCTCGTATTATTGAGAAATCATAGTCATATAATTGAAAGAGGAATTTTTTAAAAATTGATTGATAAAGATAGCCACTTTTATAAACTACTAAGAGCTAGAAATGAAAAATATGCTTCCATTGTGTAAAGCCGTTCTATTATAAAATCAACATGCCATTCTTTTAGCAAGATATAAGCCTTAACTATAAAATTTTATTCCTTCAAGAAATTTTATAGTTAAGCAACACAAACAATTATCCTTCAAGGAAAGCTTTTAATGCAATAATAGCTTCATCAGCTTTACTTCCCTCCGGACCACCAGCCTGAGCCAAATCAGAACGACCACCGCCGCCTTTACCACCAAGAATACCTGAAACAATACGCACCAAATCGATAGCATTCAACGTATTGATTAAGTCATCAGTAACACCAACAACAGCACTTCCTTTACCATCTTCTGAGATACCAATAAAAGCAACAACACCAGATCCAATCTTTTTCTTTCCAGAATCTACCAACATTTTAAGATCCCGTGCTGAAATATTATTAATAACACGCCCCATAAAAGAAATGCCCTTGATAATGGTGATATCTTCTTGAGCACTATTTATCGCCCCACCACTCAGCACAATTTTCTTGCGTGCACCATTTAACTCTTTTTCAAGTTTACGACGATCATCAAGCAAAGTACGAACACGTTCTTCCACATCAACAGGAGAAGTTTTTAAAAGATCAGCGATTTCATGAACACGCTTATCTTGATGATTAAGGTAAAGACGTGCAGCTGTACCTGTTAAAGCTTCAATACGACGAACACCAGAAGCCACAGAACTTTCAGAAATAATATGAATCAAACCGATATCCCCTGTTCTCTCCACATGTGTGCCTCCACAAAGCTCAATTGACCAACGCCTTTTTAATCCTCCTTGTTCAAATTGATCTCCCATAGAAACAACGCGAACTTCATCACCATATTTTTCACCAAATAAGGCCATCGCCCCTTCCGAAATTGCATCATCTAGAGCCATAAGGCGTGTTGTTACTTCACTATTTTGCAAAACAATATCATTGACTAAATCTTCTATTTTTTTTAATTCTTCTGAAGAAACTGATCTTGGATGGGAAAAATCAAAACGCAACCGATCTGGTGATACCAAAGAACCTTTCTGTATAACATGAGGTCCTAATATTTGATGTAAAGCTTTATGTAATAAATGGGTAGCTGAATGATTTGCACAAATCTTTTTACGACGAGCAATATCAACAGTTAACTCTACATAATCAGATGTTTTCGCTTGTCCAGATTTAACTTCTCCAATATGAATAAAAACACTAGCACCTCTTTTCTGGGTATCATGTACTTCAAAAACAAAGTGTTCACCAGAAATGATACCACTATCACCAGTCTGTCCACCAGATTCACCATAAAAAGGTGTTTGATTAACAATGAGAATAGCTTTTTGTCCTGAAGAAACATGATCAACAATTTTATCATCTTGAATAAGAGCTGTAATAATACCTTCAGCCCTTTCTGTTCCATAACCTAAAAATTCTGTAGCCCCCACTTGATCACGAATAGAAAACCAGATTGTCTCTGTTATAGTTTCACCAGAACCAGACCAACTAGCACGTGCTTCTTCTTTTTGACGTTCCATTGCTTGATCAAAGGCATCAACATCAACAGATATTCCACGACGCCGAAGAACATCTTGTGTCAAATCGAGTGGGAAACCATACGTATCATAAAGTTTGAAAGCGACCTCACCATTAAAATAATCCCCTTCTTTAAGATTTATACTCGCTTCCTTCAACAAACCAAGCCCTCGTTCAAGAGTTTTACGAAAACGTATTTCTTCTAACTTCAAAATTTCTGAAATCAAAGATTCAGCACGTACTAATTCAGGATAAGCTTGCCCCATTTCACGGACTAAAGTAGGTAAAAGGCGCCACATTAATGGTTCTTGAGCACCAAGAAAATGAGCATGACGCATAGCACGACGCATAATTCGACGTAAAACATACCCCCGACCTTCATTAGAAGGAAGAACACCATCAGTAATCAAAAATGCCGATGAACGAAGATGATCTGCAATCACACGATGACTCGCAACAAAATCACCAGTTGCCTCAATTCCTGTTATTTCTTGTGATGCATCAATTAATGCACGAAAAAGATCAATGTCATAATTATCGTGAACACCCTGCAAAACAGCAGCAATACGTTCCAATCCCATGCCCGTGTCAATAGAAGGATGAGGTAATTCAATACGTTCTTCTTTACTTACTTGCTCATACTGCATGAATACAAGATTCCAAATTTCAATAAAGCGATCACCATCCTCATCAGCGCTTCCAGGAGGACCTCCCCAAATTTTATCACCATGATCATAAAAAATCTCAGAACAAGGACCGCAAGGTCCTATATCTCCCATTGCCCAAAAATTATCAGTCGTCGCAATACGAATAATTTTTTCATCTGGAAGACCTGAAATCTTACGCCATAATTCAGCAGCAACATCATCACTATGATAAACAGTCACCAACAATTTATCTTTTGGAAGGAAAAATTCCTTTGTTAAAAGGTGCCACGCAAAAAAAATTGCTTCTTCTTTAAAATAATCGCCAAAAGAAAAATTACCCAACATTTCAAAAAAAGTATGATGGCGCGCTGTATAGCCAACATTATCAAGGTCATTATGCTTTCCACCTGCACGAACACATTTTTGTGCAGTTGCTGCCTTTTTATAAGCACGCTGTTCAAACCCAGTAAAAACATTTTTAAACTGTACCATGCCTGCATTTGTAAACATGAGTGTAGGATCGTTACGTGGAATAAGTGGGCTAGAAGAAAGAACTTTATGTTCATTAAGATGAAAATAATCCAGAAAAGTTGACCGGATGCTATTAACGCTATTCATATTGACACCTGTAGGGCAAAGCAAAACCCACTCCTAATTAAGACCATCCATAGAGTTAATTTAATCAAAAATAGGAATATTTTAAAAAAAACAGAAAAAATTTTAAACGGACGAATTATACTTAAAATAATACTCCATTAAATTGACTCATCGCCTTCTATATTATCTGATCCTACATTTTCTAATAACTCAATCGCAATTAAACCAGCATTTTGGCGCAAAGCTGTTTCAATTTCTGTAGCTATTTCTGCATGTTCACGTAAAAACTGCTTGGCATTCTCACGTCCCTGCCCTAAACGCTGAGAATTATAAGAAAACCATGAACCAGATTTTTCCACAATGCCAACTTTTACTCCCAAATCAATTAGCTCACCTAATTTAGAAATACCTTCACCATAAATAATATCAAACTCAACTTGCTTAAACGGAGGAGCTAATTTATTCTTGACAACCTTAACACGTGTCTGATTGCCGACAACCATATCCCGATCTTTAATTGCTCCAATGCGACGAATATCTAAACGCACAGAGGCATAGAATTTTAATGCATTCCCACCTGTTGTTGTTTCAGGAGAGCCAAACATCACACCAATTTTCATACGAATTTGGTTAATAAAAATAACCATACAGTTAGATCTAAAAATAGATGCCGTTAGTTTTCGTAAAGCTTTGCTCATTAATCGAGCTTGCAACCCAGGTAAAGCATCACCCATTTCACCATCAATTTCTGCACGTGGTGTCAAAGCCGCTACTGAATCAACAACAAGCACATCAACTGCACCAGAACGAACAAGTGTCTCTGTAATTTCTAATGCCTGTTCGCCAGTATCTGGCTGAGAAATAAACAAATTCTCTAAATCAACACCAAGTTTACGCGCATAAATAGGATCAAGAGCATGCTCTGCATCAATAAAAGCGCAAATCCCACCACTTTTCTGTGCCTCAGCAATAGCATGAAGAGCTAGCGTTGTCTTTCCAGAACTTTCTGGTCCATAAATCTCAATGATACGCCCTTTTGGTAATCCCCCCACACCCAAAGCGATATCTAAAGATAAAGAACCTGTTGGGATTGTTTCAATTTCAACAACTTGCTCTTTTTGCCCAAGACGCATAATTGAGCCTTTACCGAAAGAACGTTCAATTTGTGATAGAGCAGCATCTAAAGCTTTTGTTTTATCCACAATTATATCCTTAACGAGTCACAATAATTTTACACTCAATGTACACTGTTCTCTCAACTTAACTAAAGCCTTGAGTCTAAATTTTCACAGACTATTTCCATCCTTATTCTTATGTATATCCACCATCCCATTAATGTGATTAAAAAATCACAGCCTTGTCTTACAATATAAAATCCACCTCAACAAAATATTTTTGTGTAAAGGATAGAAGCCAAACACTGAACAATTATATTTAATATCTTTCCTTCAGAAAAGAAACAATTTAAATTTCAACATGATGCTTCATTCATCCTCTTTTAATATGTCTTTATAAATAATTAAGAGGTAGCATACTTTAGCTGATCACCTCACTATTGATAACTCGAAAATTCATCATCAATCAAAATAATATAGCATTCCCCAAAACTTAAATTATTAAAGACATATCAATCACAAAAATTATAGCTACAAAAATATTCCTTACAACTTGCATATGAATCGCCTAGCCACACAAAAATAAAATGTTTTACTTTAATAATATTTAAAGCATAATTTAGATTATTAATGAAATTATAATTATATAACTGATATAAAATCAGTCCCAAAATAACAAAAATTTCTTATCTTAACTAAAATTTTATTTCGAATTACTTCGTTTTTTTCTTAGCTTCTTCCACCATTCAAGACGCTTTATAATCTCGCGTTCAAAACCACGTTCTTGTGGCTGATAATAAATCTGGCGTCCAAGTTTTTCAGGAAAATATTCCTGCCCTGAAAAAGCATCTGGCTCATCATGATCATAACGATAACCATGCCCCTCTTCTTTCATAAACTTTATAGGTGCATTAAGGATATGATTAGGAGGGGGTAAAGAACCATTTTTGCGAGCACAATGCATAGCTTCTTTATAAGCAAGATACGTCGCATTTGATTTTGGTGCAGTTGAAATATAAAGACATGCTTGCGCCAAAGCCAATTCTCCCTCGGGTGACCCTAAATAATTATAAGCATCCTTTGCTGCATTACATATGACAAGAGCTTGTGGATCCGCTAAACCAATATCTTCAATCGCTATACGAATTAATCTGCGCCCAATATATAAAGGATCTTCACCTGCATCAAACATACGTGCCAAATAATAAAGAGCAGCATCAGGATCAGATCCACGAACTGATTTATGCAATGCTGAAATAAGATTATAATGACCACTTTGTCCGTTATCATAAATTGGAGCACGACGCTGCACGATTTTTTGCAAAGCTATAGAATCAAATATCTCCCCTGGTCGAGCAGTACACCAAATTTTCTCTGCTAATGTTAATACTGCCCGTGCATCACCATCAGACATCCTTATCAAAATATCCCTAGCATAATCATCTAAAGGAAGAGGCTTTCCCTCTACCTCTTCAGCACGTTTCAAAAGTATACCCAAACTTTCATTATCATGGGGAAAAAACGTCAAAACACACGCACGAGAAAGAAGAGCAGCATTCAACTCAAACGAAGGATTTTCAGTCGTTGCACCTATAAGAATTACAGTGCCATCTTCCATAACAGGAAGAAAACTATCCTGCTGAGCACGATTAAAACGATGAATTTCATCGACAAATAAAAGTGTTTGATATCCAGATATAAAACGAGTCTGAGCTACTTCAAAAATTTTCTTAAGTTCTGCAACTCCAGTAAAAATAGCAGAAATTTGCTCAAAAGCAAAATTTATTTCACGTGCTAATAAACGCGCAATTGTCGTTTTTCCTGTCCCTGGAGGCCCCCAAAAAATCATCGAACTAAATGAACCAGCCGCCACCATACGTGAAAGTATGCCTTCCTCTCCAACTAAGTGATTTTGCCCTATTACATCACGAAGAGAACAAGGACGCATTCTTTCTGCAAGTGGACGATTTTTATTAATATGAGAATCGCAAGATGAAGAAAAAAAATCTTTATTCAAAAAAAACCTCAGCGAACAAACTGGCGGATATACATACCATCACGTTCATATTCCAATTGCCAAATACGTGAATGACCTTGCATAAGAACCTTCTTTAATTGAATAACTGTTTGAATTTTATGACCATTAATAACACGCAAAATATCTCCAGACCGAAAAATCCCTGCAGCGTTGCTTATTTCATCAATATTAGTAATCACAACACCTTTTGTAGTCGCAGGAAGACGAAAATGCCTACTATTGTACGGCGTTAAATCCAACACTTCAGCACCAGAAAGAGGACTTTCACCAATAATTTTTTCAGATTTTAAAAATGCAGATTCTGGTATTGATAAAACAACCAGTTCCGTCTTAAAAATCTTTCCACTACGCAAATATTCTAGAATAAGATTCTGTCCAATACCAGCTATCATTAGACGATACCCAAGACCATCTGGGCTATCAATTCGTACCCCTTGCACACTTAAAATAACATCACCTACCTTTAAACCAGCTTTTTCAGCAGGACTGTCTTTAGTAATCTCAATGACCAGAGCACCATAGGGATGTTCTAAACCTAAACCATTTGCAATGTCGTGGGTAACATTTTGAAAAGATGCACCAATATAAGGTGGTACAAAATACTTTCCACCACGTTTAACAGTATCAAGCATCACTTTCACAAGATTCGCTGGAATAGCAAAGCCAATGCCTACAGACCCCCCCGAACGTGAATAAATAGCTGTGTTAATCCCAATTAATTGCCCTTTCATATCAATTAAAGCGCCACCAGAATTACCTGGATTAATGGCAGCATCTGTTTGAATAAAAAAGTCAAAATCAGAAATACCAACACGTGTACGTGCTTGTGCTGAAACAATACCACTTGTAACCGTCTGACCAACACCAAAAGGATTACCAATTGCAAGAACAAGATCACCAACTTCAACTGCATCAGAATTTCCCAAAGGAAGAACAGGAAATTGTGCACCTTTTACATCAATCTCAAGTATCGCAATATCAGTTACTTCATCTTTTAACATGATCTTACTCTCAAATTCTCGACCATCAGAAAGAGCAACTTTAATTTCGTTCGCATCCTTAATGACATGATAATTGGTAACAATTAAACCACGCGTATCAACAATTACCCCAGATCCCAATGATGATTGCGTACGTAAAGGCCGATTATCTTGATAACGACCAAAAAATTGCTCAAAAAATGGATCACCCTCAAACGGCGAACGTGCTCTAATTTTCCGAGCTGCATAAATATTCACAACAGATGGGATAGTCTTTTTAACTAAAGGAGAAAATGAAAGAGTAATTTCTGATTGTGTTTGTGGAATTTGAGCATAAGCACAATGAAGTGATATTCCTACTATAATTGTAAAAAAAAACCACATAAAAAAAGAATTCTTCATTCTTTACTCCTCATAAAAACAAGTTATCTCTTAACAAAACAAGCTCTCCATATTGCTAAGGATCCTTATTAATATTTATAATTCAGAACAAAAACAAGCTATCTAAATGAAGAATATTATAAAAATCAAATAATTCAATATTGTATAATTTTCTTCTTACATTTATCTTTCAAATAAAATTTACTCTAAAATTCTAAAAAAAAAACCGCCCTAAAAAGACGGTTTTTTAAAATCAAAAAAAAGAAAATACTTTATGAAGAAGTTTCTTTCTCATTTACTGCACTTTCTATACGTGCACGATCCACAGAACCCTTTGCATCGACATCACGATCAACAAATTCTATAACAGCCATAGGAGCATTATCACCAGCACGAAAGCCTGCCTTCATAATACGCAAATATCCACCATTACGCGATGCATAACGCAATGCAATTTTATCAAACAACTTCGCAACTTTTCCAGCATCACGAATAGCCGAAATTGCTTGTCGACGTGCATGCAAATCCCCGCGCTTACCTAGTGTAACTAACTTCTCAACAATAGGACGAAGTTCCTTGGCTTTTGGCAATGTTGTTACAACTTGTTCATGCTCAATCAATGAAACTGCCATATTTGCAAACATTGCTTTACGGTGGCTAGCAGTCCGATTCAATTTACGGCCTGAATTATTATGGCGCATGAGCCTTCTCCTTGAATCCTAATTTAATACTGATCTTCATAGCGTTTAGCAAGATCATCAATGTTTTCAGGTGGCCATGCAGGAATTTCCATACCAAGATGCAATCCCATACACGCTAAAACCTCCTTAATTTCATTTAATGACTTCCGCCCAAAATTTGGTGTCCGAAGCATTTCAGATTCTGTTTTTTGAATAAGATCACCAATATAGACAATATTATCATTCTTCAGACAATTTGCTGAACGAACCGAAAGTTCCAACTCATCTACTTTCTTGAGGAGTGCAGGATTAAAAGCAAGTTCAGAAACAGATTCTTCAACAATTTCTTTCTGCGGTTCTTCAAAATTTACAAATAATGATAATTGATCTTGAAGAATACGCGCTGCAAAAGCAACTGCATCCTCTCCATTAACAGCACCATTCGTCTCAATTGTTAGCGTTAATTTATCATAATCCAGAACTTGACCTTCACGTGTATTCTCTACTTTATAAGATACTTTACGAATTGGTGAATAAAGACTATCAACTGGAATAAAACCTATTGGCGCATCATCAACACAATTACGATCAGATGGAACATAACCCTTTCCTGTATTGACAATAAATTCCATACGAATCTCCGCGCCTTCATCAAGAGTACAAATAATATGCTCTGGATTCAGAATTTCCATATCTCCAACAGTATTGATATCCCCAGCTTTAACAACACCAGGCCCTTCTTTACAAACAACGATACGTTTAGGCCCTTCCTCTTCCATACGAAGTGCGATTTCCTTAATATTCAGAATAATATCTGTGACATCTTCACGGACACCTGGAATTGATGAAAATTCATGCAATACACCGTCAATCTGCACAGCAGTAACTGCAGCACCACGAAGCGATGACAATAATACACGACGAAGCGCATTCCCCAACGTTAAACCAAAACCACGCTCAAGAGGCTCAGCTACTACACTTAAAATATTTGGATTATCATGCGCATAAAACTCAACCTTATTGGGTTTAATTAGCTCTTGCCAGTTTTTCTGGATCATATTTTTATTCCCATTCTTTAGTCCCGCCACCATTCAATCGCGACGGCCAATGTGAACATCAGAGAAGGCTCCGATAACGAAAAACAACACCCAATTAAACACGCCGCCTTTTTCGTGGACGACATCCATTATGAGGGATCGGTGTTACATCACGAATGGAAGTAATTATAAAACCAACAGATTGCAATGCACGCAAAGCGGACTCTCGACCCGCTCCAGGACCACAAACTTCAACTTCCAATGAACGCATACCGTGCTCTTGCGCTTTCTTAGCACAATCTTCCGCTGCAACTTGAGCCGCAAAGGGCGTCGACTTACGTGAACCTTTAAATCCCTGAGCACCTGCAGACGACCAAGCAATTGCATTTCCCTGAGCATCAGTAATAGTAATCATTGTATTATTGAATGTTGAATTTATATGCACAACACCTGATGAAATATTTTTGCGTTCACGACGACGAATACGTGTGGCTTCCTTGGCCATAGTTTTCCTTTCAAATGAATCTCTCCACTGCCGTAACACCAGCAGCTCCACCCTATTTTTCTTCTTATTAAAAAAACTTTAACAAAAAACTTTAACAAGAAACAAAATATCTAAAAAAATAACCCCCTTTTTTCCAAATATTATTACTTTTTCTTGCCTGCAATTGCCTTAGCCGGACCTTTACGTGTACGAGCATTTGTATGAGTACGTTGCCCACGAACAGGCAAAGAACGGCGATGACGCAACCCACGATAGCAACCAAGATCCATTAAACGCTTAACATTCATCGCAACTTCACGGCGAAGATCACCTTCAACTTGATAATCCTGATCTATCGCTTCACGAATCTGCAACACTTCTGCATCTGAAAGCTCATGTACACGACGCCCTGCAGGAATGCCAACTTTTTTAGTAATCTCTTGAGCAAATTTTTGTCCAATCCCGTGAATATACTGAAGCGCAATAACTACACGCTTACCTGTCGGGATATTGACGCCAGCAATACGAGCCACGCCTATTCTCCTTAATTATGTTGACAATCAACCATAAAATACCTAATACGCTTTACATAAAAATACAGACCTGACTTGTGCAAAAGCGCTTCAAAGCCTGCCATCTTACTGAAATTAACTACAGCAGCTTTTGATAGATTTTACCGCAAAAGTCAACTCCTTTCACTTATTTCTAAAAAAAATTCCTTATTTAAGAAACTCCTTTATGATACGTGATACTTCAGCAACACCAATCATACCATCAACTATTTTTAATAACCCCTTTTCTGAATAAAATTTTGATAATGGTTCTGTTTTTTCATGATATTCTACTAACCGTTTCGCAAAAGCAACAAGATTATCATCTGAACGAACTTTTTCACCAACAGCTATTGTTTCCTGAACACGTTTTTTCATTCGCTCAATCAATACATCTTCATCAACAATTAATTTAATAACAGCATCAAGCGACATATTTTTCGATTGCAAAATTTGTTGCAAAGCTTCTGCTTGTCCTACAGTACGCGGATACCCATCCAATATAAAACCATTCACACAATCTCTTTCATCGATACGATCTGATACAATTTGATTAACAATTATATCAGACACTAAATTACCAGAATCCATAATAGCTTTAGCTTTTTTGCCAATTTCTGTCTCTTTGATAACAACCTCACGCAGCATATCACCCGTCGATAACTGAGGGATACTATATCTCTCAGCTAATATTTTAGCCTGCGTACCCTTTCCAGCTCCAGGAGGACCTAAAAGAATAATTCTCATCGATTCTTTCTACCCCCACGAAGTTTTGATTTTTTAATCAATCCTTCATATTGATGCGCAACAAGATGTCCCTGAATTTGAACAACTGTATCAAGCGTAACAGTAACAACAATTAATAATGATGTCCCCCCAAGATAAAAAGGAATTTGTAATGCAGATATCATAAACTCAGGTAATAAACAAATCAAAATAATATAAATTGCACCCACAACAGTAATACGAGTCAAAACATAATCGATATATTCAGCTGTACGCTCACCAGGACGAATCCCTGGAATAAAACCTGAATGCTTTTTTAATTGATCCGCTGTATCGCTTGGATTAAACACAATAGCTGTATAAAAAAAGCAAAAAAATGCCATTAAAATAGCATAAATAATCATATAAAGTGGCTGGCCATGACCAAGAGAATAAGAAATAGCCTGAATCCAATGCGGCATTTGGTCAGAAAAATTATTAACAGTTGCAGGCAACAACAATAAAGATGAAGCAAAAATTGGCGGAATAACACCCGCAGTATTTAGTTTTAAAGGAAGATGTGACATATCTCCTTGAAACATCTGGTTACCAATCTGACGTTTCGGATACTGAATAAGGATTCGGCGTTGCGCACGTTCCACAAAAACAATAATTCCGATAACAAAAACAGTAATAAAAACAATCCCTATCAATAAAAAAGTCGATAAATCAGCTTGACTATGAGCAGTCAAAAGCTGAGCAAAAGTAGAAGGAAAATTAGCCACAATCCCTGTAAAAATAATAAGGGAAACTCCGTTACCAACACCGCGTGATGTGATCTGTTCACCAAGCCACATTAAAAACATTGTCCCACCAACAAGTGTAACAATAGAAGAAATACGAAACATAAAGCCTGGCTCTATAACAATTTGAAGACCTGTTCCTATACCAGTTTCAAGTGCAACTGCAATACCAAAAGCTTGTAGAATTGCAAGTATGACCGTTACATATCGGGTATATTGATTAATAATTTTACGACCCAATTCTCCTTCTTTTTTGAGAGATTCCAATGAAGGAATAATCGAAGTTAGCAATTGTACAATGATTGATGCAGATATATAAGGCATAATTCCCAGCGCAAAAACCGCCATGCGTCCAACTGCACCACCAGCAAACATATTAAATAGCCCTAGTACACCAGATGCATGATGTTCAAATGTTTGCCGTAAAGCATCAATATTAATACCAGGAAGAGAGATATAAGTACCAAAACGATACACAAGGAGCGCAGCTAAAGTAAACCAAATGCGTTTTTTTAATTCTGTCGCACGCGAAAAAGTGCCGAAATTTATATTAGAAGCAAATTGCTCTGCTGCTGATGCCATAAAACGTCTCCAGTTCACACTACAATTCTTTAAACCGCAGAAGTACAACTTTAAAAATTTATATCGTCATACAAAAACAAATGTTAAAATCAAATCACTCTCCGCAAAGAATCATTTTAATAAAAGATATACATACTCCCCTCTTATATCGCCATTCATATCAAAATAAATTTATTGAACCACTTCAGAAAAAATAACTTGACCACCAGCTTTTTCAATCTTGATGCGAGCAGCCGCAGAAGTACCAGAAACATTAAATGTAATTTTGTCTTTCAATTCACCATCAGAAAGAAGACGAACTCCATCTTTTAAACGACGAATAATCCCAGCCTCTTTCAATGAAACAATATCAACTGTTTTTGCAATATTCAATTTACCTTCATCAATTGCCAACTGAATACGACCTAGTGAAACTTCATTATAGTTCTTAGCAAAAAAATTTCTAAATCCACGCTTTGGTAAACGACGATAAATAGGCATTTGCCCACCTTCAAAACCATTAAGTGAAACACCAGAACGCGATTTTTGTCCTTTAACACCACGACAACTTGTTTTACCAATACCCGAACCAATTCCACGTCCAACACGCTTACGATTCTTTGTTGCGCCTTCACAATCACGCAGTCCATTGAGTCTCATATCTTATACTCCCGCAATCTTCAACGTTCATCTATAACTCGAACAAGATGCCGAACTTTAGCAATCATACCCCGTACACAAAGTGTATCCTCTAAAGTACGACGACGATGCATTTTATTTAATCCAAGCCCTTTCAACGTTGCACGCTGAACCCTTGGGTTCCGCATTGGACTTCCAATCTGCTCTATTGTGATAGTCTTTCCATTCTGAGATTTTTTTTGAACCATTTTAAAATTCCTTTTCTGATAATCTCAGAAATTACCCTTCTGCACCAACTAAATGCTGACGACGCGCCTGCAAAGTTGAATACTTAATACCACGCCGAGCTGCAATATCTTTAGGATGCATTTGATTCTTTAATGCATCAAAAGTTGCACGCACCATGTTATAAGGATTTGACGATCCCAGTGATTTTGCAACAACATCCTGCATACCAAGAGTTTCAAAAATAGCGCGCATCGGCCCCCCAGCAATAATACCAGTACCAGCTGCAGCTGATCGCAACAAAACACGACCAGCTCCATGACGACCTTCAAGATCATGATGTAATGTACGACCAGACCTAAGCGGTACATAAATCATTCCACGCTTTGCAGATTCTGTAGCTTTACGAACTGCCTCAGGTACTTCACGCGCTTTGCCATGACCAAAACCGACATGTCCTTTTTGATCTCCAACAACAACAAGAGCAGCAAAACCAAAACGCCGACCACCCTTTACAACCTTAGCAACACGATTGATATGAACAAGCCTATCGATAAATTCACCGTCACGTTCATCACGCTCACTACGCTCTTTTTGTGCCATTCCTCATTCCTTTTTCTTTTCCGGAAGCACGTTAACAAAGTTCCAATACAAAATAAAAAGAACTTACATGAAACGCCCTAAAAATTCCTAAATAAAACACTTTAAAAATTCAAACCACCTTCACGAGCAGCCTCAGCTAAAGCCTTTACTCTACCATGATAAACATATGCACCACGATCAAAAACTACTTCACTAACACCAGCTTTCTTAGCGCGTTCAGCAATTAATTTTCCAACAGCAAAAGCAGCTTTTTTATCAGCACCATTCTTTAAAGATTTTTTTAAATCACCTTCAAGAGTAGATGCAGAAACAAGCGTACATCCATGTAAATCATCAATAATCTGAGCATAGATGTTCTGATTTGAACGATAAACACTAAGCCGTGGACGATCGTTAGAAACCATTTTAATCCGACGACGAACACGCCTTGCACGACGCTGGATAATGTCTTTAGATGAAACCATGGTACAAAATCCTTACTTCTTTTTACCTTCTTTACGGAAGATACGCTCATCTGCATGCTTAACACCTTTACCTTTATAAGGCTCAGGTCTACGATATTCTCGAATTTCTGCCGCAACTTGCCCAACCTGCTGCTTATCAATTCCAAAAACAATAATTTCCGTTGGCTTTGGAACCGTTACAGTAACACCTGCTGGCACTTTATAAACAACATCATGCGAAAAACCTAACGATAGCTGAATATCTTTCCCTTGCATAGCAGCACGATAACCAACACCATTAATCTCAAGCTTTTTCTCAAAACCATCTTTCACCCCACAAAAAATATTTTCAATCATTGAGCGTGACATACCCCATTTAGAGCGAGCATCTTTTGATTGATCTCGTGGTGTAACTGATACAGCATTCTCTTCAAACTTAACCAAGACTTCATCATTAACGGTGTAACTCAATTCACCTTTTGGCCCCTTTGCCTTAACTATTTGACCTTCAACAGTAGCGATAACTCCAGAAGGAACTGAAATGGGCTTTTTTCCAATACGAGACATTATTCTAACCTATTTTTTCTGTTTTCTTATAAGTATTCAGACAGAAAACACGATAAATAATCATTCAGAAAACACGACAAAGAAGCTCTCCACCAACATTTTGTTCACGTGCTTCATGATCTGCCATCACTCCTTTAGGAGTCGATAAAATTGAAATACCAAGACCATTTGCTACTTGGGGAATAAATTTAGCAGAAACATACACACGACGACCAGGTTTTGAAACACGTGAAATCTCACGAATAGCAGCTGATCTTTCAAAATATTTCAACTCTATTTCAATTTCAGACTTCCCATTACCAAAATTAACCTGATTATACCCACGGATATAACCTTCTGATTGAAGAACATCAAGAACACGTGCACGAAGCTTTGAAGCAGGTGTGACCACTTTACCTTTTTTACGATAAAGCGCATTACGAATACGTGTTAACATATCACCAAGAGGATCTGACACAGACATTGATTAATCTCCTCTTACCAACTAGATTTAATAATACCAGGAATGTGACCCAGAGAACCGAGTTCACGCAATGCAATCCGCGACATTTTTAATTTTCGATAATAAGCTCGAGGACGACCTGAAACTTCACAGCGATTACGAAAACGAACTTTTGCAGAATTACGCGGTAATTTTGCCAACTGAACAGAAGCTTTAAAACGCTCTTCAATAGAAACTTTCTGATCCATAACTATCGCTTTCAAGCGTTCACGACGTGCAGCATAACGTTTTATCATCACACCACGATGTTTATTTTTTTCAACAGCACTTACTTTGGCCATAACCTTACCTCACTACGTTTGCTGTTACGAACGAAACGGAAAATTAAAAGCGCGTAATAATTCACGTGCCTCATCATCTGTATTTGCTGTCGTACAAACAATAATATCCATTCCCCAAATTTGATCAACTTTATCATAGTTCACTTCTGGAAACACAATGTGTTCCTTGATACCCATAGCAAAATTACCACGACCATCAAAGCTTTTCGGATTCAAACCACGAAAGTCACGAACCCGCGGAAGTGCAATCGTAACAAGACGATCCAAAAATTCAAACATGCGATCTTTACGCAGTGTAACTTTAGCTCCAAGCGGCATTCCTTCACGAACCTTAAAAGTCGCAATAGAATTACGTGCACGCGTAACAACAGCTTTCTGACCTGTTATCAATGCCAAATCTTCAGCTGCAATAGACGGTTTCTTTGAGTCAGCAGTTGCTTCACCAATCCCCATATTAATCACAATTTTATCAACACGCGGAATTTGCATTTCATTTTTATAGTTAAATTTCTCTTGAAGAGCTTTACGAACTACTTCAAAATAATGCATCTTCATACGTGGCTTTTGTTTTTCTTCAGCCATTAATCAACTCTCCCGAACGCTTGGCAAAACGAACCTTATTACCATCTGCATTCACACGAAAACCTACACGTGTAGGCTTACCATCTTTAGGATCAGCAATCGCTAAATTAGACAAATGAATCGGAGCTTCTTTGGAAATAATTCCAGCCTCTTGCTTTTGTGTTTGTCGCTGATGACGCTTAATCATATTAACTCCGCGAACAAAAGCACTATTTTCCTTCGGATTCACTTTAATTACTTCACCACGACACCCTTTATCTTTACCAGATAAGACCACAACTTTATCGCCTTTTCGAATCTTTTGCATAACATCCGCTCCTTATAACACTTCAGGAGCAAGAGAGATGATTTTCATATGATTCTTACCACGAAGCTCACGAGGAACCGGCCCAAAGATACGTGTACCAATCGGCTCTCTCTTATTATCCACTAAAACAGCAGCATTGCTATCAAAACGAATAACACTACCATCTGTGCGACGAATATCCTTAGCTGTACGAACTACCACAGCTTTCATTACATCACCTTTTTTAACACGGCCGCGAGGAATAGCATCCTTAACCGAAACAACAATAATATCGCCGACCGAAGCATACTTCCGCTTTGAACCGCCCAATACCTTGATGCACATGACACGACGAGCACCCGAATTATCTGCAACGTCGAGGTTTGTTTGCATCTGAATCATGACTGGCCACCTTTTCTTAACGTTTATGTCCGGTCATGTTTCTAACATATCCGGACTTGCCTGCCAAACAATGAATAAAGCTATCACTTTTAAATTTACCAATGAAAAGATAACCATTGTTAAATTTTAAAACAATAACCCCAGCTAATCACGTTACACTGTCTTTAACAACAATCCAACGTTTATCTTTCGAAATTGGTTTAGATTCCTGAATAGAAATCTGATCCCCAATCTTAAACTGATTGTATTCGTCATGCGCCTTATACTTCTTAGACTGCCGAACAGTCTTTTTGAGAAGTGGATGAGAATAACGACGCTCCACTTTGACAACAACAGTTTTATCACTTTTGTCACTAACGACAACACCCTGCAAAACGCGTTTAGGCATCTTTTACTTCCTTAAGCCTTACTTTCATTTATCTTCTGGTGAAGAAAAGTTCTAACACGTGCAATATTACGACGAACTTGTCTAATACGTGAAGTCTTTTCTAATTGACCAGTCGCTTTCTGAAAGCGCAAATTAAACTGCTCTTTCTTTAATTTAGCCAATTCATCTTTCATTTGGTCGAGCGTTTGCTCCTGTAATTTTATAGCTTTCATCGCTTAACCTCTTTATTCAGCAATACGCTGGATGAAACGCGTCTTAATAGGTAATTTTGCAGCACCTAATCTCAGTGCTTCACGTGCCACATCTTCAGGTATCCCGTCAAGCTCAAACATGACGCGCCCAGGCGCAACACGAGTTGCCCAATAATCAACACTTCCTTTACCTTTACCCATCCGAACTTCAGTGGGTTTAGATGTAACCGGAACATCCGGAAAAATACGAATCCATACACGACCAGAACGCTTCATATAACGCGTAATTGCACGACGTGCTGCTTCAATTTGACGAGCCGTGATACGCTCTGGCTCAATAGCTTTCAGACCATAAGCACCGAAATTTAAATCCGTACCACCTTTCGAAGTACCGTGAATACGACCTTTAAATTGCTTACGGAACTTTGTGCGCTTTGGCTGCAACATTGCTCTCTACTCCAAATTTTAGTTCAACTACAAAAATTAAGCATTTTCACGGCGACGATTCAATGAAGAACCAGAATGATCAGTTTCTGTAGCGCGACGCTCTGAAGCCATTGGATCATGTTGAAGAATTTCACCCTTAAAAACCCAAACTTTAACACCACAAATACCATAAGCAGTCTTAGCTTCTGCTGTACCATAATCAACATCAGCACGCAAAGTATGAAGAGGAACACGACCTTCACGATACCACTCCATACGAGCAATTTCAGCACCACCAAGACGACCAGAACAATTAATACGAATGCCTTCTGCTCCAAGACGCATAGCCGATTGAACTGCCCGCTTCATTGCACGTCGAAAAGCAACACGACGCTCAAGCTGCTGAGCAATTGACTGAGCAATAATTGTTGCATCAATTTCTGGTTTACGAATTTCTACAATATTTAATGAAGTTTCAGCATTCGTCATCTTTGAAAGTTTATTACGAAGCTTTTCAATATCGGCACCTTTTTTACCAATAATAAGACCAGGGCGTGCCGAATGGATTGTTATACGACATTTTTTATGAGGACGCTCAATAACAACCTTAGAAATAGCCGCCTGCTTTAATTCTTCAAGAACATATAAACGAATTTTAAAATCTTCATGAAGAAGGCGCCCATATTCACCACTATTAGCGTACCAACGTGAATCCCAAGTTCGATTAACTCCAAGACGCAGCCCTATTGGATTGATCTTCTGACCCATTATGTAGCCTCCACTTCTTCGGTAACTTCACGAACAACAATAGTAAGATGTGAAAACGGACGTTCAATTCGACTAGTACGACCACGACCACGAACATGAAAACGTTTCATCACTATCGATTTACCAACATAAGCTTCTGCAACAATTAACGAATCAATATCGAGATCATGGTTATTTTCTGCATTTGCAATTGCTGATTCAAGGGTTTTTTTAACTGTTCCAGCGATACGTTTACGTGAAAACGTTAAATCAGCTAATGCTACATTAATTTTTTTACCACGAATCATTGCAGCAACTAAATTAAGCTTTTGAGGACTAACATGAATCGTCTTAGAAACAGCCTTAGCTTCATTATCTTTCAACTGGCGCGGAACCTTAGCTTTTCCCATTTCTACTTCCTCTTCGCTTTCTTATCTGCACCATGCCCATAATAAGTTCGAGTGGGAGCAAACTCACCAAATTTATGCCCAACCATCTCTTCAGAAACAGAAACAGGAATATGCTTATTGCCGTTATAAACACCAAAAGTCAAACCGACAAATTGTGGTAAAATAGTAGAGCGACGACTCCATATTTTTATAACTTCATTGCGCCCACTTGCGCGTACTTTCTCGGCCTTTCCAAGAAGATAACCGTCAACAAACGGACCTTTCCAAACCGAACGAACCATTTCAGACTACCTTTCTCATTTCTTGCGTTGATGCCGTGTACGCATAATAAACTTATCAGTGGCTTTATTAGAGCGTGTACGCTTACCCTTTGTAGGCTTACCCCAAGGGGATACTGGATGACGCCCCCCTGATGTACGACCCTCACCACCACCATGTGGATGATCAACTGGATTCATGGCAACACCACGAACATGTGGACGCTTTCCACGCCAACGCGATCGACCTGCCTTACCATCATTGATGTTTCCATGATCAGGATTTGAAACTGCACCAACAGTTGCAAAACAACTACTAGACACTAAACGCTGTTCACCAGAATTAAGACGAAGAATAGCCATTCCTTGATCTCGTCCAACCAACTGTGCATAAGCACCAGCTGAACGTGCAATCTGACCACCTTTCCCCGGCTTCATTTCAACATTATGAATAATCGTACCTACAGGCATATTATTAAGTGGCATCGCATTTCCTGGCTTAACATCAATATTTGAACCAGCAATAACAGAATCACCAACATCAAGACGTTGTGGTGCAAGGATATAACTTAATTGCCCATCTTCATAGCGAATTAACGCGATAAAAGCAGTGCGATTAGGATCATATTCTAAACGCTCAACTTTCGCAGACATATTACGCTTAAGACGCTTAAAATCAATAAGCCTATAACTACGCTTATGCCTTCCACCCTGAAAACGAGCAGTAACTCGACCACGATTATTACGTCCACCTTTTGATGATAGCCCCTCAGTTAATGCTTTTACAGACTTACCTTTATAAAGACAAGAACGATCTACCGTAACAAGCTGACGTTGCCCTGGTGTAGTCGGATTAAAGTACTTAAGTGCCATTATTCTTATCTCCGAGCTTTTTAAAGACCTGTTGAAACGTCGATAGACTGACCATGAGCTAATGTTACTATCGCTTTCTTAACATCACTCTGCCGACCAATGATACCTTTGAAACGCTTTACTTTTCCCTTACGAATTATCGTATTTACTGCTTTCACCTTAACACCAAAAAGCGCTTCAACAGCAGCCTTAATTTCAGGCTTCGTTACTTTTAACGAAACATTAAAAGCAACTTGATTATATTCAGAAATCATAGTCGACTTCTCAGTAATAATTGGACTAACAATTATATCATAATGACGAAGATCTGTCATTTAAAACGCTCCTCAAGAGCCTCAACAGCTGCTTTTGATAAAACAAGTTTGCTGCGACGCAAAATATCATACACATTAATTCCTTGAATTGGCAAAATATCAATATTAGGGATATTGGATGCTGCACGAGAAAAATTAATATCAATCTCTCTTCCACCAACTAATAGAGCGTTATCAAACCCAATCTTAGAAAAATTGGAAGCAAGCAATTTAGTTTTAGCATTCTTAATGCTCAACTCGTCAACTATAATTAAATTGTTTGCCTTTAATTTTGTTGACAAAGCAAGACATAATCCAAGAGAACGAATTTTTTTTGGAAGATTGTGCATATGACTACGTGCTACCGGACCATGCGCCTTACCACCACCTCGGAACTGTGGTGCGCGAGCAGATGAATGCCGAGCGCGTCCAGTTCCTTTTTGCTTAAACATCTTTGCTCCAGTCCGTGATATATCAGACCGCCCCCGTGATTGATGCGTTCCTTGTTGACGACGCGCCAACTGCCAACGAACAACCCGTTGCAAAATATCTTCACGCGGAACAAGACCGAAAATGCTTTCGGAAACCTTTAATGTATCAACTTCATTGCCATCTAGAGTTTTAACTATAAGATCCATTATTCGGCTCCTTTAGATTCAGCAACTTCCGCTATCGGAGCAACCATTTCTGCTTTCTCCTTTACAGAACGGCGAATACCAGCAGGTCTTGGTGCATTATCAGGAAGACGTTTCTTTATAGCATCCCGCACCAAAATCCAAGCCCCTTTAGAGCCAGAAACAGCACCACGCACTAAAATTAAACCACGCTCAACATCTGTAGAAACAACTTCAATATTTTGCGTTGTCACACGTACCTGCCCCATATGACCAGCCATCTTTTTACCCTTAAACACTTTACCCGGATCTTGACATTGACCCGTTGAACCATGAGCGCGATGTGTGATCGAATTACCATGTGAAGCACGATGTCCACCAAAATTATGCCGTTTTATAACACCAGCAAAGCCTTTACCAATACTTGTGCCTGTTACATCAACTCTTTGTCCTGGAACAAAATGTTCTGCTGTAATTTCGGTACCAATATCAAGAAGATTATCGGGGCTAACACGAAATTCCACTATTTTCGCTTTAGGTTCAACCGAAGCTTTAGCAAAATGTCCACGAAGAGCTTGCGAAACATTTTTAACTTTAGCGAATCCCACGCCTAACTGAACAGCAGTATAACCATTTTTTTCAACTGTACGCTGAGCAATGACTTGACAATTTTCCAAACGAAGTACTGTTACCGGTACATGCTCGCCAGCATCATTATAAATACGGGTCATGCCTAGCTTCTGTGCTATTACACCTGAACGCATCAGATTTGTTCCTTCTATCTTCAAACCTCAGAGCTTAATCTCAACATCCACACCAGCAGAAAGATCAAGCTTCATAAGAGCATCTACTGTCTGCGGTGTTGGATCAACAATATCAAGAAGACGCTTATGTGTACGCATCTCAAACTGCTCACGGCTCTTCTTATCGATATGCGGCCCACGATTAACCGTAAATTTTTCAATCCGCGTTGGAAGCGGAATTGGACCACGGATACTAGCACCAGTACGCTTAGCAGTCGACACAATTTCACGTGTCGACGCATCAAGGATTCTATGGTCAAACGCTTTCAAGCGAATGCGGATATTTTGACTATTCATTCTCTTTATTTCCTTGTTATGCGAAATATCTCTAACAACAAAGGCATTCTTCAACAATTATTATTTACTCAATGATCTTAGAGACGATACCTGCACCGACGGTACGACCACCTTCACGAATAGCAAAACGAAGCTTTTCCTCCATTGCAATTGGAACAATTAAAGAAACATCCATAGCAACATTATCACCAGGCATAACCATCTCAGTACCTTCTGGAAGTATAACAATTCCAGTCACATCTGTAGTACGGAAATAAAATTGAGGACGATAATTTGTAAAAAATGGAGTGTGACGACCACCCTCATCTTTTGTCAAAATATAAGCCTCTGCTTTAAATTTAGTATGCGGAGTAACTGAACCAGGCTTCGCTAAAACTTGACCACGTTCAATTCCATCACGATCAACACCACGAAGTAATGCACCAATATTATCGCCTGCTTGCCCTTGATCCAAAAGCTTGCGGAACATTTCAACCCCTGTAACTGTTGTCTTAGAAGTTGGACGAATACCAATAATCTCGATTTCCTCACCAACTTTAATAACACCACGCTCAACACGACCAGTAACAACAGTTCCACGACCTGAAATCGAAAAAACATCCTCAATCGGCATCAAAAATGGTTGATCAACTGGACGCTCTGGAGTTGGTATATAATTATCAACTTCACTCATCAAAAGACGAACCGCATCTTCACCAATGCTCTTATCTGTATCTTCAAGTGCCGCTAACGCAGAACCTTTAACTATTGGGATATCATCTCCTGGAAAATCATACTTTGATAAAAGCTCACGAACTTCAAGCTCAACAAGCTCTAAAAGCTCAGCATCATCAACTTGATCAACCTTATTAAGAAAAACAACAATCGCAGGAACACCTACTTGACGTGCTAGCAAAATATGCTCTCGTGTCTGTGGCATCGGGCCATCCGCAGCAGAAACAACCAAAATCGCACCATCCATCTGCGCTGCACCTGTGATCATATTCTTTACATAATCTGCATGTCCTGGGCAATCAACATGCGCATAATGCCGGCTCTCTGTTTCATATTCAACGTGTGCCGTAGAAATAGTAATCCCACGCGCACGCTCCTCAGGAGCTGCATCAATTTGATCATATGCTTTAAATTCACCAAAATATTTCGTAATCGCTGCTGTTAATGAAGTCTTCCCATGATCAACATGACCAATCGTACCTATATTAACATGCGGCTTCGTGCGTTCAAATTTGCTCTTTGCCATTTGAGCTCTCCATTTTCTGTTCAAACCAAGAACTAAGTTAAAAATTAATTATGTAATTTAAAATTACGCGTATTTCTTTTGAATCTCCAAAGCAACAGCCGAAGGGACAGGTTCATAATGATCAAACTGCATTGTATATTGAGCACGCCCTTGACTCATTGAACGAAGAGTATTTACATAACCAAACATATTTGCCAAAGGAACCATTGCATTCACAACTGTTGCTATGCCCCGCGCCTCAGTTCCTGAAATTTGACCTCGACGAGAATTCAAATCACCAATAACATCGCCAACATAATCTTCCGGTGTAACAACTTCTACTTTCATAATTGGCTCAAGAAGCTGCGCACCAGCCTTTTTTGCGCCATCTCGAAAAGCTGCACGGGCAGCAATTTCAAAAGCTAAAACAGATGAGTCAACGTCATGATAACCACCATCAATTAAGGTAGCTTTTACACCAAGCATAGGAAAACCTGCAAGAGGCCCCGATCCCATAACACTCTCAATCCCCTTTTGAACCCCTGGAATATATTCTTTAGGGACAGCACCACCAACAATTTTTGACTCAAACAGAAAATCATCACCTTCATGAGGTTCAAAAATAATTTTTACACGAGCAAATTGCCCAGCACCACCAGATTGTTTTTTATGAGTGTAATCAATTTCTGCAGTTTTCGTAATTGATTCACGATAAGCAACCTGAGGTTGCCCTACATTGGCCTCAACTTTAAATTCACGACGCATACGATCAACAATAATATCAAGGTGAAGTTCACCCATACCAGCTATAATTGTTTGACCTGATTCTTCATCTGATTTAACACGAAATGAAGGATCCTCTGCCGCCAAACGACTGAGCGCAATACCCATTTTCTCCTGATCTGCCTTTGTCTTTGGCTCAATTGCAATTTCAATAACAGGTTCAGGAAATTCCATCCGTTCTAAAATAACAGGTTTTAAAGGATCACAAAGAGTATCACCAGTCGTTGTTTCTTTAAGTCCCGCAAGAGCAACGATATCACCTGCAAATGCTTCTTCAATATCTTCACGAGAATTTGAATGCATTTGCAACATACGCCCTAAACGCTCCCTTTTTCTTTTTACAGTATTCTCAAGAGAAATACCTTTTTGGACTTTACCAGAGTAAATACGACAGAAAGTCAATGATCCAACAAAAGGATCATTCATAATTTTAAAAGCAAGCATAGAAAGTGGAGCATCATCTGAAGACTCACGTGTCGTTTCAACTTCAGTCTTTACATCAATACCACTAATCGCTGGAACATCAACTGGAGAAGGAAGATAAGAAACAACAGCATCTAAAAGCGGCTGAACCCCTTTATTCTTAAAAGCAGTACCACAAAGAACCGGATGAAACTGAACCTCAATTGTCCCTTTACGAATGAGAGCAATAAGCTGCTCATTAGTTGGCATCACACCCTCTAAATAAGCCTCCGTTGCAGCTTCATCAACTTCAACTGCCATCTCAATTAATTTTTCACGATACTCTTCTGCTTGCTCTTTTAAATCAGAAGGAATTTCACCCACTACTGCTGCAGCTCCAATAGAACCATCCCATCTCAACGCTCTCATTTCAACAAGATCAACGACACCTTCAAAATCATTTTCAGCACCGATTGGTAACTGCAAAACTAATGCCTTAGCTCCCAATCGTGAACCAACCATCTCCACACTACGATAGAAATCAGCACCTATCTTATCCATCTTATTGACGAAAACCATGCGCGGTACATGATATTTTTCAGCTTGCCGCCAAACAGTCTCGGTTTGAGGTTCCACACCAGCGTTAGCATCTAATAATGCTATTGCACCATCAAGAACACGCAAAGAACGCTCAACCTCAATTGTAAAATCAACATGTCCTGGCGTATCAATAATATTAAAGCGTCGCTTCCGACCATCCCGC
Organism: Bartonella sp. B35(2025); assembly: GCF_053794465.1. Classification (NCBI taxonomy): domain Bacteria; kingdom Pseudomonadati; phylum Pseudomonadota; class Alphaproteobacteria; order Hyphomicrobiales; family Bartonellaceae; genus Bartonella; species Bartonella sp. B35(2025). The sequence continues at coordinate 809,351 of NZ_CP200035.1, forward strand.
CCTTCCCAAAAGGTTGTTGTCGCAGCAGATGTAATCGTAATACCTCGCTCCTGTTCCTGCTCCATCCAATCCATTGTAGAAGCACCATCATGGGTTTCACCAATTTTATGATTTTTCCCAGTATAAAATAAAATACGCTCAGTCATAGTGGTCTTACCAGCATCAATATGCGCCATAATACCAAAATTACGATAATCTTCAATTTTATATTCGCGAGCCATTTACAATTGCCTTAGTTTTTTAACACACCTTACCAGCGATAATGAGAGAATGCACGATTAGCTTCGGCCATACGATGAACATCCTCCCGCTTCTTTACTGCAGAACCGCGATTATTAGCTGCATCCACTAACTCACCAGAAAGACGATCAATCATTGTCGTTTCATTGCGCCCACGCGCTGCTGCAATCAACCAACGAATAGCAAGAGCCTGACGGCGATCAGGACGAACCTCTATCGGAACTTGATAAGTAGCACCACCAACACGACGTGAACGAACCTCAATATGAGGAGCAACATTTTCCAATGCTTGATGAAATAAAGCTACAGGATCTGACTTCACTTTACTTTCTACAACATCAAGCGCGCAATAAACAATGCGCTCAGCAACTGACTTTTTACCATCAAACATAATGGCATTCATAAACTTTGTAATAACTAAATCGCCAAATTTGGGATCTGGATTGATTTCACGCTTTTCTGCTCTATGACGACGGGACATTGATTCTGTCTTTCAATATTATTTTGGACGTTTTGCGCCATATTTTGAACGACGCTGTTTACGATTTTTTACACCCTGTGTATCAAGCAAGCCGCGAATAATGTGATAACGAACTCCTGGCAAATCCTTCACACGACCACCACGAATCATAACAACAGAGTGTTCTTGAAGATTATGCCCCTCTCCGGGAATATAACCAATTACTTCAAATCCATTCGTTAAACGAACTTTAGCAACTTTACGAAGAGCAGAATTTGGCTTCTTAGGCGTTGTCGTATAAACACGAGTGCAAACACCACGCTTTTGCGGATTCGCCTGAAGAGCAGGAACCTTATTGCGCTTAACCGGTACAATACGCGGTTTGCGAATCAACTGATTTACGGTAGGCATGTAACCTTCCTCTTTTTAATCTACGTTCGTCTCACCCAATTTGGGCTTTTTCTATTTCTATCTATCCTGACACAATCAGAATAAACACTTAAGCTCACACACAAAATCGGGCAGGACTGCTACAAACAGCTTACCCGACTACAAGCAGAGAAGGCAACAGCCTCTTGCACTGGCATTCGCTTTTAATTTCCTAAAACAAACCCTGTTTGAAATGATTACCGGAATCAACTCCTTAAACACTAATCATTCTTACATCGGTTGCGATAGCCTCTAATAACGAGAACACATACATTCGTCAAGAACTAAACATCAGAAAGTGTGTAAAAATAAAAATAAACTGACATTGTAATACTTTAATTTAGCTTTTACAGGAATTCTTGATAAACTAAGATTACCATACTAATATCCCTTACACAACAATAAAGAACTGCAATATATTAGGGCTTTCTCTATAATCTTTTAACAAAATAACTTAATTTCACTGCAAAGTGATATTTAATTAAGATGAATACCATGAAAATAGTAACGTGGAATATTGCCGGAATAAAAGCACGACATGAAACATTATGTAAATGGCTACAGCAAAATCAACCTGATATAATTTGTCTACAAGAAATTAAAAGTACCAATGAAAACTTTCCACGCGATGCAATTGAAAATTTAGGCTATCATATAGAAACGCACGGACAAAAAAGCTTCAATGGTGTCGCAATTCTCTCTAAAAAAACTCCTGATGAAGTTATCCGCCAATTACCAGGCAACAACAACGATAAACAAACACGTTACATTGAGGCAGTTTATTCAACAAATAAAGGAGTTATCCGAGTTGCATCTCTTTATCTTCCAAATGGTAATCCCGTTGACAGCGAAAAATACTCTTACAAAATGGAATGGATGGAAAGACTGTATACACATGCAAAATTATTGCTGTCATACGAAGAGCCTCTTGTCTTAGCTGGTGATTATAATGTCATCCCTACTCCGTTGGATGCAAAAAAACCTCAAAAATGGTATAATGATGCCTTATTTATTCCACAAACAAGACAAGCATTCCAACGCATTGTTAATTTAGGTTTTTATGATGCCATCCGTAATGTCACCGATACTTCTTCATTTAGTTTTTGGGATTTTCAAGCCAACGCATGGCTCAAAAATAATGGTATTCGCATTGATCATTTGCTATTATCACCAGAAGCTGTTGATCAACTTATCTACGCTTATAGTCAAACAGAGGTGAGAGGATACCAAAAACCATCAGATCATACTCCCGTTTGGATCTACCTTAATTTCAGCTAAGGAAATACACTGCTCAGTTCATTAGAATAGTAAAATATCTCATCTCTAAGAATAAATATGTTGCACAGTACATAGCAGTATACCATAAGCAATAAAAAAAATAAGATCATGATATATGGAGGAAAAAATGAAACAATCGTTATTAATATTTATTACAATAATTGCCGTTGGGCTAACAGATATCGTAAATGCTGGAAATGATACACTTGAGAAAATTAAAACGACGGGGGAGATTACTCTAGGTGTTCGCGAATCATCTGGGCTAGCTTATGCTCTCGGCAATGGAAAATATGTAGGATTCCACACAGAAATGGCAGAGCATATCATCGCTGATATTTCAAAAAAAATTGGTAGACCAATTAAAATTCATTATCTTCCCATCACATCACAAAATAGAATTCCCCTTCTAAAAAATAATACTTATGATTTTGAATGTGGCTCAACAACAAATGATATTTCCCGCAGCAAAGAAGCAGCATTTTCTTATACTACTTACATCGAAGATGTTCGAATTGCCGTGAAGAAAGATTCCAACATTAAATCCCTTGATGATTTAAAAGGAAAAACAATTGCAACTACTACTGGCACAACATCTGTACAGCTGATCCGTAGAAATAAACGTGCAAAAAACATTGACTTTAAAGTCGTAAAAGGAAAAGATCATGGAGATAGCTTCTTATTATTAGAATCTGGCCGTGCAGATGCGTTTGTCATGGACACCTCAATTCTTGCTGGACTTATTGCTAAATCAAAAAATCCATCTGACTACATCATTCTTGATATTGTACTTTCAGTTGAACCAATCGCCTGCATGCTCCGATCAAATGATAAAAACTTTGAACAAGCAATTAACGATAGTATCATGCGCCAAATAAAAGATGAATCACTGAAAAAACTTTATGATAAATGGTTTATGAAACCGATTCCGCCTGCAAATACTGTTCTTAACCTCCCTTTATCTAAATCAACAAAATATGCTTGGGAACATCCTAATAATAAGCCTCGAGAAGATTATACAGAAAATAATTTGGAGAATTAAAAAGATAGCCGCACTTTTTGAAAATTGAGTGTGGTTATTTTGGGTTCATTTTTCAATAAATTCAGCATATGTGAAAATATAGCTGATTTAGTGCTTTTTTTCGAATGATAAAATTTAGGAAATATTAATTAATGGACTTTTCTTTCCTTTGTACGGATGATCTTAATCAAACATTAATAGCTGGATGCTTGGGAACTCCCGGTATAAGTCATACCTATTTAGATACACTACTCGATAGCTTAAAAAATACAATTATATTATCTATTTCTTCGCTAATCTTGGCTGTATTTTTTGGTGTTATTATTGGAACAATGCGCACTTTACCAAATACTTCCATAATTTTTTGCTCATTTCGTATTGTTGGTGGTATTTGGGTAGAGGTTATGCGTAATATCCCTCTACTTATACAAGTATTTTTATGGTATTTTGTTGTGCCTAAAATTTACCCACCTGCAATAAATTTTCCACCCATTTTACTAGTAACATGTGCTTTAGGTTTTTTTACATCTGCACGTATCGCGGAGCAGATTCGTTCAGGTATTGAAGCTATCCCTTCTGGTCAGCGTTATGCAGCGATGGCAATGGGATTTACTACCTATCAAAGCTATCGCTATATCATATTACCACGCGCTATGCGCACAATTATGCCTCCACTTACTTCAGAAGCAATGAGTATTATAAAAAATTCGTCTATAGCGTTCGCTGTTTCAATAAATGAGCTAATGCAATTTCAATATCAAACGATTGAAGAAGTAAGTCATGTCTACGAAAATTATCTTCTTGTTACAATTCTTTATATTTTAATAGCTTTATGTGTATTTATAATTATGACAGTAATTGAACAAATGCTCAAAATTCCTAATTTTCAAACAGAGGGACGTTAAATATGATAGATTTCATAGAATCTCAGTTTGGATCTCACTTTCCTTTCAATTTTTCAGACTTTGATTTTTCATTTTTTACTTTTGATATATTCTGTTCTTATATTCTGTCAGGATTGCTTTTTAGTATCTGCCTAACTCTATTTGCCACAGTATTTGGATTTATTTTTGGCACACTATTGGCAATGATGCGACTTTCTTCTATTAAACTAATCTCCTTACTTGCAATAATTTATATAACCGCTATGCGCTCAATACCGCTTGTTATGGTTATCTTATGGTTTTTTGTCCTTCTACCTTTCTTGACTGGTACATCAATCGGTGCCAATAAATCAGCATTAATTACATTTACCGCATTTGAAACTGCTTATTTTGCTGAAATTATGCGCGCTGGAATAAATTCAGTTTCACAAGGACAAAAATATGCAGGACAGGCTCTTGGAATGACATATTGGCAAAATATGTACATTATAATCCTTCCTCAAGCACTTAGAGACATGCTTCCAGTCTTTTTAACACAAGTCATTATACTTTTTCAGGATACAACTCTTGTTTATGCAATTAGTGGTAATAGCCTTTTAAATGGTTTTGATATTGTTGCTAACAATTTTGGTGTGAAGCAAGAAGCTTATATCTTGGCAGCCATTTTCTATTTTGTTATTTGCTTTACACTGTCGCAAATAGTTTTGTATTTACAGAAAAAAATATCTATTATTCGCTAACAGGAAAAAAAATGTCTACTCATATGATCGAAATAAAAAATGTTTCTAACTGGTATGGCGAAATTAATATTCTTAAAAATTGTACAGCTAATATCAATAAGGGAGAAGTTGTTGTAGTTTGTGGACCGTCCGGATCAGGTAAATCAACCTTTATAAAAACTATTAATGCTTTGGTACCTTTCCAAAAAGGTGAAATTTGGATTAATGGAATACCAGTTCATTCAAAGCAAACTAATTTATCTAAATTACGCAGCCACGTAGGAATGGTATTTCAACACTTTGAGCTTTTCCCACATTTATCTGTTACAGAAAATTTAACGATTGCACAAATCAAAGTTCTAAAGCGTAGCAAAAAAGAAGCACTTGAACATGGTTTGTTATATCTTGAACGTGTTGGACTCATTGAACATAAAGATAAATATCCTGGTGAACTGTCTGGAGGTCAACAACAACGTGTCGCTATTGCGCGTGCCTTAACCATGAATCCACTCGTTATGCTTTTTGATGAGCCAACATCTGCTTTAGATCCTGAAATGGTAGGTGAAGTGCTAGATGTTATGATCGGATTAGCAGAAGAAGGTATGACAATGATTTGTGTAACCCACGAAATGGGATTTGCTCAAAAAGTATCAGAGCGTGTTATTTTTATGGATCAAGGAAGAATTATTGAAGACTGTCTATCTAAAGATTTCTTTTCTGATCCACAAGCCAGAACACCACGTGTGCGAGAATTTTTGTCTAAAATCCTCAGCCATTAGCTACTAGATTATAACCAACAAAGCCATTTCTGATGTAGATTTAGATATAATAAGACTGACCTGTGAGATTCAGATATCTAAGAAATGTCATATATATATTCGAGAATTGTTATTTTAAAAATATTTTTATGTCACTTAAATCCATCATAAATGGCAAAAGCGCACTCTTGCAAAGAATAGATCTTCAATTTTGGTATTTTATATTAGAGCTTTTCCATATACTGCAGTTAACATTGCCACACCGAAAACTTCTTTTCTTGACTGAAAAAGCATGTTTTTAAGTATATCTTGAGCAGGAGAGCTACCTTTCTTTATTGAAAACTGAAACCATCTTATTGCTTGTGTAAAACTTTTCTCCTTATCCTTTACCCTTTAAAAATATTTTTCCTAAGTAGTAATGAGAGCTTTAGGATTCCTTTCCATAATCCATTGCACCTTACATCTAAAAGCTAGGCGTAACATATAAAAGCTAGACGTATAAGAAAGATAAAATTTTATAGGAGATTGAGGAATACCTTTTTTATATAACTCTGCAAGCCCAACAAATACATCAGAAATATAGCTTTCATTCCCTGAAACAAGATCAATATTTTTTCAACGATAAATACAAAAATTGTATGCTTTATAATTATCTTTAGACATATAACCATTATTTGCATAATATGCCCAAGCTCCCAATTTACATCAATATGATCCATATTAGCTTCTCAACGTAAAGCAGAGATAACCTGATCTATTTACTTACCTATTTTATAAGCAGATGCTCCAAATTTCACAAAATAAGATGAATTATCAGTAATTTTCTGAAAATTATTCAAATCTATTTATATAAGTAATAGACAAAGACCCTCCCCGAAATAATAACAATCGTAATCTTTTTCCATACCTTAAGCTAAGTTATCATTTAAAGTTCTGTCCCTTATCTTATTTTAATCCTTGCATTTGTCATAATTTTTTTTACACACATCCCAGATACTCTCATATAAGGAAAATACTTAGGATATCATATAAATTTAATAAAACAGATAGATAAATGAAAACTCTCAAAATATCAGACTAAAATAATCTTTAACTTTAGTAAGAGTGATAAATAAGAATTGTGACTAAGTTAACCGTTCTAAAGCAACAGATATTTTCTTCTTTGCAGTATGCAACTCTAAAACCTTGTTGCGTTCAGCTTCAACGATTTTAGGATTTGCATTTGCTATAAATTTAGGATTATTTAATTTAATCGATATTTTTTCAATATCTTGCTCAATTTTATTGATGTTTTTCATTAAACGAGCACGTTCAGCTTCTAAATCAATTAACTGCCCTAATGGCAAACAAAAAATTGCCTCTCCCACAACTATCTGTACTGATACAGCAGGCACTTTATCAGAAAAACGAATTGTTTCTATACGTGCTAATCTTTTAAGAACAACATCATAACGCTGCACACGCTCTTGTGTTACACTTCCTCCATCTACAATAACAAGAGGTGCCAAAGCACTTACTGGAATGTTCATTTCAAAACGTACAGAACGAATCCCGGTAATAACATCAATAAGCCAATTAATATCAGAAGCAGCTTCTTCATCTGCAAACGTTACCTGCGGCCATTGTATCAATGCCAAAACATCCTCGCGTTTCATACTTGGTGTTTCTGTAAGAAACCACAATTCTTCTGTTATATGAGGCATAAAAGGATGAAGCAGCTTATATACTTCATCAAAAACCCAAGCAGTACAAGATTGAGCTTCTTTTTTAGCATCCTCATCTGAACCTTGAAATATAGGTTTGAGAAGTTCTAGATACCAATCGCACAATATATTCCAAATAAAGCGGTAAAGTGCACCAGCAGATTCATTAAATTTGTAGTTTTCAATACCAGTAGTCACTGCTGAAACAGTTTTAGATAATTCTGTTAAAATCCAACGATTAAGCGAAAGCTTTACTTTTTCTGGTTTAAAAGCTGGATCATGTTTAACACCATTTATTTGTATAAATCGAGTAGCATTCCATAATTTTGTAGCAAAATTACGATAACCTGCAACACGGGAAGAATCGAGTTTTACATCACGACCTTGTGCTGCCATAATAGCCAAAGTAAAACGGAGCGCATCTGCACTATATTGATCAATGAGTTCCAATGGATCAATAATATTTCCCTTCGACTTTGACATCTTTGCGCCATTCTGGTCCCGTACAAGAGCATGAACATAAACAGTCGGGAAAGGAACTTCACCCATAAAGTGAAGCCCCATCATTATCATGCGGGCAACCCAGAAAAAAATAATATCAAATCCAGTCACTGACAAAGATGTTGGATAAAAAGTTGCTAATTCAGCCGTTTTATTGGGCCAACCAAGAGTTGAAAAAGGCCAAAGAGCTGATGAAAACCAAGTATCTAAAACATCCTGATCACGGATTAATTCAACCACTTTACCATAATGAGATAAAGCTGAAGCTAAAGCCTCTTCTTCACTTTTTTCAACGAAAACCGTACCATCAGGCCCATACCAAGCTGGAATCTGATGTCCCCACCATAGTTGGCGAGAAATACACCAAGGTTGAATATTTTGCATCCAATTAAAATAGGTTTTTTTCCAAGTATCTGGAACAAACTGCGTTTTCCCTTGATGAACAGCTTCCATTGCTGGCTTAGCTAATTCTGCAGCATTAACATACCATTGATCTGTCAAGAACGGTTCAATAGGCACCCCACTCCGATCTCCATGAGGAACAGTATGTAGGTGATCACTAACAGCTGCCAAATATCCTCTTTCTTTCATTAAAGAAACAATCCGATCGCGCGCAACAAAGCGATCAGATCGATCTAAATTTTCCAATAATATTTTTAATTCATCCGATAAAACTAAGCCATCAAAAAATGCTTCATTATCATGTAGAAAAATCTCAGCTTTTTGCATAAAAATATTAATCAAGCGCAGATTGTGACGCTGCCCTACTTCAAAATCATTAAAGTCATGTGCTGGTGTAATTTTTACAGCCCCACTTCCTTCTTCAGGATCAGCATAAGTATCACCAACAATCAATAATTTACGACCAACAAGTGGCAAAATAGCATTTTGACCTATAAGATTTTTGTAACGATCGTCTTCAGGATTAACTGCAATTCCTGTATCACCAAGCATTGTTTCTGGCCGCGTTGTTGCCACTGTTATAAAAGTTGTAGCATCATCCGGATCAAAAATTTTACCTTCAAGCGGATACTTAAAATGCCATAAATGACCCTTCACTTCTTTTTGCTCAACTTCAAGATCCGAAATAGCTGTTAACAATTTTGGATCCCAATTGACTAAGCGTTTATCCTTATATATCAATCCTTGTTTATAAAGTGTAACAAAAACTTCACACACAGCCTGGGATAATCCTTCATCCATTGTAAACCGCTCACGCGACCAATCGCATGAAATACCCAAGCGTCGTAGTTGATTGGCAATAACTCCGCCAGTCTCATTGCGCCATTCCCAAACACGTTTAATAAATTTTTCCCTACCCATTTCTTGGCGCGTCAGTTCTTGATGCTCTACGAGCTGACGCTCAACAACCATTTGGGTTGCAATTCCTGCATGGTCCATACCAGGTTGCCATAACACATTCTTGCCACGCATCCTCTGAAATCGAACTACAATATCTTGAATTGTCGTATTTAGCGCATGCCCCATGTGAAGAGAGCCCGTAACATTTGGAGGCGGAAGCATAACACAAAAAGATTCTGCACCTATCTTTGAACCCATTCCCGCTTTAAAAACACCACGATCCTCCCACCTTTTTGCAGCTCGTTGCTCTATGAGAGCAGCGTCATAATTTTTTTCTAACATTTTCACCCATTCATTCATAACGCCGCTGAAAACAAAAAGTATGATCTCAAATCTGATCACACAATCTGTCTTCATTTATTCACAGTGATCCCACAAAACTGTGAATGAAATATCCATAAAAAAACAAAATAAGAAAATAATTAAGGTAACTTTTTAATTACCTTGACGATCTCTTCACGTAAAATATCTTCAATCAAAACAGGTAATTTACACTGTAACCATTCTACTATAGCTGGACGCAACACATCTCTTGCAATTTTATCCGCAGAAGAAACACAATACGTAGAAAATTCTACATGATTAGCAGTTGGATTTTTTGATTGTGATACAAACTCCTCACCACTACATTCCTGTGCTTTACAAAAAGAGCGCTGCTCCTCATAAGAAGATTTTATCTTTTGCATATCCACACCAACCGTATTGTTTTCTACTTCTTTGTCCTCTTTTACCTGTGCTAAAGAAAAATCCTGAGTTTCAGAAGAAAGACCAATACGATTAGCCAAAGCTCTCATTGCATCATCAACTGATAAAGCTGCATCATAAGCACCTTCTGACGGTATTGTTGAATGGCCTTCAGAAGAATTCACTGTAGTATCTTCATTTGAAAAATGATCCGACTGAACCGCATTTTCTTCGATTATTTCACGAATAGATGTCAAAATTTCATCCATACTTGGCTCACGTAATACGCTTGAACTCTGTACCATACCTAAAAACCTTTCAAAGACGCAACAACAAACAGAATCACTGTTTTAGTGTAAGCAAAAGAATCATAAGATCAACACACCTCTTTGTCACGAGAGTGGTGCTACACATAAATTTTTTCATTTACAAAATAACATCCAACTATTACATTTTTTAACATACTAAATTATTGATTTGCTGATCTTTTAAAGTTTAAATTATTTAACAGATAAAGAACTATTTCTACACTCTTATTGAATGTATTTAACAGTCTTCAAGCCTAAATAACCTGCAGTTAATTTGCCAATGGAAGATTGAACACTATAACTTGCAACAACAACATTACGTTCTGCCATCGCAAGTGCAATTTGAGCATTAATCAACTGAGTCCGAGAATTTAAAACATCTAATGTAGTTGCTTGCCCCACGCGATTCTCTTGAACACGTCCTTTAAGAGCAATTTCAGCAGCACGAACACTCTCACGATAGGCAATAACAGATGCACGTGCACCTTCTAACTGGAACCAAGAAGAAGTAAGTGCTTGCCTTATATTGCTATGAGCCAAATCAAGCTGAAGATGAGCTTGTCCAAATTGTTCTTTTGATTGACGAATCTGTGCAGATGTACGCCCACCTTCAAAAATAGGAACACTAAGTGATAATCCCATTGATTTTGAAACCCCATTTTCTCCAGGACCACTGTAAATTTTATTATAAGATGTTGTTGCAGAAAAATCAATTTTAGGAAGCAATGCTCCTTCTTTTGCCTTTACGTCATAAAAACTGGCATCAACTAAATGTTTTGCATAAAGAATCGCTGGATGTTTAACAGTACTAATTTGATAAGCTACATCAAGATTTTTCGGTAAATCTTTTGCTACTGGCGGATTTTGTAATTCTTGGGGATCAGAACCAACAACTTGTCGATAAACTGCTTCCGCTGATTTTACATCAGCACGCGCAAGACTAAGTTCTGAAACAGCTACAGAACGCGCAGCTAGTGCCTGAGAAAAATCAATACTCCCCCCCTCTCCTACATCAAGTTTTGCTTTATTTGAACGAACTTGCTCTTCAAGAGCAGCTAAATTCTTTTTACGAAGATCCGCGATACGACGTGCTTGATACACATTAGCATATGCTGTCACAGTGTCTAAAAATATAGTTTGTTCAATATTGCGAAAATATTCATGCTGCGCCTTTAGCTTAACTTGAGCTGAAAAAAATATATTTTGTGTAATAAAACCATCAAATAATCTTTGATTCAATCTGATTCCGATGGATCCAGCAGTGCTATAAGGACCTACAATAGATTTATTCCGCCCATACCCCCCAATTCCTTCAATTTGCGGTAATAATCCCGAACGCGCAATTGCTACATCATCGCCTGATATACGCACAGCAGCACGCTCACTATTCAACCTCGCATTGTAAATATAAGCTTTAGAAAAAGCATCCATCAATGTCTCAGCATAAGCTAATCTTGATATAAAAATACTTAATATAAGCAACACATATATTTTAAATTTTTTGCTTATTTTAAACATAGTACACAAAACAATAACCCCCAAATTAACTTTTTATTAAGTATCTTTTATTCTTAAATAAAACAAGCACTAAAATACAAAATCAGGCATTTTTAAAAAACTAGGAAGGCATTTTACAGCAAGGTTAAAAGCACGACGTACCGAAATAATCCCACCTTCTTTTATATAGATTCGTGCAGTACCGGCATTACCATATCCTTCAACCACGACAAGACGTCCATTATCTTTCATTTGATCAAAGATACCTTCAGGAATAAAATCAACCGCACCCTCAATGAAAATCACATCATAAGGCCCTCCAACAGCATAACCCTGCTCTAATGGACTATGAACCACAATCACATTACCACATTGGTTACGCTCTAAATTCTTGGCAGCTCGTTCTGAAAGATCTTTATTACCTTCCAATGCAACCACAAATCTCGCAAGTTTTGAAAGTACCGCTGCACAATAGCCACTATTAGCTCCAATATCTAAAACAATATCTGATGATTTTACAGCCGCAAGTTGTAATAATTTTGCTAAAGACGCAGGCTTCATCAAATAGCATGCAGGCAACCCATTTTGTGCTGGATATACACTAACATCGGTATCAAGATAACTTAAAGCTTTAATATCTTCTGGTACAAAATCTTCACGTGGTACTGTTAAAAATGCTGCAAGAACTGCTAAATCCGTTACATCCACTGTACGAATTTGATTATCAACCATTTTGCGACGAAGCTCTGCAAAATCTATAACCATAGCTAACTTTTTTTCCCATATATAAAAAGAATCACACCAAAATGGCAACAATTAGGATCTAAAATCTTTAATTATGGGTGTTGCAAAAAAACATGCTACAGCCAATAATTAGGTTCTAATTATACTATTTTTTCATAGAAAAGCATTTTTACTAAAGAGAAAAGCAGTTTATTTAAATTAATCCTTGAAAGCCATTTTAATTAAAACAGGCTGGAGGCCTCGCCCGGAATCGAACCGAGATACAAGGATTTGCAGTCCTCTGCGTAACCATTCTGCCACGAGGCCTCATTAACAGACATAAAAGTTTCAATAAGGGAAGGCAACACATCCGTCAAGCTATAGAAATCTTCTTTCGTCTTTTTTCTTCTTCTTATACAACTTTTAATATTTTTAAAAAAAAAGCAATTTTACTCTTTGCAAATCGATATTGCTTTGCTATAGCCCTTTTAGTTAGATAATTGAGCACTGTTCCCCGGTAGCTCAGTGGTAGAGCAACCGGCTGTTAACCGGTTGGTCGCTGGTTCGAATCCGGCCCGGGGAGCCATTATGCAAGGTTTTTCTTTTATTTCTTGGTTATTTATTAAGAATCGCAAAAATTAAATTGCTCTTTGTTCAGTCATTGTAACATTTTTAAATGGAACCATAACCACTTCAAATCGTAAATTATGATTTATCTTAAAAGATTATGTTTCATGATAATGATAGTTCAGAGATTTACTTATAGTGCACTGTGAACAAATTAAAGAAAATTAATATACTAAAAAGAATAATTGATCTTAAAGATAAGCTTCCAAAGCAGTCATTTAGAAATATTGGAGGCAATGGTCAAAATTATATATTATCGAATACTGACATATATCACACTAATATAACAAGAAAATTCTCATGACTTTAAAAAGTATGGAATAGATTGAAGTTTTCAACATAAGTTTAATTCTATTTTAAAATACTTCTCTTGAAAAATAAACTTTTATACATCGTATTTTAATTTTATATTACAATAAATATAAAATTAAAAATCCATTAATACTATTAATAATACATCAAAATATAACTACAGTTAATTCTTAAATCTATAAAGAATTTAAAAATATTTGATGTAAATAATATTTGTTTTTATTTATAAGCTCAAAAAGAAAAATACATAAGTAAAATAAAAGAATAGGTTTTTAAAATTTTCCTCTATAGTGTAGTATTATCAATAATAGCTTTTCTTAAGATGTTTTTTAACCATTTCAGTTTTCTAAACTATTCCTACTTCTAAAAAAATACAGAAATCTTAAAAAATTTTGCTTACTCTTTATAATCATTAAGATTTAATACAAATTTTCTTTATTTATATTGCTTGGAATATGTACGCTATATTGAGAAAACTTTTATTAATCATAATTTTCTCTCAATTATCAGCTAATATAAGCCAATAGATGCAATAATATCTGTTTTGACAAGATTATTGTTCTCTTCGCTTTAATTACCAACTAGGAAGAAAAATTCCTTGCTCATGATCTTTTCTAAATACCATATTCAAGCTGCTTTCTTTATTGACTTGCGAAAACGGAAAGACTTTGCGCGCCTTGCCATTACTTTTGCTTTTTCATGTCTCTCACCATGAGATGAAGAATTTTTTCCCTGTAATTGTGCGGCCTTATCTTTGCAACCAAAAAACTGCTTCTGATGTTTAGATTTTTTAGCACAGGACTTCTTACCGTTTTCTTTTCTTTCTGATAAAAATGGTTTTTCTGGAAATTCTGCGAACTGTAATGGAATAGCTTCGCGTGTTAATTTCATACAAATCAAGCGCTCTACAGCACGCAACCGTGCTCGTTCTACTCCTTCATCAAAAAGTGTAATAGCATTGCCAAATGCACCATTACGTCCTGTGCGGCCGATGCGATGTACATAGCTTTCAGCTTCATCCGGTAAATCATAATTAATAACGTGGCTTATTCCTGGTATATCAATACCACGCGCTGCAATATCTGTTGCAATAAGAATCCGTGCTGATCCTTCACGAAAAGCTTTTAATGCATACTGACGCGCACTCTGTGACTTATTACCATGGATCGTCGCAACAGAGTACCCTATCCCTTTTAAATTACGTGTGACAGCATCGGCACCATGTTTAGTTCTGGTAAAGACAATAACCGAAGTGAAAGCTGGGTTTGTCAAAAGTTTACCTAAGACATTCTTTTTTTTACTTGTAGGAACACAATATAATTTTTGAGTAATTTCAGCAACGGTAGTTCCTTGAGGTGCAATTTCTATTTTTATTGGATCATCAAGTAAACACTTTGAAAACGTAATAATTTCTTTTGGCATTGTCGCAGAAAAAAGTGCTGTCTGACAGTCTTGATGCAAAAGTTTTGCAATTTTCTGTACATCATTGATAAAGCCCATATCCAACATACGATCTGCTTCATCTAAAACTAAAAAACGAGATTGAGAAAGATCAACACATTTTTCACGCACAAGATCTATTAAACGACCTGGTGTCGCTATCAAAATATCTACACCTTTTTCCATACGTTTAATTTGTTTTAAACGCGATACCCCACCTAAAATGAGGCATGTTGAAAGATGTGTTCCTTGTGCAGTAGTGCGAATAGTTTCATCAATCTGCACAGCAAGTTCACGTGTAGGAACCAAAATCAAAGCTCTTGCAGTTTTACGACAGCGCTTATCACCTAAAGCTAAAATTTGACTCAAAATAGGTAAGCTAAATGCCAAAGTTTTTCCAGAACCTGTCTGTGCAATACCTAAAATATCCCGCCCCTTTAACATCATTGGAATAACTTGTTCTTGAATAGGTTTAGGTTTACTCATACCAGCAGTGAGTAAATTTTTGATCAAAAGAGCAGACAATCCTAATTCTGTAAAAACATTTTCTCTATTTATATTCAAAATAAAATCTTTCCTCGGCTTAATAACCATAAATAAATGACAAGCTGAATTTCACTATCCAAGGATCCGTGCAATAAAAATCCTGATATTTTAATTCATGAAGCAACGATCATAGCAAGTTTCTTAACCCATCAACACCTTTAAATTAAAGTAAAGGCATATGAATTTCGTTTTACAAAGAGCCAATCAACAAACCAAAATAATTCATTATCGTACTATTGTTAGATTATAACAAAAAAGCAAGCGTTTTACGAAATATATTTATATTGAACAAAAAAAATGATATTTTAGCTGCTTATTTCTTTGTTACTGTTTCTTTTGGTAAATTTACCTCATTAAAATCAGGATAAATCTCAAGAAAAATCGGATTTTGTACAGTTTTCTGACCTCCATAGATCAAATACCATTGAGTTTTATCAAAAATCGCCAAAGTTTTATATTGAATGACACGATCCTTAGTCTCAAGCTTAGTTGGAATTAAAGCGTAAAAAGCACCACTAGCAGTTTTCAGGTAATCTATGCTTGTTTCATCTAAATGATAAGCACCAGCAGGTAAATTCTCAAATTGGACACGTAATTGCTTAAGAAAATTATGACGTAAATTATCCTCAGTCGTATTTAATCGACGCGCTATTTCTTTGTAAAGCCGACTAGGCATATAAGAAGAGATAGGTATAAAATTTCCATTTTTTACAGCATTATTGATATTAAGAACTAAGTTTGAAAGTTCAGCTTTTTGTATTTCTGTTGGCTTAGATGCTAAACTTTGTTTATCAACATTTAAAATTAAAAACAGACTCAATAAAAAATAAAAAACAAATTTCATTTTTACCTCTCTTGTCTTAGCAAAAATTTCAGCTTCTTATATGACAAAATCAAATAATGTTTGATCGTCAGTAATATCATGATAGCGCCAACCTAATGCTTGAAATTTTTCCTTTAAGAGACAAAAATTATCATATTTTTTTGTCTCAATTGCAATCAATACAGAACCAAAACTTCTGGATGATTTTTTAAGATATTCAAAGCGTACGATATCATCATCTGGAGATAATTGAGCAAGAAAACTACGCAACGCACCAGGATGTTGTGGAAAACTAAAAATAAAATATTTTCTCAATCCTTGAAAACGTAGAGAACGCTCTTTGATATCCGGTAAACGCTCAAAATCAAAATTACCACCTGAAATAACAAGGAGAATTTTTTTACCTTTCAATTCCTGAGAGGAAATACTATTAAGAGCATCAATAGATAAAGCCCCAGCTGGTTCAAGAACTATACCTTCCACATTGAGCATTTCAATCATTGTAGAACAAACACGATTTTCAGGAACTATAATAACAGAATCTGGTGAAAATTGCTTCAATATCGTATAGTTTAATGCGCCAATTTCAGCTACAGCAGCACCATCCACAAATGTATTAATATTTTCAAGTTTGACACGTTTTCCGCCCTTTAAACAAGCAAATAAACTTGCAGCTCCTTGTGGTTCAACAAAACGAAGCTTTGTTTTCCAGCCATATTCATATAAAAATTTACTTACCCCACTCGCTAATCCTCCTCCTCCTACAGGCACAATGATTAAATCTGGCTCATTCTCTCCATTAAGCTTTTTCCATTGTAAAACAGCCTCATATAGGACTGTCGCTTGTCCTGTAATAATGCGAATATCATCAAAAGGTGGCGCCATCACACCACCACTCTCAACAACAAAAGATTGTGCAGCTGCATAACATTGGTCAAACGTATCACCAATTAAGCGGATATCAATAAACTCTTTACCAAAAACGCGTGTCTTATCAATTTTTTGCTGTGGAGTTGTTACAGGCATAAAAATCACGCCTTTACGTTTAAAATAGCGACAAACAAAAGAAACTCCTTGCGCATGATTACCAGCTGATGCGCAGACGAATGCAGTATCTTGAGATATTTCATTGAGCATTTTTGAAATAAAATTAAAAGCACCGCGAATCTTATATGATCGTACTGGTGTTAAATCTTCACGTTTCAAATAAATTTCTGCATCATATTTTTGACTAAGAAAATCATTTCTTTGAAGTGGTGTTTCAGTAAACACACTATGCAAAGCTATTGTAGCCTTGGTTACATCTTGGACAAATTTACTCATAACACAGGCCATTCCATGCTTTGTTAGTATTATCAACACTTTTTCTAATTATAAAAGCAACCATTGTCAGTTAAAAATTCACAAAAAAATGAAAAATTTTTCTCTTAATTATTAATTCTTGATTCAATAAAAGATATAGCTTAAGAGAAGGTTCTTATCGCGGACGTGATGAAATAGGTAAACATAGCAGACTTAAAATCTGCCGGTCTAAGACCTTGCGGGTTCAAGTCCCGCCGTCCGCACCAAAGGGACAGGAATTTTTCTTTATTTTTCAAATAATTTTAAAACATAAAAAAGATAAACCACCTTTTTTGATGTTGTTAAAGTGCTATCAGGTGAAATCGTGGCCATAAAAAATTACAAACAAGAACTTCTTTTCAAAGTTTCTTAAAGAGGTTTTAAAAGCTCCTCAAAGAGTGTTTTTTCTTTTGTTAAAGAGCGCAATTTGTGATGATAAGCTCCTCGGCAATATTTGAATCGCCAAATGAATAAGATGTAGTAACCTCTTTTTATTATATGAAATTGACTAAAGTCTTTTCGAATCTCTGGTATTAAGAAGAGAGGCTATGTTTTTATGTATATTTTTCAACTTCTTAAAAACCACTGCTTTAAGAGCGTAAAAATATTGTCTAGTGCATCCATGAGACGTGCAAAATCAAGAATCAATAAAAAGACAATAAATACGATCCATTTCATAAAACGAGACATCACCTTCACACTTTGGTAAGTAACGATCATTTCTTGAAGCATTTCTTTTTCTGATTTCGTAAGCTCTGTTGTTTTTTAAATTTTTTTCTGACCATGTTTCTACCCGCACAAGCGTTCACCTTGTTTGTTGTACTCTAAAATATCTCTTGCTAAGTTTGAGCTGATAGCGTTCAGATCTTTCTTTCTTAAGTAAATGGGCATCCAACCTAGACAGGAAACAGACCTATTTATCACGCACCCACTTGGTAAGATCAGCACGCACATCAGCATCACTTTTCTTGTTAATCTCATTTTCCACCTTAAGCCGTCTTGCTGCTGCCTCTAAAGCTTTCTTTATTTGCTTTTGTTTTTCAGCATATTTTCCAAGATAAAAAGCTTTCGCTATGGCCATAAAAAAAGCAGCTAAAGCTGCCATAATGAACATGAAGTTTTTCCTCATCCACCACATCATAAGATAATCCAAGACCAAATTTTTTTCATCTGATGAACAAAGCTGCTTTTAATATGACAGACGCACTATTACATATGTAGGTTCGTCCACAACAAATGCTATTGTTGAGCCGCTTATTATTCCAGGCAAAACAAAATGTTATTCGTGTGTGAATCATATGAAGGATGTCAATGAGTGTGAGTTTAAGTTTGTTAAAAATATCAAGAAAAATTACATGAATAGTTTGATAGATCCGTATAATGCGGTCGCTGGTTCTTTGGCTGCTCTTGAAGCAGTAAAATATTTAACGAATTTTGATAAATGTTAAATTATGGAACGTACATTATTCATTGATTTTTCTGGATATAAAATTGGTAAAATTGAAAATCTATATAGCAGATATTGCCATATTTGTAATAAGATGTAAATTTATGTGTTTCATATGAAGTAATGTATTAGTTACTTTCTTAGCATTGTTAGTGAATAAATAGGCAGTATATTAACATTTGGTTTCTTATTTAATGGTATAAGAATTCTGACAGGTGCCTTTGTTGTGTTTTATATGCTTGAAAAAGGATTAACTATTGTCGACATAGGTATAATTAAGTCATTTCAAGCTTTTATTATGATGGTTACAGATATTCCTCTTGGGTATTTTGCAGATAGAAAAAGTTATAAAATATCTATAATTTTGGCGTCAGCTTTTTCAGCTACATGGCTGTTTCTTATGGGAGTTTCTAAAGGCTTTTGCGGTATTCTTTTGGCAGAATTTTTTAATGCGCTGTCGCTTACATTGATTGCTGGTGCCTACAATGCTCTACTTGTTCAATATGCAAAAACAAAGCTTACATCTACTAAAAAGGTGCTTGGTTCTAGCTCTCAATATAATTATACTGGAATGTTTGTATTTAGTTTGGTAGGCGCATATTTTGCTGATTATTCTAGTCAATATATATGGTACGTATCTGCATTTTTAATGATGATTACAACAATATTTGGTTTATTTTTTTAGATGATCTAAAAGGAGAAAAAAATAAAACAAACGAATTCTCTAATTTCTGACGCAAGAGAGATGTTATCTATTTTTGTTAAGATTCCTTATATATCTCTATGTTTTTATTTTTTACTTATTTTTTTCAATATATTCTCGCAGTATTGGCAATGGATATTTAAAGACTATGATATCGATGTAACTTACTTCTATCTTGGTATGATATTTTCTCTTATTTTAAAGCGAGAAACGACCGCATTCGCAGACACACCCATTTTTTTGGCAAAAGCACGCACCGACATGCCTTCACGACCTCTCTTATTCATGAAATATTTGCTCCCCACTCTAAAACGATATTTTTCAGTGCACGGAATAAGCCAAATACAATTGAAATTAAACTTCAATTGTATTGCATTGAAATACAGTTAAGAAAGGAAAAATCATCATGGCTACCAGTCGCATAGTTCAAGCGCGTGTACCAGAAGAGATTCAAAATGTCGCTAATCAAGTCATTCAAGCTTCTGGCTTATCCGTAAGTGATGTTGTGAGAGTATTGATGACACGTATTGCGCAAGATAAAGCTATTCCATCCTTCTTATTTCAACCCAATGCGGAAACCATAGCGGCTTTTACTGAATTAGATAAAGGCGACTTAAAAAAGTTTAATTCTGTAGACGAATTATTTGATGATTTATATGCGGATGATTGAACGAACCGCTATCTTCAAACGTGATTTCAAGCGTGAAATGAGAGGACGATATCGGCATCTTTTAGATACTGATTTGCGTCAAATCATTGAAGCATTAGCAAATGATCAGCCTCTAGAACCTCGGCACTATGATCATGCATTAATTGGAAATTGGAAAGATTACCGAGATTGCCATATTCGACCTGATTTAGTTTTGATTTATCGCTTAAAGACTTATTTTAGTGCGTCTTGGTTCTCATTCACAGCTTGATCTTTAATCTCTCCCCACCTTGAAGATGAGAAGAGATAAGCTTCAGTATAAAGTTAAGTCACTTTCTTAAGTGGGCTTTTTAAACTTGGATCATAAGCTCTTAGCAAAGGATCCATAGCTTGAGGAAATTCTGAATATCCAAAATCTGTAAAAACAGCTAAAAGCCTGATAATGTGTGGAGATTCTTCCTTAAGCTTAAAAATTAAAACTTTCTCTACTGTGCTCATAATATTAACCAAAGCATTACATTCCTCATCTTCAATACAATCGCGATTGAAAAGCTTAAATAACACCAGTCATAAATCACATAAAGAATCGATATTCATTGTACACCCCCATGGATTTGTTTTTTCAAGTATACCAAGCCTTTTGCTGTAACACGTGCCTGAACAGAAATTTTCTCGCTGCCATCATCTCTTCTAAACACATTCGTCGCACAATCCATAAGACCTTGTTGTATCTTATCCTGATAGGATACAAATTCAGATGTACCCACGCGTTTATATATCCAACGTTTTTGTTTCATATAGCCGAATAGATCTTTTGGACGTATTTCAAGCATTTTAGCGGTATCTGTGATGCACATAGTGCCCTCAGCACGAGTTAAGTGGTCATAAGCTATAACCTAAGGACGCGGCACTGTTCTAAAAAATCAGTTCTCATATAAGCTTTTGTGACTGTATTCCCGACCAAATGAGCAAGAATAGTTTCTGCAATTTCAAATGGTGTAGACGTTGTTTCTGCTATCCAATCACGAAGAATTAATCTGAAACCATGAGGTCTATAATTAATCCCTCTACCTTTCATGAATTTAAAAAGTGTAACATCAGATATAGACTTTCCAGAACTTCCAACAAATAAAAAGCCATTTCGTTTTACTTTTTCAATAACAGCAAGCGCTTCAATTGTAAGTGGAACGTGAAAGTCAGAAACCTTTCCAACTATTCCCTTCATGTTTTCTTTTGGAATCGTCCATATTGATTCATTAATCTCCTCCGACCGAATATGTCTGATCGGCATCGAGAGAACCCCAGTTAAAATAAGAAGCTTTAAAGCTAAATTTGATACAAGTGAATCATTTAAAGATTGATAAAATTCAGACACTTATTTTCATGGCATTGCTGGAATATCTTGGGTATCTTGGATAAATTTTCCCAATAAAGCTGTTGCTTTTGGTATCAATTGCATATCAACATCTATACCACGTGCTGCCGCATGTTTTATAGCAATATTCAAGCGAGACAAAGCTTTGCTTGCTGTTTCGTTTTTTGTTTTCCAAATAGGCGACACACATTCTTTTATATTAACCTGACTCAATTCATTAATTGCTATATCACCAAGTTTAGGGAAAACATGCAGCTCAAGAGGTGTTAGCCACCTTGCAGCTTTTCCCCCACCTTTCAATTCACTTTTTTTCGCTTCAAAAGCACTTAAGACAATCTCCCGTAAAGAAATACCATCACCAGCTCGTTGTAATTTTGCTTTTTTTCTTTCACAAATTGGATCAATTCCTTGATTCAAGAGTTCACGGCAAATCACGGCCTTAAGCCTTGCCTCTTTTAAAGATACATCATCACGAGAGCCTAATCCCATCTTACAGTGCTTTTTATTAAGATCAAATCTAAAAACCCAACGCCCTTAATCTGATGTCATTTTAATAAGCCATAAGCAAGCTCCATCAGCATATTTACCTTTTGACAAATTCTTGACTTCTAAGGCAGACAACCTATCACGCATTCTCGCTCTTAAAACCACCTTTCAAGTCGCGCTTGAGACGCTTTCACCTGGTATCAAAATGACGTATAAAAAACAATATGAAAAATAAATTATAATAAAAACAATTACTTATTAAATAGAAAAAAGATAAATAACGTTATCACATGATATTGTCCTGAACTCTAAGAAGAGAGAAAAATAGGCGCACGCCGTCCACACCATTTCATGGAAATTTATTATTCCTAAAGAGAGGATGACAAAAATTAAGCCATCTTTTGTAACATTATTATAGTGTATCAGATGGAATCGTGATTATATCAAATTACGAATCAAGGCTTCTTTGCAAAATGTTTTTTGACTATAAAAATATTCAAAGCATCCCTACTTTAAAAAACAGAAATCTTTAAAAATCTTTCTTACCTTATCACAATCATCATAAATTAATGATTTTCCCTTTATCATAAAATGTAATTCTTACAATGCACTAAAAAAATAAAGGCCCTATCAAAGATAGAACCTCTTAGAAATTTAATTTACAAAAATTAAATTTGTAAAAATTAGAATTTATAAGCTACACCAACGCGGAAATCATTGGTCTTATAGTCAAGCTCAATCTCATTTCCAAATTTCTTTTTACCAAAGTCTGAGTAACGATATTCGGCACGAAAAATAGTATTGTCCGTCATTGCAAAATCAACACCACCACCAATAGTATATCCAATCATCGTACCTTTATCATCTGACACACCATGAAAGCCATCGCTCCCTGTAATCAACGTTGATAAAGTATCCTGTAACTGCCCATAAGCAACACCACCAGCAACGTAATACATAGCACGAACAGCAGAAAAACCAGCACGCAACCGTGTAGCGCCAGCCCATTTTTGTTTTATAGTATGACTGAAAGTTGCACTATCTTTTTCTTCTTTTTTTCTTGCAGCTGGCTGAAGAACCCTATTTGCTTCATCCTTTGCTGTATTATCTACAATAACAATAGTTTTTGTACCCTTTCGTTCCGATAAAAGTACATCTGTATCAACGCCCAAAACTATACTATTGCCAAAATCAATATTAGCACCTGCATACAAACCACCTACAAAACCAGAAAGCTTTGGTAAATACTTTTCCTCCATCGGAACCCATTTTTTATTCTTGCTATTTTTATCAGGAAATAGAGGAATATCAACATCACGGGTAGTCGCAGAAATTTTACTCGAAAAGTTACCAATTTGACCTCCGAAATAAAAACCTGTCCAAGAAAAATCAGAAGGAGCAACAACTGGTGAAATAACATGTTTTGGTTGATGATGAACCATCCTGTCTGCTGCATATGCCTTATCTGCTGCATATGCCATAGAAGGCACAATAAAAGCAAAAATAGATGCTGTTATTAACCACTTTGTATTCATATAATATACCTCATTTCTATTGTTTAAATATAATAAAAATTCAATCTAGAAAAATAGAATACTTTAAAATTTCATGCTGCACAATTCATATGTTTTCTAAATTACATCAAAATTCAAGATTAGTAAATAATTTTTATTATTTTTAAAATTCAAGAAATTATAAATAGTTAAAAGGTTAAAATTTTATTACAATGTCTCAAAATTATCATTAAAAAGAATTAAATTAAGAAACACTTTCTACTCAAATTATTATATTAAAATCCTAAAAATAGGTTATACAACAACCTACTTAAATGAAGAATCATACAAATATTATCAATGATTTTTATCATATTGATGTTTATCAAAAAAATCATTTTAATATATTTGATGGGTAGTTAAATACTAAATTAATATCAACAAATACACATCCATTCTTAATAAAAAATTACTGAAATATTAAAAAGCTGATTTATTTTCTACGATCATATCACTAAAAAATTGATGTAAATTTGCCAATGACGCATTAGATGACATCAAAAACATAAAACTTTATCATCTTAAAATATGCGAGCTGCAATTGAGGAATACTATATACTATGTTGCACGTAAAAAATAACCAAAAGACTTCAGTAAATTTTCATTTAGCCTTTTTTCAAATCAATTCTGTGACATTCCAAAGTATCCAATAGACTTTCTGTTTACCAAAAGTATAGCGTATTTGTAGAAATATAACATTAAATTTAAGTAGACGCGATATCATAGCAGAAACTATAGATGCTATCTGTTGTTTAATCCATGACAATGGAAGCCTTACCCTATCAATCAAGTAAACAGTAACATATAATTGCTGGCTTTATTACCATATTAGATACAACTTCTAAGGTATCGTATCTGCTAAATTTGCAAAAACTGTATTCAAAAAAATAACAACTATTCCTGAACAACAAAAAACATTACCAATCAAAAAAGACTGTATCTACCCGAGAACAAATTATATAAAAATAGCTAAAAAATACGAAAATCTTTCGTGGCTTGAATAAGGATTGGACACCCCACAATCCACCCTTCAATTATTTTAATGATATAAAAAATCTTTTTCTGCTACTGAGCCAATTTCC
Source organism: Bartonella sp. B35(2025) (assembly GCF_053794465.1). Classification (NCBI taxonomy): domain Bacteria; kingdom Pseudomonadati; phylum Pseudomonadota; class Alphaproteobacteria; order Hyphomicrobiales; family Bartonellaceae; genus Bartonella; species Bartonella sp. B35(2025). The sequence goes on from NZ_CP200035.1 coordinate 834,299, forward strand.
TATAGAAAAATAGCTTAAAATTCTTATTTACCACAAGTTCACTCCAAGGAAATAGTTACCACTTCTTTATACTCTAACAAATCAATAAAAAAATTAAAGTAGTTCATTTAAAAATCGCTCTACCTTCATTGATTTCTATATTATCTTCAGCCGTTATTGCAAAATGATCTTTATTAGGAAAAATGATAAAACAACCCTTCAAACAAACTGTGACTGTTTGATTATTATTCAATGAAATGGTTGAAAATGTACTGCCTTCAGCAATAGTAAACGATTGTGCTTTTAAATCAGTATTCTTCACAGTTGCGGAAAAAACTGTCGTAGTCAAAATATCCAACATCATAACTGTAATAACAACATAAATATGTTTTATCATTCTAAGATCCCTTCCTCAGAAAAACGCTTATATAGTATAAAGCGAAGAGCATTAACCACTTTAGAAGTAGAAGTGATATTAGGTACATAAATAGCCAAATTAAATGAGAGTTTCTTACTATCAAATGCAGTAAAACTTACCTGTGGCATAGGGTTTTTTAAAACTCCTTCTGTTGCAGAAGTGATCTCCAGCAAGATTTCAACAACGCGTTCTGGTGCAATATTAGGAGAGACAGTAACAGGGATATCGATCCTTCCCATTTTACTATGTCGAGTCCAATTACTTACGTTATTATTAATGAGACTTGAATTAGGAATAATAATCGTCTTACGTTGAAACGTTTCAAGTTCAGTTGCACGCACACTAATACGTTTAACAATACCACCTACTGATCCAGACTCTACATAATCACCCAATTTAAACGGTCTTCCAACCAAAATAATAAGTCCAGATACAAAATTTTGAACAATATTCTGTAGACCAAAGCCTATACCAAGTGAAAGACCACCAGCAATGAGTGCAAAATTGCTAAGATCCAAACCTGCCATTGACAATCCTACCAAGGCAGACACAACAACACCACAATAATTTATAACTGTTTTGATAGAATTACGTACACCAGAATCAAATTCTCCATGCGTTAATACTGTATCATCCAGCCAACCAATAAATCGGCGGATAAAGAATAAACAGGCAAAGAAAACAATGATCCCTGTTATGATAGAAATCAAAGAAATAGATATATTTCCAATTTGAAAACCAGTAATCAACTGCCATAACACCGCTCTCAAATCAAAATACGAAGACCCGAATTGTACGATAATCGGCATAGTACAAAATACGATAACAAAAAAATTGAGAAAAATGCTAACAATAATCCCCAATCGATCCATTGTTTTCTCTTCCAAATGTAACCGTTGCATTAAAATACGGCCGACACTTGTTTTCATAAATTGTCCTTTAATTCTAATAGCTTGGGCGCTTTTTATCCCTAAATACATTAAAATTAAAAATGCACCACTAATCACAATCTGCTGCACAATAAAACGTGCTAAGCCAACATAACCCAAAAAATCCATTACAATAAGTAATAATCCCAGTAAAATAAGGGGTATGCGTATATAAAATGGCCAAAATAGTGGCTCTCTTTCTTTACTGTGAGAACTTTTATACCTGAAATACAAAGGTACAAATGAGATTATGAACAAAAGCATTGCTATAAGAAAAACCGCAATAAAACTTTTTACAATTGTTAAAGAAAGAGAAGCTGAAACCACTTGATAAACACTATCGAGAATAGCATCAAATGCCAAAATTCCACCTAGAACAGTCAGTAAAATCATCAATTGATATGCCGTAAACGGTGCAATATTTAAAAGGTGACCATATGCTATATTGGATGATAACAAAACAACTGCTAAACGATTTATAAAAAAGACTAAGCTAATCTGGTGCCCAATTGTATAAAATACCGGTTCGAGTTTTCCCAGATCAAAACTAAAACTATGCAACAGAAAAAATAAAAAATAAACACAAGCAATACACACAAATAAAGGAAAGAGAATTGACATAAAAGCAATTAATAAGCGCTGTAAATAAGATACTTCCTCATTACACTTGGTAACACGATAGCGCACATGTGTTAGGATTTTACGAAAAAAATAAACAAAGATAAAAGCCAAAAAAAGTGAAATTAAAAAAGAAAGAAACAGTTGTAACAATTTAAAATATGATACAGATTTCCACCAAGAATTAAACAACAAAACAAAATCAGATGCAGCTTCTTTGGTTTTCTCAGCAGTATACTTGATCATTGGTATTGAAAAATTAAACTTGTATGTCAGCTTACGTTTAAAAAGTTCTCGAGACTGAAAAATGGCAAGTTCAGCTATTTTATTTGCATTTAAAAATATTTCTTCAAATCGACGCACTGTATTATTAATTTTAGCTCTTTGCTCCATTAAGCAAGCATGCTCTTTATTGTAATTTTCTAATTTTTTTGGATCATCATGAAGCTCTGCTAACTGATCAAGAAGTATATTAATATCATTAAGAGGAGCACGCAAAACAAGTGCTGATTCTATAGCACGGTTACTGATATTTTGTGCCCGCAATCGCAGCTCTGTCAAAATATGTTCATCTTCTGATTCGTTTGAAAAATCTTTTTTTAAAGTTTCTGTATTTTGTTCAAGATTTTTTATAATTAACTGTTGTTGTTGAATAATTTCATCAATCGAGTGTGTAGTTACTGATTGTCCAATTGTTGTATTTTGTGGTATTAAATGCCCCCACACATAAGAGTTAAATACAATGATAATTCCAAAAATGAAAAAAAGAATACGTAATTTTTTTTTAAAAAATAAATACATGTCTACCTTAAGCGTAAATCATAATAAATACCCCACCACCTCCTTTGAAAATATGGCATGAGGAAAATATTTTCAACTTTTGTAGAATAATCTTATAAAAGCTTCCCCTAATCCTATAATACTGATAAGAGAGAAGATAACATCAAGATAAAATAGCAAAATAAAGAAGGCGCCTGAGCATGTTTTTTTGCACTTATTTTGCAAAAAAGATATATTGCAAAAAAGAAAATTTTTTTCCTTTTATGACTTGGACTCTTCTGTCCAATTTTGGCATATTTTTAACGAGTAACCTAGGAGACAAAACTTATTTTATCAAACAACTACATGCCAGTAATATAATTAAAACAAATCCAATTGATATAAAAATAAGTATGATCAATTGGATATTGAAACAATTGCAAATAAAAAATTTTTAATACTCCATACAGATCATGTTCTACTTATCAGTACTATTCAAAATATCTTAGTATTGAATATATTTTTAATGGCTAACACAATGATTTGCACACAATATTTTTTTAATAAACACGCCCCTCCTGTTGCTTTAACTATGCAATTATCATTCTATCTTACTCCTGCATTTAACTTTAATTATTATTAAATTGCCTATTAGCGGAATATATTATGCGTACACCCAGCTGGTTAACTACTTTCTATTGTTTTATCCTTTTAAGTAGCATTTACATTGCCTTACCTAATTTATTTTCGCAAGAACAGGTTAAAAATTCAAAATTTTTACCTAACACTCGTGTAACACTTGGGCTTGATCTTCAAGGAGGATCTTCTCTCTTACTCGAAGTTGATACCAAAACACTAAAGCGCGACCAACTACATATAGTATTAAATAATGTACGTAACACTCTACGTGAAAAACAAATCCGAACATCAAGTGTTCGTATAGTTGAAAATAGCGTAATTGCAATTATTTCTGATCCAACACAAAGTGAAAAAGCAATTTCTGCTTTGAAAACATTAATTACCCCCATACACAGCAGTTTTGGCACTACAGCTAATGACATTGCTATCAGTATTCAAAATGAAACTATCCGTGTGGTATTAACTGAAGCTGGTATTAAAGATCGTATCAGCAATGCTATCGAACAAAGCTTAGAAATCATCCGTCGCCGTATTGACCAAGTTGGTGTTATTGAGCCAGCCATCCAAAAAGTAGGAACTGATCGTATTATGGTTCAATTACCTGGCTTACAAGATCCAAAACAGCTACGTAATCTTTTAGGAACTACTGCTAAGATGACTTTCCATCTTGTTCCCTCCAATGTAGATATAAATAATCCACCTACAGGTGTTTCAATTCTTCCTGGATATACTGATGAAACACAACGTTATCCAATTTATGATCAAATCGCTTTAGATGGAAATGTACTTAAAGATGCCCGTGCAGGTTTCGACCCACAAATACCAGGACGTTCTGTTATTTCATTTACTATGAATTCTGCTGGCTCAAAAATATTTGCAGATATAACACGAAAAAACATTAATCGTCCCTTTGCAATCGTTCTTGATAACAAAGTTTTAACTGCCCCTACCATTAATGGCGTTATTCCCAATGGACAAGGCCAAATTACAGGAAATTTTGATCCCAAAGAAGCATCAACTTTAGCTGCTCTCCTCCGAGCTGGTTCCTTACCTGCACCACTAACTGTGATTGAAGAAAGAACCGTAGGTCCAAATCTTGGTGCTGATGCTATCCAGATGGGACTTTACACAGGTATTATAGGCTTTTTTCTCGTTACAATTTTTATTTTTTTTCTGTACAGAATTTGGGGTATAATTGCTAATATAGCATTGATATTACATACTATTTTAACATTCGCTGCACTAAGTCTTCTTGGTGCAACACTCACATTACCAGGTATTGCAGGAATTATTTTAGGTATTGGTATCGCCGTTGATGCCAATATTTTAATTAATGAACGCATTCGTGAAGAAAGTCGAAAAGGTATCAGTGCCTTTGCTGCCTTAGATCATGGGTTTAAACAAGCTTTTGCAACCATTATTGATGCCAATGTTACTGCAATTATTGCAACCATTTTATTATTTTGGTTCGGCACCGGCCCTGTTCGTGGTTTTGCTGTAACAATGTTGCTTGGTATTATCATCTCCATGTTTACGAATGTCATTATTGTGCGCACTATCATGATTTGGGTAGTTCGTAGATGGAAAATAAAAACTCTAGATTTTCACTCTAGATTTAATATTATCCCCCAAAATACGACTTTCCGCTTTATGAACGCCCGCTTTATCGGGATTGGTATCTCAGTTATTTTATCGCTTACTTCAGCTTTTTTATTTTTTAAACCTGGTTTAAATTTTGGAATTGATTTCATTGGTGGCAGCCAAATGAGTATTACCACAAAAGAACCAGCAAACTTAGCAACCTTACGTTCAAAGCTTTCTACCCTTAACATTGGTGAAGTTACGCTGCAAAATATTGATAATGCAAACACCGTTATGATCCGTATTCAAAAACAAAGCGGCAGTGAAGCACAACAAACTATTGCCATTGATAAAGTCAAAACAGCCGTACAGAACATCTATCCAAACGCCACATTTGATCAAATAGAGGTTGTTGGCCCTAAAATTTCAGGTGAACTTGCAACAGCTGCTTTTACCGCTATTATTCTAGCAGCAATTGCTATGTCATTCTATATATGGCTGCGCTTCGAATGGTTCTTCGCAGTTGGAGCAATCATTACACTTACTCTAGACACCACAAAAATGATTGGTTTTTTCGCTTTATTTCAGTTTGATTTCAATTTGACTGCTATCGCCGCTCTTTTAACTATTGTTGGTTATTCTATCAATGATAAGGTTGTTGTCTACGATCGAATGCGTGAAAATATGCGTCTTTATAGAAAAATGCCGCTGCGTGAACTGATCGATCTTTCAATTAATCAGGTTCTGATACGCTGTCTCTTTACATCAACTACTACAGTTTTAGCTATGCTACCTATGGCGATATGGGGTGGAAGTGCTGTCCATAATTTTGCATATCCTATGGTCTTTGGAATTATTATTGCAACATCATCTTCAATCTTTATTGCAGCTCCTATTTTACTATTACTGGGTAATTGGTGGTGTGAACGAAATAATCGTACAAACGTTAATCTAACATGAAAATGCCACTTAATTCAGTATGACATACTAATCTCTTTGTCTCATAAAAAAACTATAATCGTCTTAACTAACTTATTTTTTACAAAAAGCCGTAAATAATCATGCTCCATGATACACCACTTATTACAACTATAGTTGCAGGCCTATGTTTAGCATTCCTTTTGGGAATGATTGCTAATCGTTTACGCATCTCACCCCTAGTAGGTTACCTATTAGCTGGCGTTATTGTAGGACCCAACACAGGTGGATTTAAAATAGATTCCATTATTATTAATCAACTTGCTGAAATTGGTGTAATTTTGCTAATGTTCGGTGTTGGGTTACATTTTTCATTAAAAGACCTTTTATCTGTTAAAGCTATCGCAATTCCTGCTGCTATTGCACAAATGATTTTTTCTACTTTTCTAGGCTTATGCCTTGCTTTAATCATGGGGTGGGGAATCAGTGGTGGTTTAGTTTTTGGTTTAGCTTTATCAATAGCAAGTACTGTTATCATGCTGCGCACTTTACAAGAACGTCATCTTATTGAAACAGAAAAAGGACGTATTGCTGTTGGTTGGTTGATTATTGAAGATTTAGCTATGGTTCTCATACTTGTTCTCATACCATCATTAGCAAACATCTTTGGTAATACGAAAAAAAAAGCTATCGATCCTCTTATTCAATGGTTAGACTTAGATATTTGGGGAATTTTTGGTCTTACTATCCTAAAAGTGATTGTATTTATTGCTCTTATGCTTGTTATTGGACGACGTGTTATTCCATGGTTACTAAAAGTAAGTGCACAATCAGGATCACGTGAATTATTTCGTCTTAGTGTCTTTGCTATTGCATTAGGAGTTGCTTTTGGAGCAGCCCATTTATTTGGTGTTTCTCTTTCCCTTGGTGCTTTTTTTGCAGGTATGGTTATGAGCGAATCAGAATTAAGTCATCGTGCAGCGGAAGAATCCTTACCACTGCGAGATGCATTTTCTGTGCTTTTTTTTGTTTCTGTAGGTATGTTATTTGATCCAGGAAAAATATTAACAAATTTCTTCCCTCTATTAGCAACATTATTAATTATAGTACTAGGAAAATCTGTTATTGCCTTTTTCATCATTAAAGCTTTTCGCTACTCTAATAAGACAGCTTTAACTATTTCTGCTAGCCTTGCTCAAATCGGAGAATTTTCTTTCATCCTTGCAGGCCTAAGTTTAAATTTTGGATTTCTAAACAATGATGCTCATGACTTGATCATCGGAGGTGCAATTCTTTCCATTTTACTTAATCCCTTTGTTTTTATTATCTGTGATAAAATTAAAAAATATCTAGAAAATTTTCCTATGAACTTACAAAATACACAAGTAGTCATTGATATTGATTCGAAGGATTCTGACCAAGATTTTTTTCCAATCACCTCAAAAATCAACCATATTGTAGTTATTGGTTATGGCCGTATTGGTAAACGTGTTGCATTATCTTTAATAAACAGAAATGAATCTGTAGTAGTAGTAGAAGAATCAAAACGCCTTACTGATAAAGCAATTGAAGACGGGATCGAAGCAATCTGCGGTAATATTATTAAACAGGAGGTAATGGACGCTGCAAATATTAGTAATGCATGTAAAATTATTATTACAATGCGAAGCACTATTGAAGTAGGACAATGCATAACAAATATACGTAATATCAAAAAGGATATTACGATAATCACTCATGCGCTATCTGATACAGAAACATCTTACCTCATTGATTTAGGTGCAAATATTGTAATAACCGATGATGAAGAAATTTCTGAGGGTATTATTGATAATATATCTGAACAGCAATCTTTATCTGATATACAGAACCGTAAATTAAGTTTACAGAAAACATAAATGAAAACAAAAAATGGATAAAGAAGCGTGAAAACAAAGCAATTCATATGGCCGTTTATTGGTATTTTAACAATGCTGATATCTATCCGTATTCTTTATATAAAACTATCCGCTATTTCTTTCAGTGATGTACTAGAACGCTTGAGTAATTTAAACGCAAATCACTGGTTATTAGCTTGCTTATGCTCTTTTATAGCTTATGCAGCTCTTGCTGGATATGATCGAATTGCTTTACAGCATCTTGGTCACAAAATTTCTTGGATTTTCATTGCTATATGCTCATTTACTACTTATGCGCTTTCACATAATATTGGTGCTTCAGTTTTTTCTGGCGCTGTCGTACGTTATCGTGCCTATAAAATGAAAGGATTAAATGGGACAGAAATTGCCATATTGGTTGGTTTTTGCTCTTTCACTTTTGTAATTGGTACGGTTTTACTTTCTGGTATTATTTTGATTCTTCGGCCCGAAATTATCACTCTGATCAATGATAATCTTCCTGAATGGCTTGGTATAACGATTGGTATAGTTTTACTCGGCTTTATAGCACTTTATACTTTTGGCAGTTGGCTTCAGTTAAAACCTTTACGCTTGGGTAAGAAAACTCAACTCTCCTACCCTCGGCTTAAAATTGTCATTCAACAACTCCTGATTAGTCCCATTGAGCTTTTGGGTGCAGCAGGAATTATATACTCTGTTCTCCCACACAATGAGAATGTTTATTTTATTTCAGTACTTGGTGTTTTCCTTGCATCTTTTACTATAACCCTTCTCTCTAATGCTCCAGCAGGAGGAGTTGGCGTTCTTGAAGCCTTATTCATAACAGGCATGCCCAATGTAGATCCAACCGATGTCATTGCAGCACTTATTGTATTTAGAATACTTTATTTGGTTATACCTCTCATTATTTCGTTATTTGTTGTAGCAATTTTTGAAATTCAACAATATTGTAAACGAACACAGAAAAACATAACCTAAATAAAAAAAGAAAAACTCACCCCCATTATTTTTGTTCGTATATAATTAACCGATAATGTGTTGAATTTTATTTTACTCATAAGTTAACGTGATCTTTAGCTTTCTTTATTTTTTCTTTAATTTAAAGCGTTACAGAGTACATTTTATTACAAATAAAGTAACTCAAATATCCATATTAAAAGTCAATTTATTGAGAACTGTTGCTTTTTTATGGATTTTAGACAGATCGTTTAGCAGCTTCCTAAGAGGATAAAATACTCCATATATTTTGATTCAAAATAAAATTTATCTGAAAAGAGAAGCATTTCTATAGTTAATACTAAATCTAAAAAAGATAAAGTGAAGCCTTTATAAACCACTACACAAAAGTACATTGAATAACAAAAATATGGTCACCAGCTTTATTAATGGGTATTTATCAGCAATCTCTTATCCCTCAAAGTTTTCCATTAATCACCAATTCAATACCCTTTTTAATATGAAGAATCACTGATAATTCAATTTTTTATATACCCATCACTACAAGCTTAAAAACCTATTAAAACAATAATTTCAATATAATCGAGTAGCTTATCTCCATACATCTTCAATTCTTTATAATAGTGATGTATTTACCCACCCCTTTACTTACTAAAATGATGAGTTTTTTTCCTGCAAAACAAGTGGAGAAATAAGAATTTTAGATATATTTCGATGCTGCATCTCAATAACTTTAAAGCGTAAGCCATCAGCTTCAAAGCTCTCACCCTCATTTGGCAAATGACCAAAACGCCAAAGCATAAATCCTGCTAAGGTTGTATAACGATCTGATTCATCAACAAGATTACGCTCAAGGTAACCGCTTAAACGACGGATATCGGCATATCCCTCAACAAGAAGACTGCCATCTTCAAGCTTTTCTGCTACGACAGATTCTTCATCATCATCAGGAAAATCACCCGCAATAGCTTCAAGAATATCTGTTGGTGTTGCAATTCCTTCAAAAGATCCATGCTCATCAACAATAATTGCAAGCTGAATTGAAGAACGCCGTAGTTGCTCCATCAACCGTAAAACACTTGTATTTTCATGAACAACGAGCGGTTCACGCATAGCTTTTTTCCAATTGATCTTTTTACCTTCAGCTAAATTTAAAAGAAGATCTTTTGTCAAAGCAACACCAACAAACTCATCCACTTTTTCACGTGCAAGAATTAATCGGCTATGCTTAACTTGTTGCAACTCTTCATGCATTTCATTCTCATCACTATTTAAATCTAACCATTCAATCTCATTACGTGGTGACATAATAGAACGGACAGGACGATCAGCTAAATCAAGAACGCCACGAATCATCTCTTTTTCTTCAGGCCGAAAAATCTCAGACGCTGCAGCCTGTTCAGCAATAACATCTACAGTCTCACTAAGATTTCCATCCTTTTTTCCACCGCCCAAAAGCCTTAACACAGCATCAGCTGTTCGACTACGCAAATCATTTGTTGTAATCATCTTCTCACGATTATGACGTCCAATTTGATTAAAAGCTTCAATAAGAACAGAAAAACCAATAGCTACATACAGATATCCTTTTGGTATATGAAAACCAAATCCTTCAACAATAAGAGTAAAACCGATCATCATCAAAAAACCAAGGCAAAGGATCACAATAGTAGGATGACGATTAATAAAATGCATGAGGAGGCCGGATCCATACATCATTACCCCCATAGCAGCAATCACTGCTATATACATAACTGTTGCTTGCTCTTTAGCAATCATACCCGTTGCAGTAATAATACTATCAAGGGAAAATATAGCATCAAGTACAACAATTTGAACAATAACCTGCCAAAAAACAGCATAAGTAACACCTGTTTCTCTTTTATGCATCGTACCTTCTAATCTTTCATGTAACTCTAGTGTTCCTTTTGCTAACAAAAAAGCTCCACCACCAATCAAGATGAAACTATGCCAACTAAATACAAAAGATGAAAATGAAAAAATCATAGTATCGAGATTCATCACCCACCCGATAACCGTAAGAAGGAAAAGCCGCATAACTAATGCTAAAATCAAACCTATCAAGCGCGCCCGATTACGCAAATGCAGTGGTAATTTTTCTGCTAAAATAGCAATAAAGACAAGGTTATCTATTCCCAAAACAATTTCGAGAAAAATCAAAGTTACTAGGCCAAACCACGCATGAGGATCAACGATCCATTCCATCATAGTTCATCCTTAAAAAACATCTTGAAAAGCTTAAACATATGCAGCTGAAAAAATAAATCCATAAGCCTTCATTCGCACGATCGATCAACAGTATTAAATACAAACGGATTGAGTCCAAAAATAAAAAACCGCAAAATATCGCTTAAACGCATATGATCATTGATAAAATTCATAGAACAAAATAGCAGTCTGTACCGCCTGCAATCACAAGAAGGTTCCCCTAAATTTTGTTCAGGCATTACACTCGATGATCCTCCAACTACAGTTCTACATAATAATTCAGAATTTATTCATAGAAGCTAATATAATGGTTATATTTTTATATAAGATCAAGAGATAATATCATATTTTAATTTAATTATACAGCTTAGTTTAGTTACAGTCTTTACTCGTTCTCATATAAAAAAAATAGCGAAACCATCTAGACATCCTTCTTTGAGACCGTTATAGAACCACTTATTCTCATTTTTCGAAAAATTATGGGTGATTAGCTCAGTTGGTAGAGCAGCTGACTCTTAATCAGCGGGTCGCGGGTTCGATCCCCTCATCACCCACCAATTTTTTTTCAATAAGTTAGTAGGTAACTGCATTGCACAATGCTTAATTGCAACGAAAGAAATCGCGGAATTTCAAGTTCACACTTTTTGCCTTTAATTCAGTATATTGCATAATTAAAAAATCACTCTATCTTCCCAGCATTGATAATAGAAATAAAGATGTATCTTGACCATATTATTTTATCATTTATTATGGAAAGCTAATTTTTTTCTCACCTTCACTCATGACGGCTATGCAATGATCAAATACCTAAAATAATACATGTTGGCAATGAGAAACACCCCGTTTATACTGTTGCTTTAGTCAAAAGAATATCATTATTTACTGCTCAATAATGATAAAATTTTGGTTATTAATTTGGTTATCAAGTTGATATTGTTATTTCTTTATTAACTTGAGATGTCTTTCACTGCTTTTTCCTTACCCATTTTCTACTGCTCACTTAGCTACTTTAAGATTAGAGATTTATGCACTAAGAACATTAAAAAGCTATAAAAACCTGCAAGACATAAAACAACCCCTTAACAAAGGTTAAATGATGTTGGCACTTCATCATTATCTACAATACTATCTTCCAGATATATTCTGAAAATGTTTTTGAGTGATTTCAGACATATTTTAATTTACTTTAATCATATCTAGCACCGTAGGTACACCAAGGCTCACCGTTTGCGCTACGACTAAACTAATACTTGATAAGAGAAAAGCTACATTCACAATCATATACATTTTTATCATCCCAATACCTTAGTTTCTGTCACAGCAATACGCCTGATAAAGTATTTACTATTTTCGTGTTATGCATTTGATATATTTGAGCTATACGTCCCCTTTTAGCTATTTTTCAGCCATTAAAGTTTAAAATATGTCAACTATGACAGCTCCAACTTTTGATAAATTAAAGTTAAAAATTTATTATAAATCTCTTTTTATTAAAATTAAATAATTAAGAATCAGCACTACTAATAACTATAAATTTCAATAGAGAAAACGGTCCCTTTCCCCTTATATAAACTGATTGTATCAGAATTTTCTAAAACCAATGTATCAAAGCGTGAGACATTTATTATTCTGCCTTCAAACCCTAATTTATAATCAGCATTGAATACGATAAACATATACTCAACATCTTTTTGTAATAGAAGATCTTTCTTGGTATCAATTTTCGATATATGATGGCGAAAAATCTTCCTGCGCGTCATAATATTCAGATCAATTGTTTCTCGACCATTTAAAACTGCATCTACATCCGCCTCTCCTGCAAATGTAAAAGGCTGGCTTGAATAATCAAGAACAACTGCAGGTTGACCAGCAATGTTGAGGGTAACCTGATCACCATCCAACAACACAATCGTCCGATCAATACCTTCAAAATTTGAAAAAGGGCCAGATTGACTTATCGTTGCAATGCTAAGTCGCCAATCTATTTCACCATTATCATTCAACGCAAATGCTATTTCACGTGTGCTTCCACCACCGTTTTTCCAAGACATAACTTTATATTGATCAGCTTTTAACAATTGCATTAGAGAATCTTAACTTTATTTACTAATTATAAAATTTACCTGAATTAATGATGATTTTAGTAGTGATTTTTTTTGATGACCCATCTGTCATTCTTATGCAAATATTTGATAGCACAATAACATATGGTTAGCCATATAACCCAGATCGTACCGACAATAAGTGCTGCTCTTGTAGTTTCAAATACACCTAAAAGAACAATAATAAAAACCATAAATAAGATAGCAATAATCGGGCCAATTGGCCAAAAAGGAACAGGGTATTTCAATGCTGCAACTTCACTCTTTGACATTTTCATGCGCATAAAAAATTGCGAAAGTAAGATAAAAAACCAAACAAAAACTGTTGCAAAAGTTGCCATAGCTGCGATAAGAAAAAATAGTTTTTCGTGATAATAATAATTTAGCACAACACCAGATATTAGCACCATAAACATTACCAAAACTGAAAAAATGGGTATACCGTTTTCCGAAACATAGGTAAGATGTTTTAAGGCATGACCTTCTTCTGCCAAACCATGCATCATTCGACCAGCACCAAAAAAATCACTATTGATTGCTGAAACTGCAGCTGTTATAACAATAATATTGAGAATATTAGCAGCATATTTGATACCAAGACTTTCAAAAATCGTGACAAAGGGGCTCCCATCTAGACCAATCTGATTCCATGGATAAAGTGACATCAGGACAGCCAGTGTCATGACATAAAATAATAAGATACGAAATGGTATCGCATTAATAGCCTTGGGAATATTCTGATCTGCATCTTCAGCCTCAACAGCCGTAAGACCAATGATTTCTATCCCACCAAAAGCAAAAACTACCACACTGAAAGAAGCAATAAAACCAAACCACCCATTGGGTATCCAGCCGCCATTATCCCAAAGATTGTGGATACCCGTAGATTGATGCGAATAATTACCAAAACCAAAAAATATAATAGCAATACCAGCAACAATCATTGCAATAATTGCTACTATTTTTACCGCCGATAACCAGAATTCCATTTCACCAAAAATCTTCACAGCAATTAAGTTTAAAGCTGTAATGATCAACGTGATACCCAATGTCCATATCCAAGGTGACACATCAGGATACCAAAAAGCCATATAGGTGGCAAATGCAGTAATATCGGCAAGGCATACAAGTGCCATCTCAAAAATGTAAGTCCAGCCCGTTAGAAAACCGGCAAGAGGAGTAATATAAGTGGAGGCATAACGACCAAATGAACCAGGCAGCGGATTATGTAATACCATTTCACCTAAGGCACGCATAACCATAAAAGCCATAACACCAGAAATACAATAAGCCAACAGCACGATAGGACCAGCCAATTTGATCGCACCTGCCGATCCATAAAAAAGACCAGTACCGATTGCCGAGCCAAGTGCAATAAAAAAAACATGCCGCTTGTTCAGACCCTTTTTCAAACTACGACGACCCATCCCTATTTTCTCCCATATTTTGTATTATCCATTAAAATAAAAATACAAACCTTCAGAGCAAACCACATCATTTTCCCATCTGATAGGCTTGCCTTATTGAAGAATTTTATGATCAGTTGCCCAATATACCGAGCAACCGTAAATGATGTTCCTTGGCACATTGAATTGCAATGTCGTATCCTGCATCAGCATGGCGCATAACACCAGTTGCTGGATCATTCCATAAGACACGTTCAATCCTTCGTGCTGCATTATCACTACCATCACAACAAATAACCATGCCAGAATGCTGACTGAATCCCATACCAACACCGCCGCCATGATGAAGTGAAACCCAAGTTGCACCAGATGATGTATTCAGCAATGCATTCAACAATGGCCAATCCGAAACTGCATCGGAACCATCTTTCATAGATTCAGTTTCACGGTTTGGTGATGCTACAGAACCTGAATCTAAATGGTCTCGACCAATAACAACAGGAGCAGATAATTCACCATTCTTGACCATCTCGTTAAATGCTAAACCAAGGCGATGGCGATCACCAAGACCAACCCAGCATATGCGAGCAGGTAATCCCTGAAATGCAATACGGTCACGTGCCATATCGAGCCAGTTATGCAGATGTTTATCATCTGGCATCAATTCTTTAACTTTTTGATCGGTCTTATAGATATCTTCTGGATCACCGGACAGCGCAACCCAACGGAAAGGTCCAATCCCACGGCAAAAAAGTGGCCGGATATAAGCAGGCACAAATCCAGGGAAATCGAAAGCATTTTCCAAGCCTTCATCCTTTGCTATCTGGCGTATATTGTTACCATAATCAAATGTTGGAATGCCAGCATGACAAAAATCCAGCATGGCCTGAACATGCACTTTCATCGATGCACGTGCTGCTTTTTCAACTTCAGCAGGATGGAACTCACGTCTCTCTTTCCATTGCGCCATCGTCCAACCAATTGGCAAATAACCATTGATCGGATCATGCGCAGAAGTCTGATCTGTTACCATATCTGGACGCACACCACGACGCACTATTTCTGGTAAAATTTCGGCAGCATTTCCAAGTAACCCAATAGATTTTGCAATACCTTTTGAAGTCCAGTCAGCTATCATTGCCAAAGCTTCATCAAGGTTTTCAGCTTTTTCATCAACATAACGTGTACGTAACCGGAAGTCGATGCTTTCAGGATTACATTCAATAGCCAGACACGATGCACCAGCCATAACTGCTGCAAGAGGTTGTGCCCCACCCATACCACCAAGTCCTGCTGTTAAAATCCACTTACCTTTCAGATTACCGTTGTAATGCTGGCGGCCTGCTTCGACAAAGGTTTCATAAGTACCCTGCACAATACCTTGTGAACCAATATAGATCCATGATCCTGCTGTCATTTGGCCATACATCATCAAGCCTTTTTTATCGAGCTCATTAAAATGATGCCAATTTGCCCAATGCGGTACAAGATTGGAATTAGCAATAAGCACACGTGGTGCATCTTTATGAGTGCGAAATACGCCAACAGGCTTACCTGATTGTACCAACAAGGTTTCATCATTTTCCAGTGAACGCAATGTATCAACAATACGGTCAAAATCTGCCCATGTGCGCGCTGCACGTCCAATACCACCGTAAACCACCAATTCATGTGGATTTTCCGCAACATCAGGGTGAAGATTGTTCATAAGCATTCGCAGTGGTGCTTCTGTTAACCAGCTTTTTGCCGAAATTTCATTGCCCAAAGGTGGCTTTACTTCTCGAATATTATGACGTGGATTTATTGTTTTCATTCTTACCTCCCAGTATTTGAATATGTCTTAACATCGGCTAATATGGCCTTAAGAATTGCTTTTAAATGAATCCGCAAAGCTGTTGCTTTTTCACTATCATAGGCAAAGGGTGGTTTTTCAGTTTTTAAATAAGTTGATTGTGTAAGCTCCATCTGTATAGCGTAAACCTTGTTTTCTGGATCGCCGTAATGGCGTGTCGTCCAACCACCTTTAAATCGTCCATTCAAGACATAATCATAGTCTTCGGCTTTTGCCAAAACGCCCATAACTGCTTGCTCGATAGACTTTGTTGCAGTTTTTCCACTATTTGTACCCACATTAAAATCCGGTAATTTTCCTTCAAATAAAAACGGAATATGTGACCGGATAGAATGGCAATCATATAAAACAGCAAAACCATGTATGCCCTTCACTCGATCAATTTCTGCCTGCAAAGCAGCATGATAAGGGGTATGATATTGCTTTTTTCGCTGTTCAATTTCTGCAGGATAGGGATTTTTAAGCCAGATCGGATGTCCATCAAAATCGGTCGTCGGCACAAGTGATGTCGTATTCTGTCCAGGATAAAGACTCATACCCGATGGATCACGATTTGCATCAATAACATAACGATGGAAAAGGGCATGTATGGTTGTAGCATCATCGACAAGACCATCATAAAGCTGGTTGATGTGCCAGTCTGTATCGGCAAAAATCTGCCCATTTTCGTTTAAAACATGACGAATATTTTCAGGAACAAACGTACCAGTATGCGGAAAAGCTAAGATAAGCGGACTATTACCACGCTTAATATCAAACACCTTCATCGCTAAACTTCCAAGGTAGTAAAAATGTTTTCTGGAAGCACGCTAAGTAGTGTACCCTCAGCCACAAGTTTCTGCACCTTTTCTAAGTCTAGCGCCATATAGCGATCAGTTTCAAGAGTAGCAACATCTTTGCGTAATCTGTCGATAACTGATAATAATAGTGGGCTAGTCTTGAGTGGCGCACGAAATTCTACCCCCTGTGCCGCAGCAATGATTTCAATCCCAATAATACCAAACAGGTTGTCACTCATTTTCAAAAGACGACGAGCACCATGGCAAGCCATAGAAACATGATCTTCCTGATTTGCCGAAGTTGGTGTAGAATCGACAGAAGCTGGATGCGCCATCTGCTTATTCTCAGACATTAAAGCCGCGGATGTTACCTCAGCAATCATCAATCCAGAATTGAGTCCCGGTTTTTTAGCTAAAAATGCCGGTAAACCATATGATAAAGCTGGATCCATCATTAATGCGATGCGGCGTTGTGCGATAGCACCAATTTCGCAAAGGGCAAGAGCAATCTGGTCAGCTGCAAATGCTACCGGCTCTGCATGAAAATTTCCACCTGATACAACTGTATTATCACTCAATACTAGCGGATTATCAGTTACAGCATTAGCTTCAATGATAAGTGTTTTGGCTGCTGCTGAAAGAATATCGTAACAAGCTCCACTAACCTGAGGTTGGCAACGAATACAGTAAGGATCCTGTACTCGCTCATCATTGTTAAGATGACTGATACGTATTTGTGAACCTTCGAGCAATTTGCGCAAAGTTTGTGTGATAACAATCTGCCCCTTATGTCCCCGCAAGCTATGAATATCTGGATGAAAAGGCGCTAATAACCCCATGGCTGCATCCGTTGACATTGCTCCTGCCAACAGTGCACCACATAATGCACGATAGCCGCGAAATAAACCAGCTAAAGCAAGTGCAGTAGATGTCTGTGTGCCGTTAATCAAAGCTAATCCTTCTTTAGCTTGCAATACTACCGGTTTCAGCCCTGCTCTTACTAAAGCATCAGCACCACTCATACGGTTATTCTGATAAAAAGCCTCACCCTCCCCCATCAAAACAGCAGCCATATGCGCTAATGGAGCTAGATCACCGGAGGCACCAACTGATCCCTTTTCAGGAATAATAGGAATAACACCTTTTTCTAGCATCGATTCGATTAATGCGATTAATTCTGTCCTTACACCTGAAGCACCCCGACCAAGGGAAATCAGCTTAAGAGTCATAATCAACCGCACGATATTTTCAGGAAGAGGATCCCCTACACCACAACAATGTGACAAAATAAGATTTCTTTGTAAGGTTGCTACATCATCTGCATTAATTTTGATAGAAGCCAGTTTGCCAAAACCGGTATTCACACCATAAACAGGCTCGTCCCCCGCCGCGATTTCCGCAATGCGAGCCGCACTTTTTTCAATGGCTGTGCATGTATCTGGATCAAGTTTGCATACAGTACCATGCCAATAAACCGTTTCCAATATATCAAGGGAAACGTGCCCTGGTTTCAGAATATGTTTCATAATTTCCTCCCTCGGCAATTGCCGGAATCAAATTCACTTTTAAGAAAAGGGGGCCAGTGACCGGTAATGGGCATGAAGGGGATTGAATCCTATGCGGTAGACAAGCTCCGCAGGCTCTTCAATATCCCATACTGCAAAGTCGGCACGCTTGCCTTTTTCAAGAGTGCCACAATATTTCAAAATGCCCAGCGCACGTGCTGCCTCACGTGTGACCGCACGTAGACATTCATCAACACGAATACCAAAAAGCGTTGCCGCCATATTCATCGTGAGAAGCAATGACATCAGTGGTGAAGTACCGGGATTACAATCAGTAGCTAAAGCAATGGGTACATTTGCTGCACGCAAAAGAGCAATTGGGGGTCTTCGTGTTTCGTGGATCGTGTAAAAAGCGCCCGGTAAAATAACTGCAACAGTACCTGCATCAGCCATAGCCTGAACCCCAGCTTCGTCGAGATATTCAAGATGATCAGCAGACAAAGCACCATAGGAGGCTGCAAGTTTGGCTCCACCAAGATTGCTTAATTGCTCTGCATGTAATTTGACTGGTAACCCAAACTCTCTCGCTTTATCGAAAACACGTGCAATCTGATCTGGCGAAAAGGCAATATTTTCACAAAATCCATCGACAGCATCAATAAGACCTTCAGCTTGACCACGTTCGATAACTGGAAAAACCACCTCATTAATATAATCATCCATACGATTCTTATAGAGCGGTGGTACTGCATGAGCAGCAAGGCAGGTTGTACATACATGAACAGACCGTAGATGCGCGATCATTTTAGCTGCGCGTAACATATTCAATTCAGCTTCAACTGAAAGGCCGTAACCGGATTTAATTTCAATCGTCGTCACACCTTCACTCAGTAAATGATCGAGACGTGGTAAAGCCGAAGCTGCCAATTCATCTACCGACATAGATTTTGTAGCTGATACTGTAGAAGCGATACCACCACCTGCGCGTGCTATCTCTTCGTAAGAAGCCCCCTCCAACCGCATTTCAAATTCTTTTGCACGGTTTCCGCCATAGATAATATGCGTATGGCAATCAATAAGTCCCGGTGTAACCCAACGCTGCTCTAAATCGACAATACGCGTATTGTCTTGAATTTCCCCAAGCCCAGCAGAAGGCCCACAATAGAGAATCAGCCCATTTTCAACGTATAATGTACCATCTTCAACAATGCCAATTCCTTGACAATCCGAGGCCATAGTCATGATACGCGCATTTTTAAACAAAATCCAACCATTGCTCAATTCTTCGAAATGGGCATGTGACATGATTTTTTCCATTGCGGCCTCCCTGAATGCCGCTATAATGTATATACATAATATTTGTCTTGGCAAGCTCATTTTGACAAGCTTGCGATTTGGAGAACGTAATGCACAAAATTTTTTCAGATACTGTTTTGGTTGGAAATGCTTGGCAACATAATGTAACCCTGTGCGTAGAAAATGGTATCATTAATTCTATAATGGCTGATACAAAACCAACAGATAATGCATACCATTATCAGATACTAGTTGCTGGTATGCCGAATCTACACAGCCATGCTTTCCAGCGTGCAATGGCCGGTTTTGCTGAGCGTCGCGGCAGCACAACAGATAGTTTCTGGAGCTGGCGCACCGAAATGTATCGGCTTGCACTTTCTATAACTCCCCAGCAACTGGAAGATATTGCTAGTCAGCTTTATATGGAAATGCTGGAGGCTGGTTTTACACGCATAGGAGAATTTCATTATCTGCACCACAATATTGATGGTCAAAACTATGACGATATTGGCGAAATGGCCGGAAGCATTGCAGCTGCTGCCCAAAAGACATCAATACGTCTAACACTTTTACCAGTATTCTATGCCCATGCTGGATTTGGTGGACTCGACCCGATTGATGGGCAAAAACGTTTTATCAATACACCAGAAAATTTTGATAAAATTCTAACATCATGTAAACAGCATTTAAAACAGCTTGACGGTTCTGTACTCGGTATTGCACCGCACAGTTTACGCGCGATTACACCACAGGAATTAGAATCTATTTTGCCTATGGCTGAAGGCGGCCCTATACACATCCACATTGCCGAACAAATAAAAGAAGTAGAAGACTGCTTGGCTTGGTCAGGACAACGGCCCGTAGAATGGTTGCTTACACACCAACCCGTTGATGAAAAATGGTGCCTTATACATGCTACCCACATGACCAAACAAGAAACAAAAAACACCGTTCTAACTGATGCAATTGTCGGTCTTTGCCCAATAACAGAAGGAAATCTAGGTGATGGTATTTTCAATGGTTTAGAATTTCTCGATTATGGCGGTACTTACGGCATTGGCTCAGACTCAAATATCTGTATTTCTGTCGATCAGGAATTGCGTCAGCTAGAATATTCATTGCGATTAAAAAATCACATGCGCAATGTAATCTCGATGCCTAAGCAGTCCAATGGCTTTAATCTTTATACAAAAGCTGTTTTAGGTGGAGATAGAGCGCTGGGCGCCAAAAGTGCATTACATGTAGGACAACCGGCAGATTTCGTAGCACTTGACCGCCGAGGGCAAGATTGGCTTGTGGATGACGAAATTTTGGATAATTGGATTTTCACTGGTAATATAGCCGTAGAAAGTGTTTGGATCGGTGGCCATGAAATCGTCAAAAATGGTCAACATCATGCACGATCATCAATAACAGGCGCATTTCAAAAAACCATGCGTTCTTTATTTGAAAAATAACATTATTGATCTATGTTTGTTGTGATCTGTACTAACTATGCTTTGCCTGATGTAATCTAATCTAATAAAATAGGATCATGTCAGACAAAGAAGATCAAACGCTGCACCAGCGTATTTTAAATGAAATCCAGAATAATATTTTGTCAGGGGCTTGGCCGCCGGGATACCGTTTGCCATTTGAAATTGATTTAGCCAAACATTATGGCTGTTCACGTATGACAGTCAATAAAGTTATGACCCAGCTTGCTACGGCTGGTATGGTGGAACGTCGACGCAAATCAGGTACGTTTGTTCGTGTACCTCAAAGCCAGTCAGCTATTTTACCTATTAATGAAATTGCAACGGAGGTCGCAACTATGAATCTTGATTATAGTTGGACTATTCTTGCACAAGAAAAACGTAAAGCAAAACAAAAAGAAAAACAAATATTAGGTCTGAAACAAGGTGGTATGGTTCTTGCGATAAGTTGCCTTCACCTTGCCAATGCACGACCATTTTGCCTAGAACGACGTCTTATCAATCTTGAAACTATACCTGATGCTGAAAATGCTGATTTCGCAGCAACCGCACCAGGAAACTGGTTGATTAAGATGGTTCCATGGAGTGCAGCAGAAAATCGTATTTCAGCCATATCGGCTAATTTGGAAACAGCTCGAATATTGCAAATCTCCGAGCGTGATGCATGCCTTCTTGTCGAACGTCTAACCCGCAATCACGGCGGTGTTGTGACAAAAGTTAAGCTTCTCTATGCCGGTAACAGACACTCTATTGTTGCCCAATTCAAGCCTACACTCGACCACTTACCAACAATAAGCTAATGATTACAATTTCAATGTAGTAATGAATGCAAAAAAATTGCTGGAAAGTTTTATTTTCAGCATGGTAAAAGGCATTATCTGAATACCTTCTTTGTCAATCTTTCCTTTTTGTAGAAAGATAATCTGAATTGAAACATTCTAGATAAGTTTTACCTCATGTGTCATCAGTATCATATTTCGTTTCTCATCTGCCAATTTACCAATAACATTCAGTACTTTTTTACAAATTTAGAACCTAACCTAAGGCCAATATCGATTCATAAAAAAAGAAACACCTTTTGATCTATACACAAAATGTACACAATCGTGATATGCTGTTATTAGCCATAAGAAAAAATTAGATACTGATTCTTATGACTATAAAGGTCAACAATCTGCAAAAGCTGTGCAGCTTCACTAATTTCTTCTTTGTGCTGCATATCAAAGACATGGGTTAAAATTTCTATAACATTTTTTAATCTCACCACATGTCGAAAAAATTTGAATCTTTAAATACCACAGAAAGTTAAGCACGGACATACCCCGTCCAAGCTAACACTTGCCAACAAAG
The DNA here is from genome assembly GCF_053794465.1 of Bartonella sp. B35(2025). NCBI lineage: Bacteria > Pseudomonadati > Pseudomonadota > Alphaproteobacteria > Hyphomicrobiales > Bartonellaceae > Bartonella > Bartonella sp. B35(2025). The sequence goes on from NZ_CP200035.1 coordinate 856,989, forward strand.
CGAAAGTTGTCATCTCCGTTGATACAACTTTGTTTTTTATTCAACATCTTTAAAAAATTATACAACCAGTAAAATACAATCAGTGCGAAATCAGCCTATCCCTACTTTAAGGCATAATTAAAGATTTCAAGAAACTCTTCTTGCTTTTAACTGAATCTGTTATCGTTTAAATTAGACTTCCTATATTTCCAAATAACTTTGCTGTAACCTATAGCATTCAGCATAACATTTTGACAGTTTCTTGACTCTACTCAGTAATTCATAGCAATTGTAACAATTACTATGAATTCTATCAGCTATAGTATATTGATTACCCTATATCGTCTACAGTGCAAAATTTCACATCAAAATTTTCATAATATTGTTAATAAATAGATAATTTTAGCAATACTGTATTAATTCTTTCTCTACAGTAATTTATTTGAATCCATAAAAGTTATTAAAAACATTTTTCTCCTTTACGACTCATTCATATCATGCTTCCATATAAGAAATTGCTTTTTTTGGTATAATTTTAACCTTAAAATAAAGGGAACCTCAAAAAATGAGTTTTAAACAAAATATAGATGGAAATTATAATAAAAAGTTGCGTCGTGAGCTAACTACACGCCATGTGCAACTTATCGCCATCAGTGGTGCTATCGGAACAGGTCTTTTCATGGGATCAGGAAAAACTATTAGTGTTGCTGGCCCTTCAATTATATTAGTCTATGCTATTATTAGTATTTTCCTCTATTTTGTGATGCGTGCTATGGGAGAATTGCTACTATCCAATTTAGAATACCGATCCTTTATTGATTTTTCAACTGATTTACTAGGATCAGGAGCTGGTTTTTTTATTGGATGGAGCTATTGGTTATGTTGGATCGTAGCCGGAATCGCAGACATTATCGCTATCATTAGTTATACACACTTATGGTGGCCTACACTTGATCCGTGGATTATTGTTCTAAGTTGTATCACTTTCTTTTTAATATTTAATCTTTTAGCTGTAAAATTATTCGGTGAGCTTGAATTTTGGTTTGGTCTCATCAAAATTATAACAATTGTAGCATTAATTATTGTAGGATTTTTTATGATATTTGCCGGTTATACTTCTCCAAACGGCACTGTAGCTTCTCTTAATCATGTATGGAACGATGGAAATATCTTTCCTAAAGGAATTACAGGATTTTTTACTGGATTTCAAATTGCTATCTTTGCTTTTGTTGGTCTAGAACTTGCAGGAACAGCTGCAGCTGAAGTTAAAGATCCTGAAAAAGTTTTACCAAAAGCAATTAATTCAATACCCATTCGTATTGTACTATTTTATATATTTTCTCTTATTGTGATTATGTCAGTCACACCTTGGGATCAAGTTGTACCAGAAAAAAGCCCATTTGTAACAATGTTTTTACTTGCTGGTATTCCAATAGCTGCTGGTTTAGTGAATTTTGTTGTTCTCACATCAGCCGCATCTTCTGCAAACAGTGGTATTTTTTCTACCAGTCGCATGGTATATGGACTTGCAACTCAACGAGGAGCTCCTCAGCTTTTTGGAAAACTTTCCAATAACCATGTTCCTGCTAACGCATTATTCTTTTCTTGCATATGTATTTTATTGGGATATATAATCGCATCACTATCCCCTACTATCGTGGGTGCTTTTACAGTCGTGACCACTATGTCAGCGATCTTATCTATCTTTGTGTGGTCCATAATTTTAATTAGCTACATTGTTTATCGCCGCACTCGTCCTATACAACATGCTACATCCACCTATAAAATGCCTGGAGGCGTTATTATGTGTTGTGCTATTTTAGTCTTCTTTGCTTTTATTATCTTTTTATTAACATTAGATGCAGATACTTTTATAGCTTTAAAGTACGCTCCATTATGGTTTATTTTCTTAGGAATTACGTATTTTATATCTAAAAAAAATATTATGAGATCTAAAAAATAGAAATTATGTATAGAAAACAGATCAAAAAAAGGCAACAAAAGTTGCCTTTTTATATATAACATGATGGTCTTTATAATAATTCAATAAGCTTAGTTACGTTCTTTATCAACTAAAGCATTAGATGCAATCCAAGGCATCATCGTGCGGAGTTTTTTACCAACTTCTTCAATAGGGTGATTATCATTTAATCTACGCATACTCTTAAAATGGGCAGCACCAGCTTTGTATTCTTGAATCCAATTTGATGTAAATTTACCTGTTTGAATGTCTTTTAAAATACGTCTCATTTCCGCTTTAGTTTTATCAGTAATTATGCGCGGACCAGACATATATTCACCCCACTCAGCAGTATTAGAAATTGAATAATTCATATTAGCAATACCACCTTCATAAATGAGGTCTACAACCAGTTTAACCTCATGTAAACACTCAAAATAAGCCATTTCTGGTGCATAACCTGCTTCCGTTAATGTTTCAAAACCTGCACGAATAAGCTCAACAAGCCCACCACAAAGAACAGCTTGTTCACCAAAAAGATCTGTTTCACATTCTTCTTTAAAAGTTGTTTCAATGACACCAGCACGTCCACCACCAATACCACAAGCATAAGACAATGCTATATCATGAGCATAACCTGAAGCATCTTGTGCAATAGCAATTAAGCAAGGAACACCACCACCATGTTGATATTCATTGCGAACTGTATGACCTGGACCTTTGGGAGCAATCATCACAACATCAACTGTTTTTTTAGCTTCAATTAAACCAAAATGAATACTTAAACCATGAGCAAAAGCAATTGCTGTCCCATCACGTAAATGATCATGAATATGCTCTTTATAAATGTCAGCTTGTAATTCATCAGGTGTTGCCATCATAATAAGATCTGCCCATTTTGCTGCTTCAGCAACACTAACAACTTCAAAACCATCTATGGTAGCCTTTTTAGCTGTTTCCGATCCTAAGTGCAAAGCAATTTGCATATTTTGAACACCAGAATCTTTTAAATTTAAGGCATGTGCACGTCCCTGTGAACCATAACCAACAATGGCTACTTTTTTTTCTTTAATCAATTCAATATTCGCATCACAATCATAATAAACACGCATGAAAGTACTTCCTTATATTTATTTTGAAAATAATTCAAAATATCTGTAAATTATTTTTTATATTATAAATAATAAATATTATATTACATAAGTAATTTATTAAATTATTAATTTAATAAATAAATATAATTTATATAAAAACCTTTTTGTTTATAAAATACTCTTATTTGTTTATAAAATACTCTTAAATAAAATAAATAAAAAATATAAATTAATATTATATTTTTAAAATAATAATTAATTAATATAAATATATACTATAAAATATATTATTATTTTACTTAATAATACATTATATTCTTAAAATTAAGATACATTATGCAGTTATATATAAACAAAATTAAAACGGATAATAAGAAAAATTATAAAATGAACATAATAGCTTTTTACACTTTAGCATAAAAAATTAACTTTTCCTTTCTCAGAAAAAATACCATTTATATAATCTTATATATTTTTTTGACAAAAAGTTCTTTCAAAAATTTAATATTTTTATGTAAAGATCACATAAAAATATATCAACTAAAATATCTTCATAACTGATAACATCAACACAGAAGCATTTAATATACTAAAAATGCAGAAAAATGGAGAACTATAACTATAAATGAATACACACTAAAAATATAGCGATGTTATTTATGGAAGTATGTGAAAAACCATTCTATTGGGATACAAATAGCAAAATTTTATAAAATCTCATCCCACAAATTTAATAAAGAAAAAAGATTACAGCAATAACCGAATAAAACGCTGAACAGTCTCATACATTCCATACTCCAATGCATCAGCAATAAGCCCATGACCAATAGAAACTTCATCAAGCCAAGGAATCTGATTAACAAGAGCAGGAAGATTAGCAATCGTCAAATCGTGACCTGCGTTAACACCTAATTGTAGCTCTTTTGCTTTTTTTGCCGCTAAAGTAAGTTTATTTAACTCGTGATCTTGTTTTGCTTTATCTTTAAACGCACCGCCATAAAGACCAGTATAAAACTCTACACGATCAGCACCAATCGCTTTAGCAATATCCAAACCATCTACAACAGGATCAGCAAATAACGATACACGAATTTTTCTTTCTTTTAAACGCTGAACAATAGGTGCCAAAAATTCTGCATTACGAGCAAAATCCCAACCATGATCAGAAGTTGATTGCGTTGGGTTATCAGGAACAAGGGTAATCTGGCTAGCATATTTTTCTGCTAAATCCAAAAATTTCTTGCTTGGATAACCTTCAATATTAAACTCTGCAGTAGAAAAAGTACTGTTAATTAAATAATATATGTCTGGTAAATCAGTAAAACGAATATGCCGTTCATCTGCTCGCGGATGAACTGTTAAACCAGATGCACCAGCTGTAAGTGCTATATGTCCGATATTTTTGATATTTGGCCAAGGAAGGTTACGTCGATTGCGTAAAACAGCAATAGCATTAAGATTAACTGAAAGTTTTACTGCCATACACACTCCCGTTTTCATACATAATTTTAAAGACAGAAAAAAAATACATTTCCCAACATAACCTCAGACAATAAAAATATTTTCCTTTATCGAATAATTGTTAAACGCTCCACCGCACGTGTAATTCCAGTATAAAGCCAACGTGCATATATTTCACGAAATGCAAAACTTTCATCAAATAAAACCACATTATCCCATTGGGATCCTTGCGCTTTATGAACAGTTAACGCATACCCATAATCAAAATCATCATATCTTTTTTTAAACTGCCATGAAACCTCATTATGAGGGTTCTCAAATACTGCTTTTAAAAGCTTAATTTTCGCTATCCCACGCTCACTTTCTTCCGGTTTAATAAGAAGATTAATACTCGGTTTAACTGTTTCTTTTTGAGAAGTTACGACTTTCCATAAAGAACCATTCAATAAGCTTTTAGCAGGATCATTACGCAAACAAACAAGCTTATCTCCTGCTTGTGGATAATCTGCCGTAAATCCCTTCAACTCACGCAAACGTTTATTATAGAGGTAACGTGTTCGGTTAACCCCTACTAAAAGCTGATCAGCGTCCAAAACCAATTGTTGATCTACCTCTTTTCGTTTAATAACGCATGCTGCCCCATAATCACCATAAGCGATATCACGTCCTTCACGTACATCCATAGCTAAACGAACAATCGGATTATCACGCGCTTGTCGATGAATTTCTGAAAGAAGAAAATCTGGTGTACCATTAGAAAAAAAACCACCACCCGATATAGGAGGTAACTGACCTGGATCACCAAGAACAAGAATTGGTGTCCGAAAGCTCATTAAATCATGTGCTAACTGTTCATCTACCATTGAACACTCATCAACAATGATAAGTTTCGCTTGTGCCGCAGAACTCCTCTTATTCAATACAAATGTTGGTGTGATAGATTTCTTTCCTGTTATTTCATCAGAAACTTCTTCTTCTCCACGCGGACAATAAATCAGAGAATGAATAGTACAAGCATTACTTGCACCTTTAGATCGTAAAACTTGAGCTGCTTTACCGGTAAACGCAGTAAACTGGACAGATCCATCAACTGTTTCGGCAAAATAGCGAGCAAGCGTCGTCTTCCCCGTTCCTGCATAGCCAAAAAGGCGAAAAATAGGAGAACGCCCATCCTTTAACCAATTGGAGACAGCCTTCAATGCATTATTCTGTTCCAGAGAAAACTGCATAGTTTACCAAAATAAGATTTGTACCAAAAGAGCAAGTATTTTTACAGCAAAATTTCTATCAAAAAAACCTTATCCCTCAGAGTTTTTAATACACAGATATCTAGCTATTCTTACATAGCAAGCACCAACCATCGAAACAATGACTTTCAAACAAAATAATTCCAAAATCTATAACACATTCTACACAAATAAAATTTTTACCAACCATCTTGATCAAATATTATTTTTATTGAGGAAAATAACTTTTCCTACAGTAAATACACACAGCAACTCCAAAATGGCTCATATATGAGCATTGTTTTCAGAACTAAAAAAACAACTAAAATAAAAATCTAAATCTGTATAATCATAACCATAGATTCCTTATACAAAAAATTGTCCTTCAGCAGGAATAGCATTAGCAACTGCTTCATCATTAGCCTCATCAGGCAACAACATTTCATTATGTGCACGCCCAGAAGGAATCATTGGAAAACAATTTTCTAAATTATCAACCCGGCAATCGAAAAGAACTGGTTTATTATAATTAATCATTTGTTTAATTTTTTCATCCAATTCATCTGCTTTTGAACAATAGAGACCAACCGCTCCATAAGCTTCTGCCAATTTCACAAAATTTGGCATTGATTCCATATAAGAATGAGAAAGACGATTGCCATGTAGCAATTGCTGCCATTGACGAACCATGCCCATGTACTGATTATTTAAAATAAAAACTTTCACAGGTACATTGTGCTGAATTGCTGTTGCAAGTTCTTGAATATTCATCTGTATTGAAGCATCACCAGAAATACATAAAACAAGTGCATTAGGATGTGCTATTTGAACACCAATAGCAGCAGGTAAACCATAACCCATAGTTCCAAGACCACCAGAAGTTACCCAATGGTTTGGTTTATCAAAGCGATAATATTGTGCAGCCCACATTTGATGTTGTCCAACATCAGTTGTAATATAAGCATTCGTATCTTTAGTAAGAAAGTAAAGCCGTTCAATAGCATATTGTGGCAGGATAACATCTTTCTTCTCAGCGTATGCTAATGAATTACGAGCTCTCCAACGATTAATTTGCATCCACCACGAATCACGATCTTCACTTTTAAATATTGGTTTGTACGTACGCAAACGTTGAACCATATCTCGCAAAACACAGGCTATATCACCAATAAGTGGAACATCTGCTTTTACTATCTTATTAATGGAAGAAGGATCAATATCAATATGGATAATGCGTGCATAAGGAGCAAACGCATCAAGCCTCCCAGTAATACGATCATCAAACCGTGCACCAATAGCTAACATAACATCACAATCATGCATAGCCATATTGGCTTCATAGGTTCCATGCATCCCAAGCATTCCAAGCCAATTTTTGCTAGAAGCTGGATAAGCACCAAGCCCCATTAATGTTGAAGTGATCGGAAAATCTCCCAACTGAACCAAATCACGCAAAAGCTGTACTGCTTCAGATCCTGATGAAATAACACCACCACCAGAATAAATAACAGGCCGTCTTGCTTTGGCCAAAAAAGAAACAGCAGATTCAATAGCTTTATTATTCTCTTTTGGCTGTGGATAAGAATACATAAATTCTGCTATCTTAGGTGCTTTATAAACACCCAAAGCAAATTGAATATCCTTAGGAATATCGATCAAAACTGGTCCTGGACATCCTGATTGAGCAACATAAAAAGCTTCATGAATAGCCGCTGCAAGATCATTCACATCTTTAATTAAATAATTATGTTTAGTACAGGGTTTTGTAATATCAACTGTATTAGCCTCTTGAAAAGCATTTGTTCCAATCACAGTTGTTGGTACCTGACCAGAAAAACAAATAATGGGAACAGAATCCATTAATGCATCTTGAAGAGGTGTTATGGCATTAGTTACACCTGGACCAGAAGTTACAAGCATAACGCCTACTTTTCCTGTACTTCGTGAATACCCCTCTGCAGCATGACCTGCTGCTTGTTCATGACGCACTAAAATATGTTGAATTGAATCCTGTTGGTAAATAATATCAAAAATAGGGAGGACAGCACCACCAGGATAACCAAAAAGATGTTCAACTCCTTGATCAATAAGAGCTTGAATCACTATTTCAGCTCCTGACATTATTTTCCCATCGGCACTCTCTTTTGTTCCTTGATGATTTGTCATTTTTCCCACTCATTCATTTCATAATACAATAAAAGAAGGCCCCTTTAGGAGCCTATTACACACAAAAACATACACCGTATGATGCCCCCCCATTGTTTGATACCCTACCAAAAAGGATATTTCCTAAAAAAGGTTTTAATTCCATCAATATTAATATTATTCGTCAATCACAAATTACCTTACTAAAAATTTTCCATTCAAGCCAGTATCCAATTATCTTAAAATGCTTTTAAATTTTCTGAAGAAATAATCGTCCATTTTTCATCAAATTGATTTCGAAACCACGTCATTTGTCTTTTTGCATATCTCCTTGTTTGTGTCTTTGCTATCTCCAGAGCATCCTCAAAACTTTTATATCCATCTAAATAAGCTATTAACTCACGCATACCAATAGCTTTCATTGCTGGCAATAAGGGAGAAAGCATGAGATTTTTTATAGCAACCACCTCTTTTAAAGCTCCTTTCTTAACCATATCATTAAACCGTTTATTAATGTACTCATAAAGCAATTGACGTGGAGGAATGAGAAGAATTTTTTCTGAACAATCTTGCATAATCAGAGGCGTTGTTTTTTTCTTATGCCACCAACTTAACTTTTTACCAGTCGCTTCATAAACTTCCAAAGCACGTATGATACGTTGACCATCTTGTGAGGAAATTTTTTTAGAAAGACAAGCATCAACCTGCAATAACTGCTGATAAAGACTTTCTGCTCCTTCTTCATTAAGCCGAAGTCGCCATTTTTGCCGTACAACATCTGGAACATGAGGAATTTCCGAAATACCTTCTAAAAGAGCACGAAAATAAAGTCCTGTTCCGCCAACAAAAATAAGTGATTTCGACTCTAATATACTTAAAAGCTTACCAACATCATGTAACCACTGACCCACTGAATAATGAATAGCAGGATTCACATAGCCATAGAGGTAATGCGGAACAATTGTCATATCTTCTTTTGTTGGCCGCGCTGTTAAAATATTTAATATATCATAAATTTGCATAGAATCTGTATTGATGATAACAGCATTTTTTTCTTGAGCTATTTTTAATGCTAACGCCGATTTCCCACTTGCAGTGGGACCTGCTATCAATGTAATCGTTCTTTGTGTCATGAATGAAAACCTTTTATGCCCATCAATCACAACTTATTGCAATTACCTATAGCTACCTTAAATCTCACCTACGATACCATATCATATCATAGCATCAATTCTTTTAAATGGGCATACAAACAATACTTATTCATTTATTAAGAAAGAAATATACCTAGAGCAAATTTTCATCTATTTAGAAGAATAAAAATCCTACACAAGAATATTTAAAGTACTTTCCATAATAATATCTGTCTAATGATAGTTTAGACAAAAATAAATCCTCTAAATAAATACTAATAATAAAAAACACTTGCAATTATACATAAAACAATACTTCATATCAGATAATTTTTCTATTTAATATAAAAGCCTGCAGCTATGACAAAATATCGCATAACTCTTTTTAATAATGAGGAAAATAAACTTATAAAATTTTTACAGCTTCCACTTTATAAAAACACTCCCCAAAAAGATATACATAACTTTCTTAAAATCTTTTATTTTTAATAAAATAAAATACAACGATATGCTCAAATTACTGGTCATATATAAAGATTTCTATATAAAGTGAGATATTTCAAGATTGAGCAGCATATCAATCTATTTGAATGGTTACAAATCGTAATTCTCCATCTGGACGAGCAACAATAAATAAAGCATTCTTGCGCCCAGCTTCACGCAATTTATGAACACGTTTTTTAGCTTCATCAATCGTCGTGACTGCACTTTGATTAATATCAACAATCACCTCACCAACACAAATACGTTTTTTATCAGCTATACTATTTGGTGTAACAAATGTCACAACCAATCCGCTAAGCTTATCAGAAATTGAATAGCGCTGACGCAGATCAGCTGTCAACTCAGATAATGTCATTCCCATAAATTGCATTGTTACGCTTTTTGATACAGCATCACTTTTTTCATCATCAGATTCCTCTGCAGTGTTTTCATTTACATCCGTCTCAATCAAACGACCAAGCTTAACTGTTACTATTTTTTCCTGTCCATTACGCAAAACCGTAACATCCACTATTTTTCCTGCTGAACTCTCTGCCACTAAACGCGGTAATTCACGTGCATTCTTGATTTTTGATTTCCCAAAGCGAAGGATGATATCTCCAACACGCAACTGGCTATTATCCACATCTGCATGTTTTATTTTACCCGCAACCAACGCTCCCTCAACATTGTCTAATTTTAAACTTTTTGCAACATCTTCAGTCACCGGTTGAATACGAATAGCTAACCAACCTCGCCTTATTTCTCCAAAATCACGTAACTGATTAATAATAGAAAGAGCCATGTCAGACGGTATAGCAAAACCAATACCAATCGATCCTCCAGAAGGAGAAATAATTGCTGTATTAATCCCGATTACCTTACCATTTCTATCAAATAACGGACCTCCAGAATTACCTCGATTAATTGCCGCATCTGTCTGAATAAAATTATCATAAGGACCAGCATTAAGATCACGATTTCGTGCAGAAATAATACCAACCGTTACACTTCCACCAAAACCATAAGGATTACCAATAGCCATTACCCAATCACCGATACGCGCTTTTTCTGAATCACCAAAACGTACGGCTGTTAATTTTTTTCTTCCCGTATCTACTTTAAGTAGCGCCAAATCAGTCTTACTATCTTTTCCAAGTAACTTTGCTTTTAGCTTTGTACCATCGGTAAAATTAACTTCAATGTCGTCAGCATCAACAATAACATGGTAATTAGTAACGATAAGCCCTTTTTGCGCATCAATCACAAAACCAGATCCCAAAGAACGTACTTTTTGAAACTGGTTACCTTTCTCACCGTCTTTTGATGTAAAAAAATCACTAAAATATTCTTGCAATAATGAATCTTTCGGAATAACAGGCATAGAAGTATGTTCATCCTGTTCAGTTCCATCAACTGTTTGTGTTGTAGAAATATTCACAACCGTCTCCAAGAGCTTAGCAGCTAAATCAGGAACAGAAAGTGGTGCACTTTCCGGTATTTTCTCTTCAGACCAACTCACTGATCCTGAAAAAAATAAAACCATAAAAACAGTAATTCTTGTGACAAAGTACTTCAGAGATGTATTTTTATCTTCAACATTTTTACTCATGATATACCGTTGACAAAAAGCTGAAAAAAGTATCGCTAAATCCATCTATACGAGACCAATATAGACCCCCCACCACTTTCATCATAAAAGAAAGCTACTGTAAATATTGGTTACAACTTATTATTTCATCTATTCTCTCACGGATTTTGAAGCAGTATTATTGAGATCAGTATTCATTGCCGGTAAAAATATTCTATTTGCTTGCGGTGGATTACGAAAATAAAAAAAGAAATCCTCGCTTGGTGAAATTACCATTGAGGTGCGCTCTAAATTTTTGTATTGTTCCATTGCTAACCAAAAATCGTAAAAAGATGGATTAGCTTCTCTCGCATTCAATAAAAGACGAATACTTTCAGCTTGACCTTCACCACGAGTAATTTCAGCATCACGCTTTGCAGCTGCTACAATTTCTTCATATTCGCGGTTAGCTTCTGCCACAATACGATCCCGCTCCTGCTGACCACGAGCACGAATATTTTCTGCTACAGCTTCACGTTCAGCAGCCATTTGACGATATACATCTTCTGAAACTGCATCTGTTAAATCAGTTTTTCGGATACGTACATCAACGATAGTAATCCCTAATGAGCCTGCATCTACAGAAAACTGTCGCTGTACTTCAGCCATCATCGCTCCACGTTCATCCGATAAAGCTGCTTTAAATTCTCGCTTACCATAAACAGCACGCAAAGCATCAATAAAACGCGGTGCAAGATTTTCACGTGCAGCGACTTGTGGACGCCCCGATGCAATACGCTGTAAAAATAATTTAGGATCTGTAATACGATAGATAAAAAATGCGTCCACTTCATAATAAGCCCCACCACGAACTTGTACAGATTGTGTAGGCACATCATAACGCAATAATCGGTTATCAATAATAACCATCTTATCTAAAAAGGGAATTTTAAAATAAATACCAGGATTAGGCTCAACTTTAACAATCTGTCCAAAACGCTTAATTGCCACCTGCTGACGAGGATAAACAATAAAAATGGACATCCATAAAATCATAAAAATAAATACTATAGCACTGAAAATAAACAAGAAACGAGATTGCTGCATAATCAACGCCCTCCAGAAATGATAGAATTCACTGGTGATGCAGAACGTACTGATGTCGCTCTTGCTTTTTCTGATAAATTACTCTGCAGCAATTCATTCAAAGGTAAATAAGGCACCACTGGAGAATTTTTTTGATCAAAAACCAACTTATTTGGCGAAGCAAGAATACGCCCCATCGTCTCCATATAGAGGCGATAACGAGCAGCTTCTGGCGCAATCGCTGCCTCACGAGCTATAGCCTGAAAGCGTTCAGCACGTCCTGTTGCCTCTTCAACCATTTGTGCCTTTTCACCTTTTGCAACCTCCCGTGTACGTGAGGCCTCACCATTAGCTAAACCAATTTTATTGAAACGTACACGATTTCCCTCTTCAATCATTCGTCCACGTTCTTGCTCTGCTTGTTGAACAGAATTAAACGCTGCAGCAACTTTAGTAGGAGGCGCAGCTTCACTGATCGACACACGGTTTATTTCAATGCCAAGTTGATATTTATCTGCAGTCAGCTGAATAATCTTTCTGACATCATCAGCAACTTCCTCTTTTTTATCACGTAAAACATCATCAACTGGACGAGAACCAATTACTTCACGCATTGCACTCTCAGCAACTTGACGCACTGTTCCTTCTTGATCATTCACATTAAATAAAAATTGGCTAGGATATGAGATTCGATAATAAATGGAAAAATTAACATTAACAATATTTTGATCACTTGAAAGCATCAAGCCATCGCTTTGTTGCATTTGACCAGACTGGCCACCAATTGCGATTGTTTTTTCCGTTAAAGGTACTTTCATATAAGTTTCAATTGGCCAAAAGTGAAAATGCAAACCATCGCTGATAATTTTTGATTTAGGAACACCAAAACGTAACTCTACTGCTTGCTCATTTTGTTGAACAATATACATAGACTGGTATAACCAAAGAAATACGACGAGCAACAACAATAAAATAAAAAGACTACCCCCACCAAATTGCTTGAGCTGATCTTGTCCTTTACGAAAAATATCGTCAAGATTGGGGTTATTGTCACCACTATTATTACTGCCAGAACCAAAGAAATTCTTAGCTGCATTTTTTTTATCACCACCAAGCTTATTTTTATTATCGCCACTCCATGGGCCGCCGCCATTTTGATTTGTCCAGGGCATTATCACCTCTTTGAATTTAGTACCGTTAATAAATACCAACTATTTATTTACTTAATTTTATAGTGTATTTTACACCTGTTATAATTCAATTAATAGGCTCTTTCCACTTAAATTATAAATAATTATTTTCGCTCATAAACTACAAAACGTGTTGGATGGCTATCTTTATCTCCTTCTGGAATATATTGCATTTGTACAATAGTCCACTCCTCTTTATCAAAAACAGGAAAAAAACTATCACCTTCAATAGAATCCAAAACTTCTGTAAGGAATATTTTACCAGCAATACTCAAAGCCTGTTGAAAAATTTCACCACCACCAATAATAAAGATTGCATCTGCGCCATCTTTAGAAGCTACACTTTTTGCAATACAATAAGCTTCAGAAAAAGAATGAGCAATAATAGCGCCTTCAGCTGTAAAAGTACAATTGCGGGTAATTACAATATTTGTGCGTCCTGATAAAGGATGCTTAAGAGAATCCCAAGTTTTTCGCCCCATAATAATGGGTCTACCAAGAGTTAAAGCTTTAAAACGTTGCAAATCTGTCGATAGGCGCCAAGGTATCGCACCTTTACGACCGATAACATTATTTTTTGCAACCGCTGCAATTAAATAAACTGGAAAAGTCATACTGCTACCGGTGCTTTAATATGTGGTTGCGCTTCATAATTAAGTAATTCAAAATCCTTAAATTTAAAAGAAAAAAGATCTTTTATTGCTGAATTTATCAACATTGATGGCAAAGTATTTGGTATACGAGATAATTGGCATCTAGCCTGCTCAAAATGATTAGAATAAAGGTGTGCATCACCAAGAATATGAATAAATTCACCTGCTTTAAGGCCAGTTACTTGTGCAATCATCATCGTTAATAACGCATAGGAAGCAATATTAAATGGAACACCCAAAAAAATATCTGCCGAACGCTGATAAAGCTGGCAAGATAATTTACCATCAGCAACATAAAATTGAAAAAGACAATGGCAAGGAGGTAACGCCATTTCTTCTATCAAAGCGGGATTCCATGCAGATACAATTAAGCGACGAGAATTAGGTATTTCCTTAATCATAGTTAAAAGATTACTAATTTGATCAATATGACGCCCATCAGGAGCTGGCCAAGAACGCCACTGATAACCATAAACAGGACCTAAATTACCTTTTTCATCAGCCCATTCATCCCAAATTGATACACCATTTTTCTTTAACCATGCAATATTTGTATCACCTCTAAGAAACCACAAAAGCTCATAAATAATCGAACGCAAATGTAATTTTTTCGTTGTTAACAATGGAAACCCTGCTTGTAAATCAAACCGCATTTGATACCCAAAAACAGACCTTGTCCCAACCCCAGTTCGATCCGCACGATCAATACCTTTATTTAAAACATGATATAAAAGATCAAGATAAATTTTCATATAAGCATTATGACCTATTCTACTAATTATAAAAAGCAGAAATACAAAATATATAAAAATACAATTTACATCCCTCTAAAACATCTTACACAGAAAATTGTTATAATAGAATTAAATTTTAGTGACGAAAAAGATAAAATACTGTAAACAACCCTAACAAAGCGCTGGGGAAATAGAGTACATATATGAACATAAAAGGGATAGACTTATGGAGAATGAAGAAACTTTAACACCATGTGATACAAAAAAGCGTATTCTATCTATTGTATCTAGTGCATCAGGAAATTTAGTAGAATGGTACGATTTTTATGTTTATTCCTTTACATCAATTTATTTTGCATCACAATTCTTCCCCTCAGACGGTGATGTTGTTGCCCAACTTTTAAAGGCCGCAGGAGTTTTTGCTATTGGCTTTCTTATGCGTCCAATCGGTGGATGGCTTTTCGGTTTCATTGCTGATCGTTATGGTCGTAAGCGCTCCTTACTCATTTCTGTTTTTATGATGTGTGGTGGTTCATTTTTAATTGCTATACTTCCTACCTATGAAACTATTGGAGTAACAGCAGCAATTCTTTTGCTATTACTCCGAATGATTCAAGGGCTTTCTGTCGGTGGTGAATATGGTACAACAGCAACTTATATGAGTGAAATCGCCCTTAAGAATCATCGAGGATTCTTTGGTTCTTTTCAATATACTACACTCATTGGTGGTCAACTTCTTGCTAGTTTTGTTATATTTATTTTGGCGCTTTATCTGACAGAAGATCAACTAAAAGCATGGGGTTGGCGTATTCCATTTGCTATTGGTGGACTAGGAGCAATTGTTGCAATTTTCCTACGCAGCTCTCTTCATGAAACAACAACCAAAGAAAGCCGTTCTAAAGAACACACGGGCAGCCTTAAAGAGCTTTTGCGTAACCATCTAAAAGCTTTTCTTCTGGTTATTGGCTTTACAGCTGGAGGATCACTTACATTTTATACCTACACAACTTATATGCAGAAATATCTGATTACAACTACTGGATTTGATAAACACACAGCCACAACGATAATGACAGCAGCACTCTTTGTTTTTATGTTAATCCAACCTGCATTTGGTGCTCTCGCTGATAAAATTGGAACAAAAATTTCACTTCTTATTTGGAGTTCTTTATCCATTATTTTTACAATTCCTGGACTTTCAGTAATTGGAAACACCGATAATACATGGATTGCTCTATCAGCCATTATTGGGATGCTATGTATCATAAGCTTTTACACCTCTATTTCTGGTATTATAAAAGCAGATATGTTCCCCGCTTCTGTGAGAGCTATAGGGGTTGGACTGTCTTATGCTATCGCCAATGCGATATTTGGTGGCTCTGCTGAAGCTGTAGCACTCTGGTTAAAAGATATTGGATGTGGATCAATTTTCTATTTTTACATAACCGGCATGATGATAATTGCGTTTATTGCGGTTATCTTGATGCCAGATGCCCGAAAAGAAGGATACCTTCAAAGAGATGATATCCATTAATCGTTTTACGTAAAACAAAAAAGCCCAATATCTTGGGCTTTTTTGTGATTATTGTGTAAAATCCAATTTTGATATTATTATAATTTATCAAGCATACCTAATTGTTTAACTATCAAATAATAAAAAGTCATACGGCTTTTTCTCCGGCTTTCCGACATCATTTCTAAAACTTTTGAAATAGCTGTTTTAGTACACTGCTCATCAACACTTAAAACATCTTGAACCCATTTTTCAACACGCTCTAACTCTTTTAGATCTGATGTAGCAACCAACGATGCATCCCATTTTTTTCATTACTAAAGCTAAACGATGACTAAGCCATTTTATTGCGGATTCATCGGGACTTGGATCATATAATTTAATATCTGCTAAATCATTCGTCATTCCGCGATACCTCTTTTCCAAGAATTAACAGCTGTATTTTACAACCGCATCATATTAATAAATAACTAGAAAACTTAAAATATTAACACCCCCCCTTTTCTAAAGACTATTCTTCATCTATATTTAGAGAGCTAGCTTGCTAGCTATGGTAATAAATGGACAATGAAATAAACTCATTGGACCCGGGGGCGGTACCCGGCGCCTCCACCAAAATATAATAAACAAAAATTATATTTTGGTGGGGGCGAAATAGGATCGACAAGAGTGTAAAGATTGCTCTTTTACTCGGCATAGTACCACCGTTATCGGACTAAATTAGTAGTTGCAAATGACAACTATGCGGAAGCACGTCTCGCTGCTTGATGCGGTGCGAATGTTTCAAATTAAGTCTTAAATCATCGCAGATTTAAGCGGGGTTTGAAGGCACCTGGCAACAGAAGCCTTCACCTTTTGTAAATATTATTGATTGATCTTTTAGATCTTATTTGCCATAAGATTTCGTTTTCTTGGTTAATTAGGTATACCATAGATACAATATTGCTAATTTAAAGAAATATTTCATTAAACGATATCATTCGTACTTAACTACTGTATAAAATAAAAGGAATAAACTTCTATGGTTCAAGATCAAATCCGCTACGATATTCTCGTTCAGGATGCACTGCGTGGAGTTATCCGCAAGGTTTTATTAGAAGTTGCCAAAGCAGGTCTTCCAGATAATCACCATTTCTTTATTACTTTTTTGACAAATGCACCAGGAATAAAAATTTCCCCACGGCTTAAAAACCGCTATCCTGAGCAAATGACAATCGTATTACAACATCAATTTAGAGATTTAAGTGTATCAGAAACTGCTTTCGAAGTGACACTCTCTTTTAGAGAAATTACAGAAAAATTAGTAATTCCTTTTACTTCTATACAAGTATTTTATGATCCTGTAGCAGCATTTGAAGCAGCGTTTGATTTACCTTCAAATCTTACCTCTGGAGAAAGCAAGAATTTAGAAAATACCTTATCCACACCTATCCCGCTATCGCACCAACAAAAAAAAGAAAATATGTTTACAAAAAAACATAATCTTAAAACAAACAAAGAATCATCAAATAAAAAATCACCAAACAATAATGCTAAACAAAGCGCTGATGTTGTTTCTTTAGATTCTTTTCGAAAAAAATAAATAAGTTTTATACGATTGAATCGATTAATATTCAATAATTTGAAAAACAAAAAAATATCCAAAACAAGCCAGCTATGTAGAGAAAAATGGTTATTATTTTGGATAGAAAAAATCTTCTAAAGACTTGAAATTTTATTAATTAAAGTCATTTATCTAGTGGTGAATAAAAGTGACAGAAAATGCAAATAGATGATTCTGTTGATTGGTCAAAAGTAATTCTACAAAAAATATCTGTCCGAATTAATGGACACTCAACAAGTGTATCTTTAGAACAACCATTTCTAGACATTTTGAAAACCATAGCAAATAAAAAAGGACAATCTTTAACCTTCATTATTACTGATGTTGATAACCAAAAACCACAGCAAGTAAATCTTTCATCTGCATTACGCATTTATGTACTTCAAAATATTCTTACCCAATGTCTTAATACCAGACATCCAACAAAGGAAATATCTTCAAAACCGTGATACCTGCTAAATTATCTATAATATTCACTTTTATTTTTTTGCGATCTTTATCAACTTATTCAACCAAAAGTTGTTACCGCTTTTTCAAGAAAATTTTTTTTATACCTAGCGTTTAAATCAAAAAAATACTACACAAAAGGTCTAATGAATAATTTTTCTTATCACATACCATTCTTTGAAGATGAATCCGCCCTCAATAAACTTGAGAATAACTCTGGATTAACCGCTCATACTATAACAGTAAAAGAAAAAGTACAGTGTGATGCCAACTATTTAGAAAAACTTAATCCAGAACAACGACAGGCTGTTATGAATACAGAAGGGCCTCTTTTAGTTCTTGCAGGAGCTGGTACTGGAAAAACACGTGTTCTGACAACCCGTATTTCTCATATTTTGCGATCTGGTCTTGCCTCCCCTAAGCAAATATTAGCTGTAACATTCACTAACAAAGCAGCGCGTGAAATGAAAATGCGTATTGGTGAACTTATTGGTGAAACTGTTGAAGGTATGCCTTGGCTTGGAACTTTTCATTCTACTGGTGCAAAAATTCTGCGACTTCATGCAGAAATCGTTGGCTTAAAAAGTAACTTTACAATTCTTGATAGCGATGATGTCATTCGTCTTTTAAAACAACTTATTCAAGCTCAAGGTTTAGATGATAAGCGTTGGCCAGCACGTAACTTTGCAATGATGATTGATTCTTGGAAAAATCAAGGACTTTCACCAGAACATATTTCAAAAAGTGATGACCATTCCTTTGGTAATGGTATGGGACGTGAGCTTTATAGAAATTATCAGGATCGATTAAAAAATCTTAATGCTTGTGACTTTGGTGATCTTCTACTTCATTCTATCTCTATTTTTCAACAAAATCCAGATATTCTCCGTGAATATCATGCAAAATTCCGCTATATTCTTGTAGATGAATATCAAGATACAAATATAGCACAATATCTCTGGCTCCGTCTTCTAGCACAACAGCCTAAAGGACAACAAGTCAATCTTTGTTGTGTCGGAGATGATGATCAATCCATTTACGGGTGGCGTGGTGCTAAAATCGACAACATATTACGCTTTGAAAAAGATTTCCCTCCTGCTAAAATTATTCGTTTAGAGCGAAATTATCGCTCAACATCACATATTCTTAAAACTGCTTCTCATCTAATTTCTCATAATCAAGGAAGGCTCGGAAAAGTACTTTTTTCTGATCAAATAAATACTGAAGAAGAAAAAGTAAAAATTCACGCAGCATGGGATTCACAAGAAGAAGCTCGTGCAATCGGAGAAGAAATTGAACGAGCACAACAAGCTGGTCATTTATTAAATCATATAGCTATCCTGGTACGAGCATCATTTCAGATGCGTGAATTTGAAGATCGCTTTGTAACATTAGGTCTTAACTATCGTGTCATTGGTGGTCCACGCTTTTATGAACGAATGGAAATACGTGATGCCATGGCTTATTTACGTGTCGTTGTCCAACCAGCGGATGATTTGGCGTTTGAACGTATTATTAACACACCCAAACGTGGCTTAGGAGATGCAACCCTGCACTACCTTCATGAAAGTGCACGTGCACGTGCTATTCCTCTCTTTGCTGCTGCAGCTGAAATAATTGAAACAGACGAATTAAAACCCAAAGTACGCAGTGCTTTACGGAATATCATCGAAAATTTTCACCGTTGGCAAAATATGCTGCAATATACTCCCCATAGAGAACTTGCCGAAACAATCCTTGATGATTCAGGCTATACAGCTATGTGGCTAAAAGATCACTCACCAGAAGCACAAACACGGCTAGAAAATCTCAAAGAAATGATCCGCTCTATGGAACAATTTGAAAGTCTTCATAGCTTTTTAGAACACGTTGCACTAGTTATGGACTCTGAAAACAATGAAAATATGGATGCTGTAAACATTATGACTCTTCATTCAGCTAAAGGGCTTGAATTTGAGACAGTTTTTCTCCCTGGTTGGGAAGAAGGCTTATTTCCCCATCAGCGCTCATTAGATGAAGGTGGACGTTCAGGATTAGAAGAAGAACGGCGATTAGCTTATGTAGGACTGACAAGAGCAAAAAAATATCTACATATATGGTTTGTATCTAATCGAAGAATTCATGGATTTTGGCAATCTACAATTCCCTCTCGCTTTCTTGATGAATTGCCAGAAGGACATATAGAAGCAGTAGAGATGGAAACATCTTATGGCAGTTATGGAAAATCGCGCTTTAAACATCAAAACCCTTTTTATCATGATTATTCATCATCAGAATGGAAGCGTGCACAAAAAAACATTGAAGGAAAAGTCATTGCCCAATCAATATCTGAGATATCATCAAAATTTTTAATCAATGATAAAGTCTTTCACATAAAATTTGGTTATGGCTATATTTCAGCAGTAGACGGTCATAAATTAACTATTCTATTTGAGAAAGCTGGGGAAAAACGTGTACTCGCTAACTTTGTAACCAAAGCCTAACACACACATAGCAAACATTTCCTGCTTAGAGATAGCTATTTTTCATTTTATTTTGAACACTACTTCTATTTGCAACTAAAAACCTTAATTAGAAAGTTTTTCATATTAAACTATGCATTACAAACTTTATCAAATCGCTAATTTCATTAAATTATATCTAAAAATGTCCGAATTATGTTATTTTTAAAATACATCCATAATTACTTTTAAAGAATATCAATGATAATCGTGTACGGTATAACAACTTGAATGCCAATAATTGCATTATATTTAACTATCACCACAGAGACAATAGTTGCATTACAGCCAATCCATACATTATGTTCAACGATAAATACTTTGTAAAATATCTTTTGCAAAACAAGCTATCCAACTGTCATATAGCAAAAATATTCTTTAAGATGGTGTATTATCTTATTAATTAAAAGTTTTCTATAAAAAATTTTAAGCACATCTATACATCTACAGGATGTAATAAAGAAAAATGCCTAATATTGCTATAAACAGCCTCACTGTTATACTCGAAATAAGAAAATACCCAATATATATCATGTAAAACTATTTACTCATTGATTTCCATATGGCATTCAAATTCACAGCTATCCAGATCTTACAATCTATTAATACCTATTGATACAAAGCTTACCATTATAAAATTGAAGATCTTTCCAAGTATTCATTCATATTTTACTAATTTATTTTTTCATAACCAATTAAGAAAATATACCTGACTAGGTAAATAAAGCTAACCATAAAACAAAGATTGCAAAACTAACCCACAAATGCTACAGTTTTCTGATCTTTTAAGAAAGTAAGACTATGAAAAATGTAATGCGCATCTTAGGGCTAACAATCGTATTTCTCTCTTGCGTTTTTATCTATGACACGTACAGAAACAAGCCTGTAGGTGGTAATTTTACACTTACTGATTCTAATGGAAAAACTATTACTGAAGCTGATATTCGAAGCAAACCTTCAGCAATTTTCTTTGGCTTCACTATGTGCCCTGAAAGCTGCCCTGTCACATTGGCCAATCTTGATCGATGGCTGACAGCACTCGGATCAAATGCTGATAAATTAGGAATATGGTTTGTCACTGTCGATCCT
Source organism: Bartonella sp. B35(2025) (assembly GCF_053794465.1). NCBI lineage: Bacteria > Pseudomonadati > Pseudomonadota > Alphaproteobacteria > Hyphomicrobiales > Bartonellaceae > Bartonella > Bartonella sp. B35(2025). The sequence goes on from NZ_CP200035.1 coordinate 878,856, forward strand.
GAACGCGACACACCAGAAGTGCTTCATGAGTATCTTAGTAATTTTGACAATAAAATTATTGGTATCAGTGGAGATCCTGAAAAAGTTCATAAAATGGTAGATTCTTTTGAGATATTTGCTGAAAAAGTATTTGGAACAAATGGCAATTACACCTATAATCATACAGCTGCGATCTTTTTATTAAAAAAAGGTGGAAAGTTAGCTGGGATTATTCCTTATAAACTTGAAGAAAGTAACAGTGAATTACAAGATGACATTGCTATTAGACGGCTTAAAAAGCTTATCTCAAGCTGAATTTAAGGGCTGCCCAAAGAAAGAAAAATATGTCACAGCAAATTCGCTTGTATTATACTGCTTTAAAAAATGAAGCAGAACGGTTTTATACTCTTGTAGAAACAGCTTTTGAAGAAGAAGGATATCCTCTTGCTCTCACAGAAATAGATGAAAAAAATGCTGTGTATGAGCTTTCGCTTTATGTAGATAGTGAAAATCAAAAACATGCTTTAAAGCGTTTTGCACATCTTTTTGCTATAGATCCTGATAAAATTAATATAGAAGTTTTACCCAATATTGATTGGGTGAAACAAAGTCTTGAAGGATTAACACCTGTATATTCAGGGCCTTTTTTTCTTCATGGAAGCCATAACCAAAATAACATTCCACCTAATGTTTTACCTATTGAAATTGACGCTAATCAAGCTTTTGGTACAGGACATCACGGAACGACAGCCGGTTGTCTAGAAATGATTGCCAAAGTGATGCAAAATGAAAATCCACAAAATGCTCTTGATCTTGGTACTGGCAGCGGAGTATTAGCAATTAGCATCGCAATGCTTAAACCTATTGCTGTACTAGCATCTGATATTGACCCAATTGCTATTCAAGTTGCACAACATAATATCCAACTCAATGGTGTAAAAGAATATATTACGGCTATCACAGCAATAGATCTCAACCATGATGAAATTGCACTCCGCGCACCTTTTGATCTCATCGTTGCAAATATTCTTGCTAATCCTCTCATTGAACTTGCAGAAAAAATAGTACAAGCACTCAAAAAAGGCGGATCACTCATATTATCTGGAATTCTTGAAGAACAACATGCTTATGTTTTAGAAGCTTATGTAAAACAAGGTCTAAAACATATTGAAACATATTACCGTCAGGGATGGGTTACAATATATATGAAATAAAAAAGGAAACTGTTATGTACCAATCTTTTGAGGCAACAACAAATTCAATTTATGCTGCAGAACGTGTTTCCTCCCTTCGTAAAGAACTCGATCATCTTAAATTAGATGGCTTTTTGGTTCCACGTGCAGATGAACATCAAGGAGAATATGTCCCCCCACATGCTCAACGTCTTAGTTGGCTAACCGGATTTACTGGCTCATCTGGTATAGCTCTCATTTTAAAAAATAAAGCGATCATATTTACAGATGGACGTTATAAACTCCAAGTTCGCCAACAAACTGACTCTCATATTTTTGATTATGAAAATCTAATAACTTGCCCACCATCACAATGGCTTGAACAAAATAAGCAAAAGCTTTCTATTGGTTTTGATCCATGGCTTCACACCATTGAAGCCACAGATATACTAAAAAAAGCATTAGAATTTAAAACAGGCGGAAAACTTATTGCAGTTCAATCCAATCCTATTGATCTTATCTGGCATGATCAACCACAAGTACCGCAATCTGCATTATCGATTCATCCTCTCAAATATGCAGGATGCAAAACCGATGAAAAGCTCACATTGATTTGTAAAGCTATACAGCAAGCCAATGCAGATGCTTTTATTTTTACAGATCCTTCCTCTATTGCATGGCTATTTAATATACGTGGCAATGATGTTTCCAACACACCTTTTTCCCTTTGTTTTGCCATCATTTCAATCAAAAAAATACCAACTTTATTCATTGACAGTAAAAAACTTGGTATAGAACAGAGACAATATCTAAAACGATATGCACAATTATATGAACCAGAACAACTTATTTCAAAAATCAAAGACTATGTTCAAAAAGGAACGGTTTTTGCTTTGGATCCACATTTAACATGCGAAAAATTACGTACTGTTATTGAAGAAGAAAATAGCTCTTTCATTAGGCTTACCGATCCTGCTGCTTTACCACGCGCTATTAAAAATAGCATAGAATTAAATGGTGCACGTAATGCACATTTACGTGATGGTATAGCCCTTATTCGCTTTTTTTCCTGGTTAGATAAAAAAACACCTGGCACAATAAGTGAAATTTCCGCTGCCCAAAAATTAGAAGAATGTCGTATAATAACAGCAAAAGAAATGGGTGAAAAACTTGAAGATTTATCTTTTGATACAATCTCAGCAGTAGGAGAAAATGGTGCAATTATCCATTATCGTGTAACAACTGAAACAAATAAATTACTAAATTCTGGTGAACTTTATCTTATTGATTCAGGTGGACAATATCGTGATGGTACGACAGATGTCACGCGCACAGTAGCAATTGGGAATATTGGAGAAGAAGAAAAACGTTGTTTTACTCTTGTCTTAAAAGGAATGATTGCTCTTTCAACAGCACGATTTCCAAAAGGTACGCGTGGACAAGACATTGATATTCTAGCACGTATCGCATTATGGAAAGCTGGTTTTGATTATGCTCACGGCACTGGCCATGGGGTTGGATCTTATCTCTCTGTTCATGAAGGACCACAAAATTTGTCACGTTACGGAAGTCAAGAACTGATTCCTGGAATGATTATTTCCAATGAACCTGGATATTACCGTGAAGGTATTTTTGGTATTCGTATTGAAAATCTAATGATTGTAAAACCGGCACAAAAAATTACTGCTGGAGACATAGATATGCTGTCATTTGAAACATTGACAATTTGCCCTATCGATAGACGATTAATCCTATTAGATCTTTTAACACAACAAGAACGACAATGGCTTAATGACTATCATGATCACGTTTGTCATGTTACTATGCCTTATTTAAACGAAGAAGACAAAAAATGGGTAAAAGAAGCAACAATGCCTCTTTAAATGAACTAGTATCGAGAATCTTTTTACTCTTTTAGCAAAATGCTACCCCTTCTATTTAAAAGAAAAAGATGCCTTACTTGCTATCAGAGAATCTAAGAAGCCGCCTCTTATACGAATAATTTTTCCTAAGATATTTAAACATAAGAATATTTTGCAAGAGTAAAGCAAATCATAACCATCTAAAAAAGAAAGCTATCGCTATTCTCAAGCATATAAATAAAAATATTATCTTAAGATAAATGATAGTGCTGGTGTATTCATCATTCTTGAAGAAAAAAATTAAATATAATGTCCCTCAATCAACCGCAACCAAGCTTCTTCATCCATAACCTCAATACCTAATTCTTGTGCTTTGGATAATTTTGATCCTGCTCCCAATCCTGCAACAAGAATATCGGTTTTTTTAGAAATAGAACCAGACGTTTTAGCACTTAATCGTTCTGCTAATGCTTTTGCTTCATCGCGTGACATGTGCGCTAAAGTTCCTGTAAAAACAATTATCTTTCCTGCTATTGGTGAAGAGCCTTTCATCACTGATTCTTCATGAAGAAGTGTTATTTCCTGAAGTAAAGAAGATAAAATCTCACGGTTATGTTCTTCTCGATAAAAATCAATAATTGCTCGCCCTACACGTGATCCTATCCCCTCAATATTAGTAAGTTCTATCCATTCCTCATTGCCTTCTTCATTCACCTTATCATATGGCATAATGGCTGCTGTTACCGCAGTTTCGAAGGCAACATAATTTTGATAAGCGCGAGCAAGTCGTCGTGCATTAACTTCTCCAACATGGCGAATTCCTAATGCAAATAAAAAACGGCTTAAAGAAATTTCTCGACTAGCATTAATGGCATCATAAAGTTTACGAACTGAAACAGCACCAAAACCTTCCATATTTTCCAAACGTGTCAAAGATTTTTCTTGGCGCCGTTGTAAAGTAAAAATATCGGCTGGTGTATGAATACAAAGTGTCTCATCTTGAATGTGAAAAAAGAACTCTACCTGTTTTTTACCAAGCCCTTCAATATCAAAAGCATTACGTGAAACAAAATGACGAATACGTTCAATCGCTTGTGCTGGACAAATAAGTCCACCAGTACATCGACGTACAGCTTCGCCTATCTCACGAACAGCATGACTCCCGCAAGCTGGACACAGCTGAGGAAAAATAAAAGCATGCAAATTTTTAGGACGTTTTTCAGAAATAATATCAACAATTTGTGGAATCACATCACCAGCACGCTGCACAATCACTGTATCACCCACACGGATATCACGCCCTTCACGAATAAGTTCACCTTTATGGCCAATTCCCTTAATATAATCCTCATTATGCAAACTTGCATTAGTAACCACCACCCCCCCAATAGTAATAGGTGAAAGACGCGCAACAGGAGTCAATGCTCCAGTTCGACCTACTTGAATATCAATACCTTCCAAAAGTGCTATAGCTTTTTCTGCTGGAAATTTGTGTGCCACTGCCCAACGTGGTGAACGAGATACAAATCCCAAACGCGTTTGTAGCATCAAATCATTAACCTTATATACAACCCCATCAATATCATAGCTTAAGGAATGACGACATTTTTCAATATCATGATAATACGAAATAACCTCTTTTACTGTTTTAAAAACTTTTGTTAATGGATTGATAACAAAGCCATATTCTTTTAACTTTTTCATCATTTCCATTTGACTTTTTGCTGGCATTTCACTTACTTCACCCCAAGCATAAGCAAAAAATTTAAGCTTTCTGCTAGCGGTTATCCGTGAATCTAGCTGACGTAAAGAACCAGCTGCGGCATTCCTAGGATTAGCAAAAGTCAATTTTCCTTCTCTTTGATGACTCATATTAAGCAATTGGAAATCCTCTCGCCTCATATAAACCTCACCACGAACTTCTATAATATCAGGAAATTTACCCTGCAAAATTTGTGGAATATCAGAAATTGTTCGTGCATTTACTGTAACATTTTCACCAACATGCCCATCACCACGCGTTGCGGCACATACAAGTCTTCCTTTTTCATAGCGCAAAGATAGAGATAAACCATCAATCTTTGGCTCAGCTGTCATCTCCAATATCTGTTTTTCTGGAAATCGTAAAAAGCGACGAATGCGATCAAAAAATTCACTAACATCTTCAGAACTAAATGCATTATCAAGAGAAAGCATTGCATGTGTATGAATGGATTTCTCAAATTTCTCAGAAACTGGTGCTCCAATTCTATACGAAGGAGAATCTGTACGAATTAACTCAGGAAACAGAGCTTCAATATCCGCATTACGACGACGAAGAGCATCATATTGTGCATCAGAAATTTCAGGCTGATCATTGTTATTATAAAGAATATCATGACGTGCTATTTCTTTTGCTAACCGCTCTAACTCTCTTTCTGCTTCAAGGGCAGTTAAATTTTTGATTACATTTTTATCCATAAATCTCATTTAAAATCGTACACTATAATCATACGACTCTTAACTCCAATTTCTTTCAAGAAAATCTAAATACACATATGTGAATCAATATTTTATCGATTATCAATTTATATCTTTTGCTAAAAGCTTTTTAGCCGCTGCACGTGCTTCTTTAGTAATCTGTTCTCCTGCTAACATACGAGCAATTTCCTCTGCACGCTCATGCTCTTCCATTTTATGAACAGCTGTAACAAAACATCTTTTATCATCACTTTCAACTTTTGAAATAAGAAAGTGACTGTGTGCTTTAGATGCTACCTGCGGTGCATGCGTAATAGCGAAAACCTGAACATTTTCTGATAAACGCTGCAGCCGTTGTCCAATAGCAGCTGCGACAGCTCCACCAACTCCTGTATCAATTTCATCAAAAATCAATGTAGGAGCTGATCCACGATCAGATAAAACGACTTTTAATGCTAATAAAAAACGAGATAATTCACCACCAGAAACTACATTAAGCATTGGTCCAGCTCGTGTTCCAGGATTTGTTCGAACCCAATATTCAATACGATCTATACCCTCTGCGCTACGTCTTTCAGCATCACTTTGCATTTCAACAATAAATTCTGCCTTTTCTAATTTCAATGCAGGTAACTCAACCATAACACTATTAGATAAGTGATTTGCCGCTTCTCGACGTTTTATTGATAGTTCTTGCGCCAATATATCATAGTTTTTTTGTGCTTCCCTCATCTCATCTTCAAAATGTGTTAATGTAGCCTTAGCTTCTTCAAAATCAGTGAGTTCAGCATCCATTTTATCACGTAACTGAGCTAATTCATCTGCAGAAACATGGTATTTACGAGCAAAACCTCGAAGAGCAAAAAGACGTTCTTCTATCCGTTCTAATTCGCCAGTATCAAAATCCAATGCCTGCATTGCAGATTCAATACCCTCTTGTGCTGTTGCAAGCGCATGTAATGCATCATCAATAGACTTCACCACAGGTACAATCAGCGCTTGCGCCTCAGGAATTTTCCGCTCCAAACGTCTTACTAAATTAGAAAGGACAGGAATTGGTGATTTCGAACCACCCAAGAGAGCACCAGCCTCCCTAATATCTGTCGCTATTTTTTCTAATTTAAGCATATCTGCACGACGAAGAGATAGAGTATTTTCTTCACCAACTTGAAAATTAAACTTATCAAGCTCTTCTAAACATGCACGGAGATAATCAGCTTCACGCACTGCATGCTCCACTTTAATACGCTGTTGTTGCAGGCATTCTTCAAGTTCACGCCATGTCTTATAACACTGACGTAAACTTTCTATTTTATCTTCAAGCCCAGCAAAAGCATCTAATAATTGGCGATGCGTAGCAATATCAACAAGCGCACGATCATCATGTTGTCCGTGAATTTCAACCAACATACGCCCAATATTACGCATCAACGTAACACTAGCCACCTGATCATTGATAAAGACACGACTACGACCATCACTTGATTGTATACGTCGTAAAATAATATCGCCGTCATCATTAAAACCATTTTTACGGATAAGCTGACGTGCAGGGTGTGAAATAGGTACATCAAAGACAGCGGTCACCTGCCCTTGCGTTGCACCATGACGCACAAGCGAAGCATCTCCACGCCCACCAAGAGCCAACGATAATGCATCAAGCAAGATAGACTTCCCTGCACCAGTCTCTCCAGTTAAAACTGATAAACCCGCTGTAAAATGAATCTCAAGCGTTTCGATCAAAACAATATTATGAATCGAAAGCTGTACCAGCATATAGAATCAACGTACCTTATTTTTATCACTACTCAAAGCATGCGAAATCCAAGAAGACTTATGATCCTGTGGCAATACACTATTCTTCTGTAATAAATTGCAAGAGAATTTATACCACTCGCTTTTCGGATAATTACGTCCCAAAATAGCTGCTGCTGTCTGTGCTTCCGCGATTAAGCCAAGAGCAAGATTAACTTCGGTCAAACGAAAAAGTGCTTCTTCAACTTGGTTTGTATCTGAATATTCTTCAACTACCTTACGAAATCTTCTACTAGCAGCGAGATATTTCCGACCTTTTTCATAGTAACGGCCAACTTGCATCTCTTTACCAGCTAGCTGCTCTCGCCCAAAATGTATTTTATCTTTAGCATCTTTGACATACTTAGACTCTGGATAACGCTCCACAAGTAGCTGCATAGCAGCAATAGCACGCTTAGTATCTTGTTGATCACGCGTAATATCAGGAATCCGACGAAAAGAAGAAAGACCAATGATATAATAAGCATAAGCCGATTCATTTGATTCTGGATAAAGAGTGAGATAGCGCTGAGCCATGCTAATTGCATCATCATAATTAGCAAGCTGATAATTTGTAAAAGCACCCATAACTAGAGATTTACGACCCCAATCAGTATAAGCATAATGCTTTTCAATCGTAAGAAATTTTTTTGACGCCTCACCAAATCGACCATTATTAAGGCTAGAAAGTGCTTGATTGTACAAAACATCTGGTGAATCTATTGCTAAAACATATGCTGATGGACTGAGGGCGTTTTTATCTTTGAATAAACATCCAGCTAAAAAGAAAACACACCCTACAAGAATCCCACTCAATATTTTGTGCACAATGCTAGGATTCTTATACACCATATTGCTAACACATATGTATGATTCCATCATATTTCCTTTGTCTTCCAGAGAACATCATTTATAGCAAAAGTTATTTATAAAAAAATCTTTTTATACCATATCACCCCAAAACCCACTAACCAATTTATAAACTTAGGTCAATCATCCCCTTAAAAATCAAATAGACCACAATAAAATATTTTCAATTTCTCTTTTAATTTACCTACAAATAGCTTTTTTGATAACACGATTCGTCTGCTAAAATAGCTTTCACCAATTGCGAATTGATCCTATGCCCACCACAATACGAACGAAATAATCCAATAAAAGGTGCTCCAAGCAAAGCAGTATCACCAATTGCATCAAGCATTTTATGCCGAACATATTCATTTTCCCAATAAAGACCACTTGGATTCATAACTTGATCATTAAAATCAATAATAAGGGAATTGTCCAAAGAAGCACCCAATCCTTTTCCAAAAGCCCGTAATTTTTCCCTATCTTTAACAAAGCCAAAAGTACGCGCACGTGACAAATCATCTCGAAAACCTTCTAAGGTAAGATCAAAAATTAAGTGTTGTTTACCAATAGCAGAAGAAGAAAAAGAGATTGTCACATCAAAACGACATCCATCAAATGGCAAAAATTCTGCAACGCTACTACCTACTTCAACCCGTAGTGGCTTTTTTATAATGAAATAAGAACGCAATGCATTTTGCTGAACGATACCAACTTCTTCAAAACCTTGACAATATTGCCATGAAGAACCATCTAAAATAGGTATTTCATTGTTTGTTACTTCAATAATCAAATTATCCAAATTATAAGCTGCAATCGCAGCCATCAAATGCTCAATTGTTTCAATCCTTATATCTCCACATCCAAGCACTGTTGATAATTCAGTTTCTCCTATTTGTGACGCATGTGCTTGAAATATCTGTTCTTTTCCATCTATTCCACAACGTTTAAAAATAATTCCACACCCAACGTCAGCTGGACAAACTCTCACAACAGATAAACATCCACTATGAATACCATAACCTTTAAATGTGACTGCCTTTTTTAGAGTAGACTGATATTTTTTCATAAACTTCATAATATCGATTCACTGATTTTTTTGATTCTTTTTAGAATATTTAAAAAATCAAAAAAATCATATCCATTCGTAAAATCATAATCTCATTTATAATGACGAGTTTATAAAAAACATAGAATCTTTTAAAAAAGTACAGTGCATTTTATTAAATAAATCTTTCACTTGACCATGAAAGAAATACTAAAATCTCTCCTCTTTTTATTTTTTTAGCTAATATACCTGACGACGCAAAAATGCCGGTATTTCTAGCTGATCTTCTTCACTTAAAAAAGTATGCTGATCTTGTGGCACACGTGGATGCAATTCACCAGAACGGCGTGGAACATAAACAGAGGCGTCTTGAGAAGGTGCTTGAAAATTTTTATTATAAGCATAATTTTCTTGCTGTTGAAAAGATCTTACAGCAGGCTCTAGCCGAGCTTCTGGCTCCATTTTTTCACGATGAGTCCAACTCCGTCTCAAACGCTGCCAAAGATTGTGAAGTCCATGATCAGCAGCAGATGACCTCTCTCTTTGATCATGTACAACAGGTGGAAAATCCTTTAATTCCGGCATACGCACCGGCGTTGAACGAGGCTGCATCTGTTGTACTTGCTTCTCCTTCTGCTTCACAAGCTCAGTCATCTCATCAAGAACATGTGATGTCGCCTCCATATTTACTGCTGCAGCCGTAGATTGATGAGAACCACGACTAACTTGCATACGTGGTATATGTGCTTGCCCATGTATAACACTTTGCTTATAAGGAGCAGCATTCACACTTCGTGCAGAAATTGTATCTGCAGGTTGTGCAAAAATTTGGCTTTTAGGACGGAATTGCTCTTCAGCCGACTTGTTCATCTCTATTTCAAGTGCTTCTACTACCTCTACCATTGACTCAGAACGTGATGAAGATGACTGAGAATGAAAAGAAGCATGTGATGTTCCAGAATCATTTTTACGAATTGAAGCTGCAGGTCTTTGTAATTTAGACTGAGCAGGTTGAACCATATCACTGATTTCACGGTTGATTCCTGTTGCAACCACTGATACACGAATAATCCCCTCTAATGATTCATCATCAATAGCACCAAAAATAACATTTGCATCAGCATCAACTTCTTCTCGAATACGAGTAGCAGCTGCATCTACTTCAAATAAGGTCATATCACGACCACCAGTAATGGAAATTAAGAGACCACGCGCACCACGCATAGAAGTATCATCCAACAGTGGATTCGCAATAGCAGCCTCAGCGGCAGCCAAAGCACGACCTTCACCAGACGCTTCACCAGTTCCCATCATTGCACGACCCATTTCATGCATAACAGAACGAACATCAGCAAAATCAAGGTTAATCAACCCTTCTTTAATCATCAAATCCGTAATGGAAGCAACACCAGAATACAGTACCTGATCAGCCATAGCAAAAGCATCAGCAAATGTGGTCTTATCATCTGCAATACGAAAAAGATTTTGATTGGGAATAACAATTAACGTATCAACAGCTTCTTGCAATTCTGCAATACCGCTTTCTGCCGTTTTCATACGGCGAGCACCTTCAAACTGAAACGGTTTTGTCACAACACCAACAGTTAAAATACCTTTTTCACGTGCTGCGCGAGCAACAACAGGCGCCGCTCCAGTTCCGGTACCTCCACCCATACCTGCAGTAATAAAAACCATATGAGAATCCGCAAGGTGATCAATAATCTCATCACGACATTCCTCTGCAGCCGCTTGTCCAACTTCTGGTAAAGCGCCAGCTCCCAAACCTGCCGTAACTTTTTCACCAAGCTGAATTAAACGTTCAGCTTTTGACATAGCTAAAGCCTGTGCATCTGTATTAGCAACAACAAAATCAACTCCTTGAAGACCAGCATTAATCATATTATTCACGGCATTCCCGCCACCACCACCAACACCAAAAACGGTAATGCGTGGCTTTAATTCCGCGATATCTGGCCGATGCAGATTAATCGTCATTTTCTTTTCCTTCTCATAAGACATCGCAAGCCAAAGCGATGAAAATTAACTTTATCTAAATAAACTTACTTAAAAACTTTCACGCAACCACTGACCAACACGCCCCCAATACCCACACGTGCCTGTTGATAAATGATTCACTGCAGCCTGTACTGTTTTTTCTTCAAAATCCGCTAATTGCGGATAAATTAACAATCCAACAGCAGATGAAAATGCCGCCCCTTTTGCAAGAGTAGGAAGCCTCGAAATACCTAAAGGCCGCCCTATACGAACATTTCTTCCCAATATATTACGTGCCATTTCTGGTAACCCTGTTAACTGGCTTGCTCCTCCAGTTAAAATAACACGCTTACCAATAATGTAGCCAAAACCAGAACGGTTCAAACAGTCACGTACCATCTCTAATATTTCTTCAACGCGTGCACGAATAATACGACTAAGAACAGAACGTGGATATTGAGTTTCATGATGCTCACTTCCAATTTCTGCTACATTAATCATATGCTGATCATCAGAACTCGCCAAAAGCGCTGACCCCTCCATAACTTTTAAGCGCTCGGCTTCTTCAATAGAAATAGAGAATCCACGTGCAACATCAAGAGTCACATGATGTCCACCAATCGCAAGTGCATCCGCATGAACAAATTTTCCTTCAGAAAACACTGCAAATGTCGTTGTTCCACCACCAAAATCAATACATGCTGCCCCTAAATGCGCCTCATCATTAACCAAAACAGCAAGACCACTTGCAAAAGGAGTTGCAACCATTGCCTCAACACTTAAATATGCACGATTAATACAAGCTTCTAAATTACGTAACGACGCTTTTTCCGCTGTTACAACATGTACATCTACACCCAATAATTCCCCCACCATCCCAACAGGATCAGAAATTCCTTTATCTCCATCTAATGTATAAGATACTGGAATTGAATGCAGAACATGACGCTCAGCATCAAAAACTTTGTGTGAAACATCCGCTAATGCCGTATACATATCATGCATAATTACTGCGCGGCCATCTAAACGTACCATGCCATTGATAAGAGCACTTTGTAATCGACTTGAGGAAAAATTTACAATCACTGAATCCACTACTAAACCAGACATTTTTTCTGCAGCACCAACCGCTAACCGTATTGATTGTTCTGCTGCAAGCATATCCATCACAACACCAGATTTGATACCGCATGAACGCTGTACTCCAAAACCTAAAATTTCCACAGAGTACTTACGACCATGTAAATATTGTGTATGCTTCAAAGGACGTAAACAAGCAATAAGACAAACAATTTTGCTTGATCCCACATCTAGAACTGTCAAAAGACGAGCTTTTCGCCCTCCTATATGATGTGATCCTAGCAACATCATAGCCCCCCTGCTTTTTTCACTTTCAAAATGCGCTCTTCTTCCACAGTAGCACCATGACGCTCTAATGCCTCATCCGACAAAGAAACTGTAATCCGATCAGAAAGACGTAAATCAATACTCAAAATATCACGCGAAAAAAGATCCTGCACAGCACCCGTTTTAATAAGGAAAGTAAGCCTTTCAAACGCATCATTTTCCGGCAACATAACGCGTACCCCATTATCCAAAATAAGATCCCAACGCCGATCACCAACACGTATATAAGCACGAATATGATCATAAAATTGCGGATACCCTGAAAGTGCTTGAATAAACGCTTTTGCAGTATTTTGTGCACCATGACCAATGATGAAAGGTAAATTCCGCACCAAGCCTCTCTGAAATGGTACAATTACACTCCCTGTGCTATCAATGATATCCATCATACCATCATGCTGCCAAACTGCATACGGTTCACGTTCTACTAGTGTAATGCGTACTCGATTAGGATAAATTTTTTGTACATTAGCCGATTGAATCCAAGCTTGTTGTTCCAAAATAGAACGTGCTTTATCAACATCAAAATCGAGTATTGATGGAGAAACATCAAGTCCTAAAATCCTCAAAATTTCCTGTTTTACTATACGCTTATTACCGCTCATATCGACATCAGTAATTACAAAACCAACATCTGATATTGCAGTCCTCATAATCATTTCCATATGACCACTAGATGAAATCCCATAAAGCATCGTAACAAAGAAAAAAAACAAAACTGCAAAAGAACCAAAATGACGAGGCACGTGAATATTGGCAAATATAAACTCAAACATAAATCGAAGAAAGCGACGATAGAGACGCGGCAAAGTCGGCACTGACAGCACCATCGGAATATCTGTTTTACCAACATTTAACGCAGACACGATGCATCCTCCACCATCCACTGAATAATATCGCCATAAGTATGGCCACTCGCTTTTGCAATATCAGGAAAAAGAGATGTTGATGTCATACCGGGCTGTGTATTAATTTCAAGCCAAACCAACTCTCCCGTTTCCTCATCAAAACGAAAATCAGAACGACTAACACCTCGACAACCTATTGCCTGATGTGCCGCTAAAGACATTCTTTGCACCTTTTGGTAAATATTTGATGAAAGTTGTGCAGGACAAATATGAAGAGAACCATCAGATTTATATTTTGAGTTATAATCATAGAACTGGAAACGCTGATCAGGCAAGATTTCACAAACATCCAAAGCTTCATTTCCCAAAACAGCACAAGTAAGCTCGCGCCCAGGAATATATTTTTCAACCATCACTTCATCTGCATAAACCCATTCAGCTCCTACAATATGACGTGGCGGTAACGATTCATGACTTTCTACAATTACAATACCAAAACTTGACCCTTCAGACACAGGTTTAATCACATAAGGAGGCTCCATCGGATGTGATCGCCCCACAGCAAAGCGGCTCATCACATAAGAAGGAGCAACAGAAACACCAACATTAGCAACAATAATTTTTGCGCGCCCTTTATCCATTGCCAATGCCGATGCCATTACCCCAGAATGGGTATAGGGGATTTTTAAATATTCAAGAATCCCCTGAATACGACCATCCTCACCAAATGATCCATGCAATGCATTAAAAGCAATATCAGGCTGCAACTGCGCAAGAACGGAAGCAATATGACTGTCAACATCCACACGACTTACACGATACCCTTGAGCTTCAAGAACATCAGCACAAGCAGTACCTGAAGACAAACTTACAGAACGCTCCGAGGAAATCCCACCCATCAACACAGCTACATGTTCATCCTTCATAGTAATTTATCCTCCTTTATATACTAAATATAGAATACACAGAAATCACTAATACTATATCCAGAAAAAAACAAAGATTTATCCTTGCGAATCAATAACCTAGCATTCGCTATAATGAATCAGACTCAGGCGCTTGACGCAAGAGCCTCTCTATTAATTTATTGTTTTTTAATGGATTTTTTTATTATCTCTTTGAAATGACTCATTTTTTTATTTGTGCTAAACAAACTAATAAAACTAATCAAAAGAAGGAACTATACGGCCTTGTTCAAATTGACCGATACGCTGTATTTCCCACTGTAACAGATGAGCTGAGTGAGCAAAAACACGAGCACGCACTGTTTCACCCAATGCTTCAAGATCATAGCCTGTTGCTTGACCCATATTAATCATAAAATTACAGTGCATTTCACTCATTTGTGCATCGCCAATTCGTAAACCACGACACCCTGCTTCATCAATAACACGCCATGCAGATGTATCTGCAGGATTTCGGAAGGTAGATCCACCTGTTTTTTCACGAATAGGTTGTACTGTTTCTCTATGAAGAGCAACTTCATTCATGGAAGCACGAATTTCATCTTTATCGCCTTGCTGCCCTTCTAACAATGCAGCAGTAAAAATAAGATCTTCCTGGATATCACAACAGCGATAAGAATAATGCATATCTTCTAAACTTAAGGTATGGCGTTGTGCTTTACGATCAAGTGCATAAACTTCAACAACACGTGCAGCTGTTTCAACACCATTAGCTCCTGCATTCATTTTCAGTGCTCCACCAATACCACCAGGAATACCATAATAAAAATGAAAACCTGCAATCTCAGCTTTTAAAGCTGCCACTGCTAAATGTTTATCTGCTGTAGCAGCACCAACTAAAAAGCGATTTGGAGAAATTTGCTGAATTTGTCCAAAACCTTTTGCTGAAAGACGAATAACAACACCAGGAATACCTCCATCACGCACCAAAAGATTAGAACCAATCCCCACAATTGTTATTGGAACAGATTCAGGCAAAATCTTAAGAAATAGAGCTAAATCGTCTTCATCCGCAGGTTGATAAAAAAGCTCAGCTAATCCACCGGTTCGAAACCATGTCACCTTACGCATTTCAACATTAGGTGTAAGTTTACCCTTTATACCGCTTAACACCGATTTCAACTGCGCTAATAACGCCTCACCATCAATTTGCTGAAAATTTATCATTGCTATCAAGTACCGCTAACTGCTTAGGCAATGCCCATGCCCATTGTGTAATATTGCCAGCACCAAGAAAAATAACATAATCACCAAGCTTAGCAAATGTGGATACAACCAAAACAACATCTTCTAAAGAATTAATCAAACGCACATCACGATGACCTGCCATTTGAATATGGTTTACCAATTCTTTAGAATCGAAATCAGCAATTGGCTCTTCACCAGCTGCATAAACCGGTGTAATCATTACTGTATCTGCATCATTAAAACAACCAGCAAAATCATCAAATAAATTACGTAAACGTGAATATCGATGTGGCTGTACAATCGCAATAACTCGCCCTTTTGCACTTTCACGGGCTGCACGTAAGACAGCTTTTATTTCGACAGGATGATGCCCATAATCATCGAATATTTCAATACCACGCCAACTCCCTGTTTGCGTAAAACGGCGTTTTACTCCACCAAATTCTGCTAAACCCCTTTTTATAGATTCATGTGATATACCAAGTTCATAAGCAATAGTAATCGCTGCAGTAGCATTAGAAACATTGTGTCGTCCCGACATTGGCAAAACCAAATTTCTAAATTCAGTTTCTTTACCTGTTTTTCGTGAGCGAATGATAACATCAAAATGTGTTTTTTGACCATTCATAGAAAGATTAAAAAAACGAACATCAGCTTGTGGATTTGCACCATAAGTAATTATCCAACGATCATCGATACGGCTTGCCAATGTCTGAACCTCTGGGTGATCAAGGCACAAAACAGCAAAACCATAAAAAGGAACATTTTCAACAAATTGCCGAAAAGCCTCACGTACAGCACCAAAACTACCGTAATGGTCTAAATGCTCAGAATCAATATTGGTAACAACAGCAATATCGGCAGGTAACTTTAAAAATGTACCATCACTTTCATCAGCTTCAACTACCATCCAATCACCACCCCCCATACGAGCATTGGTGCCATAATCATTAATGATACCGCCATTAATCACCATTGGATCAAAACTACCGATATCAAGAAGTGCAGCGATCATTGATGTAGTGGTTGTTTTTCCATGCGTACCGCCAACGGCAATTGCTCGACGAAACCGCATTAGCTCAGCAAGCATTTCTGCACGCCTTACAACCGGTAAATGCCTTTCTTTTGCAGCGATATATTCAGGGTTTGTTTTTTTTATAGCAGTAGAGATAACAACAACCTCTGCTTCTCTTAAATTTTCAGCACAATGGCCTATATAAACATTAATTCCCCGTCTCCGTAAACGTTCAACATTCGTATTATCAACTTGGTCGGATCCTTGAACTTTATAGCCAAGATTGTGAAAAACCTCAGCGATTCCGCTCATACCAATTCCACCGATTCCGACAAAATGGATAAGGCCGATATTAAGTGGCATTTTCATCAAAAATCCTCTTTAAATCTAACAGTGACTGCTTCGCAATCAACGCTTCAGCCATATCGGCAAGGCGGTTGGTTGCATAAGGTTGCCCAACCTTTTTTGCAGCCAGTGCTTGTTTTTCTAATAAATGCGATTCACCAAAAATTTTCGTTAAGAAAGAAGCAAGTCCTTGTGCATCTAAATCTTTTTCTAACCTAATTTGAGCACCTCCTCCTGTAGCAAGCCGTTCTGCATTCGCTGCCTGATCATGATCTAAGGCATGAGGATATGGAATAAGCAAAGCAGGACGCCCAATCACAGCTATTTCACAAACAGATGAAGCACCAGCACGTGATAAAATAAAATGAGATCGCGCCATACGTTCAGCCATATCATCAAAAAAAGGAGCAACTTCTGCTTGCACACCCATATCACGATAGATCTTTATCAACTTTACAGCTTCATCTCGAACTTGCTGGCTAATCTGTAAGCGTTTACGTATCTTACTATCTAACAAAGCAATTGCTTCAGGTACAATTTTTGAAAAAAAAGAAGCTCCTTGGCTACCACCAAAAACCAAAAAATGAAATGTATTTTCGCCAGTAGAAGGACAATAAGGAATTTTTGCTGCTTTGAGAATATCCTCACGCACAGGGTTACCTGTTAAAAATGTTTTATGAGCATAGGCACTATTTGAGGATAATAAACCACCTGCTATCGCATGTACCAAAGCTGCCAACATTCTATTGGCACGCCCCATAACAGCATTTTGTTCATGAATAAATGTTACGTGCCTCGTTAAAGCAGAAACTAAAATAGGAGGAAAGGTAGGATAACCACCAAACCCACCAACAAGAACAGGACGTAATCTATAAAAAAGTGCTAATGATTGCCCCATCCCTTTCAACAAAAGCCAAAGTGTTTTTATAAATGCAAAAGGATGATGTCGTGCAAATGTTGCCGATGAAATAATATGAATATGTTCAGCATCAAAGTGACGAACAAAACGCTGAGCTCTTCTATCTGTTGCCAAATGAACATCATACCCACGCTGCCTTAATTCAACAGCCAGTGCTTCTGCAGGAAAAAGATGTCCACCTGTACCACCAGCAACCAAAACAATAACTTTTTTATGTGCCATAAGTAGCATCCAAAACAGCTGGTAAGGAAAAAGCTGAAAGACATGCTTCTGGCCAGCGGCGTGTCAAGCTAAGCAAAATACCCATTGAAATAGCAACTGCTACCATAGATGAACCACCATAAGAAATAAATGGCAATGTCATACCTTTGGGAGGTATTAAATGAAGATTAACCGCCATATTAATTCCTGATTGAATACCAATCATTACCGCTATACCAGTGATACCAAAACGTATAAATGAATCACGTGTATTCAATGCTATATAAAGCGAACGGATAACGATAAAGCCAAAAAGCATCATAATCAATAAACAGAGAATAATACCATATTCTTCAGCGGCAACAGAAAATACAAAATCCGTATGGCTATCTGGAATAATGCGCTTCACTGTTCCCTCACCCGGTCCTTGCCCAAACCAACCACCATTCAAAATAGCTTCACGTCCTACATCGACTTGAAAAGTATTGCCTTCACCTGCCAAAAATCCATTAACACGTTCACGTACATGGTGAAAAAAAAGATAAGCTAAAGCATATACTGCAATACCTACAATGATAAATAACAAAATAATGACAAAAGGCACACCTGTGATACAAAATACACTACCCCATGTTGCAATAAGCAAAAGTGTTTGACCAATATCAGGCTGTAAAATGAGAAGTATACAACAAAAAACACAAAGTACAGTAGCTAATATGTAGCTAAAAATGCCAATGTACCATGCCTGTTTTGAAAAAAGCCAAGCAGACACTATCACCAAAGCTGGCTTCATAAACTCTGAAGCTTGTACAGAAGTACCAAACACGCGAATCCACCGCCGAGCTCCCTTAAATTCTAAACCAAAGAATAAAGTTGCTACCATAAGAATAAGCGTCGTAACCAATAAAAAGGCGCCTAAACGACGAATATTACGAGGTGAAAAAAAAGAAATAGTAATCATGATAAAAAATGCAAATATACTGAAAATAATGTGCCACCGCACAAAATAAAAACTATCAGCAATCCCAATTTTTTTTGTAATAGGGGGGCTCGCAGCAAAAGATAAAATGATTCCTATTCCCATTAAGATCAAACAAGCAGAAAGAATGGAACGATCAATTGTCCACCACCAATTTGCAGTCAGATCTCGATCGGCACGAGTAACCATAATATTTACTTTATCCTTTTCGTTATTCTGCTTAAAGTGACATAATTTACTGTTTTTAGTCAGCACTTCAGAAAGTGAATTACACGAAAAAAAATTCTGGAATGTTAACAAAAAATCATTTTTTCACAATTTCTGTTTCTTTTAACTGCATAACAAAAGAAACAAAGGCTTCTCCACGTACTTCATAATTTTTAAATTGATCATAACTTGCACAAGCCGGTGAAAAAAGAACAACAGCCTCTTTTGCTTTATAACGAATTGCATCAACAGCTGCTTCATATACCGCATTTTCTAAAGTTAAGCTCATCGAAAAAGGAAAAGATGATCCAATAACGTTGGAAAATTCTTCTGCTGAAGTTCCAATTAAATAAGCTTTGCGAATTTTATGAAAAAATCTTCTAAGAGTATCAATCCCACCTTCTTTCGCCTGTCCTCCAATAATCCAAAAAATATTATCAAACGCAGAAAGTGCAGAAGCTGACGCATCTGCATTAGTGGCCTTACTATCATTAATAAACAACACTGATCGAATTTTACGTACTTGCTGCATACGATGCGCTAACCCTTTATAATTCTCCAAGTGTTTTTCGATATGTGGATCAGTAATTTTTAAGGCCTGCAATATTGCTAAAGCCATAAGAGCATTTTGCGCGTTATGATCACCACGTAACGACGTCATATTAGCAAGATCTGCAAGCATACAGTGCTGACCATGGCGAACAGAAAAAAGTTTTCTCTTATCCATATAAAAACCATTTTCAATAGAATATTTCTTAGAAATTGCCTCAATCTGACAACCATCATGAATCAATTGCTGATACAAAACCTGACAAGCTTCATCGTCAACTGAAATGAAAGAACGAGAAGCTCTCGCAACTAGCTGCCTTTTAGTTTGTACATAATTAGCAAAGCTACCATGACGATCAATATGATCAGGCGTTAAATTCAATAATATACCAATAGTCGGCTGAAGAGATGGTGTAAGATCAATTTGAAATGATGAGCACTCAATAACATAAATACGGTTTTTAATGAATGGTTTAAGAGTTAATATTGCAGTTCCAATATTTCCCCCAATCTGTACATCATAGCCCATTTGTTCTAAAAGATGAGCAAGCAAAGCTGTTGTTGTCGATTTCCCATTCGTACCTGTAATCGCAATGAATGGAATATCCCAATCACAAAAACCATAGTGCTGTAAAAAATGATTGCGTGCACGAACGAATAATTCAATATCACCAACAATTTCTATACCTGCTTGACGTGCTTTATCAACAACCCAATGAGATTTAGGATGAGTCAAAGGAACACCAGGAGCTAAAATCAATGCAACAAATTCTGACCAATCTTCATACTGAAGATCTTTCGTTGGAATATTTTTTCTACAAGCCATTTCCACGCCTGAAGAATTATCATCCCACGCAACCACTTCTGCACCGCCACTGAGTAATGCTTGTGCTGTAGCTAACCCTGACTGTCCTAATCCAAACAGAGCAACTTTTTGACCTTTATAATGTTCAACAGAAATCAAAATCTTACCGTAATTTAAGTGTTGACAAACCAATCAAAGCAAGAACAATCGAAATAATCCAAAAACGTATTACGACCTGACTTTCAGTCCAACCTTTTTTTTCAAAATGATGGTGGATCGGTGCCATAAGAAACACACGCTTTTTTGTTAATTTGAAATATCCAACCTGAATAACAACTGAAAATCCTTCTAAAACAAAAAGCCCACCAACAAAAGCTAAAACAATTTCATGCTTAGTTATGACAGAAACAACACCCAGTAACCCTCCAAGTGCTAATGAACCAGTATCTCCCATAAAAATAGCTGCTGGAGGCGCATTAAACCATAAAAATCCAAGACCAGCACCAACAACAGCTCCCAGTAAAACAGCTAATTCACCTGTCCCCGACACATAATGGATCTGTAGATAATCAGCAAAATTTATATTACCAGAAAGATAAGCAATCAAAGCAAAAGATAAAGCAGCAACCATTACAGGAACTATAGCAAGTCCATCAAGACCATCGGTTAAATTAACTGCATTACCAGTTCCTACTATAACAAAAGCAGAAAAAGGAAGAAAAAACCAACTTAAATTAATAAAATAATCCTTCACAAAGGGCAAAGCTAATCCTGACGAACCAATTTGTAAAATGACAAAAGAAGCAATTACTGCAATAAAAAACTCTAGGCTTAACCGTGCCTTACCAGAAAACCCCTTCTCTGTTTGTTTTGTTACCTTAAGATAATCATCGTAAAAACCAATGATCCCAAAAGAAAGCATAACAAACAACGATACCCAAAAATAAATATTCGATAAATTACACCACAAAAGCGCTGATACCACAATACCAGTTAAAATTATCAATCCACCCATAGTAGGTGTTCCAGCTTTTTTAAAATGTGTTTGAGGACCATCCGCTCGTATTGGTTGTCCTTTTCCCTGCCGCAATTTAAGAGAAGAAATGATGCTAGGACCAAATAAAAACACAATTAATCCTGACGTAAGCATGGCCGCCACAGTACGAAAAGTAATATAACGAAAAACATTGACACCTGGAATCCAATCATTAAATGAAGATAAGAATAGCATCATAGAATAAAAAAACCTATTAAAATTATCAAGAAATTACCTTATAATGGTCCAAAATTTCAGTCACAATATATGATGAATAAACACTACGGGATGATTTAACCATAATCAAATCCCCATCTGAAATTTCTGAAAAAATAAACGGTAAAATCTTTTTACTATTTTCAGCATAATAAACTTTAATGAAAGCAGATAGATCGATAGTCAAAAACCTCATTGCTTCACCAAATAAAAAAACTGGATTAGCACCAGAAATACATATCGGCTTTGCTAAATCACGATGAAGCTTTTCACTATAATCTCCCAATTCAAGCATATCGCCCAAAACAGCAATCCGTCGCCCCTTTTTTCCAACTGGCCCTGTAGCAAGAAGATTAAGAGCTGCCTGCATGGAAGCAGGGTTAGCATTATAACTTTCATCGATTAAATGAAATACACCACCATTTGGTAAAGATAACCGATAACAAATACCGCGACCTTTTTGTAGAGAAAAACAGCTCAAAGCAAGTACAACACGCGCTAAATCCGCACCAACTACATCACAAACAGCGAGAACACCTAAGCTATTTTGTACTATATGCTGACCAGGAGCACCAATTGTAACCATCATATCATAGCCCAAATTACGCCCAGAAATATCCACCATCATACGAGAAGAATCTTTAAAAAGATGAAGCTCTTTCGCTTGATAATCAGCATAATCACACTCACCAAAGCTTAAAATCTTTTTGATACCACACTGCTTTGCTTTATGAACTAAATGAGAAAAAAAATCATCATCTGCATTTAAAACAACGGTACCCCCCTTATCCAATCCTTCAAAGATTTCAGCTTTTGCATCTGCAATTTCTGTAAGATTTTTAAAGAAACCCATATGTCCAGCAGCAATGCGAGTAATCAAAGCCACATGTGGACGGATCAACTTCACTAAAGGACGAATTTCATCTTTATGATTCATACCAATTTCAAAAATACCATAATCACTATCTACAGGCATCCGTGCCAAAGTTAGTGGCACCCCCCAACAATTATTTAAAGATGCAAGATTAGCATGAACTTTCCCAACAGTTTCAAGTGCTTGTTTAAGAATTTCTTTTGTTGTTGTTTTTCCAACGGAACCAGTTACAGCTATAATCTTTGCTTTTGAACGCCTACGTGCTGCTTGTGCAAGCTTTTTTAATGCATGAAAAACATCAGAAACAACAATAAATGGAAGAGCTAATTTTCTCATTTTAGATAAATGATCTTGCGCAATTATAACAACTCCAGCACCTTTTGCATAAGCTTGTGCAGCAAAATCATGGCCATCAAAATGATCACCTTTAATACAAAAAAAGATATCACCTTTTATAAGTGTGCGGCTATCAATAGAAATCCCAGAAAAAGTTTCTGGTAAACACCCAAGTGCAAAACCATCCATTACAGTCAAGAGTGTCTGTTTATCCCACAAAATAGTCATTTATGCCTTTCTTTTAAAGCAGAAAGCGCTCGCAAACGATCTGAAAAAGGATATATTTCTTGCCCTATAATCTGACCATTTTCATGACCTTTTCCAGCTATAATTAATGTATCCCCAGCTTCAAGAAGCTCTATTGCATGAGAAATTGCTTCACCTCGATCTGCTATTTCTATCGCTCCTGGCGCCGCTTGTAAAATATCTTTTCGGATTTTTTCTGGTACTTCAGTACGGGGATTATCATCAGTTACAATAACAATATCAGCCTTATTAACTGCAATTTTCCCCATCAACGGTCTTTTTCCTTGATCACGATCACCACCACAACCAAAAACAAGAATTAAACGTCCCTGTGTAAAGGGGCGAACAGCAAGTAATACCTGCTCCAAAGCTTCCGGTTTATGTGCATAGTCTATATAAACAGGAGCATTATTTTCTGTCTTTCCAACCAATTCTAGCCGACCAGGTGCCCCCTGCAAAGTTTCAAGAGAACGAAAAACTTTATCAGGAGACACACCCATTGTAATTGCCATTCCCGCAGCCATAAGTGCATTTGCTACCTGAAAATCTCCAACTAAAGGCAAATCAAATGTATAAATATTATTATCCATACGACATTCAACACACTGTTTTGAACGTTGATGTTCAACACGATTAATTGTAATAAACTGCCCTTTACGTCCAATTGTTAATACACGGCGATGTACTTGTGTGACATAATCAATAACTCTTTTTGAATAAACATCATCTGCAAAAATCAAAGCAGGTGCATCTTGTGGTAAAAGTGTATCAAACAATATCATTTTAGCACGTAAATAATCATCTACGCACGTGTGATAATCCATATGATCACGACCTAAATTAGTAAAAATAGCAGCTTCTAACCGGACTCCATCAAGTCGGTTCTGATCAAGTCCGTGCGAAGAGGCTTCAAGAGCGACATGCGTCACACCTTCCTGAGTCATCTCACGTAATAAACGATGTAATATTACCGGATCCAAAGTTGTAAGAGATCCACAATCATTTCGTTTAGGAGAAATAATACCTACTGTTCCTATACTAGCTGCACAAACCCCAGCATATTTCCAAATTTGCTGAAGAAAAGATACAACTGATGTCTTACCACTTGTACCTGTCACAGCCACAATAATTTCAGGCTGAGAACTGTAAAAACGTGCCGCGGCTATAGCTAAACTATGACGAACATTAAAAACATGCAAAACTGGAACAGATAAATTTTCAAGAACAAAATTATAATCTGTAACGATTACCCGCGCACCACGCTTTATAGCATCATTTATATACTGTCTACCATCACTTTTATTTCCTTGAATAGCTACAAAAACATAGCCTGGCAATATTTGCCGAGAATCTGCACTTATTCCTGTAACTTCAATGAAGTGAAGACTATCTTCTTTAATCCATTCCGTAAATAATTCTCCAAGCAACATGGCGATACACCTATATTCAATATGCTAATTTTTCACCATTGTCCTAAATAATCTCATATTGCTATTCATACTTAAAACTGGCTCATATTCTTTCTTAAAATCTGGTTTTATTCCTAGAAAACTAGCTGAACGGCGAATAATATTAGCAAGTATCGGCCCCGCATTCATTGCTGCTGTTGCCGATTTTTTTCCATCTTCAGGCTGAGGTTCATCAATAATTGTTAAGACCACATAAGAGGGATTATCAATTGGAAAAGCGGCAAGAAAACTATTAAAATTTTTTGTCTTAGAATATTTTCCATTTTCAACTTTTTCAGCTGTTCCTGTCTTCCCACCAACACGATAACCTTCCACTTTTGCATTACGCCCAGAACCAATATCACTATTTAATTTATAAAGATAACGCATATCTTGACTTGTTTTGGTATGCAGTACTTGTTTTGCATGTTTCAAAGCTTGTGCTTTTGTGCGTTTTAAAAATGTAGGTGCAATGAGCTTACCACCATTCATTAAAGCAGCAGCGCCTACTGCTGTTTGCAAAGGTGTTGTCGCCATACCATGTCCAAAAGAAATAGTCATAGAATGGACATCTTGCCAATGACGCGGCACAACAGGATGAGCTACTTCAGGTAATTCTGTTATCATACGATCAAGTAAACCAATCCGTTTTAAAAAATCACGATGTCCATCAATCCCTATTGCTAATGCTTCTTTAGCTGAGCCAATATTAGAAGAATAAATAAAAACCTCCCATAATGTTAAGGGACGATTTTTTCCATGAAAATCACGAATAAAATAGTTTCGACTTACTTGAATAGGTTGTGAAGCATCAATGACACTGTTTAAGTGAAAAATATTTGAATCAAGTGCCATTGCAGTTGTAAAACTTTTAATGATAGACCCCATTTCAAAAGTTCCAGCAGTCATCCGATTTAAGCGATCACTTTTTAGAGCATCAACAGGATTTCTAGGATCAAAATCAGGTATAGATACCATAGCTAAAACTTCACTGGTGTGAATATTTAAAATAACTGCTCCTGCAGCAATTGCTTTATAGCGCTTCACTGCTTTGATAAGTTCATCATGCACAATTGTCTGAATACGCACATCAATGGAAAGCTGAACCGGCTTTAATGAGGCTTTAGTAGCAAGACCAGCAGCACGCAAAACACTCAAGCCAGCATCATCAATATATTTTTCCATACCCGCTATACCCTGGTTATCAACATTAACCATACCGAGAATATGCGAAGCTATAGATCCACCTGGATAAAAACGGCGTATTTCATTACGAAAACCAATACCTGGAATTCCAAGTGCCATAATTTTTGCTTTTTGCATCGGTGTTAGCCCACGCTGAATCCAAGAGAAACCAGACTTTTTTTTTAAGCGCTTATACATTTCCTGCCAATTAAGATCGGGCAAAACTGTTGAAAGTAATTCAATTGTTTCATCTACATCAACAATACGTCGTGGTTCAGCAAAGAGCGAATAAGTCTCAATATCTGTTGCTAATAAACGACCATTGCGGTCAATAATATCAGGACGAACAGCCAACTGCAATGCTACCGGCCCTTTTGCTTCTTCAATCTGACCACCTTTAAGCCCATAAGAAATAAGGCAGACTCCTATAATACTGTAAAAAGCAAAAAAAATGAATAAAAAAATAAATAACCATAAGCAGCCAGAATTTGAATAATAAATAGATTTTTTTTGAAAATTCAATGAGTTATTTAAATTATTTTTCTTCTGTAAAAATAATTGCTTCATCATCGCATACCCTTTTGAACAAAACCATTCATATGTGAAATATGATTATTAGCCAAAAAACCTTTATTCTCTTCAAGGGTATTTTGTTTAATCACCTCGTCAATTTGATCATATAAACGCATTGGAATATCTTCCAATCCAACAATTTGACGAGGCTGTATCATTTCTAGATTAAGCTCTTTTTGATAACGCTTTGCAAGTTTTTGCATGCGTGAAGGCTCTATCATCACAGCCCATTCAGCATGAAGCAAATTAACCATATTTTTTTCTGCAGCAATTTCACGTTCAAGACGACCAACTTCGTTAATTCGTTTTTGAACATCATATTTTACCTTATATGTGAAGCCTGCCATACAAATCATAACCATCCATAAAATTATATCCAATGTACGAAAAATTGTCATTTCTTGCTGCCTTCAAAACTGGCAATCTCTTCTAAGCCAAACAATTTCATATCGGCAGCAAGACTATCAGCTTCAGTGCGTACACCAATACGCAACCTTGCAGAACGTGCACGAGGATTTTGCTGTAATTCTTCTTTATTTGCAGTTATTCCGCCTTTAAACAAAGGAAAAAATGTTGCTGGAGCTGCCTCTATTTCAGGAAGATGGCGCGATCTTCCATACCCTCCTGAACGAATAGAAAAAAAATTTTTAACCATACGATCTTCAAGAGAATGAAAACTAACTATGCCTAAACGCCCTCCTGCTTTTAAAACACGTTCGGCAGCAAATAAACCACGTGCAAGCTCACCAATTTCGTCATTAACATATATACGAAGAGCTTGAAATACACGTGTTGCGGGATGAATACGATCTCTTGATTTACGACCCACCAATGCTTCTATAGCATTGGCAAGATCACCTGTACGCAGAAAAGGGCGAATACAGCGGCGGTTTTCAATCATCCGTGCAATTCGACTCGCATAGCGCTCCTCTCCTAATATCTTAAATATCCGAGTTAACTCATCTACTTTTAAACGATTCACAATATCACCGGCTGTAAAACCTGTCTGAGCCATTCGCATATCCAACGGACCATCTCTTTGAAAAGAAAATCCCCTTTCAGCATCATCAAGCTGCATAGAAGATACACCAATATCTAGAATAACTGCATCCACCTTCTCTTCTACCACACGATCTAACTGTGAAAATGCTATTTGTACTAAACGAAGTCGTGGAAAAAATTCATCAACAAGTGATTGCCCCTCACGAATTGCATAAGGATCGCGATCAAGAGCAATAACATCAGCACCCTCATTTAATAGAGCGCGTGTATAACCGCCAGCACCAAAGGTGCCATCAATTACTTTTGCTCCGACCAACGGTGCAAGTCCAGCTAAAACTGGCTGCAACAATACTGGAATATGGCGCTCAGCTCTGTTATCATATTTTGTCAAAATAATCCGTCTTGAATTTATACTTTTCCAAATCAATAACCATCAATGGTGACTGATATCATCATAACCAAAATTTAACTTTCATATCGCTCACAATGAGAATAAATGGAGCTAAAATTGGCTCAACACGCATATTGACGCATTATACTTAAAAAAATGTTATGATTAAAAAAAATACTTTTTATTTAAATGTGTAGCTAAAAACACAAGCTTCATGGAATCTAGTGTACAATACCAAGTACATACAATGTAAATCACATAGATATCAGTCGGCCTATAAGCCGGGTTCTGTATAGTAAAGCTTACACTTTACATGGCAGCCATTCATCTAGGACGGATGTTACCACCCGCCTCGTGCAACCTACCCGAATGACTCGCCCGGAAACCGGCTGCAAGCTAAACCTTGCACGTCATTTCTATTTGGTCTTGCTCCCGGTGGGGTTTACCTTGCCACACTCATTACTGAATGTGCGGTGGGCTCTTACTCCACCCTTTCACCCTTACCTAAAAAAATAGGCGGTTTACTTTCTGTGGCACTTTCCCTAGAGTCGCCCCCGCCGGGTGTTACCCGGCACCGTTTTTCCATGGAGCCCGGACTTTCCTCACCTGCCACTTTTAGATATGAGACAAGCGCGGCTGCCCAGCCGACTGACATATTACTTATAAAGTATTTTTCATTAAGTGAAAATAGATCCCTCAAAATATTTTAAAAATCTAACCAGAAAACACACTGCTTTTACAGTTGTATTATCATTTTAATGAAGCAAGATAAATTTTAACTTTTGAACAATATTTTGCCGAAATGGAATTCATTTTTTTGGCAGCGTGACCTGCATTATATTTAAGAATTGTGCCACATGTATTGCCACCACTCAGTTTATGCGCTTGTGCCAAATAACGCATACCATATTCAAGATTTGTCGCAGGATCGTAAAGATCTTGCACAGAACCGTTAAATCCTAATCCTCGTGCTGTAGATGGTTTGATCTGCATCAATCCTATTTCACCAGCAGCTCCCTTTGTGCGCGCTTTATAACTACTTTCGATACTTACAACAGCATGCGCTAGGTTGATAGGAACATTATACTTAGTTGCAAATTTCTGAATGAGAGATTCATAAGGGCGAACAGGCATCTTAGAAGCAATAATCACCGAATCTTCACTCGAACCTGCAACACTTAACACTGCGTAAGCTAGACTTATGTTAAACATAAAAAATACAGCAAATACTGTACTTAAACGAATTTTCAAAAATTGCATTCTCTTTCTCTTTATTAAGATATTCTTAAATCACAGCCATGATAATTTTGCAGGCGGATTATATGTAAAAAGAAAGCTAAAGAGCGGCGTGAAAATGGAAATATTAAGACAATTTCAAGATAGTTTCTTATACCCATAAAAGAACTACTAAACTGGCTCAATAATATTTCTACATCTCATAAAATATAAAAATAAAGAAATTATAATGAAAACTTTAACATGCTAAATCGGATATACAATATACAAATTACCGATATGGCTATCGCACTGCAAACTTTCAGTAAATGAAAACACTATTATAAAATCTTTATTATTTTTCACATATGATTATTAAATCCTAATGTATGTCAATTCTATAATTGTAAAAGTTAACATAAATTAAAATGCTGATACCAAAATACTCTTGATACTATTCTAGTATCCACCAAGAACAGCTTCTTCCTTACCAATTCTCTTAAAAGCTGATAACCATTAGTGCAAATTTATGTAATATAAACTGCTTATCAAAATCAATTTCTTGATAGAGAACAACATATAAATATACAAATAATATAAATGCTAATTTTTTATTTTTATAAAAAATTAATATAAATAGATTGAATGAAAATTTACGCTGCTGATCCCCTTCAAAATATTTCACCAGCACACCATAAACACAATCACCTTCATACATTCGTTGCAGCACACACCTGCACCCCTACCCCTGTATGCTATACAAGAAATAGATATACTGAAATCCATAAAAAAAGGCGACACTACAATAGCGTGTCTACCTTTTATCTCCATATTCAGCTATAAAAGCATAATTTCTTTATAAAAAATAATTATAAAAGAAACGACTAAAAATAATTATCACCGATAGAGGGATTATAAACTGCTTTTGATATAGCCATAGCGACAGCTTCACCAAATTTCTGTGCACGCTCATTGCTCTGACCGTTCGCAAAAGCAACAGCGATCGCATCTCGACGTACAACCTCAATAAATTCTCTTTTTTGCTGAGAGCTCATTTTAGAAAGTTTCATTATAACATCCGGGAAAGACACTGCTAATTTTTCTAAAAGTAACCCTTGTGTCACATCAACAAACACCTCTTCTGTTACGTTAATTTGACGAGAAGAAAATGCTCTATCAAACACAAATTGATAAAATGTTCCACCTCTAGAAACAAATAAGCTAGTTGCAAACATCAAAAATACAAACAAAATTAAAATAATACGGCGCCAGCAAAATCCCATTATCTTTTACCTAAAACACTGCAGCACATTAGATATACACCCCTTATACAATATTGTCTAGTTTTTTAATAAAGGATGACTCTTCTAATCATTGACAGCAATATGGATAATACTCGCTATCAAATTACTCCCCACATCTCTCCCTATTTATACTACACGGTATACAGTGTCAGACGCTTAATATCTTCAAATATCCTACATACAAAACTTTATTAAACTTTAATATTACCCCCCCACAAAGCCCGACTGAGAAAACTCCCAGCCAGGCCAGACAATCTAAGGGATCCACGCGGGGGGGGGGAGGAGGTTCCCTGATTGTCTTCTTGCATCAACCACTAAGATAGCCGATGCAATATCCTTGCTATGGAATAAAATATTCTAAACAACAAGCAGTTCTTATCATCTTCCACGCAAAAAAATGTAAAAAAGTTACAAATTGTCTAAAAATGGAAAAATTTAGGCAAAAAATATTTAAAATGATCCAATTTGAAGCATTTCTATTTCAGAATGTACCAACAGATATCCTTTAATTATGTGTCATTTTTTTTAAAAAACCATCACTGTAAAAGTCTTAAAAACAAGCAGTATGTATAGATACTACGCTTTGATAAAAGAGACGAATCATATCCACACAATTACCTCGCTTATTCAATAATCTGCACAACTGAAGCCAAAATGTGAATCTGGAAATATTTTTGTACTTCTTTAAGATTGCAGCAAAAAATCAAAATTTTGAGCGTACTTATTCCGAATCATCTATCATCCTTATGTAAGATCGCTACAAATCATTTTGTAAACCGGTAACCAATCACAGTGCATTACCATAACAAACAACAATCAGTATAACCTCTCCCTTGTTCCTATTTTTTTGGCTACTCTATTAATCTCTATATTAGACAATTGCTGTATCACGCTTTCTGGTTCAGTACATCCTGTATTAATACGGATAAAATGATTGTTCTAATAGCTCTATTTCTGCAAAAACATCTTTTCTACAAATCTATAATTGAAACAGCCGCTCTATACTTTGTAAAGATACATGTCAGCTGCAAAAATCAGCCCCTTAATAATCTACTAAATTTCCATTTTTGTACTTTTAAGGAAAATTAATAACAAGTATGATTATGCGAACTGTCATGCTACTAAATGTAGATATTTGTTCGAATTAATAAAAAATCAAGCAATAAGATATATATTCATTTATTCTGATAGTATGATTTTTGATAACAAAAAATAAGCAATTGCTAAAGATTTAACAATATCAAACTCACCTTAATGGTTAAAGCATTCATCCTACAAGTAACGAGATTTTATATAAAAATTTGCCACTTTCTAATTATAATTTAATGAAAAAAACTTATAATATATACCAAAAGCACACTTCATGAAGGATATAATCAAGAATTTTGTCTTTATTGTCGTAGATAAAATTAAGAAAACCTCAAAGTACAATATATGATTCCCCTTCAAAAAAACGGGAATCATCCAAATACTGTCAACATTTTCCCAGTCAAATTCAAACAAGGTAAGTGATGCTAACGTGTAAGCGGCTTATAACTTACACGCTTAAGATTAAAAGCATCTGAACCGAAACGACGAATTTTATCAGCCTCATACTCAGCAAAATTACCTTCAAACCATTCTACATGACCATTCCCTTCAAAAGCTAAAATATGAGTTGCTAATCTATCAAGAAACATTCGATCATGCGAGATGATAACTGCACAACCAGCAAAATTTTCTAGTGCATCTTCCAATGCACCCAACGTCTCAGTATCTAGATCATTTGTTGGTTCGTCAAGAAGAAGAACATTACCGCCCTCTTTTAAAAGCTTAGCTAAATGTACTCTATTGCGCTGACCTCCTGACAAATTTGCTACTTTTTGCTGTTGGTCTGTACCTTTAAAATTAAACGCACTGCAATAAGCGCGGCTATTCATCTCATATTTACCTAACTTAATAATGTCATTTCCATCAGAAATCTCTTCCCAAACAGTTTTATTACCTTCTAACGAATCACGATTTTGATCAACGTAACTCATCTGAACTGTTTCCCCAATACGGATTTGACCTGAATCTGGCTGTTCTTGCCCTGTCAACATTTTAAACAAGGTAGATTTTCCCATACCATTAGCACCAATAACCCCAACAATTCCCCCTGCAGGAAGCTTAAAAGAAAGAGAATCAATCAATACACGATTGCCATATGCTTTAGATAACTTATCAACTTCAATGACAATTTTCCCCAATCTTTCACCAATAGGAATAATGATTTGTGCTTCTCCAGGATGACGCTCATGAGCAGCCTGCACCAATTCATCATAAGCTTTAATCCGAGCTTTTGACTTTGCTTGCCGCCCTTTCGGACTGGAAGCTATCCACTCTTGCTCACGTGACAATACACGCTGAAGAGCAGCCTTTTCACGACCTTCCTGTGCCATACGCTTGGCTTTAGCTTTCAAATAAGCAGAATAATTACCCTCATAAGGAATGCCTTTACCGCGGTCTAATTCTAAAATCCAACCCGTTACATTATCGAGAAAATAGCGATCATGTGTAACCAAAAGTACCGCACCAGAATATTCGCGTAGATGCTTTTCAAGCCAAGCCGTAGTTTCGGCATCTAGATGGTTTGTGGGCTCATCCAAAAGTAATAGATCTGGTTTTGATAAAAGCAGTCTACAAAGAGCAACACGGCGCTTCTCTCCACCTGAAAGTTTTGTCACATCCTCGTTTGCTGGTGGACAGGCAAGAGCAGCCATAGCCATTTCTACTTGATTTTCCAAATCCCAAAGATTCTGACTATCGATAATATCCTGAAGACGTGCACTTTCATCAGCCGTTTCCTCGCTATAATTCATCATCAATTCATTATAACGCTCTACAATTGCTTGCTTATCCGCGACACCTTCCATAACATTACCACGCACATCTTTTTTTATATCAAGAACAGGCTCCTGTGGTAGATAGCCGCAGCATGCTCCCTCAGAAAGCCATGCTTCTCCTGTATATTCCTTATCCAACCCAGCCATAATACGTAAAATCGTTGATTTACCAGCACCGTTTGGTCCCAAAATCCCAATTTTAGCATCTGGATAAAAAGACAGATGAATATTTTCTAAAATTTTTTTATTACCATGAACCTTGCTAAGTCCAGCCATGTGATAGATAAATTGACGTGCCATAAATTTCTCTTTATGATATTGCTCAATATTAAAGGAGTTAGGATTTTAAAAAAATTACTTTCTCTTTTCTTAAGTTCTGGGATTAAGCAGAGTTTTCGTTTAATTCAGAGCTTTTCATTTTATACTGGTACATTTTCTCTAATCTCACAAGCCCCCTTATGGTTCTGAATGCAAAAAAACACCACATTAGAAAGTGAAAAGAAAATCTTTTTAGCTATACCTGAAACATGTTATCAAACATCATCTCTCTTTTTTATACCAAATATAAAATTATGTTTTTATCGTATTAAACCAACTTATCAATGTAATATAATACCACAAAAAAAACCAATTCTCTATGCTCCCTCTTTTCTTGCTTTGTGGGCTTTACATTATACTGTAGAAAATCCTCACCTCTTTTCAGCACTTTTGTGTCATGGAAAACAATGGTATTCGCCTCTGGCCTTAATATGGCTAAAATTACGTTTAAAAAATGATCGCTATCTTATGGGATCTGATGTACCAAGCCCTATGATAATTAAAGCCCTACATCAACATGTAGCTGTAAGTAACTACAGCACCCTGCCCATTGGCACATGGTTGCAATTAATAAAAAACTATGAAACTAATTATAACAATTTATCTATCCCATTACTTTGGCTTGATAATTATAAAAATAACACTGATATTCATAAAGTTATCCTGAAATTTTAAGACGAAACATAGACTTTTAAAGCTACTACACAAAATTAAATCTCTTACAGGAATATGTCATGGAAAAAAAAGCCTTGATCGTCATTGATGTTCAAAATGATTTTTTACCAGGTGGAACACTTGCAGTACCACAAGGCGATATCATTCTACCTGCTATCAATAATCTTATAAGCCATTTTAATCATATCATTTTAACCCAAGACTGGCACCCTCAAAATCATTGCAGCTTCGCCTCTTCCTATTCTGAGAAAAAGCCCTATGACACAATCAATCTTAATTATGGTCCCCAAATACTTTGGCCTGATCACTGTATACAGGGAACACAAGGTGCAGAATTTCATCCATCTCTTAAAGCTGAGAAGGCACAACTTATCCTTCGAAAAGGCTATAATAAAAAAATTGATAGCTATTCTGCTTTTTTTGAAAATGATCAAAAAACACCAACAGGCTTACAAGTTTATCTCAAAGAAAATGGTTTTACAAAACTATCTATATGCGGCTTAGCAACCGATTTTTGTGTTGGATTTTCTGCACTTCATGCCATAAAATGTGGTTTCAAAGTTAGTATTTCATTAAATGCCTGTGCTGGTATTGACCTAAACGGATCGCTGAACACAATGCTTAAAACTATGAATGAGGCTGGTGTAGAGCTCTTAATGACCTCTTAAAATACCTTCTTTTCTTTTAACTATTGCAACGATAGCAAAAACTATAAGCTTACTGAGGTATAACCTGTTCATTTAAATGATGACGCTTAAAGCGAATAGAAGAATAAAATGCCATTCCAATAATACCTATACCAACAAATCCCGTTAATATTTCAGGAACTGATATAATAGTTTGCATATACATAATCACTGCAAGTACCAAGATCGCATAAAAAGCACCATGTTCTAGATAACGATAATGTAATAATGTTCCTGATTCAACCAACATAATCGTTATAGAACGAACATAAAATGCACCTATACCAAGACCAATTGCGATAATAAAAAGATTGTGTGAAAAGGCAAAAGCTCCAACAACACCATCAAAAGAAAAACTAGCATCTAGAATTTCTAAATAAAGAAATGATCCTGCCCCCCCCTTGGTAACTGTAGTTAAAGTAGTTTTTGGAGCATCCAAGAGTGAACCGACACCATCAACTACTATGAATGTCAAAAGCCCATAAAGGGCAGCAAGCAAAAAAGCCATCTTATCTTCTGTTGCAACCTGACCTGAAAAGAGCAATATCAAAATCAAAACAAATGCAATCTCAATTCCAACAAATAATCCAAGCCTTTGAGCTGATTTTTCTATAAAAGTTAGCCAATGCACTTCTTTTTCAGGATTAAAAAAATATCTCAAACCAACCATCATAAGAAAAGTTCCCCCAAAAGCAGCAATACCCACATGCACATCTGTTAAGATTGCAGCATATTGATATGGTTCCCATATCGCTAATTTTACTGCTGCAATCGGATTAATCCAAGCAGCAACAATAACTACCAACAATGGAAAAATAATCCGCATCCCAAATACTGCTATCAAAATGCCCCATACTAAGAAACGACGGCGCCATAACTGATCCATGCCCCCGAGAATACGCGCATTGATAATAGAATTATCAAAAGATAAAGAAATTTCCAAAATTCCTAAAACACAGCAAATGAAAAAATATTTCAGAAAGCCAGCAATACTTCCCGTTTCAAACCAACCAATAGCCCCTCCCGTAAAAACACCAACAATTGTGAAAAAAAAAGCCCACCCAAAATATCTTAACAGGGCCATGATCGTTCCTTAAAATTTATTTCTTTAATTTATTTACACAAAATCAAAAGATTCTGTTTATTAATACAATATCAAATACAACTAGCAAATGTACATAAAATCTTCTCCTAAAAAAACAATAAAACAATTGGTAAGTAATATCTTTCATTTGAAATAGATATCACTTTTAAACGTCGCATAACCTGATAAATTAAAATTTACTTCCTATTTGCTAAAATTAATAAATAAAAAGAAATATAAAGCGATAAATATTGACATTGCATAACGAGGTATTAAGACGTAGTGTATCTTTATTGACAAAAGCTTATACCATGATGATTTACTGAGGGAGATAATTCGTGGCACGTCCTGAAACTGAAGCAAAAACTATATTTGGAAAACGTTTACGTTATGTACGCCTCGCTTTAGGGGATCCATCACGTGAAGCCTTAGCTAAAAGTTTTAGCATGACAAAAAACTCTATCGCCTTTTATGAGCGTGGAGAAAGAGAACCTAATCTGAGTGTTTTACAAACATATCGTACATTGTACGGAGTCAATATTAATTGGCTTTTAACTGGACAAGGAAAAATGTTTGATACTGAATATACTCAAGGTGACTTTGACTGGAACTATTTTATAAAAAAAATTGAGAAACTCGAAGAGATTCTTACCAACAACAGTCACAGTGAAAAACAAAACCAAGAAAAAATCGAAAGCTCTTATGAAAAATTGCAGCAATATCTATTAACACAGAGCACATCCAATGGCCCCAATCTGAAAGCTGCAACCTCTTTGATCGATATGAAAGCAAAGATGGCGAATTCTTATGCTCTTAGTCTATTTATTGATTTACTTATTCGAAGCATATCACAAAAAGAGATTATCGCTAATCAATAAATAAAGGCCACAGAACAAACTCCAACTTTACCAGCACAAAAAAAAGTATTTTAACTTTTTTTTACGCTGGTAAAGTTGGAGTTTCTTTTTTCATACTGGCTAAATTAGAGTTTCTATTTAAATTTATTTTTATAGTAAAATAATTGAATATATCCTTATAGCAATAATAAACCAGCAATAGTAAAATTTTCCTACTATAAATAAAAATACAACGACATAATTGTTAAAATAAATCTGTTTAAGAGTATAAAATACTATTTGTACCTTATTGACAATAAATATTTTCTTGTTACAAATATAACTTTCATTTAATTTTTTTGATCTAAAAAAATTAAGGAAAATATATTGACTGCTGATGATGGAAGCATATTTAATTCTCATAAGTCAGATGGGTTGATACTTATCTTGTAAATCATCTACTATTTTATGAGGTAGGGAGCATGTATTTTGAGATATTTCAAGGTGTTCATAATCAATGGTACTGGCGTTTAATCTCAGGAGATGAACAAAAAATTGCTTTTTCTAGTAAAGGTTATCCAACAAAGCAAGATATTCTGGTAAATATTGAACAAATAAAAGAAATTACATATAAAGCTATTATTAGAGAGCTACATCCCTAACGCTTTTACCATTAAAATAAGATTTTTTATTTAGTATATTTGATTCGTATCGTATTTTAGTGATAATCAAAAAAAGAGTTGTTTTTTTGCAAAAAAATGTGCCTTTTATAGTTATAATATACTTATAAATGACTATTAAATAAATTTTTTTGTTATTGGTATATTCTTCTTTAAGTAAACAATTAAATTTTTATTTAATCCACAAATCAGCAGAAACAACATTATTTATTCTTATTTAAAAGAAAAGAAGATAAACGAGCTTTATTCTTTGTAGGGAAATGGATTAAAATCACTTAGTTTAAGAAATTTATTGTGCTATTTCTTTTAAAATTAAATGAAAATCATATATTCAGATATATAGTTAAATTAATTTTTATACCTTAAAATAATAAATAACCAGCACACACAATCGTATCTTTATACTCTGAGCTATAAATTTACCAATGAGTATTATACATTATTGAATCAAGAAAGTACATTTTATCTTCCTGAATAGAGCTAAATTGCTCCCAATTATTTTATGTACTATCTTCTACTTATAGAACTCAAATCTACAATTGAACACAAAATAAACCCAAAAATCTGCTGACTAGATTTTAATAACCAGCTTATCTTCAATAAAAAAGAAAATATAAGACTAACATGAAAATCAGCTTCAAAATAGCTTTTGGTATAGTATATTATAAAATTGATAAAAATCCTTATAATGCAGTACACTTTACAATTTTACTAAAGCCACGCAACAGCAACTCTACAAGATAACGTAATGAATCATAAATAGGCTGAAAATCATAAAAAAAATAGGCAAACTAGAAAGCACAACTCTCCAAAGCCTAAATAAATTGATAACTACAAAACTCTCTTGTATTGTGCTATACTAACTTCTTGCAACAAATTACTATTCTCATTGAGGTAACGTGGGCCCGGAGGGACTCGAACCCCCAACCAAGCGGTTATGAGCCGCTGGCTCTAACCAATTGAGCTACAGGCCCCACAAGCTGTTTCTCTCTAAACTAAAATACCCTATGATACAAGAGCTTACTTAAAGTATAAACTATCTTTTTCTCTTTTTTATTTGTTTTTTCTCCTAATATCCTAATTTATTTACAATAGCTCCAGAAAATGAGAGAATTAGTAAATTAATAAATAAAAAGGAACAGATATGACAAAGGTAATTTTTCAACCGTTAAATAGTTATTTTATAAAAATAGCCACGATAGCACTCATATCACTAGTCACTGCATTCACCGTATATGCTGAAGAAAGAAAATCAACTATCACTGTTACTGCAACCGGTGAAAACCAAGCAGTACCAGATATAGCAATTATCAATCTAGCCATTATTACTCATGATGAAACTGCTCAAAAAGCATTAGCAGCCAATAATAAATCAATGAAAGATGTTATCAATGCTTTAAAAAGCAATGGTATTCAAGCAAATGATTTGCAAACATCAGATATGTCTATTTATCAATCTGGCTCAGATAAAAATCATGAAAAAAATAATAATGAAAATCTCTATCATGTTTCAAATTTTTTAACAGTGCGCATTCGTGATCTTCCCAATGCTGGTAAAATATTTGATCAAGCAATGGCATTTGGTGTTAATTCAGTTAATGGTATTATCTTTACCAACGCTGATACCAAACCATTTTTTCAAGAAGCACGTAAAAAAGCTATTGCTGAAGCCATTGAAAAAGCAAAAACTATAGCACAGGCAGCCAATTTAAAATTAGGGAAAATTCTTGAAATCAAAGAAAATAATGGTAACTATAATCTGACACCACGCTTAATAGGAAGTGCAACAACAAGCTACGCAGATACAAATTTTTCAGGTGGTGAATTGAACTATGATGTCACTGTTACCGTAGTATTTGCTATCGACTAAGTCACGTAGTATCATCAATCATTGCGTAAAATAACCTTATCACTGACCTTCACACAGAAGGCCGGTGATGTGCCAAAGGTAATCTTCTTCAGACGATAATTCATCTTCGTAAATTTTTACCTGTTTACGCGCAGAAAATTGTATTTGATGCACTATCTGACAATCTCCTGATACCAATGAATGCCACCATTGAAGGTCTTTTCCCTCATTAATTAATCGATAAGCACAACTTTCTGGAAGCCAACGAGCCGTTTTAATCATTGCAATATCCAACGATATACAGTCTGAAACAATTGATCTACGATTAACATAGTCTCGACATCGGCAAGTTTCCTTATTTAAAAGACGACAAGCAACACTGGTTACATAGATATCACCGGTATCATCATCTTCCACCTTGTATAAACAACAACGCCCACATCCATCACAAAGGCTTTCCCACTCAGAAACGGAAATCTCTTCTAATTTTTTTCTTTCCAAAAAGGAATCTATTGATTCATAAAATTAGTTGCATCTCTTTCAAATAAGAAAATCTATTAAAAAGCAAAATAAACAAAATCTAATCTTTGTAGTTTCATATATTTCGTTTGTTAAAAAAATATTCAATTCAGTGTATTTTTTCAAAATTCAATTTAATAAAAATAGAACACACCCTTAGTAAATATCTTATATGAATAAAAATAACCAACCTAAATAGCCAAGATCAATTCACTTAAATGTATACCATAATATTTAACCATAAATATTTAGCAGTTCTAAGACAGCGTAATCTAAATGAAATTTTTCACATACTCATATACTTATTAGGCTACTTTTACGAATACCTCTATATAAAGGAGAATTTTCTTGTTTACCAGAAAACTAACATAATCCGATATAAAGCATACTTAATACATCACCTTTATCAACAAACTTACTAATATACCTTGGATACTGTTTATTCATTTTATAAATTATTATACAGTGCTACATCACTTATCTTTTGATTTATAGTATCTTCTGTTTTATAGACTGTAGCTTAAATATCGAAGCCAAGAGAAAGTTTTTATATCATAAACTCTGTATAAACTATGCTAGTGTTAGATTCATCTTCTTCTAAAAAGTACTTCTAGAATTACATGATGCGCCCTTCATTCACACTCAATTTATAAATAACACATCTTTTGAAACATATAATTATATCATTAAGAATCAAGAAAACTACGCAATTTCCGTGAACGGCTGGGATGCTTCAATTTACGAAGCGCCTTTGCTTCAATTTGACGAATACGTTCTCGTGTAACTGAAAATTGTTGACCAACTTCTTCCAAGGTATGATCAGTATTCATCCCTATACCAAAACGCATTCGTAAAACACGCTCTTCACGTGGTGTTAGTGAGGCAAGTACACGAGTTGTCGTATCTCGTAAATTAGCTTGAATAGCTGCATCAATTGGCAATAATGCGTTCCTATCCTCAATAAAATCACCTAAATGAGAATCATCCTCATCACCAACAGGTGTTTCAAGTGAAATAGGTTCTTTTGCAATTTTAAGTACTTTTCGTACTTTTTCTAGTGGCATAGAAAGTTTGCTCGACAATTCTTCTGGTGTGGGTTCACGTCCAATTTCATGTAAAATCTGGCGTGATGTACGAACAATCTTGTTAATTGTTTCAATCATATGAACAGGAATACGAATGGTACGTGCCTGATCAGCAATTGAGCGTGTAATTGCCTGACGGATCCACCATGTTGCATAAGTTGAAAACTTATACCCACGCCGATATTCAAACTTATCTACCGCCTTCATCAAACCAATATTGCCTTCTTGGATCAAATCAAGAAACTGTAAGCCACGATTAGTATATTTCTTTGCTATCGAAATCACGAGGCGTAAATTAGCTTCCACCATTTCTTTTTTAGCAATTGTTGACTCACGCTCACCCTTCTGCACCTGTGTAACAATTCGACGAAATTCACCAATCGAAATAGCAGTTTCTTGTGCAAGATTTTGGATTTCACTGCGCAAATTTTGGATTTCTGTAGATTCACGTGTTGAAAACTCTTTCCAACCGCGCCCTGACAAAGTTGAAATATAATCTATCCAATCTGCATCCAATTCACGTCCTTGGTATTCTTTTAAAAAATCTTCATGGCCAACACCATAATTATTAGCGATTCTTTTCAATTTACCTTCATTATGAATCAACCTCTTATTAATATCATAAAGCTGCTCAACCAAAGCTTCAATGCGATTTTGGTTCAGAGAAAGAGATTTTACTGCTTGAACTAATTTGCTTTTCAACTGAATACATTTTTTCTTCTGGGCAGGTGACAAGGCTCCCTCTTTACAATCTGCCAAACTGCTTTCAACATGCTGATCTTGTAACTTTCTCAGTTTTACATAGGTTTCAGCAATGAAATCTAATGTTTCCATAACTTGAGGACATAGCTCATTTTCCATTGCAGCGAGTGATAGATTAACCTCATCTTCATCATCTTCATCATCCTCTATCCCCATATTTTTCGCGATATCACTCATATCACGAGCGCTAGAAAATGGTTTTTCCTCTGTTATTCTTTCAACCTCACTTCGTTCAATAATAGGAGCCTGCTTAGCCTCAGGGCCAGCATAAGTCATTTCAAGATCAATAATTTCACGAAGAAGAATACGCTGCTCTTTCAATTCTTCACGCCAAATAATGAGAGCTTGAAAAGTCAAGGGGCTTTCACAAAGCCCAGCAATCATTGTTTCACGTCCTGCCTCAATACGCTTAGCAATGGCAATTTCACCTTCTCGAGAAAGTAATTCGACAGCCCCCATCTCACGTAAATACATACGTACCGGATCATCAGTACGATCTGTTGTCTCACGCTTAGATGTCGTTGCAACAGCAAAGCTGGTAGCTCCTACTAAATCTCCACCCTCTGCTGTAATTTCTCCTTCATAATGTTCAGGCTCAGCTTCATCCTCATCATCTACAACATTGATACCCATCTCAGAGAACATCGCCAAAGTATCTTCAATTTGCTCAGATGTTACTTCACTGGGAGGAAGAACTGCATTCAATTCATCCATTGTTACATAACCATTCTTTTTGGCGAGTTTAACCATTTTTTTGATGGCATCATCAGAAAAATCGAGAAGAGGACCATCCAAATTCGCTTGGCCTGTTGCTTCCATATTATCTTTCTGTTTAACCTTTGTGGCCATACCATTAACTCCACTTGATCACCGTACAGCTTCTGCGTGACCAGCTTTTTTTGTATTCTCACTTAAGTGTATTAACAATTTCCTATATACACTTATTTTTAGAGGAGATCTCTATTGTAAAAGATACATTTTGCACACGCGCCTCATTCACACAAAAACGCGGGAGAACTCTAGAAGCTTCCCCGACACCTCTCAGCCTTTCTGAGATAATTTCTGTACCATATAGTAAGAACCAATTTCCCGCTTTTCCTAAAATTTAGTCGTCATTCTTCAGAAAAATGTCGATCTACATAAATTTCCTCATACTAAGCTTTAGGTGACTGATTCGCTCCAAAAAAGCGAATCATTTTATCTTATCTTGCTTATTCCCGTCTATTTCTTCATCAAACCAACTTCCGAATCCCTCAATTAAAGCTTCTGTCGCTTGCATCTTCTCTAACTCTATTTTTATTTCACGAAGCAGATCAAAAACCTCATTATCAGGATTTTCTATAAGTTGCTCTTCGATATCTTGCAACCTCTTATGTAGGTGGTGTTCTTGAAGATGCAAGTAGATGGCTTGTTTTAATACAGTACGAGCATCTTCTATAGGCGCTCCAACAAAGATAGTACGCATACCAATATTTTGTACAAGATTTTTCATCCGCTCTAAAAGAGCTTTTTGCCCTTTTTCTTCCAAAAGCGCAACCATCGTTTCTTTATTATGAAGATTCTGGCTCCCAAGAATCTCTAACATAGATTGATGAAGGCTCATCAATTGAGTGTTTTGTAGCTCCAACTCAGCAAGAACTTCAAAATTTTCATACCATAACTCAGGATAATAAGCTAAAATCAGTAAAATAACTGTTTCGCGCAAAGGAATAGAGTGTGATGAATTGCGCACAATATCGGAGTTTGCTAGCGTAGAAAAAAATTGATCTTTTAATATCCTATTTTTGTAATTTCGATCATATTGCCCCCCACTTTCCTTTCTTGAAAAAGATAGACGGAAAAAATCAAAGAGACGTTTCTTTATATCTTGAAGATAATAACGACGTATATCTTGATCCTTAATCATAAAAATTTGCTGTTTCAGTTGTTTTTCCAGTGCAGCTCGTGCTTCTGGAGTTTCAAAATTCTTTCCATAGGTAGCACGCCACCATAAAAGCTCAATTAACGGAATTGATTTTTGTAAAAAAGAAGTAAAAAGCTGTGCACCACCAGCACAAACAATTTCATCTGGATCTTTGCCCTGTGGAAGTAAAACAAAGCGCACAGATACCCCAGCTTTTAAAAGAGGAAGAACACGATCAGCTACACGAAAAGCAGCTCTTAAACCAGCATCATCTCCATCAAAACACAAAATTGGATTAGGATCCATCTGCCATAAAAGCCCAATTTGCGCTTCTGTTAATGCCGTACCCAAAGGTGCTACTACTCTCTCAAAACCAGCTTTGGTTAATGCAATTACATCCATATAACCTTCAACAACAAGGATGGAACAGTTCTTTTCATCATTACCAATGAAGCGGCTATTTTTACGAGCGAAAGCTGCATTGTAAAGTATATTTCCTTTATGAAACAGCACTGTTTCAGGGCTATTGAGATATTTTGCATGCGTATCTTTACCTAATGCACGCCCTCCAAAAGCCACCACACGTCCGCGTAAATCTTCAATGGGAAATATAATACGATTTCTAAATTGATCATAAGGAACTTTATTATCTTCACCAAATTTGAGGAGTCCACAATCTTCCATTTGTTTTATTGAAATACCACGTGCACTTAAAGCTTCTTTTAAAGCTGTACGCTTTGTCGGAGCGAAACCAATCTTAAAGCGCTCAGCAAGCTTTGACGTTACACCACGCTCATTAAGATAACAGCGTGCTTGTGCACCTTCTTTATCATGCAAACTATGTTGAAAAAAATCTGTCGCCATCCTCATAATATCATAAAGATCGGCCTTTTCCATTTGATGTTGATGACTTTGTGGATCAAAAATAGGTAATTTAATACCTGCAAGATCAGCTAAACGTTTTACACTTTCCGAAAAGTGCAATCCATCAAGCTCACAAAGAAAAGTGAAAATATCACCACTCACACCACAACCAAAACAATAATAGCGACCTTTATGATCATCACAATGAAAACTTGGTGTTTTTTCACCATGGAATGGGCAGCAACACCAAAAATCTCCTCGTGAAGGTTTGCTTTTTTGGGGGTTAAATGTCACCCTTTGGCCAATAACTGTTGAAATTGGTAACTTAGTACGGATCTC
This sequence comes from Bartonella sp. B35(2025), assembly GCF_053794465.1. Taxonomy (NCBI): domain Bacteria; kingdom Pseudomonadati; phylum Pseudomonadota; class Alphaproteobacteria; order Hyphomicrobiales; family Bartonellaceae; genus Bartonella; species Bartonella sp. B35(2025). The sequence goes on from NZ_CP200035.1 coordinate 923,733, forward strand.
ATCAAGGAAATCAGGCGGAAAACGCATTATCTCTCACAGAGTTTAAAATTCTTTTTTGCATATTTAATGACTTTAGAGCATAATTCCAATACTTTATCTTAAGCTGTTAACGAATTTGCAAATGATTAATTTAAAAATGGAGACAAAAAAGTGACCAAATTTCTTGTTCAATATCCATTGCTCGAACCTATTTCTTGGCTCATTTTCCTTATTTTTACTGCGTTTTTAGTTAATTTTTTAGCACGAAACTTACTCATGAAGGTAACAAGGCGCCTTTCTTCTTTTCTTCCTAAGAATACAACTACCGATATTGAGTGCGCTATACAGTACATGGCTCATATTACTTCGATCTTTATTATCTCAACCGGTATCAATTTTATACCTACATTACCTAAGGTATTCAGCACTATTATCCGTAATGCTTCCAACGCCTTGATCATTTTTGTTATTGTCCTAACAATTTCTTCTCTTTGCAATGTCATTAATGCTATTTATGAACAACGACCAACAGCACGATTAAAGCCAATAAAAGGCTATATTCAAATTGCTAAAATTACACTTTTTGCTATCGCTGCTATTTTAATGGTAGCAACACTGCTTGACCGCTCACCTTTTATCCTCTTCTCCAGTCTTGGTGCAATGGCAGCAGTTCTTCTTTTGATTTTTCAAGACACGCTGCTCTCCTTCGTTGCTGGTATCCAAATTTCATCAACTGATATGGTACGTGTCGGCGATTGGATTGAAATTCCTAATCTCGGTGCAGACGGTGATGTCATTGAAATTGCGCTTCATTCCATCAAAGTTCAAAATTTTGATAAAACGATTGTTACAGTTCCCATCCGTAAATTGGTAACTGATCCTTTCAAAAATTGGCGTGGAATGGAAGAATCAGGTGGAAGGCGTATTAAACGATCCTTATTTATCGATCAATCAAGCATTCGCTTTCATACTAAAGAAGAACAAGAATATCTTACACAATTGAATTTATTAGAAAGTTATTTTGCAAAAAAAATACCGGAAATCAACGAATGGAATGCTCAATTAAATAAAAACCACGACATACCAGCCAATACTCGCCGTTTAACTAATATTGGAACTTTTCGCGCTTATACTTTAGCTTATTTGCAAAAACATTCAAATATCACACAAAACATGACCGTAATGACACGACAACTACCTCCTACACCAAATGGTCTACCTTTGGAAATCTATTGCTTTACTAATACAACTGTCTGGGCAGAGTATGAACAAATTCAAGCTGATATTTTTGATCATCTTTACTCTATTCTTCCTGATTTTGGTTTAAAGATTTTTCAAAATCCAAGCGGCTATGATTTTGCTCACGCTTCTATAATAAAGTGAAATAATAAACCCCAACTACATTCTTTAAATGAACTCTTATCAATAAAGCCAAAAAGAAAGAGACAAAAGTATCATGAACGGCTCATTGGTACTCCTTCATCTTGCAGGGGCTATTTCCTTACTGCTTTGGTCTACACGTATGGTGCGCACAGGAATTGAACGTGGATATGGTGATAGACTTAAATTCAAAATGCGCCAAATCATGTCTAATCCATTTTTCGCTGTAAGTTTTGGGCTTTTCACAGCAATGATTTTACAAAGCTCTACAGCAGTAACATTCCTTGTTAGTTCTTTTGTTAACTCTGGTTTTGTCTCTGGCTTAGCAGGGCTTATGGCCTCCGTGGAGGAGAATTAGGATCAGCATTGGTTGTCAAAATTCTCTCCTATGACCTCACTATCGTTATACCTTTATGTCTTTTCATTGGTACTTTTATTTTTATGACAACTGAAAAACGCGATTGGCGTCAAATAGGGCGTATTGTTATTGGTATCGGTCTTTTAATTCTATCTTTACAAATAATCAGTGAAGCCACAGAGCCTTTACGTGATAGTATAATCTTGCTTAATATTATTAGCTACCTTTCAACCGACCCTATTTCTGCTTTTTTATTAGCCACGATATTGACTTACCTCTTGCATTCATCCATCGCTGGAATCATCTTATTGGTCAATTTTGCCAATTACGATCTCATCAACGCTCAATTATGTGTCATAACAGTTCTTGGTGTTAATTTGGGCTCCTCTCTCATAGCACCATTTTTAACACGCCACACCTCTCCTAATACTCGACTTGTTCCATTAGGAAATTTACTTATGCGTGGTGCTGGTTCAATCCTTATCCTGATCTTATTTCTCTTCTTTCAACCACCCATTACATGGCTTGGCAATGATACCGCTACTCAAGTTGTTAATACTCATATCATTTTTAATACTTTTATCCTTTTTGCTGGAATACCTCTATCAAAATGGATTTTAAAACTAACCACCAAAATTGTCCATGTAAGCACAAAAAAACACAAACTGATAAAAGCCTTAATTTATCTGACCAAACAGCTCTTGATGATAGCGTTATTGAATGACCAACTTTAGCACTCTCTAATGTCCGACGTTGAAGTCATCCATATTTGTGATCTTGTAGATATCATGCTGGAAAAAATTATGGAACTTTATGAAACGCCTGATCCAGACATCATACGTGAACTTAATCAGTTAAACATCATATTGGATAAAAAGCATATTGCAATCAAACTTTATCTTGCACGACTAGCTGGACAAAAATTATCCGATGAAGAGGCTCTTCAAACACAAGAGCTTCTTGGATCCTGTATAAAATTGGATCAAGCAGGAGATATCATTATTCACAGTATGCTTATGCTGGTTAAGAAGAAACAACAAAAAAATCTACAATTTAGTAATGAAGGATAGAATGACTTACTCTGTTTCCATGCAATTGTTTTAGCCAATGCACATATTGCATTTAATGTACTCGTCTCGCGTGATACACATACTGCACATTTATTGGTACAGAAAAAAGATCAACTCCGAGATCTAGAAAAAGAAATGAACCTAAAGCACTTTAAACGCCTCCGTGAAGGAGATCTTAAAAATGTAGAATCATCCAGTCTTCATCTTGATATCGTGCGTGACCTGAAACAAATCAACTCTCTTTTAACTTCAATGATTTATCCAATTCTAGAAGCACAGGGATTACTTCAAAATTCCCGCCTACGTGATCCTTCTGAACAACAAACATCAAAATCTTAACTTTAAGATTATTTTAACAAAAAAATTAATGATTTTTATTTCTGGTAAGAAGTATATCATAAAGAATACAAAGATTGATCAGCTTGTGATTATTATATCAATATTTTTGTAAATTCAGCGCATAGATAACATTTTGCAAAGAATTAAAAATAAATACTTTTAATATCAGCTTAAGTATTGTTAATACCGCGTTGGCAAAATTCCTTTCAGTCCTTTATTTGCAAAAGATCTAATCATAAATATACTTTATCTATACCTCTTAAATATCTTTGCAAACATTTCTATTTTTACCATACAATAACTGCTAATTTTAGTGCTTTTTGGTACCGCATGTAAAGTTATATGTACTTATTATTTCACAAATACGATGTTAGATCATAGTATCTTTACATTAGTTGAAAAATCAACAAAATCAAATTTTAATACCCTCTCCCAACAGCAATATCTCCCCAGATAGTAAAAAGATAGATCTTGACCTTTACAAAGCTTACCCTAGCTAGAATTAACAGTTAAGATTCAGGCATAAGGAGGGTGTAATGGAAGAGATGAACATTGGCTGGATTGCAGCTATTATTATTGGTGGCCTTGCAGGTTGGGCTGCACAATATTTTATGAAAAGCAAAACAGGAATATTTTTGAACATTATCTTGGGAATTATTGGATCCGCATTAGCTAGTTTTCTTTTTGGCCTTTTAGGTATTAACTTTGCTGGTTTGTTTGGCTATCTTATTTCAGGTTTTATTGGAGCATGTCTCCTGATATGGATAGGACGAAAAATTCGACCATAGAGCGTTTATTCATTTTTTAGAGGGATTTCTTTTGATACTTCTTGGGATTGTTGAAATATTCTCACTACAATTTTAGAAGCCTTAGCAATTATTGGGAAGAGCAGTTAGCTCCTTAATCTGTAGCTTTTTTATATCACCGTTACCATGTCATTAAGCAAACAACGAGAAATCCCAGCAGTTTGTCATCTATAGTACTTACATTTATCATCTATGATACTTATAATCGTGTTTCTATCTTAAAGAATGTTGCATTTGTATTAGTAGAGGTTCCTACACTGAATTTGTATAGCACGAATTTTTCTTTTTACAACTCACGCTCTAATATCACCATCTCCAGCACATAATTACTATGCACCTATATTGATAATCAAAATTCTGATAAAAAATAAAATATGTCGATTACGGACTATCAAATTCTTCTTATCTAACCGCATACACAAAAATAGCCAACAAATTTTATTATGATAACTGACATCTTATATCAAAATCTCCATCGCAGACATTTAACTGACATATGTCTCTTTTAAATCTGTAAATAAAAACAGAGCTTACGGTATAATAAAAGGTAAAAAATAAACACCCAAAAAGTGATATCCTCCTTTTATATCTTCTTATGTCTTCCCTTTTAGAATCTTGCTGTCTTCACATTTCTATATTATAATAAGAACGTCTATTTGTATCATCCAACACAGCACAACAACAAAGGAAATACAATTTTAGATGTAGAGCAACATGATGCCCAATCTTCAAGATTCTATCTTACCACCTCTGAAATGGCTATCTGATCAAGATCCTCCAATACCAGCTGACGTTAGTGATTGGCTAATGGAGCTGGGATCCATGACGCGTCGATTTGAAAGCTATTGTACTGACCTACGTGTTGAACCACAACGTGAATGCTTCATTACACGTGATAAACTAAAGAAAGAAGCTGAACATCTTCCCGACAGCTCGCGTTACTGGTTACGCGAAGTCATATTATTAGGAGACAATCAGCCTTGGCTCCTTGGGCGTACTGTAATCCCACAAGAAACTTTATCTGAACACAATCAAGCACTGATAAATTTGGGAACTGTACCGCTAGGACGCTATTTATTTAGTAGTGGTAAACTAACCCGCGATTACATTCATATTGGTCGACAAGATACACTATGGGCTCGCCGTTCCCGTTTACGATTAGCAAACAAACCATTGTTGTTAACCGAACTGTTTTTAAAAGATTCACCGCTATACACAAAAAATCTTACATAAATTAGAAGACATATATATCCTGTATATTCTGAAGAGAAGAATAATATAAAATAGAAAGAAGTTGCCTTATTTATCCATCAGTAAAAAATCACTAATTTTCTTTCTTCAAGTTATACTTTCAAAATAATTTTTATTGAATAAGTATTACCTAATAATATTAACTTATACTATTTATGCGCTCAGATAATTGATGATAATGAAAAAGACTTTCATATATTCTTTATAACTTAGTAATGTTTATCATACTTTTCTACAAATAACTGCTAATCTTAAAGAAATTTATTGACTCCTACATAATATTCTTTCATCTATACTATAATTTTACTTATATCACACAATCATTTCATATCTTTATTTTCACCAAAACTTCACAGAAAACGTACTCAACGTTCATCTCATTAAAATTGATAGGAAAGAAATTCACAAATAACTCCCACTTTCTCTTGTGGTTTCTTCACCAGTTTTAAACAATCAGACTCTTCATAAATACGTGTTACCCCCCTCACCTTGTTAACTATTTTAGCTACAATAAACTGTATCTAATGATCATCAGCTTATGATCCCCCCCCTCATTGTAGTGAAAAACATCTGATTTTTAACTGCAGCATTAGTTAAACGAAATGTGGCAAGATACACCCTATCTTGCACCTTAAAAGGTAATTTTTAGTACCATATTAATCTGGTCATGTAGTATAAATTTATCTAATTTTGTTTAAGCCGAAAAATAGATTCTGACCAATCTTTATACAACTTACCATGTATGATAAAAAATAATTAATATCCAAGTTTTAGAAAAGCTAAAAAGGGCTTTACCTCGTCATGGAATATACCTATACTCTTAGCTTTAAGTGAAACATTACAATACGGTATACACAGCATCTGTTATGGTTGTGCTTTTTGTGTAACATTGGTCATTATATTTTTCAAATAAAAGATTGTAGGCGCTCACTATGATACAAACTATCTCATCTCTTAATCCTTGGAGTATAAGCAGACCTACAGCTCTCTTAATATTAGCTGATGGAACAATTATTGAAGGCAAAGGAGCAGGTGCTACGGGTGTTGCTGAAGCTGAAGTATGTTTCAATACTGCCATGACAGGCTATGAAGAGATTCTTACAGACCCATCATATAAAAAACAAATCATTAACTTCACTTTTCCTCATATTGGTAATGTAGGAACAAATAATGAGGATATTGAAGATCTTACACCCTTGAATTATCATGGAGCAATCGGTGCTGTTTTTAAAGCAGATATCACCCATCCTTCCAACTACCGAGCAAATGAAAATTTTAATCAGTGGCTCAAAATGCGTAAAATTATTGTACTTTGTGGCATTGATACACGGGCATTAACTGTTCTTATTCGTGAAAAAGGTGTACCAAATGCTATTATCGCCCATGATCCTAATGGAAACTTTGATATCAGTTCTTTGAAAAAACGTGCACAAAAATGGACTGGTCTCATCAACCTTGATCTTGCAAAAGAAGTAACATCAAGACAATCAATGGAATGGAGTGAGAAACCATGGGTATGGGATAAGGGCTATAGCACAAATAGTAAGCACAATTTTCACATCATTGCAATTGACTACGGTATTAAACGCAATATTCTCCGCCTTATGGCTGCACAAGGTGCCCGCATAACCATCATGCCAGCAGACACAAACGCAGAAGAAATTTTGGCAATGAACCCTGATGGTGTTTTTCTTTCTAATGGACCAGGAGATCCAGCAGCTACAGCCGATTATGCTGTTCCAATGATCAAAACACTCATTGAGCATAATATACCCCTTTTTGGCATATGTTTCGGACACCAGCTTCTGGCTCTTGCTGTTGGAGCCAAAACCATAAAAATGCATCAAGGACACCATGGTGCCAATCATCCTGTTAAAGACTTTACTACCGGAAAGGTAGAAATTGTATCAATGAATCATGGTTTTACTGTAGATAAAACATCTTTGCCGAAATATGTTAAAGAGACACATATTTCCCTCTTTGATGGCTCAAATTGCGGTATTCAGATCATTGGAAAGCCAGTTTTTTCTGTTCAGCATCATCCTGAAGCTTCTCCTGGACCACAAGACAGTCACTATTTATTTCAACGTTTTTTCAATCTCATTGTGGATTATAAAAAATAACTTAATCAAATGACTTTGTACTTTGGATTCTTTCTTTCCAAATTGTATCTTTTTTCATTTACTGACATATTTTTTTGAAATAGATAGCTCACCCTGTTTATAAATTTATAAACTTTATCTGCATCTTGAATTCCTTGGTAAAGTACTCTTACCATTCAAAATCTTAAGAAATTAGCGTACCCTTAAAGCAAAAATTATCGTCGTAATGACAAGTATACAGAAGCTCCCCACAAAAGGAGCGCCAGGAAAATAAAATGCTGTACCTTCACGTGTAAATCGTTCAAAGAGAAGCGTATAAAAAATGGGGCCAAATATCGAACTCAGTGAAAAAATAGATGTCATTGCTCCCTGCAATGCCCCTTGTGCATTCTTTGGTACCTGTGTCGAAGCAATAGAACGCATAGGTGCGTGAATAAGATATTCAAGCATTGTACATGCAAAAACTGCATAAACCATCCATCCTTGCGTCGCAAATGTATAACCAAGCATAGCAACCAATGCAAATACGAGGCCTACCATTGCAATACACCAACTGCTCCATCGCTTAGAAAAATAAGGTAAAATGAAAGCTATTACAATAATCTGTCCTATCCCAAAAATGCTATGAGATAATCCAATAGATAAAGTGCTCCAATCATAGCGTTTTTTAGCAATGAATGCCCAAATACTTGGCCATATAGATTCCGCAAGCCAATAAAGAAAAAAAGCCAATAACAACCAGAGAACTTTTGGATATTGTCTAAGTTGCAAAAGAGTTCCCACAGGATTTGCACGCTTAATGTCAAAATATCGCCTATTTTGCATAGGAAGAGTTTCCGGAAGCATAATCCATGCAAAAATAAAATTAATAAGTGAAGAACCAGCTGCAAAATAAAATGGGATACGTGGACCAAATTGACCTAAAAAACCTCCAATAAGTGAGCCTAAAATAAATCCCAATCCAAATGCAATTCCTAATAAACCAAAATTGCGTGTGCGAGTTTTATCATCGGAAATATCAGCTAAACAAGCTGTACAAATTGCAAAACTAGCACCACTCATCCCTGATAAAATACGCCCAATAAACAAGATAGTATAACTCCACGCTATAGCACATATAAGATTATCAATAGCAAAACTGATAATAGAGATAAGCAAAATAGGACGACGACCGTAACGGTCAGAAAGATTACCAAGAATAGGTGCAAACAAGAACTGCATTACTGAATATACTACCAGTAATCTTCCTCCTTCTATAGATGAATCACTAATATTCTTTCCTGTCAACTGAACTAAATACTCAGGTAAAACAGGACTAATAATTGCGATACCAATAATATCTAGCAACAAAGTAATAAAAACTAAAATAAGTCCACGACGAATAAATTTTGAATCAGGTTCTTGATCATTCATAACATGCACGTGCTTTCCCTACTACCCTCTAAATCCCACCTATCGTTAAGGATTGTTATACAGTATAATTTATTTTTACCAAAACCGTAGTTAGAGCAAAAAATTTTAGAAAAAGTCAGAAGAATAGCACAAATTTTTATTTTATCATATATTATTGCACACACCTCGCGCAGTATCATAACTATTTTCAAGAGGTACTATTCAAGGGATTAAATAAAATCAAATTATGAGGAAAATATTTAACTATGCTGATTTTATTGTTTTTTTCTACTAATTGTTTAATTTCAATTGGCTTAGTTGATTCTAATAGGAAAATCTCCGTTAATTTTCATTAAATACAATTCTCTTTCTGGACAAATTGGCAAAGATGTTTTATCTACGAGTAAAAGTTTTTCATCTTCTATGAAAACATCATTAGATCGATGCCACAATATAAAAGTATTAGTAATACTAATAAGCGCAAAGGAAACAATACCTATAGTACCTATCAAAGGTAAATTGTTTAACCGACGAATCCAATATCCTTTAGGTTTTGTTGGAAAAAACAGGAAAATCAGCATAGTTAAATTTTTTCCACCAAGATAAGGTATACAATATTTCACAGCTTGAAACATCGGGAAATATTTACATCATACATAATCTGTATAACTTAAAATAGAATTCTAATTATATCTATTTACGCTACAATTTGCTATTATGTTATCGTTAGTTCAACAATAATCCAGTTAGCATAAATAATACCACTTTCAGCAATTATTAACCGATTAATTATTAATTAAAAAATGGTGAATAAAATGCAAAAAATATTTCAATTATTTTTAATATTATTTTTTGTTTCAGGATGTGGTTTTCAAGATTCTAGTGGTAAGAAAAATGTTCAAAAAAACAAAACAGAAACACAACAAAAGATCAAAATAAACCTAGATCCATATACTTTAAATAAACTAAACACTCTTCTTGAAAAACAATCAAAGATGAATGACCATGAGATAGGACAAACGATTGATCTTCTATCTGAAGCTTTTTTAGGGACAATTTATAAGGAAAATATGCTACATGGATCAGAAAAAACACCAGAAAAATTGGTAATTGATTTTAGAGGCTTAGATTGCTTCACTTATCTGGACTATGTTGAAGCATTACGAAAATCAAAATCGCAAACAGAATTCATCAATAATGTCATCCGCACTCGTTATGTTGATGGCAATGTTAGCTTTTTAAATCGGAAACATTTTTTCACTGACTGGGCTTATAGAGAATATAAACTCGCCAATGATATTACCGCAAAAATAAGCTCCAATGCGGTGAGCATTGAAAAATATCTCAATAAAAAAGCTGACGGTGAAAACTACCTTCCTGGATTACCAATTGTAAAACGCAAAATAACTTACATTCCAAGTAACTTTATTAATGAAGAGGTTATAAGCCGTTTACAATCTGGGGATTTCATTGGCATTTATACCAAACTTGCAGGATTGGATGTAACCCATGTTGGTTTCTTTATCATGACAGATAATGGCCCAATGTTACGAAATGCTTCTTCACGAAAAGAAAATAAAAAAGTAGTAGATTCCCCTTTTATGGATTATGTGGCAAAAATACCAGGAATTATTGTTTTAAGAGCTATCAAATAACCTATATAAAGGCAAAAATTCTTCCTTACTATTATCAATTATGTATTTCAAATAAATATTTATAAATATAAATATTAGAATCTGTGTAATTTATAAAAATACAATATCTTTTCTTATCACTTGAAACACAGTACTAAATAATTCCAGTCTAGCTTCGTATGCTGATAAAATAATCAGCTTAGTGTTGATAATTACTTTTTTACCATGATCAACTCGTTATTTTGATAGATTAATTTGTTATGAATAATTTAAATTGAACTTAAGAATCATCATGGAAAATAAAGTGTGAAAGATCACAGCTAAAAAACTTACAATAGCTAACATAGCAATAATGATAAGCATGTTATGTCTTACCACTTCATGTAAAAGACTTCATTTGCCTGTAAAATAATCCCTTATATTCTATCGTCCACAGTAATCTACAATATTCTAACTTTGTCGTGCAATACTGTGGTTTTATCGACGGTTATCCCTCCACTCCCATTTAAAATTAACCAATATAAAAAAGATATTGATCTTCAATTCAATAAAAAAGCATGGAAAGGGCATTTTATAGCTTACTTTATTTGTATATTGACCTATAAAACGATTTTAGCCTTAAAATTTAAATACTACCTACCGCAATCACGCACGGATGTTTGTCATAGGAAAAAAAACATGCCAAAACGTACAGACATAAAATCTATTCTTATTATTGGAGCAGGACCCATTATTATTGGTCAGGCATGTGAATTTGACTATTCTGGCACACAAGCCTGTAAAGCTTTAAAAGAAGAAGGCTACCGAATTATTCTGGTTAATTCTAATCCTGCCACTATTATGACGGATCCAGATTTAGCCGATGCAACTTATATTGAACCCATCACTCCCGAAATAGTTGCTCAAATTATTGCTCGTGAACGTCCTGATGCTCTTTTACCAACAATGGGAGGACAAACAGCACTTAATACCGCTTTATCATTAAAGCGCATGGGAATTTTAGATCGCTATCATGTTGAAATGATAGGTGCAAATGCTGATGCTATTGATAAAGCTGAAGACCGCGCTTTATTTCGCAAAGCAATGGAAAAGATCGGGTTGGAAACACCACGTTCCATATTAGCTAATGCAACTGAACTTAAAGAAGAAAACCGCCGACTACATGCAAAAACACGCGATAAACTTAAAGCCAAACTCTCCGGTGATGCACTTAACCAAGCATTAGAAAAGCTTGAGCATGACTGGTGTCACACAGAATCTGTCCGTAAACAACATTATATTGCACATGCTACTGCAAAAGCGGTTCGAGCTCTTGATATTGTAGGTCTTCCAGCTATTATCCGTCCTTCATTCACGCTTGGTGGTACAGGTGGTGGAATTGCTTACAACCGCTCTGAATTTTATGAAATCATTGAACGTGGTCTTGAAGCTTCACCCACAACAGAAGTTTTGATTGAAGAAAGTGTTTTAGGATGGAAAGAATATGAAATGGAAGTTGTTCGTGATAAAAACGACAACTGTATCATCGTTTGTTCCATTGAAAATATTGATCCTATGGGCATCCATACCGGTGATTCTATTACTGTAGCTCCTGCCCTCACCTTAACTGACAAAGAATATCAGCGTATGCGTAATGCCTCAATTGCTGTGCTGCGTGAAATTGGTGTAGAAACTGGCGGATCCAATGTACAATTTGCCGTTAATCCTGAAAATGGCCGTCTGATTGTTATTGAAATGAACCCGCGTGTTTCCCGCTCTTCAGCGCTTGCTTCAAAAGCAACAGGTTTTCCAATTGCTAAGGTAGCAGCTAAACTAGCAGTTGGTTATACACTTGATGAATTAAAAAATGATATTACGGGTGGTACAACACCAGCCTCATTTGAACCTTCTATCGACTATATCGTAACCAAGATTCCTCGTTTTGCCTTTGAAAAATTTCCCAATTCATCTCCTGTCTTAACAACTGCAATGAAATCTGTAGGAGAAGTTATGGCAATCGGTCGTACTTTTCAAGAATCATTACAAAAAGCACTTCGTGGGCTTGAAACAGGCCTTACCGGTCTTGATGAAATCACAATCCCTGAACACGCTGAGGGTGATGAAAAAAATTCTATACGCTCTGCCATTGCAATACCAAGTCCTGATCGTCTACGCTATATAGCTCAAGCAATGCGAACAGGATTATCCTTAAATGAAATTCACCAAATCAGCAAAATTGATCCATGGTTTTTAGAGCAGATAGCCTCCATCATTGAAACAGAACAACGCATCCGTATCCATGGATTGCCTCAAGATACAGAAAATCTGCGCATGTTGAAAGCAATGGGCTTTTCTGATGCACGATTAGCCACCCTTACTGGACAAGATCCTGATGATATTGCTGCTTTGCGCAAATCACTTAATGTTAAACACGTTTTCAAACGTATTGATACTTGTGCAGCTGAGTTTTCTTCACCTACGGCGTATATGTACTCAACATATGAAGTACCCTTTGCGGGTCTGGAATACTCAGAAGCACAAGTTTCTGAACGTAAAAAGATTGCCATTTTAGGTGGCGGCCCAAATCGTATCGGACAGGGCATTGAATTCGATTATTGCTGCTGCCATGCTGCTTTTGCACTGCGTGACGCAGGATTTGAAGCTATCATGATTAACTGTAATCCTGAAACAGTCTCAACTGATTATGATACATCTGATCGTCTTTATTTTGAATCTTTAACAACAGAAGATGTTTTAGCCATTTTAGAAACAGAACAAAAAAAAGGAGAATTGGTTGGAGTTATTGTCCAATTTGGCGGACAAACACCACTAAAATTGGCAACAGCGCTAGAAAAACATAAGATTCCTATCTTAGGAACTTCTCCTGATGCCATCGATTTAGCAGAAGATAGAGACCGCTTTCAAAAATTATTATTTAAACTTAACTTAACTCAACCCAAAAACGGCATTGCCCATTCAGTTGAGCAAGCACGACTCATCGCTCATGAACTTGGATTTCCCTTGGTCGTACGCCCTTCTTATGTTTTAGGAGGACGTGCTATGCAAATTATCCGCGATGAACGTAGCCTACAAAATTATTTACTTGAGATAGTTCCTGAATTGGTATCAGAAGAAATTAAAGCTCGTTATCCTAACGACAAAACAGGGCAGATTAATACATTGATTGGTAAAAATCCACTTTTATTTGATACCTATCTAACAGAAGCAATTGAACTTGATGTTGACTGTTTGTGTGATGGAAAAGAAACACTGATCGTTGGTATTATGGAGCATATTGAAGAAGCAGGCATCCACTCTGGTGATTCAGCGTGTTCTTTACCAGTACGCACACTTTCACATGAATTAATAACTGAGTTAGAGCGTCAAACTAAAGCTTTAGCACAAGCACTTCATGTTCGTGGTTTTATGAATGTGCAATATGCTATTAAAGATGGTACAATTTATGTCTTAGAAGTCAATCCTCGTGCTTCGCGTACTGTTCCATTCGTTGCCAAGACGATTGGCCGTCCTATTGCTAAAATGGCTGCACGTATTATGGCAGGAGAAACGCTCCATAGTGCTCTTCAAGCTTATGGTGGATTGCCATCTAAACAACAAAAACCGCACATCGCTGTCAAGGAAGCTGTCTTTCCTTTTGCTCGTTTTCCAGGTGTCGATACGCTTCTTGGCCCTGAAATGCGTTCAACTGGTGAAGTAATGGGACTTGATTATGAATTTTCACTTGCTTTTGCTAAAGCACAACTTGGAGCCGGTGTTGAACTCCCACAGGAGGGCACTTTGTTTGTTTCTGTTAGAGACGAAGATAAAAAACGTATCTTAAATCCTGTGAAATGTTTAATTGAGCTTGGCTTTTCCGTTTTAGCAACAAGTGGAACACAAAAATTTCTTGCTGAACATCATATTAAGGCAGAGAAAATCAATAAAGTGCTAGAAGGCCATCCTCATATTGAAGATGCTATTCGTAATAGGCAAATTCAATTAATTTTTAATACAACCAATACTGCCAGTACCATCTCAGACTCAAAATCATTACGCTATGCAGCACTCATGCAAAAAGTGCCCTATTACACAACAATAGCTGGAGCCGAATCTGTAGTACAGGCTATCAAAGCTCTTAAAAAAAAGAGCCTTGAAGTATGTCCACTACAAAGTTATTTTACCTAAAATTCTTGCTATGCTAAAAAGCATACTGTCCTTTGACATTCTCTATCAATCTTTTTCTTTTAATAAAAATACTGATTAAGACTTGCTTTTTATCTTCAAAACCTTTATGTGAATCTTATCGGACTTTCGGTTATGTGACTTTCTTTCCTGTGCACTTTGCACTTTTGATGAAACTTCTCCCACCTAATTTCGATTTAAAATCATATTGAAGATCTTTATCTTCAATATACTATACTATAATTCTAAGGAGTTTCCTATGTCTACAGGAACAGTTAAGTGGTTTAATACAACAAAAGGTTTTGGCTTTATTCAGCCTAGTGATGGCAGTGCAGATGTGTTTGTCCACATTTCTGCGGTTGAGCGTTCTGGCCTAAATAACCTTAATGAAGGACAAAGAATTTCTTATGATGTTCTTCAAGATCGTCGTTCAGGAAAATTTGCTGCTGGTAACCTTGCAGCCATTTAGTTTTTAAGTTTTTCTATATTTCATTAAAAAATCCTTTTCTTTACAGGTGAGGATTTTTTTCTTTGTAAAATACTCATTACCTATTTTGCATAATTTTTAAAATAATCCTATCCTTTTCCTTAAATATTCTATAATTACCAAGAATTATTTTTAGTAAAAATATTAAAAAACAATAATATAACGTCTATATTTGAATTTTTTTAAAAAATCCTTTCACAATTTTTTATTGCATAGAACATGATCTTTTATACAATATTTTTAAATCAACAATCATTTGCTTATATGTATAAGGAATTCAAACTATGGCCTTTATCGCTGATAAACTTTCTTGTATCAAACCTTCTGCAACAATTGCAGTCTCCCAAAAAGCACGTAATTTGAAAGCATCAGGTCATAATATCATTTCTTTAAGTGCTGGAGAGCCAGATTTTGATACACCAGATAATATCAAAAATGCTGCTATTGAAGCTATTCGACGTGGAGAAACAAAATACACACCCATATCTGGGATTCCAGAATTACGCCAAGCAATTGCTGCAAAATTCAAAAGAGAAAATAATCTGGTTTACAAACCGGAGCAAATTATTGTTGGTACTGGTGGTAAACAGATCCTCTTTAATGCATTGATGGCAACTTTAAATAAAGGAGATGAAGTTATCATTCCATCTCCTTATTGGGTAAGCTATCCGGAAATGGTTACTCTCAACGATGGTATCCCTATTTTTTTAGAAACTAAGGGGGAGTTTTCTTATAAACTTCAACCACAAGAACTAGAAGCTGCCATTACCCACAAAACTAAGTGGTTCATTTTTAACTCTCCTTCAAATCCATCAGGTGCTGCTTATACGTATGATGAATTAAAAAAGTTAACCGATGTTTTAGTGAAATATCCTCATGTATATATCCTTACTGACGACATATATGAACACCTAACATATGAAGGTTTTACCTTTGTTACCCCAGCTCAGGTAGAACCAAAACTTTACAACCGTACGCTCACAATGAACGGTGTTTCTAAAGCTTATGCTATGACTGGTTGGCGAATCGGTTATGCAGGAGGTCCACAAGAATTGATAAAAGCTATGGATGTTATTCAAGGCCAACAAACATCTGGTACAAGCTCTATTTCACAGTGGGCAGCCGTTGAAGCACTTAATGGCCCACAAGATTTTATTGCCAAGAATAAAAGTATTTTCCAAGCCCGCCGTGATCTCGTTGTTTCTATGCTCAACAAAGCTCCTGGTATTAGCTGTTCAACACCGGAAGGTGCCTTCTATGTTTACCCTTCCTGTGTAAAGCTCATCGGAAAAAGAACCCCTAAAGGTAAAATTATCGCTCATGATGAAGATTTTGTAATAGCGCTTCTGGAAGCAGAATCTGTCGCTGTAGTTCATGGTTCTGCTTTTGGACTTGGGCCAGCATTTCGTATTTCTTATGCAACTTCAGAAGAATTGCTTGAAGAAGCCTGCTTACGTATCCAGCGCTTTTGCAATAACTTACTTTAAAATTTTAAGTATCATTCATCATGACAGCTCTGTCTCTGAATACCAGTATTTTGATAACATTTTAAGAAATCAAACCATGATCTAAATAACTGAGTATTATAAAAAATTATATAAACAAAGTTGTACTAAAAGAAATATATTACGGTCACAATTAGAAAATCTTTTTTAATATCTTATTCTGATCAGTAATATATAAGTAATTTTAAAAGTAATTTTTGTATAAAATACGTTTTTACTTTTCCTATTATACTAAAATCATATATCTTTAACTATATTATACTTTGATAATTAAGAAATTACTTTTTTGAAATGTTAAAATTATTATCGCTAAAAATGCTGCCCCATATTAGAAATATCTTAGATTTATCAATTAAATTTACAATATCAAAAAGATCTAATACCTATAAATGTAGATACTCCCTCAAACCATTTCTATTGCGTAGAAGCTATTATAAATATTCTTTCAGAAACTAAAAAAAAGCCGGACAAACATGCCCGGCAAATTTGGAAAATCTCCAGAGATAAAATCAATCTGATAGACTTTCGCTAAGGGAACACTCAAGAAAATGCAATGGGAGGCAACATAATCAAGAGATAGCGTTCTTATCTCATGTTATGGGAAAAAGAACAATAAAAACTTACGCGAATCTGCTATGCAGTAAATGCATATCTTTAAAACAGTGCATAATTAAAAAGACCATTTACGAGCTTTCAAAAAAATATAATCTCGAAAAGCATTCAGCTTTGCCAAATTTTTTAAAGCATCAGGATAACAAAAAAAGGTATCAAAGGAAGGGATATCAATCATATCAGGGAAAAGACGCACAAGTCGCTCATCATTATTCACAATATAATCAGGAAGCACAGCAATACCAAGATCTTTCATAAGCGCATTCTTGATTGAAATGATATTATTAATTTGTAAAATTGAAGTACGCAAAGATCCACCACTTCTTCCAGCCTTTTCTAACCAATTTAAGCCAGATAAATAAGGTGGAACAGGTTCACCAAATGAAATAATGCGGTGTGTATCTAACTCAGATAATTTTTCTGGCTTTCCATAGTTTGCAATATAATTTTCCGAAGCATAAACATGCATATGAATCGTAAATAGTTTTCTTTGTATAAGACCAGGCTGCTGAGGCTGATGTAAACGAACAGCACAATCTGCATGACGCATTGTCAGATCTAATTCTTTATCATCAAGTAAAAGTTGGATCTGCATATCAGGATAAAGTCTAAGAAATTCAGGCATACGCTCCACAAGCCATCCGGCACCCATTCCAAAAGTCGATGTAACACGTAAATGACCTGTTGGTTTTTCACAGCTTTCATTTAACTGCGAACGTGCATTTTCAAGCTTCATCAAAACATCATGGGCTGTGCGATAGAGAATTTCACCCTGCTCTGTTAAAATTAAGCCACGTGCATGGCGCTGAAACAAAGATACACCCACATCCTGCTCTAAAGATGAAACTTGTCGTGAAATCGCTGATTGAGATAAATGAAGCTTTTGAGCTGCATGCGTAAAAGAACCTGCCTCTGCTGCAGCATGAAAGATTCGTAACTTATCCCAATCTAACGGTGACGTCACAATTTTACCTCTAATTTCTTTTACTTCTCTGGTCAATATTTGGTGCTAAATATCTGTGTCTACAAATCTAAGAATTGTTCCGCCTCCAGTGCTGCCATACATCCCCTTCCAGCAGCTGTTACAGCTTGGCGAAATGTGTCATCTGCTACGTCTCCTGCAGCAAAAACACCGGCAATACTTGTTGCTGTTGAGTCTGGTTTTGTCCATAAGTAGCCACCCTTTTTCTGTTTTAGTTGTCCTTCAAATAGAAAAACAGCAGGATCATGCCCGATGGCAATAAATATCCCATCAGCATCTACCTTAATTTCTTGACCTGTTTTAACATTTTTAAGACGTGCACCTGTTACAACAGCTCCCCTTGAATCTTGGGCTGGTAAACCCACAATTTCTTCTATAACATGATCCCAAATAACACGTACATTATTGCGAGCTAGTAACCTATTTTGCAAAATTCTCTCTGCCCGAAAATAGTTCCGCCGATGAACGATACTTACACTTTTCGCCAAATGCGATAAATAAAGAGCTTCTTCTACAGCTGTATTTCCTCCGCCTACAACAATAACATCTCTATCACGATAAAAAAAACCATCACATGTAGCACAAGCAGAGACACCACCACCCATAAATGTCTTCTCACTTTCTAAACCAAGCCAGCGAGCTTGTGCTCCCGTTGCAATAATCAGAGCATCACAACAATATTGTGTTCCTGAATCCCCATGTAAGATAAAAGGACGCTGCGATAAATTAGCTTTTGTAACAATATCATAGATAATTTTTGCACCCATATGCTTAGCTTGTTTTTCCATTTGCTCCATCAGCCATGGTCCTTGAATTGGATCAGGAAAACCTGGATAATTTTCAACATCAGTTGTAATCATCAACTGTCCTCCTTGCTGTAATCCAGTAATTAAAACTGGTTTGAGCATCGCTCTCGCTGCATAAATCGCCGCTGTGTAACCAGCTGGTCCTGAGCCAATAATAAGCAAGCGAATATGCGATTGTGACATAAAATCCCTTTCCTTTTACATATTTTAATGTTCTATAAATTATAATAATGCGTGGCTTTAAAAAAATATTTTCCAACAAGTCAGATTATAGTGTATACGTATTTTTTGCAAACTTTACTAAAAGGTTTATTACTAATTTATCAGGGCATATTTAATGTAAAAATTAAGCTTTCCCCTATAAATATAGAAACGTAAATTTTAATGAGCATATAACTGTAACAAAAATAAAAAAAGATAGGGAATAGCCATTTTTCAATTTATTACTAATGTCTGTGCACGTTTTGCGTTAATTATGGGGGTAGCAATGCTTCTGCCAGTTTTTGCAGATTTACGTGACGAACCCCATAGCCGTACAACTTTTCTTTGCTCTTTCACCATAACTACCATGTTATCAACATTGATTCTTTTAGCAACAAGAGGTGCTACTTGTCGTTTTTCTGCACGGCTTGGCTTTATGCTCACTGTTTGCCTTTGGTTAACAGGAAGTGTAGTAGGTGCCTTACCTCTTTATCTCTCCCCTCTCCCAATTTCTCTAGCTGGAGCAATTTTTGAATCTGTTTCTGGAATTACAACAACAGGCTCTACAGTGATCACTGGCCTTGATAATTTATCACGAAGTATTTTGTTATGGCGTTCTATCATATGCTGGATTGGAGGTATTGGCTTTATCGGTATAGCCTTATTACTGTTACCTTCACTCCGTGTTGGAGGAGTGCAACTTTTTCATATGGAATCATCAGATAAATCTGAAAAAATATTGCCCCGTATCAACCAAATTGCTAATGGAATTATCATAGCTTACGTTGGTCTAACACTTGCCTGTACACTCTCTTATTTTGCTTCCGGCATGACCTTATTTGATGCTATCAACCACGCAATGAGCACAATAGCAACAGCTGGATTCTCAACCCATGACTCCTCTTTTGGCTATTTTTCTGATAAACCAGCCATTTTGATTGTTGCAACAATTTTTATGTTGCTTTCTGCTTTACCTTTTGTGCTTTACGTTAAATTAGTGCTTCCCGGCCGCTCTAAACACTTTATTGATCCACAAGTAATTGTTTTTCTGAATATTGTTTTCCTTTTCAGCTTTGCTTTAGCAGCATGGCTACGCTTTCATGATCATCGTGCTTTCCATTGGATTTTTTTTGATGTAATTTTTCACCTTTCATCTATCATTAGTACCACTGGCTATAGCGCTAAAGACTATCAACTTTGGGGGCCTTTTGCACTTGGAATTTTTTTTATTGTTTCTTTTACAGGTGGATGTGCTGGTTCTACCTCTGGTGGCATAAAAATCAATCGCTTAATTATTCTTTGGCGTATTGCCCAAACAAATATGGCTAAACTTCTTTCTCCTAATGTCATTGTAAAAGCTCGCTATGATCATTCACATATATCTAGCGATGTTGCTAAAGCAGTTTTATTCTTTATATGTCTTTATATGTTCTGTCTTCTTATCGGCACTGCACTTTTGCTCACAACTGGTCTTGACTTTACTTCTGCTTTTACAGGTGTCTTAACTGCACTTTCAAATATTGGTCCAGGCTTTGGAAACATTATTGGCCCTACTGGGAATTTCTCTACAATTAATGACAACGCTTTATGGATTTTGAGTTTTCTGATGCTGGCTGGCCGCCTTGAAATTATAACTATATTTGTGCTTTTTATTCCTGCCTTCTGGTCTGAATAATTTTAATATGCAACGTTTATTTTTTTAATAATAAGGAATTGATGAATAAACAAAAAATGAATAATACATATTATAAAATTTAATATTATTTCAATTGATTAAATAATTTTCAAAAACCTCTAAACGAATAATAAAATCTATATGAAAATCAATATCTTATATCATTTTCCTTTAAGAAAATCGGTAGTTTAAAACAAAGGTATATTTACAAAATAACTATTGCACATTTCTCAATAGCTTTTATCTCAGTTACCTTATAGCACATTTCCTTATCGATCTCCCTAATCAAATAGAAAATAGATTCAGACCTTCCTTTCTCTAATATAACTTATAAAAAATCGCTGATCCCATAAAATATAGATGATTTCTAATAAACGATAATTTTTTTATATTTTACTGCATCTGATATTAAACTGTATTATTAAATAAGCATTCTATACTTCATCTGGCGCTAAACCAATACGAAGCTTTAGCAATCTACTCTATTAAAAGGGCATTATCCTATATTCTAAAATAAAGCATCACTGGAGTAAAAAATAACAAATCCGTGCCTATAGTTTAATTACAATCGTAATATCACTTTTAAGAATATAACCCTATCGTTTTTTATTAAAAATTTTTCTAAGTAATTATTTGATCATATCAAATATAGATTTTATTTTATAAAATAAAATCTATATTATTGAGATTTTTACTTGAATATTTATTTACATAAATATTTGAAGATAACTCACTTTATCTTCTTATTTGAAAGATTTTTAAATTTATTTAAAAATCTTTCTCTGAAAACATTGTCTGGTAAACGTTCCCAATTGCGGCAGCTTCCTTTTCCAGAGGGAAATGAGTACGAACATGAGCTAAAGCTTTTTCTCCGGTTATCAATGTTTTTTCTAAATCAGCAAAATAGGTTTCAATCGCTGTAGTTAAAGCTAATCCATCTCCTGCTTTAACAACTATTCCTGTTCCTTTTACTACTAATTCTTTAAAAATTCCTACATCACTAGCCACCACAGCTGTTTGTGATGCCATTGCCTCCAACGGTGTTAAACCGAAACCTTCCATACGAGGAGGCGCTACATAAAGTGATAAACGACGATACCACAAAGGTGTATCCAGTACTTCACCAAGAAAAATAATACGATCATCTAAACCGGCTTTAGTAATTTTCTGACGTAATTTTTTCCCAAAATTATAATGTTGTTTTACAATACGACCAGCAATAAGTGCTGTCCATTCAGGATAGCGCGGCAATAACGCTATCATTGCATCTATAAACAAATCGGTTCCCTTTGAATAGCGTATGCGCCCAAAACACCCCACTGCATATTTTCCAGGAAACCCAGTCGAAGAAAAATGATCATCAATGGTTTTTGGTGGTGAAAAACGCTCAATATCTACTCCATGCATGATAACTTGATGAGGCACCTCTAAATAAGCTCCTGTACACACACTAGTAGCAATAATTTTATCCATACGCCGAATCAACCATTTGGTAAAAGGCTTATGATGGCGCTGAGATGCAGATGTAAAAATGAGTTTAAGCTTCATTCGCAAAATATCGCGTAAAAATATCCCACAAAGCATCTCAATATTGCGCCGTGCATGCCAAATACGAAATGGCTTACCTATAGGACTTTTCCAAAATCCAAAAAAATCTTTAAAAGCAAGAGATGGCAAATTTTGTGGTAATCCCACTCCAAAAGTGGATATACGCACACCCTGCTTTCGCTGTAATGGAATAAGTTGAATAACTGTAGATGTCACCCCTGATAAACGCTTTTTAAAGTGAGGAGCAATAACTTCAGTTTCTTCCAAAGATACACGCATAACAATTTAAATATACTGAACCTTAATAATTTCGTAATTATGTGCACCACCTGGCGCATTTACCTCAATCACATCACCCTCTTGCTTACCAATGAGTGCACGTGCGATAGGAGAAGAGATGGAAATTTTGCCAATTTTTACATCAGCCTCTTGATCACCAACAATCTGATAAACCTTTTTTTCTTCAGTATCTTCATCTAAAAGCTTGATAGTAGCACCAAATTTAATTTTGCCACCTGAAAGGCGTGAAACATTAATAACTTCTGCGCGTGCAATATAATCTTCGAGTTCATTTATACGCCCTTCATTATGACTTTGTGCTTCCTTAGCTGCATGATATTCAGCATTTTCTGACAAATCACCATGCGCACGCGCCTCAGAGATTGCTTCAATAATCCGTGGACGCTCCTGTTGTTGACGCCAACGTAACTCTTCTTTAAGCTTCTCAAAACCAGCTGTAGTCATCGGAACTTTTTCCATAATCCGTCCCTTTCTATTACATGGAAGGTTTAATAAAAAAACAAAAAACGGCTTCCAAAAGTAATTTTGGAATCCGAAAACCACGATTTTCCTTATTATATAGCACAGAATCCTTGTTTTCCATATAAAAATAAAAATGGCACAAGATACTCAACGAATATTTAAACTATCTCCAATATTGATGGTTTAAAATCTTCATTTGAATTCTTATCAACAACATATAGAAAAAATAATTGTATTTATCTCTGTTTTATCATAGCTTACAGGAGAGGATTCTTAAGGGTAAAATGAAAAGAAATCTCTGGGGAAGAAATGAAAAAATTGATAATTTTTTTTATATTTGGTTCTCTTTTTTTGACTACAACAACGGCTGGAGCTGTTGACGCCTTTGTCATAAAAAATCTTAATTTTAGAGCAGGACCAAGCACTCAATATGCACTTCGTGGCTTAATCCCTGCGGGACAACCGGTATTTGTCCAAAATTGTAGAGGCAACTGGTGCAATATCATATATAATAGCCAAACAGGCTGGGTATCATCTCGTTACCTCTCATTTAAAGATGGAAATGATCTTTATCACACATATATGATGTTTTCAGTCACAAATCACAGCATGGATCATTACTACCCATAGCAGCTATATTAAGCATTATGACAAACACTCTATAATGCAATAATGCAAGCAAAATAATAGATACATAATCATAGTTGTCATCATACTAAAATAGCGAAAGAACTCTCCAAAAAATTAATTAAATATCCTATGCAATATCCAGATAAACCGAGATAAAATCGTTAAGTAACGTTTTGCTGTTGTCTCAATCCCATTTTAAAACTTGATGTTTCTTTCAAAACTATAAATATTTTTAACAAGGGATAAAATAATGAAAAATGGTATTACAGCAACAGTTGAAGCTCTTTCTGCACTTATTGCTTCAGGTAACCCTCTTTTTAAGAATGGTGTATTATGGACACCTCACCGCCCTGCTCGTCCTAAAAAATCTGAAGGTGGTATTCCATTTCAGCTCGAAACATCTTTTAAGCCCGCAGGAGATCAACCCAAAGCAATTAAAACTTTAGTTGAAGGGATTGAAAACAATGAACCTACTCAAGTACTTTTAGGTGTTACAGGTTCAGGAAAAACCTATACAATGGCTCAAATTATTGAAAAAACACAGCGCCCAGCTTTAATTTTAGCACCAAATAAAACCCTAGCTGCACAACTTTACGGAGAATTTAAGAATTTTTTCCCTCATAATGCTGTTGAATATTTTGTTTCTTACTATGATTACTATCAGCCAGAAGCTTATGTTGCACGCTCTGATACTTATATCGAAAAAGAATCTTCTATTAATGAACAAATCGACCGTATGCGCCATGCTGCAACACGTGCTGTACTTGAACGTGATGATGTTATTATCGTTGCATCTGTATCCTGTATTTATGGGATCGGTTCAGTAGAAACCTATACTGCTATGACTTTTCAAATCCAAAAAGGTGATACGCTCAATCAACAGCAGTTATTAGCTGATTTAGTTGCTCAACACTATCATCGACAAGACATTAATTTTATTCGTGGTTCTTTTCGTGTCCGAGGTGATACAATTGAAATTTTTCCTGCTCACCTTGAAGATCGTGCTTGGCGCATTTCATTATTTGGTGATGAAGTAGAAACAATTACTGAATTTGATCCTCTAACAGGACAAAAAACAGATGACCTTCAATCTATAAAAATTTATGCTAATTCACACTACGTAACACCACGACCAACATTAAATCAAGCAATGAAATCCATTAAAATGGAGTTAGTTCAACGCCTCGATGAATTAAACAAAGCTGGACGTTTTTTAGAAGCACAACGCTTAGAACAACGTACAATTTTTGATTTAGAAATGTTGGAAACTACTGGATCATGTGCTGGAATCGAAAATTATTCACGCTATTTAACAGGACGAAAGCCCGGTGAACCACCACCAACCTTGTTCGAATATATTCCGGATAATGCTCTCGTTTTTATTGATGAAAGCCACGTAACCATACCCCAAATTGGTGGCATGTACCGAGGTGATTTTCGTCGAAAAGCTACTCTAGCAGAATATGGATTTCGCTTACCTTCCTGTATGGATAATCGTCCTTTACGCTTTGAAGAATGGAATGCCATGCGTCCACAAACTATTGCTGTCTCTGCAACACCAGGACGCTGGGAAATAGAACAATCTCAAGGTATTTTTGCTGAACAAATTATTCGCCCAACAGGGCTCATTGATCCACCAACAGAAGTTCGCCCAGCTCGCACTCAAATCGATGATGTTATGAATGAAATTCGTAACACAATTCAAAAAGGCTATCGTACATTAGTAACTGTCTTAACTAAGCGTATGGCTGAGAACTTAACTGAATACCTCCACGAACATGGTATTCGCGTACGCTATATGCATTCTGATATTGATACTTTAGAACGTATTGAAATTCTTCGTGATTTACGACTTGGCACCTTTGATGTCTTAATTGGCATTAACTTGCTTCGAGAAGGCTTAGATATTCCAGAATGTGGTTTTGTTGCTATTCTAGATGCTGACAAAGAGGGTTTCTTGCGCTCAGAAACCTCACTCATACAAACGATCGGACGAGCTGCACGTAATGTAGATAGCAGAGTTATTCTTTATGCAGATACGATCACTGATTCTATAAAACGCGCTTTGCAAGAAACACAAAGACGTCGACAAAAACAAATAGCCTATAATGAAAAACACCATATCACACCAACCAGTATCAAAAAAGATGTCAGTGACATTCTTCATTCAGGAAACGAAAATGACCATGTACACACAAATATTCCTGATTTTATCATACAAAACAACATAGTTGGTAATAATTTAGCACTCCATATTAAACATTTTGAAAAATTAATGCATGAAGCAGCAACTGATCTTAATTTTGAAAAAGCAGCACAACTTCGTGATGAAATTAAGAGATTACAAAAAATAGAATTAGCAATCGCTGATGATCTCTTAACACTCAATAATGAACAATGTATCCATGAGCAAACCTAAATAAAATAAATTCTCTGGAGCATAAAAAAAATCAACAACACATTCTTATGAAAAGAGTAAAATATTTGGATGAAACAGCTTTTTCCTAACTCTCTGTATTCTTCTTAAAAGCGCTGCTGAGAAGGAAAATAATCTTTTTTAGAATATTTAGAAAAATTTATAATTCTTTTTATCCAAAACAGAATAGCATTACAGTAACAAAAACTGTACTATTCTTTCAACTAAAAGAAAACTAATAAAATCAATTTATACAACATAAAAAATAATTTTCTTTAACAAATAAGCCACCTTAGCTGATCCTTCTAGATCAGCAAAATTGTTCTAAACAAATTGAAAAAAATTAATAATTTTACTCCTGACGCCATTAATGATATTATAGCTTTACGATAATAAGGGCGATATTTTTATCTACATTCCTATTATTCAGACCACAGATTTTGTTAAATTAGGTGATACGAAAATTGTTATTCAATATAGAATTAATTGCTATAGCCAAGTATCAAAAGCCGTAAATACTAGCTGGTATTACGAATTAATTTGAATATAGTCTGTTTTTTAAAATAGATTTTTGACTCAATTTTTTTGTGTCTTTGTATTTTATTTTAAATTAAATAGCTTATTTATCCGTTTTACCAGAATAAATTTCAAAATTGTTCAGGCTATATTCAGCTTGATATGTTTAGAATATGGATAATATAAACTTTGTACAAGGAGTATTGCTATGGTAAAATTAACTAAATTAGCAGTATTATCGGCAGTATCAACTGTGACAGCTTTAGCGCCATCAACTATGGTTTTAGCCGATTCAACAATAATTTATAACGAATATACTACGAGAAGTGTAAAAACTAGCCCTCCTGTTAGTCATTCTATCCCTTCTATTAACCACTATAACGTCCAATCTATTCTTAGTAAACATCACCCCTTTGGCGGCTATAATGTCCAATCTATTCTCAGTCAACATCATCCTTTTTATTCTGATAATAAGAAGAACCACCACCATGCTGATCGTCAAAGTCAGGTAAAAAATAATTATCATATTGAACATAAGACATACAAGTATGTTGAGAAAAAAACACACCACTATATTCATAATCCTCAGATATCTAATAACGCAAGTGATACTTTAGCTGCAGGTATTCTCGGACTCGCAGCTGGTGCAGTTCTTGGTAATATTTTAAAACAACCTCAACAACCACAAATCATCTATCAAGCACCACCAAGAAACCAAGTGATTTACCAAAAAGAACCGCAAAAACAAGTAGTTTATCAAGCACAACAAACAACAGGATATCAGCCTATTCAGCAACCATGGACAGCTGGTTGGCTTGAATATTGTAAGAAAAAATACCGTTCGTTTAATCCTAAAACAGGTACTTTCCGAGGGTATGATGGCTTAGATCATTTCTGTTACGCTCCACTAAAATAATTTAAGCAATCTTTTTCATCAAAGACCCGCTTTAAAGCGGGTTTTTTGTATACTCACTTCTCAAATTCCTTGAAGAAAAGGATTCCACTGACGCTCATAACCTATTCGACTCCCGGAGCCATGACCACAGATAAAACTGACGTCATCACCTAAAGGCAAAACTTTTTCCTTAATAGATTTCATCAATTCTTCATGAGAACAGAATGGAAAATCTGTACGTCCAATAGAGCCACGAAACAGTACATCACCCAATAAGGCAAAGCGTTCTTTTTTATTGAAATAAATAACATGACCGGGAGAATGACCTGGCGTATGAAAAACATTGAAAACATGTCCAGAAAAATGAACGCTACTGCCATCTTCTAACCATTGATCAGGAATGCAAATGCGCGCATCAGCCATACCATAATTTTTTGCACTTTCACTCACAGCATCCATTACAGGCTTATCATTACGATGTGAACCAATAATTTTTACATTAAGCGCTTCTTTAGCTTGCATAGCAGCTCCTACATGATCAATATGACCATGTGTTATCCAAATAGCCTCAACGATAACACCTACCTTTTGGATCACTTCTTGAATTTGAAACCAATCACCACCAGGATCAACCAAAACGCCTATTTTACACTCACTATCAAAAAGCAAAGTACAATTTTGTTGGAAAGGTGTAACTGGAATAATATGTGTACTAAGATTACCCATGATACTCTTTTCAAAGGTTAAATATTTTCAATCTTATAAGTAATATTTTCCTCTTATAGAGTAAAATATCCTTCTCACCATATTTATACAATTTCAGATTTATGCAACCTGTGTAAACTTAAATTTTGTATAAATTAAATTTTTCTCAAAGTTTTTAAAAATAGCTGATCAGATTCAAGTTTTGCGTAAATGACACACTTCATTTTTTTGTTATTGACAGCAATGCACGTATTCTCAATCTTTTATTTCAGTTTTTCATTAAAAATGAACTTCGTGTCCCAATTTCTATCAACGCCCATAAAGAAAAATGGTCATTTTTATGCTTACACTTTAACATCTTGATAGTTAATATTCACGATTCTAAGCAAAAACGATATTCATTTCAGTTATGTATTCCGTTAAAAGGAAGATTTTTTCATTATTCAATGAGACAACAATCCACCAGAGATTTTCGTACTATTATTGATTACCCTCTAATGAAAAATATTCAGTCCCTTTACAAAACAAAATTCTATAAAAAAGATTACGAAAAAAATTTTCCAAATAACTATTAGGCATTACCTACAGTTTCAAACAAGGTATATTGCAGTGCCTTGTAGGCGCTTTCACCAGCCCAAGCAACCATCTGAAACGCAGCATAATGGCTCTCACAGACTTTTAGCGCATGTATTAACAATGTTTCAACCTGTAAATGAGATGGATGCACCCCACCAGCCAAAAGAAGACCTTGCCGATAAATTACCGTATTGTTTCCCTGCCAATAATCAAAATGCCCCAGTAATAATTTTTCATTAATTGCCAATAATAGGCGATTCATCTCCGCTGTTCGAGTATTTTCAATAAAAAGATCAAATGCACAGGCCAAATGGAGAGCCTCATGCTCTTCCATCCATGAAAAAGCAAGACGATAATTTGCCCGTTTCCCTTCTACGCAAACATTAATTTCATCTTCTGCATTCCGTTCAAAAGACCAATCATATTTGCAAGCAATTTGCTCAATAAAATCAACAGGATGCTCTTCTCTTTCTATGGCGCAAAATGCAAGCCTCATCATTAACCCTCAACTATATGAACAACACTATCAACAAAACGTAAAACGCCCAAACCGTCACAACATTTTGCTAAAATCAAACCTTTACACGAAACAAATCACATTAAAAACACCAACAATACACACCACAACATTAGGAAACAAATGATGCTTCCTATGGCAATAAACCTAATAACTATAAAACGAATCACTTAGACTTTTCAGTGTATTGATACAATTTCAGAACGCCAGCCCCCTGATTTAAAAAAAGTAATTTTTTATAAAAAAAATAAAAAATTATCATAGATAATCTGCTCTAACAGACTCATGATTCAGCATTTTTCAGTTTCACACATCGTATTTGAAAAATTGGGGATATTTTTTTATAGAAACCATTTTATTTTTTTTGTGTCTGCGCTTTTTCCAAATCATCAAGACGTTTTTTCAAATCCGCATTGTCGGCATGTACTTTCAGCACCATTTCTCTAAATGTTTCAAATTCTTCCCGTGAAACAAGATCAAGTTTATTCGCTATTTTTTCAGCTTGCAAACGAAACGCTGTCCCAGCTTCTCGTCGTATCCCTTGTGCAACATCAGCTGCATCTGTTGCTAATTTTGCTAATTCATCAAGAATACGGTTTGATCCATTACGCATATGATTTTTCCTTAATTTTAATTATTGACGCACGCACTATAGCGTATTTTAATAACATTTAGGTACTGTATTTGTTCCCTTTGCTTTATAGATTTCACGTTACTATACAAATTTCATCTAAGCTTTCTCACACTTCTTTTTCCACTATAAATTTTTATCATTATAAACAGCGGGAACTTGTCATTCTACTAGCTTGACCATTATGTATTCATCTGGCATTTCTAACCGTCATGTAATCTATACGTCATGTAACTTATAAATATAAAGTGTTTGCCCATGAACGATTTTTGTCCTACCATTGCTTTTCCTACTTTTCTTGATCCCGTAATTGTCCATTTGGGCCCCATAGCTCTACATTGGTATGGGCTTGGTTACGTTGTAGGTATTCTTTTTTCTTGGTGGTATGCGCAAAAATTATTAAAAGAACAGTCCTTATGGTATGCAAACAAACCTCCTATGGATAAAGAGAAGATAGGAGATTTCGTTGTCTGGTCTGCCATCAGTATCGTTGTTGGTGGTCGCTTAGGACAAGTGCTTGTATGGGATCCCGTTTATTACTTTAACCGCCCAAGTGCTATCATCGCAGTATGGGATGGAGGTATGGCCTTTCATGGTGGACTCATTGGCATAATGATTGCAATAATCTGGTTTGCCCGTAAAAACAACATTAACATACGGGCAATGTTTGATATAGTTGCTGCAGGTGCTCCTATTGGAATTGGTATTGTACGAATATGCAACTTTATTAACCAAGAATTATGGGGCAATATCACTACTGTACCTTGGGCTGTTTGCTTTCCCCAAGATCCCCAATATTTACCACGCCATCCAAGCCAACTTTATGAAGCACTAATGGAAGGGTTTTTGCTCTTTATCATCTTATCCATCATTATTTTCGCTTTCAAAGCATTAAAACGCCCTGGCACTGTAGCAGGAATATTTATTATAATTTATGCGATAGCACGAAGCATTTTGGAAATTTATCGCGCTCCTCAAGAAGACCCAGAATGGTTTTCTGCCCTTTTCCATTCCATTGGATTTACCTATGGTATGGCTTTATGTTTTCCTATGCTGCTTTTAGGTATTTATCTACTTTTCCAAGCCTTTAGACATAAATCTGTAAAATAATGGCTACTCTAAAAGAAAAAATTAAAGAGATTATTGCCCACAATGGGCCAATCACCGTTAGCCAATATATGACATTGGCACTTACAGACCCTCAATTTGGTTATTATCAAAAGCACCACCCTTTTGGATGTGCTGGTGATTTTATTACCGCTCCTGAGATAAGCCAATTATTTGGAGAAATGATTGGTATCTGGACCCTTGCAAGCTGGAAAGCTCAAGATTGTCCCATCCCTTTCATTTTAGCTGAAATAGGTCCAGGACGCGGAACTCTTATGGATGATGTTTTGCGTACCATTCAAAAATTATGTACCACAGCATTTAATGCTGCTGAAATTTTTCTAATTGAAATAAGCCAACGCCTTGCAAAAGAACAAAAAAAGCGTCTTTCATCTTATCAAAAAGAAATCCATAGTATTGAAAACTTTAGCCAAATCCCTTCAGGACCTCTTTTTTTAATTGCTAACGAATTCTTCGATACACTCCCCATCAACCAATATATTAAAATCAATGGAGAATGGAGAGAACGCCGCATTACAGTTAATCAAGATGGAGATTTTACGTTTATTTCGACCTTACATAAACTTCCTTCTTCTTGCCTACAATCTTATTGTTCTAACATACCTGATGGAATAATTTTTGAACATGCGCCTTTACGGTATCAATTGATGCAACAAATTAGCAACCACTTAATACAAATGAAAGGTTCTGCTTTGCTCATTGATTACGGTGCTTCTGATCTTGCATTTGGCGATACACTACAGGCTATCTCAAAACATAAATTTTGTAATATTTTTGATGCTCCAGGTGAGCATGATTTAACATCACATGTCGATTTTTCTTTTTTAAAAACGATAGCTCTTGAACAAGGCTGCTTTGCTGAAATTTTGGAACAAAGAGAATTTCTTTTTCAAATGGGTCTTTTAGAGCGTGCAAAACGGCTTGGAGCAAACAAAAGTGCTGCACTACAAAGCAAAATCTGTCAGGATATTGAACGGCTTGTTAATCCAGATCAAATGGGAAAATTATTTAAAGTCCTGCATGTAAACAATAAAAATATATTGTTTTCTTCTAAATTTTAACTGAAGACAATAACCATCATTGACAAATACTGGCATTTCACTCACCATTCTCACTTCAAGCCATCAGATAAGGAAATTTTATGCAACCTGCCTCTGACCCTATTCTTGCAAAAGAACTTTTCGCTTTGCACATACATGGAATAAAACATGGATTTTTTACACGTCAAGGTGGTGTTTCAAAAAATCTTTATCATAGCCTTAATTTAGGTCAAAACTCCAATGATTCTCCTGAAAATATTGAACAAAATCGTACTTTAGTTGCCAATTATTTTGAGATTAAGGCACAAAATTTAGTCACTGTAAATCAGATACATTCCTGCCAAGTAATTACCGTTGATCGAGCTTTTATTGGTGAACGCCCTAATGCTGATGCCATCGTTACAACTACAAAAAATCTAGCAATTGGCATTCTTACAGCAGATTGTGGACCAATTCTATTTTCTGATCCACAAGCAGGCGTCATCGCTGCTGCACATGCTGGCTGGCGAGGAAGTCTGAATGGAATTATAGAAAAAACAATTTCTGCTATGGAAAAACAAGGCGCTAAACGACAATCAATAACAGCGATTCTTGGACCTTGTATTGGACCTTGCCACTATAAGGTAAAAGGTGAATTTTATAGCCAATTTATCGATTGCCATAGCAAATTCCAAAAATTTTTTTTAAAAACAGATCAAGAAAATCACTTTAACTTTAATCTATGGGCATTTATTATGGAGCAACTCAAAGAAGCAGGAGTCAATGCTTCTTGCTTGGAACTTTGCACTTACCAAGATGAACAACGCTTTTTCTCCTATCGGCGCGCAGTACATCATAACGAGCCTGATTACGGACGGCAAATTTCTGCTATTATGCTGAAAAATAAAAGATAGCTGTCTTTTTATCTTAGAAAAAGATCAAAATTGTAAAACAAAACTTCTCACCAATTGATTCATAAAATATGATAACTTTGGTTACTATTGTTTTCAATATTTGGTTGATTTGACTGATGGAAAAACAAACTTTTTAATACGCTCTCCTTCATTTATCTCAAACATAAGATACTTTTTATATTGAAATAGAAAAAATTTTAAAAAAGTGACCATCTACATTGGTCTTTCATAAATAATCACAGAAAAGCTCTCTTAATATTGAATTTTTATTATTACTAAAATAAATCTTTTTTATCTAATATAAAAACAAGTATAAAATACACTGTATACATACTTACAATAATAAAATATTAATATTTTTTTGAAAATCAAAAAAATATTAACATCAACACAAGTAAGAAATATCATACTTACAAATACTATTATTAATATAAAATACTTATAGATAATGATAATTAATTATATATTATTTATATTGTACTGTATAAATAAATATTATCTAAATGATCCGTGAAGAGCTTTTTTTGCAAAAGAGCTAATGTTTTTCTATAAATAAAATAAACAATTTTAGCTTTTATGCTATCATAAAGCATCTGTCTATCCACGATTCATTAATAAAGAAATTAGCAACTTGATCCCCTAATAATAACAATCAATAGACAAAAATAAAGAGCCATGAAATCAGTCCTCTGGTAGACCTTTTCCATCACCATCTGTTCCATGATGCCATCGCTATAACTTATCTTGTAAGCTTGGATAAGATAAGATTTAATAAGAAAATTAGTTACAAAACTTAAAGATAAATGTTAATTATTATTATCAAGATATTCAAAAGCATACCGAAAATAACATACACTTAACTTTATAAAATATCCAGAAAAACTAAAATATATTTTTAAATTATAGAAAAATAAAAATCTATCCCATTCTCAACGATACTGTCCTTAATAACTACGCAATAGACTCATTCAAATTGAGTGTTATAATAAAATAAAACTTTCAACCAACTCTATTATTTAATGACAAGAATTTTGGAAAAAAAGAAGAGACAATAGATACCTTTTTAATAATGATGGATAAAATTATAATGTTTTTGTAATTGTTTCCTTGCAATGTGATAATAAAAAGCTAAAAACCGTGTTACATTCTACCGTGATTATTCAGAGGTTCTACCATGAAACTTTTCTGTGGCAATTCTAATCCACGACTTGCTGAAGATGTTACAAAATATTTAAATATTCCCTTAGGTAAAGCAACCGTAAAGCGCTTTGCTGATCAGGAAATTTTTGTAGAATTACATGAAAATGTACGTGGAGAAGATGTGTTTGTTTTACAATCCTCATCTTATCCTGCTAACGATCATTTGATGGAATTACTCATCATGATTGATGCTTTGCGTCGCTCTTCAGCACGTCGTATCACAGCTGTTATACCCTATTTTGGCTACGCTCGCCAAGATCGAAAACTTGAACCACGCACTCCCATTTCTGCAAAGCTTGTCGCCAACCTAATTACTGAAGCAGGTGCCCATCGCGTTTTAACATTGGATCTTCATGCAGGACAAATTCAAGGTTTTTTTGATATTCCGACAGATAATCTCTATGCTGTTCCAGCCATTTCTCGTGATGTCAAGATACATTATTCCCTTGAAAATGTTATCGTTGTTTCACCTGATGTCGGTGGTGTAGTGCGTGCACGCTCCTTAGCCAAACGCTTAAACAGTTTGCTGGCTATTGTTGATAAACGTCGTGAACGCCCAGGCGAATCAGAAGTGATGAATATCATTGGCGATGTGTCTGGAAAAGATTGTCTCTTACTTGACGATATTGTTGATTCAGGTGGAACTTTATGCAATGCAGCAAGCGCTTTACTCAAACACGGTGCAAATAGTGTTACAGCTTATATCACCCACGGTGTTCTTTCTGGAAATGCTATCGAACGCATCACTAATTCAGAAATGAAAGAATTAGTCATTACTGATTCAATTATGCCAACAGCAGCCATTGAGAATGCACATAATATCCGTGTTTTACCAATTGCAGACTTAATTGGAGAAGCAATTGCAAGAACAGCAGCAGAACAATCTGTCTCAAGCTTATTCGGTTAAATTTATAGCTTTGAATTTCTTAAATGCTGTTTTTAAATAAAATTTAGAAAAATAATTGCTAATCATTTAAATGATATAGATAACAATAAATTTATGCTCCTTGAAATAAATAAAAAATTGACATGTGTAGATTAAAAAATAAAAAAAGCATACCTAAAATGTATCTGATGGAGATAGTTTTTCAGTTAGCACTCCCTATGCAGTATTCAAAAAAACTGACAAACTATTCCTTTTAAATTTTCCAACCTATGTAAGATATTTTCCCAACCTTCCTTTCAGCGATTTTTTCATAAATAGAAGCCTAAACAGTAGTTAATTTATACCAAGTTACAGAAAATTAAAAAGTAGTCTTAATATTCCCTGAATATAATAAAGAATTAAAAAATTTTAATAACATGCTACCATAAAACGATAAGAAACCTTAGAACTATCCAAAGTCTTGCAGATAACAAATAATGTAGCGTATCATGATCAACAATAGAAATGTTTAAGAAAATAAACTTAGTTCTTCTTTCAAAAGATCTTATTTTTGCGCATGTATGCTTCTAACATCTCATAAATTAATTTTTCTTGATAAGCTCTCATAAACATTTTAATAAAGATTAAGATTTTTTCTAAAAAAGCAGTAAAAATATATTCTTTTACTTCAGCTCATTCTATTGTAAGTAGATTAATGCAGAGGTAAAAAAACGCACTAACGTTTTATAAGAATCAAAGAATGTGTCATGATTAAGCAAATTTTAAAATAATAACATAGCTATACCAAAGATCTCTAAATATTTTTTCATGATAGCTGCGCCATTCTCAAAAGGACAGCAGTATATATGATCAATATTATCAAAAATTCATCTTATTAAAAAACTTAAAATTTCAACAACAACATTCTTTCAAACTTAACTAAACACTATATAGCAATAATATGACAAAATCATATCTACTCCCCCTCTAATACATAAGATTAGCTATAACATCTAAGTGAAATCTTATACAATCAGCGATCTCCCCTGCTAACAGCTAGAACCAATAACCACGCTTTACTGCCATAATAGATGTACAATAACCATGCTCCATATAAAATAGCACTTAAGAAAAATATCAACGGAATAATCTGTTATTCTGTCTCTAAATTTTTAAGATTACACACCGCAAAAAACCTAGTATTGGTGAATCTTGTAACAATACATTTTAGTTTTTATTTTCTACCTTGAGTCTCAACGATGACATAGCCTAATTCATAGGCCAAAGTTATAAAATATCCTCTTTATCAATTATATAAATATTGTACTGATAAAATCATTTTTTCGAGAGGATATTGCCAAAATATGATTTTCTTGAATCAAGATTACCTTATACAAGAAGATATATTACTAATAATTTTTTAAGATCAGCAAATACTGTGGTATTGTTCCATATAAAGTATTATATTCTCGCATCCTACCTAAGGTAATCTCAACCTTTATCACACCTCTAAGATCTGATTTTGAATATATTAACCAGTATTATTTGCATCATATTTGCAACATTTTCTCTTTCTCAATGATAGAAATCACCGATTTTTTCCACAACTCTTGCATCTGTAAATAGTTTGAATTATAGATAGGATCTCTGTGTAGACACCCTTGGAGGCAACACAGAATGAAGTGATTACTACTTTGTAGTGTATATCTTCATATTCATGCGAAAACTATTGTTGGTTTTTTGTGAATCTCCAATCATGTAAAAGGACTTAATTATGAGCAAGAGCTACACTCTTAAGGCCGAAGTACGCGAACGGGTTGGTAAGGGGTCCTCCCGTGAACTTCGCCGCAATGGCCTTATTCCAGCCGTCATTTATGGTGACAAACAGCCTCCTTTGGCAATTGCAGTTTCCTACAAAGAAATTTTCTACAAAATTCATGCAGGTGGCTTTCGTACCACTGTTGCAACTATTGAAGTTGATAAACAGAAAATTTTAGTTCTACCAAAGGATTACCAACTGGATTCAGTTCGTGATTTTCCTATGCATGTAGATTTCTTACGTATTTCAGCAAAATCAGTTGTGGATGTAAATATCCCTGTTCATTTCCTTAATGAAGATACAGCTCCTGGTATCAAACGAGGTGGTGTTTTAAATATCGTTCGCCATGAAATTGAATGTACTGCACCGGCAAATGCTATTCCTGAAGCAATCGAAATTGATCTTTCTGGTTATTCTATTGGTGATTCTATCCACATTTCAGCAGTACAATTGCCAGAGGGAGTTACCCCAGTTATTCAAGATCGAGACTTTACCATTGCAACCATTGCAGCTCCTGCTGGCATGAATATCAGTGATAATACTTCAGAACAAGAAAATGACGGAACTGGTACAAAAGCTTAAATAAAACTTCAATGGGCGGGATATTTTTCCGCCTTACTTTAATCTACACCTCATTGAAAGCACACATGTGGCTTATTGCTGGTCTTGGTAATCCTGGTTTACATTATCAAAATAACCGCCATAATATTGGTTTTATGGCTATTGATGCTATTTACAAATCCTTTTCTTTTTCTCCTTGGTCAAAAAAATTTCAAGCCGAAATTTCTAATGGGTTCATAAGTGGTGAAAAAATTCTTCTTATAAAACCTCAAACCTTTATGAATCTATCTGGGCAAGCTATTAGTAAAATCTTGCAGTTTTATAAATTAGAATCGAAGAACTTAATTGTCATCTATGATGAATTAGATTTACTCCCTGGGAAAATACGGATAAAAACCGGTGGAGGACATAATGGACATAATGGTATAAAATCTGTTGATGCTCATTGTGGCACTGGCTATTGTCGTGTTCGCTTGGGAATTGGACATCCTGGTTCTAAAGAACTCGTTCATCAGCATGTTTTAGGGAATTTTACAAAATCTGACCAAGAATGGTTATTGCCTCTATTAGATACAATTGCAAAAAACATTACTCTTCTTATAAAAGGAGACAGTAATCTTTTTATGAATGAGATCTCATTAACAATGAAAAATAAAGGGCTACAATAACAAATCATCTCTTAGGTACACAAAAACCATACCTCTTGCTATAATTTTTGTGGCTAAACAGTCTCTCACTTTTATAAAAAGTAAAAGACCGCCCAATAGCAAATAAAAGTTTACTAAATAAAGCCATCTAAACCCGTACCTTTTAGAATTAAAATAATTCACTTTGAGTAAAAGTTGACAATAGTTTATTATTAACATTTAATTGTTGACTTAAAATACTAGATGTATTCTCACCGTTCTGTAACACAACCACACGCGAACCTACGGGAACACGATCATAAAGATCAATGATATCTTGATTAAGCAAACGGATACACCCACTTGACATAGCATGACCAATTGACCATGATTCATGTGAACCATGAATACGGAAAAGGGTGTCCTGCGAATTTTTAAACAGGTAGAGTGCTCGTGCTCCCAATGGGTTATCAGGCCCTGGTGGCATTCCTTGCCCTAAATGACCATAACGTTCTGGCTCTCGAGCCATCATTGCTGCAGTCGGAGCCCAATGTGGCCACCGACGTTTTTTCTGTACAATCCCTACACCTTCAAATGCCAATCCCTCCTTACCAACACCGATACCATAGCGTAAAGCTTTTCCATTTTCACCAATAAGGTAAAGAAAACATTCCTGAGTATCTATAATTAATGTACCAGGTGGATAAGATGTATAATAAATTACTTGTTGACGCCAAAATTTTGGATCAATTGTTGAAAGATCAATAGCAGGCAATAAGTAAGGCTCATTTATTACAGGTCCATATAAAGCCTGTATTTCTTCTGGCACATATTGAACTTGCTGAGAAGAAACAAGTGGCATATCTGACCGATGCATAAAACATCCAACCAAAATCAGAGGTATTGCAATTAAAAAAGCACGACAAAACAACACTCTTTAAATTTTCTCCTATTAATTTATCATGCAGATTTTCATACTTTAAAAAACTTAGCACACTATTAACGTTAATTTTGGTTTTCTTATACCTTAAATAGGTAATATTTAAAATGTGACGATAAAAAGTGATAACTTTTTTTAAATATAGCTTTTTTTCTCTTCATGGTAAGTATAGACTATGACTCTTCTCAAAATATGCTATAAAATATTAAATAAGTTTTATCTTGACCATAATCACTAACAGAGAAGAAAATACACTTATGGGTTTTAAATGTGGTATTGTCGGACTACCTAATGTCGGTAAATCAACCCTTTTTAATGCATTAACAAAAACAGCTGCAGCACAAGCTGCTAATTATCCTTTTTGTACAATCGAACCCAATACCGGTGAAGTTGCTATCCCAGATTTACGGATGAAAAAAATTGCATCTATTGCTGGTTCAAAAGAGATTATTCCTACACGCATCAGTTTTGTTGATATTGCCGGACTTGTACGTGGCGCTTCAAAGGGGGAAGGTTTAGGTAATAAATTTTTAGCTAATATTCGTGAGGTTGATGCTATTGTCCATGTTTTACGCTGTTTTAAAAATGAAGACATCACTCATGTAGAAGGACGAATTGATCCCATTTCCGATGCTGCAACTGTTGAAACAGAACTCATGCTTGCAGATCTTGAAAGTCTTGAGCGACGAATTATACAAATTCGTAAACGTGCAATCGGAAAGGACAAAGAAGCTCTAACAATTCTTCCCATGATGGAAGAATCACTAAATTTACTGCAAAAAGGAAGCCCTGCTCGATTATTACTCAAAGATATTTCCTCAGACGAGCACTGCATCCTTAATAGTTTAAATCTTTTAACCGCTAAGCCCGTACTTTATGTTTGCAATGTAAGTGAAGATGACGCCGCTCGTGGGAATAAATTTACCCAAATGGTTGAGAAGATGGCAACAGAGCAAAACGCTCAAAGCATTATCATTTCTGCCTCTATCGAAGCTGAAATTTCCCAACTCAATGATGAAGAAATCGCAGAATATCTCAGTGCCTTAGAACTTTGTGAACCAAGTCTCAATCGCCTCATTCGAGCTGGATATTCTTTACTTGATCTAATTACTTATTTTACATGTGGACCTAAAGAAACACGAGCATGGACAATTACGCGCGGAACAAAAGCACCCCAAGCAGCAGGTGTTATCCATTCAGATTTTGAACGTGGCTTCATTCGTGCCCAAACCATCAGTTATGAAGATTATATTGCTTTAGGTGGTGAACATGGAGCAAAAGAAGCAGGAAAAGCTCGTGATGAAGGCAAAGAATACATTGTGCAAGATGGTGATATTATGTTATTTAAACATAATACTTAACTCAGCTGAAATGTTTTACATCTCTTAAAAAGTAGGAATAATTTTATAAAAAATTATTTTTAAATCTTCAAAAAATACGCTTCAACAAAAACAGCGCTATCATGGTATATGATAGCGGCTGTTTTTTTCATAAAAGAAGAAAACACAAAAATTAGTGCGCCCAACGTCCTTCATATTTAAATCTTGGAGCTTCTTTCAGCGAATCTTTTGTTATATTGGTAATGAGCTTCCACTTACCATAATCATTTGTCATCTGAATTGTTTCTGGAGAAACGACCACATAGCTTTCCCCTATACCCAAAAAACC
Source organism: Bartonella sp. B35(2025) (assembly GCF_053794465.1). Classification (NCBI taxonomy): domain Bacteria; kingdom Pseudomonadati; phylum Pseudomonadota; class Alphaproteobacteria; order Hyphomicrobiales; family Bartonellaceae; genus Bartonella; species Bartonella sp. B35(2025). The sequence continues at coordinate 964,409 of NZ_CP200035.1, forward strand.
ACCAATAGCGATAACAATCCCCGCAATATTATTTTCACGTAAAATAATATCTTTCACTTCGCCAATATTTTCATTTTCTATATTGTGTACATTTGCACCAATAAGACTTGAAGCAACAAAATCAGTTGCTGTAGGTGTAACATAACGTACAGACATATTCGAACCAATCTGTACGACACCTGTTGATGAAACTGTTTCAGGTTCAGAAGACACTGCCAAAGACTGAGCATAAGCACCAGAAGCCATCCAAACTGAAACAAGAGTAGTAAATGCAATTTTCTTCATTTTAACATCTCCGTTTTTACTTTACAAAGTCTCAATGCGCTATAACCAAATTTGTTCCCTGTGCTCTTTCAAGATCAACAATCTTAGCCTTTTTCTCTCCTTCAATTTTCAACTTTTTTATAAATTTGTTCTTTAAATTACCTCAATCTAAAGCATAAACATCATTGTGAATCAATCTCGCTCCTTCTCCGTTAGCAAAAAAAGAAGAAAAATAATTTGTTGCAATACCAACATGATTAAAAATTTCTTTCTTCCCACTAAAACTATTACTCACCTCATATTGCATGGTAAAATTTTAACTTGTTCCTGATCATAGCCAAACGTTTTCAAATAATGAAAAGTTTAAACCTATGGCAACTAAAAAAACTAATTTATAAATCTTCAATCCACGCTACAATGAGTCTTTGATCATAAACACTAAATGGCTCTAAAAAGCTCTATTCCTATTTTTAGGAGCAGATAAAGGAAAAGAAATGGACTCTTTCTCTTCATAAGGGATATTACTTGCATCACTCTGAAAAGAAAAATTCATTGCTGCCATAATAATCAATCCAATAAAAACATTTACTATAATCTATTTTTTTCTGTTTCATATTTTCAGTAATTGAAGCAAAAATAGAATAACTCTTTTCACAATAACAAATTTTTTTAATAAATTTACTGCTTTTAAGTGATCTCTATCATGAGACTTCTTGCACTCTTCTTTTTATGTTGCTGATGCTACTTGTATAATACAAAAGCTTCCAATTACCTGATTTACATTGGGCAAACACTGCACACAGCAATGCTTGGATAAACTTTATATATTAATGAAACCTATTCCATTTACAAATATACCATTTTTTACTATAATGAACCAAATCTACTTCCAACATTATCAAAAAAGAAAAAAGATACTTTCTTTCTTACCTAATGATAAATCTATGTATATAATTTTATCCTAAGCTTCAGAGTAAGTGGCAGCTAAACATAAAAACTGTATGCTCATCTATATTTTTGGAATAATTCACATATCTCCTTTACAAATTATGAAGAAAAAATTACTCCACTAGAGTATGACACTTCATATTGCTCTTTTTCAACCTGATATTGCTGGTAACACAGGGACAATTTTGCGTCTTAGCGCCTGTTTTGGTTTGCATGTTCATATCATTGAACCCACAGGCTTTGATATATCAGATCGCAATCTTAAGCGATCTGGCATGGACTATCTTGAATATGTTTCACTAGAACGGCACATTGACTGGAAACATTTTATGAACACTATGAAGTGCTTTAATCGCCGTCTTTTACTTTTAAGCACAAAAGCAGAAACATGCTATACAGAGATGTATTACCAAAAAAATGATGTTTTACTCTTTGGCCGTGAATCAGCAGGAGTTCCTGACTATGTCCATGAAACCGTTGATTATACCTTGAAAATTCCCATGCTACCATACATGCGCTCTCTAAATCTCGCAATGAGCGTAGCTATCACTACAGGAGAAGCACTCCGCCAAATTGGTTACAATAAAAATTTTGCTTATGAAAAAATGTAAAAATTCATTAAGTCCTTTAATATGTTAATAAAAATACCAATACATTACATATAATCACTATTTATTTTAAAAGTGAAACTTTCACATCTTTCTAAGACACTGCAACAACCATTTAAAACTTCACCATCATTTCTTTTCTTCTGCCAAAAATTCAATAATTATAAACTAGCATTACCAAAAAATAATAATAACTTCATATAAAAATAAAAAAACAAAAATCTGCTTTTAAAAAGCAGTATTATAAATTAATTTTTTCTAATAACTTATTGCGATCTATTAAAAATCCACTTTCAATCCATATCATTTCTAGCTCCTTGAGTTTTTGTCCTAAAAGAACTCCTTCAGTCAAACCTTTCCTCATCAAATCCTTACCACTAATAGGAAAAGTAGGAATCTGCCATTTTTGGGCAAGCTGATAAAGTCTGATATAATTTTCTGCTTTTTGCGAAACTTCTTTTTCTTCAAAAGTATTAGCACGCATTGCAGCTATAGACAAGGATAACTGGTCTAAAACTGGCTGTCGACCATAAAAATAAATCAGTTTTTGTACAAAACTATCTGAACAGTTTTGGCTAATTATTTCCAATTTTGCCCATTCCATTAACCGTGTTGTTTCCCTATTAGACAAACGTAAGCGACGAGCCATTTCATTAAGACGGACAGGATCAGGAGGAAGAAGGCTTTCTAATCGTAATAAAGGATCTACTTTCCAACCAAGCGCTTGTTCTGTTTTCACGAGTGAGTGAATTGCATCAATACCCCACTTTTCTGTTTCAGGAAAAATGAGTGTTAAAACTCCACTTTGGCGCATCCACAAAAGAGCACGTGTTGGATCTGAAGCAGTAAGAAGTTTTTTTATCTCTCCCCAAATACGTTCAGATGAAAGTTTTTTCAGACCTTGCTTTAAACTGACACATGCTTTTAGTCCCTGTACATCAGGTCGTCCTGCCCCATACCAAGCAAAAAAGCGAAAAAACCGTAAAATACGCAAATAATCCTCACGAATACGCTTCTCCGCAATACCGATAAAGCGTACTGTTCGACCAGCAATATCGTTCAAACCTCCTACTTTATCATAAAGATGACCAGCTGCATCACAATAAAGCGCATTTATAGTAAAATCCCGACGTTCAGCATCTTTTTGCCAATCACGACCAAAGACCACTTTGGTATGACGTCCATCCGTTTCAAAATCAGAACGAAGAGTTGTAACTTCATAAGAGCATGACTCAGCAACTACCGTCACTGTACCAAATGCAATACCTGTAGGAATAGCTTTAAATCCCACTTCTTCAGCACGTGCTATAACTTGTTGTGGTAAACAGGTTGTAGCAATATCAATATCACTAATAGGCTGCCCTAACAGCTGATTGCGTATTGCCCCACCGACAACACGAGCTTCTTCACCATCCAAAGATAAAACACGTAGAAGCATTTGAATATGATTAGTCTGCAACCAATCAACGTGCTTAAAACTTTGTGTTATACTCACCCTTTAACCTTTCAGACAAATTTTATTATTGTATCAAACAACTATCCCTATAAATTCTATTAAATAGCTATTCCTCTAAGACAATATCTCCAATACGCCCTTTGACAAAATACATACCACTTGTTAGAAATGAATTCTTCCATCTGTATACGAATATTTAAAAAATAGCACATTACGCTTCTTTTTTTCTTATTTTTTGCTACAAATCATAAAATATTCATTATAAAATATTTGTTATTATTCATAAGGAATTGTCAATTTTACGATTAGTGCTTCGGGGAAAAAATATGATCCAAAATGATACATTATCCAATTCTATTAAGAAAGTTAATATTGGTAATGAAGCACCAGAAATTATAGATGATCAAGTAACCATTGATGACATTGATATTGCACACAAAGAATTGGATATTCTACAACAGGAAATTAATAAAGTTATTTTTGGCCAAAACCATGTAATTGAATATACTTTAACAGCTATTTTAGCTGGTGGACATGCCCTGCTTGTTGGTGTTCCAGGACTTGCTAAAACGTATCTTGTTGAAACATTAGGAACAGTATTGGGACTTGATGAAAAGCGTATCCAATTTACACCCGACTTGATGCCATCAGATATTATTGGTTCTGAGATTATGGATTCAGATGAAAATGGTAAGCGCTTTTTTCGCTACATGCAAGGCCCTATTTTCACTCAACTTCTCATGGCTGATGAGATCAATCGCGCTTCTCCCCGTACCCAATCAGCGCTATTACAAGCTATGCAAGAATATCATGTCACTGTTGCTGGAAATCGTTACGATTTACCACAACCTTTTCATGTGCTTGCAACTCAAAATCCCCTTGAACAAGAAGGAACTTATCCACTTCCTGAAGCACAGCTGGATCGATTTTTGATGCAAATCGACATCGATTATCCTGATATAACTACAGAACGACGTATTATTTTAAAAACAACAGGAGAGGAAAATAAAAGCGCACAGCCGATTTTATCAGCAAAAAAATTGCAAAGAATTCAAAAAATTGTCCGTAAAATGCCTATCTCTGAAAATGTTGTCGAAGCCATTTTAAAACTTGTTCGTTCAGCCCGCCCTCATAAGCATAATACTCTTGCAAACTCTTATGTTGCTTGGGGTCCAGGTCCTCGGGCATCACAAGCATTTTCACTTTGTGCCCGCGCTCGTGCCCTTTATCATGGACGTTTAGCTCCCTCACTTGATGATATCAAAATATTGGCTCAACCCGTATTACAACACCGCATGGCGCTAAATTTTTCCGCACATGCTGAAGCTATAACTGTAAAAGATTTTATTGATAATCTTATAAGAGACATCCTCTAATGGCTATTGGCAAAAAAGTTTCAAAAAAACCTCCACTATCACTCACTACTAGGTTGTATAAAGATACTGCCAATATACAATATTTTCTTTTACAAGCACGTCTTATTGCCAATACGTTAATAACAGGATGGCATGGTCAACGTAAACGTGGTAACGGGGAAAATTTTTGGCAATTTCGCCCTTATGTTGAAGGAGAATCCATTACGCAGATTGACTGGCGCCGTTCAGCACGCGATGAATATACTTACCTACGTGAATACGAATGGGAAACAACACAAACAGTTTGGATTTGGCCTGATCAGAGTGCTTCAATGCATTATTGTTCGCACTTTTCACAAATCTCTAAGGGTAATTATGCTATTATTCTTGCCCTTGCATTAGCAACACTTCTTGCAAAAAGTGGCGAGCATATTGCTATACCCAATTTAATGCCACCCACAATGACATCTAATATAATAGAACGTATGCTCCTGGCTTTAATAAATCATCAAGATGAAAATCCATTTCCAGATTTCTCAACCATTACACGTTTTTCACACGCCATCATAATAAGCGACTTTCTTGATTGTCCTGAAAAAATTATTCAATATTTAACAATTTTAGCCACAAAACAGGTTACTGCTCATTTAATTGAAGTAGCTGATCCTGCAGAAGAGCATTTCCCATACAAAGGCTGTACAGAATTTATTGATCCTGAAACAGGGGAAAAGTACGTTTTGGGAAAAGCAGACAATTTCCGAGAGCGCTATTGTAAGCTATATCAAGCAAGGCGGCAAAAATTAGCAGATTTTTGTTTACGCCAAGGATGGATCTATTATGCCAGTACAACTGATCAACCCTTAACAAAAATTATTTTACAGCTTACAAATAAAATGGCCAGTTCTTCATCTAATAATACAAGGAGGGCATTTTGAGTTTTGCTGCTCCCTTAATTTTGCTGGGGCTTTTATCTTTACCAATCATTTGGTGGTTGGTGCAAATAACACCTCCTACTCCGTGTAAAGAGCTTTTTCCTCCTTTTCGTTTCCTTCCTAAAATAGCCAATCAACAGGAAGCCAAAAACCGTACACCTTGGTGGTTACTGTTATTACGGTTAACCATAGCAGCGCTAATTATTATCGCTTTAGCACGACCCATTTTACATAAAGAGCCAATTACATTCTCTGGATCTCAACCACTTGCGCTCATTATTGATAATGGATGGGCATCCGCGAAAGAATGGAAAAAACGTATTATCGTTGCTGAATCTCTCCTAGCACAAGCAGAAAAGCAGCAAAAAAATATTTATTTTCTTGCTACCGCTGAAAATGACACCCTTGATATTAATCCCTTACCGGCAGAAACTATAAAACAACATTTAAAACATTTACAGCCCCGCCCTTGGCCTGTTAACCGTGTACATACATTGAAAAAACTTATTGAAATAACTAAAGGCAAATCTCTTGATATTGCTTACTTAAGCGATGGCTTACAAACAAGCGAAGATATGCAAGCTTTTGCCCTAATCGAACAGTTAAAACCTCAAAAATTCTTGTGGTATTTAGCAGATATTTCCGACATAATTGGTGTAACAGCTATAGAAAATAACAATAAGAACATCATAGCACATATCATTCGTGCAACTAATCAAGGTGAAACTACAGTTACATTAAGCCTTTATGATTTAAATAACCAACTCCTTGGCCGTTCTACAACAAACTTTCAAGAAGGAGCAACAACAGCTCTTGTTTCTTTTAACTTACCGCTTGAATTACGCAATAAAATTGCATGGATAAAAATAGAAAATCAAGCTCACGCTGCTGCAACTTTCTTAATTGACAGTCGTAATCGAGTGAGCCGTGTTGCTCTCTTATCGCCAAATATTAACAAAATAACACAACCCCTGCTTTCTCCATTTTATTACATTATCAAAGCATTACAAGGCCATACACAGCTTATAACAGCGGGAGGAAAAGAGCTTTCAATTGATATCGATCACTTACTGAAACAAAATCCTTCTGTTTTCATTATGGGTGACATCGTTAATATGCCAAAAGAAGTGGAAAAAAAACTATCTGATTTTGTCACTAAAGGGGGAACACTTATTCGCTTTGCTGGAGAAAATCTCAGTACTACAGAACATCATGATAGCCTACTGCCCGTTCCACTACGTCCTGGAAATCGCTTCCTTGGAAGTATCATGTCTTGGACAAAACCACAAAAACTTGCGCCTTTTGCAAAAAATAACTTCTTTTTTGATCTTCCTTTCCCAGAAGATATCACTGTTTCACGCCAAATTCTAGGAGAACCAAGCCCAGATCTTTTTGAAAAAACATGGCTCAGTCTTGCTGATGGAACTCCTCTTATTACAGCAGCTAGCCATGGCAAAGGCACACTCATTCTTATTCATATTGCACCAGATCCCACATGGTCAAATCTTCCTCTTTCTGGATTTTTTGCACAAATGTTGCAAAAATTAATCACGCTCAGTGCCTATGAAAATAAAAATCCATCACACACAAAAACAACAACAGTACAAAATCCTTGGCGAACATTAACCGCTGATGGTCAGCTACAAACTCCTCCTACTTTTGTTGTTCCACTCGTTATTGATGCACAAAGCCCACCTTTTCCCTCTTATCATACCCCACCTGGGCTTTATGGCTTAAAAAATAATCTCTATGCACTTAATCTCTTAACTCATTCATCACACTTAATAGAGCAATCGGTATTACTTACCTCCTTAAGCACAAATCCTTTATCTTATGACACAAAAGAAAAATATCTCATTGGTCCACTTTTAGGATTAGCTGTCTTATTATTTGCTTTGGATAATTTTTTAGTTTTATGGATGGGGGGAGCTTTTTTTCTCAACCGACGAAACAATGTACTCCTTCTGCTTCCTTTCCTAATAAGTCTTATAACCTTGTTCATGCATATACCAAGTGCTCATGCACAAAGCACAGAAAACTATTATGAAACTATAATACAAGCAGCTGGTGCTACTCATCTTGCTTATGTCGTAACAAATAATCATGAAATTGATACTACAAGTAAAAGTGGACTAGAAACGCTGAGTCAGTTTATTGCAGAGCGTACAATGCTTTCACCCGGATCTGTGATAGCAATTGATCTTGATAAAGATGAGCTCGCCTTCTATCCTCTCATTTATTGGCCAATTGATTCTAACAGTCCCATCCCAACACCAAAAAGCCTTGAAAAAATAAATAGCTTTATGAAAAATGGTGGTACAATCTTATTTGACACACGCGATCAAATAAATACCAATCTTAATTTTGAAGGAACTGCTACTCCAGCCACACAAAGATTGCGAACTATATTAAAAGGATTAAATATTCCACCCATTGAACCAGCATCTGCTGATCATGTTATTGCTCGCTCTTTTTATATTATGCCAGATTTTCCTGGTCTCTACCGTGGTTCTCCTTTATGGGTTGAATCATCATCAATGAAAAAAAGAAATAATAATTTTCTTGCCACCGGTGATAATGTAAGTTCTCTCCTTATCACTGCCAATAACTTTGCTGGTGCTTGGGCACTAGATCCAAAAGGTACTTGGAAATACCCACTTATTCCTAATGATGCAATGCAGCGCTTATGGGCATTTCGTGCAGGATTGAATATTGTCATCTACGTGCTTACAGGAAACTATAAAGCTGACCAAGTTTACGTCCCAACACTGTTGGAGCGCTTTAACAGAGAAAGAAGGTAATGAGACCATTTTTTACTTTTCAGCCTTTTTTGCCTATCTCTTGGCTTTTATTGTTAGGGGGAATATCCAGTATTTTTGTAATCATTGGCCTCATTACACGACGTCAAGGATCTTTATTACGTCTTATGGTATTGGTTTCTCTCATCCTTACTTTACTGAACCCAATAATTATAAAAGAACAACGAGAACTACTCAAAAGTACTGTAGGAATTGTAGTCGACCGCAGTAAAAGCCAAACATTTGGTACACGTACAAATGATAGCGATGAAGCGCGTGCACAATTAATGGCTGAACTAGCTCACTATCCACAATTTGAGCCACGCTTTATCGATGCTGGAAAACTTGATAATAATCAATATGCACTCTCAACGAATTTATTTAACGCTTTAACACACGCCATATCTGATGTACCGCAATCTCGTTATGCAGGTACAATTTTAATCACCGACGGACAAGTGCACGACATTCCTCCATTATCAGACCTTTACCATAAAGCACCTATCAATGCTCTCATAACAGGAAGATCGAATGAATTTGATCGCCAAATTAAATTTATTTCCCCTCCTCGCTTTGCTCTTATCAATAAACCACAAATACTCTCTATTTTGGTAGAAGATAAAGGACAACCTCAAGAATCTATATCAACACAAGCAAACATTACTGTAAGTATTAATGGCCAAGAAGTTGGTCATTATTTTGTGACCCCTGGTGTTATTTTTCAAACTGAAATTACCCTTACCCATGCCGAAAAAAACATTATTCAGGTTGCAACTGATGTACAAGAAGGTGAATTAAGCTCTGAGAATAACAAAGCTGTAGCCATTATTGAAGGAATAAGAGAAAATCTGCGCGTTCTTCTTATTTCAGGCGCACCTCACAACGGTGAACGTACATGGCGAGATCTTTTAAAAGGTGATTCCAATATTGACCTTATTCATTTTACTATTTTACGTCCTCCTGAAAAAGCAGATAATACGCCATTAAACCAATTATCACTTGTGGTATTTCCTACAACAAAGCTATTTGTTGAAGATATTAATAATTTTGATCTTATCATCCTTGATGGTTACCAACATTCTCCGTTTCTCCCATTAATCTATTATGATTATATCGCTCAATATGTACAAAAGGGCGGAGCATTATTAATGGTAACAGGTCCTGAATTTATCCAGCAATATTCGCTTGCTAAAACACCTTTGATAAGCATCCTTCCTGCATTACCAACTGGTATTATTATTCAAAAACCTTTTCGACCTACATTAACCAAAGAAGGTGAACGCCATCCTGTTACACGAGACCTTGCAACTCCTACTTATCCAGCTTCTCAATGGGGACAATGGCTACGACAAATTGCAATTCAAAAAACAAATAAAGGTACTATTCTTATGAAGGGAGCTGATGAACAACCACTTTTACTTCTTTCCCATGTTGGTAAAGGACGTGTTGGTATGTTACTTTCTGATGAAAGTTGGCTTTGGGCACGAGGTTTCGAAGGTGGAGGCCCTTATGCAGCTCTTTATCGTCGAATTGCTCATTGGCTTATGAAAGAACCCGATCTTGAGGAGGAAAAATTAAGCACAATAAGCGACCGTCATCGTTTAATAATTCGTCGCCAAACGCTTAAAGACTTTCCAGAACCAATTGAAGTAACTTTTCCCTCTGGAAAAAAAGAGGATATTATCCTTACCAAAGAACAGGAAGGTGTATTTACAGCTGTTATTAATACCAATGAAACAGGAATTTTTAACATCAAAAATGGTGATCTAACAGTACTTTCTTCTGTGGGTGTTCTCAACAATCTTGAATTGACTGACTTAATCTCAACGGAAGAAAAGTTAGCTCCTATCAGCAAATATACTGGTGGCCACATAGTGCGTTTACACAACGAAAGAAAAGCGAGTATTAATCTTCCTCCTATCAAGCTGCTTCAATCACAAACAGAACAAAAATCCCCCTTTGCTCATTCAATTGTTTTGAAAGAAGCTACAGAAACTCGTTTAGTCAATACTTTTTATTTTTCGATTTTTTCTGGTTTCTTTGCATTACTCACTTGTCTTTTACTATTTAGTATTATGTGGTATCGTGAAAGCCGTTAAAAAATCTTAAAAGATTGTTGCTATCACTTTAAGATGGAGCTTATCTTAAAGAAAAATATATATCGAGAACATATAGACAACAATAGAGTATCATTATTATGTACCTTTTTGTCATTTTAAAAATAAATAAAGTGTAAATTTCCCAAAGGTTTTTTGGTATTTTCAATAGGATATTTTTCATTTTATAATCCACTCTTACCTTAAAAATACAACAACTTATCTTATATTTTTTTATTGCCTAAATTGTTTTCAACACTATGCTAGCATCTATGTTTTATCTTGCTCATATATCAGATGTACACCTTTCACCCTTACCACAACCTTCCTTATTTGAGCTCTTTGGGAAGCGCATTACCGGCTATCTTAATTGGCAAAAAAAACGTAAAAATCAAATGGCAACAAATGTCCTAGAGATTTTAATGGACACGTTGAAAAAGAAAAAGCCTGACCATCTCATAATCTCCGGTGATCTTGTCAATCTGGCTTTAGATAAAGAATTTGAACAAGCACGTAATTGGTTACTTAACCAAGGCCAGCCTCAAAATATTTCTTTAACGTTTGGAAATCACGACGCTTATGTCCGTGGAGCATTCAAGAAGGCTTGTACTCTCTTCTACCCTTGGATCACAGATGATTTCCCACAAAAGAATCCACTTTCTTTTCCTTATATGCGTGTTCGTGATAATATAGCCATTATAGGTGCTTCATCAGCCATTGCTACACCATTTTTTCAAGCTTTTGGCTATTTCGATAAAACGCAGGCGCAAACTTTATCAAAGCTTTTAAATAAAGCTGCGGCACGCAATCTTTTCCGTATTATAGTGATACATCATCCCCCTTTTCATCATGCAACTTCTTGGCATAAAAAATTATGGGGCATAGAACGTTTTTTAAATGTTATCAAACATCACGGCTGCGAACTTATTCTTCATGGACATACCCATTTACCCACATTAAATATTGTCGAAGGAAAAATGGGAAAAATTCCTATTGTTGGTGTTGCTTCTGCATCGCAAGCTTTCGATAGTAAAAAATCACCTGCTGGTTTTAACTTATTTGCTATTGAGCATTTTCATCATCAATGGCATTGTCAATTACAACGATATAGTATCATTAATCAAGAAAACGAGATCGCTTGTATTGAAAAAATTAATCTTTAATATTTTTCTGAAAAATCACAAAAAAACATTTTTTGATTTATGTCTCTTTAAAAGATAATCCAACCCGCAAAAATCATTTATACAAGAGGAATAGCTGTTGTGCCAGGAGGCAATTTAGCTTCATCTTCAGGCTCTATATGAACAGAAATGTGCACATTATTGAATTCTTTTTCAAGAACATCTTCAATTTTGTTACAAATCTTATGAGCTTCTCCCACCTGCATTGTAGCTGGCACAACTAAATGAAATTCTATAAAAGTAACTCGACCAGCAACACGCGTACGCAAATCATGCACTTCCAGCGCACCATGCGCATTTGTAGAAATAAGATTACGGATCTGAATGGTTTCATTCCATTCAACTCCAACATCCATTAACCCTTGAATAGCATTATTCACCACCTTCCATCCCTGTGCAAGAATATTAATAGCAATGATTATTGCCAAAATTGGATCCAAAATAGCCCATCCACTCATAAAACTTGCAAGTAAGCCAACTAAAATTCCAAATGAAGTAAAAACATCTGTTATAAAATGTGCGCCATCAGCTCTCAACGCTGGCGATCGGTGAATTTTTCCCTGTTTAATAAGAACCCAACCCCACACGTAATTTATGGCACTTGCTACAAGGTGAATAATAAGCCATATCCCAGGCTTCTGCACTAATTTAACGGTTGAAAGAGCCATCCATGCTTCTCTTAAAATCATAATTGCCGCAACAATAATCAGTATCCCCTCGAGAATAGCAGAAAAATATTCCACCTTATGATGTCCAAAAGGATGATCTTGATCCGCTGGCTTCATACTCACTTTCACAGCCCACCACGCCACTACTGCTGCAAGTATATTTACAATTGACTCTAATGCATCAGAATAAAGTGCGACCGAACCAGTAATGTAATACGCCCAATACTTCAAAGCAAAAACGATACAAGCAACTAAAATAGAGCATAGGGTTAAGCTTTGTATTTTGATTTTGACGTCCATCACCACACACCCCTTCTTCTTTTATCAAACAAGAAATGATATTTTTAACCCATATACCCTATAATCTTTTTTGATATGCTGTTAATATTTCCTCATGTGATAAAAAATTTCAGAATATAATAAAATACTTCCTATATCTCACCATTTCCACTTGGAGTAGCTATACACGTATCATAACAGATGAATATGATGTACAGATATTGCTCAAAAGAGAAATAAGCAATCTCTAAGAGAAACCAAACACATTCTCCTAATAATCAATAATTTTTAAAATAGCTTAACAAGCTTACTGACTTATAATTGAAAAATCACCCACTGTTTTTATTCAAATATGTGATTACACACCACTTACTAACCTTTTTATAATTATCGTACTAATCAGCATAATTACGAAAATACCGAATAGTCGCTTAGCATCCCACTGCAACTTTAATTCTACATTATATCAAAGACATTACACTGATAAAATAATAAAAACCATTTTAGGATTAAAAAAAAGAACCTGGGCATTGGGGACCCAGATTCTTTTCCCTTAGCAATCAAGGGTATACAGGGCTTAGGAAATAGCGGGGACCCAAAACCCTGCACCCGATACGAAGACAACACGTTGTACCACACTCGGTACCTACACATTATACCTATGGTTGTATTATGTCAACAAAATTCTACTATTAGTTTAAAATAATATTTTCTTATCCTTCTGTTCAAAAAAAATATTCAATACCTAGTAATCTCAAAAAAGAATATTCAAAACCTTAGACAAATCCTAATCTCGCAATAATTCGTAAAGCTGTTTATTCATATCTAAGAGCCTATCATAATATTAGTGAAAAAATTTTATTGGACAGGCAACACCAATTTATAAAAGAAAAAAAATGATATCATCGGTATTATTGCACTCGTAAGAATCTTCTGCTCTATGGTTCTCATAGCAATAGAATGCTTTTTTGGACTTACATCATTTTTGAAAACAACATAACCATTGTGTTCCATTTGCTGCGTTCCACAAAAAACCATAGATGATATCATGGGCTTCCATATTTATAGTGGTAGCAATACAGCATTAGTAAATGCAGAATGCTACATCATTATAAAAATTTTTCCCAGATATTACCCAAAAATCCTTGATTATAGTTTTATACAATCTCTCTAATTACGATGATATAAATGCCATTTTTTATAACATGGCTATTTTTACCAATAATGATAACGTCATTGATAAAACTTCATGCAATTACCTTTATAGAAAATCAATCCAAATCTCTTCGGGCGCAACTCTAAAATGCCTTATACGCAAAGTGTTGATTGTTGATAATCGTCATAAGATATTTAAACGATGCAAACTTTTATCTTTATATTCTTCCTTTTTTCATCCTCTGTATTATCAAGCAAGAAAAAACAACAAAACTGACACCACTTACTTTTAGCATATTGAGAGCAACGACTTACATGCTTATACTTCGCAAAAATTATAAACTTTGCATATTCCCTTAGCCTACAACCGTGATAAGTTGTAATGTTACCATGGTCTCGAATCTTACATTAATGCACTTTACCGACTCTATTAAACGTAACTAAAAATGACCATATTAAAAGTTCTAGAAATACATCCCTAAGTATTTATATTTTATTTATGAGAAACAGTTATTTTTAATTAAGATTAAACAGTTGCTTTTGTTTCAAGATTACATAAAACACGCTGCAGCATCGCTTCAGCACCAGCTGTACGTTCTGAACGTGTAACAAATCCACCCCCAAGAACACGTGCTCCATCACTGTCTTCATCATAAAAAACGCAAGCTTGTCCTGGTGCTACACCACTTTCATGTTCTAGCAAATTAACAGAAAAAACACCCTCTTGATAATATAAACGCGCAAGACGCGGAGGACGCGTTGAACGAACTTTTACAGCCACTTCAACACCACTGGAGGGAAAATTATCTAACTGCTCATCACCAAGCCAATTCATATCACGCAAAAAGAACTTATATGTTTCCAACATTTCACGAGGGCCAACAATAACACGTGCGTTTTCCACATCGAGATGAACTACATAAAGTGCCTCACCGGTTGCAACACCAATACCACGACGCTGACCAACAGTATAATTGAAAATTCCAGAATGTTTACCCAGAATCTTCCCATCGACATGTACAATAACACCAGGTTTTGCAGCTTCTGGACGAAGTTTTGCAATAACATCAGAATATTTTCCCTGCGGAACAAAGCAAATATCCTGGCTATCATGCTTATTTGCAACGACTAAACCCATTTCTTCTGCTATTTCACGAACACGTGCTTTCGGAAGATCACCAAGTGGAAAACGTAAGTAATCAATCTGTTCTTGTGTTGTTGCAAAAAGGAAATAACTTTGATCACGAGCAGAATCAATAGGACGAAAGAGTGCTCGATGCACACCATGAGAACGACTACGAATATAATGCCCCGTTGCTAAAGCATCTGCACCTAATTCACGTGCAGTTGCTAATAAGTCCGCAAATTTGACAGTCTGATTGCATGCCACACATGGCACAGGCGTCTCTCCGTACACATAACTTTCTGTAAAAGGATTAATTACAGCCTCACGAAATCGTTTTTCATAATCAAGAACATAGTGAGGTATCCCTAATGTTTCAGCCACGCGACGCGCATCTTCAATATCTTGCCCAGCGCAACAAGATCCGACACGATGCGTTGCAGCACCATGGTCATAAAGCTGCAGTGTAATTCCAATCACATCATAACCTTCTTTTTTCAAGAGACCTGCCACAACTGATGAATCTACTCCACCAGACATTGCAACAATAATACGAGAATCTTCAGGCTGTCCTGGTAAATCAAGGCTATTCAAAATCATGCTTTTATTCTCTATTTAAATGTACACCATATGATTAATATTTTCATGTGCACTGTTCATTGATTTCCCTATAGCGCTTTTTAATTTTTTCTACAACCAATAGCATTATCTTTTAAGAAGGTCCTGAAAACAAAAAATTAGTGAAAATATGACCCAAGATGCTCCCCTTTTACTCTATTTATAAAAAATTCCATAAAAGCACTATAATAGACTATTCTACTTGCTTTATTTTATATTTTTATGTGTTGGCTTACTTTAGTAATTTTTTATTTAAACAAATTTAGCTCTTTTTTAAATTTCACGTCTTACAAAAGAATCAAGTCCTTGATGAAAATAGAAGAATACAATGACTGATTTAACAAAAACACAAATAAAATATGTTATTGGGCCAGATGGAAGTCCACTCACAATCACCGATCTACCACCGAAAACAACGAGACGATGGGTGATTCGTCGCAAAGCTGAAGTTGTTGCTGCTGTCAGAGGTGGATTGTTAAGTCTTGATGAGGCATGTAAACTTTATACTTTGACTGTAGAGGAATTTCTTTCATGGCAGAGTTTGATTGATGAGCATGGCTTAGCTGGATTACAAACAACCAAAATCCAACGCTATAGGTATTAATTGCCATTGATAATGATTGGATATTTACTTCAAAATACCATCCAAAACAGCCAAATTTTATAAAATTTGGCTGTTTTTTCTTTCAGCTCATCAATCTTTAGAAATTTATCTTCAAATTGCAGCTATCATTATCCAACCATAGAGTTAGATTGAATCAAGATATGATCATCACCTACTGTTGTTCCATTTTCTCGCGCATCAAGAAGCTGTTCACGTTGCAGTTCTGTACTAATTTCATGAAGAGCAATTTCTGCATTTGTTTTCTGAAGCTGCAAATCACGAATTGAATTTATAAGATTATCACGCCTTTGCCGTGCTGCACGAGCGAAAGCTGAATAAGCAAAATGATGAATATCACTATTTCCAGATTTACGTTCTTCACTCGTAATTTGAGCTTCTAGCTCTAACACCATTTTCTCAAATTCTACAATCATCATCTCAAGTTGTGCAATTTCACGACGTTTTCCACGCACTTGAAACATCTTCAATCGCACTATACCTTCTCGTGATTTCATATTCACTACTCCTTGGTTACCCCAACTCAAAAATTTTCATTTTTACTATTTACCCACACTCTTAGTTTCTATCTTTACTGGCGAAAAATAGATCAACCCTTATTAACTTGAAATTTCAAATTTTTTCCCCTTCCATAAAGTAATCTATACACACAATCTGTCTTAAAGAGTCATAACCATTTCTTTACTTTTCATCTTCACTATAAAAAAAGAGATTTAAAGCTCGGTAAATAAATAACGCAATTGTAAAAAGAGGAATTTTAAAAAACTCACTACTGGATTTTTTAAAAATTAAAGGTTAATAAAATAGGCAATTCATTTTTTTACTAAATTTTAAAATATACGATTTTTCTAAAATAATTTTATTAACCTCTTTTAAAAATAAAAATATTTTGTTAATCACTATCATAGATAGTGGGAAATTCGGTGGTGATTGTTGCGCGTACTACTGAAATGTTCATAAACACTTTCATTGTAAGTGTTTGTTTTTGTAAATCATTTTTTATAATTAGTAATTTATCAATTGCTGTAAAATAAGATAGCTCCACTTGATTCGGGAGGGAGCGAAGTGAGGGATCGAAGATGCGCGTATTATTAATTGAAGATGATAAAGCAACCACTCAAAGCATTGAGTTAATGCTAAAATCAGAAAATTTTAATGTCTATATCACTGATCTAGGTGAAGAAGGTGTCGATTTAGGTAAACTTTATGATTATGATATCATTTTGCTTGATCTGAATTTACCTGATATGTCAGGTTATGATGTTTTAAAAACTTTAAGATTAGCAAAGATAAAAACTCCCGTTCTTATTCTTTCTGGAATGGGTGCCATTGAAGATAAGGTTCGTGGGTTTGGGTTTGGTGCTGATGATTATATGACTAAGCCTTTTCATAAAGATGAGTTAATTGCACGTATTCATGCGGTTGTTCGTCGCTCTAAAGGCCATGCACAATCGGTTATCGTTACCGGTGACCTTACCCTCAATCTTGATACTAAAACCGTTCAAGTTGCAGGACAACCTGTCCACTTAACTGGGAAGGAGTATCAGATGCTAGAACTTTTATCTCTACGTAAAGGTACTACACTCACCAAGGAAATGTTTCTCAATCATCTCTACGGTGGAATGGATGAACCAGAACTAAAAATTATTGATGTTTTTATCTGTAAGCTACGGAAAAAATTGGAAGCTGTATCTTCTAACGCAAACTACATTGATACCGTTTGGGGACGCGGTTATGTATTACGTGACCCAATTGAACAAAATATACGTAAAACTGCTTAAATAAATAATAAGAATACGTATTATAAAATCTCGGAGAAACGATCCGGGATTTTTTTCTCTTATTAAAGAATTCTTTTACATAAAAAGATCTCTTTTGCAGATAAAGTGTTATGGATTAGAAAATCTAAAACTACTATCCACTCATACAATCCTAATTCATCTTTTTAAAACGGCTTAAGCCATTTTATCTCGCTCAAAGATTCTTTACACTTTCTAAAATAATACAACCATCCGCTTTATCTATATTTATTTTCATAGCTGTCATCTCAGAAAGAAGCATTGTATAATAAAACTGTATTACATGAGCATCAATAAGTTCTTCTTGAAATTTTCCACTATATAACTCAACAAAATGAGATGGAATTCGTAAAATTTCACCATAGATCTCAAATCGAAAAGAACGTTTATTTTCATCCTGCAAAACCATAACAACTATTTCACCACCACGAGAAACTGTTGCATTTGCAATCAATAATAAATTAAGCAAAAGTTTAACTTCATCTTTTGGTAAAAATAAACCAGGGGCTTGCCACTTTAAAATTGCTTTTTCTTCTTTCATATATTGTTGAGCAACCTGCTCAGCAGAACGTATATCTATTTGACACCCCACTGCTCCTGAAAACCCGAAAGCCAACCGTGCAAATTGTAGACGTGCAGAAGCATTTGCAACAGACCAACGCACTAATTGCAAAGCATCTTCGTCAGATCCTCCTTCATCATAGAGCTCCATCGCATTTTGAATAGCACCAACAGGCGAAATTAAATCATGGCAGATACGGCTACAGAGCAAAGCAGCAAGATCGGTAGACTTTAAAGAAATAGCTAATGTCATAATTATTGATAACTCCCAGATTCAAAAATAAAATTTATTTTGAAGTAAAATTCTTAATATCTAATACATGCCTATATAGAACTTTAACAATTACGTTTAAAAAATTTAAAGAAATAAATTCAAGAATTTAAATAACTTTACACTTTTATTTTTTATTTGAATCAGATGAAAATCCTAATATTATCTTCTTGTTAGCAATTAATAAAAGGAAAAAATCCTATGACTTTCTCTCTTCTGTTACATTGGTATAAAAATATTGTACCTTTGATATTCCTTTTATTCGTCACCATCAACATTACATATGCTCAATCCATACCGATAGAGAAAAATGAACCACGTTATTCACTACAAGAAATTATTGATTCCGGTCACATTTTTTTTGGAAAAACAGCAAGTGGTATAGCAACCGCAATTGAAAATATCTTTTCGCAATACGGTTATCCAAATGCCTATATTTTAGGGGAAGAAGCTTCTGGTGCTTTTTTTGCAGGATTAACCTATGGTGAAGGACATATTTTTACCAAAAGCCATGGTCAGCATAAAATTTTTTGGCAAGGCCCTTCTGTAGGATGGGATTTTGGTGGTCAAGGTTCCCGTTTAATGATTTTAATTTATAATCTCAATAATATAAATAATTTATGGGGACGCTATGGTGGTATTTCAGGTTCAGCCTATTTAATTGCAGGTGTTGGTTTTCACGTCCTAAAACGCAATGACATCTTATTAATTCCAGTACGCACTGGAATTGGTGCACGCCTTGGAATCAATGTGGGATATTTAAAATTGACACACACACCAACATGGAATCCATTTTAAATGGATCCTCATTGAAAAGGAAATTTATGCTTATCCAATCATTTCTTTTTTTTATTCTCGGAATTGCTTTCACATCTTGGTTGTTAGTGCTTTTTTCCCCCCTTATTTGGCGCAAAGCTGTTTACTTTGCACATAAATTTGCTTCTGAACAAATTCCACTATCACTCACCGAAATACAAGCAAACCAGGATTTTTTCCGTGCTCAACATGCTATAGAATTAACCCGAAATGAACAGAAGTACAACTCTTTACAAGAAAAATACGCCCAACAGAAAATACAGCTTAGCCAAGTAAAAGAACAACTTTATCGATCAATATTGCCCACCCAATATGCTCCTGATTCTATTCATGAAAAAAATTCCATCATGATAAAAAACAAACAAAGTGATCCTGCAACAAATACATTCATAATGGCAATGGAAACTATGCATGAAAAAATCATACATTACCAGAAGCGTTTACAGAAAATTCATATCAATGAACTTAATACCGGTTCTGGCCAGCAGCTTTTGGATGAATTACGTGAAGAAATAAAAGAGTTAGCAGCAACATTAGCTGCCCAAATAGCTATACACGAATGCGAATCTTCACCTATCAACACATTGATTAAAAACTCTAAAAGCGAAAATGACTTAGCATCTCTTATCCATAAGAAAATAGCCAGTACTAAAAAAACACCTCTTAAATAATCTGCGTTATTTAAATAATCTCATATGAATATTTGAATTAGTATTAGTATTAACTGTATTTTTCGTCATACAATAAATTTATTATCGCATTAAAAGAAAAATAAGATAAACCTTTACATATGATCTATCCTCTTAATGAAATAGCTTCATATAATTTTTTCTTTGCTTTTTAAGCACTCCCTAAATATTTTTAAAGAAACAACTTAAATAAAGTGCACTATTAAAAAAACTTTTAAAAAAATAAAAATACTTATCTTAAGAATGATAAAAATCTCTTATTCGCTGAATAATCACATCCTGGTCACTTTGCGTCAAATAAGGATGCATAGGTAAACTTAAAACATAGTTTGCTAAAGATTCAGAAACAGAAAGAGAACCCTCTACATAAGGAAAGTGTTTATAAGCCGGTTGTTTATGCAATGGAGTTTTGTAATAAACCATTGTAGGAATAGAATTTTCCTGTAAATAACTCTTTAATTTATCACGATTTTCCACCTTAACAGTATATTGTGCATAAGCACAACGAATGCCCTCTCCTACTTCTGGAACTGTAATAATATCTTTTAAACTATTGGAATAATATTGAGCAATTTTTACACGCCTTTCTATCTCATCTTCAAAGATAACAAGCTTTTCTAACAAAATAGCAGCCTGAATGGTATCTAGACGTGAATTCAAACCAATGCGTACATTATCATATTGTGTTTCACCCTTACCATGAAACAGAATAGAACGTAAAAGTGCTGCCAAATCATCGTCATTTGTCATCATAGCACCTCCATCACCATAACACCCTAATGGCTTTGCAGGATAAAAGCTGGTTGCAGCAACATCACCAAAAGCTCCACACATAACATTATTACTTCTACCACCTATCGATTGAGCACTATCCTCAATAATCAAAAGATTCTCTTTTTTAGCTACTGCAGCAAGTTGTTTATAATTGGCAGGCAACCCAAATAAATCAACGGGAATTATCGCCTTTGGCCTGAGACGTCCCTCTTTTTTAACCATTGTGATAGCTTCGCAGAGTTTTTCAACGTCAATATTAAATGTATCAGGCATAACATCAACAAAAACAGGTTCAGCTCCTACTAAAACAACAACTTCAGCTGTTGCAGAAAACGTAAAGCTAGGACAAAAAACAGCATCACCTGGGCCAATATTTTTAGCCATAAGAGGCATCTTCAATGCATCAGTTCCATTGGCACACGCAACTACATGTTTAACATTGAGATAATCTGCCAGCCGCTCTTCAAATTCTGTTACTTTTGGCCCCAAAATATACTTACCACTGTCTACCACATGTGCAATTGCAGCATTAATTTTATCTGCAATACGCGCACGCTGAGCTCCAAGGTTGATAAATTGCATATTAACTCCATTGCTAATCACAATAATACAAAAATATTATTTATCTCTTTTATCTATAATAATTGATACCAGCAGCAGTTAAAATTCGTAAAACAGTAGCAGCATCATCACCATTTGTACGAGGTGATTGACGCGTTTTAATACAATAAAGAAAATGCTGCAATTCACGAGTAAGGGGCAAATCTTCATAAACATCAATATAACTCAGCTCATCAGTGCTAGAAGCCCACTCTTTACTTTCTTTCCAAACAGCAAAACGGTGAAATGCTAATTTACGACTCCACGGTTCCATATCATCAAAAACGAGCATAGCTTTTGTACCAACAACTGTTAAACGCCTTTCACGATAAGGACTAAGGCGTGAAGTAAACAGATGACTACGCATACCATTTGGAAAAGTCAAATGAATATGAAAAAAATCAGAGAGTTTATCAATCACAGCTGCTCCCTCTCCACGAATTTCAGAGGGTTCGCATTCTGTCAAAGCCAAAATCATTGAGAGATCATGAGGAGCAAGATCCCATAAAGCATCACTTTGTGTATGAAATTTTCCAAAACCTAATCGATGAGAATAAATATAACGTATATCACCCAACTTTCCTCCTACTACCAATTCACACATTTTTTCAAAAGCAGGGTGAAATCGTAAAATATGACCTACCATTAAAATACGTCCATATTCACTGGCAATTCGGATTTGATCTTCAGCATCAGAAACATTTAAAGCGATTGGCTTTTCAACAAAAACATCTTTACCATTTTTTATAGCATGCAGAACATTTTCTGTATGGAATTGAGGAGGTAACGCCAGCACCAACGCATCAATATCTTTATGGATAAAAAGATCTTTAGGTGCAATAGCTTCAACGCTATATAATTTTGCAAAGCTTGAAGCGCGCTCAACATCTATATCAGAGACTGCCGCTAAAGCTCCAAGATTATGAAGTGTTCGTATATGATTTTTACCCCAATACCCACAACCTAAGACCGCTACACGTGGCAACATTTTCATGCCTTCCCCTATTAATCATATAAAAAATACAGTTTTGTATACTCCATATCTAGGATAAAATGGAATGACAAGAGAAAAGCTTAAAAGCGACGCTTGACATCTTGCTGTTCTACCCCTTATATCCAGCAGAGATGAGATATTTTACATAATATTTATCCATTTTGGCGGAGTAGCTCAGTAGGTTAGAGCAGAGGAATCATAATCCTTGTGTCGGGGGTTCAAATCCCTCCTCCGCTACCACTTTCTTTTAAAATACTTTTTAAGTGTCTTACTGATAGCTATCGTAGTTCTTTACATAATTTATTATAGGTTTTTTACTAATTTACTCTTTCAGATAACTTTTTTAAGAAGTTTTAAAATTTATTTGGAGCCTTTGTATCTTTTTTGTAAGCGCTGCTTAAAAAAATTTCTTCCCTTATAATTCTGAAATAATAAGCCTCTTCTATGCATGTGCACAACCACATAAGCACTATTACTTTCTATTAATCATTTTTCTTTTCTATCTTTTTTAGCATATTATCCATTCCTCTATCTTTTACCCTAAACAAATTAAAATTAAGACCTGATAATATCCACCCGTAAAAGCCCTTTAAATACCACCATCAGTGCTTCACAATATCTCACTAAACAGTCATATATTAAATTATGAACATAAATGCTAAAAAATTAATGAAATATTCTTTATTCAAATATATAATTACTATTATATTTTACATGAAAATAATCTACTCATCTCTAAAATATCTATCTATTTTATATCCTTCCTGTAAGGCTAAAAAGGATAAGAACCGATGAAGTTTATAAGCCAAGAAAGTATTGAGATGTAAAAATCCCTTTATCTTATGCAGCTTCCATAATCAACATACCGTTTAGCATTTATTATAATATATACTTTTAAATTCAAAGTACTATGAATGAAAAGACAAAAATTGCCTTTAGAAATGACTATAATAATGTAATTGGATAATACCTAATAACAAAATTGTTAGAGAAAATTTAACAGTAATTACCCATGAATCTGAAAGATACAGTACTTTTGCAACAGATAGCAAAACTTGAAGCCTACAGTTTGTAAATATCTCTCTAAGCGAAACTAAATGATTCTAAAAAATATCAAAATAGTGAGATCAATTTTGTAAAATTGAATCTTCTTATTGAAAAAGATATCGAAGATATTGCAAACATATTAATTAGCACAATCAATCCTATAAACTCAAAGATCTACCCTGATATTCATTAAAAAATAAAAAAATTAAGGAAAAAACAAAGATATTAGAATGATATCTAATAGTATTTTTACATTAACTACAACTACAAATCATTTTATTTTAAAAAATAGAGTAAAAATTATAAAAGGAAAAAAGTACTCTTTTATTCAAATAACTATAATTTATGATTGAAAAATTCTCATAAAATTCCTCTTTTTCTAGAACTATAACATAGCATTTTATAGACACATAAAAACAAAGATAAACAAGAATAAAACATATGCCATAAAATAATCAAAAATATTTTTCATAAAAGAAATATAATAACTATATTTAAAAAACGACATATCCTACAGTTTATATTATAAACCATACGACATGATGTAATAGCAAGAAAACTTAACAATATGAGCAGCAAAATCCTGTTATTAAAGCTTACTGGTAGAATTTTCTGATACAATAAAAATAAACGAATCTTACATCTTAGAAACAACAACCAAAAGCGGAAAAAACTTCACTATCTTGCTATATAACCTACCACACTCTTTCTTCTCTATAAGCAATAGGTTCAATACTGGTTTCAAAAAACCTTTTAGTATAATCGTTTTTTGCACGTAAATTGCGCAAATCATTATTGCTGAGCTCTTCAAGAATAACTCCTCGATGCATAATACCAACACGTTCACATATATGAGCAATAACAGAAAGATCATGTGATACCATCAAGTAAGTTAATTGCTTTTCTTTCCGCAATGATCTTAATAAATTCAAAATTTCAGCCTGTACAGATACATCCAATGCAGATGTTGGCTCATCAAGCAATAAAACTTCTGGCTCAATAATTAAAGCCCGCGCTAAAGCGATACGCTGACGCTGCCCTCCAGATAACTCATGTGGATAACGATAAAGAAATGAAGAATCTAAACCAACAGAATACAAAACATTGTGCACCCGTTCTTTTTGATTATCCATATGATGAATTGCAAGCGATTCTGAAAGGACAGTATGCACCATTTTTCTTGGATGAAGTGAGGCATAGGGATCTTGAAAAACCATTTGAATGCGACGCAAAAAAGCTTTGCTTTTTTTTTGCAATACTTTTTCTCCGTCAAAGATAAAATTTCCACTATGATAGGGAACAAGCCCCACTAATGCATTCAAAATTGTTGATTTTCCACATCCTGATTCACCAATTAAACCGTAAGCTTCACCGCATTTAATATGGAAATTAACATTTTTAATGACTGTTACTGCCTTGTTTCCACGCCCAAAGGTCACAGATAAATCAGAAACATTAACAATATTTTCACAATTTGTCATATTAAGCTCTTTCAACACCATTAACAATCGTGGGACCATTTAGCCAACTGGGATCTCGTTCAAGAACAGCTAAAACATCAACTGGTTTATCAAGCCGTGGCAAACTATCTAATAGAGCTTTGGTATAAGGATGACATGCACGCGATAAATCACACGCAGGCAATTCTTCTAATATGCGCCCAGCATACATTACCAAAACACGATCACAGAAATCAGCAATCATATTTAAATCATGACTAATAAAAATAAGTCCTGCTCCAGACTTTGTTACAAGTTCATCTAATACTGATAAAACCTGACATCTTACAGTGATATCAAGTGCAGATGTTGGTTCATCTGCAATAATTAAATCAGGCTGTGGAATAAGCATCATAGCAATCATAACTCGCTGCCCCATTCCACCTGATATTTCATGAGGAAATAGCTGCATAACATGTTCAGAGTTGCGAATATGAACAGATTCTAACATCATAATCGCCCTTTCACGCGCCTCCATTTTTGAAACATGATGATGAATACGGTAAGCCTCTATGATCTGATCCCCAATCCGTGCCAATGGGTTAAGCGAATATTTAGGATCTTGTAGAATCATTGAAATACGTTTCCCCCGAATAGTCCGCATCTGAGCTTCACTTGCGCTCAATAAATCAATACCATCGAAACACATTTTTTGGGCTTTAACAATTGCCGATCTTGGATTTAGTTTCAAAATCGCACGCCCAGTCATGGATTTTCCTGATCCTGACTCTCCAACAATCCCAATTTTTTCTTTTCCTACAGAAAAACTAACACCGCGCACAGCTTCTAAAACACCACGAGGTGTGGGAAAAGAAACGCGTAAATCTTCTATCTTCAATAATTTTTTATCCATTACGCGAATCCAATATATCACGAAGCCCATCGCCTAAAAGATTAAAACCAAGACTTGTTAGCAGTATTGCGCAACCTGGTATCGCTGCTAACCACCAGTTTGTCATCATAAATTCACGACCTGTCGAGAGCATGACACCCCACTCAGGATCCGGTGGTTGAGCACCTAATCCTAGAAAACCAAGTCCTGCAGCTGTCAAAATAATCCCAGATATATTCAATGTTAACCAAACAACCACTGATGGAATACACATCGGTATTACATGCAATAAAATAATCCGCCAAGCAGACGCACCTTGTAAATATACTGCTAAAACATAATCAGAGGAACGTATAGTTAAAGTTTCAGCACGTGCTAAACGTGCTATTGGTGGCCATGCTGCAATTGAAATTGCAATTGCAGCATTTTCAATCCCTGGTCCTAAAGCTGCTGAAAAAGCAAGTGCTAAAATTAAACCTGGAAAAGCGAGGAAAATATCAACTATACGCATAAAAATAGTATCAACCCATCCCCCTACATAACCAGATATAGTACCAACAATAAGTCCTATTGGTCCTACAATAACTGTAGTTAAAAAAACAATATAAAGGGTAATACGTGCTCCAAAAACTAAACGACTAAAAATATCACGCCCCAATTCATCTGTGCCAAAATAATGCTGCATAGATGGTGGCTGCAGCCGCTGAGAAAGGTCAGCGCTTAAAATATCATGAGTAGCAATCCAAGGAGCAAAAATTGCACACAAGATAACAACAAAAACAATGGACATCCCTGATAAAGCTGAAAAATTATGAAAAACCCTGATCAATGTATGATAGAATTTCTGTATATTTGCTTGAATTGCTGATTGTGGAATAGATTCATTCAACCAGCATCTTAAAGAAGATAATAAATATAGTTTATTATTATTAGTTGTTATCATATTCAACGTGTCCTTGGGTCTAAAATGCGATAAAGTAAATCAGAAAATAAATTGATGGCGACAAAGAAAAATCCCACGAGCAAAGTACACCCTACAACTACATTCATATCTCCCGCTAAAAGAGCACTAGTTAAATAGCGACCAAAACCAGGCAAAGCAAAAATTGTTTCTGTTAAAACAGCACCCTCTAATAAGAAAGCATAAGAAAGTGCGATTATAGTAATAATCTGAACAGAAATATTACGAAAAGCATGCCTCCAAACTGTTCGCATCCACGATAATCCTTTAACACGTGCGGTAATGATATATTCCTGATTCAGCTGTTCAAGCATAAATCCACGAGTCATACGACTAATATAAGCCATAGAACCAAAAGCAAGAATTAAGGCTGGCATAATAATATGGCTAAAAACATTCCTAAAAGCTTCCCATTGCCCTTGCATAGCAGTATCCCAAAGAAAAAAGCCTGTTTTAACTTCAAAAGAATATTCATAGATAAAATCAATCCGCCCCGGAGAACCAATCCAATTAAGTTTAACATAAAACACCAACAATGCCATCAACCCAAGCCAAAAATTTGGTGTTGAATAACTAATCAGTGTAAAAATACGGACAAAATAATCAATAAATGAATCACGATACATTGCTGCAAAAACACCTAATGGAATACCAAAGCCCGTACCAATAATAATGGCAACTGTCGCAAGCTCTGCCGTTGCAGGAAATACACGTGCAATATCCACCAAAACAGGACGCCCCGAGGTTAAAGAATCCCCAAGATCCAACATAAAAACATTTTTAAGGTAATTCCAATATTGGACGATCAATGGTTGATCAAAACCCAATTTATAAAACATTGCATCATAGGCTTCTTGACTAACATTTTCACCAAGGATGGAGAGAATGGGATCTAAAGGAAGAATACGACCAATAAAAAAAGTGATCGTCACCAAACCAAGCAATGTAATAAAAACTGATATCAGTAGCCTAAGTACCTTGAAAAAAAAATCCAACAAGGGTAGATTTTTCTTTTCCTGTAATGTTGTACTCCCCACCTTTGAAAATGGTAAAGCCATTGTAATAATCCCCTTTATACTTACGATACTCAAGCCTAACATCTGTGTTCAGGCAATTAAATAAATTTAATCAGACATTATTTGTAACATGCTTACACTTATTTTTATATTTCATCCTTTTGTATCTCATTATAGTAAATCCTATAGCTATTCCAAACCCATTTTTTTACTCTAGATCCCATACCAACGATATAGTATGTCTGAAATAAGTAAACCATAGGACCATGTTCAAGCATATAAAACTGTAAATCACGATATTGCTTAAGACGTTTATTTTGATCTTTCTCAAACCAAGCATCCATCACCATTTTATTAGCTTTTTCATCATAATAACCAGCACGCAAAGCCAAGTACATACCATGCTTTTGAGTACAAGTTGGATCAGGATTAAAAATACTATGTAGTGAAGATGGGTGTCCATCAGGATCAGCTGAATTCCATCCCATAATGGCCATATCATAATTTCCATTACGAACACGACTTAATAATTGAGCTTTTGTCATTTTTTCAATTGTAATCTTAATACCAATTTTGCGTGCATTTTCTTGGATAGATTGCGCAACAGGCGACATATAAGAAACAGTACCAATCAAAAGATTAACCTCAAAACCATTAGAATATCCTGCTGAATTTATTAACTGTTTTGCCTTTTCTAAGTTTAGCTCAAAGGGCAATCCCTCTTTTTCATCCAAAGCGCCTGGTACACCCAATGGCATATAACTTGCACGTGGAATTGCAATACCTTGTAAAACAGTTTTGCCAAGATTGTCATAATCAACCAGATAACGTAATGCTAACCTCACCTTTTCATGAGATAATACTGCATGCCTATTATTCAGTGACAGATAAATAGATTGCGGACGTAAAACACGAGCAATTTTAATTTCCCCATTCTTTTTTTCAAGATCTAAAATATCCTCAGAAGAGAGATCACGAGCTATATCTACATCGCCCTTTTCTAAAAGAAACCTCTGGCTCATGGGTTCAGCCACATGGAGGATCATAATTCGCTTAGTTTTTTGCACATCTCCCCAATAATATTGCGTAGCTTGTAACACAACCCGATCTCTTGGAACCCAACGTACCAATTTATAAGGACCAACACAAGCCGAGTGAGTAGCCAAATATTTATTCCCCATATCACCATCAACACTGTTTGCCTCAAGTGTTTGCCGATCGAGTAACGCAGACGAATAAGATTGCCCAATTACAGTTAAAAACAAAGATATCGGATAAGGTTTATCAAGTTTTATTTGTAAAGTTGTGTCATCAAGAGCTTTAATATTTGTTTCAACATTTTCTTCATTAAAGCCATAGTTTATAAAAGACTGAGCATAACTATATCCTAATTTAACAATCCGCTGCATTGACCAAGCAAGATCATATGCTGTTGCCTTTCTTCCATCATCAAATCTTAAATTATGTCGCAGATGAAAAACTATTGTTTTACCATCATCCGAAACATCCCAAGATTGAGCCATAGCAGGACGAACTTTTGTAGCATCATGCTGATCAAAATGTACCAACGCACTGCACATATTCATTAATAATTCACTCGTTACAACTTCAAGAGCCTTTGCGGGATCAAAACTGCTAATTGCATCAATGTCCCACGCCATCACTAATGTATCTTTGGATGGCGCACTCAAAGCAAACGACATGAAGATACTCAAGAAACTAATTAACCCAAATGAAATATAAAAGCTTTTAAATATTCTTTTTATTTTTATCTTATTTTCCATATTTTTATTTTGAACTCTCCTGTATGAATACAGCAACTATAATTTTCTTTACTCGCTTTTCTATTATAAAAAAACTATAATATTCCTCTTAATTGCCACCATACGATCAAGATGACAGTTTAATTAATAAACTTAAGCATTTTTGGCATATAATATGCGTCCCATTATTATCACTTTAACACAAAGAAATTATACTTTGAATAAACGATAATTTATACGACGCTATATTCCAAATTTCTAAGATATTCTGATAGGGAGCATGATTTTGCAGTTTTAGTGACTCAAATGAAAAAAATCTTCTTATCACTCATCCCATTATCATGCTCGACTTTAGTATTTTATATTAATTAACACACATTTATTTTTCAATTAAATTATAGAAGATATTTGGTCCACTATTCCAAACCCACTTTTTAATGGACGGTCCAACAGATATTTTGCTATATTTTTGAAAAATAAAAGCGTAGGGTCCTTTTTGCATAAGTTCACGCTGCAAATGCTCATATTTTTCTATTCGTTTTTGTGGATCTTTCTCGAATAAAGCATCTTCAACTTTTTGATTCATATCTGCATCAAAATACCCATGCTGCCAACTAGGATAAGCTGTATTTTTAGCTTCTAACCGATTATCAGGGTTGGCAATAACACGTGAAGCCATCGTATGAGGATCCGCTGAGTCATTATTCCATCCAACAAAAATTGTATCAAAGGCACGAGCATTAAGTTTTGAAAACAACTGTGAACCGACTAGACGTTCAATTTTAAAACGAACTCCCACCTTTTCTGCATTATCTTGAATCGACTGAGCAAGCACCAAAGTATAAGGAGATGCTGACACTAAAAAATTTGCTTCAAACCCTTCTGGATAGCCCGCCTCAGTTAAAAGCTGCTTAGCTTTTTGAATATCTAATTTAAAAGGCTGACCTTCTTTTTCATCCAAAGCTCCTAAAACACCGATAGGGATAAAACTTGCACGCATGATAGCACTATCCTTCAGTATTGTCTTTTCCAAACCATCATAATCGATAAGATAACGCATAGCCAACCGTACTTTTTCATTAGCAAAAATAGGGTTTGTCACATTAAATCCCCAATACATCATAGAAGGTACCAGAACCTTTTCAACCCTGATATCCGTAGTCGCTTGAAGATCTGCTGAATCATCAGGTGTTAAGTCACGTGCTACATCAATATCTTGCTTTTGCAACAATAAGCGCTGTGTACTTGGCTCAGAAACATGGCGAATGAGAATCTTCTTTAGTTTGGGTGCCTCACCCCAATAATGAAGATTAGCATGTAGTAAAACTCCTTCGCCAGGACGCCAACTTTTCAATTGATATGGCCCAACACAAGCAGCATGAGTAGTTAAGTACCGATTTCCTAAATCACCATCTTTTTCATGTTTCATAATCGTTTCACGATCAAGCAACATAGTGCTATTACTAGAAATAACATGACCAAGAAGCAGTGTATCAGGATAAGGCTTATCAAATTTCATTACTACAGTTTTATCATCTGGTGCTTGAATAGCACCATCAACTGTTTGTTCTGTAATACCATAATCAATAAATATAGCTGCACCAGCCATCTTCAATTTTATAGCTCGTTTTATGCTCCAAACAAGATCATCAGCACGAGCAGGACGACCATCAAAAAATTTCAAATCATCACGTAAATGAAAAATGATTGTTGTACTATTATCATCTTTCAAAATATCCCAACTCTTTGCTAGCCGTGGCACTAGTTTAGTTACTTCATTTGGAGCTGAACCAACCAGAGTATCACAAACATTGTTAATAATTTCACTGCTGTATACATCATTCAATTGTGCAGGATCCAATGAAGAAATTGCATCAAGATTCCAAGCCATCACAAGTGTATCAGCAGGTGTTTTTGCTGGAACCTGCTTTATAAATATACCCATAGCAATAAACGCAGAAATAAAAGAACCACTTCCTTTCAATATTTTTTTCTCGAGCTCATAAATTTTCCTTCTTAATGTTATTGTATCAATTAATTATTTTGGAATAACACTGTACACTTGCAACAAAAAAACTAAGCAAACACATTTTAACCCTCTTGTACATGATAGCTATTCCCTTCTTAATTTACTCACTTATATTGCAATAAAACCCATAAAACACACAATACACCTTCAATCGACCAACTTACATTAGCATTACGACATCTTCTTACTTACAGTAATAAGCTATATCTAATCGTCAAAATGTAAGCCATAAGCAAAGTCATCATGTGGAAATTCACAAATTTACCATCTCCTTAAACCATATTTAAAATACAATGTACAAACTTCAAAAATAACCGCACCCCTTCAGATACATAATTCCAAGGTATATATTCAATTTACCACATTATCATGGCCGAATTGGGCAGTCAGTAAAACATAAAAATACCCCCCTCTAAAACACTGTACTCAGAAAAAGCTATTTGTTTTTTGAAAAATAATAAAATGAAACCACTCTCTCTTCATTTACAGTATCAAGAAATTTACTGAAGATAAAATTACTATAAGAATTACCCACCTCTCTAAATGACATCTTCTTACAGATACCACAATTTACAGATACTACAATTAATAAGAGAGAGTATAACAAAACATACTCTATTTATTGATAAAAACAGAATTTATCATATTGATTCCCACCTCAAAAAACACAATTAGCTATAAATCTCTCTTAATTTGATGCCTAGCACTGCTTCACGCCTAAAGATCTATCATCGCATCCAAGATTTTATTTTAAATGACAAACGAGGAATCTAACTAAGAAATGCAGTAAATAGAAGCCTACCCAAGTTTTAAAGCACTAAAGCTCACACACAATAAAGTTGCTTCCTAAGGATGAAATTACCAAATAATAAAATTTAACACAAGAACCATAAATAATTTAGTATCGATTGTCCATACTACTATTTTATTCATAAATATTTAATAGTAGGATGCTATAAAATTTACATTCAGTAAAAACTGAACCAAACATATTCTATTAAATTTTAATAAATGAAACAACACACATAAGTACTTCAAATCAATAAACTGAAAATCTCCTTACTTTCATTGATAATTATCGTAGAATATCTATTTTTCTTTCTTATAATTATTTTAAATAAAAAAATAATAGACACAGATTATTCAAAACAAACATAACAATAATAACTATAGAAATAAATAGTATATAATTTTTTGCTTGTTTTTAAATTATATCGCTACACCCATTAAAATCAGTTCAACATTCTTTACTGCATTTAAAAGAAATTATTAAATAAAATAAGTAAATTAAATTATCAAAATCCCCATCCTTATTCTTTTATTGCTTCATGCAATAATATAGCTATCCCCTTATAGAAAAAGGATCTTTATAAATTTAACGACAAAAACACCCTTCAAGATGATCATTCACAATTCCTATTGCCTGCATAAAAGCGTAACAAATTTTAGGGCCAACAAATGTCCAACCACGTTTTTTTAAATCTTTAGCAAGACGAAGAGAAGAAGGTGTAACAGGATTGTTCTGTAGTGTTTGAAAATTTATCTTTTCAAAGCGCTCAGATTTTGGAGGCTGAAAAGACCAAAAATAACGAGATAAACTACCCCATTCTGCTACTATTTCCTGCGCTTTGAAAGCATTATTAACCACTGATTGAATTTTACCTTGATGGCGAACAATACTTTTATTCAACATTAATATTTTGATTTTTTCCTCATTATAACAAGTAATTTTTTCGAAATCAAAATAGTCAAAAGCTTGGCGAAAATGAGAGGTCTTTTTTAAAATTGTCAACCAAGAAAGCCCTGCCTGAAAACTTTCAAGACAAATTTTCTCAAATAAACGATGATCATCAAAAATAGGTTTTCCCCATTCATAATCATGATAAATACAATAAAGCGGATCAGTTCCTGCCCATGAACAACGAACTTTTCCATCCGCACCCATAAGAAGCCCTTCATCAAGCACTAAATTTACTGTATCAAAAGAGTGTTCCTTGACCATCTTGCTTCGATTTTATTCGTTTATATTTTGCAGATTGATTGAGATCATGGCCATGTGCCAAAACGCTGATTTCACCATCAAAAAAGCGTAAATTTATCACACCTGTTTCAGGAAACTGAACTAATCGTTTAATGGGTTTTTTATCCTGCCCCAAAGCTAAAACAAAGCCGCGCTCTAAAATATTTTGATACGAAGTGCTTCTTAAAATCCTGTATATTGTTTCTATCTGGGTACATTTTTTTTCAATATTGCGCAAAAAAGTACGACGAAAACGCACTGTATATTCCTTTGCATTGTGTTGTGCCTTCTCAATATTTAATAAACGTGGAGAAAGACGCACGCTAACCGCATGAAAACAAAAATGTTTTTTATCATAGCCTACATAAAGAGCACGTTGTAATCGGCTTGAAATTTCATCAAAACTTTTTTGTGCTTTTTCAATATTTAATAAACGTGGAGAAAGACGCACGCTAACCGCATGAAAATAAAAACATTTTTTATTATAGCCTACATAAAGAGCACGTTGTAATCGACTTGAAATTTCATCAAAACTTTTTTGTGCTTTTTCAATATTTAATAAACGTGGAGAAAGACGCACGCTAACCGCATGAAAACAAAAATGTTTTTTATCATAGCCTACATAAAGAGCACGTTGTAATCGGCTTGAAATTTCATCAAAACTCCGCCGAGGCAAAGCAAAGAGCTGATCAGAGGTAGGAAGTCTCCGCACCAATGCATACAATCTTTGTTGATGAAAATCAAAATAACGAACTATTCCTGTACGTAAACGTGCACTAAATGATGCTACTTGCACTTCGAGATCAAGCTTAACGGGAACAGCCCGTTCTGCTGCACCTGTGGGAGTTGGAGCACGCCAATCAGCAACATAATCAATCAAAGTCCAATCCGTTTCATGCCCAACAGCAGAGATAACCGGAAGAGAAGATGTGTAAACAGCACGAACAACAGCTTCATCATTAAACCCCCACAAATCTTCTAAGCTTCCCCCTCCCCGCGCAACAATAATAAGATCAGGCTTAGGAATAATACCTCCCAGAGGCAACGCATTAAAACCCTCAATAGCAGCAGCTACTTCCCGACCACTTGTTTCCCCCTGAACTCGTACAGGCCAAACTAAAATATGCAATGGAAAACGATCTGATATACGATGAATGATATCGCGGATAACAGCGCCTGTTGGTGATGTTACAACACCTATAACTCGTGGCATATAAGGCAAAGGCTTTTTCTTTGTTGGATCAAACAAACCTTCATCTTCAAACTTTTTTTTACGATTTTCTAAAAGTTGCATCAAAGCGCCAACTCCTGCTGGCTCGAGAGCTTCAATGATAATTTGATATTTCGATGATCCTGGATAAGTCGTAAGTTTACCTATAGCAATCACTTCCATCCCTTCTTCAGGAGGAAATTTGAGTTTTTTCATCACTCCACGCCAAATAACAGCCTCTAACCGAGCTTTATCATCTTTTAAGGCAAAGTAGGCATGACCTGAATCATGAGCACCACGATAACCTGATATTTCTCCACGTACTCGCACATAACCAAATTTTTCTTCAACAACGCGCTTTAAAGCCCCTGCTATTTCAGAAACACTAAATTCTACTACATTTGTAGCAACTGTTTTTTCAAAAAATAAATTCGTCATTTTTTTTCAATTCACGGGCTTTGAAATATTCACTCCTAAAATCCACACGAACACATCTATATCGAAATAAGCAGCATTTTTATAAAATAGAATATCTTGAAATTATATTCTATACACAACATATTACCCCATCATAAGGGAAGTCTTTAACGTTCTAAAAAATTCTTATTATCATATAAAATACTAAAACTGAAATAGTATAAATATCTCTTTGTAAATTTCTAAAAACCAAAGAATACCCAACAAGCTAATGAAAATACCACGAAAAATGCTAACAGAACACAAGCATATCTTAAAGACATGCGCAGATACTATATCTGCATGACAAAGCCACATAATTGGATGAAAAATAAATAACAAAAATACTTCATTGCTTATTTATTAACAGCCAATACCATTATCCTTCACAACTGAATCATAATATATTCGAAAGTATGCCAAAATGACCAAAAGAAAAAATATATCTAATGTTTTTCATTCATTTCTTGGAGGCACATTAAGATCTACTATTATAAAATTATCCATCCTTTCATTCCTTGTTGGCATTGTAATGAATCTTCTTGGATGGACACCTCACACTTTTATACGGAAAATAATAGAATTTTTTAAATTTCTATGGGAAACAGGATTTATAACTTTTACAACTTTCTTCCATACAACCATGATGGGAGCAGTTATTGTTGTACCTATTTTTCTTTTTTTACGCATTTTTCGCAAAAAATAAATACTTTAGAGACTACCCTATTGCTAATCCTTTTGCAAAATTAAACGACATAAAAAGCCTGTGCTAATAGCTACAATCACCGCAATAACACCATACAAAAAACTATGCTCGTGAGCCCAATAAAAAACTGTATAAGCGATATGTGCTTTAACTATTTCAAAAGTCGTGATCGCACTATCAATAAACTGCCCATCACGAAAAAGGTAAGCATGAACTTTATAATGCCCAACAGGAATATTTGCTGGCAACTGAAAATGTGCAGTAAAAAGTGTACTAGAACCAAAATGAACGCCACCCACTTCTTCATTATAAAGTTTTTTAGCTTTTTGCAATTTTATAAATTCATTACGAAAGGTTTGTATTTTTGTTTGATCTTTTTCATCCGTCTGCAACAAAAAATAAGATAATCCCAACCCCAAGCGTCTATAATTTTCAGCGCTAGTGATATCATCAATTTCACGTGTTGTTACCATTGAATAAAAAAGAGGAGCATTTTTAAAAATGAGAGAATCTGCATTAATCCAAACTCCAGCATTACGCTTCTTCTCCCGTATGATAATCGGTTGAGTTTGTCCTTCTAAGCTAACAACAATATCATAACGGTTCTGTCGAGAATATAGTGGATCAATGTTTTCCAAAACACCTGCAATATAAAGATCACGACCATCGAAATATGTATCAATCATGATCGTATTTGTTGTCACAATAATTTGAATAGTCTCATGGTTAACTGATGCTGTTTCTTTTCTGACATATGCTGATACAGAAGAAGTGACTACACAAAACAAGCTCATAATGATACATAAAAGAGATAACTTGCCCATTTTATATCATAAAAATATTAAGAGAAAAAAGATTATCAGGGCGTATAAATAATTGAAAAGCTAAACGCATACATACAATCAACACTAAAAATGCAAGCGCTATACGCAACTGTTCAGCCTTTAATTTTCGTCCAGCCCGTGTTCCATATTGCACACCAATACTTCCCCCAAGCATCAGCAAAAAAGCCAAAACAATATCAACTGACTGATTACTCATACTTTGCAAAACTGTAGTAAAAGAAGATACAAATGTAATTTGAAAAAGTGAAGTTCCAATCACCACGCTCGTTGGAACGCGTAAAAGATAAATTAGTGCTGGCACCATAAAAAAACCCCCACCAATTCCCATCACAGAAGACAACAACCCTACAATAAAACCAATTCCTAAAATTGGAATGATGCTAACATATATCATAGATGTTCGAAAACGCATTTTAAAAGGTAGTCGATGGATCCAAAGATGTCGACCGGTAAAACGAACATGCGATTCTTGTACCTTACGCTGCCGTATCATACCATACCAACTTTCAATAATCATCAAGCTTCCTACAACCCCAAGAAGAATTACATAAAGGAGCGAAATGATTAAATCTAATTGACCCAATTTCTTCAAAATAGAAAAAATCTGAATCCCGATTAAAGAACCTATTCCTCCTCCAATTACCAAAAGAATACCAAGTTTGATATCAAGAGTGCGTCTTCTGAAATGTGTAATTGCTCCTGTCACAGATGATGCAATCATCTGGTTAGCTCCTGTTCCAACAGCAATAGCAGGAGGAATATTATAGAAAAGTAATAAAGGTGTGATTAAAAAGCCACCACCAATCCCAAAAAGACCAGAAAAAAAACCAGCAACCACTCCCATACTAATCAAAATCAGCATGTTTAGTGACATTTCAGCAATTGGTAAATAAATACTCACTTACAGAGCCTTCAATATAATTTTAAGTTTGTTTTGAATAATTTCAAAGCTCTTCTTCAATTTCAATAAGCCTTGCTTTATTAAAAAAACAAAGTTTAAGATTCCATAGATACCTTTGCAAAATTATGAATTACACTCATATATCCCTCATATCTATTCTATTAATTTAACAGAAACATCATAAAATCAAAAAAATGAGATTTCTGTAAAAATCTGTAAAAAAATAACGTTATCCCTGCTATAGATGCAATAATTAAAAAATATGTAAGAAATTTTTTAACAAAATCAAAATAACGTAAAAAAGAGAAAATTCCCAAAAACTCTGTTTTTAAAGAAGGAGTATACTGATCACCTTTAATAAAACCACAAGATGCTTGAGTATTAGAATGATTTTCTTTTACTATAGAATGCGCTACAGGCCTATCAATACGTTCTGCTACAGGCCTATAAACTCTTTTTAAAGAAGGCTTCACAGCATCTGTTAATGAAAGGCTTTGTCTGTCTTTTTGCAATGCTTTTACAGTATTCTCTTGGATTATATTCACGCTGTTTTGTTTCGAAAAATTTTGTACCTTTTGATGTGAAGAGGGAATTTTTCTTTCCTTACATGCCATATGAGCAAGGTGATGCACAACAGAAGCAGGCGATTTTGTACGAAAAATATTCT
This sequence comes from Bartonella sp. B35(2025), assembly GCF_053794465.1. NCBI lineage: Bacteria > Pseudomonadati > Pseudomonadota > Alphaproteobacteria > Hyphomicrobiales > Bartonellaceae > Bartonella > Bartonella sp. B35(2025). Next base: position 1,002,968 of record NZ_CP200035.1, read on the forward strand.
GTGTTATTGTAGTTTCTTGCTGATTTTTCTTTTCGTTATGCAAACCTTGAACAAGTATTTTAATCTGCTCTAAATGCTCAAAACACTTTTTTTCTTCCTGACGACGCATATAATGCTCTGCTAAAATCGCTCGACTAATGTCATCTAAATAAGATTTTAAGCCATTATCCATAAAATCCTGTGATGCCAAAGAACGACGAGATGAATGCTTCGTCTGCGTTTGTGCAGAAAGCGAATGCTTCATTTGCATTTGTGCAGAAACAGAGTGTAATTTGGTAGCAATATCAGACATCGCAACTTTAACAGACGCATTCACCGCCTCATTTTTTTCAACAACAAAAGAAGGAGATTTATCACGAATAGTCTGATTTATAATACGACTCTTGGTATTCACAAATACTACCCCTCATTTATCTTTTTTAAAGAATCACATGAATAAATAAGAAGTGTGCTCTATTTTAGTAAATAGAGCTTTAAAAATTATCAGAAAAATCTGAAATAATAATATTTGATTTGTCTACTCTTAATATTTGAGTTAAAAAATGTCTCCTCATTTTACTTTTTCACTATTCTACCATAATATTAAATGCATATCACACCTGTTATAAATTGAGAATACGGAACTAAAAAAGGATATCCTCATTTTGTTATTCATAGCTCACTCTTAACCCTTTCTGTTTCAAGTTCCTTTCATAAAATTATTTTATAAACTTTGATAAATGCGTTCAATTTTTGCAATGAATACTCATCGATTCGTCTGCTCTTACCCAAGGCAAGGAGATAATTATTAAGCTGTAAAAAAAGAAAAATATTTGATGACAAAGTTATTAAAGAGTACAGACAAACATAAGAAAACTTATATATTTTTAAAGAAATAATAATAGAAGCTCTGTTCTAGATCATTTTGTTTCTCGTAATTATTACTATAAACTTGTGATCACATAAACAAAGAGGATTATCATGAAGATAATTGTTGCTGTCAAACGTGTTGTTGATCATAATATCAAGATACGTGTCAAACCCGATAGCACAGGTGTTGATCTGTCCCATGTGAAAATGTCTATGAACCCTTTTGATGAAATTGCTGTAGAAGAAGCAATCCGCCAAAAAGAATCTGGTAAAGTTTCGGAAGTTATTCTTGTTTCAATTGGATCAGAAGAAGCACAAGAAACCCTCCGCACAGGACTTGCAATGGGCTCTGACCGTGCTATCCTTGTAAAAACTGAAGAGACACTTGAACCCTTGGCAATTGCTAAGATTCTTAAAGTTATTGTTCATGAAGAAAAACCAGATATGGTCTTTTTGGGCAAACAAGCCATTGACGATGATAGCAATCAAACCGGACAAATGCTAGCCGCTCTTCTTGGCTGGGGACAAGCGACTTTTGCCTCGCATCTGGATATAGAAAATGGGCATGCTACAGTCATCTGCGAAGTAGATAATGGTACACAAACTATTCACCTCCCTCTTCCCATAGTCATGACTGCTGATCTACGGTTAAATGAACCTCGTTATACTTCTTTACCCAATATTATGAAAGCAAGAAAGAAACCCATTGAACAAAAAGCACTTGTCGATCTTTGTGTAGATACACAGGCACGCTTAACAGTTCTTAGTGTTGAAGAGCCACCTCCCCGTCAAGCTGGTATCAAAGTAGCTAATGTAACAGAGCTTGTCGATGCACTAAAACAAACAAATCGCATTTAATATTTGATAACCAATAGATCAAACACAAAAGTGCGTAAAAGGATAAAAATTTATGGCAATTCTTTTATTGGCTGAACATAACACAGAAGAAACTGCAAAAGTGCTCACCGCTGCTCAAGAAATCAGCAACGATATTGATATTTTAGTTTGTGGAGCAAAAGTTCAAGAACTTGCTGAAAAAAGTGCAAAATTGGCTGGTGTGCGGCAAATTCTTGTTGCTGAAGCTGATTATTTAGTGCATCAATTGGCTGAACCTATAGCAGATACAATAACTAAACTGGCTGATGATTATGATGTGATCATGGCGGCTACCACCAGCACTGGTAAAAGCGTGATGCCACGTGTAGCTGCTCTTCTTGATCTTATGCAAATTTCAGACATTATTGCAGTTGTTACACCTAATACTTTCAAACGACCGATTTATGCAGGAAATGCTATTGAAACTGTACGTACCAGTGATCATCGAAAAATTATAACAGTACGAACAGCCTCTTTCACACCAACCCCTAAAAAAAATGACCCCGCTCCTATTAAAATAGTAGAACCAGCGCCCAATCCAAATCTTTCTTCTTTTATTAAAGCAGAAACCAATAAAAGTGATCGTCCTAATATTACTTCAGCTCGCGTTGTTGTAGCAGGTGGACGGGGTCTTGGTTCGCAAGAGCAATTTATGGCACTCCTTCTGCCCCTTGCAAACAAACTACAAGCTGCCTTAGGTGCAAGCCGAGCAGCAGTTGACGCAGGCTATGCTCCTAATGATTGGCAAATCGGACAAACAGGCAAAATCATTGCCCCTGAACTCTATATTGCTGTTGGTATTTCTGGTGCAATTCAGCATTTAGCTGGTATAATGAACGCGCAAGTTATTGTAGCCATTAATAAAGATGAAAAAGCTCCCATTATGCAGATTGCTGATTATGCTCTTGTAGGTGATCTTCATCAAATTATTCCCGAATTTGAGAAAGCTTTATAAGACCATGACTTCATCTATACACCACCAACGCGAAAGCATGGAATTTGATATAGTGATTATAGGTGCAGGCCCCGCAGGACTCTCTGCCGCAATTCGTCTAAAACAAATTAATCCTGAGCTTTCTGTCACAATCGTTGAGAAAGGTGCTGAAGTCGGTTCACACATTATATCTGGTGCAATTTTTGATCCTATCGGCATCGATACTCTCTTGCCTGAGTGGAAAAATGAACATGATCATCCCTTCAAAACACCCGTTACGAGTGATCAATTTTTTTTTCTTAAGCCAAAAAGCGCCACAATACTTCCTAATATTTTTCGCCCAAAAATTTTATTAAGTAATGGCTGCTATATCGTTTCACTTGGCGATGTTTGCCGCTGGCTAGGCAAAAAAGCTGAAGCACTCGGTGTCGAAATTTATCCTGGTTTTGCTATATCACATATCATCCAGAATGATAATGGAGCCATCATTGGTGTTCTTACTGGTGATATGGGAATTGAAAAAAATGGAAATCCTGGAAAAAATTATATGCCTGGTATTGCCTTACTGGCAAAATACATTCTAGTCGCAGAAGGAGCACGTGGTTCAATTACAAAACAACTAATAAAGAAATTTGATCTCAGCAAAAACCGTGAACCACAAAAGTTTGGTCTAGGGCTCAAAGAGCTTTGGGAAATTGACCCTAAAAAACATAAACTTGGTTTAATTCAGCATTTCAGTGGTTGGCCATTAGATGATAACACTGGTGGTGGTGGGTTCCTTTATCACCAAGAAAATAATTTAATTTCTGTCGGCTTTATTGTACACTTAAATTATAAAAATCCCTATCTTTCCCCATTTGAAGAGTTTCAACGTTTTAAAACACACCCTAAACTGTATGAGATCTTCAAAGACGGTAAACGCCTTTCTTATGGTGCACGCGTCATTAATGATGGTGGCTGGCAATCTGTACCAAAACTCACTTTTCCTGGTGGAATACTTATTGGCTGCTCTGCGGGTTTTGTTAATGTCCCTCGTATGAAAGGAGCACACAATGCCATCTTATCCGGCATACTAGCAGCCGATAAAATTGCTATGGCTCTTGCTCAAGGCCGAGCACATGATGAAGTAAAAGAAATAGAAGAATATTGGCGCGAAAGCCCCATTGGTAAAGATCTTTATAAGGTACGTAATGCCAAACCACTTTGGGCAAAATATGGCACAAAATATGGAATCAAACTTGCCGCCTTTGATATATGGTGGCAACAATTTTTCAGATTTTCTTTATTTAAAACACTCTCTCATGGAAAAGAAGATCATGAATGTCTTGAACCAGCAGAAAAATTTCAACCTATTGCTTACCCAAAGCCAGATGGTATTGTAACTTTTGATCGCCTTTCCAGTGTCGTGCTTTCTAATACACATCATGAAGAAAATCAGCCTTGCCATTTAAAAATAGCTTCACTAGAAAAACAGAAAAACTCTGAATATGCAATCTACGGAGGGCCTTCTGCACGCTATTGCCCTGCTGCTGTTTACGAATGGATAAATCATAATAATCAACAAACTTATGTTATCAATGCTTCAAACTGCATACATTGTAAAGCATGTGATATTAAGGATCCCAGTCAAAATATAAACTGGACCTGCCCACAAGGCAATGAGGGACCAATTTACCCAAATATGTAATTATTATTTATTCTTTTAAAATGAGAATCTATAAAAACTTGATCAATGATAGCGCTTTCTTTAAATTGATATCTCATCCTTTCTCATCAATACATCTAGTTCTTTTACAATGTGAAATGCACTTTGTACCACACTTACAGTAAAATATTTGTACCATTGCATTAAGAGCTTTTTTGTTTCAAAAAATATATAACGCGCTCTTATTGAAAAATTCTTATCAAGAGATAAAAAAATAATGACTAAGATATTTTGGTTATTTTTAATAGTTACAGAAAAATTTTTAATATCAACTTATTTATTCACTGTTGAACATACCTAGAAAACAACTTTACGAATTCTATGTTCGCATAAACAGGAAACAAGTACATCAACATCCTCCTCATTTGGATTAGAGAAAAAACATTGATCAAATATTTTTTAATTTTTAGATAAATTGTTCATTCTCTGCAAAGTAGTTTCAAGAGCCCCTGTTAAAGCGGTTCTTCCTCCTTGACGAGAAAAACAATTTGATAAAAATTCGTTTGTTCCCCCCTTTGTTGAAAACTCTTTCTCAAGCAATGCAAAATCAAGAGATGAAGGACAATTAATTGCTATCATTTTTCTCATTTCATCAGTAAGATTTGCAAACATTATAGCAAGAAAATCTGCTGATTGCTGCTTCTTTAACCCTTTTGTTATCAGCCATTGATGTGCCGTTTCTATAAAATTAAAATAAACCCCCATTAATGAACCAGCAGTCATAAAGAGATCAAATTGTTCTTCTGCTTCCAACACTAATGTACCACCCAACGCATCAAATAAAGTACGTAAAAAAAGGTGATCAGGATAAATTGGTGTCAAATTTTTACATTCTGCAACAAAAGGAAGAGGAACAGCACGATAAATCTTATGATTGATCCATCCTTCAACTTCTGCTGCCTTTGCCATAGCAAGCACAGAAACGACAATCTGTTCAGGACGAAAATAAAGAGGACGCAGGATCTCTTCTGCAGTTTGATTAGGTAAACAAAGAAAAACACAATCGCTAGTGTCCAACAAGACTTGATTATTTTCAGCAATTGTAACTTTATCATAATCGTGCGAAAGGCGCTCTGCTATTTGTGCATTACGAGGCGAAACAATAATGGAAAGAATGTCAAAAGTGCTTGCCATTAAACCATCCACCATTGAAGCACTGATTTTACCTGTGCCTAAAAAACCAATTTTCATTTCTACTCCTCGCTTTCATAATTTTAAATAGAGCTCAACCAATACTTCATACATTTTAACTAATATAAATACTAACTGAAGAAGCAATGCAGATCATAACAAAAACAATTAATCCAAAATAGATTTTTCACCCATCAAAAAAACTGCAAAAGCGGAAAATTAATCAACAAAAACTGGTAACGTAAATAAAAAATCTAGCTTACTCATTGAACATGATATGCCTTAACTATATATAATACCATCAATAATTAGCACCAAAAAAATAATCAACAAATCAATTATAAATTTTTCATAATCATCTATATTTCGCTTTTCATAGTGCTCAAACTGTTACTTATTTTTTCAATCCATATCATAAACTCAACCTATGTCATAAAAATATATACATAAAAACAAAATATTTTTTATCTATTATGATTTAAATGGAATAGAAATTTTCATTTATAAGATGTAAAAAATGCTGGAATATGGTGTGGCAAACGCCATGGTAAAATTGCAATCAGATCAAAGCGTATACATAAAAGAGAATGATCTTTTTGTCGTGCTAACCAAATATCAGCTGCTGCTTCAATCCGCCTTTCATTTATCCGAGAAACAGCAGCCATTGCTTCAACTAATGTTGAACGTGCTTTTACCTCAACGATTAAAACAAGATTTCCACGCCGCGCTATTAAGTCAATTTCACCACACTTTGTTTTAAAACGAGTTTCAGCAATGTGAAATCCTTTGAAACGTAACCACCAAGCTGCCCATTTTTCTGCACGAACACCTCGATAAAAAGATTTTTGTCTGTGTTCTTTTTGCATAATATTACAGCATATCCTTTAAAAAAGTTAATCGCTGAAAAAGCTCCTGCTTTTTTAAACCAGTTTTCTTTGCAGCTAAAGAAGCTGCCTTAGCAGTAGAGTGTATACTCGCTAATTCTAACAACATTTGATCAATCTCTTGATTACTCATTACTTCCAAGGAAGTAAGTGCTTCCCCAACAAGTACAACAATTTCTCCACGAATATGTGCTTGTTTTTTATAGCTTTCAAACAAATTACCTAAATTAGATACATCCACTGTTTCAAACTTTTTTGTTAATTCACGACATATTGCAGCAGGACGATCAGCAGAAAAAATAGAAACCATATCCTGCAAAGTTTCAACAAGACGATGAGGTGATTCATAAAAAACTAAAGTTGCAGGAATAGTCATTAATTGTTTCAATCGCTTTTGGCGTTGTGCCTTACGAGCACTCAAAAAACCTGCAAAGAAAAAACTATCTGTTGGAAGCCCTGTCGTTACAAGAGAAGCTAAAAGAGCTGATGCACCAGGAATCGGAATGATTTTATGACCAGCTTCACGTGCCTCTTTTACCAATTTAAAACCAGGATCAGAAATAAGCGGTGTTCCAGCATCTGATATCAGTGCCACAGTCTTGTTTTCTGCTAACGCTGCTAATAGCCTCGATCCTGCTTTTTTTGCATTATATTCATGATAAAGAAATAGTTTTTTCTGAATACCATAACGTTCTAATAAAATACGTGTTACCCGTGTATCTTCACACGCTAAAATATCAACACCTGCAAGCACCTGTAAAGCACGAATAGTTATATCTGCAAGATTTCCAATAGGCGTTGCCACAAGATAAAGTGCTGGTTCTATGATGGGCACAAAATAAGTATGAGTACCTATAATATATACCTTCTCACTCATGCTTTGCTTTCACAATTAAATAATCTCTCTCCATAAAACCTCATCAATCCCTTTATTCATGATCATAAGACAATAGACAATTTTGCCATTTTTTTGCTTCCATTAAGATCAATCGCTTAAATAATTGACCGTACCATAATAAGATAGCTTACCTCAACACCAAGCATCATTCTTGGTATCATAAATATTTTAATTGTTATTATTACTTTAGCAAAACGAATTCCCAGTATGATCGATATCAACCAGCTTCAATAATTTTCCTTACCCCTCCCATTTTAAGAGTGGAAGCAATAATTTTTCTTATTCCAGTATCTCAATTTTGCTTAGCTTTTTTTAAGGCTAAATTTTTTAGATGACTTCTATAACTCGCATTTGCTAAATCAACCTGATCCATCAATAGAAAAACTTCCACCTCAAATAAAAATAGACTGTTTTCTTTGACGGAAGAAACAACTATCTGCAATACTTTTACAACAAAGTATCGAAGCATTTAATTCTATAATATTTTTATAGACTTTGCGACAATACAATTAATATCCAGAAATTTTATATTAGAAAATACTTTTTTATCCCTGAATAAAATTCTTATCCTATTCCACTTTATCAACAAAAACAAATCGATAGCTCATTTTATAATAACAGAAATAATTACCCAACTGCATGATTAATTTTTTTATTTCACATCTAGAATATCTAATCCAACAATAAAGCATCAATATTCTAGAATTATCATAAAAATAGTGCCTTATATTTTTTAATTATTGTATTCTGGCAAATTCTACTATTTAAAAAAATTTGTTTTTTACTTGATCAATAACCGAACGATAAAGCTTAGCATGCTCCTCATCGGGTCTAGCAACAAAGATTGGCACACCATCATCTGAAGAAGATCGTAAAGCTGCATCAAGTGGCACTTCTGCTAAAAAAGGTAAACCTCGGCGTTCTGCTTCTGCACGCGTACCACCATAGCCAAAAATATCGTAGCGTTTCCGAGTATCAGGAGCAATAAAATAACTCATATTCTCAATGAGACCTAAAATGGGAACACCAACTTTCATAAACATTTCTATCGCTTTACGAGCATCAATCAAAGCGAGATCCTGAGGAGTAGAAACAATCAATGCACCAGATAACTGTACCTGTTGAGTAAGCGTCAATTGCGCATCTCCTGTACCTGGTGGCATATCAATTACCAAAACATCAAGAGGATCCCATAAAACATCTCTCAGCAATTGCGTCACAGCTGCCATCACCATAGGCCCACGCCATACCAGCGGCTTTTCTTCTTCCACTAAAAATCCCATTGACATCAATTTAAGACCAAATTTTTCAATCGGTTGAATCTTTTTCTCAGCAACAAGCTGTGGTTTTTGATGAATCAATCCTGTCAAACGTGGTAAAGATGGGCCATAAATATCTGCATCCATTAAACCTGTTTTGAAACCAGAATCCTGTAAAGCTAAGGCGATATTTATCGCTGTTGTAGATTTGCCAACTCCCCCCTTTCCAGAAGCAACCGCAATTACATGCCGCACACCTTCTACTGGCATTTTTACAGGCAACATATTTGTCCGACGTTTATGTGAAGAAAAAGCTTCACCTTTACGTGGCTGAGAAGGTACCTTTGATTTTTTTTCTGCTGTAAGGGTGATAAAAACAGAATCAACTCCATCCATAGCACACACCACTTCTTCAGCAGCACGGCGCAACGATTCCCACTCCTGTACACGCCCATCAGGAACCGTAATGGAAAAAAAAACCTTACCATTAGCAATAAATATTTCTGAAAGAAGCCCCAGCGATACAATATCGCTTTCAAAACCCAACCCTTGGATTTTATGTAACTCTTTTCGGATAGCTTCGCTTGTGATAAAACTCACGCTCTTTCCTCTCTATACAAATGCCAGAGAATATAGCACTAAGAACGAAAAATATTGAGATTAATTACCTGAAAATTTTCTGTCTCTATATACGAAATATACGAATTATAAAGTATAAATATCATATACCTTATCTCTTTCAAAATACCAAACCAACCTCTAATAAAAAATTCTAGGTGTAAAATCTATTACAAAATCCTACCAAATATGTTTTATCACCTAATCACTTCATAAATGTTTATATCAGCGCTTTAAAAGCTAAAAACCATCATATTTTTATGCAAAATATAGAGTTTTTTGTATCCAGAAAAACATTTTTTACAACCATAAAGCAATAAGGTACCATTCTTTCTTTAACCTCTTAATGCTTTGGTCATTTATCTTCAGTATATGAAGTAGCAATTATAGACTAAAATCATTAAAATTAATAACTATTTTCCTGAAATTAAAAGTGGCGCACATAAAATAAATATCTGTCATCGATTATTATATTTTTTTTTAAAGAAATAGAAAAATAATCTAAGATTGACTTTTTTTGTGTTTTTCCTTATGGGTTAGTTATCATTTAATAGGAGTAAGATTGTTTACTATAGTGTATAAATGCCTATAGAAGTAAGAAGGGCCGCACACCGCGGTATTTAAATAAATGAAACGTACTTACCAACCCTCTAAACTTGTTCGTAAACGTCGTCATGGATTTCGCGCACGCATGGCAACAGTTGGTGGCCGTAAAGTTATTGCGGCTCGGCGTGCCCGTGGACGTAAACGATTATCTACTTGAATATTTAAACTTTCACAACAGGTTGAATATTACTTATCATTTTCTTATTGTGAAATTTTTATTGTCAACCTTTGATGCTTGCTTCTGCAAGTGTTTAGCGAAATTTTGAAACGTCCTTTATGAAAAAAAAACATCCCTGTCGCATTCGTAAGAGAGCGGATTTTTTAGCTGTACGTACAGGAGAGAAACGACGTGGTCCTTTATTTTTGCTTGAAGTCAAATCTCGTGAGCAAACAGTGGAAATGAAGCATCCTCCTGTCGCGCGTGTAGGCTTTACTGTTACACGTAAAAATGGCAATGCCGTAAAACGTAATCGTATAAAAAGGCGTTTGCGCGAAGCAGTCAGGGTTGGTTTAACAAATAACATGGAAGCAGGAACAGATTATGTTATTGTAGCGCACTCTTCTGCCCTCCATGCACCTTTTACATCTTTAATTAGTGAATTAAACCGACGTATAAAGCCAAAAATAAAACACCAGCAGCGACAACAGGGTAATACAAATGGAATATAATCGCAATTTCTTTATAGCCATTAGCTTGTCTTTTGTAGTGCTTATTGCATGGCATTTTTTTTATGTTATACCAAAACAGAATGAGCTACAACAAAAACAAATAATCGCACAGCAATTGTCAAAACAGCAGTTAACATCTTCAACTGCTCATACAAATTTCTCTGATGTTGCACCAACACATGGATCAAAATATACAATCAATGATCTAATGACTCCTGAGAGTCGGAATGCTGAATTGGCTAAAACAAATCGTATTGCGATTAAAACTGGCGAATTTGAAGGGTCAATTAATCTTGTAGGTGCACAATTTGATGACCTTTTTCTCAAAAAATATCACTTAGAAGCAAATAAGAAATCATCGAATATCGCTTTATTAAACCCTAAGGGGTTTAAAACGACCTATCTTGCTGAATTTGGTTTTATAAGTTCATCTTTGTCAGCAAAAGCATTACCACAACCTGATACACAATGGCAAATCGAGGGAAATAATACAACACTTACCCCTTCAACACCCGTTACTTTAATCTATAATAACAAGCAAGGACAGATTTTTCGCCGCATCCTTTCAGTTGATAACCATTACATGTTTACCATTAAAGATTCTATCAGTAATGAGAGTGATAAACTGATAAATCTTTCCCCTTATGCTCGAATTGCCCGTGCAGCTCCACCAGAACATACAAATGCAACTTATTTGCTCCATGAAGGTATGATTGGTATTGCAGGAAATTCATTAAAAACTGAAAAATACAAAGACTTAGAGGAGCTTAATCCAAACCCTGATAATGGTCAAAAAAGTATAACTTTTTCTAAAGTTACAGGAGGTTGGATTGGTATCACTGATAAATATTGGGCTGTAGCAGTTATTCCACCACAAAATAAAGAATATACAAGCCGCTTTATCTATTTTGATAACCTAAACACCCATTATCAATCTGACTTACTCGGTGAAGTTTTAACTATTGCACCTAATGAAACAAAAACTGTTACAAATTATCTTTTTGCTGGTGCAAAACAAGTTGAGATAATTAATAATTATCAAAATGAGCTGCAAATTCAAAAATTTGGCCTTTTAATTGATTGGGGGTGGTTTGATTTTATCACCAAACCAATGTTTTCCCTCATTGACATTCTTTATAAGCAGACAGGTAATTTTGGTGTCGCCATTCTTCTTGTCACAGTTCTCTTGAAAATACTTCTATTTCCGCTTGCAAATAAGTCTTATAAATCTATGGCGCGTATGAAGCTTATCCAACCAATGCTATTGGAAATCAAAGAAAAATATCCAGATGATCGCATCAAACAACAACAAGAAATGGTAGAATTGTATAAAACACAAAACATCAATCCTCTTGCAGGCTGCTGGCCAATGTTGATTCAATTTCCAATATTCTTTGCTCTTTATAAAGTGTTGTATATTACCATTGAAATGCGGCATGCACCTTTCTTTGGTTGGATCAAAGATTTAGCAGCACCTGATCCAACGTCTCTTTTTAACCTTTTTGGCCTATTACCTTACACAGTTCCAACATTTCTTATGCTTGGTGCATGGCCTTTAATTATGGGGATAACGATGTTTTTACAAATGCGTATGACCCCAACACCTCAAGATCAAACACAAGCTATGCTCTTCACTTGGATGCCAATCATCTTTACATTCATGCTAGCTTCTTTTCCTGTTGGTCTTGTCATTTATTGGGCGTGGAACAATATATTGTCAATAATTCAGCAAAGTATTATGATGAAACGTCAAGGTGTTAAAATTGAGCTCTACAATAATCTTAAAGCAATGTGGCGAAAATCACCAAAAACAGAAGTACATGAATGACAAAATGCCCTCCCTTTTCTGGAATTTTTTCTCGTAGTTGGGTTTTTATTCGTGGTGTACCCACAATACACTTTCTTCCACCTGAAGGACCACCAGAGATTGCATTTGCAGGACGTTCCAATGTTGGGAAATCATCCTTGATTAACGCACTTGTCCAACAAAAAAACTTAGCCCGAACCTCAAATACACCAGGACGTACTCAAGAACTTAATTACTTCGTGCCTGACGGTTTCAGTGGACAATTAGGAGATCTTCCCCCTATGGCACTCGTAGATATGCCAGGGTATGGTTTTGCTAAAGCACCTAAAAATCTAGTCGATACATGGACACATTTAGTTTTTAGTTATTTACGAGGTCGCACAACACTAAAGCGTGTTTATGTATTGATCGATTCACGTCATGGAATTAAACAAAATGATGCAGATGTTCTTGATCTTCTTGATAGAGCAGCTGTCTCTTACCAGGTTGTTTTGACCAAAAGTGATAAAATCAAATCGAATATGCTCGAAAAATTAATAATAACCACAAAAACAAAGCTCCTTAAGCATCCAGCAGCTTATCCTGAACTTCTAGTAACATCTTCAGAAAAAGCAGTAGGTTTAGAAGAGCTGCGTGCTGCCATTTTACAAGCAATCACATAGTAAGACGTAGCTCTCGTTATTAATATCTTATTAAATATGATTGCTAGCAGATATTAATAATCTTGTACTTCTAGTAAAGCATCTTTATAGAAATTTCTGTTACTTGAAAAAAAATTATTAACTCTTTTTGATAATGTAGACTATGCTAACACTTTTTCACTCCCCTCTCTCTTCTGCTTCTCGTTTCATACGTCTTATCCTTAATGAATATGGTATAGCTACTCACTTAATTGAAGAGCAAGAATGGGCAAGAAGACATGAATTTCTTTCACTTAATCCAGCCGGAAATGTACCCGTTCTCCTTGCTGAGTGTGAAGTTCCATTATCAGGAGCTACCGTTATCTGCGAGTATCTGGATGAAACACGTGGTAATTTACGACAAGAGAATAATTTTTTTCCAGAAAATCCTTTAGATCGCGCCGAAGTACGACGTTTAAATGACTGGTTTTTAAATAAATTTGAAAATGAAGCTACACGCCATATCGTGCGAGAACGAATCTATAAGCGTGAAATGCCATTGGCTATTGGCGGCGGCGCCCCTAATTCACAAATCTTACGCAATGCGCGTGCCAATATTTCACCACATATGAATTATCTAAATTGGCTCTGTGCATCTCGAGACTGGTTAGTTGGCTCTAAGCTATCTTATGCAGATCTAGCAGCTGCATCTGCTGTTTCTGTACTTGATTTTTTAGGAGAAATCGACTGGGATAAATTTCTTGCAGCCAAAGACTGGTATATGCGAATTAAGTCAAGACCTTCTTTTCGCTCTCTTTTAACAGACCGTGTCCGAGGAATTGCAGCTAGTCCTTATTACGCAGACCTTGATTTTTGAGCACTTTTGCTAAATAAATATAAGAAATATTTAACAGATAATATGCTCCTAATATACTTCTGCTACAATAAAATCTTATAGATTCGAATATATCTATATAACTCTCACATCACTCCCCAAAACATATATTTTAAAAGCTTATTGGAATACATCTAAATGATAATTTTATAACAATAACAAATAAATCACTCATCATAAACTTATCTAAACCAATAATTATTTCAAAGAATTAAAAAGAGGAAAATTTTTCCCCTCCATATAGAAAAAACCGTTAGAAAGAAGAAGAGAATTTTCTTATACTCAAAAAATAAAGTGTCATAAGGAGATAAATATGCGCCTTACGGTTGTTGGCGGTAATGGAAAAATGGGACGCGAGCTAATTGCGGCTATTCAGCGTAGAAATGATATAGAGCTTTGTGCTGTACTGGTACGCAAGGGATCACCTCTTGCAGGAAGAGATGTCAGCACATTGATTGATTCAAAACTTCTTGGAATTCGTATTACCGACGATCCTGAAAACGCTTTCTCTAATACAGAGGGTATTTTAGACTTTTCCCAACCACAAGCTAGTATTCTCTATGCTAACTATGCTGCTCAAAAAAGATTAGTTCACATTATAGGAACAACTGGATTTAGTAAAACAGAAGAAGCACAGATTGCAACTTTTGCAAAATATACAACTATTGTTAAATCTGGAAATATGAGCCTTGGAGTTAATCTTTTGGCTAGTCTTGTAAAGAAAGCAGCCAAAACATTGGAAGCTAATGATTTCGATATTGAGATTTACGAGATGCATCATTCTGACAAAGTTGATGCTCCTTCTGGAACAGCTCTTTTTCTTGGACACGCTGCAGCCGAAGGTCGTAATGTTATACTTAAGAATATCAGCGTCAGCGAACGTAATGGCTATACCGGTAAGCGTAAAAAAGGTACTATTGGCTTTGCCTGTTCACGCGGTGGAACAATCATTGGAGATCACAGTGTTACTTTTGCTGGCTCAAATGAACGTATCGTTCTTTCACATTTAGCGCAAGAGCGCTCTATTTTTGCCAATGGTGCATTAAAAGCAGCTTTATGGGCAAAGAAACACAAAAATGGACTTTATTCAATGCTTAATGTTTTGGGATTAGACGATAATTTTTAAACAATCAACAATTGACATAGAGAATTTATAATGGAACGTACGCTTGTATTAATTCGGCATGGACAAAGTGAATGGAATATCAAAAATCTTTTTACTGGTTGGAAAGATCCAGATTTAACAGAAAAAGGCCATGCAGAAGCAATAATAGCAGGGAAAAATCTTAAAGCTGCTGGTTTAAAATTTGATATTGCTTATACATCTGCCTTACAGCGAGCACAAAAAACAGCCCAGCATATTTTAGAACAAATGGGACAACCAGATTTACACTTGGTAAAAACACCAGCATTAAATGAGCGTGATTATGGCGATCTATCTGGTCTGAATAAAGAGGAAGTATGTCAGCAATGGGGGAAAGAACAAGTACAAATATGGCGTCGTTCTTATGCGATTGCACCACCTAATGGGGAAAGTCTACGCGATACTGGTGCACGTGTTTGGCCTTATTATCTTTACCATATCCAACCTCACATTTTACGCTGTCAAACTGTTTTGGTCGCTGCCCATGGTAACTCTCTTCGTGCACTTATTATGGCAATTGAAGGTCTAAACGATGAGGAAATTATATCTCAAGAATTAGCAACTGGTATTCCTATTATTTATACATTCAATTCCGATTCAACAATTTCATCAAAGATAATCGTCACACCTTAAATTTTTGAAATTATAACGGACAGAAGTAATTTAATTCAATACTTGTTAGCTTAAAGAGTAAATTCTATAATTTGATTGACAGCATTGCTTCGTAAACTTAGATAGATTTTCTAGCCCAGATGGCGGAATTGGTAGACGCGCAGGTTTCAGGTACCTGTGCCGCAAGGCGTGGAGGTTCGAGTCCTCTTTTGGGCACCATTTTATTTTAATAATACAATATAATCAATAATTTAGTCATTTTTGTTATTTTTTAATCTACCTGATAATCCACCTCTTATTGCTTAATTAAAAGCGCTAAGCGGAACTTTAAATAAGCTATTGGAAATCTAACTATGCTCTCTAAAAAACAATTGCTGGCGTAAAAGAAAACCATCTAAATCCATTATACTATTTCAGTTTTTTTATTTTACTATCCTATATTTTAAAATCTGCGAATAACCACAATCACTTCAATAATTGTTTCTTTTCGCAACAGCTTACCGAATGAAGACGAAAGTTCTTTTAGACGACCAGCTTCAAAGGTATCTCTTTTTCTAAAAACTCTTCTTTGATATCTAATTGAGGAAGGTTCCGTACAATTTTGCATGTCTCCAAACTCACCGTGATCATTCGCAGGAATAATTCGAGCGGATAACGTGCATTGCCCATAATCTCACAAGCCCAATCATTCGCATCATCCGCAATTCCAGAATTATTTTTCTTCTGCTTTTTTGGTTTGCTAGTTTGACAACCCATCACCTGTTCTAGAGCGGATTTTCCACCAACCACATATTCATAAGCTTCTTCAGGGATATTCTCGATAGTAATCCTACCGTTGTAAATAAGAGTTGTTTTATCATCGATACTCTTCCCTGTTTTGGGATCTTTTTTCTTGGCAAACTTCATTTGTTCAACACGAAAATCTGAATCATTCCCACCGATAACGCCTTGTTCTGTCAGTGCTAATCCCTCTAAGCGACTGACCAAACTAATACCTGTGTATAGAGGTACAGTTTCATAATTCAGATGGAGAGCAGCTAAATCACGACCGAGCTTGTGCGAAAGCAGAAAAATCCGCAAAGCTCTTTACACGCGGGATCCGTGGTATCTGCTTGTTGAGATTCTTGGCATAACGCTCTCGATATTCATCACTATGCAGCAAACCGTAAATGTAGTAAAAGAGGTCTTCTTTTCGGATTTTCTCTCCGGGATAAGCCTCTTGGAAGTGAGCCAATCCTTTATCGGTAATGGCATCTCTCCGTCGGTATTGCTCACCATTCTTGGCCCCTAAAGATAGCTGTCCTGAGGAATCTATAGGCTCATAAAGATACAATGGGAAACATTGACCCGATGAGATAAAAGAATAATCAGGAACTCCATCAACGATTAGCGTCGAAAATTTTTGTTTTGCCCCCAATCCTATCACAACAATCGCCCGATTTTCGCAGGACTCCTCTGGAAATACCTTTGGAATTTGATAGTGGCTCCAATTTAAGTTCTTATCAAAATACAGCATCTTTTTTATGAAGGGTCGATAAACAGATCGTCTCTCTTTGGGCTCATATTGGTGACATATCCCCTTCACAAAGCTCTTCTTCAATCGACCATCCCAGCTGATTTTTGTTGGATCGCGACTCACCACGTTATTAAATGTGTTTTCATTATTAACGGAAATCTTGTTTCGTTGAATTCTCTCCAACTCAGAGCTGTAGAAATCAATCATAAGCTTCATATTCTCACGTAACTTTTTGCGTGAGAAATTATAGCACCAGGAATCTCTGTTCGTCATAACCCCCTGTGAATAATTTTCAAAAATTGTGACAGAAGATTTATCTCTTTTTTCTCCCAAAGCAATATAGCTATTAAAATCAGTATCCCTCTGATTAATCCAATCGTTAAATTCATTGGGAATAATCCTTTCCCAATCTGCGATAGCCTTGATATTCCCAAGCTTTTTAATTTTATCTAATTTTTCCTCTGTTGTGAGATAGTCTCCTATATCCTTGAAATAAATTTTCCCCTTCTCTTGTGCCTCTGGGTTTTTGACGAGAATGAAAATGGCTATAGGCATTCGACTAGAATCTTTAAAGATTCCCCCGCCTTCTTTACGGCGCCTTTCCCCTGATGTATTGCAATCTCCACGCAAATGAAAAATATAGAGGCTGGTAAAGTCTTCCTTTAAACATGCCCTTAATCCATCCATCGATTTTGCATCGATAAAACTCGCATTTGTAACAAAACCAATCACACCACGATTGGCTATACGATCCGAGCTCCACTGAAAGGCACGAATGTAGGATCGTATAATGATCTCTTTAATCCCTTGCTTTGAGAACTTTTTATATACGTCTTTGCAATCCGATTGTCCAATTGGGGATATTTGAGATTCTTATTTCCGTCATTTTCACTCTTTTGTCCCGCAGAATAAGGAGGATTACCCACAATAACCGTAATCGGAAGATTAAATTGTCTCTTTCGTCGTTCATTATTTTCCGCTAAAATGCCCTCAAGACAATGACTATCTTCAGACAGCTGGAATGTGTTGGTCAAGCAAATCCCCTCAAATGGCGTATAAGAAAGTGACTCTGCGCTGATCCCATTACTTCCCCCCTGCTCTAAATGCTGTTCATTTACTAACAGCTTCAGGTGCATTTTTGGCATTTCTCTCTCTTTAAGCAGATTATGATAAACCGTTTCGATATTCACTGTAGCGATGTAGTAGGCTAACAAAAGAGTATCGTTGGCATGGATTTCCCGCTTATACTTCTGGGGGGAGTCTTTCCTCAGAGATAATGCCGCTTTGCAACAGCCGTGTAACGAAGGTTCCCGTTCCAACAAAAGGCTCTATGATATGGACATTATCCTCAGCCATACTGCTCTTAAATTCCGTTTTGAAAATATGCTCAACGGAATGCAAAACAAAATCAACAACTGGGATTGGTGTGTACGCAATGCCTAGTCGTTCAGACATTTTTGGGAAAGCACCTTGAAAGAATTTTTCGTAAAACTCCTTAATTAACTCCTGCTTTCCCTCAATATTATCGATCCCTTTTACCCGTTGTCTAACGGAATCATAAAATTTCTGCAAGGTATCACGCTCTTTCTCAAGACCATATTTATCAATCTGTTCGAGGATCTTTTGCATTGCTTGAGAGATCGGGTTTTTTTGAGAAAAATTATCTCCCTCAAACAAAGCATCAAATACAGGCCTTGTCACCAGATGTTGCCCTAACATCTCGATGACCTCCTCCTCACCAAGGCTTTCATTAATATTCTGCCGCATTTCTTTGAGGAATGTATCGAAAGTTGTTCTCTCTTTGACATTTTTCTCATTCTCTAGAATAGCTTTAATCCGATTAACATGGGTTTGTGCAATTTTTTCAATATCCTTGACCCAATCATCCCAATAGCGTTTATTGCCGCATTTTTCGACAATTTTTGCATAGAGAGCCCGTTCAAATTCCTCGCCAAAGAGATCCAGCACACCTTGTCCAACATGGGCAGCAACGCTAGAGATATAAGAATTTTGTCCATGATCTAATCCATCTCTGCAAGCCGCGCTTTTTCTATGGATTGTGTCTGTGACCGCAACAACTTCTATTTTGTCTTGAGCATAATCATTAAATTTAGCTTGATTCAATGTTGCATTAAAACGATCATCATGAGATCGCAAAGCATTCAAAACCTCCCAGACTACTCTATAAGAACTCTCTCTTAACAATTTATCTGGATCATATCCTTCTGGTACAACAACCGGCAAGATGACATATCCGAACTGTTTTCCTTCTGCTTTCCGCATGACACATCCCACGGCTTGAACGATATCTACTTTAGAAGAACGAGGGGTTAGAAAGATTACAGCATCGAGAGCAGGAACATCCACACCTTCGGAAAGACATCGCACATTGGTGAGAATTCTGCAGCAATTTTCATTTGGAGAGATTGGTTCTCTTAACCAATTGAGTAATTTTTCTTTGTCGTGAGCACTCATGGAGCCATCGACATGCTCTACTTCACACTCCATAGAGAGAACAGGATTTATTTTTGCAGCAGGATTATTTTCCAGTAAATCATGTTTTTCTTGTTTTTGATAGACTTCGACTACCCTCTGGAAATGTTTAGCAATAAGCTTTGAGCTGACCTTGTGCGTCTTAGTCTCCTTTTGAGGCTCAATTACTTGACAAAAAGCAACAGCACGGCGCATCGGATGAGAAGAAACAGTTTTCTCTTTAGAGATTCCATATTTTGCAAGAGCTTTCCAACAACCAACAATTTTTGCAGCATCATCGAGTTTGATCGAATTATTCGCATCTGCAAAAACTGACTGTAATGTTCGATTAATATGCCTTTCATCAACAGCTAGAATCATTACTTTATAATCGGACAACAAGCCTAAAGAAACAGCATCAGAGAAAGTCAGGGTGTGTAACGTCTCCCCATACCATGAAGGATCATCCATCGAATACAGTTCAACGTCATCCCTCTTTTTTGCCTTGTCTCCATAGATGCGTGGCGTTGCTGTCATGTAAAGTCGTTTCTTCGCAAGAATATAGTCATTATCGTGGACACGAACAAAATTAGAGTCTTCATCACCGAAATAAGTACACCCTGTTGTCCGATGTGCTTCATCACAAATAACAAGATCAAATTCTGGAAGAGGCTTCTTAGCATGATAGTGAGCCTGACGGATTACATCGATAGATT
Source organism: Bartonella sp. B35(2025) (assembly GCF_053794465.1). Taxonomy (NCBI): domain Bacteria; kingdom Pseudomonadati; phylum Pseudomonadota; class Alphaproteobacteria; order Hyphomicrobiales; family Bartonellaceae; genus Bartonella; species Bartonella sp. B35(2025). Next base: position 1,023,179 of record NZ_CP200035.1, read on the forward strand.
GATAGGTCGAAAAAATGACAGTCATTGCCTCATCATGATGCTGTGAAAACAACTCTTCCACCAAATCATCAGCACTCGTGGTTGCAGGATAGAAAAGCTCATGAGCCTGATCCACTTTTTTCTTCTTCCCAATAGTTTTATCTGAACAAACGGCAAAACTCGTCAGCGGAATACGCGCCTCTTGGCTCCATTCACGTAAAAAGTTCATTACTCATATATCGTTTATTTTATTGAAAATAATTTATAAAAATCTCTTTTACAGAATTACTTGGTTAAATTTTTGCATGAATTATGTGTAAACTTTGATCGTATTGTTCGATAAAATCTCAATTCTCTTAGTAAAATTGAATTCATAAAGATTTTACAGAATTTTGGAATTTATCAATATGTGTAGTTGAATATTTTTTCTGTACAGATTCACATCGTAAAACCGCCGTGTTCATCAATAAAAAAAGATAAAAAATAGCATCGCTTCTTTAGAGGCTGAAACAATAAATTCTTGATAAATATCTTTCTCTTTATTTTTAACCTAAGCTTACCATCTTACTTCAAATTTATTTATCAAAATACAATACTTATACGCAGTATTACGTAGCTAAAAATCTATCAAAGAAAGCTTGAAGAATCCGTTGTAAAAAATGTGCAATGTAGTGAAGCTTTAAAAATTAGCATGTAAATTAAGAAAATCAGAAGCAACACATGCGGCTAATGCAGATGCGCTACAGTTTCGCAGATGAAAGCTCTATTTGGCTGAACTGAAGACAATGTGGCATCGCTTTATACAAAAATCATCGACCGCAAAAAACTTTTCTTAAAAACAGTTAAAAAATTACAAAGAAACTAAATAACAATTGAAAAAAATTTCTTGTAATTTTCTTCCTGTAACATGGACAGACATAAACCTCAAAGCAATCCATTATAGTGCATACTTCATTCAAATATGATTGTGGATAGGAAAAAATAAGCCCATAGTACCAATGGGATAAAAATCCCCAAACCTTTATGTAACTGACTTATTTTATTAAAAAATGGCGGAGAGGAAGAGATTCGAACTCTCGAGAGCTTTTTGAGCCCTACTCCCTTAGCAGGGGAGCGCCTTCAACCACTCGGCCACCTCTCCAAGAGCGGTGCATAAATGGTATCAACAAAAATTTCAAGACATTTTCACTTTTTTTCAAAAATATCTAAGATTTTTCTTTTTTTATTGATACTATCAGATTGAAATTAACAAGTGTATGATTTTTTTATCACATTCTCTTGAATAATACATGAATCCCCTTCAAAAAGACAATTTCATACTGGTATATGTCAAAAAGATCAGTATAGCTAAAATCATCAATATTTATGTAACTTATTCTGTCTTCAATGGGTTAAACTAACGATATCCCTTAACAAGATGAGATTATTTTACACTGGAGATTCGTTATGAATATTAAGTCCCTTTTTTCGAGTTTTACATTAGCTTTTGTAGCAGTTTCTGGAGCACAAGCAGCATCAGCAATTACTACAGAACCAGAGCAAAAATATGTTCGCATTTGCGATGCATATGGCAAAGGATATTTCTATATCCCCGGAACTGAAACTTGTATGCGTTTATCAGGAAGTATCCGAGCTAGTCTTATAGGTGGTGAAAACATAGATGCAATAACTAATGCTGATTTAGCTAAAAGTAAAAAAACTTACAACGCATCATCACAATTTGTTCTTGCTTTTCAGACTGCTTCTGAAACAGAGTGGGGAACACTTCGTTCATATGTAAAAGTCTCCTCAACCTGGGGCGACGGTAAAGATAAAGCAGGAGCAAGAATCTCATCTGCTTACATTGAACTTAGTGGTTTTCGCATAGGTCTTGATGACACAATTTTCAACAGTTGGACCGGTGGTTATGGGAACGTTTTAAATGATGATAGTATAGCACCAGCAGGTAATACACGCACTAATTTTGTATCTTATACTTTTAGTGGTGATACTGGCTTTTCTGCTATTGTCGGAACTGAATTAGGCAATGCCTCAGGTCCTGAATCTGACAATATTCAATACTATTACATTGATAAAAATGATAAAATTGCTATCATTCCTCAAAATACTCCTCCAAGTAAAAAAATAAAAAATTATGTGCCTAATTTGGTTCTTGGTATGAAATTCATGCAAGCATGGGGCGGTTTTTCAACAGTTGCGGCTTACGATGCTTACTATAAAAAGTGGGCTGGTAAAACCCGTATAGATTTTAATATTAACGATAACTTAAACCTTTGGATCATGGGGGGATATAAAACCAACATTGATTACTACAACGCAGATGAAAATGTGCTGTCACGACAAAATACTACAATCTATGCAAACTGGGGTGGTAAGTGGGCCACTTGGGCTGGCGCGACTTATAAAATAACTCCAAAAGCAGATCTCAATGCTCAAATTTCTTACAGTGCTGTAAAAACCTTTGCCACTGCTATAAATGTCTCATATGCACTAATTCCAGGACTTATAATAACTCCTGAACTGGCTTATGTTTCTTGGAGTGATGACAGAACTTTCAAAGATATAGATAATAATATAAAATATACCCATGCTCTGGATGGAAAAAGTGCTTTGCGAGGCATGATTCGTATCCAACGTTCATTCTAATTCATACTTTTAGAAACTGGTAATTTGAATTACCAGTTTCTATTTTTTTAGCTATAAGTAAAATTGTAACAATATCTTTTTAATATTTATTTGCCACTATTTTTGACAAAAAACTGCTTAATTTGTGAAAATACTCTAAGTGAATGAATGGCTGATAAACATACCTCACAAACTCTGTATATCTGATTCAAATAATACAAACTTTAATAATTTTTAATCAAAATTGTGCAAATGTCCTTAAAAGTAATTAAAAAATCTGAATATATCTTACAAGCAATGATCAATAAGTAATCGAAATAATTACACTAATGCTAAAATAAATAGCAAAATTCTTTGTGACCTTAATGGTTTTTGGTTACGTCAAAGACATTCACCAAAGAGAGATATTTGTATCTTTTTTAAAATTATGAAGGTATTGTACCTACATTTTCTGAAGTACATACATGCATGTACTTTTTTCTCTCTTCTTTCAATTATTATCAAGTTTTTACGCTACAGATGCAAAACTAATATGCTATTACTTTTTATCTTCGATATTGTAGGCATAACATTAATATACTGCACCTCTTTTCCTCTACACACTCTTGAATAACATACTTTTCGTAATGTACACAAAAGCTTAACTTGACATATCTTTGAAAATTAATAGAGTATTCATACGATGAAAAAAATAAACTTTTAAAAGCTATCTTAATAAATCGACATTGCTTTTTTCCTTTTTTCATTAATTGTTTACATGTAATTTTGATCTCATACCATAAATAATCTTCTCGCTCTCATACAAACCTAAACTACAAAGTGTTATTGGTAAAAGAAAATATACAAGATGAATAATTACATGTATTAAAATTAAGAATAAGTTGAATTAATTTGATGGAAAATATTTATCTACTAATGCATAGATAATCGCCGCTGTTTCAGCATCCAAAATCCCATCATAATTTTCTTGACGAAAATGAAGCTGAAACGCTCGGATTAAATCTTTGTATCCACTCTCTGTACACGCCATCAGAATATCGTATCCATACTGCTTTAATTTAGCCAAAATATCTGCTTTAGTTGGTAAATTTTTACAAAACTGCTTCTGATAGTGATCCTTTAATTCATTATCATACCATGCCCCTATACCCGCAACATACAATTCTTTCCATGGAAAAGCTGCACCCGGATCACTTTTTCTTCCAATGGCAATATCGCTATGTCCAACAACATCAACTGGCATAATATCTGGATAACGTTGGAGAATATTTAATGCAAGTTCTTTAACAGCATCAATTTGTATCGGATTATAAGGAGGAAATATAAATGCTTCATTATTATAAACAGTTCCACGCTTAACAGCAGTATCATTTAAATTACTACTCCCAGAAAGCAAGCGAGCAACATATCTTTCATTTTCACTTTTATCACCACGCATATCCTTAAATTGAGATTCAGTATGTGTTTCTTTAAGGCAATTAGTGTGACCAGTAGCTAAATTAACTATTTCAATTCCAATAGATGTATCATTCAGATTACTACGTCCAGCCCATGAACTAACACCAGCATGCCAGGCACGTTCATTTTCATCAACTAGATTAAAAATACGCATATCCTTAAACCCTGCCTCAATATACGTTTTTTCTGAAGGATCAGGTACAAGATAATGAGCACTAACTGCAAGTCCTGTAAGTGCTGTAATCGAACTCTTAAAGTCGATAGAAGTATAATGCATTACAAGAAAACGAACACGACGATTAAAGCTTTTAACAGAACGATAGCTATTATAATCAATCTGATACATAAAAAAAATCTTCCTTTTTGTCTACATCACACATCACAATAGACCATATTCAAAACTAGCCGTAGCACCATTCAAAAATAGTTATTTGTAATATATCTTATCATCTATTTATTCAATTTCTGGGTACTTACACCCCAAATTGAATAGCCATAAAATATCAAACTATTATTCAAACTAAGAATTAATCCTCAATGCTTTTCAGATAATCAATAAAGCGATTACAAAAATACTGAAAAATCTTGCCGACCACTCATTTTCTAGAAAAGAAAATGCCTGGGAAAATATGAATTAAAAAAAACACAAAAGCTTTACACAATTTCTTATTGAATATTCACCCAAACTTGTTTGTACATAAAGCTCTTTCTGTTATTAATCTGAAATAATATATAGTTACAATTTCAAAGCTCTATTGCAGCCAGCCAGCCATATTTCATTGTATTATAACATCTCTAGAATCATAGAAAGAGTATTGATAAAAGAACTTTGTGGCAATATCTCGATAAAAAGTTAATTAATCTGTATAATTAACTTTTCATTAGAGCATTTTTTAATGAAATTTAAAGGTTCTTTCTTAAACATGGCATCGAAGATGGAAAGTCTCTTCCTGGTGTTCCGATAAAGAATTTCCTTCCCAATTCTTTTCAATACCCCTCTTCATCTATTAAATTAACATGTTTTCAAATTTTTTTCTCAGAATAAAGCTATTATTCTCTGTTTTTATCTTCTTAAAATATTAAAAGATCAAAATAATCTCAAGAAAAATTTTATTTGAATATTTTTGCATTATCCTCATAAAATATTATTAGCTATTTTCTGTTTACAAGTATCTTTTTAACATCAACCAAACTGTATACTCTTATAAAATTATGCTTAAAATCAGTCACGTATTGGAAAAAATCATATAATTATCATCATAGCCTTTAATTTGTATAATTATTGTAGCATGTTCAATGTTTTCTTAAAGAAAGGTAATAAGCTAATCTCAACTTCAAGATAAGGAATATATTTCGTATTTTTTCTATTAGCTGAAAATATTTTGAAATCAGTAGATCATTCTATAATCAATGAACCTCAAACATGCATTGCTAGTTGTTGATGAATAGAGTAATTTCTATATCAGCTAGAAGTGTAAGCGAAAATGATCTTAAAATTCTTCGATCAAATACAGTACTAAAGATGTTGATGACTAACCAATCAATTGTACCCTTATATCATGATTTCACTCTTATATAATTCAGGTGGAGTACAACATAACAACTATCTAAGAATGTTGATCAAATTATTCATATTGAAAAAACTGTTCTTATGATATTGGAGATTTAGCTTTTATATATCAGATGACTGCAGCTGTTCACAGTTTTTTCATGTATCCTTTTTCTATTTATCAAGCAGCGATTATGACTATTGGTGATAAATTTTCTTCAGGATAATATGTAAATACAAATTTACAAGATTTGAGTCAAAGCTTCGAAAAGAGAAATGTCTAAGTAACACACTATTTTGTTTATACCAATCAATTACAACAAATTAATAAAGCTATGATTGATTGTCTTGAGCAAGAAGATCTCATTATTATCCAGTAGAGAATTAAAGCTAATATCCAAAAAAGATAAAACATATGATCTGATAGCCCAAGGTATACGACATCCCTCAGTTTATCATGAAACTATTTTGTAAACTATAAAAATCTAATTGTAACGATTAAATATCATACCAGATACCAATAATATTCATCAAGTATTATTTCCTGATACAGTAAAATTCTTGATAATTTTATTGATACAGCATCTGATTTTTACTTTTTCTGTAATAGAAGTTTCCTTGTTATTTTGCTTGGTTTACCTAAGCAAACACTTATTTTTTAGAAGATTATTTAAAGTATAGTAAGAAGATGTTTTCTCTTGTATTGTGTATTCAATACGTTGGAGCTTGTATTGGAATTGATAAAAGTATCACTACACATTGTGGTTGATTATCATCTCTAAAAAGAGCCATTTGAATAAAATTTTTTATGGAAAATCCCTTATCTAAAGCACGAAAAAATTATCATCCCATAAACACATACCAACACCAAAGATAATCTTATATTCATGATTCAGATAGTGGCTTCATAATTTTTAAAAAGTTTTATCCTTTGTTTCAATCCTACCATCTCCCAACACATCCGTATATTCAAAAATCGGTGTTTCAAGTGCTTCAAAACCATACAGTTCGTACACTTCACGAATCTGAGCAATCATTGTTTCAATTGCATATAACTGTACACCTGTACGATCAACAAAACCACGTGGTAAACGAGCTTTGGTTTTTTCTTGTTTTAGCAGCATTTTTTTCTCTATTAATAGTATATATTCACGCTTTTTTGTGTCTATCTTATAGAAAAGCACTCTGCAATAATTTTGTAAATCAATCGTTATGTCACATTTTAAGTTTTAAGCTTTTTCTTAATAAAAAACCATATACTTCAACATCAGAAGAAGTTGTCATAAAACGACTTGTCTTAAAACCAAGCTATAAGCTCTACATTTTCACAATTATTAAGCATTTAAATGCTCTTAATATTTTTGCAAAATGTCCAGCAACAAAACTTCCTCCTGCAAGACTTATCAGCATAACAATAAGAAAGCCAATGCCAACGAACGGATAGAAAGATGCTTTCAACAACAAGATAAAGTGTCACAATTAACTTAGCTAATGGGCGATTTGCTAATAGATATTGTAGCTAATGGGGACTTTAGCTAACGATTTATAACATTACACTCTTTCTTTTCACATTCTATAAATTCAATATCTAAAATTTGACTGCTATAAACAAACTTTCAATGATAATAATCATCATCTATCGTAATATCTTCTTGAGAGTTTTTATCCGTTTTGGTGTATCTCTGTCCACTTTTGGAACATAATTGAACCTAAGGCATTGTATCTCCAGCATCATTCAAGGAGATAAACACATGGAAACCCGTATTCCAGGAGATACATCATTTGATACACATTTTCTAAAAGAAACCTCTTTAGAGGAACAGTATCCCCTTTTTCACATACCCATTTCATGGTCAGCAATCTTTGCTGGACTAGTCACAACCCTTGCCAGCTTGATCTGCTTATCATTTCTGATTGCGGCTTTAGGCTTAACCCAAATTGATTTTTACTCTTCATCCCCTTTTGAAGGCACCTTTCTATCCGTTGGTATTGGTTCACTCATTGCTATGCTGATAAGTCTTGCAGGAGGAAGTTTTGTTGCTGGACATTTTGCAGAAACAGCAGGAGCATTTCACGGCTTTTTAACTTGGGCTCTGTTAACACTGCTCATGACAATCCAAACAATCCTTTTTGTTTCAGGTTCTGTTAACCTAGGTACTAAGGCTATTTCAGCAAATATTACAGCAACTCAACAAGACATAACCAACCTAGAAACAGATACTATTCCCCTTCTCTCAAAATTAAACAGTGAAAGCTTTGAAAAGCTTTTACATACAAAAAACGAAGAGATCGATTTTGAAAAATTACGCAATGATTTGCACACTGCCCTCAATAGAAGTGAAGTTCCATCTCTCAATCCTGACCGCTTAAAGCAATCCTATAAGGAAGCTCTTAAAGAGATTGATTCAACAATAACAGCTTTCAAGAATGATCCTTCTCACTATCGCACATACCTTAAAAATCTGAGCAACCGTCTTTCTAATCATGCACAAACCATTACAGCAAATATCAATCAGAATGACATCATCAACGACCTCATGAACAATGGTATAACACATGCCGATGCACAAGCCATGGCAAACAACGCATTGCATATTTATCAAACAGCAGAAGCAAAAACCGAAAAGGCCATAAAAGCCCTCAAACAACAAGCAAATATACTCTCTAAAAAGCTAGATATGCCAATCAAGGATACTCGTTATATTGCAGATAAAGCTGTAAAAACAGCCTCTAGTATTGGATGGTGGGGCTTTTTAGGCGGCTTAATTGGTGCCATTATTTCTAGTATTTTTGGTTACTATGGCTACAAAAGCCGCAAAGATTCTTTCATGCTTTAAAAACTCATACCTTCATAAAGTATTGAACATATCAAAAAGCTGCAAAACCAGTGCAGCTTTTTATTTGCAAACTTTCTAAGGTCTTTCCTTCAAACCAAAAATAACATGTATCAAACAATCTATTCTCCAATAAAAAAACCTAAAAACAATTATTTATGAAGTTGAGATAATTGAAAATACCTTCTCAGGAAAAATCTTTAAATTTTCCTAATAAATTTTTCATGACATTTGGCTGCACTCTCCCTCTTTCATAAGCACCTTAATTTTATGCCTTACCCACTTTTTGCATAGCAGTTGATATTATAAACAAAATTAGCTCCACTAATCTTGGAATTTACCCACCTAATGCTCATCATCCAAATAATAAAAACTTTTCTATCTTTGATATAAGCGAAGATATACCTTAAAATTTTCCTGTTTGATGCTAATTGCTCAGATAATAAATCTTCTTAACCTTTGATATAAGCAAGGATATGTTTAGCCTTAAAGAAGATCAATCTTAGAGCAAACTTCTAAGCACTAGAGATGAGCTTTATGGCACATTTAAAAAATCTCTTACAATAATATTGCAATACTGCTGACAATTTTTATTTTTAACAGCTGAACCACTTTCTCATTATAGATTAGAAGGTGATATAGGCACTATGACAGCAGGCAGTGTTATTACTCACTGTTAAGGCATATTATCAGGATAATTTTTTCTATATAATTTCACCACTTAACTATAAGGAATATCTCTTTATTTGAAGTTTTCTGCTTTATGCTGAAGAGATTAAAAGAAAAGAGTATAGAATCCTTTTTAAGAGGACATTGTATTGTATTTCTTTTCACCATGAGCAAGGAAGGCACACATGCCAAAACAGTATCTCCTCTT
>NZ_CP200035.1:1040000-1145000 GCF_053794465.1 Bartonella sp. B35(2025)
TATTGCTAATGTTAATCGTGCTGATGCACAAATCGCTGCAGCACATGCCAATATTCAAGTGCTAGAAGCGCAACGAAATGAAACTAAAAGCCAAACTAAAAGCCTTGAACTTGCACGCAATAAAGCAAAACGCGACCTTGATTCAACGATCTTACGTGCTCCATTTGATGGAATTATTGGAAATTTAACAGCAAAAACTGGCGATTTTGTTGTTAATGGCCAATATCTTGCAGCATTAGTTCCTATTCATGCACTTTATATTGAAGCAAACTATAAAGAAACACAGTTAAGCGATATTTGCAACGGACAAACAGCTTATATTTCTTTTGATGCCTTTAAACATGATATCTTTAAAGGTATAGTACTTTCTATTTCTCCTGCAACAGGAGCTGTTTTTTCTCTTTTACCACCACAAAATGCTACAGGCAACTTTACCAAAATTACCCAACGGATTCCTGTGCGAATTTCTATCCCCGAAAATGTATTAAAAAGTGGAAAAATTAAAGCAGGAATGAGTGTTTCAGTAGAAATTGACACACGTAAAAAACCAAGTGATAAAAAACTTTCTGAATAATTGGCAATGATACATGAAGATACCACTATGAAAAGCCCCACATCTGTATCTACTTATCCCCAAGAACATATAGAGATACGAAAAATTATTGTTTTCGTTGCTATGGCTTTTGGTATGTTCATGGCCATTTTAGATATCCAAATTATTTCCTCATCTTTAGCTGAGATTCAAGCTGGTCTATCGGCTAGCTCTGATGAAATTTCGTGGGTTCAAACCTCTTACCTCATCGCTGAAGTCATTATGTTACCTTTTTCCGGTTTTTTAGGACGCTTACTTTCAACACGAATATTCTTCAGCTTATCAACTGCTGGTTTCACAATCACGTCTGCCCTTTGTGCAACTGCAACATCTATTGAACAAATGATTGTGTACCGAATATTCCAAGGTTTTATCAGTGGAGGAATTATCCCAAGTATCTTCGTCGCCTCCTATACACTTTTCCCCCCTTCCAAACAATATATTATTTCTCCTATTGTTGGACTAATAGCAACATTAGCACCTACCATCGGCCCGACAGTAGGAGGGTATCTCAGTCATACTTTATCGTGGCATTGGCTTTTTCTTATTAATATACCCTTTGGAATCATTATCTCAATTATAGCTTGGAAATTAATTGATTTTGATAAAGCTGATCACTCTTTAATAAATAAGTTTGACTGGTTAGGCTTTATCTCCATGGCAATCTTTCTAGGGTCTTTAGAATATATTCTAGAAGAAGGAGCACGTCATGACTGGTTTCAAGATAAGATTATCTTTAACCTTTCCATTATTATGATCTTGTTTGGAAGCTTGTTTTTTTGGCGCGCTTTTACTGCAAAAGAGCCCATTGTTGATCTTTATGCTTTTTCCAATAGCCATTTTTCAGTTGCATCTATTTTTTCTTTTATGATTGGAATAGGTCTTTATGGCCTTACTTATCTCTATCCTATATATTTAAGCCAAATTCGCCATTATGATGCACTTATGATTGGAGAAACACTGTTTATTTCAGGTTTAGCTATGTTTCTTACTGCTCCCATAGCTGGATTTCTTTTAACACGAATCGATGCGCGTCTTATGATCGGGATAGGACTTGCGGGGTTTGCATGGGGAACTTGGCTTGTCACTGGTATTACAGATAATTGGGATTTTTGGGAATTCTTTTGGCCTCAAATTTTCCGTGGCATCTCTACTGTATTATGTATGGTTCCTGTTAATAATATTGCCTTCGGATCATTACCACCAGAACGAATAAAAAATGCTTCAGGACTTTTTAATCTGACACGAAATCTTGGTGGAGCTGTAGGACTTGCCATTATTAGCACTCTTATGATGCAACATACAAATCTCCATCATGAACGAATCGCTGAAACAATTCACAGAGGAAATATACAAGCAACTGAAATGATTTCAAAACTTACTATGCACTTCAATTTTTCCACTTTTGATCCTCATTCTCTTGCTTTATCCCAACTCTTTAATATGGTTTACGCGCAAGCAACAATCATGGCTTTAAGTGATATTTTCTTTATGATGACCGTACTTTTTAGTATCTTAGCCTTTTTACCCATTTTTCTCAAAAAAATACTACCATCCACACATATCTCTCCCAGCCATTAAGCGCAGTGTGATAAAGCACTCTTCTTTCCATAAATTATTTTATACATATATTTTAAAACTTTACATGAAAGATTATTCTAAAACTACATCTTGCTCAGTATAAAATATTGACGTACTTCCAGTGACTATCCACCAAAAATTTTGCTAAAGTTATTTTATACAAAATAACCAATATTTATCGATGAATATGCGATTGAGAACTTTCAAGGAACAATTAATCCTCGTATTAAAGTATTTCGTGAATTTTCTGCATGGATTGTGAAGAATGAAGCTGATTAAAAAAGAAAAATAAAAAACTATATTATGAAATGAAATTATTTTCAAAATTTAGACTTAAAAAATAATACACCTTCAATAAAGAAATAATCTTTAAAATTCTAAAATTACTATCATAAAAAAGCAAAGCTAAACAGATAAGCTTCTTAAGCTACCTTATGATGCTGAAAGGAAGTTAAACTTTGTAGCTCACCACTTGGTATTAAAACACCATGACATGAAGAAAGATATTCAGGAATCAATTCTAACGCTTGAAAACGGTGTTTTTCATAAGGACCTGGCATCGCTAGGTTTTTAGTTAAACTGCTTGAAAAGCCAAAACGCTGATAAAATTCAGAATCACCTACAAGCAAAATAGCACCATAGCCCAACTTTTTTGCTGTTTTAATTGCATGCTGTACGAGAACCGTCCCGATACCCATACCAGAATATTCTGCAAAAACAGCCAGTGGACCCAAAAGTAAAGCATGCTGTACTTCATTTTGTCCTTTATTAAATCGAACATGCCAAAGACGTACACTCCCCACAAGTTCTCCAAGTGCATTTTTGACAACAAAAGAAAGTCCACATGCTGCTAATCGACCACAGCGTAAAATTTCTGATGACTTACGTTTACGCCCTTTTCCTAAAGTTAAATCAAGTAAATGTTCTCGGTAGGGTTTATCAGCTTCTTGCTCAGGTGTGAGTGTAAAAAATGCACCATCTTTTGTTTGAAAATCAATCACATTCATCTCTATCACCTATCCTATCAATATTACGTTACTATAAAAAAACTCAAATCACATAAGATCGGAGAGGCTCAAAACCATTAAATGCAACAGATGCATAAGTCGCCGTATAAGCACCAGTTCCATGAATTAATAATTCATCTCCAACTGTAAGAGATAAAGGTAAAAGATAAGGTGTTTTTTCATAGAGAACATCCGCCGAATCGCATGTTGGTCCCGCTACAATACAAGGCTCCATTGCTTTATCATCATGGGGTGTCTCAATAGGATAGCGAATAGCTTCATCCATAGTTTCGGCAAGACCATTAAATTTGCCAACATCAAGATAAACCCATCGAACATTATCATTGTCTGCTTTTTTTGATATAAGAACAACTTCTGTACGAATAACACCAGCATTACCAACCATCCCACGACCTGGTTCAATGATCGTTTCAGGGATACGATTACCAAAATATTTTTTTAACGAATTAAAAATAGCTGTACCATAGGTTTGTGCTGTAGGAATATCCTTTAAATAACGCGTTGGAAACCCACCTCCCATATTAACTAATTTCAACAAGATTCCTTCTTGCTCCAAACGCCTAAAAACCGTAGCTGCATCCGATAAAGCACGATCCCATGCACTAAGATCTGTTTGCTGAGATCCTACATGAAAAGAAATACCATATGCCTGCAAGCCTAATTGATGTGCCCGACGCAATACATCAACTGCCATAGCAGGAACACAACCAAATTTACGTGATAATGGCCACTCTGCACCTTTCCCATCAGTAAGAACTCGGCAAAAAATACGAGCACCTGGAGCAGCGCGAGCAATCTTTTCCACTTCTTCAATACAATCAACTGCATAAAGCGAAATACCAAGCGCATACGCACGTGCAATATCACGTTCTTTTTTAATAGTATTACCAAAAGAAATACGCTCAGGTGTTGCTCCTGCTTTTAAAGCCATTTTAATTTCTGCTACAGAAGCAGCGTCAAAAGAAGATCCTAAAGAAGCCAGCAAACTCAAAATCTCTGATGCTGGATTTGCCTTTATCGCATAGAAAATACGAGATTGCGGAAGAAATTTCTCAAAATTTAAATAATTTTCACGTACAACATCAAGGTCAACAATCAAACATGGACCTTCAGAACGATGTGCTGCAAGGAAATCGCGTATACGTTGCGTTGCCATCTGCAATTCTCCTTGGAGAATAAACTTCTCCACTCTATGCTTGGACAGCACGAAGCCGCCAATAACCAAAGGACAAAATACATACAACCATTATTCACACTCTGATTGTTTTAATATCAGAAAGAAATCAGTGTTATATGCCACGAAGGAACAGCGCGAAAAATCGCATTGTTCTACTTTGTCTGCCTTTTTGATTGGAGTTGAGAAAACCACTTCCGCACTGAAGGCAATGAGGTGTGCCTCTATAGTTATCCCAGCATTTGGACAGCTGGAAGACACCAGAAAGGCCCGCACCGTCGTTGCTTCAAGATGTCCTCACTCTTTCGGTTGGCCGTAAAAGTGACTGGAGCGGTTAGTTCCAGGTACCGTACCGGTTAACCTCACCATTTGAGGACCAGCGGACATCCACAGGCACGTGCGACTTTGGGCAAAAATGCATATAGAATCAATTTTTATTTATTTCAATATTTTTTTAATTTTTAATATAAAATGATGTAAAAAAACGATACTGCTTCAGGTAGGTATATTACCTTGTTTTATATCTCTTGTGTATCAAACATAAAATCTCAGCATTACCCAGCCTTAAAGTAATTCTTTGTTAATGCTTAAAATACTTTTTCCTTAACAACAGAAGAAAAAAGGCAAAAGCTTCAAGTTATAAATAAAGCACGATATTTTTATTGTTCTTGATAGGAATCAGTTGTACACAACTTTAATAATTGGAACTGCTTATGGCGTTCTCGAAAACGCTGCCTATCAATTTCACTCCGTGTATTATAACAAGAATCACATGAAACGCCTTCTTCATAGTGAGGTGATAATTTACTTTCCGCATTAAGAGGAGCGCGACATGCACGACATAATGAGCGTCCACATTCTTCAAGACCGTGCCCAACAGAAACACGCTCATCAAAAACAAAGCACTCTCCCCACCACAAACTTTCTTCTTTTGGAACAATTTCCAAATATTTAAGAATACCACCCTTTAAATGATAAACCTGCTCATAACCAAGTTCACGTACATAAGCTGTTGATTTTTCACATCGAATACCACCTGTGCAAAACATAGCAATTTTCTTTTTCTTTTTTAAATCAGCTTCATGCTTCATAACCCATGCAGGAAATTCACGAAACACTTTAATACGAGGATTAACCGCTCCTTGAAAGCTTCCAATCGCATATTCATAATCATTACGTGTATCAATTAAAAGTGTTTCTTCATCTTGGATAAGAGCATTCCAATCTTCAGGTGCCACATAAGTACCAACAATCTGTAATGGATCAATGCTTTCGCACCCCATCGTTACAATCTCTTTTTTCAACCGCACTTTCATGCGACGAAAAGGCATTTTTGATGCCCATGAATACTTAATCTCTGGTATTTGAAATGCTGGCTCAGCCATAATGAAATCTACCAATGTCTCAATCGCGGCATAAGAACCAGCAACAGTCCCATTAATACCCTCCTTTGCTAAAAGTAAGGTACCTTTAATATCCTTTGCTTGACATAAATCCAGCAGAGGTTTCTGTAATTGGCGATAATGCTTCAAATCTGCAAAACAATAAACAGCAGCAACTCTAAAATTCTTTTCCATAATCTTTGCCATAACGCGCGTTTCATTCAATTTCAAGATTTATTCATCGATCCTTGATACATTGTGCTTAATCCAATAATACTGACAGCACCGTCTTCTTGAAAAAGCATACCACGTGCTAAAAATAAATCACCTTTTACCATTTCTCTAAAATAAACCCTTATTCTGTTTTGCACATTGACGATCTACAAAACACCATACCCTTAAGTACGCCCCTTTATTTCAAGAAGAATTGAAAATAATTAAGATCACATTGCAAAAAATAAATGCAATCAATGTAATTTAAGACAATAACATAAAAAGGGCTTAAATCAATTGTTAGCACAAAAACAACTATTAATAGTGTACATTATAAATTAAGTTTAATAAATAGAAGAAAAATTCTTTATAAGTCATTGTTTAATAAAAAAATTAACTATTTACATAAAAGATAATGAAAGCCCCTTCCTCGATATTTTCATATCAAATAAATGGATAAAAGCACTAAGCAGAAACTGCTGCATATCTTGATTTTTTTCCTTCTGCAAAAACAATGTCACCTTGTTCAAACATTCAAGCTTCAACTTCTCCCTTCCCTGAGATAAATTTTGTACCACAAGAATATTTCACAAAGTAATAACCGCAAACCTAAACTTCAAATGTATTCTACATTCATGATTCTTAGATGAAATTCCCAAAAAAACTTTTCCCCTCAACAAAACCAAAGGCCTCACACATTCTAGCACAATCTTTTAACATCGCCGTGGAACCACAAATCATCACCCGATCTTCATTTGGATTCATTTGCGGTAAACCGGTCATTTCAAAAAAAGTCCCACTCTCTATAATAGTAGTAATACGCCCCATATACTCAGAAGTTTCTCTGGTGGTCATAGGATAAAATTTCAACTGCTTTACATATTTACTGATCAATGGATTTTGCTATAAAGAACTAACAATATCCTTCATATAGTTAAGATCATCCCGTTCACGGGTTGTTTTAATTTGTGATAATCAATAATTGAGATACAATTAGCATATTAACATATGCAAAAATACAACGACTCTTTTACCCTACAAAAGCACGTTCCAAAACATAAGTAGCTGGTGCATTATTTGCACCCTCAACAAAACCAAAGGCCTCACACATTCTAGCACAATCTTTTAACATCGCCGTAGAACCACAAATCATCACCCGATCTTCATTCGGATTCATTTGCGGTAAACCGGTCATTTCAAAAAAAGTCCCACTCTCCATAATAGTAGTAATACGCCCCATATACTCAGAAGTTTCTCTGGTGGTCATAGGATAAAATTTCAACTGTTTTGCATATTCACCAATTAGTGGATTTTGCTGTAAAGAACTAACAATATCCTTCGCATAGTTAAGCTCATCTCGTTCACGGGTTGTTTGGATAAGCACTACTTCTGAAAATTTTTCATAAGTTTCAGGATCACGAATAAGGCTTGTAAAAGGAGCAACTCCCGTTCCTGTTGAAAGAAGATAAAGCCGTTTACCAGGAATAAGAGCATCAAGAACCAATGTCCCTGTCGATTTGTTACGCATTAAAACTGTATCACCGATTTTTATTTTCTGAAGATGCTCAGTTAATAAACCTCCTGAAACTTTGATTGAAAAAAACTCAAGCTGCTCATCCCAAAACGGACTTGCAATCGAATAAGCACGATAAATCGGCTTTTCTGCGTTCGGCAAACCAATCATAACAAATTCACCTGAACGAAAACGAAAATTTTCTGGGCGATTTAGGCGAAATTTAAATAAATAATTTGTATAATGACAAA
Organism: Bartonella sp. B35(2025); assembly: GCF_053794465.1. Lineage (NCBI taxonomy): Bacteria > Pseudomonadati > Pseudomonadota > Alphaproteobacteria > Hyphomicrobiales > Bartonellaceae > Bartonella > Bartonella sp. B35(2025). The sequence goes on from NZ_CP200035.1 coordinate 1,047,735, forward strand.
CTTCCTGAACAGTAAGGGCAAATACATTTTCAGGAATCGAAAAATTTGATGCAACACTACTGACGTTTGACTGAACATTAGCGGGCGATGCACTCATAAAACTTTCCTTTATCGAATATTAAATTTTGAAAATAATAATGTAATTCTTACATAATGATCTACCAATATTTTTCTTGAAATATAAACTACAAGATCAACTTTGTATTCAAACAAACTGAAACACATTAATGGTGTAATAGCTACCCGCTACCACATAACACTCTTCAACTTTATACCATTTATAAACAAAAATCTTAAAACAAGAGATAACCCCTTATTTATTCAAAGATAATTTCTTTAACTTGCAGCACTATCCGCCACTCTAAATCTCTTCAAAATCCTCTTTCTCAATTCACTTTCCTTATAGCTAATCATATCGCCACAAACAATATTCTTCAAAAAAGAAATTTTTAAGCATTGTAGTCAAAGGATGTTAAAATATTCCTTACATTGCATCCTTATATCCTGATTATAAATGAAATAGAAAAAATAATCTTAATAAAAGCTACAGCAACCATGTACTCAATATTAAATTGTATCATTTTGGTAAAGATAGAGAAAATACAACGTAAATACTTGTAAAAGTTAATCATAAATCACTCAAACGATGATAATAACATTTATATTCATACAAATATGCCCTACCCAAACTGAACCCATGAGAATAAAATAGTAACTTGGTAATATTTTTTCCTTATCAGAATAAAGTATGATATTTCAGAAAAAGGTTTTAATCACAAAAACTACCTATGATAATGTCGTCCAATTTATACCTATCCTCTTAACGTAAATACAAAGATGAGAGATATCATTAAAGGCAATATATTACCAATTTCTAGTATGTTGTTATCGTTTCCCAACTACTATAATTAAACACATACATCGTTTGTGATTTTTTGCTAGATTTCATTCTTTATTGAAATTGCTCAATAAATAAAAACTAAATGTAATAAATAAGTTACGTGTTTTTATTAATTCTTAATCTTTACAATAATTTACATTTTAATCCATGAAAAAACCATAGATTCTTATAAAAAAATGCTCTGTGTGCGTAAATTATAAAAACAAATAATGATAGCTAATATTTTTACATACATGAATAATCAAATAAAGAAAAAAGCTACTACTATTATAACAGCCTATCAATTTTATGATACACTCTCATCATAGCCTAAAAAAATACTGTTAAAGGTTCAATATTTTGAAATTACCAATAATACAAACCATTTCCCCTTTGGGGAATAAAGAATAATTTTAAAGGTTAGATTAAATAAACCATACAATGTATATAATTTTATGAAGCATTAAGACTTAATAAAAACACAAAACTTATGGTACCTAAAATTGAAAAAGAAAAAATTTAAAGCTACTATCGTAGCAAACCAATACATGATTCTGGGTATCAAATGTCTTTAGAATTTTAATGGTATGGACTATCATTTTAGACTATTCATCAAGTACATTTTTATAATGGTAACCAACTCTTCATTTCTTGAAACACTCTAATTTACACTAATACCCCGTTTCCATGGTACTTTAATATTACATTATATACCCAAACCTCCATGATTAAAATAACGATAATGATCACTAACTTATAGATTTTCAGATAGAGTAATTAAGGAAATGAATCTTTCCTCTATTTTTAGAACCAATATACCCACTGCTCCCATATCTAAAGTAAAACTATCTTATCTAATAATAGAAAAAATTTATATCACCATCATTATTTATTTAATAAAATATAAGGTAATTAATCAAATCATAAATTATTACGATATACATATTATATATAAATAAATTTACCAAAATAATAGTATAATTAAGTAATTTAAATAAAAATAATTAAAAATTAATAATATTTTTTAATTATTTATTTACTATTAAAATAACTTAAGTTATTATATTTAATAATAACTTAATCAAAACATATAAATCAAATTTTACTCTAAAATTTAATTCATTATTGATATCAAAGTTTCTTTTAATTATACTGTTTAAGAGCAGTATAACACAGATTAACTTTTGTTTTTGCACATGTAATAATTGCAAAAAAAAACAAAAAGAAAAAAGCCTATATTCCTACTAATTATTGGTAGATAACATATTTATAACAATGCAGATATAGAGAATGAGATGCTTATTAATAATAGACAAAATCAGCTTTTTGCATCAAAATGTTGCTTTCACAGAATATAATGAAATATAAATTGTTCATAATTTTGAAAATAATAAATACTTCTCATATTATAGAAATAATCGTAATATGCCATAAACAAAGGGACTTCATATCTTACTAGCACAAATAGGATTTTAAAATGAACAAATCCGTTAATGATGAAACAAATACATTATTTCCCTATACAGTCATAGCAACCATTGATGTTAGTGCCATTGTCGATAATTATATAACTTTATCTCAACGTGTTGCCCCAGCAAAATGTTCAGCAGTTATAAAAGCAAATGCTTATGGGTTGGGTGCCGACAAAATTGCTCCTGCACTTTATCAAGCTGGTTGCCGCACTTTTTTTGTTGCTAAAATCGAAGAAGCACTTCGATTAAAGGCTATTTTACCACCAAATGTAATGATTGCTCTTCTTAATGGTATTTCACGTACTGCTGAAGAATTTGTAGCTCAATCCGGTATTGTCCCCGTTCTTAATTCTTGGAATGCAATTGAAAGCTGGCAAACACTTTGCCAAAAAAAAAGTAAAAGATTCCCGGCGATTATTCAAATTGATACCAATATGAATCGATTAGGACTTGATCAAAGAGAATTACAACAACTCATCAAGAACCCTGATTTTTTTAAAAAAGCAAAGGTAAAATATATTATAAGCCACCTTGCTAATGGGGATGATGATACACATCCATCCAATTATGCTCAATTGGCTGCTCTCAAAGCCATACTTGCACAACTACCCACCTGTAAAGTCTCGCTTGCTAATTCTGGAGGTATTTTTCTTGGTTCAGATTTTTATTTTGACCTTGTTCGCCCAGGTATTGCACTCTACGGCATCGATCCTCATAAAAAATACCCCACATTACTTAAACCGGTTTTAAAACTTGAAGCCCAAGTTATTCAAAGCCGCTATCTTGATACAGGAGCACCTGTCGGTTATGGAGGAAGCTTTATTACTCGCAGACCAAGCACTCTTGTAACTATCTCCATTGGCTATGCAGATGGTTGGTTACGTGCTCTTTCTAATAAAGGAACTGTTTATTTTAATGGTTATAAACTTCCCATTATTGGACGTGTTTCTATGGATTCCATCATTGTTGATGCCACCGATCTTAAAGATGAAAAGCCTCAAAGAGATGATTGGGTAGAACTTATTGGAACACACCAGACTATTGAAAAAGTATCTACAGATGCCAACACCGTCCCTCATGAAATTTTGGTTTCCCTAAGTTCTCGCTGTAAATGTATTTATATTTAAGATCATCAAAAAACGAAATGACAAAAATATTGCTTTAGAAAATGATATTGTGCTCCCTGCTCCAAAATGTCTTACGATATATTACCATATACTATTATCATAGAATACCCCTTCAATATTCTATTGATCAATGTTATTGATAAAAATTCTTTTAAGACATTGATATTAAATAAATAATTATAATAAAAATTATCCTTTTATTTTAAGAATATTGCTAAGAAAACAAAAATTAATATTGCTCAATAATTTAAAAAGCCCATACAAGATGAATGAGCCTTTTTTCACCAATATAAATAAATAAATTTTTTAATATGTATTTCCCAACGGTGGGCAAGAACAAATAAGCATTCTGTCTCCCGCAACATTATCAATGCGTGAAACAGGAGGCCAATATTTATTTTCTGGATTAATATGGTGATTGGGAAAAGCAGCTTCTTGTCTTGAATAAGGCCGTGCCCAAGCATCATCTACAGTATCTGCTAATGTATGTGGTGCATTTACCAATGGATTATCTTCTTTTGACCAAATACCCGTACCAACTTTCTGAGCTTCTTCAGCAATTGACAGCAAAGCATCACAGAAACGGTCAATCTCTGCCTTTGATTCTGATTCAGTTGGCTCAATCATCAAAGTTCCAGATACTGGAAACGACATCGTTGGAGCATGAAATCCATAATCAATTAAACGCTTTGCGATATCATCAACACTTACTCCATATTGCTCTTTCAAGATGCGGGTATCTACAATACATTCATGAGCAACACGGCCATTCTTGCCGCGATAAAGAATAGAATAAGCACGTGAAAGACGCGTTGCGATATAATTAGCATTCAAAATTGCTATTTGCGTTGCATATTTCAAACCATCAGCTCCCATCATCCGAATATACATCCACGTAATAACAAGAATAGATGCACTTCCATAAGGAGCTGCTGAAACTGCATGCGTTGTTCCTTCTTGCTCATGACCTGGCAAAAATGGCTTTAAATGCGCTGCCACTCCAATCGGCCCAACACCAGGACCACCGCCACCATGAGGAATTGCAAATGTCTTATGAAGATTCATATGGCAAACATCTGCACCAATATCTGCTGGACGGGCAAGCCCAACAAGTGCATTTAAATTAGCACCATCAAAATAAACTTGCCCACCATTTTCATGAATAATAGAGCAAATATCTTTAATATTTTCCTCATAAACACCATGCGTTGAAGGATAGGTAATCATTAATGCTGCTAGGCGATCTTTATGTAGCTGTACTTTTATTTTGAGATCATTAATATCAACATCGCCATCACTTAAACATTTTACTACAATAACCTCCATACCTGCCATATGGGCTGAAGCTGGATTAGTCCCATGCGCTGATGCTGGAATAAGGCAAAGTGTGCGTTGATGTTTCCCACGCGATTGATAATATCGACGAATTGCCAAAAGCCCAGCATATTCACCTTGAGCACCAGAATTTGGCTGGAAAGAAATTTGTGAAAATCCTGTAATTTCACATAACCACTTGTTCAACTGATCAATCATTTCCTGATAACCTGCCGTATCTTCCTTAGGAACAAAGGGATGTATATTAGCTACCATAGGCCAACTTACAGGCATTAATTCAGCCGCTGCATTAAGCTTCATCGTACAAGAACCAAGTGGAATCATTGCTCGATCCAATGCTAAATCTTTATCCGATAAACGACGTAAAAAACGCATCATATCTGTCTCTGAATGAACCATATGAAAAAATGGCTGAGAAAGAAAATTAGCATCACGCCCTTTCCCTAAAAGTCGTCCAGAAGCCTTCTCAGCTAACTGTGCACCAAAAAGCTGCGCCAAAGCACAAGCATCTTCTTCTGTTGATAATTCATCAAAATTAACCACAATACGGTCGTCATCGAAAACACGCAAAAGACGCCCACTCATTTTTGCTTGGTTAGCAATTTCTTGAGCTTTTCCTTTAACAAAAACACTTACGCAATCAAAGAAATATTCCCCTTCACAACAAAGACCTACAACTTCTAAAGCACTAACAAAACGGCATGTTAAATTGTGAACCCGTTGAGCAATTGCTTGTAAGCCTTGTGGTCCATGCCAAATAGCGTAAGCCGTTGCCATATTTGCTAACAAAGCCTGTGCTGTACAAATATTTGATGTCGCTTTATCGCGCCTAATATGTTGTTCACGTGTTTGCAATGCCAAACGAAAACCAACACGCCCTTTTGTATCAATTGATTGACCAACAATACGCCCTGGAATAAGGCGCGTTAAGGTATCACTTACTGCAAGATAACCAGCATGAGGACCACCAAACCCCATTGGAATTCCATAACGCTGCATGGAACCAACAACAATATCAGCTCCCCATTTAGATGGTGCTTCCATAAGAGTAAGCGCTAAAGGATCAGCAACAACAATTACTAGTGCTCCTTTTTCTTTTGCTTCCTTAATAATTTCAGTGTAATCGTTAAAAAAACCTTTTGTATCTGGCCAAGATAAAACAACCGCAGCCGTATTAGAACAAATTTTTCTGTTTTCACTAATATGAATACCCTGCGTTTCAGCACGTGTTTTTGCAACACTCAAAGTCTGAGGATGCAAAAGACTCTGAATAGAAATCTTCGTTTTTTTCTCACGTGAAAAACGCACAGCCACAGCATTAGCTTCAGCCAAAGCCGTTGCTTCATCAAGCAATGAAGCAGCAGCAACAGGTAGACCGGTTAATTCGCTAACTAATGTCTGAAAATAAAATAAAAGCTCTAAACGACCTTGACTGATCTCTGCTTGATAGGGTGTATAGGCAGTATACCAAGCTGGATTTTCAAAAAGATTCCGCAAAATAACAGGAGGCACCCATGTTCCATGATAACCCTGCCCAATAAAACTTTTGTGCACATGATTATGTCCCATCATCTTAGATAATTCTTCCAGAGCTTGCCCTTCACTGGCTGCCTGTGGCAAATTAAGTGAGCGCTCAAAATGAATCGATTTGGGAACAGCTTGAGAAACTAATGTTTCAATCGAATCAAGAGCTAAAACACCAAGCATTTTTTGTATTTCATCCGGACGCAGCCCAATATGCCGGGAAAAGAAATGACGTTCTTGCATAGTACTCATCCAATCAGTGCTTTGTAAGCAGCCTCATCTAATAACCCTTCAAGCTGCATTTCATTCTGCAACTTCATTTTCCATAACCAACCTTCTTTTTCAGCATTTTGGTTTATTAATTCAGGATTCTTTGCTAATGCTTCATTAATTTCGATCACTTCACCATCAAGAGGCGCATAAACATCTGAAGCTGCTTTCACCGACTCTACAACCGCAGCGGAATCTCCTTTGGAAAGCTGTGTTCCGCTTTCTGGTAAATCAACAAAAACCAAATCACCTAACTGCTCTTGAGCATAATGGGTAATACCCACAGTAACCACTTGTCCTTCGACGCTGAGCCATTCATGATCTTGTGTAAAATAAATTTTAGACATAAAAAACTATCCTTTAAAATAACGTCGTTCAACAAAAGGAAGTACATGAACAGACAGTGCAATCTTTTTGCCACGCACCTCAGTAAATACTTCTGTTCCCTCATTTTCCCAACCAACAGGAACATAGCCCATTGCTACAGGACCATCAAAAGAAGGGCCAAAACCACCCGATGTTACCACCCCAATCTGATTTCCTTTATCGTCTAAAAGAACTGCACCGGAACGAACAGGTTGGCGTATTTGCGGCTTTAACCCAACACGACAACGAGAAGGTCCTTTCTGAAGAGCTTCAAGAAAAGCCTTTGCCCCATAAAATTGAGCTTTTTCTCGAACATTTTTTGGAACAGCCCATGTCAATGCAGCATCAATAGGCGTAATATCAGCCGTAATATCATTACCATGCAAACACAATCCTGCTTCCAATCTAAGACTGTCACGCGCAGCAAGACCAACCCATTTAACACGAGAATCACTGAGCAATTTTTTCGCTAATGAATGTGCTTGATCTTCTGGCAGGGCAATTTCAAAACCATCTTCCCCTGTATAACCAGAGCGCGTTACAAACCAATCTTGTTGTGGTTCAAATCCTTGCATAAATAGCAATTCATTACCAGATACCCCAGCATCAGCCATAACAGCTGAAGCTTCTGGACCTTGAAGAGCAAGCAGCACTCTCTCAAGAGCAATTATTTGACACTGAAAGCCACCAGCACGTTTCTCAAGTTCAGCAAAATCAGCCTGTGCATTACTGGCATTAACTACGAGCATAAAACGGTACTCTGCCAAACGGGTAATTATCAGATCATCAATAATACCAGCATGCTCATTAAGTAAATAATTATACCGTGATTGTCTTATCTTTAACAGCGCTGCATCAACAGGCAAAGCATACGATAAAAACTCAGCTGCTTGTGCACCTTCAACAATAATCAATTTCATATGAGAAATATCAAAAAGACCTGCATGAGCACGGGTATGAAGATGCTCTTTCAAAACGCCAAGAGGATAAGTTAAAGGCATTTGCCAACCAGCGAAAGCACCAAATTTCGCGCCAGATTTTTCGTGCAATTTATGTAGGGGAAGTATTTTTAAAGAAGATGTATCAAATTCTTGTTGTGTGCCCATAATATCTCCAAAGCTGTGCTAACATCCACACGATATGGTCGCTTCTGCACCCCTCTGTCATTAACCCAAGAGATTTGCAAAAAGAGCTTTCGCTTACATTTTCAACGCAGGATCTCCCAATTTTTCAGATCTGCCTTTTTTCCTTTACGGTTCTTATAGCCTGAGAGATTATGGGCTGTTTCCCCCTTCGGCAGCAGTCGCAAAAACCCGCACCCTGCACTCTCCCGCAAAAGAATGAAAGAAACAAAAATGCTCTTTCTGACATAGTATTATTTATAAACTATCTTTTTAACACTGTCATCAGCAAAATAACGACAATGCTCTAATTTTTAGACTTGCACGGGCTGTTTTAAAAAGCTTATAGTGGCAGTTTTTAAACATTATAATTTTTAAACATTATAAAATGTGAGTAATTTTACTTTATAAAGCAAGGAGAACGAAAATTACAGGAACCATAAACAAAAATATCGCTTTATAACATTACAAAATTTTACAGCCTAATAGCCTAATACGGATAAGGACAAAATTTCGTAAATAAAAAAGCTTAGAAAGCAGTATCCTTCCATACAAGATCCGACTATAAATTAATTTAATTTTATGTCCTCTGACAATGAATATTTAAGGTATTGTAGAGGTATGATTTTAATGCCCAATCAATGAGTTTATCTTATTACCTAAGGTGTATCATACACTACAATTATTCACATACTACATCTAATCAGATAAAGGTTATAAAACGCTCATGAAAGCTGGCAATATCCATTATAATTGCGAAAATGATTTACCAAAACAAATTGCTCTTTTTCCCTTAGAAGGTGCACTCTTACTGCCAGGTGGATTTTTATCACTCAATATTTTTGAACCAGAAGCTCTCAAAATGATCGAAGACGTTATGGTATCCAACCGTCTATTAGGAATTATTCAACCACTTTCATCGAATACCGACTGTCTATCTACACAACTTTACAGAATAGGCTGTGTAGGTCGCATCACGAATTATAACGAAACGGGAAATGGACGGCTTTTTATCGTATTACAAGGAATTTGCCATTTTACCTTAGAACAAGAACTAGTAAATACAAAATCTTATCGAATTGCTGTTATCCAATTAAACACAAAAGATTTACAAGAACCAGATGTTTCAGAAAGTATTAATCGAGACAATTTATTAAATATCGTTGAGAAATATCTCACTATACATGAAATAGAATATAATTGGAACAGTATCATACAAACCCCTACACCTATATTAGTTAATGCTTTTTCATCTCTTATCCCTTTTACACCAGCAGAAAAGCAAGCTCTACTGGAAGCTCCAGATATTGGAAGTCGTGCTCAAACGCTTCTCGCTTTAACGGAACGCTCACTTATGAAACAAACAGGAACATACTACCATCTCAACTAGTGGACTTAAAAATATGAAAAAGATGACTACCGATCCTAAAATGCTCGAATTACTCGTCTGCCCAATTACAAAGGGAACACTTTCTTTAAATCGCAAAACACAAGAATTAATCTCACTTAAAGCAAAACTTGCTTATCCTATTCGTGATGGCGTCCCTATTATGCTTGCCTCAGAAGCTCGCCCTTTACAGCCTAATGAAAAAATAGCGCAATGAAATTTGTTAAGTTTTCCCTTTGTGGCAAACTATTATAAATCAATTTTTCATCCATGGATATTCTTTATTCACTCAGTCTTTTTTCAATACCGACCTGTTTTAAAAAATGATTCGTAAAATAAAGTAGAAAAATCATCTTATTAAAAAGATTTATTTTCCAAACAATAGGATCAGAATTAAAACTATGGTAAGAAATGTGTTGATCTTTCTGCTTTAAATAAAATTTTGGTTTTTAGTATGAAAAGGAATTATCTATTGAAAATAAGAACTATAAAGCAAAAATAAAGATAGCAAACAGCATTAAAAAATTATATTTGTAGCTTTCATATCAACCTACATATAATAAAAACTTGCAATAATGAAATACAAAATTTTACCTGCACAATGAGTAATATAATCATTATAAATTCAAACTCTTCAAGGTAAATAATTGACAGAAGAGGAGTAATTCACTAAATTGAAGAACTGTCAGGAAAATCTTCATACGGCTGCACAAAATATTCAGACTTTCTCAACTTCAGATTTAGGAGAACAATGTATTCAAAATAATCCGACTTGTAGTTTTTTATTAGTGTGCAAAAAATTGAAATTGAATCTATAAAAATCGATAATATGATTTAATATTCCTTGGCCAACTCACCCTCTCTTAGAGATAGCCCGAGGAAACGGAGAGAGGTAGGAGTGTGGAAAAATGAGTTTTAAAGTTGCAATTGTCGGTGCAACTGGAAATGTTGGTCGTGAAATGCTAACAATCCTGGAAGAGCGTAATTTCCCTGTTCGTGAAGTGGTCCCCTTGGCATCACGACGCTCATTAGGACAGGAGGTTTCTTATGGTGACAAAACTTTAAAAGTAAAAGCACTTGATACGTATGACTTTTCCGACACAGATTTATGCCTCATGTCTGCTGGTGGGAATATTTCTAAAGAATATGCTCCTAAGATTGGTGCTGCTAACTGTGTGGTGATCGACAACTCATCAACTTGGCGTTATGATACCAATATCCCATTGATTGTACCTGAAGTTAATGCAGAAGCTATTAATGGATTTTCCAAGCGTAATATTATAGCAAATCCTAATTGCTCAACAATTCAACTTGTCTTGGCTTTAAAACCTCTCCATGATGCAGCAACTATCAAACGTGTTGTTGTATCCACTTATCAATCAGTTTCTGGAGCTGGTAAAGAAGGGATGGATGAGTTATTTGAACAATCACGAGCAGTTTTTGTTGCAGATCCCATCACATCAAAAAAATTCACCAAACGCATTGCTTTTAACGTTATTCCCCATATCGATGTTTTTATGGAAGATGGTTATACAAAAGAAGAATGGAAAATGGTGGTTGAAACTAAGAAAATTCTTGATCCTAAGATAAAATTAACAGCCACTGCTGTTCGAGTTCCTGTCTTTATTGGCCATGCTGAAGCTGTTAATGTTGAATTTGAAAAACCACTAAGTGCCAATGATGCACAAGCCCTTCTGCGTGATGCGCCCGGTTGTCAGCTTATCGATAAACATGAGGATAGCGGCTATATAACTCCTTATGAATGCACTGGAGAAGATGATACCTTTATTAGCCGTGTTCGCGAAGATATCACTGTCGAAAATGGTTTAGCTTTCTGGGTTGTTTCTGACAATTTAAGAAAGGGTGCAGCATTAAATGCAGTTCAAATTGCTGAATTACTCCTTTCTCATAATTTAGTTACCCCTAAGTTGGCAGCTTAAGTAAATAATGGCGACATAAGGTAAAAAATACTCTATGCTGCTATAATTTTTACTATCCTAATAACGGTAATTTTTTTACCTTTATGGGGTAGGATATGTTACAACACGGTAACGCGTTTCATTGCGTTCAAAATTTTTGAAATGGACGCTATTAGGGAATAACGGATTATAAGCCGCTACATGCTCTACAGATATGCCATGTGCATTAGGTGACGGATTCAGAATTGTCCGTTCATCTCTTTTTTTTACACCTGTATGATCAAGAATTACGTCTATTCTATATTGTTTTTGCATTTGTTTTTGTATTTTTTGAGGTGCCGTGATAATTTTAAAATCGGGAACAACTTGCTTCACTTTTCCCTTTTTTACTTTTACCATAGGGTTTAACTTCATGTGCATATGTCCAGAAGAAATTATAGGAACATTATTGACATTGAAATAACGTGCTGATGCCCAACCTATCCTTCCATTATATTGAAGTAAGCACCAAGATTTATTAGGTAGACAGCTGTTAATTTGTACTTTTGCTCCAATTGGAACTGTTTCTATAACTTGGTAAGTTGTAGCTGGGCCTGTGTGTAAAATCACATAACCTGATGCCACATGAGCAACTGTTCCAGCAACCACATTAAAAGCTGATACTCCAAGCCCAGCTCCTACCAAAGACAATAAAATTACTGTAGTTGATAAAAAATTCTTTTTAAACATTACCTCTTTTTCCTCCTCATAGTGTGAGAGGCAAAATATTCACCTTTGCAAAAATTTGCCACGTTTCAATACAGTGGTGACTAATTTTTATCGCCTTAAAGGCCCACCACATTTTGAGAAAAATTCTCTTAATTTTATCCCCTACCGTCCTATACACACGGTCTACTGTCTTGATTGCAGCATATTCCTTCACGGATTCACTGCATTCAAGAACATAATCTGATCGCTTACTTGCTCAGCCAATCATCATTTAAGAAGTTTTGAAATTGTCATTGGTTCCCCCCAAATAGTGTAGCATAAGGATTTATTTGCTTAAATTTGGAAGAGTAGTCTCCAACCAATATATATTATTGACAAAAAATACCTGTAATATAGGAAAAATAATACTATTTTTAAAATAAAAATGATTGAATATTGTGTTAAGCTTTTATATTTTTAATTTTCCTTAAAAAAATACAGTATAGAGTATACTAGCTCTTTCTTAAAAAAATCTCTAAAAAAGAAAAATAAGGTGAACACATATGATATTAAAGAAATTATTCTGGAATGCTGCTATTGGGTTATTATTTTCTCTTTTTACACTTTTCTTATCTACTGCCTTCTCCACAGCGGCAGACAAATCAACGATCAAACTTGGTGTTATGGAAGGGGGTGAGGCAATTGTTTGGAAAGTTGCTGTTGAGCAAGCCCGAAAAGATGGTTTAAACGTTGAGCTAATTTATTTTTCTGATTATACTTTACCTAATAATGCTGTTCATGCAGGAGATATTGATGCAAATGCTTTTCAACATACACCTTATCTTAAAAATCAGATAAAACAACATGGTTATAAACTTTCAATCGCTGGATATACGTTTATTACTCCAATAGGTATCTATTCACACAAAATTAAAGATATAAAGGATCTCCCTGACAGAGCAAATGTCGGTATTCCAAATGATCCATCAAATGGTGGGAGAGCTTTGCTTCTTCTCCATTCTTTAGGCTTTATAAAATTACAAGATCCTCAAAATATTCTTGCATCTCCACTTGATATTATTGAAAATCCTAAAGATTTAAAAATCCGTGAATTAGATGCTGGAATTTTAGGCCGTGCAATTGATGATTTTGATATCGCAATTGTAAATACAAATTGGGCTTTGATAACCGGATTAGATTTACAAAAAGATGCCATCGCATGGGAGAAAGCAGAAAATAATCCTTATAACAATATTATTGTCGTGCGTACTTCTGATAAAGATCAACCATGGGTTAAGAAATTAGTTGCCGCCTATAATAGTGAGCCTGTTCGTGCAAAAATCAAAGAAATTTTTGGTGCAGCAGCCCAAACATCTTGGTAATTGTGAATGGAAAAACCGGCTCTTATTTCCTTAAAAAATGTTAGCTGTCGTTTTAGAAAAACAGCAGGAACTCCAGCAATAGATCATTTATCTCTCAATATTCATGCTGGTGAAATTCTTGGTATTATCGGGCGCAGCGGTGCAGGAAAATCCACACTTATGCGCTGCTTAAACGGATTAAACCGCATTGATGAAGGAGCTATTTTTTTTGAAGATGTCAATATCTCAAATCTATCAGAAACAGAATGGGCACCTTATCGTCAACGTATTGGTATGATTTTTCAACATTTTAATCTTTTATCATCGCAAAAAGTTATTGATAATATTGAATTACCACTTAAACTAATCGGTATAAATAAAAAACAACGCCGTAAACGTGCCTTTGAACTCATCGAATTAGTAGGATTACATGGTAAAGAATATTGTTATCCTATAGAACTTTCAGGAGGGCAAAAACAGCGTGTTGGTATTGCACGTTCTCTAGCCGCTAATCCTAAGATACTGTTATCAGATGAAGCAACTTCTGCTCTTGACCCTGAAACAACACAATCTATTTTGAAACTTCTTGCTGATATTAATAATCATCTCAATTTGACTATTGTGCTCATTACCCATGAAATGGAAGTTGTGCGCACTATTGCACACCGTGTTGTCGTTTTGAATCAAGGACGTATTGTAGAAGAAGGATATGTGAAAGATATTTTCACATCACCGCAAGATGAAACAACTATTGCTATGCTCAAGCTTGTAACACCACAACTTCCTGAAAAATTTGTAAAAAACCTTAAACAAATCGGTCAAGAAGCCGTTATTGCAGTTAATCTTGCAGGTGAAATCGCTCAGCAACCTTTTCTTCATCTTCTTGAAGATGAAACAGGCTTAAGAGCACGTATTTTACATGGTGGCATTGATACAGTCCAAGGTGAAACTATTGGATGCTTATTTTTAAGTCTTCCTGGACAAAATGAAGTAGCTTTAAAAAAAGCTATCAAATGGTTGACAGAAAAAAGCCGATATTGCAAAGTCGTAGGCTATGTTTAATATTCTTTCTTATGAACTTCCTAGCGCTATTTTTGATACATTATTAATGACAATTAGTTCCTCTTTAATAGCGCTTGTGGTAGGACTCCCGCTTGGATTGCTACTCTATACAACCGCACGCGGGGGGCTTTTTGAATCGTATCTTATAAACCGCCCACTAAGCATCATTGTTGATAGTATTCGCGCCATTCCTTTTATTATTCTTGCATTTTACCTTCTGCCTGTCACCCGTGTAATAGCCGGAAGCGGTGTAGGAATGCTTTCTGTAATTTTTATTCTTACCATTTCAGCAATTCCTTTTTATGCACGAATGACAGAACTCTCTTTTAAAACAGTTGAGAATAGCTTAATTGAAGCTGTTCGTTCCATGGGAGCAAATCGTCTTCAAATTGTCAGATATGTTCTTATCCCTGAAGCACTCCCTAGCTTAATCACGGGTTTTACAGTCATGATTATTTCTCTTATCGGAGCCACCTCACTTGCTGGATATCTTGGTGGAGGTGGTTTAGGTGACATGGCGATCCGATACGGCTACCAGCGCTATAATACTTCCATCATGACAATAGTTATTGTTCTTTTGATCATTTTAAATGTTGTTATTCAATGGTCTTCTGATAAGATTGTACAAAAGCTTGATAAAACAAAACCTTAAAATAATTTAAAGGTTCATTTTTTTTCCTCAACTATAGCAATGATAAGCCATTGAGCGGTAAGAGCTGGTTTTTTTAATTGTTCAATTTCTATCGTAGCTCCATAGTGAAAAATAACTCGCCCAGAAGAGCGGATCTCAGCATCATCTAAAACAAAGCGAGCACGCACCCGACTACCCGTTTTTACAGGGCTCATAAAGCGTACTTTATCAAAACCATAATTGATCCCCATTGTTGTACCTTCTAACTCTGGAAGAGCTTCATAAGCTAATGTAGACAAAAGCGATAAGGTTAAAAAACCATGTGCAATAGTGCAACCAAAAGGCGTTTCTTTCGCCTTTTCCTCATCTACATGAATCCATTGATGATCATCTGTTGCATGTGCAAATTGATTAATCATATCCTGTGTAACAAGACGCCACTGTGATAAACCTACTTCTTTTCCAATAAAATCTGTTATATCCTTTACTGCTATTTTTTGCTGCATCACACCATTCCTGTCTTATTTGATAAAAGCTCTTACACCCTCTTGCTTTTATAAAACTCATTGATTAGAGCATCAATAATAAAAGATTAACAGTCTTACGAGATAACATATTTCATGAATAAAAAAGCACCTTCTTAGAAATATAATTTTCAAATAGGAAAAAATAATGGCAAGCAATGTAAGCCTAACAGGTTTAGCACGTGATTTAAAGCAGCATGCAGAAAATTATCAACCAATCCGCATTGGACTGGTTGGCTGTGGTGAAATGGGAACAGATTTACTGTCTAGTATTGTGCATATGGATGGCATAACAGTTGCAGCTGTTGCTACTCGGACACCATCTCGTGTTTTTGATGCTGCTGCAGTAGCCTATGGCGAAGATGGTCATGCACGAGAAGTCGAAAATGCTAATACCTTAACCCAAACCATCGAGAAAGGTTTAATTGCTGTCACAAGCGATATTGATCTTATTTTGCGCCATGAACAAATCGACATTATCGTTGATGCAACAGGCTACCCTGAAGTTGGTGCAGAAATTGGCTTCAAAGCACTCGAAAATAATAAACATCTTGTTACAATGAATGTTGAAACAGATGTTACAATTGGTACTTATCTAAAATATGAAGCAGAAAAACGAGGTCTCATTTATACACTTGGTGCCGGTGATGAACCTACTTCCTGCATGGAACTTATTGAATTTGTTTCAACCCTTGGACACAAAATTGTTGCAGCTGGTAAAGGTAAAAATAACCCTCTTATCTTTGATGCTACTCCCGATAATTATAAAGAAGAAGCATTAAGACGTAATATGAATGTCCGCATGTTAGTCGAATTTATTGATGGTTCGAAAACAATGGTTGAAATGGCAGCAATCGCTAATGCAACTGGGCTTCTCCCTGATTGTCCAGGAATGCATGGCCCAAAAGCAGCACTTCAAGATTTAAGCAAAGTCCTTATCCCCAAACAGGATGGTGGTATTTTAAAGAAATATGGTGTTGTGGATTATTCAATAGGCCAAGGAATTGCTCCAGGTGTTTTTGTAGTTGCAGAAATAGCACACCCACGTTTACGCGAACGCATGGAAGATTTAAAAATTGGTCAGGGGCCTTACTTCACCTTTCATCGCCCCTATCATTTAACAGCAATGGAAGTTCCACTAACCTGCGCGCGCGTTATACTTTATGGAAAAAAAGATATGACACCACTTAATCATCCAGTAGCAGAAGTTTGTGCTGTTGCTAAAAAAGATTTATATCCTGGTGATCAATTAGATTTTATTGGTCTTTACAGCTATCGTGCTTGGATAATGAGTATTGAAGAGGCACGTATTCACCACGCCATTCCTTGTGGTCTTCTAGAAAAAGCAATAGTTACAGCTAAAATTAAAAAAAATGAGCTTATCACATCACATAACACTACCATTCGAAAAAACCAGTGGATTGTACAACTTCGAGCTAAACAAGACCTTTTGCTTCATTATCCCGCTTCCTACTAATGCTTGAAAAAACTCTATTGTAGACTTATGGCAATATATTAATTATTTTTCATCAGTGTATTAATTATCTTTAATATAAGATATTAAATCAGCCTCTTTAATGGTTAATATCTAGTTATTCCAAAAACTCTTAGTTATGAATCATAAAAAACTGTTCAATGATAGACATTGATGTGTGTGTTTTGAAACTTAGTTTTAAAATAGACTAAACATATGATTAATAAATCGTTTGTAAGCAATACTGGAAAGCAGAAAAACATAACGATAAAACTAATCTATTGCTTCATAAACATAAAAATAGCAATAAACTAATAGATTTCTCGTTATAATCTGCCTCCTCTCCATGATATCACTGAAAAATAGCATTGGCAGCAAATAAAGATACCTCTTTAACGAAAGTGCGTAAATTAGCAGTATAATAGTGTAGAATTATTCAGAACAGCTATGACCTTAGTAAAACATGTGAGAAAAAAAGTATGAGACCATACAAAATCTCCATTACTTAAAGAACATTTTTCTAGATACTTTATAAAGCTAAATTAAAAAGAAATCATGAAAATAACAACTACCTATACCTTTACTGCAAAATGTTCACAAACTATGAGCCATAAAAAAGCTTAAAGCCTTATCTTTTTAAATAGAGAAAGATATCAACCGAATAGTTGTGAATTTTTATCGATACATATCGAGTAGATATCCAATATTGCCTTTAATAATATAATTCTTTCCTCATTCAATTCAGTGTGCTCCCAATATTAGTTTTTAATAATAAAATAAGTAAATTTAATGAATGTAAAACAGTTAAATCAATAACGATATAATAGATACGACAATACCAACTGTATTACCTGTAGCAAGAGAGGCTATTAATGAACCGATACTCACACCGCCCCAAATTACGTTGAATAATAAAGAGGATTTTCCAGATGATGTTTCAAACAAAAATACTTGTTCAACTTTCCCAAAGGCTAATCTATCTTGTTCTAAAATATTATGAATATTATCCACATTCACCACTTTACTAGCTACATTTTTTTCTTGTAGAGCAACAGATTCTTCTTGCTGAAATTGAGTTTTTACAATATTCCCATAACTTACTACAGTTTGTAAAAAATAAAAAATAAACGCTATAAAAATATAAAAACATGTACGACTTTTAAATATTTCAAACATATTTTCTGCTGCTCCTTTTTTACTGAAAGCTAAAAAAACAGTTTAAATTTGCATTTAAATGTCCATTTTTAAATGCAAAATAATTAAAATAATGACGTTATACAAGATACTATACAGCCAACGACACTACCTGTTACCATAGAGGTTATCAGTGAGCCGATATCAAATTGCTCTCGAAATGATTTGAGTGTATATTTTGCATAGAATGAAATATATTCATATGCTTGGTAAAAGTATACTTTTGCGTGGTTAGTGTATTCTGAATTGAAACAAGATATTTGTTCAATTTTTTCAAAAGATAATCCACCTTGTTCTAAAGTATTATGGGCAATAGCCACATTTACGACTTTATTAGCTATATTTTTTCCTAATGAAAAAGCAACTACCTCCTGTTGAAATTGAATCTTTACAGTATTCCCATAATTTACTATAGGTTGTGCAAAAAAAAGAGTAAATGCTATAAAAACACATGAATATACACGGCGTTTAAATACTTTAAACATATTTTTTGCTCCTCTTTTTATTCATTAAAATATGAGAGAATGTTTATATTATAAAAGCAATAATACTCATATATAAATATCCATTTTAAAAAATAATACTTATATTAATATATAATTTATTACATATAAAGATCGAATTGAAATTTATAAAATAAAAAAATCTATTTAGAATAATATTCTTTTAAAATATTAATTTAAAGCAAGTTTATCTCAACCTAAAACTACTGTGAGAACTGGAATTAAAAAATAACAGAATATAAATATTAAGATGAAATTATTAAAATTTTATTAGATCAAAGCAAATACCATCACTAATCTATATGACACCATTATCGCTAAAAACTTTTAAAAATCTGTTTCATCACAAAAAAATGATATGTTTATAACCTCCCCTTAGGAGCAAATTAAAGAAACAAAAATATTTTTATTAATTCTTATTAAGATTAAAAAGTATTTTTTTATAATTAAATTAATACAAATTGTTGTAAATTAAATCAACAATACACTCTGCAACCTTTTAGCTATCCCTTTATTCATTATTCACTATTTCACCTATTCTAATAAGTTATAACATTAGCTAAAATAACAAATTCCCACACTTCCAAATATACTGTATAATCTTTTACATAAGATCAATCAGTCATTACCTTAATAGTTTTAACAAAATAAACTTCCACTGCACATCTTAATTATTGTACTTTTTTAAATGAACATACTATTTCCCATCTACTAAATTAATGCTAACAAAATTCTTCTAAAATTTTTCAACTTATGTATGCATATCAACATCCATCATTTACATAAAAACTTGTTGATGCACTATTAAAAGAAGTTTTTTATCTTTCTGATACACTTCTGCATAATCCTCAACAAAATAACTTCTAGCATCTTAATTTGAAACTGAAATTTAGTGATAATTTTATTCTTTATATCAGCTAGCTATAATTTATTTTTTTACTTCCATAGCAAAAATTAAAGCATTAATAACTCAAACCTGAACACGCATTCTAAATGAGCCGATGAGAAGATTTATTTCAAATTTTATGGTACTAAAAATATCTGATAATTCTTAAATAACAGCTTTCAAAGATAAGAATATTAAGCAGAAAATTTCACAAAATATACTTAATGCTTGAAGACGAAATTTCATATTTTAGCAAAAGTTCAGATAATTGTTTAAATGATATCTCTACCGTTTTTAACAAAGCATTAATTTTGTTACGCACCTATTTAACACAAAAATATTCTTGTTTGCGTTTCCCTCATATATAGATTAAAATTGAATGAAATAGCCTTTATAATCTTTGATTACTCCATATTTATTAACTTTTCTTTTTGATAACAAACTTATGGTATCTGATACACCTTTCCTTTCTCTGCTACCTTTAGGCGCACATGAATATCACGGAAATCATCTCCCCTTTGAAACCGACTGGATTATTGCTGAATCTTTTGCAAAAGCACTTACTTTACAAACAAAAAAGCAATTTCATATCGCACTCTTACCTGTTGAAAAAATTGGATATTCAATAGAACATATGGATGTTGCCGGCACACAAACACTCACCTTTTCTGATGCCATAGAACGGTGGATAAACATCGGTAAGAGCTGCTATGATCAAGGTATTAAGCGTTTTCTTCTTCTCAACGCTCATGGAGGTAATTCACCTTTAATGAACATTGTTATCACTGAATTACGGAGGCGTTTTTCAATGCTTGCGGTAGCAACAAGCTGGAATCGTTTTGGTTTACCGCGAGGTTTAATGAAGCCGTCTCAATACCAACTTGATATTCACGGAGGATTTATCGAAACTTCCTTAATGCTTTATTTGGCACCAGAAAAAGTGCATATGGAGAAGGCACAAAATTTTCATAATAAGCAAGCTGATATGATTGAAAATTATAGATATTTACGTGCTTATGGTCCTCATCCCTTTGGGTGGATAATGCGTGATCTTAACACGCAAGGAGCAGTAGGTAACGCAAGCGCAGCAACAGCACAAGCAGGTGAAGCAATTTTTTCTCATGTTCTTTGTGGGCTTCGTATTTTACTTGATGACATCAATCGATTTTCAATAGACACGTTATGATAAAAGGCAAAGCCATGAAAAAATACAAAATATACCCGATAAACTTCCTGTTATAGTTCTTACAGGATATCTTGGCTCAGGAAAAACCACACTTCTCAATCGTATTCTCCATGAAAATCATGGCAAACGTTATGCCGTCATTGTCAATGAATTCGGTGAAATCGGTATCGATAATGATTTTATCATTGATATCAGATGAAGAAATTTATGAAATGAATAATGGCTGTGTTTGCTGTACCGTCCGCGGCGACCTTATTCGAATTTTAGAAAGTCTGATGCAGTGCTCTCATCGATTTGATGCTATCATTATAGAAACAACAGGACTTGCTGACCCAGTCCCTGTTGCACAAACTTTTTTTATGGACGATGCTATACATGAAAAAACTGCACTCGACAGTGTCATAGCAGTCGTTGATGCAAAGCATTTTCCACTCCAACTTAAAAAAAGTCGTGAAGCTGAAGAGCAAATTGCTTTCTCTGATATTATTTTATTAAATAAAATTGATCTTGTTAGTGTAAACGAACGTGCACACATCGAAGCGCTCATTCGTAAAATTAATCCTCAAGCCGCACTTTACGCAACAGAACGTGCTAACATCCCCCTCGATAAACTTCTTGCTCATGGAGCATTTGATCTACAACGTACTTTAGATAATAATCCCCATTTTTTCGATCACCAGCACTCAAATCATGTATGTGGTACCGATTGTGATCACAATCATGAACATCATTACACATCTGCTATTCATGATACTACGATAACTTCTGTGAGTTTCAAAACAGGTGCTCTTCAACCAGAAAAATTTTTCCCATGGATCCGACAAATTACTCAGCAACAGGGTCCTGATATTTTGCGTTTAAAGGGTATTATCGCATTTCAAGGAGATGATGACCGCTATGCCATTCAGGGTATACATATGATCCTTGAGGGAGAGCATCAGCGCCCATGGCGTAAAGATGAAAAACGCGAAAGTCGACTTGTTTTTATTGGCCGCACCCTTGATGCAGAAAAACTAAAAATTGGTCTGAAAAATTGCACATAAATAAATGAAAATGCCAAACATTATTAACTATAATCTGCAAAATTATTGCCTTTCCTGTGGGTTTATTGGTAATAAACCGGCTTTTGTTTCAGTGGAAGGTATAATTGTTTTTTTAAGCTCAACTCCACAAACTATTGAAGTCCATAAAGGAATAATTTCAAGCCATTTTGCTCATGATAATACAGCTATCATTACAGGTGGAGAAGATGGAAAAGTCTGTCAAATAACGGCAAACGGTCATATAGAAGTATTGGGGCAACAAGAACGAAAATGGATAAGCAGTGTTGCTTTTGGACCACAGAAAATTTTTGCCTTTGCCTCTTCACGTTTAATATCAGCAAATATTGGTAATGGACTGCAAGAGCTTATCCACAAATACAGTGTAGAAGACATTTCTTTCTCCCCAAAGGGTTTACGGCTTGCTGTTGCCCATTATAATAGTGTTACACTTCATTGGTTATCAACACAAATACCCCCAACCACATTAGTATGGAAAAGGGCACATTTTGCTGTGACCTTTTCACCAGACAACCGCTATGTAATTTCTACAATGCAAGAAAATGCCCTACATGGTTGGCGTCTTACAGATAATCAACATTTACGTATGAATGGTTATCCAAGCAAAGTTAAAAGCTGGTCTTGGAGCTCAAAAGGAAAATGGTTAGCAACATCAGGTGCATCAGCAGCAATTGTTTGGCCTTTTTATACAAAGGATGGTCCTATAGGTAAAACACCTTTAGAGCTTAGCACACGAGCAAACGCACTTGTCACCACTGTTTCTTGCCACCCAAAAGAAGAAATTTTAGCAATAGGTTTTAATGATGGAATGATCTTGTGCACACATTTTCATGATGGAAAAGAAATCCTTCTAAAGGACTGTGGCAAAAGTGCTATTTCAGCGATAAACTGGGATCAGAAAAGAGATAACTTAGCCTTCGGTAGTGAAAGTGGAGAATGCGGTATTATAAATATCACGACTTAAAAAAATATCCCCAACAACAGAAAAAAAACTTAAAGACGAAAGAAAAAACTGCCCGAACTGCTTAATATAAAAAAGAGCTCCTTAACATAAAAAAACGATTTAGTTTTTAAGAAATAAATCTGTTAAACTAGAAAACATCTTGATGATGACAAGTCTCCCACCTTCAAAAACTCTAGCAAAAATAACTTGCCACCACCATTGGTAATACCAAAATACTCATTCCCAATCCAAAAGTATGGCAATTAAAATTATTTTTCTTAGATCATTTTAGCAATTTTTGAAAAAAATCTCATAAAATCTGAAAATAAATTAGTAAAAAAACTTCCAAAGTTTTTATGTGAGAAAGCTGAAGAAATCCCACTTGGTTTTATATTAGAGTTTTTGGCACTTATTTTTTCAAATTCTTCTTTTTTTTCTACGCTTTCATTTGGAATACCCACGATTGCTACATTCATCGTTTTAACATCTTCTTGCACTGCCATGGCAGAAACAATAGTGTGTTGGAATTTGCCTTTTTCAAAATTTGCATATGCACCTGCAACTTGTAAAAAAGAACAAATAGCGACTGTAGAAATACATAAAGATATATTTTTCTTAAACATTTTAACCATAATTTTACCTCAAACTTTCTTCTTCAATTAAAAAAACAATCAGTGCTTAAATAAACATTCAAATAAACATCTCAAATATAAGGAAATAAAACAAATACGCGCTTATTTGGTCTATTTGACTGTAGCTTTACATATAAGCCATTTTGGATTTTATGTAAAGCTAAAACACAAAAAACCATACTAAGGTTACAGTCACAAATTGGTAGATTTACAAAAGGTGCAGCAAAGACTTAGCTAAAAATGATATCGCAACCCACCAGAAAAACTTGTTCCAGAAAAACCAGCCTTGGTGAGCTTGTGCTGATAAATTAAATCACCATAAAGAGCAAGCTTTGCAGATAATTGAGCATTAAAACCTAACCCAGCTTCTATGGAAGAACCAAAAGCACCTAACTGGAAAGCATCTTTGAAATACACAAATTTCTTTCCCCCAAAATTATTAGCAAGATTCAATTTACCATAAAAAGAGACAACACGCCCCCCTTCAAAAGTATCAAGAGTCTTGGTTAAATGCCCACCAAAACGCGCCGTCCATTGATTAAATTCTCCCATATCAATATTAAGATTATCAATATCACGCTCCTTGTCGAATTGGAGATATTGATAAACAACTTGAACTTGAGGATTAAAAATAAGACCTTTATGCTCTGCTATAAATACTATACCATGAGTGAGGGAGGCATTGAGCAATTTACCCTTTAACGTTGCCGTCTTTTTTCGAGCAAGAGTGAGGACATCACCTTTAAATAAACCATAAGATACTACCCCATCCATATAAAGACCCGTATCATGCTGTATACTTCCATATGCTGAAACAGACCATTTATGAAATGTACTCTTTCTACTTTCTTTCACATCTTGAGGATATAAAGAAAAGCCTCCATAACTCCCCATAATCCCAAAGAACGCACAATCATATAAATTCTCAATCTCCTTCAGCAAAACACCTGCCTCGAGTGCATTATAATCAAGTTCAGATCCATACCCATAGTTAAAAGCAGATAAATCTGAAGTATAATGGTAATTTCCACCATAACCATGCATAAAAAAGGCTGAATTTTCATCACCTCTAAAATAACTATTAGAAGTACTTCGTGTAATTTCTAAATGCTTATTTTGATTGCTGATATCCATCAGGCCAGTATGAAATAAAGTATTTGGCAAGAGCAGATAAATTGGCAATTGTGGAACAACAGCCTTAATTCTTGGCTTAGGATAGAAATTATGTTTAGTATGCTTAATAGGATGAGTGGGTATAGAATCTTTAGAAGGATGTTCTATTAAATCTGGCGGAGTAGGCGCAGAATCTATATCTGTAGAAGAAATTTCTAATGTATCAGACGAAATAGATGAAGCATCCGTAGAGCAAGGTTCTAACGTATCAGACGAAACAGATGAAGAATCTGCAAGATCTGGCTCTAATGTATCAGATGAAATAGGTATAAGATCTGCAGAAGAATGTTCTATTAAATCTGATGGAACAGATGAAGAATCTGCAAGATCTGGCTCTAATGTATCAGATGAAATAGGTGTAAGATCTGCAGAAGAATGTTCTATTAAATCTGATGGAACAGATGGAGAATCTGTATGTGAGGATCCACTAGGAACATCTGGAATAGGTATAATCTCAGAAGAATCAGGATTAGGATTGATATAGCTACATTCAAGACGGAAATCCCAAAAACTTCCATCACCTGATACTAATCTTTCATTAGAATCTGCTTCTCCTAAAGAAGAATCTGGACCATAAGCACGAAGATAATACTGATAAGGTGAACCATTAAGCGTAGTATACTTATCAATTAGCGTAAAAGAATCTTCTTGTGCTTTTCCAGAAACCTGAATAACCGAAATACTTCGATCATCTGTTCTGTCATCTGATATTTTTTTTGAAGTTCCTAAGGAATTATTGATACGAACTAGAGTCTTTCCAAAAACGTCACCATGAATTAAAATCCGATCAATTTTTTGATGATCAAACAAATCATCATGATTCAAAGATGCACTTAAATGAATCTGAACATTTCCTTGTGCACGGTAAACGTTCTTTCCTCCCTTCCCAATGTACAATGTTTGATACTCATCAGGCGTTTGATCATCAAAATGAATAGTGCTGTTAGCAAGACTTATAGATGAAACATATGAATTCATAGGCTCTTCTTGCCGACTCTTATGCTTCCTTTTTGTTAAAAACCATGTCGAGTCACGATGCAAATTAATATCAGCACGTGCACCATTATAAACGTGAGCTCCCCCTTTTAAGATAGAAGAATCAGCAAAAATCACTACAAAAGCACCATCAACAGCTTTTAACAGTAAGTCACCTGATATTTTTGTGTTCTCTGATAAATTTAAATAACTATTAGCTCTAGTGCTATAAATAGCTGTACCCTCTGGAACTGTAAAAGTTGTATTCGACAGATGAATAGCACCCATTCCAGCAGCACCTGATGGTAACAGTGAACTTGTTACACCCTTTTGATCTTGCTTTTCTTCTTTCCAACGAAAATACAGACCATAAGACGTATCACCCCTCACCGTCACAATTGAGTCTTTGATATCAACCTTAGTTATCAGAGAGCTATCAAATAAACTTTTAACCTTCTTCATATCAGAAGTTAAAGTACCTGATGAATTTTCAACCAATAACCCATGAACACCTGTAACATCAACAGAATTTGCCCTAAATAAGGCATAACCACTTTGAAGTAAATGTATAACAGCCTTAGGGTTATCAGCACTATTAACTACATCACTCTCTTCTTCACCTCGCCCAGTAACATTAATGCTCTCAATACGAAATTTCCCTCCTGATTTTGAGTAGAATGCACTGCTTTTTGTAAAATTAACTGATACACCTGCCAACCTAATCTCTGCATTGTTACTACTTAAAAAACTTGCAATAGCGTTATCCGTCTTAATATTTGTTCTGCTTAGAGCAACATCTGTTCCATTTCCTGAAGCACTAACAGCCATCCCACTCGATTCAATAACCCCACCGTTCATTTGAACTACGCCATCATCAACTTTAAGACCTATTGCCACATTTTCAAGCATTGAATCGGTCAGTATAACCTTACCTTTATCTGAAACATCCACACCATATCCAGAACGTAAATCTTCAGAACCTTCGATAATTATTTTTTCCGCATTAACAACTGTACCTTGTCCTTGCACCTTTATGGCAACAGGAACAGAAGCAGAAGATGTTTCTTGAGGATTTTTCAGCTGATAAGTTTTATTTTGAAGCGTATGAGATTTTCCATCATTGCATGTATAAAACTCTTCATCTGGATTACACGAAGATCCAGAAGCATTAGAATTTATAACTTGTAAAAAATAAAAAACAGCTGTTGTAAAAGTACATGAACGTACGTGATTTCGAAATACATTTAACATGAATTTTCTTTACTCCCCTTCAATAAAGACGAATAATATTTAAATTCTTCAACAACCCCATTAATAAAAAAATATAAAACCTAAATAATTACACTTAACAATTTATCTAAATGTATATTTCAGTATATCTGATTCTATACTTTATGTATAGATAAAAATGACAGATTAATTTATAAAAAATCAGCTTTAATAAATTTAAATTGATAAATAATAATAAGAAAATATAATATATACAAACTATTAGATATGAAAAATCCTAATTTAATTTTAAATAAATTCAAAGAAATTGAACTAAAAATATCTATAAAAGATAAAAAGTACCTATTTTAAAATTGTTTGCAAAATAAAATTAATAGATAGAAAAAAAGCCACAAAAAAAACAACTTGTGGCTTTTAAAAGTATTAATCAAAAATATAACAAAACTAGAAATGATAGCGTAATCCACCAGCAAAACTAGTTCCAGAAAAACCAGCTTTTGTAATCTTATGCTGATAAATTAAATCGCCATAAAGAACGAATTTTGGAGATAATTGAGCATTAAAACCTAATCCAGCTTCTAGGGAAGAACCAAAGGAACCTAATTGAAAAGTATCTTTAAAATACACAAATTGTTTTCCTCCCAAATTATTAGAAAGGTTCAGCTTGCCATAAAAAGAAACAGTACGACCTTCCTCAGACGAAGCCAAAGTCTTGGTTAAACGCCCACCAGTACGCATCACCCATTGATCAGGTCTTCCCATCTCAATATCAACACCATCAATATCAAGTGCTTTATCAAACTGAAGATGTTGATAAACGACCTGAACCTGTGGATCAAAAACAAGACCTTCATATTTTGTCATAAACGCTTCACCAACAGTCACTGAAGTACTCAAAGATTTTCCTTTTAATGTTGCCGTCTTACCTCGTGCAAGAGTAAGGACATCACCTTTAAATAAACCATAAGATAAAAGACCATCAACATAAAAGCCTGTATTATATTGTACACCACCATATGCTGTTATTGACCATTTATTAAATGGACTTTTTTGGCTATATTGGACATCCAAAGGCTGCAAAGAAAGTCTCTCATAAGACCCCATAACCCCAAAAGATGTGATACTATATGCACTCTCATTTTTTCCCAGTAAAATACCTGCCTCTGCAGCGCTATAGTCAATCTCGCCTCCATAACCATATTTAAGTATGGAAAGATCCGAAATATAACGATAATTACCACCATAGCTGCGAATAAAGAAAGCAGGGTTTTCATTATTTTTTAACATTACATCAGGAGCAATCCGCAACGCTTCTAACCGCCTACTTTGATTGCCAATATTCATCAAACCAATATGCAACAAGGCATTTGGCAAAAGAAGATAAGTCGGAACTTGAGGAACAACATCTCTTACTCCTGGATCTGGGTGAGGAGGAGGTTCTGGATGAGGATCTGGCTTTTCAGGATAGGGTTTAGGTTTTTCTGGATCAGGATGAGGTCTTAGATCAGAGTCAATATGTTTACTTTCAAGGCGGAAATCCCAAAATACCCCTTCACCTTTCACTAATCTTTGATCAGAACTCGCTTCTCCTAAAGAAGAATCTGGACCATAAGCATAAAGCTTATACTGGTAAGGTAAACCATGCATTGCAACATAACCACCATCAAGCATAAAGGAATTTTCATTCGCCTTTCCAGAAACCTGAATAATTGAAATACCTTGGTCATTTCCACCTTTTCCCGTATACCCCCCTGGGCTTCCTGAAACAGCACGCACACGAACCATAGTTTTTCCAGCAACATCGCCGTAAATTAAAATACGATCAGTTTTTTGATTTCCAATTAAACCACCAGAATCCAGATATGTGTTAAGATAAATCTGCGCATCATCTAATGCCTTATAAACCTCACCTGATCCTTTTCCAATGTAAAGTGTTTGATAATCATAAGCTGGCTCAGATTTTAATTTCTTGAAATTAATGGAACTATTCATAAGATTTATGAATGAAACAGATAAATCATCTGTAGAACCTGATTCATGTGGAGTTTCCCGCTTCTTTTGTTGCAAAATCCATGTTGAACCGTTGCTTAAATAAAATTTAGCAGTAGAATACTTATCAACATGGGTACTTCCTTCAAGGGTAGAGGCATCAGCTAAAATTACCACAGAAGCTCCATTCTTAGCTTTTAACAATGAATCCCACGAATGAAGAGAGCTTTGCAATAAAGTAATAATACTATGCGTTTTATCAGTGCTATAAACAACCGTGCTATCTGGAACCGAAAACCTCGTTCTGGTTAAATTAACAACCTCTATTCTAGATGGTCTTCCTTCCTCTATTAAATTTTCTCTATCCTCTATGCCCTCTAATGGCTTCTCTCCTCGAAAATACATACCATAAGATGTTTTACCATTCACTATAACAGAAGAAGATGTAAGATTAACTTCAGTCGTACCAATATTTCCTGATAACTTCTCATTCCACAGAATCGAATTAAAAGTATCGATTGTATTTTCTGACAATATACCATGCACATTTTTTACTTCAACTTTTCCATTTGAAAAATGGACAATACCACCTCTATCCATCAAAAAAGCTGCATAATTTGGTTTATTTTCATCCCCACCTTTTCCAGTAATATCAACATTATCGAAAATTACTTTCCCATTTAATGCAGCATAAGCCCCACTGCTTTTTGTAAAATCAACTGATCCCCCTGTCATTTTAATCTCTGCACCATCATAACTATGAAGGCTTGCCTTTTCATTACTGGTTGTAATCTTTGTATCATTTAAAACAACATGTGTTACATCCTTTTTTGAATCTCCTAGTGCTCGAACACCGATATTACTGCTCTCAATAACCCCCTTATCTACCTCAATTGTTCCTTCACTAACATAAAGAGCTACATTTGCATCTTTAAGAGAAAAATCTTTCAAAACAATCTTTCCACCTTTTGAAACAGAAATACCATGTTTATAAAGTTTACCTGACACTCCACTTTTAATAATTATCTTTTCTCCCGTAACTGTTGTCATCATTTTACCATTTTCACCAATCTTCTTACCGTCCCCCTCAACTGTTATGGCAACAGCTGTTGCGGAAGCTTCATTAGTGTTTTTATCAATAATCTTAAAAGATTTATTACGAATTGTATCGTTCCTACAATTGCTGCATACATAATATGATCCATATGATACAGAATTTCCTCCCTCTAAATTAGAATCCTTTCCCAAGTTATCATACTTGATATAACCATAGTAATTTTTCATACTTTCATCGTTAGGGTTTGGTTTAGGAAAAGCATTATGGTTAGGATATCCTCTTCCATTAATTCCATCATATTCCAAACCAGGAAGGCTATTATAGCTACCTCCTCTCCCATTATGATGCAAATTAGGAAGAATACCATAGCCCCCATAACCATGGAACTCAGGGGAAGCATCAGGGGGGGGACTAGGGGGGAAACCAGGAGGGGGACTAGGGAGGAAAACAAGGGGGGGACCAGAGGGGGAAATAGGAACAACAGAAATATTATAACTACGACGGCTGCGGTTACTATTACCGTTCATACCATCTTTACTATGGTTTAAGCCAACATAGCTATCACCATAGCTACTAGGTTCATTTCTCTCAACATTCGCACAAATCCCTATTCCATTTTGAAACAAAGAAAGAACAGCCGTTGTGAAAGTACATAAATATATATGATTTTTAAACACCTTAATCATAGCTCCATCAAAACTTTCCTTCCCCTCTCGTTGAAAACAAAAGCATTCATATAAACATCCCAATATTTAAAACCAAAAGGACACATTGATTGCTCGTTTGATCGGTGCAATGCATTATCCAAATAAGCTCGGTCAGAGATTTAAAAGCATACAATAACCACTTATAGGAGAATAATCATTTAACACAATTTATACGTGTATAATACATTCCGTATTTCGTGTAAAGTAAAAATAAAACAGTATAGACAATCTTAAATTGCAAATCGTAAATTTTGCAATTTAAGATTGTTTTATTAAAGGGATTAACCAAAAATATGAGTGAAAAAAATAACCTAAACCAACAGGAAAAATGATGCTAAAAACCCTAGCTTTAACAAGCATATAGCTGATAAATCAAATGACCATAAAACATGTCATAAAAATATTATATACCAGCACTGAAATTCCTATTATTAAAAATCCATTAGAACAGAACTAATCGATATATCGTATCATCATCATTAAAAATTTCGAAAAAATTCACTTTTCACTTTCATGAAAAAATACATGATACAACCATCAAGTGTTCTAATATACAAAACTCAGAAAATAAAATATTACAATTATTTTCCATAAATATCAAAGACATAAGAATTTTTAAATAAAGCAGCATGGTTTTTTTATAAAATAAAAAGGCAGCACACTGTGCTGCCTTTTATATCAAGTACATATTGTATTTAGTTTAAAACTGGTAGCGCAATCCACCAGAGAAAGTGGTTCCAGAGAAACCAGCTTTACTGAGCTTATGCTGATAAATAAAATCACCATGAAGTGCAAAATTTGAAAGTAATTTTATATTAACACCTAATCCAGCTTCTACAGAAGAACCAAAGGAACCTAACTGGAAAGCATCTTTGAAATGAACAGTTTGTTTATTCCCCAAACTGTGCGCGAGGTTAATCTTTCCGTAGAAGGAAACATCACGTACACCCTCGAGTTCAGTATGAGTTTTGGTTAAACGCCCACCAACACGCACTAACCACTGATCAAGCTTACCCATCTCAATATCAAAATTATCAATATCACGTACCTTATCAAACTGAAGGTGCTGATAAACAACTTGGACTTGAGGATCAAAAACTAAACCTTCATATCCTGCCGCAAATGATTGACCACCAGTTAATGAAACACTTAGAGGATTACCTTTCAGTGTTGCTGTCTTACCACGAGAAAGAGTGAGAACATCACCTTTCAACAAACCATAGGATAAAAGACCATCGACATAAAAGCCTACATCATGCTGCATACTACCATATGCTGTAATTGACCATTTATCAAATGCACTTTTTTGGCTTTTTTCAACATCTAAAGGTTGCAGAGAAAGCTTTCCATAAGATCCCATAACCCCAAAGGAAATAGCACTGTCTGTGTTCTCAATTGTTTTAAGTAAAACACCAGCTTTCATCCCGTTATAATCAAGATCTCCTCCATAGCCATATTCAAGTGCGGATAAGTTTGAAGTATAACTGTAACTACCACCATAACCACGCAAAAATAAAGCAGGATTTTCATGAACTTCTAACATTCCACCGGAAGCGGTGCGCATAGTTTCCAACTGCTTATTCTGATTGCTTATATCCATCAACCCAGCATGGAATAAGGCATTTGGTAAAAGCAAATAAGTTGGAACTTGTGGAACAATAGCTTTCACAGTGTTCTCAGAATGAAGAACAGACCCAGACAGAGAAACAGTATTTGCAGACGATACAGAAATGATACCCTTAGAACCGGTTGAATCAACATATTCATTTTCTAAGCGGAAATTCCAGAACTTTTTACCATCTTTCATAAATTTCTGCTTAGTATGCTCTTCCGTTGCAGTGGTATCTGGATCATAAGAACGAAGCACATACTTATAAGGTACTCCTGCTAGTGCAATATAATCATCTTTCAATTGGAAAGAATCTTTTTCTGCCGTTCCATAAACCTGAATAATCGGAACACTGTGAGTTTTTTTATCGCTCCTGTTATTCTCTCTCGCACCTCCTACAACAACATTCACATCCACCACAGTCTTTCCAGAGACATCACCATGAATTAAAAGTCGATCAGTCATTTGAGCATTACTAGTATCGTAAGGATCCAAATGCGCATTGAAATAAATCACAGCATCGCCATCTGCCTTATAAACATTGCCCTGACCATTTCCGATCTGGAGTGTCTGATATCCAGATTCTCCAGATACTACCGGCCAAAACGCAATAGAACTGTTCGAAAGACTTACAGATGAAATACATGAATATAGACAACCAGACTCTGAAGCTTGCCGATCTCCATGTACACTCTTCTTTAAAAACCATTGCGAACTATCAGATAATGCAAACTGAGCATGAGAACCTTTATCAACATGAACATCACCTGTAATCATAGAATTATTAACCGAAACCAATATATTAGAATTATTTTCAGCTCTTAATAATATATCTCCAGAAAGGGATGTTTTATTTTCTAAAGAAACACGACCATGGGCATTCTGACCATAAACAGCTGTACCACTTAAAACCTCAAAATCAGTTTTTTTCAATGAAACTAACCATTCTTTACCTATAGGAGTTTGCTTTGATGAGGATTCAGCACTCCGCTTCACTACCGCTGTTCCCCTAGTAGGATTCTCATTCCCAGTAGGTACATTTAATGATCTAACTTCAATTTGTTCTGGAGTCTTATTCTGATTCTTTTCATTGGCATTTCTCCATTCTGACCCATCAAAATATATACCGTAGGACTTGTTACCCTCCACTGTAACAGATGAAGATTCGATATTAGCGTGATTACGATTGCGATTAACAGGTGAAGACTGAATATCAGCATGTCTCCTGCTCCTAGAAGCACCCGCTTTAACGACATCACCCAGATTCTTCATCCACAAACCATTACCATCAGTAACAACATTCCCATTAGCAAAATCAATAGAACCATTATTACTTATCAGAAAAGCTGCACGTTCAGACGTATCTTCAGAATCCGGCTGTACCTTTGTGCTTCTTTTCGCAGTAAGATTAACTTTATTTAGCTTAACATATCCTTCCGATTCTGATCTGACTCCTACCCCACTTGTGGAGACAATTGACCCAGCATTCATTGCTATTGTACCACCGCTACCAGCTAAACCAGCTACAGCTGAAGGCCCACGTGCAACAACATTTGTATTATTTAAATAAACTTTACCCCCAGAACCTGCTAAAACACCTACATAATTGGCGGAGATATCCCCATCATCCATTTTAATCTTTCCATGAGTCTGAGCCTCAAGTCCAATTAATGATGACTGAACTTTCGATTTCTTTTCCAAAATAATCTCAGCAGTTCCATCTGCAAGTACAGCACTTACAAGCTGTGACTGAGTTAAATTAGCAGTATCCTTATTATCAAGATCTTTACCAATTATCGTCACACCTTCAGCAGTAACCTTTGTATTCTTTCCCGTTACGTATAAAGGATATTCACTATTATCACTTACCTTAAGTGTACGACCTTGAATTTTATATTGCTTTCCATCTTGACACAAATAAGAAGAAGATTCTTTCCTATTCCCATTAGCTTCACAATTAAAAGAAGTATTTTTCACACCATTACGCGCAACAGAAGCAAATGCAATGGCAGGTGATTGCTCAGATGCCGCAGATAAAATACGCTGAACAGGACCCAAAACCTTAGGCACTTTAGCTGTATCAGTTTTAATTGTAACAGCATTCTCAGATGCAGTAGGAGCAACAGAAGTTACATTAGGAGAGGAAGCAGAAGTGGCAACTGAAGGATCTACAACAGTTGTAGAAGTTGCAGTTGTAGGAGTTGTAGAAGTTGCAGTTGTAGGAGTTGTAGAAGCTGCAGTTGTAGGAGTTGTAGAAGCTGCAGTTGTAGGAGTTCCAGAAGCTGCAATTGTAGGAGTTCCAGAAGCTGCAGTTGTAGGAGTTCCAGAAGCTGAAGTTATAGGAGTTCCGGAAGCTGAAGTTGTAGGAGTTCCGGAAGCTGAAGTTGTAGGAGTTCCGGAAGCTGAAGTTGTAGGAGTTCCGGAAGCTGTAGCAGCTGTAACAGATACTTGAGATTTTTCTGTTTGAATAAGGGTCCCATCAGAAGATAATGAAAACTTATTAAATCTAGCTAAAACTCCAGAAACTCCAGGAGCCCCAGCAGGATATTTTGCGCGAACACCCCCACCCTTCAATGGTATCATTTCTCTAACACTCTTTCCATCAGACATCGTACGAGATGTGACAAAATTTTCAGGTATCTCACTATCCTGCTTAGCAATCACACCGGGCTTAGCAGAAGTTTCAACCACAATACTTCCATCAGACAACTTCGTGTATCTAATAAAGGTAGAATTAGGAGATTGGTAATATCTCACAGGACAATTGGCATATTTCGTTAAATCCTGAGGTATATATTCTGGATAAGTCATACCATTCAAAACAATCGCCTCACCAGTAGCAACCAATTTTACCTGACCATTTACCTGACCAAACGTAAGAACAGACCCAGCATCAGGAATAGGTATAGCCTTAAGAGTAGATGCAGCCTTAGGAGTAGATATAGCTTTAGAAGTAGGCATAGATTGAATCAATGACCTAGATAGACTATGTGAAGATGAATCATGTAAAGAACGCTCTACAGGTCCAGATTCTCTAGACGTAGCAGGAAGATCAACCGTATCATGCACAAGTAAAGGTATTCTTGCGTTATCATTCTCTCTATAGCCTGCTGCATAATCATCTATAATCTTATCAGGGAAAGTACGTACAGGAGAATCGCTTTTTGTAACATAAGTATCGTATACAGTAACGGAATTATTTTTACTCTCTAAGCGAAAATCCCAAAAATCTTTATTAGACCTGATCGATTCATTATCATCCAGTACTGTACTCCTTAACACTGCTTGTTCCTCACGTCGTTCCCTACGTTCTTCACGACGTAAAGAAGAATGATTATCCAGAACTTTTTCTTGATAAGAACTTGGAGCATAAGCACGAAGGACATATTGATAAGGTCCCCCTAGTGCAACATAATCACCATTAAGCCGGAAAGAATCTTTCTGTGCTTCTCCATGAACCTGAATAATTGAAATACTCTGAGCAATTTTCTGAGCCTCCTGCTGCCCATCACCTAAACTGCTCCTATCTTCTTGAGAATTTACAAAAGGATCCCGCACATGAACCGTAGTGCGCCCAGAAACATTACCATAAATCAAAATCTGATCAGCCATTTGAGTATCTTCTGGACGGCCATCTTTCGGATGCGCATTTAACTGGATCCAAGCACTATCACCATGCGCTTGATAAGCTTTTCCTTTTCCTTTTCCAATGCGAAGTGTTTGAAACACATTTCCAAGTACTTCCTTACTGGAATCGCTAGATCTAGGAAATGAAGCTGAAAACTTAAGAGTACTATCTTTAAGACTTAGATAAGAAATACATGAATCCAGACAATCAAACCTTGAAACTTCTTGAGCATCGCCCAAAGATTGCAATTTTGAATCCTGTTGAGATCTATACAAAGATTTTTTTAAAATCCACTGCGATCCACCAGATAAAGAAAACCTGGCAGTAGAATCTTCATCAACACGAGCAGCACCTATAATTGCAGATTTATCAACAGAGACAATTACATGAGATTTACCCAAAGATTCAAGCAATAAATCACCAGCAAGAATTGATTTATTTTCTAAGATGACATCACTCTTATAGACAACATTTCCATGACCACCATCAGCATAAATAACTGAGCCCTGTGGCACTTCAAAAACAGTCTCATCTAATGTAACCATCTTACCACTAACAACGTCTTTTCTCATTCCAAAATCGTTTTGGAACGCTATTCGAGAACCTTCGCTACTCGCTTCTAACTGAACTTCACCTGGAATCCCATTACCTGAATTTAAAAACTGGTTACGTGAATTTCCTCGAGAATCATCAAAATATATACCGTAAGAATCCTTACCTTTTACTGTAATATATGAAGATTTCATATATGCAATTGCTGAATATCCTGATATATCTTTGCTCAGCGTAACAGCTTCACCTTTTGAAGCCTCAACTACCGGAGAATAACCAGATACATAAGTGCTATTCTGAAACCACACACCATTGAGATTGGTTAAGTTCATAACCCCATCAGAAAAATTAATAAAGCCACTATCACCTAATACAAAACCAGCCCCTTTAAATACCTTTGCAGAATTTGATGCTACCTGATCAGCTTTTGCAACCCTTTCTTCTTTGTTAACCCCTTTAATTCTGACTTCTTGTAACTCAATTCTTCCATTCTCTCCCGCAAAACCCCCCATCCCATTTACAAAATCAATCTCTCCAGAGTCCATGGTTATTTCACCCCCAAGACTGGCTAAACCAGCTAAGGAACGAGGTCCTTTTACATCAATTGTCGTTTTTTTCAAACTAACATTAGAATTAGGACCGACAAGAACACCTTGTGAAAAAACATTAATCATCCCACCAGACACTTCAATCCATCCCCCTTGTTGTGCCTCAAGTCCACTGGAGAAAAAACTAATATCCACCCCTCCCTTTCTTGATTTTTGTGTCTTTTTTTCTTTTCCTGATTCTTTTTCCTTTTTTGACTCTTTTTCCCCTATGAAAGAAATTTTTGTTTTACCCTCTGCAAATACAGCGCTAGTAAGCCCATCTTTAATATCTTCACTACCAGTAAGACTTGGACCAATGATAGTCACGCCCTGTGCATTAACCTGTGTTTCCCCAATCGCAGATACTTTCCCATTACTAAGAAATTTTTCCTCCTTCACATGTATAGCATGCTTATCTTTATCACTAATCTTAAAAGTATAACCTTTTATTTCATGTACTTTACCATCATCGCAAAAATACCCTTGTTCTTTTTGAACAATACACTTGGTTTTAGTGCGGATACTCTGAGTATCATCGAGACTTTTTACTTTGATATTCGCGCTAGTAATATTTGCGCCAGTAAAACCACCTCCATTAACGTCCAAATTAGTAGAATTTCTCGCATCAACATTGAAGTCATTTCCTTCGTAGAAACTATTTGCCCCTGTGCAAACGCCCATACCTTGTAAAAAGAAGAAAACACTTGTTGTAACGACACATAAATGCGTACGTTTTTTAAACACATTAACCATATGCCAAAACTTTCTAAAAAAATAAATCTTGCAAAATCGCCAAAATAAACACAATAGTAATTGCGGCCGGCTTTTAACACATGTAAAACAACTTTACAACATAATGTTGTTTATTAAATTATCATATTGTGTATAAACCGCCTAATTTAAGTTTTTGAAGTAGATAAACTCTTCTGACTTCAAGATAATAAGGATGAAATGATGATGAAAAAATATCTAAAATGGTTAACTCCCATCTTGGCAGTTGCGATGAGCCTTACAACGTTTGCATGGGCAAATGTTACCATTGATCACGCTTCAGGTACCACCTCTGTCTCAAACTCTCCTCAAAAAGTAATTGTGTTTGATCTTGCATCACTTGACAATATGAATCGTCTCGGTATCAAAACTATTGTTGGTGTTCCAGAAGGAAAAAAACCCATATATCTACAGCAATTTAATGATGTAAAATATGAAAAAATTGGTACAGTCTTTGAACCAGATTATGAAAAAATTGCTACCCTTCAACCTGATCTCATTGTCATTTCTGCACGGACTCAATCCAAATATAAAGATTTATCCAAAATTGCTCCAACTATTGATTTAACAGTAGGAAACCAAGATCCTCTTAAAGATATTGAACGTAACGTAACGATTATTGGAAAAATTTTCGGTAAAGAAAAAGAAGCTCAACAGGAAATTACAAAACTCAATGCTAATTTAGCAGAAGCTCGCAACAACACTCAAGGAAAAGGTACAGGCCTTATATTAATGACCTCTGGTGGAAAAATAAACGCTTTTGGTCCTCAATCACGTTTTGATATTCTCCATTCCAAATTTGGTATTACTCCTGCAACCAATAAATTAACTGTGGAAAGACATGGGCAACTCATTTCTCCTGAATTCATTCTCGAAACAAATCCTGACTGGTTATTGGTTATTGATAGAGATGCAGCTATTGAACGAGAAGGGCAATCTGCAGCACAAATACTTGACAATGAGCTTGTTAAACGCACAATAGCTGGAAAACAAAACCAAATTATTTATCTAGACTCTTGGAGTTGGTATCGTGCAGGTGGTGGTTTAACTGGGCTTAATGAAGCTGCTCAACAAATCAATGAAGCTTTTATGAAAGTAAAAAGTAAATAAGCATATAAATGGCTTGCTTATCACATAAAAAAAAATAAGAGTAGAGGTTGTTTATAAAATAACCTCTACTTTTTTTGCTAAGAAATGCTTTTTGTTAAGAAATGATTCAAACGTGAAAAATTACTGGATAGCTATAATAGTTCTTGTCCTACTGTTTATTCTCAGTATTTTTGTTGGTTATTCTGATATAACACCCTCTGATTTATTATCTGGAAATCCACACGCGTGGCTTATTTTTTGGCAGACACGCCTTCCTCGTACAATTGCAATATTTTTAGTAGGTGCAGCACTTGCACTCTCAGGCATGATTATGCAATTGCTTACACGCAATCGCTTTGTTGAACCATCAACCGCTGGAACTGTTGAATCCGCATCTCTTGGCATTCTTTTTATTATGATTTTCCTCCCCAATATACCTGTTTTGGGGAAAATGGTCATCGCTGCAATCTTTGCTATGATTGGCGCATTGCTTTTTATGTTTTTATTACGCCAAATTCCTCTAAAATCACCCCTTATTGTACCACTTGTAGGAATTATGTTAGGCTATATTCTTGGTTCTTTAACCAATGCTATTGCTGATTATGAAATGCTTCTTCCCTCTCTTCAAGCTTATTTATTTGGTAGTTTTGCAATGATTCTTCATGGAAAATACGAACTCTTATGGTTGTCTTTTCCCCTATGCGTTCTTTCCTATTTCAC
The DNA here is from genome assembly GCF_053794465.1 of Bartonella sp. B35(2025). NCBI lineage: Bacteria > Pseudomonadati > Pseudomonadota > Alphaproteobacteria > Hyphomicrobiales > Bartonellaceae > Bartonella > Bartonella sp. B35(2025). The sequence continues at coordinate 1,087,367 of NZ_CP200035.1, forward strand.
TGCTGATCGCTTTACTGTATCCGGTCTTGGAGAAGATTTAACTAATAATCTTGGGCTTAATTATCGTGCAGTTATGTTCTTTGGTCTTTTTATCGTTTCATCAATAACTGCTGTTGTGGTCTGTACAGTTGGCAGAATTCCTTTTGTTGGACTAATTATTCCAAATATTGTTGCAAATTTTATGGGTGACAACATGCGCCATACTGCTCCTTGGGTAGCAATTAGTGGAGCAGGATTGGTATTAATTTGTGATCTTTTAGGACGAATAATTCATCGTTCTCTTGAGATCCCCATCAGCACCATAATGGGAATTATCGGTAGCTTCATTTTTATTATACTTCTTTTACGCTGGAGAAAACGTCTTGGGTAAAAAGAAAGCATTCCCTTTTATCTTAACAATACTTATCATCATTGCATGCACTGTAATCGGTCTTTATATGACATGGAATATCAATATTTATACGTGGAAATTCCGTTTAACAAAACTTGTTTCTCTTCTTCTTATTGCTTATACAATGGCTGTCTCTACTGTTTTATTTCAAACAGTCATCAACAATCGTCTTCTTACCCCTTCTATTATGGGATTTGATCAGCTTTATATTTTAATCAAAACAACCATAATTTACTTTCTTGGCTCTCTTTCTTTACCTTTTTTAGATGAAAAAGGGCAATTAATTCTTGAATCTCTCATTCTTATTATTTTTTCAATAAGCCTTTTTCGCTGGCTGTTTTCAGGAAATCTAAAAGGGATCCATTTGACGCTATTGATTGGTATAATTTTAGGTGGTTTTTTTTTCAGCTTACGCATGTTCATGCAATTACAGCTAAACCCAGATCAAATGATAAATTTAACCGACATTATGTTTGCAAATTTTAACAAATTTAATACGTCATTAATAAGCCTTGCTGCTATAGTTGTTTTCATTACTAGTTTGATTGCTTGGCGCTTACATTACCTGCTTGATATTCTTGCTCTTGGTCGAGAAACTGCTCTTAATCTTGGGGTTAATTATCACAAAAGTACTACAGCTATTCTTATTTTGGTCTCTATTCTTGTATCTATTTCTACAGCACTAGTCGGACCAGTTACCTTTTTTGGACTGTTAGTTGCTAATCTTTCCTATGAGCTTTCACCTCAAGCAAAGCACAGTATTATTGTACTAATTGCAATATTATTAGCTATTATTTGTTTGGTTGGTGGACAATTTATTTTAGAGCAAATTTTTAATATGGCAGGACGCTTAAGTTTTATTATTGAATTTTGTGGTGGAACCGTCTTCTTAATTTTATTAATGAAGGGAAAACTCAAATGATCGAAATCGATCATCTTTCCAAAGTTTATGGAACTAGGTTGATTATTGATAATTTATGCCTTCATCTTCCAAAAGGAGGAATTATTTCTCTCATAGGCCCAAATGGTTCAGGAAAATCAACGCTCTTAATGATGATAAGACGCCTTTTGCCAAGTCATAAAGGTACAATTAACATCGATGGTCTTGATATTTACACAATCCCAGATAATATTTTAGCTCGAAAACTCTCACTCTTGCGTCAAGATAATCCTTTATCTATTCGCCTAACCGTATATGACTTAGTCAGTTTCGGACGCTATCCTTATTCCAAAGGCCGGTATACCAACGAAGATAAACAATACATTGATAGTGCACTTCGATATCTTGGCTTACAAGACTTAAAAAATCGCTTTTTAGATGAACTTTCTGGGGGACAGCGTCAGCGAGCTTTTATCGCAATGGTCATCTGTCAAGATACTGATTACTTGCTGTTAGATGAGCCATTGAACAATCTTGATATGAAACATTCTGTTTCTATGATGAAGCAATTACGCCGCACAGCTGATGAACTTAAGAAAACTATTCTTATTGTTATGCATGATATCAATTTTGCATCATCTTATTCAGATATGATTGTTGCACTCAAAAATGGCAAAGCAGCTTATTATGGAACACCAAAAGAAATTATGCATCCAGAAATTCTTAAAGAAATTTATGATGTAAATATTCAAATCCAAATAATTAATGGTATACCAATCGCCCTTTATTATCAATAATTACAAAGACTTTTTTTGAACTTGCTTACACTGCAAAATCTGCTAAAAGTAACGACACTTTCCTACTTACTGGGGAATAGTTTAATGGTAGAACAGCGGACTCTGACTCCGTTAATCTTGGTTCGAATCCAGGTTCCCCAGCCAAATTTTAATAAAATTGATGGTAGTAAAAATTTAAAAATTTTGAAACTTCAGATCTTGTTATTTTACTGTCTAGCCACCCTGAGCTTCTTTAGAGGTTTTGATTGCTTTGTTTTTAATCATTTTCTGTCAACTATCTAGATCCATAATGATACGACATTGTTCGTAATTAAATTCGGAGATATCTCCATTTTCAAAACTGTAATTTTTGTATTAACCACATACACAACCACTCATTTTCTCAAATATACGCTAATTTTCAACTATTGCTTAGTGATAAAATAAATTACTAAAATTTTCTTTAGTAAATTTCTTACTATACTGCTCTCCCATAAATGAACATCGTATCATCAGCTATATCCAACTACAAATATTACATAACTCAGAAAAAATATCTATTTTAAAACGTAGATTTATTAATTATATTCAAGTACTTATAATAAAAAAATATAACATGTTTATATTATGGCTAAAAATTTTTGAAAATCGATTTTTTTGTAATTCTATCAAAATTAAATACCTTTTCTCAAAGTACCAACTTTTTACAGTAACTTAATCATTCTTAAAGCCGAAAAAAATGGTGTATTTTACATAACAAAGTAAAATTTACCTGTTCAAAGGGCAGCATTCAGTTATATTCAAAATAAAGAAAAACAACACAACGAAATGGAGAACTTATGAATTCAAATAATATGACATAACCAAAGCGAAGTACACAACCTTGCACATGCAAATAGATATGGATGTTAAAAATAAAAGCTGTTCCATTTTAGAAAATTTTCTTACAGCTATTCACCTTATTTTATTCCATAAATTTTAAATAATAAATCTAAAATATTTTTGGTAAATACAACATAACTACCAACCTATTCAATCTTAGAAAATACAAAATAGAAACTTTAAAACACCCCATCCTAAATAACCTTTGGTCTGATCAGTAGTATAATATAGTGCTTTAAAAATAGTACAAAAAAATAATAATAACCAATAACTTAATATAACCCTAAATTATATCCTGAAATTTTGTACTTAATTTCAACTATGATACCCATGGTACTCTTATTTTCAGCAAATTCAAAGGAAATCAATAATTAAATCACCGCATATAAATCTTAATGGCCATAAGTAATCACGCAATGAACGAAATATGATATAATAGATAATACAGAAATTCATTGCAATTTTAAGTGAAGTGATGGTGCTATAAAGAAGTAATAAAAGCTGATCAATTTCTCATTTATAATGATATATAAAGTGCCATAATAATTCATTTCACAGAACTTTTATGCTAGAAAATAATAAGAACACAAAAATAGAGAATTCTGTTCTATCGAATGCACATAATCTTTCATTCATTTAAATAATTTTAAGTATTTGAAAGAACAAATAAAAATTTCTTTTTAACAATAAAAAACGTAAAATATTTTTGTTTTTTTGATTTATATAAAAACACATATTGAATAAAATACTAAATTATGGTAGCAGTAAATATGCGTTGAATAATCCTTTTCTGTCGGGTGTGGTGTCTATAAAATACCGGTAACGGGAAAACCACCAATTTTTATGGCATATTTTTTTCCACATTAATAATCCATTTTAACATTTCAAGCACCCGACGCCTTAAGGACATTATACTTGAAAAAGATGCAAAAAATAAAGAATCTTATATCCTCTCTATTATAATTGGAAATTATCTTACTATCTGAATTCATAGTAGTAGAATTCCTAATATATCTTATCCTTATTCTGACATTAGTTGTGCCATTATCAAGTAAAAGTCACTATAAGGATTAAGATATAATTGTTATGGTATACACTTTAAACTGCCAGTCCATTGATAGTAATGGAGCCCATACAACTGCTTTTTCTATTGATAATCTATTCAAAGATTCTTTGTTTTTTATTTTACTACCAATTTAATTATCAGTTAATTTTTGATAATCTTAATGGGGATTTAGATGGGTGATATTTTTTACCTCAATCCTGTAAAGATTCAATGATAACAGACCTTAATCAATACACAATATCCTAAAGAATCATAATTTATGGTCGTTTAAATCATGAGTATAAATTCTCCAAATTGAATTTTATGGAACTTATTTTTCCATTGGTTTACATTTATTATTTTCATAAAGTAGAGTATAGATAGTGCCGCACAATACTTTGTTTTGTTCTTTACAAAAAATACATAATGAGGTAGATCTGCCCCATACTCATGCCATCATGAAGATGGAATAAGCGTTCAGGATATATTTATATGAAGGGCATATCTATGTATAAAAAAGATTTTTTATTATATACGATCGTTGGATCTTTAGTTTTTTCTCATTTCAGTTCAGCTTATGCAGATACTGCCCTTACGGAGCATTCTAAAGTTACAATTACCGAAGAAAATAAAATCCTCAATAACGTTAATATTCGTGATAGGTTATATGCAGTAGATGTAAGTGGCGACCAGTCAGTACTTACGATTAAAAAAGGAACAATTACTTCAGAATTTGTTTCATTTAGTGCACGAGACGGTGCACACATTAATGCTGAAGAGATTAATGCAAAAGCAATGATAACAGGTTTACAAATCGCAAAAGGTGTAATCAATCTTAAAGATTCAGTTGTAACCATCAAAGGAAACCATGAAGGCTATGGTATCGTTTTTCAAACAGGAAAAACGGAAACTACCGGTGAAGCAATACTTACCAACACAAAACTTCTTGTTAAAGATGGTGTTGGTATTTTAGGACCATTAGTAAATGGTGACGTTAAACTTAAAAATTCAGAAATTCGTGCTGATGTATTATTGAAAAATAAAAAAGGACGAGATCTTTCCCCCGTCACTCTGACATTATCCTCTGATCGTTCCATTTTAGAGGGTAGAACAAGAACATTTCCAAGCAATACAACAGTTTTTACTCTGAGCAATGACAGCAAATGGTTCTTAAAGATTAGTGAAAATGAACCAGATAATGAAGAAAATCCATTTAATTACTCGTTGCTCGACATTAATCAAAGAGCACATTCTAATATTTCAGTACTTAATCTTAATAATAGCGCTATCGTATTTAATGAACCGAAAGAAGATTATTACCAAATTTTACGTATAGGAAACCAACAGCAAAAAGATCAAGAACAAAAACCAAGGGAAGAAAGGGAAACTGACGCAACAACAGTTTACAATGCAACAGGCGATGCAAAGATTTATCTCAATCTGAAATGGAGTGATGGTGCTGCAAAAGATCAACAAAAAGCTGATCGACTTCTCATTCATGGTAATGTATCAGGAACTACAACAATTTATCTAAATAACCTTTTAAAGAATGAAAATCTAGAAGAAGCAGGAAATTCTGTCCTTTTTAATACGCGTGGCCTCTCACTTGTTCAAGTATCCGGAACAGCAAATGAGAATTCTTTCAAATTAGTAAATGGCTATACCACAATGAATGGTTTACCTTATAAATATACACTGAATGCCTACGGATCAACATCAGTACACGGTAAAGCTAATGTTCAACAAAGCTTCTTGGATGGAGATGAGAATTTTTGGGATTTCCGTTTGCAAAATGCTTATCTTGATCCTGAAGCAAAGATTAAAGCTCTTGTACCACAGGTAGCAAGTTATTTAGTTATGCCCAATGCATTGTTCTCAACTGGATTTACTGATGTGAGCAATCAAACTTCTTTGTTGAATAATAGGAGTACAACAGCATTTGGATCAAAAGATAAGAAAAAGAAAGGAATCTTTTTGTCTCCCTATGGCAATAAGATCACATTATCTTCCAACCGTAGTTCATTGCAGTATGGCTACAGTGCTGATGTTCATTACGCTGCTTCACAAGCAGGGATTACACTGACTGCACTAGAAGGGCAAAATATTACTACAGATTTTGGTCTTTTAGGTACATACGGGAAGCTAGCTTTCACCCCAAAGGATATGCAAGATTCTGAAAAGAGCATACTTGATAAATGGTTACTCACCGCTTATGGTAGCATCCAGCATGATAGCGATCTATATGTGAATACGCTCTTCTCTTATGGAATTTTGACAGGAGATATCACCACAGCTCACATCAAAAGCACAACAAAATTAGAGAAAGCGGAGACATTGAGTGCATCTGCCACAATTGGTCAGAAATTAGTAACTAATGTTGAGGGGTTAGTATTTGAGCCACAAGCACAGCTTATTTATCAGCATTTAATGTTAGGAACTCTATCAGATATTGATGGCTTTAAAGTTCATATGAATAATCCTTATCAATGGCTAGTGCGTGTTGGTGGGCGTTTAATGCAAACTTTTGCTCATACTGAAAGAGACCATACTGTTTCATTTTATGGAAAATTGCATGTTATTAAAGCCTTTGCTGATAACCACACGATAAAGATTGGTGATACTTTTCACCTTGATACTATGGGATCTTCTGTGGAAGGAGGTCTTGGTGTTAATGCACAATTATCTCAAGATATTTCACTTCATGCTGATATCAGCTATCAGCATAAACTCCAAAAATCTGGTGTATCTGGAATTAATTTTTCTGGTGGAATGCGCTACCGCTTCTAAATGTTTTAATTCATAACACTAAAACTCATACAGCACTGCAATCTAAACAGTGTTGTATAGTAGCGTTTATTTTATTCCCTACATTATATAGGAACATAATGTATTTAAAGATTGCTATATTTTTTAGTAGCAATAGGCAATAAATATTTAGGAATATATTTATATGAAAAAAAGCTTATTATTATATACAGTTTCTGCAGTTTTATTTTATTCTCATTCCAGCCTATCTTATGCACTTAACACAGTGACTCATAAAACTTCTTCTGATGTTATAAAAATGCATAAAAATAGATCTGATAATTACATTCATCCTAATTTACATATTGCACCATCAAGCATGAGCACTATGTCGACTATTCCCCATGGTATGAATGCAGTTACATCTCATAATTTAATACCTACATCTTTGGATGTTTCACCTAGTCCATTTCAACAAACACTACAGAATGCGTTAAATAGGGCAGCTACAGGTGTTAATTTAATGATGTCTAAAACTGGTAGATATGGTTCTAAAGCTCATGAAAGAATTATGGAGCAGGCTGTACGTGATGTACTTATTCATACTACAAATAGTGAGATAATGGCGAATATACCAGCATTAGAGAATGTTTGGGGTCTAGCAATTACAAATATTGATTTAATGATGTCTAAAGCTGGTAAATATGGTTCTGACGATCATGCAAGAGCTGTGGTGCATGCTATAGGTGAAGTATTGGTTAATGCTATAGGTGAGGTATTAGGTCATACTGTAGATGGAATAAATAGTCATGCTTTAAATGAAATACGAGTACGGGATCCTATTTTAGATAAAGCACTAAATTCTGTTGTAGATAGTATACTGACGGAAGCATTTTTTATTCAATCTGCTCAAAATTTATCTAATATGCTAGCTGCAAATCAAATGCTTTTAAATACACCATCATCTAGTGCGCATACACATATAACATCCAATGCATTAGGGGATGCTAAAAGTAATACACTTGCACATAATACTTCTATGGCTGATACCAATCAGCCGCTTAATACTGATGATCGTAGACAGGTACAAAATACGCAAAACCATTATTCTAATCTTCAAAAGACACATAATGAAGTATCACAAGACAGCTCAATTACTAATCAGCAATATGCAGCTGATGTAAATTCACCATCTCGTGTTGATGTTGCCCCACAATCACAAAACACTCCTTCCCCAGCACCAAAAACAGCTCTTAATGTCTCACCAAATGTTAATGTGAATGTACCTTTAAAGATTGATGCTACTGCACAAACTACGGTTGATGCCAAAAAATCATCTAACTTGAGATCCCATAAAGAAAACGAAATTTTATCTAATGCTGATCCTGATCCTGAAGAACAAACAAGAGCTTTTGTACAACGAGTGGCAGACTATTTTGTACGACACGTGGCAAACTATTTGGTAATGCCTCATGCTTTATTCGTTACCGGATTTGCTGATATGAGCAATCAAAGCGCACTATTAGATAATATACGGATAACAATGTTTGAACCAACGGATAATAAAAAGAGAAAATTTTTCTTGTCTTCTTACGGGAATAAAATCACCCATGATAATAAGATTAAACTATTATCCAACAAGCCGCTAAAATATGGCTACAGTAATGATATTCGCTATACCGCATTGCAAGCAGGTGCTACACTATTGACATTAGAAGATCAAAATATCACTACAAATTTTGGTCTTTTAGGTACATATGGAAAATTAACTTTTTCAAAGAGTACAGAAAATTCTGAAAAGAGTACATTTGATAAATGGTTATTCACTACCTACGGCAACATCCAGCATGATAGTGGCGTGTATCTAAGTGCATTCCTCTCTTATGGAATTTTCAAGGGAAATATCACCACAATTCTTATAAAAAACAGTACAAAAATTAATGATGCAAAAACATTAGGTGCGTCTGCCACAATTGGTCAGAAATTGGTAACCGACTTTGGGGGGCTAATATTTGAACCACAAGCACAGCTTATTTACCAGCATTTAACACTGGGAACCTTCTTAGATGCCAATGATCTTGAAGTAGATATGAGTAATCCTCGTCAATGGTTGTTGCGTCTTGGTGGGCGTTTAACAAAAAATGACGGTGATGCTGTTTCACTTTATAGTAAATTGAACATTATCAAAGCTTTTGCTGATAAACACACGATAAAAATTAATGATACTGCTTTCCATCTCGACACTATAGGATCGTCCATTGAAGGTGGCCTTGGCGTTAACGCACAATTATCTCCAAACATTACACTCCATGCTGATATCAGCTATCAACATAAACTCAAAGAATCCAGTATCTCTGGAATTACTCTTTCTGGTGGAATGCACTACCGCTTCTAAATATTTTGAATCTTAGCAGTTCACGCAGCACTGAAATGTAAACAGTGCTGCTTATTTTTACGTAATTATAAAATACGTCATATTTTTTAAAATATATAAAGATTATTTCATTACATCCCCCAAAAAAATTATCTACGTAACGATTTTATATGATAAATACGCTAATATCTCCCACATCACGACATTCTGCTTCTCATACAAATATAAACATTTAATCAATATACAATGTCTCAAAAGCTCATACTTTATGATGGTTTAACCATGAGTATCAGCTCCAAGTTGAATTTTCCAGAATCCGTTTTTCCACTGATCTATATTGTCATTTTTTTAAATTCTCTAAAGTATTTGAGAATACTATACAATACTTTGTTTTGTTCTTTACAAAAAAGACACAATGGATTAAAAGCTCGCTAGATTCTTTATTAGAGAGGGGTAATGAATGTGAGGAATATATCTCTATGAAAAAAAGCCTTTTACTATACACAGCTTCTGGAATCTTATTTTATTCTCATCCAAGTTTTTCTTATGCGTCTAATGAAACTGTTACACCATTGTCAATTAAAGAAATTAAATCTGAAGGTTTTAACTTTAAAAACCTTGCACTTTCAGATTCTACATATGTACTTAAAGGTAAAAATAACAACCCCACAGTTATTGTGCAGAAAGTACCTGGTCTTGAAAACCCTGTAGAATTTAAAATTGTGCAGAAAGTACCTAGTCTTGAAAACCCTATAGAATTAAAAATAGGTGAGCCTGTGAAATTCGAGTCTATGGCAAAATTTCCACTTAAAAAAATAATGAAAATTCCTCCTAAACCTATGTCTGTATCTACTCAGACTGCGCATCTAGAATCTTCACCTCCAACTGTGGAATCTTCAATCACACCTACAGCACCTTCATCTATACCTACAGCACCTTCATCTACACCTACAGCACCTTCATCTACACCTACAGCACCTTCATCTAATGAATCTGCAGATATATCAACCGCATCAGGTGGGACTACAGATACAGAACAAACAAGATTTAGTACGTCTGTACTTACTCAGACTGTGAGTTCAGAATCCTTAATTCCAACTGTGGAATCTTTAACTACAGATACAGTACTTGTGCCTGCCCCCACTTTGGAACTTATACCTACAGGAACACAATCTGAAACCACAAGTACTGCACCTACAGCACATTCATCTAATGAATCTACAGATATATCAACCGTATCAAGTGGATCTAGACCTGCATCTGCAGAAAAAGCAAAATCTAGAGAGCATCCAGATGTAGCTATAACCGCAGGACAAATTTCCACAGCTACAGAACAAACACTTCCATCTATAACCGCAGGACAGACATCCCAAACTACAGGACAAGCATCTCCATCTTTAGCCATAGAGCAAACATCCAAAGTTGCAGGAAAAGCTTCTACAGCTGTTACAGAACAAAACTCCACAACTATAGAATCTTCACAACTTGAATCTAAAGTAAGACCTGAAACAGAAGAACCTTCCCAAACTACATCAAGTGTATCTACAGCTGCAGAAGAAGCAAAATCTAGAAAGCGTCCAAATGTAGAATCTACAACCGCAGGACAAACATCCCAAACTACAGAACAAGCATCTCTATCTATAACCGCAGGACAAACATCCCAAACTACAGAACAAGCATCTCCATCTATAACCGCAGGACAAACATCCCAAACTACAGAACAATCATCTCCATCTTCAACCGTAGGGCAAACACCACAAACTACAGGACGAACATCTCCATCTTTAACCGTAGGGCAAACACCACAAACTACAGGACGAACATCTCCATCTTTAACCACAGAGCAAATATCCCAAGTCGCAGGAAAAACTTCCACAACTACGAAATCTACACAGCTTGAATCTAAAGTAAAACCTGGAACGGAACAACCTTCCCAAGTCGCATTACAACAATCTACATCTGCAAAATCTGAAATAACCAAGACTGAACATGTTCAATCTGCAAAATCTGAAGCTGCAAAGCCTGTGTCTGCTGCAAAGCCCGCACAAACCTCTAACAAAATTACACCCTCGCAATCTGTAGGATCAACACAATCTGTGCCTGTAAAACCTGTAGAATCTGTACAATCTGCAGCAGCAAAATCTACACAGTCTGAGCCTAAAGTAAAACCTGAAACAGGGCAGCCTACCAAAGTTACATTACCACAGTCTGCTCCCACAAAATCCATATCTGAAAAGTCTAATGTAAAATCTGAACCCGTTAAATCTAAGCAGATTCTGGCTGAAAAATCCGTAACTGCACAGTCTACACCTATAAAACCTGTAACTGCACAGTCTACACCTATAAAACCTGTAACTGCACAGTCTACACCTATAAAACTTGCATCTGAACAATCTACGTCTGAAAAACATATAAAGCCCGCGCAAATTGAGAATATACTGCCTAAGATTGAAGTTAAAGATGGCAATACTGTAACGAAGCATAATCCTAAAATTCAAGCCGATGATATGGCTGTGAATGCAAAAGGGACAAACTCGATAGTCAAGATAATAGGAGGAACAGTCTCTTCAAAGCTTGTTGCACTAAGTGCGTTTGATGGTGGAAATATTGAAGCCACAGGGATTACTACAACGGCAGTATCGACTGGTTTAATAAACAAAAATGGGATAATCAATCTTAAGGATTCAACTGTAAATGTTACGGGTTATGTTACAGATGATAACACCCCTCATGGTATCATTTTCCAAGGTGTAGACAGTACTTCTGAAAAACGGCGTACTACACGTAGTCTTCAAGAAAATAATACTCCCAATAAGGTAATGCTAACCAATACAAAGCTTTTTGTTGAAAATGGTGTTGGTATTGGTATTTATGGGATGCTTAAAAACGGTGAAGCTAATCTTAAAGATTCAGAAATTCATGCCGATGTTTTATCAATACACGAAAAAAAGGATGGGGATTCCGCACACACCTTTACATTAAATGCAAATAATTCTCTTTTAGAAGGACGGGTAAGAGTATTAGAAGATAACAAAACGGTCTTTATTTTAGAAAATAATACAAAATGGTCTTTAAAAGCTAATAAGAATGAAAAGAATAATGATAAAAATTCATCTGAATACGAATTATTTGGTATTGATGAAAAATCATACTCTAACCTTTCTGCACTTAATCTTAAAGATAGTACTGTTATGTTTGAAAAACCAACAGAGGAACATTATCAGGCTTTGTATGTAGGATCTAAGTCGCAGCAAGTAAATAATTCCTCTAATAGCACAATAGTTTACAATGCAACGGGTAAAGCGGAAATTTATTTGAATTCTAAATGGAGTAATAATTCTCCAGTAGCAACCCAAAAAACTGACCGTGTTGTTATTGCTGGTGATGTTTCAGGTACCACCACAGTTCATATTAATCTCCATGAAAATGATAAAAAGGTTACCAACAGCAATTCTGTGTGGGGAGAAAATATGGCATCTACTCCTTTAGAAACACATGGAATCTCAGTTATTCAAGTTTCTGGAAAAGCTAATAAAAATTCCTTTAAACTTATGAATAACTACCTCTCAATGCATGGTTTGCCTTACAAATATGTGCTCACTGCTTATGAACCAGGGAAATCAGATGCTAGCCAAAACCTATTTGGTAATGAAAGCCGTGATTTTTGGGATTTCCGTTTGCAAAATGCATACATTGATGGAGATAAAAAGATCAGAGCTCTTTTGCCACAAGTAGCAAATTATTTAGTCATGCCAAATGCTTTATTTTCTGCTGGATTTTCTGATGTAAACAATCAAAATATTCTATTAGATAAACTGTTTGAAGAAGAAAATAATAAAAAGAGAGGAATATTTTTATCTTCCTATGGTGAAGGAATTACCTTATCTTCAAACCGTAATCCAATGCAGTATGGCTATGATGCTGATGTGAACTATTCTGCTTTACAAGCAGGTGCCACGCTGGCTGCGTTAGAAAGCAAAGATATTACCACACATTTTGGTCTTTTAGGTACTTACGGAAAACTTACTTTCACTCCAAAAGATATGGAAGACTCTGAAAAGACGATGCTTGATAAATGGTCGATTACTACTTACGGTGGTGCACGGCATAGTAATGGTGCGTACGTGAATGCACTTCTTTCTTATGGGTCGCTGAAAGGAAATATTACCACAGCCCTCGTTGGAAATGCAGCAAAATTGGATGGTACGAAGACATTGAGTGCATCTGCGACTATTGGTCAAAAACTAACCACTGGGGTTAAAGGGGTGATGTTTGAGCCACAAGCACAATTTGTATATCAGCACCTAATGTATGATGTTATCTCAGATGCTGATGGCTTCAAAGTTGATATGGGTAATCCTCATCAATGGTTAGTACGTGTTGGTGGACGTTTAACAAAAACTGTAATCACCGCTGAAAAAGACAATACTGTTTCCTTCTATGGTAAATTGAATATAATTAAAGCCTTTGGTGATGCTGGAACAATCAAAATTGTTGATACTTTTCATCTAAACCAAACCGGATCATCAATTGAAGGTGGTGTTGGGATTAATGCCAACTTATCTCTAAATATTGCACTTCACGGTGGTATTAGTTATCGGCATAAGCTTCAAAAAGCTGGTGTATCTGGAACCAGTTTTTCCGGTGGAATACGCTATCGTTTTTAAAAAAAATGAGTGTAGACTCTACTTAAAGGCAGCACAATGTGCTGCCTTTATATTTAGATATATATTCCTCAAAAAAATAAAAAATTTAACACAAAAATGCTAAAAAAATTACTCGATCTATTGGCTAACCATAATTGGTAAAATATTCTAATAAAGTTTAAAATCCAAAAAGATCTTTATTCAATTTGGTAAAAAAGCATAAAAATGATAGATTAGTTGTGTGCTTTAATTAAATTTTCCTTATAACACTTAGTAAGAGAAAACTACCCATCCCCCTACTTTTCCTTGGCATGCACTCATAAATTTGCTTTCTCATGCATAAAAATCCAAAGTCTCCCCCTATAAATATAAAAGTATTGTTGCCTAAAATATCACAGATATCAAAGACAAAAAGAAAGATCTTCTATAGTAGTTAAGAAAGTCCCCTCTTTATATGAAAAAGAAGCAGAAATTTTCCTTCCCCAAGAAAAATTATTTTCATAAATCAAAATAGAAATATAAAAAATCTCCCTGCATCTAGAATTAATCTCTCATCACAGTAAACAGTAAGAAGTAAATTCTTTTGCAAGATCAGAATAAAAACTGCAATATATTGCAATGCTAAATAATACCCACCCCCAAAGCCACTAAACAAATCTACACCAAATTGGAATAGATTAGTTACTGAAAAACAGTTGATATCAACTAAAACTGAGTCATAGACCCATCTGTTCCTTTCGTACGAGCAGTTGTTTGCAAAGTTTGCGAAAGATTATTAACTGCATCTAAATGAATCTGAAGTAGCTCACTATTACGATGCAATTTTTCCTTTAAATCCGTTAATAAGCTTTCCACCTCATTCTCTATATCTTGATTCATGTAACGTTTCACATCACTCATAGATTTATTAAGATCACGTAAACCACGTGTTTTACATAAGCTTATCTCTTCGTAATCTGGGATACCGCTGCTCTCTAGCATATTACTTTCATAATCAACTACTTGCGCCAAACCTTTAACAGCAGCAACAAACTTTGTCATTGCCCAACCACGGTCAATGAGATCATTATCAAGAACTTTTGCTTTTGAGACAGCATTATCATCATTATATTGCGTTACAGACATTTTTATTTCCCCTTCAGTAGTACTATTTCAATCTTAATCTCCAATGAGGATAATCAAGAAACTCCTATTCGCTGTCAATATATCATATTGAATTTATTACATAAATAATCATACAATAATCCTTTACAGCTTATACTTATTAAATTTTCAATTTATTATATAAACAACTTCCTTTCCTTTCTTGCTCAAAAACCACTATCAGTGCGATAACAATTCCATAAGATACTATAAATTCTCAAACTGATACTTTCCAATCATGATAGGCATTATAATTTCCAAATTTATCTTACTTATTTTCAACAAAAATTCATAATGTATTAGCTATAAAATATACTCAGCAAAGCTTTATAGATTGATGATAAGGACTTAAATTCTTTAAAGATTTCAACATTTTTTATCCTCCACAATCTTTAATTTCGTATGTATCCGATACTGAATCTTTTTGTATTCTATAAAATCAGTTCTGTTAATTCTGAAAGATTTACTCCCTTCATGCACCATAATTGTATATATAATATTTTATATAAATACACAATTTGTCAACAGAAGAACACTTTTTGAGAAGATTAGCCGTACATTAACATCAAAAAATACTCACCTATAGTTAAATAACTACAGACTTATTGTGTTTAATTATTATTTGCTTTTCTATGCAACCAATAGTTTATGGTATAAGGCTTTTCTTCTTTTTTAAGAATTTTCAAAAAATATATTCTCCCCCCTTAATCCTTCAGTACAATGAATTATTAAACCTATATATTGATGCTCTCATCATTTTTGTTTATACTATACTTACAATGTACTGTTTATGCAGCCTCTTTTTACTTATCCCTTCTACGAAAAAAGAAACAATAAGAACTTCCTCTACAAAATAACGCCCCAGTTTGGAAGCTCATTCTAGCTCCTAAAATTTAAGATTAGGCGATACTGCATGCTTTTCTTTTATAAACGATCATTCTTGAGATTCGGTTATAAAAAGCTATTTTAGCTACCCTTTTTATCATATTAAATCAATCAATAATCTTATATGAGAAGAATTTTTTGCAATAACTGCACATAAAGAAAAATGTAAAAAATTTTTACTTTCTTTATGATCTGCACTACAAAATAATCAATTTCCTACAAAATCAAAAAAATGATTTAAAATTTGTTAAATGGATGACAATCTGTAGTATTAGACAATCTATAGAATTATATGCTTTATAAAATTGATATTAGACGTCTTTAAAATTATTATTATGACAAACACATATTTTAACAAATATAATTATTACCTACAGTTGTAAAAAAATAGATCCAAGCTAAATATATTTTTTATTATGATGTAAGCCATTGTTAATCTTCATAATTACTTCTGTTTTGTTACTTATTAAAAAGTTAAAATTGCAGAAATAAACCTCTTTCAGTCAGTGTATTTGTATAAAAAATTACAGAGCATTACCTACCTACCAAAAGAGTGCCGTGTATTGTGATATTTCTGCAGCTCAATTGACAACATATGTTACTACTCACTTTATTCATTCATTCACTGATTTTTTTAATCCTTCTTTGATTGTGAACCTTGTAAAATAAGCACTTAAAACTTCTCTTTATGAGTGTTTTACTTTATTATAAATAACTGTTTCAGTGCTAATTGATTCAATGAGAAGTACTATAGCTAGTTATGTAAAATAATGAAATATATTATAACAAACATTCTCCATAATATTACAAAAACTCCCTTGAGCGTAAAGCATTTTTCATGATTCACGCCAATATAAAAGAATAAAGCTTATACAAGCCTAGCCAGTCATATAGCTATTGCCTTTGGACGCTCAACTTTATGTGAATAAATATTCCGCTGATAAGCATTTTGCTGCATTTCTTTTACTTGCTTGAAGACTTTTATAATTTCTTCTGCTTTCCGTGCTGATGTACCAATACTTTCAGCGAGTTCCTTGTACTTATTTTCCTTTAAAGCTTTATGCTCCTTTACTGATAAGCGCTCATTGATTTTGTGAGCATAATCATCTACTTGTGCTTTCAGCTCAGGAGAATTTGATACGACTTCTTCCTGTTGTTCTCTTGGTAAGGAGAGTAGATTTTTCATCCACTTACTAGGTATTTCTACTGACTGTCCACAGCGTTTTTGCTCCATGTGATGGTTATATAGAACTTCCTTTTCCACCTGTTTTACAGCGTGTACATAATCAAAAATAGCATGACTTAAGGGTAAAATATTTTCTTCAGCAAGCATGCGCGCATTACTTTTTATACAAAAAATACTGATACCAGAAAGCTTAGAAATAGACTGAGGAAATGCTCCAATATGCCGTGCAAACTGCTCTCCTTCAGTGACATTTTCACTAGTCACTGGAATTTCAATCTTTAGAATTTTGTTTTTTAAAATATGTTTATTGCCATAAACAACTTGAGATAACAATTCGATTTTTTTATACTTTCTTGAACAAATACATCATCTTGAACCCTATCCACAATTTCTTCTTTTTTAAGAGGCGCTATTTTTTCTTCCGGGATCAGCATTTGTTGTACATCTTTAGCCATTGGTGCTGTAAAAGAAATGTGATCACCAATTTTCAATGTCTTCAATTGCTCTGGTGTGAGATCTTGTTTATTTCCTATAACAAAAATACCATTAACATCGATCATAAAGCCATTTAACCCACTGCCTCTATATGTACTACTATAGAGACAACCTTCTTTTGCTACAACAGAAAGACGATAATTTTTTTCATCAAGACCAATCTCTCTCATATAGTTAGTAAATTCATTTAAAAGAAGTACTTTTTCTGGATGAGATATATCCTCAAGCAAATGCTGCATCGGCTCTGAATCGCCGTATTCCATCGCTGCAACATTAGCAAACATCTTGCGCTTTTTCGTTGCAAGAGAAAAGTTTAGCTTATAACCTACAGATTCAGCAAGCCTTTCAAAAAATACTCGTTGTGTACGCCTATTGCCCTCTCTGAAAGGATGCGTATGGTGCAAACTGATCATCATTTCAGCTGCATACTTAACGAATTCTTCCCGGGTTGAATCTTGTAAATAATTCTTATCAGCGAGCATTTTATCTAAATTATTAAGCCCTTCCTCTACCTTTTTGCCAACAGCAAAAGGAGCTGTAAATTCTCTTTTTTTCATAATAGATGCTACAGCAACACTGCCATCCATAAATGTAAAAGGTTTATCACGAGTTTGTCCAGCCCATTCAAAAGTATGCTGAAATAAACATTGATGAATATATTTTAAATAGGAGGAATCAATTTTATCTGGCAGAGGTTCTTTGTACAAATTGACCATTTCTCGTGCCACATCACGAGAACATTCTTCATTTAATATTTTCGCTTCTGTGATACGATATTTATTTTTGAGTACTTTATTATTGGAGTAAAAAAATTCTGCGATTCTAGCTTTATTTTTTTACGAATACTTACATGAACTGCTTCACGGTTTTCATTTAATTTTTCCAACATGAGAGATGCAGAATGGTCAGTCTGGCTTTTTTCATACACATTCCCTTTCAAGCTTTTTAAATTTTTTTTAGAAAGCCTCTTTGTCACATTCTCCATATTTATTGCCTTAATAATTTTCACTTAAGAGAGAATGTCAACTTAAATAGAGAATGTTAATTTAAATAATTTTCAAAGATTTTAGATTTTTCGCTATTCACGTCAATCATACCCAATATTTTGACTTTTATGCGGTATTATTACAAATTTATCAATAAGTTACGTAAAATTATGGAGTATATTTAATATCGTAACATTACATGAGTTCCCCCCTTGGCGCAAATCGCTTTGTATGATTTACGCCAAGAGATTATTTCAAAAATAACGCTGATGCAATCTCATCTAGCCATAGCCAACACTTTTGGACGCTCAATTCTATCCACATGTAAATTCTGATGACCTTTGCGTTGCAGACCTTTTTCCTGCGTAACACTTGCTGTCATCTTTAGTGACTTATCTTCTGATCTAGCAACTTCTCTTTGTTGTGCATGATGCCCATGACGAATGCCATCATATGCTTTTCTTACAGCCTGCGCATAATTTTCAATGGCTTGACACAAGGGTGCAACACCTTCTTCAGCCGCTTTACGCGCACTACTTTTTATACCAAACACTTTAATACCAGCGAGCTTATGAACAGACGAGGGAGATTCTGTAATGTCCCATGAGAGTTCATTTCCTAAACTAGGAAGTGCAAGAACTTTCATAATTTTACTCTGCAAAACACTCGAGTCACCATAAACAACTTTAGCCCAGTATTGAACTGCTGCTGCACTATGTTGAACTACTGTATCTTCTTCTACCTTTTTAAGAACACTCTTTCTTGAAGGATGACCTGTATTCTGTGGAGCACCAACTGTTGCATAAACAGAATCTATATTAGGATTTCCAGCAGATCTATCCCTTGCTTGAGAAGCGCCTGCCTGAAGCGGATCAATCGTTGCATAAACATGCTCTTCTGGATGCTCGTTAGCGCGCCTATCTTGTGCTTGGAACGCTCCGTTTTGTGACAAACCAACTGTTGCATAAACAGAATCTATATTAGGATTTCCAGCAGATCTATCCCTTGCTTGAGAAGCGCCTGCCTGAAGCGGATCAATGGTTGCATAAACATGCTCCTCTGGATGCTCGTTAGCGAGCCTGTCCTGTGCTTGGGACGCCCCATTTTGTGATAAACCAACTGTTGCATAAACAGAATCTATATTAGGATTTCCAGCAGATCTATCCCTTGCTTGAGAAGCGCCTGCCTGAAGCGGATCAATCGTTGCATAAACATGCTCCTCTGGATGCTCGTTAGCGCGCCTATCTTGTGCTTGGGACGCCCCGTTTTGTGATAAACCAACTGTTGCATAAACAGAATCTATATTAGGATTTCCAGTAGATCTATCCCTTGCTTGAGAAGCGCCTGCCTGAAACGGATCAATGGTTGCATAAACATGCTCTTCTGGATGCTCGTTAGCGCGCCTATCTTGTGCTTGGGACGCTCCGTTTTGTGATAAACCAACTGTTGCATAAACAGAATCTACCTTAGGACCTCCAGCAGATCTATCCCTTGCTTGAGTGACTGCTGATTGTTTATTCACTTTTTCATATGGAGAATCCTGCCTTTTGCTTCTGGGTGGTTTTGGAGGAGGTGTCTTGCTTTTGCTTAATTCTCGCTGTAATTTCTGCTGCATCTGTTGCACCTGTGAACTTTGATCGAACATCGCTCGTAAAGAAGAGACCGAAGGGTGAGGGCTAACTTTCTCTTTTTCCATCTGTGTGTTTCCTTTCAAATTTTTTCAACATCTGTTTTTAGAAAAGCTCTTTAGTGCACTCTTCATCTTTATATCTGATAATTTTCATTCAGGAGAGAATGTTAATTTGAATGACCTCCAGAGATTTCAGATTTCACGCTATTCGCCCCAATCATAACCAATATTTGTGACTTTTATGCGATATTATTGTGAACTTTATCAATAAGTTACACAAAATTTATGCAACATATTTACTGTATTTTTCATGCACATTACACAAAAACCCCACGGCACAAATTATACAAAATAATTTGTGCCAAGAGAGTATCTAAAGAACAAGGCTTAAAGCCTCAGCCAGTCATAGCAAAGCCTCCTTTTGAACGATCAGCACTAGGCGAACGATCATGCCGGCGATGATGGTGGTGATGACCGTGATGATGACCATGACGCTCCACATCTTTTGTTTGCTTAATATTTTCCGGCTTCTTCGGCGACTGATGCTCAAGCCCACCCATACCCTTTTGTTGTGTGTGATGTTCTCGATGAACATCCCTGTGCGCTTTTTTTATAGCTTCCACATATCTGTCAAGCGCTTGACATAAAGGGAGAATACTTTCTTCAGCAGTTTTACGCGTACCACTTTTTATACCAAGTGTTTTATTGCCAGCAAACTTATCAATAGTTTCTGGAGATTCTGCAATTCGCCATGAAAGTGCCTCCCCCACAGCAGGATGCCCAACAATTTGCTCAAGTCTACCCTGCAAAACATTCGGGTTGCCATACACCATTTTGCACCAATATCGAACTTCTTCCATGCCATATCGCACCTCTTCACGTGATCCCACTCTTTCAATAATCTCATGGTCCGAAAGAGGACCTCTACGCACTGGGAAACCAGCTGTCGCATAAACAGTCTCCACCTTCTGACCTCCAGCCGACCTACCTCTCGCTTGAGATGCCCCTGGCTGATGTGAACTAACTTCTGTGTAGATAGTGTCAGTTGGACCCCTTTCAGTAGATCTACCTTTTGCTTGAGCCCCTCCCGGCTGATGTGAACTAACTTCTGTGTAGATAGTGTCAGTTGGACCCCTTTCAGTAGATCTACCTTTTGCTTGAGCCCCTCCCGGCTGATGTGAACTAACTTCTGTATAGATAGTGTCAGTTGGACCCCTTTCAGTAGATCTACCTTTTGCTTGAGCCCCTCCCGGCTGATGTGAACTAACTTCTGTGTAGATAGTGTCAGTTGGACCCCTTTCAGTAGATCTACCTCTCGATTGAGAATCTCCTGTTGCACCAAAATCAAGCGATGCATAAACAGGCTCAGTCCCCCTCCCAGCCGATCTATCTTGTGTCTGAGAAGTTCCTTTTGGACCAAAATCAAGCGATGCGTAAACAGGCTCCTGATCCCTTCCAGTTGATCTCTTTTTTGTTTGAGAATCGACTGGTGTTTTTTTTTGCACTTTTGCATATACATGCTCTGGTGGTTTCTCTGGACTTGACTGTGTCTGAGATGGCCCTCCTTCATTTAATCCTTGCTGCATATGAAGTTGTTGTTCAAATACTGATCGTAGAGAAGAGACCGAAGGGCTATTGCTAGTTTGCTTTTTTTCCATCTATGTTTCCTTTCAAACTTTTAAACATTTGTTTTAGAAAAACTCTTTGGTGCACTCTCCACCTTTATGCTTTGCCAGCTTTACTGTGATAGCTTTTATACAAAGGAAGATACCAATATGAATGACCTCCAAAGATTTCGCGCTATTCACATGAACCATAACCAATGTTTATGACTTTTATGCAGTTTTTTTGTGCAATTTTATCAATTAATTACATAAAATTATAAAATATATTCTGATGAATACCTACCATAACATTGAACAACCTTCCTGACCAAAATTGATACAAAATAATGAATGCTGAAAGATCAAATTAAAGACCAAAACTACAATGTGTTTAGCTTGTCATCATCATCAATTTGGAAGTAATTTACTTTGAGGAATTGTGCTTACTGTTCAATTTTTTCAGTTTATGAAATATGTTTAACAATCTCTTTTACTTTTACATGAACACTATTAGAAAATTTTCTGTAATATTTTTCTTATGCCATTATGCTTATCTTACACTAACAAACTGTTTAATCATCATTTTTATGCATATTAATTGTCATGCAAAAAGAGGATATCACGAATACAGCTAGCCTATGCAAAATTTTATAAGGTAATTTTTTGTCAATTTATTTCAAATAAGAAAATAAAATTTTCTGGTATCATTCCATGACAAAATTAATTTTTCTGCACTTTTGGAGCAAAGCGGTTTTTCGCAGCAGCAGCTAACATTTCTTTTCTTCTAAAATAGATCGACCGTCCACATCGTAAAGGCGATTGTCCTTGCATAAGAATGATCTGTTCATCTTGACGCATATTCTGAATAATTTCATGAGGTAAAATCAATGCTCTTTGTTGATAGTTAACATTTTGAGAACCTTTTCCAAAAGATAACCCCCTAGATCTACTTGTTCCAGTCACTTCAATAGTCATTTGACCACAGCGTTCTGAAATTTCTTTAGCTGTTTGCAGATCTTTAATCGCAGCGTAACTCACAAATGAACAACTTTCAAACCATGATCGTGCTCCAGATTCTCCAAAGTGATTAACCAATTGACCAGAAGACTGATAAAATAACATTAAAGATATGCCATATTTACGACCACGATCGCGTGCTTCTTCTAAAACATTCATATAACCGAGAAGATCAACCTCATCCAAAACAAATAAAACACGCTTTTTATAGTTCCCATCAGCCATCACCATTGCATTTAAAAATGCGCCAATAATCACACGTCCAATCCCTGGATAACTATTCAAAATACTCGCAGGAAGATTGAGAAAAACATCTGTATTCCCATTTGCAATATCCGAAGAGACAAAATCACTACCACAAACAAGATCAGCGTAATTAGATAAAGAAAGCCACTGAGTATCTTTGGATGCTGTTGTGTATACTCCTGAAAAAGTTTGCTCTGCCATTTCCGTGAAAATACCAACCATTTCACGAATAAAAGGAGAAAATGTAGTTTCTTGAATATAACGTAATTGATTAATAACAGCCGTTTCTGATTGAGAAAGAATATGGCGCAATGTTTTTAAATTGCGCTCACTATCTTCATATTCATCAGAAAATATAACATGTGCAAGAAGCGCAGTTAAGAGATTATGCGCTTGTGTCGAAAAATACTCTGCCGAAGAATTATCAGATTTTTTATCCGTGAGAAGTAGTTTGGAAAAACTTACAATATTTGCTTCACGCTGTGTACGTGGTATACTGTCGTCTAAAAGCCAATCAAGAACATTAAAATTTTTTGTCAATCCTGAATTTGGATCGAGAACAATAACGTTTCTATTATTCATCTTTTTACGCGCAAATTCAACCATTGGCGCAACCTCTGTCGAAGGATCAAGACAAATAATAGAACCTGGATATGTTAAACACGTCGGAACCACTGTACTTGTTGTTTTATATCCACCAGAACCAGCAAAAAAGATCATGTGGGTTGAACCAAAATCAAGATTAAAAGTCAACAAAGGCACCTTACCACCTTTACCCCATGTTGTTTTATCACCGGGCGTAAAGGGAATATCACGTACGCTATCTTGGTCAACACGGTATCTTTCACCAACAACAATTTGACCATTTGCAGGGAAAATTTTTGCTGCATCATTTAAATGCATCCATGATGCATCTCCAAAAATTCCTTTTTTTGCACGCTTTACCTTACTTATTCGTGGAGAAGCTAGTATGGCTTGGATTATCAAAAAAACAATGCCGATGATTATGCCAATAATAACCATAGAATCCATGAACTGTAGAGCATAGTTCCAAGTTATTCCTTGCTGACCAATATAAGGACTTAAGCGCTTAATTTCACAGCCAATATAATAAAGAGCAACGACACCAAAAAAAATAGTTGAAATAAACGTGATAGCTCTGCGCAGATGCAATTTCTGTGATGCAGTGTAAATTAATGACACTGCAGAAATCAATCCCAAAATCAATAATGGTTCTGAACGAAGATACCAATAAGTTTGACTAACCTTCATTCCATCAATTACAAACAACAGCAAATAAGGAACAAGGAATATTGTTAAAGTACCCAAAGCGATTGGCATTAAAATAAGTGCCATCTGCATTTTTGTATATTTCATTGTGCCTTACTTTCAGTTTTATCGGGATAGACTATAAAACAATACTTTTTAATGGGCAAAATATTATCAAAATAGCTCTCGACCATAAGCATTAAAATAAAGGTACAAAGCCCCATAATTTTTAACCAGTTATAGCTATCGCTTTTGAATGATTAACTTTTATTATTTTTAATTGCTGATATGTTTCCTTGGTTTTCGTGACGATATCTACAATTCCTCTTGCCTTATTTACTGATACACCAATACTTTCAGAAAGTTTATTATAATCACAGCTATTGATTGCTCTATGTTCATTTGGCGATAAACGATCGTGCAATTTATTTACAAAACTTTGGAGTTCTTTTCGCAATATAGGAGAATTAGACAAAAGCTCTCTCTGCTGTGCTTTTGGTAAGCAAAAAAGATCCTGTAAGCTTTGACTTGGCATTGTAACAGCTTTTTCGCAGCGACTTTGTTCTGCTTGATGTTCTTTAAAAATTTCTTTTTGCGCATATCTTAAAGCACGCGAATAATTGGAAATTGCGCAACTGAGGAGCCCAATATTCTTTTCAGCAGCTACACGTGTTTGACTTTTTATACAAAATACATCAATCCCTACAAGAGAAGAAATAGATGTAGGGTACTTTGAAATTTGATTAGAAAGCCGATCACCTATGCTGTGATCTGTAAGCATCAAATTCATCTTTGTATCTAATATTTTCGGATTACCATAAACAATTTTTGATAACTTCCGGACTTGTTCCATAGTTAATTGAACACAAGCATCTTCCATAAGCATAGAAGACAATTCCTCTTTTGTTAAAGCAGCCAATTTTTCTGCGGGAATGAGATTTTTTTCAAGATTTTTTTCTATTGGAGCAGTAAAAGTAAGCTGATCGCCAGGTCGTAATACCCTTAATTGTTCTGGATGAAGACTATCTTTTCTTCCAACAACATAAGTACCTTCCATGTCGATCATAAAGTCTTCTAATCTAGCACCTTGATAAATACCCGTACAGGTCTTACCTTCATCTGCAACCATAACAATACGATTATTAATATCATCGCCTCCAGTATCTTTCATGTTAGTTATAAATTCCTTTAAAATAAGTACTCTTTGTGGATTGGAGATATCCTCAAATAGATGACACAAAGGACCTAAATTTCCATCTTGACTTGCCGCAGCACTAGCAACCATCATACGTTCTTTTGGTACAAGTGAAAAATCAAGACTATGGCCTGCAGCTTTGGCGAGATTTTCAAGAAATAACCGTTGGGTACGTCCATTGCCTTCTCTGAAAGGATGTAGATGGTTGAGCAAGGCAAATATCTCTGCTGCTTGATGGGCAAACTCTTTATGATCTAAACCTTGTAAATTATCTTTCTCAATAAGTATTTGATCTAATTTTTGTAAACCCTCTTGAAGCTGATCACCACCCACAAAACCAACATCCACAGATCTTTCTTTCATATCTGACATAACAGCAGAGGTACCATCTGCAAATGTAAAAGGAATATCGCGAGTACACCCAGCCCATTCAAATACGCTGAAAAACAAATTTTTGTGAATATATTTCAAATAAGTAGAATTAAACCGTTCTGGCAGTGGTTCTTCACGTAAACGAATGGTTGCTTTGGATACATCGTGCGCACATTGCGCCTCAAGAGCTGCCAAATTCATTATTCCATATTTATTTTTTGGTACGACACTATTAGGATATGTATAATGATGAGATGAAGGTGTAGGGGATAATGTTTCTGTTATTCTTGCTGCTCTTGCTTTTGCTTTTAATTTTCGCATGGTTACCTCTTTATAATATAGCGTTGTCCATAAGAATGTTAAATTCTTCTAATGAATAATCCCCCCCTCGCAGAGCCTTCTAAGATTTCAAGCATTTTAAGATGAAGTGCTATACCCTCAATTGCATGCGTGCTTATAGCTATATCAACTGCTTCACGGCGCTCTCTAAATTCTTCTAGAGTAAGAGATGCACAATGATCAGATATGGTTGTTTTCATGCATATTTCCTTTTAAACTTTTTAATTATTTGTTTTTAAAAAACCTTTCAAATTAGGTAAGATCTTCATTTTAGTTACCCCCAAAAATGCTTCGTTGTTTAAATGGATCATAATAAATTTCTGTGACTTTAAATTTCCCTTCAACCCGCCTACATTGGACAACGATATCAATCATTGAAATCAACAAACCTCGAATATCATCACGCTCTAAATCACCCCCCCCTTCACTTTCTTTAACCAGAAGAGTCATTTGCTCAAATGCAGCAAGCGCTGTTGATGCATGAACTGTAGTAATTGAGCCTGGATGACCTGAATTAACATTACGGATATAATAAAAGGCTGTACCATCTCGAAGCTCTTGCAAAAGGATACGATCAGGGCGCATTCGTAAAGCAGATTCAAGCAATTCTTTTGGACCAACAGAAGCTAAGCCTTGACCATCTTTTGAATAGATCATGGAAACATGATTGGGCTGTGGAACAATCAATTCTGGTGTATCTTCAAGGGTAATAATACGCTCATCATAAGGAATTTTAGCGATTAACGCTTTTGACAACGTTGTTTTACCAGAGCCCGTTTTTCCTGCTATAAGAATATTTTTTTGCAGTTTTACAGCTTGATTTAAAAAAGAAACAAAATCCTCATTACAATAAGCAGTTGCTAAATCATGCTCAATGCTTTTGAGTTCATTAAAACGAGATTGATAATCATTCAATGGTGTGAATGATATCCGTTCACACCCTGAAAAGAGACCTTTATTTTCTAAATCTTCAAGTGAAAAATTCCGCGATGATGGTTTGCGAATTGTCATACTGATCGTATCTTTTTCAACAGCTGGAGGAATGACAATTTGAATACGCTCATTACCAGGTAAGGTTGCAGATAATATTGGATTTTTGTCGGATATACTTTGCTTAGAATAAGAAGCAACAACTTTAGCGATACCCATAAGTTCATTAAATGATAGAGCTGGTACTTCTATTGTTTTCCATCCTTCAACACTTTCAGTCATCACTTGATAAGGACGATTAATAACAATTTCAAAAAGACCTTCATCTTTCAAAAAATTACTGATTGGTTCAAGTTTTGTTAAAACAATTGCGACAGTTTCATCGCCTACATTCTGCAAATTTTGATTCATTTTGATGTTACCATAGAATTTTTATAAAAATTTCCTGACATAGCGCGATCAAAAATACGTTTTTTGTTTTCGATCACTTTCAATTTATAAACACTGGAAAAATCTAAATCGCGGGCAACAAAGACATTGACCATTTCACCTTGGTTTTTGTTCAATGTCGGAGCTATACTGGCATAATTTTCTACAAGAATATTTGCAATATTTTGTCCTGCTGAAACAGCTTCTGAACTTTTCCCATCTGAATCTTTACCCTGTAACCAATTTTCGCTGGCATAGCGCGTTGCAATTTTTACAATTGACAAAAGAAGTGCAGATCCAATTCGTTCAAACCAATGATTATCAATATCACCGTCAACACCAGAGCGCCCTAATGCATCTGTTGCCGGTGAAGCTAATTTTATAATGACACCACTTGGTGTTTTGGCTCTATTCCATAAAACAAAAAGACGATCTTGGCCTTTTTTTAATCCAGCGCGATATTCACCAACGATTTGTGTACCTTTATCAAGCAAAACAACGCGACCATTATCTGACAAAATATCTCTAGCAACAATACAACTCACAAATCCCTGTTGATCACTACTGATTGCTGTTTCTAAAATACATGGAATGGAAGCACCCATCGCAATGATATAATTTCGATTACCAAGTGTTGAAGCACGAACACCTTCCAAAATTGTTGGTTTGAGAAGATGATTAAAGCGTTGTGCTGCTTCATCAGGCTTATTTTCAAATGTACTAGATAAAGCACCACTATTTGCTGCTGTATTTAATTTCCCTTGAGTTGTGCTGGAATAAGCCAATACAGGAGCACGTTGCGCTGCTTCTAATAATGAATCATCCACATTTAATTGATTTACTTTTGGTGCTGGTAGCTCAACCTTGGGCAACAAAGATTTACTTGGTTCAGCTAATTCAAGATGTTCAGGTTTAGGCTGTACAGGACGGAAAAGCTCTGTTTGTTTAATAATTCCTTCTTTTGGCGGTTCAACTGATTGTTTTTTATCTGTCGAAAATAGAGAATATATTAAATAGCCACAGACACTAAAAAGAATAACAAAAGCAGTAGCTTTACCTGTATTGGAACGATCTTTTTTCCCTTGACCATCTTTTATCGTAGCACGATCATCAATATTTTTTTCATACACTTCATCATTCATAGCTGTTTCCCATGTTCACTTTACGTTGTACAGATGGTGATGTCGTACCAGTTTCAGGATTAATCCCTTGAGGCATGAACCGTCTATTGAAAATGCACAGTACTTCATTACCGCGGCGCAAAATGAATTGTGCAGCTATCGCATGAACAATTACCTTATTTCCTTTAATCGATTTTGGAACGAGTGATTCTTGTCCATCAAGCGATACGAGATAAATGGCAGGAATTTCGATATTACCCAAAAAGGTAAATGTTGTTGTTTTACCATTATCATAAACAGAGCTTGGTTCAATTAAGACTGAGCCTTGAGCTTCATAAGCCCAATTTCTTGGCCCAAAATCTTCATGAGTATTTAAGATATCATTGATAAAATTTTCTTCACGCTGCTCTGCTTTTGCTGCTGCTGCTAATTTCTTACGTAAGGCTTCATCTTCTGGGTAATTAAACTTTACAAGAAAATATGTATCATTACCAGCAGAAACCTCACCTTCACGCACTTGTAGTTCAAACTGATAAGATCGTTTTGTCCCATCTTGGCGACTTGTCACAATTTGTAAATTGGTGATAGGTTGAATTTCACGCGGTTTTAAAAAAACAAAATGACCCGCAGGTGCAACTTGCCAAGCAACGGAATTACCAATCCCCACATGAGTGACTTCTTCATCATCAGCAAATTCAATCTGAACTGAAGAACGAATAGATCCAATGATTTTCGTAACATTATATGGATCATAATTGACAAATCTGATACGATTGTCTTTGCGTGCACTGACGGGAAATGTTTCCGCAAATAGCGCACTTGTATAATAGTTTATGATAACGATAAAAGTTAAAAAAATTATTTTTGAAAATCTGATCATTTTATCACCTCTGGATCAGATCTATATTCTGATACTTGAAAACCAAGTGGATTGATTAATCGATCCTCCGTTGAAATACGCGCATTAATGTAGGAAAAATTTAAAATAGAAACCCAATGGGAAATATTTTCTTTACCATTAGGCTCTCTAACTATTTTATAATAACGCACTTGAATAAGATCTTTGCTTAAAAAGGAAATTGATTTTATTGTGACTGTAACAGTCATATTGTGATAGATATTTTGTGGACTTTCTGGATTGCTACCTGAATACCATTTTGCAAAACGGTTTTGTTCCTCTAGTGAAGACAAAAGAGAAATCATGCGAAAATTATTTTCTGCCTCTGATGATTGGAAACCTTCGCGTGCACGAACATATTTGCTAGCAAAATAGCGTGTTATCGCTTCATCATAATCTTCAGGTGCCTCTTTTAACGCACTAATAGTATCAACAATTCCTGTCGAATTATCAACACGAATAACAAAAGGTTCTACAGTTTTTAAGGGTGTTAATGATACCACAGCCACAGCCAAAGCAATTGTCATCAACCCAAAAAGCACCGTCAAAGCCATGGAAATTTTCATCCGTAACCGCATACCATGCATGCGATCAACATCGAATGATCGTGCTTCTTTTATATATTCATCAAATGCATCACTTTTCACGTATAACCTCCGCAGTTTCAGAAAACAACGCTTCATAACTTACTGGACTAAATGAAGTTGTATTAAACACCACGTCAGCTTTTGGTTTTTCGTTTTCCAATGTGTTGAGAATGACTGGCGTCACAATAGGTTTGATGACTTTTTGTTGAGGAACAATGTTTTTATTATCCCAATTCCACTTATCTTTATTTAAAATGCGGGTGTGTTTACCATCACATCGTGGTGGTTTTTTAGTACCACTAAGAGAAGCACAACCAGTAAGAACTATCATAAAGATAGCAACAACAGTTATTAGTTTCATTTTTTAAACTCACAAATATCTCAAAAAGTAGCCCATTGATGCTTTTGCACTGAACGAC
Source organism: Bartonella sp. B35(2025) (assembly GCF_053794465.1). NCBI lineage: Bacteria > Pseudomonadati > Pseudomonadota > Alphaproteobacteria > Hyphomicrobiales > Bartonellaceae > Bartonella > Bartonella sp. B35(2025). The sequence goes on from NZ_CP200035.1 coordinate 1,117,857, forward strand.
CTCATAAAAATGAACCCTGCAACATTTTGATTGCTGTTATGAAATACAAGAATATCAAATGTTTTACGCCATACATGCGCAGTGATTGCACTCAGTACAAAAACAAAAAACATTGCTATCTTAAAGAAATGTATTGCATTAAAATCGGCCACGACCTCGACCTTTCACCGCATTGAATGCAGCACCAGAAAGTTTTGAAGCTGCATTTTTTGTCGCACCTCCACCAGCTTTAACACCACTAGAAAGCATCGTGAAAATCTGTCCTCCTGAAGATGTTGCAGCATTAAAATATGGCCCACCATTAGCAAGCGCAGAGGCAATACCGGGAAGTGTGCGAAAGAGAATAGCTCCTACTACTGAGACGACAACAACAGGTGGGAAAAGGTAATAAATAGAATCGTATGAATCACCGAGAACATGTAAAATAATTTTACACATAATCGTCCCAAGCATCATTACAAGAACTTGCAAAATGGTAAAATTAGCTAGCGTCGCAATCCATGCATCAGTGAATTTTCTGGTTACTTCAAACAAATATAAACTAATGAAAACAGGCCCCAACCCTATAATCATCACCAGTGCAACTTGTGCAAACATTTGGACAATAAAACCAGCTGTACAAAAAATAATAATGGCAAAAACCATTATACCACCAAGTAAGCCAACCATGATTTTTTCAAGAAACCAGGCAGCAGCTAAAGCTTTTTGATAACAAGAACTTGTCTTTAATAAAATATAATCAAAAACATTAGCACCGGTAGGATTGCTATTCAGCGCATTACCGATAGCATTCGCTAAATCACCAAAGAAAATATCTTTGACATAAATATTAAATGTATCTGCATTCGTTGCCATTGTCGTCACAACAACGATTTTAACAACATTATTAAGAAGACTATGCATCGAAAGAGTAACACGACCAGTCATAACATTATAACCGTATAGGAATATAAAGATGATTGCCGTAAGGTTTAAAGGTGCTGCAATAGCAGAAGACAAACCACTAATCGTTTTGTTCATCACATTGTCTAGTGGTTGTAAAATATATCCAGAAATACTTTCAAATGGTGAAAATTTAAAGTCTGACATCAGTTTTCCTAAGCTGTTCTTGTAATTTTTCTTCAATGTCTTGATGCTTTTTCTGCTCTTCTTCTTCACGGATTTCTTCTTTTGTTTTAGTGTCTTTTGCTTTTATCATAGCAAAGGACTGAAGTTTTAAAGCATCCGCTTGAAGATTTGCTTGAAGAACAGCTAATTTTACTTGTAAGGTTTGTAATTCCTCTGGTTTCGCTTTTTCCAATTGCTTGCTTATTTCCTCAATCTGTTTTGCATTTTTATTTGCAGATGCCAAAATAGATTCAGCTGTTTCTGATTTTACAGCTTCTAATTTTTGTGTGCTTTCTAATACGCTTTTATAATACTCATCAGCAGTCAGATCAGTTTGTGACATCGCATTAGAAATGAAAGACAACAATAAAAGTGTAGCTAGTGGATATTTTTTCATTGATTTTCTCTCCTCTGATGAAATATGGGCAACCACTTGTCAGGGTCTGTTCCATATTCACTCATAATTTGATTCATGAGTTCGATATTTTTGGTTGTGCCGCTTAAAACGGCAATCTCATCGTTCATTCCACGTAGATTAAGTTCTGCAACAACAGAGTTTTGTCCCTGTTTTACGAGGAACCGGCGAGATTCTCTGCTCAATTCTGACTGAATCAATTCAAATTCACGCTCAGTCAGTTTAAGATCTTCAACATAATCTTTGTAATTTGCTTTTTGATTTGGAAAAAATATTTGAGTAGGACATTGCTCAATAATCGTATGCGCAATTGTTGAATTCAGAGCATCTTTGGGGCTTTGTGTAGCAAAAAGCATCATACCATTTTGTTTACGGATCGTTTTAAGACGATCTTGCGCAAAAGCTTTGAATGAATCATCTTCAAGTGCTTTCCAAAATTCATCAATGACGATAATAATACGACGACCATCAATAAGATCGAGAATACGGTTAAACAAATACATCATCAAAGGACGCCGAACTTCTTCATTATTTAAGAAATCGGTCATGTCATAACCAATAAATTGTGCATCTAAACTAAGGTCATCCTGATCATTGTCAAAAACCCAACCTAAAGCATTGCCTTTAATCCAGCGCTGTAAACGTATAGCAATTCCTTCTTGTGATGTATTATCAAAAAATAACTGCAGAGCGCCAAGAGAGCGTTGTGCATATGGTAGACTTGCCAAGGAATCGATAGCTTTGGCAATATCTTGTCGCTCTTGTTCTGTCACCATTTGGCCTTCAGCCGTGACAAGTTTTAAAATCCAATCACGAAGAAAAACTTTATTTTTTTCCGTGTATTCCATACCTTTTAATGGTGCGATACCTGTGGGTTTACCATTTTTTAAAGGCTTATATTTTCCACCTCCAGCACGCACAAAAATCTCTGCTCCTTGATCTTTATCAAAAAACACTATCATTGGATTATGCTTTTGTACTTGGGCGAGAAGGAAATTAACAATAACAGTTTTACCAGATCCTGATGGACCACAAACAAAAGTATTACCAAGATCACCATAATGAAAATTAAAATAATAAGGTGAACCAGCTTGTGTTTGCAGTAATGCTACAGCAGATCCCCAAATATTGCCTTCAAGCTTACCAATGGGAAATGAATGAAATGGTGATAAAGCAGCAAAATTTCTGCTCGTAATAGCTCCAGATCGTGCACGATAGCTAAAATTTCCAGGCAGTTGTGCCCACCATGCTGCTTCCAATCCTAGATCTTCTCTTGCTATAACCGCTCCACCATTGGTTAAATAGGAGCGCGCTTTTGACAAGTATTCAGTCAATAATTTCGGACGATCAGCAAAAACCGCCAAAGAAAGATGATGTTCACCCAAAACAAAACGGTTTGACTCTAAATCATCAAGCGCATCATCAAGCGCATCAATTTGTGAGCTAGCACGATCCGCTGCATTAATCATTTGATTTTGTTTGCGGCTCATAATGGCACCTGCTGCCATTTTACTCTTAAAGACAAAGGATTGTGTTAAGATAAATTCAAACGGTGCTGTAAGCAAACCATCCATCATCCCAGGACGAGTTTTAGATGGATATTCTTTCCATCCAAACATACCAACAAAGCGTTCATTACTTTCATGGCGAATTTCGATAATCTCTTTTCCAAAAATGACACGGTCTGAATAAATTGTTGAAGCGATAGTACCAAATGTGAGTGGAACACGCTCACATCTTCCCCCTACCAGTTGATGTAAAAATTCACTTTGTTCAGAAAACAAAACACCATCGTGCTCATAGATCGACAAAAGACGTACTTCATAACTCTCCAAACCTTGTATAAGATCTTGGCCTAACTCTTCGATTTTCTGAATAGCCTCAGCATCTGGCTCAGATTGTGTTTTCTTAGCTTTTGTTAATCGTTGAAAAAACGAAGAAAGTTGTTCAGTTTTATCCGACGCCGGATTCCATAGTGCTGAAATGAAAAGATCATTTCTATACAGCTCTTGTGAAATCATTTTCTTTTTATATTTTGCATCTAATGTTGCTGCAAAAGATGAAAAAAACCGGCTCTCTGGATAGAGCATTTCACGCCGTCGAATGATGTGAGAATATAAAGCAACACGCTCATCCGCAATATTCTTTAATAAAGTATTTAATTGATTGTGTAAGGAATTTAATTGATCAATATCTGCAGTGTCAAAATTTACACCTTCAACGGCAATCACAATCATCAAGCAGCGTGAATTCAATGCAATAACGTGTTTATTGACGTGGCGTGTATAGGGAATATATTCTTCCGGCAAAGATTCCCGTTTCATAATTGACATCTGTCTCATCTGCTCAGCTCCTTATAAGTGCGAATGAGGCGTAATGGAGATGTCGACCCCCCCCCCCATCTTGTAAGGTTCTTTTGTTTTCCTCGAGTATTGAGCCAAGCAAATAACACACGAAATTGGTTGTGATCGTGTTTTGTTATTTCACGTAAGATAAAGTGCAAACCAACGCCAAGACCAATCATTGTAAAATCGCTGGTCAGAATAAAGAGAATAGACGTCGCCATAGCGTTAAGTGCCATCGCTTCCATTGTGACACCGGCAAACATTGCTGGTCGCGTACAAGCAAGAAAAAGGGTATCTTCGTTCATTTATGAAGACCCCATTAATTTCGTAACGAGACTGGACGCACCAAAAACAATACCAATACCGAGGGTACAATAAGCTGCTTTGCGTAAATCAATAAAGCCGGACATCCAACCAATACCTACGGCAGCAACACATATAGTCGCAATGAGCCTTGCCGTCGTACCTGTTATCATATCAACAATATTCTTTAAAACACTGTCAACATTCCCCAACCCACTACCAGCGGGAGCCGCAAAAGCAGGACTTAATGCAATGAGCACTGTTAAAAGCAGTACCATAACGATAAAATTGGTATTTTTGAATGTATTATCTATCATTTTACCTCTCTTCAAAAAGAATATTCCATCTATATTATGTTGACATCTTCCTGGCTTATAAAGGCTGAAAATCTCTACCATCTCAGACACACACAGCCCAAGCCTTCTCGATTATCCCTGTTCCATTAAAAGCGTTGACAGTTAATCTTGTAACTCTGTTCAAAACTTTTCCTCAGGAGACAGAAGATTCCAGTTGTGTCATTTTTATAAGGCAAAGTTGTGTCATCTTATAAAACAATTTTAAGTTGTATATTTTTATCAAAATGACAATATCTAAAATGCAAAAAATAATATTTTATCTTTACAAAATGTGGTTAATATGCAACACATCCTGTTTAAAATATTTTTTTAAATGCAAGGAGGTTGTTATAAATAATTTAAAGGATCATAAAAACAATGAATTTTTTGAGTGAATGGGCTAGGAAAATACGATTTAAATTGATTATTTTTGTTTACATCGTGGGTTCTGCATTGTGGGGAATAAATCAGTATAAAGACAAAATAGATTTAAGTATTTTAAAGGTATTTAACATACAAGATATTCAAGATATTATTGATACACATTTGGAGCACGAAAAGCAGGTTAAACCTATCACCGAAATGCCAACCGCTCCCCCCACACAGAAATTAGCAAAAAACAAACCAACTCTAAATCTACAAAATCCAGCTCTAAATCTGCAAAATCGTGCTTTACTTAATAATACAGCTATTTTTAAAGGATCAGCATCTATTACCAGTGGCGTCACATTTAAATTAATAACCCCCGTTGCAGAATCTTGGCGTACACACATTACCCGCAATATTCACTTATATGGCGTAGATACATGTGCACCACGTCAAAAAGCAAAATTAAATAATCAAGAATGGCCATGTGGTGCAGTTACAACAGCTTGGTTGGTCACTAAAACACTTGGTCAGGACTTATCATGTAAACAAGCTATTATACAAAATGGTGTTTACTATGCACAATGTTTTGTTCAAGGAATTGATTTAGCTGAAGCAGGCCTTGCAGAGGGTATGTTATTGCTATCAAAAGACAATAAAAATCCTATTCCAACACAGTATCTTAGTGCTGAAGAGACAGCACGAAACAATAAGATTGGTCTTTGGTCAAGTGATTTTACCGAACCTTTACAGTGGCGACGAGATAATGGATCTTATAACCCTTTTGAAAATTTATAACCAACTTCTCTGGCCGCTTACTTAATATTTATATCAAAAACATCAAAAATAAAATTGAAGTAAGTCGAAAAAATTTTTACCGCTCCTTTTTCATATAAAAAGATCAATTGTGTATTCACTTCCAAAATATCTACAAACTCGCGGTTAAATTATATGATTTTTCTTACATGCTGCATTATAATAAAAACATAATTCTTGCAGCAAAAGCTTTTTCATATTTTACAATTGAAAAAGATATATTCTATTAATGTATGTTAAAAATGAACATACATATAGCGCGCGCAAATTCTTACCTTATTTGTAATTATGATGAAAATGCAAAATAAAGTACCAATTTTTCACATCAAGAAAAGAAAAAGTATCCAGACAAATTCAAATAACCAGCGCAATTTTCATTCATGATAACAAGACTTATGAAAAGCATAAAAACGTAGCTAAAACATTATTGCCTTTAAATAATTGTGTATTACCTCAAATTAAATCAGATACATAAGCGACAATAATTCTAACCACTCCCAAACAATGTATTGAGATGATCACTTTAAATTTATAAAGGATTAAGTAGGTTTTATAGATTTTTTTATCACAAATGATGAGAATATCACCCTTGTTCTTAAGCACAAACACGATCTACAGAAAAGCAAAACCCTGCTGTAATTTATCTCTGTGTTAAACTAATATTTTCTAATTTTTTATATCAATCAAAATTATAAATACCAAATTTCTTGATATCAACCTTACCTTTAGCATAAGAAAAGGCTTCGTGAGAACCTCATAATATACATAATCTTAGCTTATTTGCTTTATTCATTATTTTCTTCTCGATACTCATTTAAGAATGCAGTTAAGATCTTCTTCAACTCATTCCTTTCTGCTTTTGTTAAATTTTTTACTTACAATAACGCCGCTTTCACTTACAATAATGCCGTTAAAATATGGATTTTTTACTTACAATTCAAAATTTTCCCTAAGCTTTGGCAAATACCCTCTACCCTCGCACTGATATTTCTGAAAACCTAGAAGTACTGAACCCAAATCAGCCCCTCTTTATTTCAACATTATGGTACTTAAACATAATAAAAATTCCTAGAAATTCAATTATCCGCAAAATAAATTAATTTTTTCGTTTGAGTTTTTAAGCTTTCAATTCCTATTAATCGCTACATATACAATCAAAATTATAGGACAATTAATAAAGGATTTAAGAAGATTACCAATAAAAGTTAAAGCAATTTTCTTTAAAATTACAGTTTTATTAAAGCAATCCTTATGAAAAGAGGTACCGTAAAATTTAAAGTTGCAAAATGCACACTTACATAAAAATTATCAATACTTTGATTGCTTCTTGAAGAAAAAACATCCCCCAAAATGTAACTAATCAAACCAATTAAGATACCAGTGTAAAATAAAACAAACACGATATTGCACCGATTAGGAGAATAATCATAAAATTTAAACGCTCAAGAAAAAAGGAGACATCTCCCGCTTTAAAATTAAATCTCCTTTAAAACTGAATCTAATGTGGAAAATTATCATATGTTTTTTCTATAAGCTCTACTACATTTTTCTTGAAGTTAGCGCATTTATCAATTTTTTTTCTTATTAGATTCGATACAAGTTAGAAATTGTGCTAATCAATAAAAACTTATTATCGCATATCATTTTTTACATTTTTCCGTATTTCTGTGAAAGTAATTCACGCACCTCGTCTGCTATTTTTGTTCCACGACTTGCGCAGCTCGTCTTAATTAAGCGATGTAAACTTTCTGGAACATCAATCGTGAGACGCTTCATACATTCCATGTTTCCTTTACGGCTTCCTACCCATGCGTCAATTGATTTATTGGTTGGCTTTGTGCCAATCTTAATTTTTTTATTCATCTTGCTAACTCCTTGATTTCAGCTACAACAGCTTCAATCTCTGCTGCTGCAGGTCCTTGCTTATCAACTTCATAAACTGCCTTTCCCTGAGCTGCAGCTTCCGCAAAAATCACACGCTGTGCAATGCTAGCAGAAAGAACATGCACCGAATACACAGTGAGAGCTTCACCTACATCACGCCCTATCGCTGTTTTGACTATTTTACGATTAATAACAAAAGCAGATTGCAAATTTTCTTTATATACACGTGCTTCGTCAATAAGCTTTACAATTCCATCAGCTGCCCAAATATCATACGGACTGGGCTGCACTGGAATAAGCACTAAGTCAGAAGCCATAATAGCACTACGAGCAAGTTCAGTCACACGTGGAGGACCATCAATCACAATATGATCATAGCTATGGCTAATCTGCACAATCTCTTTGTGAACTGTTGCACGCGGCAAACCAACAACTGAAAACAAAGGATCACCTTCACGAGCAGCAGCCCAATCCAATGCACTACCTTGTGGATCTGCATCAATAAGCAATACACGTGCTCCCGTACGCGCAAAACTGGCAGCAAGATTCACACTCAACGTGGTTTTTCCTACACCACCTTTTTGATTCAAGAGACCAATTATCATTAATTACGCCTTTCAGATTTATCGTTTTTACGATTATACAGAAAATAATAAAACATACAATCATCTTAAAGGCTCAAAATAATTAACTCTTCTATTTCATATATTTCATAGTAAAAATTGTAGTCTAGTCTATACCACACAAAAACTTTATCAAGCACTTGAAGCATACTCACCCTCCACCTTGTCTTCCACACTAAATGATATAATCAATTAAAAAGAAGAAAAGCCATTATATCTCCTTTAAACACAATACTATCACTAAATCTGTAAATTTAAGCCGGTGATTATGACCCCTTTTAAAACTTATCTGATGAAAAACCTCCTGATACACCATCACCAAAGAAATTTGAAACAACCCTTCAAAATCAAATAATCTTCCTCGTTTCAACATCTCCATCAGCAAAAGTGACTCTTCTATCAAAATTCCCCACTAAGTATAATCACATCATATATCGGGTGATACTAACATAGTCAGGTGAAAAGAACCTGCCCTAAGACAGAATAATAAATATCGCCTTGTCTATAGTATATGCCTACACAAAATAACTCATTTTTTTCCAGCTTAACTATTTTTCTCGACAGAAAAAAAGCATTTCTGTTAAGATATCATCTGAAAAACCTCACCTTCATAATATTCTTTTAGCCTATTAAATAAAAAAACTTTATCAGAAATGTTTTTTATTAAGGATACACAAAGATGAATTCGCAACAAATTGAATCTGGTATTTTCATTAGTGCTCAAATCAGTGTCGAAGACATTGAAACATTGGCAAAAGCGGACTTTAAAACAATTATCTGCAATCGCCCTGATCAAGAAGATCCTCATCAATCTAGTTTCTCCATCATTAAAGCAGCAGCTCACAAATATGGAATAAAAGCTTATTACATCCCACTTGTACCTCCTACTATAGAAAAATCAGATATTGAAATGATGCGAAAAATTTTAAAAACAGCATCCCTCCCTCTCCTCGCCTATTGCCACCACGGGATCCGCTCAATGCATCTTTATCGTTTAGCTTGTCTTTAATCACTTGCCTTAACTAATCGGAAAGAAACAAGTAGTAAATTTTTGAACTACAACAAAATTGTAGGATTTCATAGCGCTATACAAAAAGCAAAGGAAAAGACAATGATTAAATCAAGTCTTCAAAAATTTAATTTCTCTACTCATCAACAAAAAAACCATATATTGCACAATATCTTAGAATATATTTTGATAATTATTGTTAGTTTAAGTGCTATTTTTGCTACTCTCACATCCTTTTTGGAACATATGAAGACGTATTTTTAAAAGTAAGCAGCTCATCCAGTTGCGACAATGGTTGTATGGACATCAAAATTTCTCTTGCTGCTTTTTCATCATATTGCATTTGTATAATCAAAGACTCGAGTCCATCAAATTTTTCTTGCCCTCGCAAAAATTGTAAAAAAGAAACAGTACAGCTTTCTCCATAAAGATCTCCATCAAAATCAAATAAATAGGTTTCCAGAAGTGGTGCTCCTTCCTTAACAATCGTTGGACGACAACCAAAACTTGCAACTCCATCATACAAAATACCGTTAGAACGGCGCAATCGTACCGCATAAACACCATGTGCCAAACTGGTTTGAGGAGGTAACATTTGGTTAGCAGTAGGAAAACCCAAAAGACGTCCAAGTTTTTCACCCTGAATAATATTTGAACGTATCCGATAATGGTACCCTAATAAATGTGCTGCTTTTTCCACATGTCCTTGTGAAAGAAGTTGACGAATAAAACTAGAGGAAATCGTATATTGTTGTGAATCTTGCAAATTATACAAACAAGAAATCTGAATAACTTCAAACCCACATTCTTTTCCTCTTTTAGAGAGAAGATGTACATTCCCACTTTTCTGATGACCAAATTGAAAATTTTCACCCGTTACTACAACTGAAACATCAAATACTTGTTTCAAAACAATATTGATAAATTCATCTGCTGAAAGAGCTGCAAAATGTGCATCAAAAGGCTGTTCAACCACACCATTGAAACCAAGAATTTTAAAAATTTCAGCCTTTTCAGCAGCTTCTGTCAAGCGATCAACAGGAGCTGAATGTTGAAAAAAACTTCTTGGATGTGGTTCAAATGTTAAAACAACAGCTGGCTTATTTCTGATCCGTGCTACATCAAGTGCTTTTTGGAGCACCGCTTGATGACCACAATGAACACCATCAAAATTCCCAAGTGCCAGCACTGCTTCACGCCAAGCCAAAGGAAGTGTATTCCCCCTGCCCTGAAGACGCAAAAAATCAGACATTACTGAAGAGCCCACATTATTGCTTGTGGCTTATAGCCATAACGTTCCAGAAAAGCGTGTAAAGCTTTTTTATCTATCTCACCGTTTTGCATATAGTCATAGCGATGAATACCACCCATAATATAAATTACATCAAGACCAAAATGAACTGCACCTTTGACATCTGTCAAGAGGCCATCACCAACAGCCAAAACCTGACTTTTTTCTACTGTTCCACGAATTTTCTGAAGCTTTTCAAAAGCACATTCATAAATAGGTGCATAGGGTTTTCCAGCAATACGTACCTCACCTCCTAATTGCTGATAAAGACGCGCTAATGCACCAGCACACCAAAATTCCTGATTTCCATAATGTACAATAATATCAGGATTAGCACAAATAAAAGGTAAATTTCGTGCCCGTATACGATGAAACATGTCCTCATAAGCGTGCGGTGTTTCATCAAAATCTTCAAGAAAACCACTACAAACCACCACAGATGCTTCCCATTCTTCAACAAGTTCACAATCTAACCCTTCAAACAAGACCAAATCACGTTGCTGACCAATAAAAAAAACTTTACGCGGTGCAATACGAATAAGATCGCGTGTCACATCACCTGAAGTAACAATTGCATCATAATAATCACTATGAACATTCATATTTTGTAATTGGGCAATTACCTCTTCCCGCGGACGAGGTGAATTAGTTAGAAAAATGACATTTTTTCCCATCTGTCGAATTTTATGCAACACCTGCAACGCAGGTTCAAATACATTCACACCATCGTGTACAACACCCCAAACATCACAAAAAACCGCGTCATAATGAGCTATAATAGTATCAATATGGGTAAGTTCATTCATGTTGCACCTAATTTATAAATTAACCATTTATTAAACTATCTTTTACTGCAAAATTACTTATAAAAAGACAACTCTTCTGTCATCTGCTTTCTCAACACAGTATTTTTTATTATTATATTGAACCTACACAGATCAGATCTTATCATTTAATAATTGAGTCTATGAGTTAATTCTCTACTTTTTTAAAGATAATTTATCCAAAGCAACAAAACTTTGAACAGAGACTTTCTCTCCACAAGCTGACATAACCTAAATCCCACAACTTATTAAATTTTTACTAGAAGATTTTTTTATTGACCACATTTTTGATCAAGATACACACTCTATAAGTTACGTAATGAAATAGTTTGCGGGAAATATCCTGCAAAAAATACATACTTAAGCTTTCTTACTCACTTATAATACATCTTTATAGTATTTATAATATATCTAAAAAATATACGCGACAAAGTCTTAAAATATCTACCAAACATATGTACTGTTGAAAAAATATTTTCAACGTAAAAAAAATACCACAATAATTTGTTTTATTTTTACCAATATGCCAATGATTTTGCCTTCTAAAGAGGACAAAATATTATATGGATCCAATTATGTAACCCTATAAAATTGATATATTATATTGATTTTAAAATATAAATCTCAATAATGGAGATTAAATGAAACTTCTTTCATCCTGTAATGTTATACTGATTCAAATATTTTTATCATAAATCAGCAAAAACTATTAAGTAATAGGTTAATAAACAGATCGACGTGTGTTGTAAAAAACGATTACATAGACTAAACAGAAATAAACTATTTAAATGCAAAAAGAGTATACTAACACTTAAAAGTAAATAAATATAATATGGCTTCATTACGGTAAATACTGTTAAGGGAGAATGCGTAACATATATATCAAATCAGAAAAGAACAAACACAATATTATCATAGACAATTATTTGCTAATTTATTCTCTGTTCTTTTTAGCTTTTTCCTCTTCATTGCATCATCTTATTTATAGTTCGTAAAAAAATACCTGATTGTTTTATGTAAGCAACCAAAGCTATAATAAAAAAGTATAAGAATAGGTCGAATACTCTTGAAATACCCTTGTTGACAGAAGGATAAATACCATCGTACAACGTTTTATGAAACAACATTATATTAACATAATAATATTACATTAAGACGTTGGTCAGATTTTTATGATCTAAAAAGGCTTTTATTTACCTCTTTATTACCTTTTTTCATAACAAACTCGATGTATCTTTATGACTCTAATTAAAAAATTTGCAACTGTCGCTTCCGGAACCTTAATGAGCCGTATTTTTGGCTTTGTGCGTGAAATACTAATGGCAGCTTCTCTCGGTACTGGACCTGTTTCTGATGCGTTTAACGCTGCTTTTCGTTTTCCTAATACATTCCGTCGATTTTTTGCTGAAGGTGCCTTTAATGCAGCTTTTGTTCCTCTTTTTTCGAAAAAGATTACTGAAGATGGTACAGAAACTGCACGAAAATTTGCAGAAGAGGTATTTGGTGTTCTCTTTTCACTGCTCTTACTCTTAACTATTGTCATGGAATTAAGTATGCCTTTTTTGGTGCGAACCATTATCGCTCCTGGATTTGCAGAAGATCCGATAAAATTTAACGCCACGATCCATTTTACTGCAATCATGTTTCCTTATCTAACATGTATGTCCTTAGCAACAATGATGGGGGGAATGCTTAATGCTCTACAACACTATTTTATCGCAGCTATTGCTCCACTTTTTTTGAATATTATTCTGATTGGTGTCCTCGCCTATGCTTGGATATATCAACTTAATGTTTGGCATATCGGATTAAATCTTTCTTGGGGTGTCATGGCAGCAGGGTTTATCCAACTCATTTTGATTGCAATCGCTTTGCATAAAAATGGAATGAAAATTTCTCTACGCTTTCCCCATTTCAGTCCCAATGTTCGTAAACTTCTAACTTTAGCATTCCCTGCTGCTATCACAGGAGGAATTACGCAAATCAATTTATTGATCAATACCAACATTGCCTCCAGCCAATCAGGAGCAGTATCCTCTTTAGTTTATGCTGATCGTCTTTATCAATTACCACTAGGGGTAGTAGCGATTGCAATTGCAACTGTTCTTTTACCAGAATTAACAAAAGCTTTGCGTAATAAAAAACACAAAGAAGCCCATGATTTACAGAACCGTGCTATTGAATTAACCTTGTTGTTAATTTTACCTGCATCAGTCGCATTTTTACTGCTATCCACCCCCATTATTAGTCTACTTTTTGAGCGTGGACAATTCACAAGCGAATCAACACATCATGTTGCTCAATTGCTGGGGCTTTATGGGTTAGGGCTTCCAGCTTTTGTCTTAATAAAGGTCTTTATTCCTAACTTTTTTGCCCGTGAAGATACAAAAACACCAATGATTTTCACAGGTATTTGTGTTTTGATAAATATCAGCCTAGCCTTAACATTATTCCCCATTTTATCAGCACGAGGTATTGTCATTGCCGAAATTACCTCTGGATGGGTTAACACACTGTTGCTTTGGTTTGTTCTTATCAAACGCGGCCACTGGAAATATGATGCACAACTGATAAGAAGAATTGTGTGCCTGATAATTGCTACACTTTTGAGTATTATGGTTCTTCATTATACGCTTAATGTGCTTGGTTTTCTATCTGCTCCATTATCCTCACAAGCATCATTTTTTTTGCGTGCTAGTACTTTAGCAGGAATAATGACCATCATCCTATTGGTATATTTTACAGCATATTTTTTACTTGATAGCTGCTCTTTTTTCCTTACCCTAAAAAATTTCAAGCAACGCTTATAATATTTTATCTTGCTTTCAGAAAGACACTTTGTCACAAAGCATAAAATGAATAATACCCCTGAGAGAGAACTATTCTATGAACACCTTCACACCGCTTGTATTTTCTGGCGTACAACCAAGTGGCAATTTGCATCTTGGCAATTACCTTGGAGCTATCAAGCATTGGGTTGAACTGCAAACATCCTATAATTGCCTGTATTGTGTTGTTGATATGCATGCACTCACAGTCAATCCAGATCCACTTACCTTAATTGAATCGACCAGAGCAGTCACAGCAGCTTTTTTAGCTGCCGGTATTGATCCTCAAAAACAAATTATTTTCAACCAGTCACGGGTTTTTCAACACGCTGAATTAGCGTGGATCTTGAATTGTATTGCCCGTGTCGGCTGGCTCCAACGTATGACACAGTTTAAAGATAAAGCAGGAAAGAATCGTGAACAAGCATCGTTTGGACTTTTTGCATATCCAAGCCTAATGGCTGCTGATATTTTACTTTATCGTTCTACACATGTTCCAGTAGGTGAAGACCAAAAACAGCATGTTGAACTAACACGCAATATTGCACAAAAATTCAACAATGATTACGCTCGCCGCATTGCGGACTTAAATTTTGGTATCTCTATGCAAATAGGTGAAGAAAAAAAACAAGGCTTTTTTCCAATGCCAGAAGTACTTATTGGAAAAACAGCCATGCGTGTTATGTCTTTGCGCGATGGCACAAAAAAAATGTCAAAATCAGATCCTTCAGATTTTTCACGTATTAATTTAACAGATGATGCTGATCTTATTTTAAAAAAAATCCGCAAAGCAAAAACCGATTCAACCCCTCTTCCTGACACACTTGCTGCGTTAGAAGAGCGACCAGAAATCAACAATTTACTTAGTATTTATGCTGCCCTTGCAGAAATAAGTAAAGAAAAAGCTCTTTCAGAGTTTTCCGGACAACAATTTTCATTTTTTAAAACAGCCTTAGCTGACCTTGCTATCTATAAACTTGCACCGATAACACAAGAATTACGTCGTCTTCGTAAAGAAAATGATTATATTGACTCTGTTTTACGCTATGGTGCAGAGCGTGCCAGCACATTGGCAGAAAAAAATATGAAAAAAATTCGTGAAATTGTTGGATTTTTATACAATACATGAAATAATAGTACTTAACCTAAAAGAATAGCAACTGCTCATAGAAATAGAGAAAACACATGATCTCTAGAAAAGAAAATATGAAAGCAGATCAAAAGGGGAAAGTTTTAGTCATTATTGACGAAACACCAGAATGTCTGCGTGCTGTTGCTTTTGCTGCACAGCATGCTAAAAATACCAATAAAACACTGATATTACTTTCTGTGGTTGATAATTCAGAATTTCAACATTTTTTAGGCGTAACCGATATTATGCGAACTGAATCAACACAGCAGGCTTATAAAGTATTGGAGCAAATTGCTAATAATGTACGCGCTATACAAACCTTCGAAATAGAAACAATAGTGCGTGAAGGCAAAAAAATTGATGAAGATAAGAAGATCGCTCTTATTGTTTTAGCTGCAAGTGGACACACAGAAGGGCCAGGACCACTTGTCAAATTGATTGCTAATCGAGGAACAGCTTTTTCAATCCCTGTCACTGTCATTCCAAGTAATCTTGCAGATGAATATATTGAATCGGGTGCCTAAATTATAATGTTTTCAACTCAGCTATTTTCCTGAGCTTTAATAACAAAAGGAGAGTGTATATGTTTATCCAAACTGAAGTCACACCAAATCCTGCAACACTTAAATTTTTACCAGGTCGTATGGTTCTTTCGGAAGGTGTATTAGAGTTTCGTGCTTACGAAGAAGCTGCTAAAAATTCACCTTTAGCTGCTAAATTATTTAATATTCCAAATGTTAGTAGTGTTTTTTTAGGATCCGATTTTATCACTGTGACTAAAAAAGATGGTGAGTGGCAACACCTCAAGCCTGCAATTTTGGGCACAATTATGGAACATTTTCTATCTGATGATCCCGTAATCACCACAAATGCGATGGTAAAAGAACAAACCCATGCGCTTAATGAAGAATTTTATGATGAAAAAGATGCTAATATTGTTGCAACAATTAAAGAGCTGCTTGAAACACGTATTCGCCCAGCTGTCGCCAATGATGGCGGAGATATTACCTTCCGCGGATTTGAAAATGGCATTGTTTACCTGAATATGCGGGGTGCTTGTGCTGGATGTCCTTCTTCAACAGCGACGCTAAAACATGGTATTGAAAATCTTTTACGACATTTCATTCCAGAAATCTTAGGTGTGGAATCCATGCCACAATAAACAAAAAAAATCTCACAAAATAATAATAAAGATAAGCACTACAGATACTAAGATATTAATCCCGTGTATTTTACTACTCAGAGTGCTGTTATTTGAAAAAATTTGTCTGATACACTATAGAGCTTTCGTTCATTATTAGGAGATATTTTCTCTTAAGAAAATTGAAAAAAATTTTTACCAAAGCAGATTTTAGCTGCATAAATTCGCTTTATTAAATGAGGAAGCACTTCATAAACAATAACCAACTAAACTTTTTTAACAAATTTTGACTTTAAGCTGATCTGACCAATCTTAGGGATCTTGCAGTCAATATTATGATTACCATCTACCAAGCGGATATTTTTTATCTTAGTACCGCTCTTTAAAATAGATGAAGCACCCTTTATTTTCAGATCTTTCACAACCATAACATTATCTCCATTCGTTAAAACATGGCCATTAACGTCATAAACAACATCGAAAGGAAAAGGATTCTCATTTTTTTGTGGCCATTCATGTGCACATTCAGAACACATGAAATTGCTACCTTCTTCATAAATATAAAGACAATCACATTAAGGACATTTTGGGTATTGGCTCATATATTCCCTTTTTTATTAAAAATAATAATTTATATGAACAGTCATAAAACAAGAAAAGCTTATTGTCTATTATTAAAGAAAAGCACTACCAAACATGGTATTTATACCAAAAGATTTGGATATTAAAAACTCTATTACAATGAACAAGAGTAAGATTTTTCAAAATACCTAAACACAATACTCTTAAAAAAAATATCCTTATAAAAGATATTTATCGAGTAAAAAAGAAAAAATAAATCAGTAAAAGCAAAATCTATTAACAAAATGATATATGTAAAAACCATATAAAATGGGAAAATTAACTAAAATCATATAAGAAAAACTATACGAAAAAACGGGACACTGACACGTTTTCTTTTATCTTTGCGTTTAGAGTGGCTTAGAAATTCATTCCACCACCAGGCATTGGAAGCATTAGAGTATCTTTCTTTGGCACTTCAGCAACCATTGTTTCTGTCGTAATGAGAAAAAAACTATATAAAAAAACGGGTCAGTGACCCGTTCTCTTTTATCTTTACATTTAGAGGGCTTAGAAATCCATTCCACCCATTCCACCCATTCCACCACCAGGCATTGGAGGCATTGGAGTGTCTTTCTTTGGCACTTCAGCAACCATTGCTTCTGTCGTAATGAGAAGGCTCGCAATTGAAGCAGCATTCTGGAGAGCAGAACGCACAACCTTCACTGGGTCAACGATTCCGAAAGTAATCAAATCACCAAATTGACCAGTTGCGGTATTGTAACCAAATGTGTCTGAATTATTTTCAAGCACTTTGCCAACAATAATTGCAGCTTCTTCACCTGCATTGGTTGCAATCTGACGTGCTGGTGCTTGAAGAGCACGACGAACAATATTAATCCCAGCCTCTTGATCAGCATTAATTCCTTTAACAGTTAGTGCATTTGCAGCACGTAACAATGCAGTTCCACCACCAGCTACGATACCTTCTTCTACAGCTGCGCGTGTTGCATTCAAAGCATCATCAACACGATCTTTCTTTTCTTTCACTTCAACTTCTGTCGCACCACCAACACGAATAACAGCGACACCACCAGCAAGTTTAGCAAGTCTTTCTTGCAATTTCTCACGATCATAATCAGAAGTTGTTTCTTCAATCTGAAGCTTAATCTGGTTTACACGTGCGTTAATTTCAGCTTTTTGTCCAGCTCCATCAATAATTGTTGTATTTTCTTTAGAAATATTCACTTTCTTTGCACGACCAAGCATATCTAAAGTGACATTTTCCAATTTAATACCAACATCTTCAGAAATAACCTGACCCGATGTCAAGATTGCAATATCCTCTAGCATTGCTTTACGACGATCACCAAATCCTGGAGCCTTTACAGCAGCAATTTTCAAACCACCGCGTAACTTGTTGACAACGAGTGTTGCCAAAGCTTCACCTTCTACATCTTCTGCAATAATGAGAAGCGGCTTTCCAGACTGAACAACTGCTTCAAGCACTGGAAGTAGAGATTGTAGATTAGACAACTTCTTTTCGTGAATAAGAATGTAAGGATCATCAAGATCAGCCACCATTTTATCAGCATTTGTGACGAAATAAGGTGAAAGATATCCACGGTCAAACTGCATTCCCTCAACAACTTCTAGTTCTGTTTCAGCAGTTTTTGCTTCTTCCACGGTAATGACACCTTCATTACCGACTTTTTCCATAGCATCAGCAATCATTTTACCGATTTCTTCAGCACCATTAGCGGAAATTGTTCCCACCTGTGCAATTTCTGCTGAAGTTTGAATTTTTTTTGCCTTTTTGAAAAGATTTTCTACCACTTCTTCAACAGCAGCATCGATCCCACGTTTGAGATCCATTGGATTCATACCTGCAGCAACAGCTTTTATACCTTCTTGAACGATAGCCTGCCCTAGAACAGTTGCTGTTGTTGTTCCATCACCAGCAATATCATTGGTCTTGGAAGCAACTTCACGCAACATCTGCGCACCCATGTTTTCAAACTTATCTTCTAGTTCGATTTCCTTTGCAACGGATACACCATCTTTTGTAATGCGGGGCGCACCAAATGATTTATCAATAACTACATTACGACCTTTAGGACCAAGCGTTACCTTAACAGCGTTAGCAAGGATATCAACACCGCGCAATAAACGCTCACGCGCTTCACGGCCAAATTTGACTTCTTTAGCAGCCATTTAATTTCTCCTTGAAATTGTCTTAAATAGTACAACATGAAAGAATTAAGAGGCTGAATTACCCCATAATTCCCATAATATCAGATTCTTTCATGATTAAGAGGTCTTCACCATTAATCTTCACTTCGGTTCCAGACCATTTTCCAAACAAGATACGATCTCCTGTTTTAACTTCTAAAGGCACACGCTTCCCATTGTCATCAAGAGCGCCATTACCAACAGCAATAACTTCACCTTCTTGAGGTTTTTCTTTAGCTGTATCAGGGATAATAATCCCACCAGCAGTTTTATTTTCAGATTCAACCCGACGAACAACGACACGATCGTGAAGTGGGCGGAATTGTATGTTAGCCATGTTTAAAATCCTTAAAACTTAATATAACTAAATTAATCTTAAGTTCTTATTAGCATCCATCTGATGTGAGTGCTAATATATTCAGAATATAAACATTGCTACTCCAAAATGTCAAGAATCCATCATAAAAAATTTATCCTAAAAAGGCTTCAACATCTTGCCTATTTTTTCTATTTCGCGTTATTTACTTTTTTATTAACCGGTGAACATAAAAGGATTTTATCATGGTGAAAACACGTCAGGAAACTGATAGCTTTGGAACAATTTCAGTGCATCAAGATCGCTATTGGGGAGCACAAACTGAACGTTCTCTACATAATTTTAATATTGGCACAGAAAAACAACCTCTCACCATCATTTATGCTTTAAGCCTCATTAAAAAAGCTGCAGCTCTTGTGAATATGGACAAAGGAAAGCTTCCCCAAAATATAGGAAAAGCGATCATTGCTGCTGCTGACGAAGTACTTGCCGGTACATTTGATACACATTTTCCACTTTCTGTCTGGCAAACAGGTTCTGGCACACAAAGCAATATGAATGTAAATGAAGTGATCGCTAACCATGCCAGCTTGCTTTTAGGAGGTAAACTCGGCAGCAAAGCACCTGTTCACCCCAATGATCACGTAAATATGAGCCAATCATCAAACGATTCCTTTCCCACAGCACTTCACATTGCAACCACACTACAAACACGCCAACACTTATTCCCAATCCTTGAAACCTTAATTGCTACTTTAGAAAAAAAAGAAGAAGAATTTGCCGACATCATCAAAATTGGACGTACCCATACCCAAGATGCAACACCTCTTACCTTAGGGCAAGAATTTTCAGGCTATCGGACCGCATTAGAAGCCAATCGCCAACGCATTGAAACAGCTCTTAACGACGTTCAGATGCTTGCCCAAGGAGGTACAGCCGTTGGAACAGGACTTAATGCACCACAAGGATTTGATGTTGCATTTGCTAAAACAATCAGCACCCTTACAGGAATAACTTTCAAAACCGCTCGTAATAAATTTGAAGCACTTGCACATCATGGCGCACTTGCACATTTCCATGGAAGCTTAAACGCATTAGCAGCGGATCTCTTTAAGATTGCTAATGATATTCGGTTTTTGGGATCAGGTCCACGTTCAGGTTTGGGTGAATTAAACCTCCCAGAAAATGAACCAGGATCTTCCATTATGCCAGGGAAAGTCAATCCTACGCAATGTGAAGCAATGACCATGGTTGCATGTCAAGTCTTTGGCAATCATACCAGTGTAACATTTGCTGCAAGCCAAGGACATTTCGAATTGAATGTTTATAAGCCTGTGATTGGCTATAATGTTTTGCAGTCGATTACCCTTCTTGGTGATTGTATGCGTTCTTTTGATATGCATTGCGTTCAAGGCTTACGTGCTAATCGTGTTCATATTCATTCCCTCATGGAACGCTCTCTCATGTTAGTGACAGCTCTTGCACCAGAAATTGGCTATGAAAAAGCTGCTGAAATTGCCAAAGCAGCACATAAAAATGATACAACTTTGCGTGCTGAAGCTATAAAAGCTGGTGTTTCGGGAGATGATTATGACAGACTAGTTGATCCCAAAAAGATGATCCACCCACAAGAGACAACTTGATACAGATCTCTATGTAATAATATCAGGCTGTTTGCGACCAAATTGTTGCTGTATATTTAATAATTGAAGAGCTGCTTTCTGCAAAGGGCGGAGAACTTTTTGTGGATTTTGTGCATGTTTGCATCGATCACCTTCATACTGCTCAAGATAAAGCCGTAAGGTAGCTCCTACTGTTCCTGTTCCAGATAAACGCACCACCAACCGCGCTCCATTTTCAAAAAAAATACGCATTCCTTGCCGTGTGCTAATACTCTGATCAACTGGATCATGATAAGTAAAATCATCTGCTTTTTTGACCATTAATCCAGAAATTTTCGTTCCTACCGACGGTAAATGTGTGCGTAAGTACTCCATAAGTGCATATGCTTTATGTTCCTCCACTTCCACATAATCATGACGTGAAGTATAAAAACGCCCATAAGTGTGCCAATGCTGTTGAACAATTTGTGCTACATTTTTTCCTGTCACAGCTAAAAGATTTAACCAAAATAATACAGCCCATAAACCATCCTTTTCACGGATATGATGAGAGCCTATCCCAAAGCTTTCTTCACCACAAAAAGTTACTTTTCCAGCATCCAAAAGTGCTCCAAAAAATTTCCAACCCGTTGGTGTTTCAAAAAAATCTAATCCTTCTTTTTCAGCAACTAAATCAGCTGCACGCCCTGTTGGCATAGAGCGTGCTATACCCACAACACCCTGTCGATAACCTTTAATCAAATGTGCATGAGCCGCCATAATAGCTAGAGAATCAGAAGGTGTAACAAATTGTTTACGACCGATAATAAGATTACGATCACCATCACCATCAGATGCGGCACCAAGATCAGGCGCCTGATCAGACATCAACAAATCATAAAGACTCTTAGCATGAACTAAATTTGGATCTGGATGCTTTCCCCCGAAATCTGGTAAATGAATCCCATTCACCACTGTTCCTTTAGGAAACCCTAAGCATTTTTCAAAAATTTCTCGTGCATAAAGCCCTGTAACTGCATGCATCGCATCAAATTGTAACGTTAAACCTTCCGCAACTGCCTTGGCAATACAATCAAAATCAAAAATCTCCTGCATCAAAGCAACATAATCTGCCACAGGATCAATAATTTCCACACGCATAGACTTTATAAAGGTTATGCCTTGCTTATCTAAATCAATGTCTGGAGCTTCGATGATTTTATAAGAGGAAAGACGCTGCGATGCAGCAAAAATAGCATCACATAAAGAATCAGGAGCAGGTCCACCATTAGAAATATTGTATTTAATACCACAATCCCCATCTACACCACCGGGATTATGACTTGCTGAAAGAATAATACCGCCATGTGCATGATATTTGCGAATAAGATGCGAAACAGCAGGCGTGGATAAAATGCCTTCTCTTCCTACTTTAATGCAAGCAACACCATTAGCAGCAGCCATTTTCAACACGAGTTGAATAAGTGTTCTATTGAAATAGCGCCCATCTCCTCCGAGAATCAATAATTTTCCTTCAACAGGCTCAATACTGTTAAAAAGGGATTGAATAAAATTTTCAGCATAATGAGGTTTTTGAAAAATCGATACCTTTTTGCGTAAACCAGATGTTCCCGGTTTTTGGTCATCAAAAGCCGTTGTCAAAACTGTGGTTATAGTCATGGAAGTGCTTTCATTGCATTTCGTTTAATTTTAAAGGAAAAATCCATTAAAATCGATGATTAATTCTGCTTGACGCCTGTATAAATATCTGCAAACTCGTTGTAGCTATTGTATTTTAAAAGTACTTTTAAAATATAAAGACTTTTTCTTAACACATAATTTTTTACAAAATGTAGGAGCCTAACCATGATAAGAAAAAAAGTTCCCAATGTCACCTTCCACACACGTATATACGATGAATCAATTGGTGGAAATAATCCATATCGGTGGCAAGATGTCACCAGTGACACTTATTTTAAAGGAAAACGGGTTATTCTTTTTTCTCTTCCTGGGGCTTTTACACCTACCTGCTCAACCTTTCAGCTCCCTGATTTTGAAAAACTCTATGATGAATTTAAAAAAGTTGGCATTGATGAAATTTACTGCCTTTCTGTCAATGATGCTTTCGTCATGAACAGTTGGGGAAAAACACAAAACATCCAAAATGTGAAATTAATCCCCGATGGTTCAGGTGAATTTACACGTAAAATGGGAATGTTAGTTGCTAAAGATAATATTGGTTTTGGGATGCGGTCATGGCGCTATGCTGCTGTGATTAATGATGGAGTTGTTGAACAATGGTTCGAAGAAGAAGGTTTTTCAGATAACTGCACCACAGACCCTTATGAAGTCTCCTCACCACAAAATATTTTAAAAACACTGCAAAGCTAATTTTAAACCAAAATTGCTTTATTAAAAGGCACAAATTTCTTTATTAAAGAAGAGTTTGTGCCGTTTTTATTTTCTACATTTTTACTGAAGAATGTTGGCTAACCACAATAGTACAGCGTTATAACTGTATTTGGAGTTAACAAGTTTAATATTTGAAAACTAAAATTTTTGTGAATTTTGATTTTTTAAGATCTCTTGTACCGCTTTGACCAATTGATTTTCATCAACTGTTATTTGTGCTGGTCGACTTTCTCGCCAAGTTTGATTATCTTTAATTTCGTGGGACAAACGTGCACCTTCAATTAAATCTTTGATCTGTATCTTCCCATCTTTGCGTTCTTGTGATCCTTGAATAATTACACAAGGGGTATGCCGCCGATCAGCATATTTCATTTGTGCTTTTATTCCTGAAGTTCCTAAATAGAGTTCAGAACGAATTCCCGCATTGCGTAACTGTGTCACCATTTTCTGATACCGTGCAACAGCCTCTGGCTCTTTATCCAACATAAGCACTACAACTGGCCCAGTAACCTCTTTAACAGGTAACTTTCCAAGATTTTGCAAAGCCGATATCAAGCGCGATACACCCATTGAAAAACCTGTTGCTGGAACACTTTCACGACGAAAACGTGCAACCAACCCATCATAGCGTCCACCACCACCAACAGATCCAAAAATCACTTTTTGTCCATCATCATTAAAAACATCAAAAAGCAATGCAGCCTCAAAAACAGGCCCTGTATAATATTCCAATCCACGCACAACCGACGGATCAATTTTAACACGGTTCTGATAGCCATTTTCGGTAAAAATCACTTGCATTTCTTCAAGTTCATCGACCCCTTCATTCCCCTTACAATGATTACCAACTACTTTTTTAAGAATATCAATCGTTTTATCTGCTGTTTCAGCCCCAGCAGTAATAAAAGCAAGAATATAGTCAATCTCTTTATCTTTAAGCCCTGCTCCTTTTGTAAAATCACCACTCTCATCTAAACGGCCTTGTCCTAAAAGTAAACGCACCCCTTCAGAACCAAATTTATCCAATTTATCAATTGCCCTAAGAACAGTTAAGCGCTTCTCTGCCTGCTCACTTCCTCCCAAGCTAATCTGCTCTAAAACAGCATCAAGAATTTTTCTGTTATTAAGGCGAATAACATAATCATGATGCTGAATTCCTAATTTTTCTAAACTATCCGCTGCCATCATGCAGATTTCCGCATCAGCTGCTACTGTTTGTGTTCCAACAATATCAGCATCAAACTGCATAAATTGCCGAAATCGCCCTGGACCAGGTTTTTCATTACGAAAAACAAAGCCAAGACGATAACTTCGATAAGGTTTTGGCAAAATTTCAAAATTCTCCGCAAAATAGCGAGCAAGAGGTGCAGTAAGATCATAGCGCAAAGACATCCATTTCTCATCGTCATCTTGTAAAGAAAAAACACCCGCATTTGGACGTTCTGAATCAGGTAAAAACTTACCCAACACATCCGTATATTCAAAAATCGGTGTTTCAAGTGCTTCAAAACCATACAGTTCGTACACTTCACGAATCTGAGCAATCATTGTTTCAATTGCATATAACTGTACACCTGTACGATCAACAAAACCACGTGGTAAACGAGCTTTGGTTTTTTCTTGTTTTAGCAGCATTTTTTTCTCTATTAATAGTATATATTCACGCTTTTTTGTGTCTATCTTATAGAAAAGCACTCTGCAATAATTTTGTAAATCAATCGTTATGTCACATTTTAAGTTTTAAGCTTTTTCTTAATAAAAAACCATATACTTCAACATCAGAAGAAGTTGTCATAAAACGACTTGTCTTAAAACCAAGCTATAAGCTCTACATTTTCACAATTATTAAGCATTTAAATGCTCTTAATATTTTTGCAAAATGTCCAGCAACAAAACTTCCTCCTGCAAGACTTATCAGCATAACAATAAGAAAGCCAATGCCAACGAACGGATAGAAAGATGCTTTCAACAACAAGATAAAGTGTCACAATTAACTTAGCTAATGGGCGATTTGCTAATAGATATTGTAGCTAATGGGGACTTTAGCTAACGATTTATAACATTACACTCTTTCTTTTCACATTCTATAAATTCAATATCTAAAATTTGACTGCTATAAACAAACTTTCAATGATAATAATCATCATCTATCGTAATATCTTCTTGAGAGTTTTTATCCGTTTTGGTGTATCTCTGTCCACTTTTGGAACATAATTGAACCTAAGGCATTGTATCTCCAGCATCATTCAAGGAGATAAACACATGGAAACCCGTATTCCAGGAGATACATCATTTGATACACATTTTCTAAAAGAAACCTCTTTAGAGGAACAGTATCCCCTTTTTCACATACCCATTTCATGGTCAGCAATCTTTGCTGGACTAGTCACAACCCTTGCCAGCTTGATCTGCTTATCATTTCTGATTGCGGCTTTAGGCTTAACCCAAATTGATTTTTACTCTTCATCCCCTTTTGAAGGCACCTTTCTATCCGTTGGTATTGGTTCACTCATTGCTATGCTGATAAGTCTTGCAGGAGGAAGTTTTGTTGCTGGACATTTTGCAGAAACAGCAGGAGCATTTCACGGCTTTTTAACTTGGGCTCTGTTAACACTGCTCATGACAATCCAAACAATCCTTTTTGTTTCAGGTTCTGTTAACCTAGGTACTAAGGCTATTTCAGCAAATATTACAGCAACTCAACAAGACATAACCAACCTAGAAACAGATACTATTCCCCTTCTCTCAAAATTAAACAGTGAAAGCTTTGAAAAGCTTTTACATACAAAAAACGAAGAGATCGATTTTGAAAAATTACGCAATGATTTGCACACTGCCCTCAATAGAAGTGAAGTTCCATCTCTCAATCCTGACCGCTTAAAGCAATCCTATAAGGAAGCTCTTAAAGAGATTGATTCAACAATAACAGCTTTCAAGAATGATCCTTCTCACTATCGCACATACCTTAAAAATCTGAGCAACCGTCTTTCTAATCATGCACAAACCATTACAGCAAATATCAATCAGAATGACATCATCAACGACCTCATGAACAATGGTATAACACATGCCGATGCACAAGCCATGGCAAACAACGCATTGCATATTTATCAAACAGCAGAAGCAAAAACCGAAAAGGCCATAAAAGCCCTCAAACAACAAGCAAATATACTCTCTAAAAAGCTAGATATGCCAATCAAGGATACTCGTTATATTGCAGATAAAGCTGTAAAAACAGCCTCTAGTATTGGATGGTGGGGCTTTTTAGGCGGCTTAATTGGTGCCATTATTTCTAGTATTTTTGGTTACTATGGCTACAAAAGCCGCAAAGATTCTTTCATGCTTTAAAAACTCATACCTTCATAAAGTATTGAACATATCAAAAAGCTGCAAAACCAGTGCAGCTTTTTATTTGCAAACTTTCTAAGGTCTTTCCTTCAAACCAAAAATAACATGTATCAAACAATCTATTCTCCAATAAAAAAACCTAAAAACAATTATTTATGAAGTTGAGATAATTGAAAATACCTTCTCAGGAAAAATCTTTAAATTTTCCTAATAAATTTTTCATGACATTTGGCTGCACTCTCCCTCTTTCATAAG
>NZ_CP200035.1:1152500-1542896 GCF_053794465.1 Bartonella sp. B35(2025)
TTCTGTAAAAACAATCAAATTCTTGTCGAAACATTCTAAGCTATGCTAACTTCTTGCATCTGATATTTTCAACAAAGAGTATGATAAAAATCTATGTGGGATAATCAACATCAGAAAACTGATCCTGGACAAGACCCTGCTCTTGTGGTGCAACGTTTTCTTCCTGCTCGTAGACAGGTTTCTGTACGTTGGCTTACAGGCACGATTCTCACTGGAATAACCTCCAGTATTCTTATGGGTATTGCGTTTTTTGTTGCTTTAGATGGACAACAACGATTAGTAACTCCTCCACAATGGTTTACGCAAGCAAATTTATCAAAAGCACAAAATACTGATACCAATAGACATAAAGGTGATCGTATTTCTCCCACGCATGCACGACAAAGTTTCGACAGTAAGCGCCAATTTGAGTTATCAATTTTGCAAAGAAAAGGTGATGAAAACGTCATTCAGACTCAAAAATTCGAGTGGATTAGAATGTCTTTAGCTGAAGAGCGCCCACATCAATATGTCTACCCTAAATTTGATGCCTTAAGTATTGTTACTTATGACTCAAGAAATCAAGCCACCAAATTACAAGATTCTGGGCAAATTTATGGAGCAAAAGTAGAAACAAAAATGATTCTACGCAGCTATAATCTTATTATTGATCAAGTAGATTTCGATGGCGCAGATATCATTACTTCAGATGAAGCACAACAAGAATTACAAAAAGCTGGATTTTCTTTGGATAAAACCAATGAACATCTCTCAATCCTAACCTTAATTGATCCCTTAAAATTAGACAATTTATCCTCTACTTCAAAATTTATAGATGCCCCAGAGGTGCGCATCATTCAAGAAAATGTTACTGTTTCTCCTCAAAATCATCGAATTGATCTCACCAAAAATTATGCTGAAGATATTATTCCTATTCATAAAAAACAAAAAATAATCGATGCTCTTCAAAAAACTAGCTATGCAAAAAAACAAATTGAACAAGTTGTAAAGACTTTGGCCATATTTAACCATTCCGATACACTCAAAGAGGGAGATCTTTTACGCATTGGAATCGTCACACAACCTGGAGAGGAAGATCATCTCGTACGAGCAAGCATATATACAGGAATGCATCATGTTCTCACAATTGCTCTCAATGATAATAACCAATTCGTTGAAAGTGCAGAACCAGAAATGTCACACACACTTAAAACTGCCTTTCAAAATGGTATTCCTCATTCCTTTATCAACCCAGCACAATTACCAACAGTTTATGATGCTATCTATAATGCTATCCTCAGCCATAATATGTCAAAATCTCTCTCTCAACATCTTATTCATCTGCTTGCAACCAATATTGATATGAAAAGCCGGATAACACCAACCGATCAGCTCGAAATATTTTATGCTGTACCACAACAAAGCGATACAAACAAAAACAATACACAAAGCAAAAATGACGAAAAAAACATAAAAGCGAGAGAGCCTACCACAACCACAGATCCCGAAATTCGCTATATCAGTGCCACTTTTGGCAATACAACCTATAAATATTATCGTTATCAAGCAAAAGATGGTAGCATCGATTATTATGATTCAGAGGGAAAAAGTTCAAAGCCTTTTTTACTTCGTAAACCCATTCCAAATGGTATTTTTGGTTCTCCCTTTGGACCACGCAAACATCCTATTTTGGGATATGTGCGAATGCATACAGGAGTGGATTGGGTTGCGCCAAAAGGATCTCCTATTATTGCTGTTGGAGATGGTGTTGTAATAAAAGTGGGGACAACAAGTGGCTATGGAAACCATACAGCAATTCGACATGCTAATGGATATGTCAGCAGTTATGCACACCAAAGTAGGTATGCACCAGACATCAAGCCAGGTGTTAAAGTACGACAAGGACAAGTCATCGGTTATGTTGGATCAACAGGACTGGCAACCGGACCACATTGCCATTTTGAAATCATTGTCAATGGCACAAAGGTTGACCCAATGCGCATCCGTCTACCTGATAGCAAAGCTTTAACTAATCAAGATCTACAAGCATTTTTGCGAGAAAAAAATAATATTGATTCCTTGATAAACAGCCCAATAACACCCTCAGAAGATACTTCTTAAGTTACTTTTCAAAATAGAATTTCTTGCAAAGTACATGCCTATTCTTAAATAAGCACACTAATGATAAAAATATGGCAATTACCTTTTATAAATTTATACACAAAAAGTAAATGCGAATACAATTTTCTTAATGCTTTATAGTAATTTATAAAGAAACTTTTCTCTTTCAATTTTTGATAAACAAAGAAAAGTTTAAATCCCTCTTTTAAAAAGCAAACTGTGTATTATTAGAGTTGTTTGTTTTCACTTTTGGCAAAGGAATTGTAACCTTTGTCCCACCAAAATCAGATGTTTCAAAAAGTGATTTCTCACCAAACTGCATACACAACTGTTCAATAATCAAGCGACCAAGTCCTGTTTTCTGATCTAGATTTTGACCATTTATACCGATACCATCATCTTCAACGATCAGCACCATTTGACCCTGTTCCTGATAATCACAAAAAATATAAATATTTCCAGAACGTTGATTAGGGAAAGCATGTTTTAAAGAATTTGTTAATAATTCACCGAGAATAATCCCAAGCGTTGTCGCATCTCTAGAAGATAATCGACAATCTTTGAAAGAAGTATGAATGGTAATATTTTCACGCAATTCAAAAGGCACTGCTAATTCAACATCATGAACAACCGAGCTTAAAAACTCTGCCAATAAAGTTGTTTCCATATCATCACTCAAACGTAAACGTCGATGTGCAGTAGATATTGTCTGAATACGATCACGGGCAGCACCAAGAACAGAACGCACTTCTTCATTTTTGCTACGATTTAATTGCAAACCAAGTAAAGAAGATACTGTACCAAGAGAATTGCCAATACGATGGCTTGCATCTTGTAATAACATTTCAACACGCTGTCGTTCTTTTTCGGCATGATTGCGTGCTTTTTCCAATTCTTGCGTACGCTCTTTCACACGAGCTTCAAGGGCAGTATTTTCACTATGCAGCAACAATTGATACAATTTTAAGGAGCGTACATCACGGTGAAAACGATTAATGACAAAATAAGCAGAAATAAAAGTACTAACCACAGAAACAATTGCTGCCAATGTTAAAGCAGCACGCATAAGTGCGATACCCTCACGCTGTCTTTGCCGGATAATATCATCTCCATTAATAAAATTTGTCATCAACTGCGCTAAACGTGCAACTTGAATCTTCTGAATCTCCGGAAAAGTAGAAAGTTGAGAAGATTGATCTGTGAGCGCATCAAGAGCAAACATACGAGCATTCATAAAAGCTTTGCGTGCTTCAACTTCCTTTTTAAAAGCATCAAACCATTCATACCATTGTGGATGTGCATAAACAATCAGCTCCGCATAATCAAGGGTATCGTTAAGATCACGAACTGCACTTTCAAAACGATCTTTATCTTCTGCTTTGCGGCTTTTAGCATAACTCCGATCAGCAACAGCCATATCAATTAGATGAATGAGTACCAAATCAACCTGTTCACGCAACTCTGAACTTGTATTCAACTGTGCAATTTCTCGATCAACTGCATTTGAAAGCAGCATAATAAACGTTGATGCTAAAAAAGCCATAATAAGAGAAACAATAATCGCCGTCCAACGCCAGCGCGATATTGTTGAATCAGAATTGGGTATTTTAGGCAGAAAATTCGTCTTTGTTGTCATATAATTTCCATCGGCGAACCTGAAAATCGTCATTTTTCAGTACAAAAGAGGATTGCCTTATGGATCATAGTGCAAAACGCCTGATTGATACTTTCATATGGGCTTCCCTTATTTTCCCAAGGATACACACGCCAAACACTCTGAATCTCTTAAGAATGCTGACTTTACTTTAATAGCTATAACGGGAATAAAAAAAACAAGGCTATCAATCACAATTATTATGCTTATTATACGTTTTTAGCCGCTAAATGAACACAATGTGCTTCCAGCAGAATAAGTATCCGGACCATAATCAGATTCACCATCTACCTTAAGAAGTGCTTGTAAGCGATTACGTGCTCTGCTAACACGGCTTTTAATTGTTCCAACAGCACAACCACAAATAGCCGCAGCATCTTCATAAGAAAAACCAGATGCACCAATGAGAATAATGGCCTCTCTTTGATCAGCAGATAGCGTATTTAAGGCCTTTTTAAAATCTTGCAAATCAAGAGATCCATATTGAGCAGGATGAATAGCCACATTTTGGGTAAATATACCATCACTGTCTTGGACTTCTCTTCCTTTTTTGCGCATTTGACTGTAAAATTCATTCCGCAAAATAGTAAAAAGCCAAGCTTTAAGATTGGTGCCCATTTCAAAGCTATCTTGCTTAGCCCATGCTTTCATAATAGTATCTTGAACCAAATCTTCAGCTTTATCATGCTTGCCACTTAATGAAATAGCAAAAGCCCGTAAAGCTGGTAAAATCAAAAGTAATTCCTGTTTAAAGTTTTTCATACCCATCGTCATAAAGGGTTAAACCTTTTCCACATTATTTAAGCCGAACTGCTCTGCCTGATCCAATTTATCTAAAAGCTCTAGCAAACGTATAGGCAGTGCCTCTTCTTGAATTTCTAAATAAAACTGACGCAACTTTCGTGCTATTTCGCTATTGGATCCGAGAAGATCATCTCCCAATACAAAGTTGGTGAGATTTTTTTCATCATGATCGTTCATTTTTTATCCCCCTAATCCATATATCGTAAGTAGCACTGAGAAGAGATTTTCTCCCTATGATTGTAAATATGATTTTGTATAAAAAGTTCCATATGAGCGTGGGAACTTTTTCATCTATAAAAGGTTTCAATCGGCAAAGTGCTTCAAAGGCCAAAGGAGTTATAAATTATGTCATTATCAACGCGTATAGCACCACATCTTCCCTATCTTCGACGTTTTGCTCGATCTGTCACAGGCAACCAATCATCTGGTGACGCTTATGTATCAGCGATGTTAGAAGCACTCATTGCTGATATTTCTATTTTTCCAAAAGCATCAAGTGACCGTATCGGCACC
Organism: Bartonella sp. B35(2025); assembly: GCF_053794465.1. NCBI lineage: Bacteria > Pseudomonadati > Pseudomonadota > Alphaproteobacteria > Hyphomicrobiales > Bartonellaceae > Bartonella > Bartonella sp. B35(2025). The sequence goes on from NZ_CP200035.1 coordinate 1,157,572, forward strand.
TATCAACTTTTTTGCTGCCTTTTTGACCAGACTACACCCAATATCCCAGAGCCATTGCCACAATTTGGTCTTGAACAAAAAGCCAGTGCAAAATTATCGTATCTCACACCACGTGCACGACAAGCATTTTTGCTGATTGCAGTTGAAGGATTTAATGAAAGAGAAGCGGGTGAGATTATGAATCTTGACGTAGAAGAATTCCGTAAACTTCTCAATCAAGCATCGATTGATATTTCTCAACAAATTGCTACACAAATTATGATTATTGAAGATGAGCCTCTTATTGCCATGGATATTGAGCAAATGGTGGAAAGCCTTGGCCACCAAGTCGTAGGAATTGCACGCACCCACGATGAAGCTGTAGTTATATATAATCAAAAAAAACCACGAATGATTTTAGCAGATATTCAATTGGCTGATAACAGTTCTGGCATTGATGCGGTCAATGATATTTTAAAAAATGACTGTATACCTGTAATCTTTATCACTGCGTTTCCTGAAAGATTATTGACCGGAGAGCGTCCAGAACCAACTTTTTTAGTGACCAAACCCTTTAATCCCGATATGGTAAAGGCGCTTATCTCCCAAGCTTTATTTTTTCAAGAGAATGCTTCCAAAGCTGCCTAATACAAGATAACATTTGGTCATGATCGTTACCCCTGTTCCAAAGCTACCAATAGATAAATCACATCTTAGTGCTTTGATGCAAGCAATTCGTGGTGCTGATATTTGTGTTTTATATCAAACAACAGGTCTGGTTTATTTATGGGCTGAAAACTTGCCGAAACATTTACACAATAAATGGCAAGTAGGATGTCGCGATAGTGATTTTTTTTCACTCGATCTTGCAGATAATATGGAAACAATCAAATTGCAAGTTTTAGCCACTGGCAAGATGCAAACCATTGAAGCACGATTCGAGGATATGGCCAAACAAGCTATTTGGTATAAATTTTCTATTGATTGCCACCGCAATGATAATGGAGAAATTATCGGTATTATTACTACAGGTGTTGATATTTCAGGACTACGTCGGCGTGAACAAGTACTAAAAATACTACTCCGAGAAGTCAGCCACCGTTCTAAAAATCTTTTAGCTATTATCCAAAGTATTGCCAGCCAAACTGCACGCTATACTGAATCGCTTCAAGTTTTCTTGCGCAAATTCCAAGGACGGATTCATTCTCTCTCCCATTCTCAAGATCTGATTACTGATTCTGATTGGCGCGGTGCTCAATTTCGCGAATTGGTTCATTCACAAGCTTTAGGCTATCTAGTGAAAGAAACAAAGCGGTTTTCTATTGAAGGAGTCGATCCCTATCTTTTTCCAAATGCAGCTTTACATATTGGCTTGGCTTTTCATGAACTCATCATCAATTCTCTCTCTTTTGGTGCTTTATCACAAGAAGGGGGAAATGTATGTGTGCACTGCGAAATCTGCACAAAAGTGAATGAAAAAACGCAACTTCTCATTACTTGGAATGAAAATTTTGAAACTGATGGAACTCTTTTATCAAGCGATAATAAAGCTTGTTTTGGTAGTGCTGTCCTAGAAAAAATTGTCCCAGCTTCTGTGAACGGCTCAGCTTCTTTAAAATTGACGAAAGAAGGAATTTTTTATTGCCTGTATGTACCTGACACTTATTTTGATACCTTTTTTTAAAAAGCAGTGCAAACACCGCAAAATAAAAAAGTAATTCTCAATATCCTCCCTCTCTATCAGCATGAAGATATTTAGAACTAACCCAGGGAACTAAGTATTTTTGAAAACATTTAGTAGTGACAAGAGTATTTTATACTCACGAATCGAATTCCATATTGTCAACTAATTATCCGGAAAATATTTTATGAATCCCCTTGTTTTTATCCTCTTACTAGTTTCATGTACAGACGATTTTAACAGCTGTTATTCTAATAATACAATGGTAAAAATCTATCCAACAGCCCAAGCATGTGAGCAAGCCATGGTACCATCCACTAAAGAATTTGCACTTCATGGACAACAAATCTTTGCCCAATGTACAAGCATACACACAAATTTATACCATCAAGAAGTAGATCTCATCTGGTACGTGACAAACCGAGGAAATTTCCTGCTTAAAAGCGAAACCACAGACAATAACCTTCATATAGATCACAAAATAGATATTTCTACCACATCATCTCCTCTTCTGCACATACCATCTACAGCCCCCTTGCACAAAAATCATTAAAAGCATAAACCAATCACACTCTAAAAAATAACGAAAGAGTGAAGCATGGTAAATAATAAGCAGATTCATACTTCAGGAAACCATAAAACAACACAATGTGCTCTACCTCAAGATGCCCCTTTAGATCCTGCAGTAGAACATATCAGAAAGAAGCTTATGCGTTTAATGATCGTTTCTATTGCAATAACGCTTATTCTTATTCTCGCTGTACTGTTTGGAGTTATATACAAAATTATGACAACTGGATTAGCCTCAACGCAAGGAAATACTTTTTCCTCTCACGGCAAAAATTCAGAAATTATCCAGCACACTCTCTCTTTACCAGAAGGAACACAAATTTTATCGCAAAGTCTTTCTGAACACAATATTGCACTAAAGGTTTTAACATCAGAAGGACAAACAAAATTTATGATTTATAATTATTATACTGGTGCACTTATTGCCGTTCTTTCAATTGCAACAACGAAAGAGATACCTGTAACTCCCCCCCATTCAGAAGGATTCATATCTTCCAAATAGCATCACATTCAAAAAATTTTTAAACATCTCCCTTTCGCTTAAACATTCCCTTCTGCTGAAGATGTTGCTACCCGACGCCGACGAGGTTTCTTCTGAACCTCTTCACCTAATAAAGTGGAAGAAGTTTCATCTGATAATGCAAGAGAAGTTGTTTTTTTTGTGGATATACCCTCTTGTAATGCATCACCATTTTCAGAAACATCCGGCATCACCTGCGAAAGTTCGCGAGATGATTCTTCTTGAATACGCGCAACACGTTGACGTGGAGCACGACGTGGCTTTTTAACGATTTCAGTACGTTCTTCAGGAATACACTGCTGTTGATTAGCGTTTTCATCTAATAAGCAATTCGTAACCAATCCATCACTTATATAGCCATTTTGTACTTTAGTTTGTTGGTCATTGCTATTTTTTCGTTGCTGTGTTTGCGACACAGAATTATCGCAATTAGCATCGTCTCTTTTTGTCCCTTCAACGTTTAATTCATCACAATCTTGATCATTATTTTCATCACGCCGATGAGACATTTGTCCAACAGCTGCCAGAATAATACGCAAATAGTGCTCCGCGTGTTGTAAGTAATTCTCAGACATAACACGATCACCAGCACCTTGTGCATCACGCGCAAGACTTATGTATTTATCAGCAATTTGCTGTGCATTACCACGAATCTTAACATCTGGACCGCTACTTTCATAATTTCGAGACAACGGATTAGGACCGCGACGATTATTGTTGTTGTTACTATTATTATTGCGACCGCGTACCCGTCTATTTTGTTGTGGCCTCATATTCATCCCTTTTGGAGTGTTTGTGTGTGTATCTTCATTGAATCTTCTTTATTGCATTGTCTTTTGATAATGCTGGTTGAAATATGGTCATCAGGCTATCCACGTTTCACTTAACTTAAATGATACCTACTGATTACTTTGATAAAAGTATATATTTTTTGAAAATCACAAAAACAGCAGGGAAAACGTAAACTCAAAATTCCCTATTTCTCTGTTAATCAATAAAAAACTAGTGATGTTCACATAAAATGCCAAGTGTTTTTTTTAAAAATAAACCATATTTTACTAAAAAACACTATCTTGTGGAAAAAAAGCAACACTCCAGAACACACATATAACGGCTCCGGCAAATAAATTAGCAACTTATGTTAATAAATATACAGGTGTCTCTCTTTTACTTTTTAAGTAACCGTTCCTAAAGAACGCCAATACTCCCTCTCCCTTCACATCTGGCTTATAAGATTTATATCTTCACATACTTCTAAAGAACGTACTTAGTGTGCAAATATAACCACATTTTTGTACCAAAGCAACCCTTTCATAAGTACCCTCTTAATGAACACTACACAAAACCACTCACCACTATAGATAACTTCACATGTGATATAAAAACCTCTTGTGATATAAGCATCTCTAAAAGATGATCTATCAAACCATTAATCACACAACCGAAATCAATACATTGGAAATTGCTGATCCCTACTACGCTTATTCCTTAATTGCTTCAACTTAATGCTTAAAGCTTAATCCCACGACAAAATAACCTTTACTACACCTATAGCAATAACATCTCTCATCATTACTATTAACCACGAATCGTGTAAAATCTTATGGATTTATTCTTGCTTCTATTACAGTATTTCATAGGCACACAGCGCTATCTATGTGCCCAATATATTTTTCACAAAACAACATAACAATTCTCCACCCCACTCACCAAAGCATTCTCTCTAAAGCCTCTTATACCAGTGTATGTTGCTACAAATAAATAATTAACACAAAAACAATACCCTCCATGCTCTCGCCAACAGCATCAGCATCACCCCCACCGCGTTTCCTACTGTAAACCTCCCTTTAATCTTAAACACAGGAATTCTAATTCCTTTTTAACAAAATTCAACGATGATCAATGATTACCTTTACCCCATGCTACTTTGAGATTTTTTCTAAAACCCCACTCCCGGCAACTACGATTAGCAGCTACCGGAAATTTATGGGGCGGTGGCTACAAACCATAGATTTCACCACAGGGAGATGTAGTAAATATGGCAACTCTCTCGACACCTAACTCAAAACACCAACGAATGTTAGAGCTATTTCCATTGTCAATAATAATACGGCAGTTTTATGATATGTATAGAAGAGTTTTTCAGATTAGAAATAAGCAATCTTTATTATAAAAAAGAAATTACCCATGAGAAATTTAAGGGGCTTTTTACTTACTGAATCAAAAACCACAAAAGCATGCTTTTGCACACATTTTCTTACATCTTTCTCAATAATACCCACAAAAACTAAGAGCAACATTCAGCATTTGTATCTTAATCTTTATAATGCTTTATGATACCGTTTAACTGAAAAAGAAAGAGAAATTTTTATTAGGCAATGATCACGAATTTTAAAGGTATAAGAGACCACCAAAAATTCTCTAGTAGCTCAGTTTTTGCACTCTTTGAACAAAATTTTACGCACTGTTCTATACAGGATCATAAAATAATTAAAAACAAAAATTTAACAAATATTCAATAATCCAGCTTCACCTTTAATCTTAAATTATATAAAAAATTTAGAAATAATTACGTACTTTTGGTTGTTCACTCTCTTTTTCATTGATAAAACAATCCCTTAAGAGAAAATAGTTTCCATCCCCCGGTCGCACCATTTTCATACACTTTCCCTTTACATTATCGGAAAGATCATCCCACATTTCGCGAATAGCAAAATAAGCTTCACTTTCTGAATTAACACAGCGATAATAAGCTTCTTGCTGCATATCAGGTAAAACTGAAGCAGCAATTTCCTTGCAATAAATACGCAAATCAAATGCCGGAATATCTAGGGAGACAAAATTTTGTTGAACGGATTCTTTTTTGGGGAAAAAATAATTGATAGTCCGTTGCCCTACAAAACCACACACTGCAACACAAAGAATAACCACACAACCACGAAAGGTTACATAATATAATTTCCTACGATACAGCTTTCTCATTGCGTGGATTCTTCTTTCCATAAATACCACATCCTCTAATGTATTAGCATAAGCTATTTTGCAACAAGAGATAATACAAGCATGACACTCCACCAAAATACACAATAAACAAACAGTATTTTTAGCCTTATTGTATCAAAAATTAATTCTCATGTTTCAGCAAAGGAGCACTCTTCTTTTCCAAAACTATTTTTACCAGTAACTTTTTTATTTTTTTCATTATTAAAAATAATTATTGGAAACTTTTTATCTCCACTCGATAAAAAGAGCATGAGAGCTTTACCACAAGACTTTCTTTATGTAAAATCTTGTACAAAAATGTAACTAATTTCTTAATCAGTATAAACACGCATCATATCATTGAAATAAAAACGATCATTTTTTGCAATAATTATTGCAGAAAGTTTTTATTTGCACCACATACTAACCTAAACAAAATAAGGCAATCCAACAAAATAGGAACAAACCATTTTCCTTTTTTCTACTTTTGATGAAAATTCCGATAAAAGTGCAACAATAAATCTATTTGATACGAAACACCTTTAACAGAATATTTGTACTTTTATGAAACAGATTATGAAAATATTTCAGATCACAACCAAATAAATACTTACCGATATGGTTATTAGAGGATAAATATTCTTAAACATAGCTTTATCAAAATGATGATGCCATCACTATAATGAGATCCTTACCATCATCACAATAAGCTTGTAAAAAACTATAGTTATTAACATTGAAAAGATTTGGATTTATTTGTGGATACAAAAGGGTAAATTGGCATTAAGAATTTTAAAACAAAAAATATAATTCCCTTGGAGTGTAAAGTCTCTTGTTGAGCATATTGATTTTGTGAAAATAAATCTACTGCCACTCATTTTTACCATGTAGCCCATGGGTATCATCGACTTAATTTTCACTTCTATTATAGAAAACTACTGTCAGCCATAGTCATTGAACGTACAATACAAAATCAACAAGTACAATAAAGAGAAGAGATACCAAAATTACTCCCAAATCATCATAAATATCTTCCCCACCAATTACAATAAATGCCCATTCTAGAGTAAATTATTATTCTTTTTTTGATTTCATTTAAAATAAAATCTAACTAAAAAATCAGCCCTAATTGTTTCTTTTGTATAAGCAGTCACAAAAATTACTTATTAGCCATTTTTTAATAAACAAAGATCTGTATTTTGTTACAATAAACACATACCTACTACATTATTAAAAACTGGTTTAGTATCATAGAGTAATGGTAACAGATTACGAATCTGATCAAAAATCTAGCCCAATATGAAACTTCTTGTTAATATCATGGCTTCCAACAATTTTGCTTTTGACCAAAGCGGTTTGTTGCCACGATCCAACGTGATAATAACGGCTCAGTTTTTACTAAAGAGGCTGGTTGATTAATGATCGGGGGTTTTGTCCATCCCACGCAAGACAGTGGCACATTCGTCTGGCACCCCGCCAAGAGCAAGACAGATATGAAAAGAAGAAAGAGAAAAAATTTCATCATTGATTTTCTCACGATTTTTAAAAGCTGAAACAGCTTGGATCAAAGTTCTGTTGCGCTCAAAAGAGCGTCCATAAAAAAAGCCACTCAATACAGCAATCGTTATCAAAGCTGCAATCAAATGCCAACGAGACAAAAAAATCACCGATATTCATCCCTCATTTGATAGAAAAATATCCCAATACCCATTACTGTAGCCAAAATGATAACAACAGCCAAAGCCCATTGTATAGGGCCTTGTCCAGTTAAAATCCCTGTTAATCCTGAAAATGAACTAATGATTGGTACTAAAATTTCAGCATTTTGCCAAAAAGTCCTTTTTGGTGCTTCTACTGTTTGATAATTAGAAGAAACATAAGCCCCTTTAGCCCACAAACCTGCCTCAGCAGCTCGACGATATACAAGACCCTTTAAGCATTTTCCTCCTACTTTGGTCCATTTTTGTAATTCAACCGGCACAGCTTCATAATTACCTCGATTGAGTTTTTTTAAGAGCGTAGAATTGCAAAAGGCTGCTGTTCCCACGTTATAACAAAAAGATACGAGAGCAGCAAACTGCTCATCAGTTAAAGGCTGTTCAACCATTTGTTCAACAGTTTGTTCAAATTGTAATAAATCTTTTTGTAAAAGAATTTCTGCTTGACTTTCAGTAATCTGTATCCCTCTCTGAACAAGAGGTTCACCTGCTTGTGCAGTATGACCATAACCAATTGTCCAAACACCATTGGCATCTTGATAAGCTTGCAAGCGAAGACCCTCCCATTGTTTAATGAGAGTAAGTCCTTCTTTTGAGATTTTTCTCATTTTTTTAACTTTCTCAGGCTATTTACGGTATAGAAAAAAATTGAAGAATAGACTAAGCTGATGACCTGCTTTGCCCTTTTTATTCACTACTTCACTGTTTTCATTACCTCTTTTACATCCTATTGGTGTCTAACATCCTTAAGATTCTACGGAATTGTTTTTAATTGTTGTTCTAAGGCATCAACACGCTGTACGAGCTGCGCAATATTTTGAGTTTGTTTTTTATCAAAATACCCAATATCTTGACGCATTTTGCTCAATAATGCGTTTAAAGGAGCATGCCCCATCCTTCCATTAGCATAAAGAACTACACGAATATGTTCAGGATCATCAATATCAGCGATAGAAAAAAGTGCCATTATATTCCTTCTCCTTTTGATAAACTATAAAACAGCTATATTGATGATATCCTAGTGCATTGACACTAGTATATTTATACTATCCATATGTCAGCTAAGCTAAAACTGCTGCTCTTAAATAAAACAAGATCTCTGCTCTCAAAATTATACTTGGTTTACACCATATAAGAACGCTATGATCAAACAATCAAATCCAAAACAAAGTGAACTTATCATCACCCACGATCACTTTTTCTGTTTGACTTAAGAATTGTTACAGATAACAATGAACAGGCTGATATAAGTTTTTCATAACTTTTATATCAGCAAGTAAACACACTACCGTCACACAGTGTCTCCTTTTTTGTCATGGGTAGCAGTTATCATGCTGCAGAGAAATAAAAGTTCTCTACCCTATTTAATCCTTTTTAACTTCTTGAAAGATAGAAGATGAGACCACATTGGTGTAACACAAAGCCATCAAAAATATTTTCACTCTTTTCTGTATTGAAATATATCAGCGAAATCCTTTGTACTTAACCTACCACGATAAACAATGTTTAAGTCATTTTTTGTTTAAGTCAATTTTTTACATATGCAAGAAATTCAGTTCTCACGTTTTAATGGCATAAGTAACAGCCATATTAACAGGATGTACTTCTTTTTTACCCCTTATTTTGTCTAAATGGAGTTTGTTTTTACTCTTCTCTGCAACAGTTTCGTGAACTTTCGCACTTTTTTTACCATGTTTTATACACCTTGTTTTTGAAGTACAAACATCAACGTCGTCGACACGATCAACCTCATGCTGATATTCACCCGACAAATCTACCTTTCCTTCATGAGTATGGGCTTTAAAGGAACCTTCTTTCCTACTTCTTAATACGCGACTTCCATCGATCTTTTTACCACAATCAAGTCCACACAAAAACATTCCACGTAAATCAGGAACATTGAATGTATTTCGTGAATCCCCTTTTCCCCATATTTCACCAATAGCTAAAAAGAGACGTGCATATTCCTTTCGTCCATATTCTTGACCATCACACATAAGCCAACCTTTAGGAATATTTCTCATGGCAAAAGCAGTGATACAACCTGGCGGAAAATCTTGAACAATAGGAGGTGTTGGATTAGTCAAACACCAACCATCTAAATTCTTGCCAGCAATATCAAAATAGTAGACAAGTTCGTAAATTCCTTTTTCTTGAATTTCTCCACCATACAAAGGCTTGACACCATCGTATGTTATCTTATAAATGGGCTGAGACTGCAGTTGATTCAACATAACAAATGTTGCACCTACATTAACTGCCGGCGACTTAAAACGGATAACAATACCATTTGTATACATTGAAAAATCAGACTTAGTGCTCAAATTAATCAATGTATGATTTTCATTATGATTAATGGTGAGCTTTGCCGTGATATCTCCACCATTATCAGCTAAATATTCTCTGATGCGCTGCATCATTGCACGAGCACTATCATTAACTGTACTTGGAAGTTGTCCCTCTGCCCAGTTTATGATGTCATCTGCGCGAGCATTTTCGGGTGCTACAAGAGACCAATCATAAATAGAACTCATAGAATATATCCTTTTTGTAGAAAACGAAAATATGTAAAAAGAGAAGAAAAGAAAGAAGAGATTTTATTTTTAGGAACTGTTATTTTTTCTATTTGAAAGCCAATTTTATTATAATCGACATGCAATAATTTTGTTTTTGCATTCAGATAAACAGCACTAGGATTCAAATGCAGCACTTCTTGAGCAAGAACACCACGATAGCGTTGAGGATCTCCTTTATAATTAAAGGTATAAAGTGGATAGCCATTTTTCTCCCCTACAAGTACAATATTTTCTTTGGCTCTTACATCAGAAAGCCCCCAAAATCCACTCGCCAATCCGATCAATTTATGCATATCGTGTAATGAATCTTTTGTAACTGAAGGCATTGTTGTTGACTTGCCTAATTTAGTGCCATAATTTCCAGCAGCTTGTATTCCCATTTGTAACAACCGCTCCAACTGGTTCCATTCTTTATTATCTTGTTCAATCCATTTTTGGTGCTCAGCATTTAAAATATTTTGGCGATTTACATCTTGAATCATCCCACCTTTCAAAGCATTACCTTGTGCATTGCTTTGTCCTTGATAATAAGCATTGGCAGCATTAACCTGATCACGCAATGAATGATCAATCGTCTGGTTGGCATTTATCATATTGTTGATATCTTGGTTATATTGGTGTGCAATAGCATTTGTTGCTAATGCTCCTAATTCATCTGCGAGCACTCCAGTATGTGCACCAGATCCATAGCGTCCAACTCCAGCCATAGATTGATTAACAGCGTCAGAAGTTCTACTAAGTGCATTCTTTAGCGCAGCATTAAATTTATTATTGCTTCCAATCCAGTCTCCTTTTGCCATATTATGGAGGTTAGTCGCACTTGTAGTTGGTGCATTAAACCAATGGGTAAGAGCAGGGTTATTATAAAGACCAGCAACCTTTTCTAAATTTGTAAGAGCATTTTTTGTCATATCGCTCAAACCAGCAACACGCTCACCCTGATAAATATTTCTACCGCTCCCTTTATTGTAAAGATCGAGTGCTTCAGTACTTGCTTTTTCAAGGATATTTTTTACCCACACAGGCGGTGCATTTGTTTGAGTTATTGTTTGAACTTGGGGTGTTATTCGTCTTCTCATGGGATCAGAACCTTTCTATAATGAATAAGATTAAGTGAATATCCATGATGGGCCAGCATTTTAGCCCATCCAGACCTTCCAAGTGTCAGCATTTCATCAGCATTGATTGTACGTGCCCATTCTTCAACCTTATCGATCAATTTAACCAATTTCAGTCCTCCTTCTCCGGTAAGATCTAAAATAACAACACGTTTTTTTCCTGTATGAGTCATTTCAATTTTGGTAATCCCACAAGCACTAAATCTTGACTCATTTTTTAAGATCAGCCATAATTGCGTTTGCCCTGTAGCGATTTCTCGAGCAATTGTTGCCAAACACACATCATCTGGAAATCGCTTGGCGTACTTTTTCATAGCAGCATTAATGCCTTCTTTATAATGTGCTATTTTTTCCCACGACCATTGATTAGTAAGATGAATAGAATAAAGATTTTGGCTCTCTTGTTGCCATGTCATGATTTAAGCTCTTTCAGCCTTATTACAACTAATCATATGACTAATGAAATATATTAACGCATCGCTACTTTAGACAAGATATGCTAACGCATGCCAGCAGGCTTTAACTCAACATCAAACCCCCTAACATGTGACCAATTAATTCCCTCAGGAATCCGCAATCTAAAGCGATAAAACCGCGCTCTTGCACGAAAATGAATTTGCCCAGTATGATAAGAAGGCTGTTTTTCTGAGAGCCAAATAATTTCCTCTTCAAGAGATTGTCGTAAACGTACTCCCACAGACAAATAAAACTCTCCACTATTTACTTGAGGCATAATATTTTTGATCCGAGTTATCATTCCATTTGTCTGCCCCATTTCTTGTGAAGTCACAACACAAGCCATAGGTTGACCAGAAAATGATCCAAGCTTCCCTTGATAATCAAACGCCCCAAGAATCGAAGATTCATTTTGCCAAACTTTACTGTCGAGAGAAAAAGGTAAATCATCAATACTTTCTGAAACCTTATCAAGACCTTCTAAAGTAGTTCCTGCTAAGAAAATGGGTAAAATCATTTTGACATTTACAACAGCTTTAGTCCATTTTTGTAATCTCCAATCATAAATGAGTAAGATGCGTTCTTGGGTTGCTTCACCGACATCGATCATCCAGTAAACACGATTATACACGCCATCAATAGCAGCAGACAGAGTTGATAAATTATTATAGCCAACTTTTGCCATCATGGTTCGGTCAACTTTTTCAAAGCCAATTGGTGTGATCTGTCCCTCATTGGTTATTTGATAAAATCCCCCTTCATCAGCAAAAAAAGCAAAATCTCCTCGACAAACGATAGAGTCAGAGTTTTTTGCACCACGTTTATCGTGTATTTTTTGAAAACTGAAGATAATCTTAGATCCTGGAATAAAAGATCCAGCGTAAATCGCAGAACGCATAAAAATGATAGGATTTGTTGTTTCTGTTGCGCCTTGTACAGATCCCCCATCTGGAAAATCTTGGTAATCACAGCTTTTTTTTCCAACAGTCCAAAATTCAGCATCATTTAATCCTGACCAATGGATACGTCGTGGATACTCCGTCAATTTCATCAAACAAACGAAATCACCCCACACACGGACGATTCCAGCTTGTGGTGGATTTCCACCTAAGTTTCTAAATCTTTCATCATACTCAATATTGATTACCTGTGGTTTATCATTTGCATTGACAGCAATGACATAATCACCAAACAAAGCAAAGGACCATGGAGCATCAACATTAGCAAGATAGGGTATTCTTTTTCGGCTAATATTCTTCCACTGCATTGTTGTGTTGTTAAGAAGGTAGATTTTTTGTTCTGTTCCAGCAATAATAGACACACCAGATTTTGTTTTAACAGCGATAGCGCTTAAAATGGGATCAGGACAAGGCTCTGTCCAAGGAACAAAGCTTGGCATAGGAATATAAGATCCATCTGCTGGTAATACATTAACAAGCTCATCGGTAAAAATACCATTGATGTCAGCAACATCAGGGCGATAATCAGCGATTGGGAAAAAAGCCATTTAAAACCTCGTCGAAAGAATGTTTGAAACACCTTTTCGGCAGGATGTTTCTGTGCGCAAAGCTTTAAGTTGTTCTTGAAAATCATTGAAAGCAACAGAAGCATATTCATGATCTTTAAGGATATTTTTGTAGAGTTCGTATTTTGCGCGGGCTTTAATAAGATCAAATGCGTAGATCATCCAAGGATTATCATCCGGTATTACATTTTCCTCACTAAAATGCCCAATCTCATAAAAAAGATGCACATCATCAATATCTTGAGGTGTTGGAAAGAGTCCTATTTGCTGATTCTTACAGGTATAAAAGATAGGAATTCCCTGAGATGGCTGATATCCGTATTGTTTTTGCAATACTTCGATAGATTTATACACTAATTGGGTTTGCCTTGAAGCATGTGTTCCTAAAAACACAGAATCAAATACCATATCTGGTTCAATAAAGAGACCTTCTTGCTTCCCATACCATGTTTTTCCTCTTTGCGTTTTAAATGTTATTATTTTTTTTTCATTGAAGAAAAAAGATTCTCGCTTACACAAGTGCAAAGCAGTAAAAATTGAATCTCGAATTTGAACGGAATATTCAGATGTTGTATCATCAATTTCATCTTGAATGATTTCAATCATACGGCAAAAAGCATTAGAATTTCTCGAATATCTGAAATCACGATGCTTGGGATAGGCAGATGAAATAATCATAAGCAATTATAATCCTTTTGAGATAAGGTATTTAAAATATTGCATTTTTTAAATATTTTTCTCCCAAATAAAGTGTTTGCTGGGAGAAAAGTTTTATAAATTTTTAAATAATCTTTAAGTGGGTACGCTATAAGTTGGGATTACGATTGTACCGAAATCTTGAGCACCTTGTGCACTTTCTGGTAATTTGAAGCATGTCTTTTTCATACCGATAATCGTTTTTGCTGCCACACCAAACTCGCGTTCATAGTCGAAAAGCTCTTCTACTAATTTATAACGTGTAGCCCCACGATCTTTTCCAAAAGCAATAACAGCACTCTGTGCTCCCAGCAAAACAGCTCGACGTACATTTGTCACAGCCTTATTTGTTGTGCCCGATTCCACACCTTCTGTAACGTGTTCAGCTTCACGCAAAACAACACCATTATACATACCAAGTGACCCATCATAGAGAGGATTTTTGATGCGGCTTCCATTATAGATAGCTTTGGTAATGTCGAGCCACTGCCCAGTGTCTGTATTAGTTCGCAATTGTGTTACCTGTGTTGGATGAAGATAAAGCACATAAACATTTTCTCCCTCAACACGCACTGGTCTAATTTTAGGATTTGCAAGCTTAGCACGTTCGACGGCTTTATCAATTAGCTTAAGATCAAAGATATCGCCTGCTTTTAAATCTTCATCTTTTGTTTTTTCATTGGGGCGTACAATGCGTTTATCAGTTGGTGCAGTTGGTTTATTAAATCCATAATGAACGGGTTTAAGCGTAATGGTACGCCCTTCAAAGTTAATAGATTTTGCAGTATAGCCACAGACTTGAATAAAGAACATCATACTTAAACGATCTGCATACCAATCGACCAAACCATTTTTGGCTTCGGTACGCAAATCATGGAGAATACGTTGCTGATCAATAGTACCCTCATTTTTAACACGCACAGCGTGAACAAGTTCATTAATTACTAAGCGATCATTGAGAAACTGTAAGGCTTCTTCATTGCCTTCAAGCGCCTGTCCTTCACTCACCCCATCACCAAGCAATTGCACACGTAAACCAAAGCTAATTGCATCACCACTTGCTTTATTGACTTCATCTTTTAATTGTACGATGCTATTAGAGTCATTTCCAATTAATGGAGCAATTGGAATTGCTTTTGAAACTTCTTGATTAAGCAATTTAGACCATGTGCGCACAGCCATTGGATCATTAAGTCCGATATAAGTTGCAGTCATTTTATCCTCTTAAAATTATTGACATAAAAAAACCGGCAAAGCGCCGGGTATTAATTATCTACATTTCTCATTTTCTAGATGAGTAGATCAGTTATTATGTGTTTTGGATGATATTTATTGATAGCTTTTGCCTTCCCCCTTTTTAGAGGTTTTCTCTACCCATTACTCCTTTAAGGCTTCTCTGCGTAATCTTTACCTTTAAGAGTTTTCTTAAAAATCTCTCTCTTCAGAGATCTCCTCCTCCCATTAAGCAGTTAAAAGCAGCTTTGTTTTTTGGATCAGCAATCCAAGTACTAAATTCTACCTCTGACATTTTATCAAGCATATCTAAAGAAATGAGGCCTCTAGGAGTCATACCGTTATAGGCAGCAAGTGTACGTGCAGAATTATGCCTTTCTTGCAAATCTTCAACAGTATTGCTTTTGTCATTTGTATAGCCAATTTTTTGCGCAATATCGTAAATTACTTCAGCAGGATTTTGATTTTTTTTCACACAATCATGCAGAATCTGCTTTAATTCATTGCCAATCATGGTATCAATGACTTTTGGATCAGCCATTTCAGGATAAAGCGCAGCACAAGCAGCTAATTGCTTAGCACGCGCATCATAAATGAAATCAGCAGCCTGATCAAAGTCGTAGTATTTTTGTTTAACAGAAGCGACAGATTGCTGAAAGAAAGAATGCAGTTGTTCTGCTTCAGAATTAGAAGAAATAGACTGTTGTTTAGCCTGCAACAATCCCTGTTGGTGAAGTGTTTTTCCCAACCATTGCATATAACCAATGAAATCTTTTTGTGGGTCTGGTGGTGCCTCTACTGTCTCTTCCCCTTGAATATTTTGTGGTTGTACACTACCCTTCTGAGCTTGCTGTTGTAAATATCTTTCTTTATGCCCTTCAAAATTTCCTTCAGGAGTTTTTACTTTCTCTTCTCCTCCAATTTCAGAATCTTTTTCCTGTTGTGTTTCTGGAAGGAAATCCTGTGTCAATTGATTTTTTTTTGCCGATATTAAGTGTTCTGGATTCATTATACTAGCCTTCTCTCCTTCAGATAATAAAATATGATTTTCTCAAATAAAGCTGCTTATTTTTATGTGCTCGCCATCCGTAAAACAGGCAGCAATATTTGCGCAACACCGATATCACTGATATTTTAGGCTCCAACATCACCACTATATGGTGATACAACGTATTGATCCTCTTTGAGAGATCCCTGCTTTTGCGCTTTTATAGCAATTTTGTGAATGAGTGATGCTGGCAAAGGTGAATAACGTAAGAGATCGAGCATAATATCTGCAGTTGTGAAATTTTGCATCAATGGAAGCAGCTGCATGATAACAGAAAACGTCCGCTCTTTTTCATTAAGGCTTGTCGGTGCATCATCGACAACGATATCATATTCTAAACTAGTAATCATTTCCCGTGTTAATGGAACATATTGAGCATTTTCATCACCAGCGATACGCACCAATCGTCCATCAGAGAGATAATTTTGAATAAGATAAAGAATAATTTTTCCCTGTCGTTGCCGATATCGCCGCAAACCATCAAAGAAAGAAGCCAATAGATTGAGCGACGATTGACGGCGTTGTTCTTCAAGAATTCCTGGTTGGTTAACTGCACGTGTTCCAATGAATTCAGCAGATAATCCTGTCACCTGTGTAATTGCACTTTTTGCTTCATTAAACAGCTGAAAAAATCCTTGAGGGAATTGTGCAACAGGTTTAGGCTGGATTCTTCCACCAGAAACAGCTCCACTTTTAAGCCAAGTAATGCTATCAGCTCTAGCCCAACTTTCTACGGCTTGGCGATCATCATCAAAAGCATCGCGTTCAGCCATAACTCCACCTTTTGATTGGCTATTGAGAAGATGCATAACTTGACTAAAATATTTATTAGCCCACCGTTGTGGATCTTTTGTTGGTTTCACAATTCCATAAAATTGTCGGCTCAGCTTATCAAAATATCCGGTAATACACTCCCACCCCAACTGATTAGGAGGTACCAAGGGTTTATCGGGTACTTCTAATAATTTTTTTCCCAAAAAAGCGCGTTTAACAATTTTTCTTGTTAATCTTGTTGCTTGAACAGAAGGAAAATATTTTTTTAAATTCTGGAATTCCTGCTCAGAATAATCGGTAAATTTTCCAGTCTGTGAATCAAGAATTTTATAAACAACTTCGCGTTCAAACCATCTACATTCAGCCAAAGTAACCATTTTAGGTTTTTGAAAACTTTCACCACTATAAGCATCTCCGTAGCTTTGGGTATCGCCATTATTTGCTGAGTACAAAAATGTATGATGTTGAACCCAATCAGCATTAAGATCACTCCAATGAACATTAGGAAACATTTCCTGAGCGAGTGCTAAAGGTTTTTCATCAATATACCACACGCGCTGTGCATCAATAAGATTCGGTTTCACCGCACTGGAATCCCAAACCATTTTCATTGGATCCAGGCGTGCAATCACTGGTTTTCCTTGCGGATTTTCTTCATAATCTAATCGTGTATCTGTCCAGCCCATACCACAAATGATTGCATCTTGAAAAGCATCAGAATCTTCATATTCACCATCAGCTTCATCACGAAACCACTCAGCAGCTCCGGTGAGAATCTCATTAGCAAAGGCAGCACCTTCTTGTCGTGGAATGAATTGTACTTGTCGTTTATTATTGCGCTCTGCGCCAATCACCGCATTCACTAAAGGAGCAATACGATTAAAAGTCATAATAGGTCTGTTTTGTTCTTGCAACACGGCGAGATCTTGCTCATTCCATTGCCGTCCATTATAGAAATCATAATCTTCTTGGGCATTTTTTCGCCATTGTTCGACATGAACAATATCTTCTCGATACCAATTAACGAGTTTTTTAAAAAGATTTTGATATTCCAGTGTATCAAGTAAATCAAAAGAAGCTGTAGAACTATACATTAAAAAGCCATCCATGAAGTTTGAGAATGGTGATAAGAACGATAAAGATTTTTTTGTGGTCGGATTTTTGGCTGTTCATAAGCCACACACATGAGTCCGAAACTATCGGCACCATGACTTGCCCAATCATGCTCAGCACCTAATCCGATATTGCGCTGTTCATCGCGTTTTTCATGATACCACGCAAGTGCTTTTCGTCCAGCTTGTGTTGTTGCACGATTAAACCATATAGCAGGAAACAATCTCCTTACGGCTTCGATACGCATTTTGACAGCTCCCGCTCCTTGATTGGGAATAACTTTAGTTTGAAACCCAGCTTGTTGGAGAGCGCTTTCAAAACTCACATTATAAACGCGATCTTTGGTTGCCCCATCATGGGGCAAGACCATTAAAGCCTTGTCATATCCTCTTTGGAGCACCCACCCGATATGCTCTGAAAGAGGTTGTCCTTGTGCTTCATAATAATCAAGGACACGAATTTCATGTCCAACAAACTGTGCAACCCACAAAGCAGTAGCATCAGCCTTTGCTCCTGTTCCTCCAATATCCCAAAAGATTTTGATCTGTATCAATGGATCACGTGGAATAGTAGTAATACGTCCTTCCTGCTCAGCTTCAAGAAGTGCTTTTTGGTAATAAGAACCTTGAACAGATTGAATATATTCACCTTCCCAGATATGGTTATATTGTTCAGGTCTTTGTTTTAAATCCATCTTACGATCACGGTTAAGTTTTTCAGGAAATTGGGGATTATCACGCCAATTGATTTCAGCACCTTTTATATTTGGATCATTTACATTGCGGAAACGTTTTTCAACGGGTGCATTTTCACGGAGAGGATTCCATGTTACCCATAATTCAGCATTCCAATCTTTCCCTTCTTCACGCAGTGTTGGAATGAGAGTTTGCCAAGCCATCTCAGTGACAGGTTCAGCTTCATCAACCCAGCAAAGAAACACCCTTCCCATCGATTTAATACTTGAGATATTACGATCAAGACCTGCAAAAACATAAGCGATACGCCCATCTTTTGACCTTACATATTTATCACCAATTTCGTAATAATCTTGTAGAAAAGAATAGGATTCAATAGCACGTTTAATTTCTTCTAATGAACTCTCATTGAGTGAATTTTGAAATTGTCTTGCACACAGGATAATGCCTCTTTTTCCTGCTTTTCCATGTTGATAACCGATCACTGCAGACATCAAAGCAAAGGAACGCGTTTTGCCAGATCCACGTCCTCCCCAAGTGGCACGCACATCAGCTTTTCCAGAAAAAATAGGGATCAATTTTGGAATGAGAGAAACTTGAGCAATAGTCATTGTAAAATCTCATGCTTGAGAAATGGTATTATTTTTTATTTTGTATTTTTGTGTACTCACTCAAAAACTATTTAGAGAAAATCTACTTGATTTTCTTTTTTGATCACGCTGCTATCTGAAATACTGTACTAATTTTACTTTTTTGAATGGTGTAGCAACACATTGCCGCACAGCATGTGTCCTTATATATCACAGAAGACTTTTAAATTTTGCATGAAACTTGATTTGTGTTGCTAAGAGCATCAAAATCATGAAAAAATATCATTGTTCCCCTCAAGCATCACATCCTCAGGTATATCTCGGCCCCCAAATATTACAATCTCAGGTATCGTATTCCTCAGGCATAGCATTCTTTGAGACTACTGGTACAATCTCTATACGCGAAATTGTTTTGACATCACTCCCAGTTTCTTCAGTAATTTGTAAAGGCAAAACCTTTGCAAGAAGCGAAAAAAAAGGTATAGGATTGTTAAGTGCATGATATTGAAGATAAGACACTAGCCCATCCTCCCCATAGTGATATCCAGCTTGCTCAGCAGCTGTAAGAAGAGCTTCATTGAATCGTCTTGTTGTTTTATTCAACGAACCTTTTGACCGCCCTTTACGGCGCAAAGGAAGGCAGCGTTCACCTGTCACCATCATGCTCCTTCAAACAGATAAAATCTTATGATATGAAAACCAGCAATAAAATTCTAAGAACAACCCCACTAAATGGTCTCCTTAATGTAAACCTGCGGTACCTACTTCCCAAGAAGAACATCTTCTCGAAAACATCTCTTATCGATTACACAATAAAACTTAGAAAATGAGTAAATTTATAAAAAGGAGATTCAGGAACTTAAGTATCTAGAAAAATATAAATGACCCAATATTGTTCTATTTTGTTCCGTTCCGTTCCGTTCTTTCTGCTTTGTCAATACTATTTCATTTTTCTGACTAAAACATACAATTCCGATTGTGACATTATCATAGCCGTTTAGATTTACCTTGTCAACCATTATGTTCTTATTATGCTATTTTGAGACATTATTGACTATTTTTCATGTTCAGGCACAAAAACCAATCGATCACCTTGTTTTGTAATTGTCACAGTTGTGTCATCATGAACTTTTCCAAATAAGATGCTTTCTGCAAGAGGATCTTGAATTTCTTTTTGGATGATGCGTTTAAGAGGACGTGCTCCATAGAGAGGATCATATCCTTTATGAGCAAGGAATTGTCGTACTTCTTTTTCGATACGCAAAGTTATTTTTCGTTCATTGAGCAAATTTTGTAATTGTTGTATCTGAATATCAACAATCGCTTCCATATCGTGACGTTGTAATCTCTGAAAAAGAATAATCTCATCAATACGGTTAAGAAATTCAGGACGAAAAGCTGCTTTTACCACATTCATAACATCATTTTTTGCATGATCCGTCGTTTGTCCTTCAGGCAGAGCAGTTAAAAACTCAGCCCCCAGATTTGAGGTCATAATAAGCAAAGTATTGCGAAAATCGACGGTTCGTCCTTGACTATCGGTTAAGCGCCCTTCATCAAGCACTTGCAGCAAGAGATTAAAAATATCAGGATGTGCTTTTTCAATTTCATCAAAAAGAATAACCTGATAGGGTCTTCTGCGAACCGCTTCGGTAAGCACTCCCCCTTCCTCATATCCGACATATCCAGGTGGCGCCCCAATCAAACGTGCACCGGCATGCTTTTCCATATATTCCGACATATCGATCCGTAAAATTGCACTAGGATCTTGAAAGAGAAAAGCAGCAAGCGCTTTAGTTAATTCGGTTTTTCCAACACCTGTAGGCCCTAAAAACATGAAGGAGCCAATGGGACGATTAGGATCTTGCAGGCCAGCACGCGCACGACGCACAGCTCGAGCTACAGCTTGAACAGCTTCATCTTGTCCAACAACACGTGTACTAATTTCATCTTCCATACGCAATAATGCTTCTCGCTCTGCTTCAAGCATACGATCGACGGGAATTCCCGTCCACCGTGAAACAATCCGTGCGATATGTTCAGCAGTTACAATTTCTTCAACAAGATTATTTTTTTGATCATCATTTTCAGCAATAATCAATTGTTTTTCAAGCTCAGGAATAACACTATAAGCGAGTTCACCAGCTCTTTGAAAGAGTCCATTACGCTGTGCGATAGCCAAAGCATTTCGTGCATCCTCAA
The DNA here is from genome assembly GCF_053794465.1 of Bartonella sp. B35(2025). NCBI lineage: Bacteria > Pseudomonadati > Pseudomonadota > Alphaproteobacteria > Hyphomicrobiales > Bartonellaceae > Bartonella > Bartonella sp. B35(2025). The sequence continues at coordinate 1,179,048 of NZ_CP200035.1, forward strand.
GCTGTTTTTTCAAATCAGCAGCATATCCTAATTTTTGTTTTTCAGCCTGCCAAGCACTTGTCATCTCGGTAGATTGCTGTTCCAACGTTTCGAGTTCAGCTTGTACAATTTGTAAACGCTCTTTTGCTGTTGGATCAATTTCTGTTTTTAAAGCTTCTCGTTCGATTTTTAACTGTAAGATTCTGCGATCAATAGCATCAAGTTCTTCCGGTTTTGAATCAACTTGCATACGTAACCGTGCAGCAGCTTCATCGATAAGATCAATAGCTTTATCTGGTAAGAAACGATCAGTAATATAACGATTAGATAAACGAGCCGCAGCAATTAAAGCACTGTCTGCAAGGCGCACTTTATGATGTTGTTCATATTTTTCTTTTATGCCACGCAAAATAGAAATTGTATCATCAAGTGTTGGCTCAGGTACAAAGACGGGCTGAAAACGACGAGCCAAGGCAGCATCTTTTTCAACATATTTGCGGTATTCATCAAGTGTTGTAGCTCCTACACAATGAAGTTCTCCGCGTGCAAGAGCTGGTTTTAGTAGGTTGGAAGCATCCATAGGACCATCAGATTTTCCAGCTCCGACAAGGTTGTGTAATTCATCAATAAACAAAATGATTTTACCACTTTCGGCTTGCACTTCTGCAAGTACAGCCTTTAAGCGTTCTTCAAATTCACCGCGATATTTTGCTCCAGCAATAAGTGCCCCCATATCCAGTGCATAGAGTTGCTTATCACGTAAAGTTTCAGGCACATCACCATTGACAATACGTAGTGCCAAACCCTCAACGATTGCGGTTTTTCCCACACCTGGCTCCCCAATTAGAACAGGATTATTTTTGGTACGTCGTGAAAGAACCTGGATAGTCCGGCGGATCTCTTCTTCACGCCCAATAACAGGGTCAAGTTTTCCTTCACGTGCATCTTTAGTAAGATCCCGTGCATATTTTTTTAAGGCTTCATATTGACTTTCAGCATGTGGGCTTGTTGCTGTTTTACCCTTACGCAAAGCATTAATGGCCTGATTAAGAGCTTGTGGAGTTACGCCTGCCTTTGTTAAAATATCAGCTGTTTTGGCGGTTTTTTCTGCGGTCAAAGCTTGTAACACACGTTCCACAGTTACGAATTGATCACCAGCTTTATGTGCAAGATCTTCCGCCATAGCAAAAACTTTAGCCAACGGTTGTGAAAGATAAAGCTGTCCATTCCCGCCTTGTACTTTTGGCAAAGCATCAAGCGCTTCTTTGAGAGCATTTTGAATAAGAGATAAATCACCCCCAATTTTTTGAATTAAGGAAGCCGCTAACCCTTGAGAATCATCTAACAATACTTTGAGGAGATGCTCAGGCATAAATTGTTGATTATCAGAAGAAAGAGCGTTGTTTTGTGCTGTTTGTAAAAAACCTTGAAGCCGTTCACTATATTTCTCTAAGTTCATCTTTTTTCCTTTCGTGACTACTGCTGCACTTCAACTCTCCAAGATATTTTGTAAAAACCGACCACGCCACACAAAACACTGTAAGCGACATAGCATGAAAAATAACCGTAGTGCTAAAATAAATATGGGTTCTCACAAGAATGAGTGCAAGGAAAAAATACCGTAGTAAAAAAGGACAATAGCAAATAAAACTTACTACAAAAAGAACTATAACCAATAAACATAATGGAAAAAATCCTAGCAAAAAAGGGAAAAGAAAGCATGATTTACAAGATTAGTGGCAACACGCCCTGTCAAAACAGCCTGCTTTAAATGCATAGCCTTTCACTCAATGCCGAATATTGCCAATCTCAATACGCCTAAATCTTTTATTCTTCTTCGTCAGTTTTTTGCAATGGTGGTGGCAAGATATAAGCACCAGAAAGCCAACGATTTAAATCGATCGCTCGGCATTGTGTTGAACAGAAGGGATAAGTATTTTGTTGCGACATTTTACCACAGACTGGACAAGGATGCGGAGGGCGGAGTGTTTTTGTCGATTGTTCGCACAGCTTTGCAAATTTCTCTGATAGCCCTTCCCCCTTTTTTTTCTGTTTGAGGTATTTCATCAACTTTACCTATCAATGAATTTCTCTAATGTGTTGCTTCAGACCAATTGGTAAGAACTGGATAGTGATACATTGTCAGGAGATCCATTGTTTCAGCCAATGGCAACCCAACTACATTGGAATAAGAGCCAGCAATATCAACAACAAAAGCACCGGCTTTTCCTTGGATAGCATAACCACCAGCTTTTCCTTCCCATTCTCCAGAAGTAAGATAAGCCTTCATCATGGGAGAGGTCAACCGCTTAAAACGGACACGGCTTTCAACCAATTTTACAGTTGTTTTTCCACGTTCATTCAGCGCACAAATGGCGCCATACACTTTATGAGACCGTCCTGATAGGAAACGCAAACATTCATAAGCCTCATCTTCTCCCTCTGGTTTAGGAAGAACAACACGCCCAACAGCAACTACAGTATCCGCAGCTAAGATTATAGTTTTCTGCACTGATACATCTTCTTCACTATTTTGATTATACCATAGTAAAGTTTCTTGTGCTTTAAATGCCTTTGCTTTTGCTAAGCGCTTTGCAAGATATGCAGGATGTTCTCTTAATTTTGGTGTTTCATCAATATTGGTTGCATAAACTTGATGAGGATCAACACCAATTTGCCCTAAAAGAGCCAAGCGACGTGGCGAAGCAGAAGCAAGGACCAATTTGATTTCCCCCAAACGGGGTTTCTTTAAGTAGCTTTTCTCTATGATTCCCATTCCCAACCCCCTCAAAATGATTTTAAACCATCAATCAATTCATTCTCACCTCACCTAAGATCTTTTTGTAATACACTCATATCTTTACGAACAGGCTCTGCACATTCGATTTTACATATTTACTTGATCATTTTGATTTTTTTTTGCCTTATTTAAAACTATTTCAATCTTTGGGAAAATATACAAACATTTTTAGAAAAGCATTACAATTTTCACAGAAAGCAAAAACCTACTATAATTGATCTATTTATAACGGTATGTAATCCGTCCTTTTGTTAAATCATAAGGAGTCATTTCAACCATAATTTTATCACCTGCCAATACACGAATACGATTTTTGCGCATTCTCCCAGCAGTATGAGCAATAATCTCATGATCATTTTCCAATTTCACGCGAAACATCGCATTAGGGAGGAGCTCAGTTACGACACCAGAAAACTCCAAAACTTCTTCCTTGGACATAAACAATGATTTCCTTTATAACTTGTACATTAATCTTTATAATTTACGCATCTACTTTTGTGCTGCGGATTATTTTTTAGCGTTCATACCCTATTTTCTTAAGTTTGTGAACAAAAATTCAATAGGAAAAAACTATATGAGTGATAATTTCAGAGTCATTTTCTAATTTTACGTAAAATACCATAGCAACACAACATAGAAAAAAATTCAAAACTTCTTCTTTGAACAAAGACTTCATTCTTTTGATAAAGAATATTTTTTATAATTTATACATTAATATAAGGCATTTTCTTTTTATGGCTGCTCGTATCACATTTCTCGTATCACATTTATTGTTTGCTTTAATAATCTAAAATAGCCTAACAACCTCAAAAAGCTTTAATATATTTTTTATTACAGATATTTTATCAGAAGTTTTTTATGGAAAGCTTTTCCGGTTTTTATCGATACTGCAAAGATATGACCATACACTATACGCAAATACACCATCTCACTACTCTTTAATTCACCCATTAACACATTTATCACTCTATCTTATCACCTTACTTTCTCAGCCATTCTTCACATTATTCCTTATTTCACTCTTTTCTTCACGCCGACCTTCATTTACTTTTTGTCTTACCCTATCACCTCACCTATCATTCTCACTTTATCACTCTACTCTTCATTGTACTTTTTATTCTCCCTCCACCTGACTCTTTCCCATTCTTCAACCCATCTCTATATATTATATTCTTATATTGTATTTTCTACATTGTTATCACAGCTATTGTAGATGCGTTTATAACATCCAATCTTTTTATTTTTCTCTTTTTTAGATTATTATTTACATTTTCACATTTCATTATTTACATTTTCAAATTTTTACGATTACACAGAAATAAGGCAAGCAAAAAACCTTTATAATGACACTTAATCCGACAACATTTTATCACCACACAAAACAATGTCTTATAAAAAACTACCTTTAAATCCTACAGCCCATTTTTTAGAGGAATTTGATAAATTTACTGTTGCTATCAAAGTTTTATGTTTTTGTAATATTGATATCTTGATAACTATTCGAGCAGTTCAATAAAAATACGAAAAAATATTTGCTTTAGCTTTTAGATTGTTATGCGCTTCCCTATATTTTTACATACGCAATACATATTTTAGGATACCATTGTTTTAAATCTATTCATCTATCAAAAGTATCATTCTTAAAAACTTTATCACGCCAATAACAATATTTTTTACCTCATCAATCAATAAAGAAAGCTAGCATACAAAAATCCACCTAGCCCCTTCAATTAAAAAACAGTTTTACAGAAATACAGAAAAGAGTATAAAAGAAAAAACGATAATAAGTTTTTAAGTCTATTAATTAAAAATCTTCCCTACAGGCATGTAAGACAGTATCCCCGTAAAGAAAGCAATATTGCCCTCTCAGGATGGTGTTTTACAGCAAAAGACCCCTACCCGCTGACTCTTCCACACAAAATATGAAATGAATATTCTTCGATATTTTTTAAAGAAACAATTCTTTCTTGAACTTAAAAACATACGCAACATTCTATAGTCTATTCATGTCACCTTTATATTGCATAATTTAAATGCGTATTAAATTAATATTATTATATGTTAATAACATGTTGGTAATATACAGAAATCGTATTAAAGATTTCGTAGATATTTATTGGAGCAATATTTGTCATAAATAAAATCTAAAATCACAAATATTACAATCAATAATACTTTATCTAAAAAATTACATCAGTAAGTTTTAATAACCGAAAAAAAAAGAGCGATCTGTCATAGAAATAAACAAAAATTTGTCGCTTGATAATAAAGAATGGCAAAAAAATTTTCTGAAAAACTATTCAGGAGATAATTAAGAAGTCAGACATTCAGAGTTTGATAAGAACTGATGGTCGCAATGTTATTCAAGCACGGATTAAATTATATAACTGGATAGGATGTAATTTTGATGATATAGAATTTCAGTCTTTTTCTCGCTTAACGACAACTGAGAAAGACACTCTAATTTGTATCTATTTTAACCATGTAACAATTAAGAAATTTCTTCTGGCCTATATGACCGATTCACAGGATGAAACTACTATTCTTAAAAGAATATAAGAATTTTAGGGATTCTCTTGCTGATTTTTTTGCTGATCGTTTAAGCCTGATGTTTTTTATTCAGATATGTGGTTATACTGCTAAAACTCTTATGTTTGAAAATTATACCCTTGATATTAGTAATATTCACTATGGGTTTAATGAACATAAAGCCCCAACTTCTAAGAGAATTATTAGACCAGATAAAAAAATAAAAGATGAAGATCTCACTGAATTGGATAAGCATGATTTTAACTTAAATTTAATTAATAAAGCAGTTATGCAAGCAAAGTCTGCTTTTCCTAAAATAAAACCTCTTCGTGTTGGTAATGATAAAGCATATGTATTATACATGCACCCTTTACAGACTATATTATTGCACGAAAATACGGATCGCACTCAATGGTTAGAGATTCAAAATTTAGTATATAATACAACTTATCAAAAACACTTTATTTATAATGGATCTTTAGGACTTATATAATGGCATTATTTTGCGTGAGCGTGGATTTATAACACCGGGCGTCCATTCTGCTGACAGCAACATATTACCCTATATTCATTGTGCTGTTTTTTTGAGTACACAAAGTGCTTTTCCTGCTTATAGTGAATACAGCAACGGTATTCGTTATCAACTAAAAGAAACTTCTGATAATGCTGAGGATACATCTCGTTGTACTTGTTCTACAATGATTGGAATGAAGAAAAATCAATTTAGATCTCTAAATTATGATCCAAATTTAAAGAATAAAGAAGTGCAAGATTATAGCATTTTTGTCATTTCAACCTGTGCAAGATGATAAGATACCTATTAGAAGAGGCTATGATTAATAATCTCCATTACCTAAGATCGTGATTAGCAACAAACTCAACTGAAAGCATTCTTCACAGTAATACTGGATTGATATATTTAGACTAAACAAAATGATGTGAAAGCTACTATTGTCCGATATTGAGATAATTTACCTTTCATTGAGCTTATAACCTGTTTCATTACCTTAATTTGTACAGCTCCATTACTTGCACATACCACCAATACTGCACCGCACATACCCTTAACATTTATACTTCATCATCTCAACCACTTTTTCATACATCACGCCTCAGCTGTACGGGATTATCCTGTAAAAGTCTATAATGAGATAAAGAGAGCGATACATAAAGTAAAAAAAAGAGTTGACCTTACCTCTCTAGCTAACTTCTCACTTCATTTTTTCAGCTAATCTTCCTCCCTCATCTTCCCATTTAGCAAATTAAGCTATTAAATTCCTTAAGGAATTGATGTAAAAAAGCAATTATTTTAAGGTATATACCTTGTTTTACTATCAGATCCAAACTTTACTATTCTGATAACTATAAAGCTTTGCTATCTAAGAATGTTACTTAACAAATATACTCTTATCCTACTTCTTAGATTCACAAAAACAACCTATATATTCGTTTACCCTGATACTCACGTATTAATCAAAATAACAACATAATTCAAATTAACTCCACATTTGGCTGGGCAATTTTATTATCTTTTGTAAACAAAGAGAACTTCTTATCCCTTATTTTGTACTTAAAATCTGTGATCCTATTTAAAACTAAATTGAAAAAATTGTTATTCTATATCAATTAACTTTGCAAAGAGAGCATAAGACTTTTAAAGAATAAGAGGAAGGAATCGCCTTGAACACTTGAAAAGGATATAGGATGACGAAAAAATCATGTGATGTAGCGATTTTAATGGGTAGTCAGTCAGATTGGCAAACGATGCGCCATAGCGCAGATATTTTAACTTGTCTTGGTATTTCTCATATTTCACATATTATCTCTGCACACCGAACTCCTGATCGACTTTACCAATTTGCAAAAGGTGCAAAAGCTGCAGGCTTTAAAGTATTGATCGCCGGAGCTGGGGGTGCAGCACATCTTCCTGGAATGTTAGCATCCCTCACCCCACTTCCTGTTTTTGGAGTTCCAGTGCAATCACAGTCTTTATTTGGTCAAGATTCGTTGCTTTCAATTGTACAAATGCCAGCAGGAATACCAGTTGGTACATTAGCAATTGGCAAAGCAGGTGCTATTAATGCAGCGCTTTTAGCAGCAGCGGTTATGGCGGTTTACGATGATAATTTAGCACAGCGTTTACAAGACTGGCGCCAACAACAAACAGCCAGTGTCGCACAAACCCCTACAACTGAGGTTTAAAATGATACAACTTTCAAACACATCACCCACATCTGACACATCGCCCGTATCTGATACATCGCCCGTATCTGATACATCACCCGCATCTGACACATCGCCTTCATCCAACATGTCAACTTCGAGAAGCACAATTGGTTTAATAGGGGGAGGGCAATTAGCACGCATGTTGGCAATAGCAGCTGCAGAATTGGGATTTCGAACGGTTGTTTTTTGCCCTGAAACAGATTGCTCAGCAGCACAAACAGCTAATGAGCATATTGTTGCTTCCTACGACGATTATTTAGCAATAGATCATTTTATTTCCCTATGCGATATTGTGACCTATGAATTTGAAAATCTTTCGCTTCAAATGGTTCAATATATAGAGCAAATTAAGCGTGTTTGTCCCTCCTCCAAAGCACTAGAGATCGCACAAGATCGGCTTTTTGAGAAACAATTTTTAAATGCACAAGGCATTCGTACAACATCATGGTATGTTGTTGATGACCGTTTATCTTTGATTTCAGGACTTTCAGCGTTTGGTGGACGCGGTCTTTTGAAAACACGGCGTTTTGGCTATGATGGAAAAAATCAGATAATATTGGATCGTCCAAGTGAATCAACTATTGATGCAGCCTTAACAGCTTTTCAAGAACAACCTTCAATTTTGGAAGAAATTGTACCCTTTTTATCAGAGATTTCAATCATTTCAGCACGCACACAACAAGGAGAGCATACTTTTTATGACTGCCCTGAAAATCAACACAAAAGTGGCATACTTTATAAAACATTTGTGCCCTCTCGTGTTCCACTTTCCGTGCAAAAAGCGGCACAAGAAATAAGCGTAGCAGTAATGGATGCTCTTCAATATGTCGGTGTTCTTTGCATTGAATTTTTTGTATTAACAGATGGCAATCTTTTGGTAAATGAATTGGCACCTCGCGTACATAATTCTGGCCATTGGACACAAAAAGCGTGTGTGACTTCACAATTTGAACAGCATATCCGTGCAATTTGTGGGCTTCCTTTAGGTAGCACATACCGCCATAGCGATTGTGAAATGATTAATCTTCTTGGTAAAAATCTCAATGATTTTAAATATTTTCTGACACAAGAACGCACATCAGTGCATTTATATGGTAAAAAATCTGTTCAACCGACACGCAAAATGGGGCATATCATCCACTTAACGGGGTTAGCCACCAGACCTAGACAATAACGTATCTGAAAAACAATATATTTCAACAAACAACGAGAGAAATAAAACAAAACATTTTTTGAAAGAACTGCCCAAAAAATAAATTCTCCCAAAACACCACTTTCAAGTTTTATACTCTTCAAAAATCGTTACTTAAAGGACAATAACTCCCCTTTTGATTGAGGAAATAAGGATTCATTTCTAGTTTTTACTTTTAATCTTTCTTTAGTTTTATTGAAGCTTATAGGTAATGATTACTTGACAAAAATAGGAATTCTTGTTACATCCTCCGTGCGTTTTTCATTTATTTGTTTTGTTAGTATGTACTTTTTCTTTAAAAGTGTATTTTTTTATGATCATAGTGAATAAAGTATATAACATGATGTTATGTCCCAATCGTAATATTATGATATAACATGTATATTGCAGTAGATTTTGTGATACTGGAGTTGTAATATCGAAGTTGTGGTGTTGTAATTGTGACAGTGGAGTTATACATTGAGTCACGTAAATATGTATAAACGGTGAGTATGATGAAAATTAAAAATTCGCTTAAAGCACTAAAAGAACGCCATCGTAATAACCGTTTGGTGCGTCGTAAAGGTCGTGTTTACATCCTGAATAAAACTAATCCACGTTTTAGAGCACGTCAAGGTTGATCATTTTTATATCTATTTTTGTGGGTATTAAGTCTTTTTAGTCTCGTGAAGATTTATTTTTAGATACAAAGATCGATTTTTGATACTTTATCTTTTTGGGACTTGTTTTTATGAGGCTTTTTATCTTCTTAAAGATTCTACGATTGCAGAGTTTTCTTATTCTCCGGCAAAGTTTAATTACTTTTGCGAGTATTTTTTATTTGCTTTCTCCTGGATACAGTCAAAATCCTCCTTCATTATCTCTTGAAGATCCCTCCCCACAATTGCTTTTATCCTTAGATGATCTAATGCCAAATCATCTACCTTCAACACCTACTACACCTGATTCAGCAGTGCCTCTTCTTGAAAATTTTAATAAAGCACATCACCCAAATACTCACAGAGCAGAACAACATAAAGAAGCGGAAGTTTCGCGTTTACTGAAAGAATTGAAATTTTGTTCCAATGTCAATGAAGCGAAAATTATCAGTCAGCAACTTCAACATTTATGGTCACAATCAGGCAGCGAAACCATTGATCTTTTAATGCTGTGGGCTGAAAATGCGATTAATGCCGATAATTATGGTCTTGCTCTTGATTATATTGATAACGTTCTTGCTCTGTTTCCCACTTATGCTGAAGCTTGGATTAGACGTGCTTGGATTCATATTCAGCTAAGCGACTTCAAACTAGCTATGCTTGACCTCAGCCATGCTCTAAAAATTGAGCCACGCAATTATATAGCTTTTTTTGAGCTTGGAGTTACTATGGAAGCCACTAATCGCCTAAAACTTGCCATTAAAGCTTATGAAATGGCACTCCATTATTATCCACAAATGCGAAAAATCCAAAAGCGTATTGAAGTTCTTTTGGACAAACAATCACCACAAACACTTTAAAGTCTATGTTCAAGATAAAGAATATCAAGATAAAGAAATTACATTGAGATTATTTTATATCTAGCTGAAAATTTTAAACTGCTTTATAATGAGTGATGGTGTTCTGCGCTTCTCGACAGGAAACAACATATTCCTGAGACCTTATTGATTTCCAAGGGAGCTGTCCCTGAAAAGGCCCGTGGGCTTTTTCATATGGCGCCCACCTACTGCGTAGGTTCCCGGGATCGACCTTTTCCATCGGCTGTTGTGGATCACCATTTTTTTTGTCTACATTAAGCAAATCATTATGATTTTTCTTTGCATAAGCAAATTAGTATGCTCTTTTTTTAAGAGATTTGTGGGATTTTTTTAGTAATTTATGATAATTTACAGTAATCTATGGAATAATTAACTAACTAATGGTACAAAAAAAACAATATCCGCAATTTATTTTCCCTATTCGGTCACATTTACGCCAGTTAGGCTTGTCACAACGCGACGCCCTTTCAGCACAAGAACGTGATGTTTTTTCACACCATGCTTGTGCTCACTTAATACATTACCTTGAACGAAGAGGAAAGGGGTTTTCACACATGACTTTGGCAGGTTATTGGCCAATCAAATCAGAAATAGATCCCCGTCCTCTATTCGATACAGTAGCACTGCATGGTGGTAATTTAGCATTACCAGCAGTGCTTGATTCAACCACTATGGTTTTTCGTTCATACTCACTTAGCACCGTATTAGAACCTATGCGCTTTGGCACATTAGGGCCTGGAGCAGAAAATGCGATTGTTGTACCAAACATTATTATTGTGCCACTTGCAGCATTTGATAGTCAGTGTCATCGTCTTGGTTATGGAGGGGGATATTATGATCGTGCTGTTGAGGTTCTTAAAAAACAAGGGCATCAAGTTCATTTATTGGGTTTAGGCTTTTCATGTCAAGAAGTTGATTGCATCCCTCATGCAGAGCATGATCTGGTTATGCAGGGAATCATTACAGAAAAAGGTTTTTTAGAGTACTGAAGTGTGGTCGAATTTTCTATACGATTTTTATTTTCAGTAACATTGTAGGAATAACGGAATGCAAGACTATTTTTGAACAGATTCCACAGCTAATTGAAAAATGGCAACATATGTCAAGAAGTTGATTGCATCTCTCATGCAGAGCATGATCTGATTATGCAGGGAATCATTACAGAAAAAGGTTTTTTAAAGCGCTCAGGTGTGATTGAATTTTTTATGCGATTTTTATTTTTAGGTGATATTGTAGGAATAACGGGATGCAAGGCTGTTTTTGAACAGCTTCCACAGCTAATTAAAAAATGGCAACTTGATTTTGTTGTAGTAAATGGTGAAAATGCATCTGGTGGTTTTGGTATTACACAAGAAACTTATCAAGACCTTTTAGCAGCGGGAGCTGATGTTGTAACAACAGGCAATCACGCGTTTGGATGCAGAGAAGCATTACAATATGCACGTGAAAATGATCGTTTTTTACGTCCAGCTAATTTTGCTCAAGGTACCCCTGGGAGAGGTTCAGATATTTTTACAGCTAAAAATGGTGCTCGTGTTCTTGTCGCGAATGTTTTGGGAACTGTTTTTATGCCATGTAAGGTAGATGATCCATTTGAAACAGCCGAAAAAATTTTGTTAGCCTGTTCTTTGACTGAACAAGTTGACGCAATTATTTTTGATTTTCACGCAGAAACCACCAGTGAAAAACAGTGCTTTGGTCATTTTCTTGATGGCCGTGTAAGTGTTATTGTAGGAACCCACACGCATACTCCCACAGCTGATGCACAGATTTTAGAGGGTGGTAGTGCCTATTTATCGGATGCAGGGATGTGTGGTGATTATAATTCATCTCTTGGAATGGATAAAGAGGAGCCTTTACACCGCTTTCTTTATAAAAAGAAGCAAAATCGTTATGAACCTGCCCGTGGTCCTGCAACACTTTGTGGCTTAGCAGTTGAACTTTCAGATCGTACAGGTTTAGCAAAAAAAATCTCTGCGGTTCGTCTTGGACCACATTTAAAGCCTGAAATTCCAGATTTTTGGTAGCTTTCTCAAAAAAAAATTCTTCTCAGGAAACACCTTCTTCAGCACCCCTTCAGGGATGGTTACTTTTTGGAAATACTATCTAAAAAAGTTATCCTAAAAAACTTCACTCTAAAGATAGTGATTCTATCAAATGATTTTTCTCTTCAAAATTATTATATTAAAAATAAATTATTGATAATATTTCCCCTATTTCATCAGAATTTTTCTTCTCTATAATACTTAAAAATTCCCTCTTTTAAAGAAAGATAAGCTTTTAACAATATTCTTAAAAAAGAATACTTTCTTAAAAAATATTTGTAAGAATATCAAATATTTTAAAATAAATGAATATAACTTCATTGATAATTTTGATTTAAATAATCATCAATATATGTAATATGATTGTTAATATATTTCCTTATGAGGATATGAGGTGACCATCATAAATTAAACTCATGTACGATATTCGCTAACCACTGAAACTATTGTTACAGATTATTACTTTCAGTTTGGTAAAATACAAAATTGTAAACCACTTTTATAGTTAAATCGAAAGGTTGTAATGGTTAGAATAATAAGAATAAAAGACATTATACCCTAAAGAAATATAATATTGGTTTTGGTAAAGATTTAAGAGTTATTGCTGTGCAAAAGAAATACGAATTTACGGGTATAAAAATAAATTACTATGATCTTACGCTATACCAGATTAAAGCTTCTAGAAATTTTGGAGATATTCGAAAAGGAGATATAGGCGGCTGGATAGAAAAAAGCAGTAACCTGAGCCATAATGGTAATGCTTGGATTTACCATGATGCCAAAGTTTATGGCAATGCTAAAGTTTATGGTAATGCTTGGATTGGAGAAAATGCTACTGTTTTTGGCAATGCCAGTATTTATGGTAATGCTTTTATTTTAAGCAATGCCAATATTTCTGGTAATACTCATGTTTATGATTATGCAAAAGTTTTTGGTGATGCTAAGATCTATGGTAATGCCAAAATCTCTGGCTATGCTCTTATTTCCAACAACGCCAAGATTTATGGCTCTTCTAAAATTTCTGGTGATGCTACTGTCTCTGGATACGCTAGAGTTTTTGGTAATGCCAAAATTTCCGGTGATGCTACTGTTTCCGGCAATACCAAGATTTCAGGCAATGCTAAAATTTACGACAATGCTCAAATTTCTGGTGATTCTTGGGTTGGAGAAAATGCTACTGTTTTTGGCAGTACCAAGATTTCAGGCAATGCCTTTATTTTCAGCAATGCAAAAATTTCTGGGAATACCAATATCTATGATTATGCTTGGATTGGAGAAAATGCCACTGTTTTTGGCAATGCAAAAATTTCTGGTAATGCGCAAATTTCTGGTAATGCCAAAATTTACGACAATGCTCAAATTTCTAGTGATGCAAAAATTTCTGGTAATGCGCAAATTTCTGGTAATGCCAAAATTTACGACAATGCTCAAATTTCTAGTGATGCAAAAATTTCTGGTAATGCTAAGATTTTCGGTAATGCTAAAATCTCTGATAATATCAAAATTTCCAGCGATACCCAGCTTTCTACAAAAACAGACATTTTTTTGCACACTTATAGGGATCCGATCGCTCTTAGCTTTTTTGCAATTATTATTATTATAATAATCTACTGGATTATAGTTTATAGCAAAAAAGAAAACTAATTTTTTAAAAAGTATTATTCTAGCTCAATATATCTTTTAGCATAGAGAGTGAAAAAATATAACTTCTTTGTTACAAAATATATTTCTAACAGCATCTATTTTTCACAAGCTATAAGTAAATTTACCGTCTATAGATGTATTCTCGACAAATCAGCTTAATGACCAGAGTATCTCTAAATCTTATAAATTTGATAATCTATAAAAAATAACCAAAAAAATGCCCTGAAGATATTGGCTACGAAGCAAAAAAATAAGACCTACCTAGAAGGTACAGGTGATAAGAAAATATAAAACAATAACCTATGAAAAAAAATAGCTGAAAGTAAAAGAATATCTTCTGCAACCACCGTTGGATAACTAAGATTCGTAATCCAATAATACACCCTGTGATAAAGTCATTGAATCTCAATAATTATCGATTTTCATCATAGTTTAAAGAGATAAATACTTTTTTGAAGTTTGTTGCGTAAAGCAACAGTCCTATAAGCTGTATTAATGCCTGACAAGCTTGTGTTAATAGAAAAAAGAGAGACTCTTATAAATTAGAGTATAAACCTAAAGAAATAATTATCTCAAAAAACACATTTTTGTTCAAACTGTAAAAATTTATTAACGATACAGAACCCTAAACACGTTTAAAAATATCATAAAAAAATACTGAACATAACGGTAAAGAAAGTATTTCTTTAAAAAAATTACTCACTAAAAAGATTACTCTTTAAGAAATTATCTTTTACAGAAGCTTTATCTCAAAAACTTTTCTTTAACTTGAAACAAATACTTTTTGAAAGAAACCTTTTTTGAAAAGATTATTCCTTAAGAAATACTACCCAAAAGAAGAATCGATAAAAAAATAATTCCTAGGGAAGATTTTTAAAAGAAATTACCCCTGAGAGAAGATGCTGAACTCCCCCCTTCAAAGATAACTAAACTGTTATACGTTGAATTGTAGCACCACACTGAGCTAATTTTTCTTCCAACCGCTCAAACCCACGATCAAGATGATATACACGATTGACAACAGTTTCTCCCTTTGCAGCTAGCGCAGCAATAACAAGAGAAACAGAAGCACGTAAATCAGTCGCCATTACTGGAGCACCTTGCAAATTCTCGGTTCCGTAGACGGTTGCTGTCTGTCCATTGAGCTTTATCTGAGCACCTAAGCGTGTGAGTTCCTGAACATGCATGAAGCGATTTTCAAAAATAGTTTCAGTAATATGTGCAATACCCCAAGCACGTGTCATCAGAGCCATAAATTGAGCCTGCAGATCAGTTGGAAACGCAGGATAAGGTCCTGTTTTAATATCAACAGGTATTATTTTTGTTTTCCTCTGGTTTCGTTTAACATGAATTCCTGCAGGCTTTATTTCAATATCGAGTCCAGTTTTCTGGAGAACCTTAAGTACTTGGGTAAGATGGTTAGGATTTGCATTTTTAAGTAATACATTTCCACCGGTCATGGCAACAGCCATTGCGTAAGTTCCAGCTTCGATTCGGTCAGCAATAACACGTATTCTTGCCCCATTGAGTTTTTTAACACCCTCAATTATGAGAGTTGCTGTTCCCTCACCAGTTATTTTTGCACCCATTGCATTAAGAGCTTGGATAAGATTTGTTACTTCTGGCTCACAAGCCGCATTATCAAGAATGGTTTTTCCGTTTGCGGTTGCAGCTGCCATAAGCATAACATGTGTTCCACCTACAGTAACTTTAGGGAAACGATACTTCGCACCTTTCAATCCTTTTGGAGCTTTAGCATGTACATATCCATTTTCAATAGTGATACGAGCGCCTAAAGTTTTGAGTCCATCGAGAATAAAATCAACCGGCCTAGTTCCGATGGTACATCCTCCAGGCAATGAAATATAGGCTTCTGCACATCGTGCAAGCAGAGGTCCAATGACCCAAAAGCTTGCACGCATTTTTTTAACGAGTTCGTAAGGTGCATGTGTTGTCGTTATTTTTTTTGCAGTAAAATGAATTGTTCTTGAATCTATACAATCTCGGTGTGCTTTTTGCCCTTCGACAGCATATCCAACACCGTGATTATTCAAGATACGAATTAACAGTTCAACATCTGCAAGATGAGGAATATTGTCTAAAATAAGTGTATCTTCTGTAAGTAAAGCAGCAATCATGAGAGGCAATGCAGCATTTTTTGCCCCTGAGATAGGAATTGTACCTTTGAGGCTTTTTCCACCAACAACTTGAATAGAATCCATAGTGCTTTCACTCTTTCCCTTTGAGTTTCCCCTTCCAAAGACTGTGGCTTCTTGAGAAGTTATTCTTTTGCCATAGTCTTAGAACGAATCTTTGAGAAATTTGGTTGCAAAGATGCCGAAAAAAGAACAAAATTAGAAGTCCTTTTAGGATTCTTTTTGTAATCTTTTTCGATTTTGCTCTTTTCGGCGTCTCAGATTTTCGCGCAATTGCTGAGCTAGTCTTTTTTGGCGCTGTTTTGTTTTTTCGCCTTGGTGGTTAATTTTTTCTTCTTTTGTATCTTGATGCATTAGTATCATTGTGCAGCCTTTTGGGCAGTGTTGAACTTTTTCAAACCACGCATTTCAGTGATGTAAGGAAATTCTGTCATGACACAAGAATAGTTTTCTTGCAAGTATAGACAAATGCTCTCTTGCCTATTTTCCTACAATATGGCACAAGGCAGCGCAGAGATTGAAAAATGCTGCGGTAGCTCAGTGGTAGAGCACTCCCTTGGTAAGGGAGAGGTCGAGAGTTCAATCCTCTCTCGCAGCACCATTTTAGATGTATTTGTGCGCCTTCAGCATGATTCTGCTTTTCTTCTTCTAGTTTTCCTCACAAGCCTTATTTGTGTTCTCTTTGCAAGCGTAGTTCCTTCTCTTTTTATGCTCTCCTGACTCGGGCTTTTAGCAAATTTGGTTTCCACTTCCAAAAATGTTCCTACTCTTTTTTCATCCCTTATATCGGCATGCTTAATATAATGCACCATCATTTCCAAAGCTTCATTAAAACAGTTAATTTCACTTTCTAGCTTACGAATATAAGCTTCATCTCGATAAGCACGCTTAATCAAAGGTGGCATATCAGGCCAATAGAGCATCAAATCTACCCATTCACGTTGAGCAATCCATAAACCACCCTGACACTGTGCCTTATGCTCGTCGGGAAAGCCCTTTTGATAAAAATAAGGAATCAGAATTTCAGGTTTCTTAGTTTTAATTTCCAACAGTCCATTTACTCCAATAAAAGCATCAGGAGAAAAACCTTTCATACGATCATCAGCCAAGACAAACCCAACACATTCAGGTTCTGTGTGAGTAAGTGTACCATAGAGCTGCCGTGCACTTGGTTCTAATTCTGTCCCACGCCGCATAGAAAGTGTTGTCCCTTCTTCTATAATTTTTCCAGTAATTCTTTCCCCAGCAAGTTTCATCATGATGGAATAATACTTTTGAGTTTTTTGTCCTTGTTTTTTTCTTGCAATAACCATTTCAAACAAGGAAGCAGTAATTAAGCCATTGCGTGCTTGATACCACTCAGAAGTTCCCTGAACACAATCGATAATGATTGGCATAATATTTTACCCTCTCTCATATTTTGTCTTCCTCCCATCTTTGCACATTCCTCTTTTTTGAAATGCACTCCCGTATTCAAAATACTTTGCAACTAATCAATCTTAAGATTGATTTTTTTGCAGCTTATTGAAAGCATTTTTTGCTTGCTTTAGAGCAGCTAATTTTTTCTTCCTGATTTCGTAACAGTTCTTTGTGTACCACCATACATTAGAAAATCCCCTTCCTTTTCACATATTTTTTACAGAGATCTATCCGCTACTTTTGTGAGCAAAATGCTCACAAGCTTTAGGAAATAAATTTCCTCATATGGACACTGATCTCTTGAAGATTTTTTCCCTGAGTGTGTTTTCTAAACACACTTCCTACAAATCTCTGTATGCCTTTTTGCTTCCATAAAGCAATAATGCCTCCCCTTTTCTTAAAGCATCTTCTTGAGCATTTCGTATCTTGTTTTTAGAGAGCTGTCGACCAAATTACAAAAATTATCACGCTAGGTGTTCTTACATTCGTTGACTAAAATAAAAAAAATCCTCAATCATGTTGTTGAATAACGAGAAAATCATTTCGAAGATATTCTTTAGCCAAATTTTCTGCGACACATTCTGCAACTTTTTGTGATATAAAGAGAATCGCTTTATGTTTTTGTGGCTCAAGTCTGATTGTATTTTTGATGTTTCCAGCATAGTACAGCGGGATTCCCTGATAAACAGTTTTAAGATAGCTTGCCATGATTTATTACCACCAATAATCATTCAGCACATCACATGGACGTAAACGGTGTTGTTTTTCATACGAACCATAGAGACTATCTTCATAATTTCGTGCAGCTTTTTTATCTAAAAAGGTATGATAAGCATCGCTATTGAAAATAAATGGCTGGAGTTGTCTATCTTGTGCGTCAATTTCGTTATTTTCAACGTATATGCCGGCAAGTTGTTCACTAATATCGTCAGCATGAAGTGTTGCAAGATCAAGACGCAAAATTCTATGTACAGTGTCGCGCTCTTCAATAAGCTCAAGAACTTCTTCGGCTTGATCAATAGGTCCCTCATAAGTATCACTATTTTCATCATCGCAAAGAATGATGATAATTTCATCCTCTTTAACGAATGAAATATTTTTCATGATTTTTCTCCCTTTAGATAGTTAATAAAGCAATGCTTTATCTTGACATGATCAAATATAGCGTTAGTCTTATATCCTCTATGGGAGATATGTCAATGATTTTATCCTCGATAAAAGATATATTTTTAATCTTTACAATATTCAAACGGCATATGTGAATAAAAACTTGTCATACTTTATTCACTTTTTGTTCTCGTATTGTTCTCTATTTGTTCTTACTCAATGCAACCACCAACAGGCAGGAGAGCTAAAATGAGTGATTTAGAATTAATACAATATTGGTGTACTCTTGACAAAAAAACACAGCAAGATATTATTCTTCAACTCCGCCGGTTGATCGCCGCAAAAGAGTCAGGATTGCCCGGCGCTCCTCCAAAGAAAGATTTAAAATAAGATCAATGAATTCTTTATCTTCAAAATTAGCGCCATCTCCACCAAGAATGTAGTTTATACTGACATTAATTTCATGACAAATACGAGCAAGTGACTCAATCGTTGGGTCTTTTCCTTCAGAAAGAATAGAATGAAGATACCCTGCTCCCTTTCCGGCTGCGAGAGAAATAGATCTTTTTGACCGTCCACTTTTTTCAAGTGCTGCGTTCAATCTTTGACGCCAACCATTGATATTCATATCTCACCATATAGCGTGTCTTAAAAAAAAAGACACGTCCTTTTGCAAAATAGACTTGCATTATCCTCCAAAGAGGATAAAATTAAGAAAATAAATTTTACTTTTCGGGGGGGAGGAACAAAAGCTTATTTTCGGGTTATAAAGACAATTTACCACCCCAACGGATGCAAAAAGGCACCTCCGCAAGCCCATGCATCCAGAATATTGTACTATTTATTCTTTACCATTTACGTGCTCTCAAACTGTAAGGTTGCATATATCCAAGCATGTACAATCAGCTGTTAGATTTTATCAAGAAATAGCGAAAGAGCTACTATCTAACAGAACAAACCACAACAAAACTAAAACATTTTACTAAAACTTAAGCTTTAATTGAATGCCAATGAATACACAAAAACATTGTTTCCGGTTTTGTTGTGAACGAAAATATATAAGATAAAGAAGAAAGTAGATTAAAGTATGAAACACACCAATCAACAAGAAACTCCTTACTACGAATCATCAACTCTTCCTTATGTATGTTGGTATCAAAATGACTTTTTGGGGGGAGTTCGTGGCATGCGTGCACACGAAATTGGCATTTATACAATTTTACTCAACGAAATGTATGCACGTGGCCGCCCTTTAAAGTTATCGGTAGAACGTTTAGCGCGTCTTTGCGGCTGTGACAAGCGAACTTTTGTGAATGTTTTAGAAATGCTTCTAAGAGAGGGAAAAATTTTAAATTTGGCGCATGGTTTGTGGAATAAACGCTGTGAAAATGTATTTCACGAGCGCACAAAATTGCTTGAAAAGAAATCACTTGCGGGTCATTCTTCAGCACAAAAAAGAAAGAAAATCAATGCAAAAGTGCAACAACTGCTCAACGAAAGTACAAGAGATGATGAACATAATTTAGAAGCTCAGAAAGAAGAAGAAAAGGAAACACCTTACGGTGTTTCAGAAAAGCAATTTTTTCTTTCTTCTACGACAAGAAAAGAGAGAGTACAAAGAGAGATATTTACACATCTTTCTTCTCCTCCCACACCCACTAAACAAAATACAACAGAGAGCTCTTCCCAATCCATTGGCAGCACAGAGAGCTCTTCCCAATCCATTGGCAGCACAGAGAGCTCTTCCCAATCCATTAGCAGCGCAGAGAGCTCTTCCCAATCCATTGGCAGCACAGAGAGCTCTTCCCAATCCATTAGCAGCGCAGAGAGCTCTTCCCAATCCATTGGCAGCGCAGAGAGCTCTTCCCAATCCATTGGCAGCACAGAGAGCTCTTCCCAATCCATTGGCAGCACAGAGAGCTCTTCCCAATCCATTAGCAGCGCAGAGAGCTCTTCCCAATCCATTGGCAGCGCAGAGAGCTCTTCCCAATCCATTGGCAGCGCAAAGAGCTCTTCCCAATCCATTAGCAGCGCAGAGAGCTCTTCCCAATCCATTGGCAGCGCAGAGAGCTCTTCCCAATCCATTGGCAGCGCAGAGAGCTCTTCCCAATCCATTGGCAGCGCAGAGAGCTCTTCCCAATCCATTGGCAGCGCAGAGAGCTCTTCCCAATCCATTGGCAGCGCAGAGAGCTCTTCCCAATCCATTGGCAGCGCAGAGAGCTCTTCCCAATCCATTAGCAGCGCAGAGAGCTCTTCCTGCTACACTAGAAAGGACAGAAAACGAGCAACTTTTCCCAAAGGAACACGTCTTCCTGTTGATTGGACAGCAGATATTGGTGCAGCAATTTCAGAAGGTTTAAACGAGGAGCAAGCACGTTGGCAAGAAAAGAAATTTCGTGATTATTGGCGTGCAAAGAGCGGTAAAGAAGCACTTAAAGTGGATTGGCAAGCCACGTGGCGCAACTGGTTTCGCCGTGAAATTGAGCGGATAAAAGAAAACCAGGAAAGACTTGCTATTGCGCCCTCTCGCCCCATCCTAACACCGCACTACAGTAACGATGATATGCTTTACCGAAGTCTTATTAACTACCGCACGAATTAACATGAGTACAATTTTTCAGATCAAACAAAAACTTTCATTTCAAGTAGAATCAATTGTAAAAATGCTTCTTCCGCAAGGGCATAGATGTAGCAATAATTGGATTGTAGGCAATACTCGAGGTGAAGTTGGTCAAAGTTTATCGGTGTGCTTGAGCGGCAATAAAGCAGGTCTTTGGTATGATTTTGCAGAAGGTAGTGGTGGTGACCTTTTAGATCTTTGGTGTGCAGTAAAGGGAATCAACCTTTCTCAAGCATTAGAAGAAGCACGAAACTATCTCAATCTTACACATCCCAAACCCTTTATGGCACCCAATCGTTCATATCGGCGCCCACTACTTCCCACAGGGAGTACACCACAAAATTTGGCAAAAACTTACCTACACAAAGAGCGCTGTATCCCTCTTGATATTTTAAAGCGTTACCGCATAGGAGAAATTGGTGAAAAGATCATTTTTCCATTTTATAAGCCCGATGGTACACTTGCTTTGGTGAAAGAACGACTAGCTCAAAAAAATGCAAAAGCAAAACCAACGATGTCACATTGTGAACCAATTTTATTTGGCTGGCAGGCTCTTGTCTCCACAGATCAAGCTCCTGTCTCTACAGGTCAAGCACCTGTCTCTACAGGTCAAGCACCTGTCTTCACAGATCAAGCTCCTGTCTTTGCAAATCGTACAATTGTTATTACTGAAGGAGAAATTGATGCACTTTCATTAGCTGCCTACGGATATCCAGCAGTTTCAGTACCATTTGGAGGAGGTGCTAAGGGTAAACAAAATTGGATTGAAAATGAATTTGATCATTTAGAACCCTTTGAGACTATTTTTTTAGCCACCGATATGGACAAGACTGGAGAAGAAGCAGCACATGAGATTGCTAATCGACTTGGTCGTCATCGTTGTTACCGTGTACACTTGCCTCATAAGGATGCGAATGACTGTTTAACTGCTGGTATTGATGCTGCTACCATGGCAGCAGCCTTTTCAGCAGCAAAAAATTTTGCACCAGAAGGATTACGGCATGCCTCAGAGTATAAAGATCAAGTAATAAAATTATTTTGGCCAATACCCGAGCAGCATATTGGCTATACAGTTCCCTACCCTAAACTAAACGGAAAACTTTATTTTCGCCCAGCAGAATTAACACTCTGGAGCGGGGCAAGTGGTGCAGGAAAGAGTCAGATGTTATCAGACTGTATTCCCCATTGGATTGCACAAAAAAGCCGTCTTTGCTTAGCTTCACTGGAAATGAAAGGAGAGCAATCCCTGCGCCGTTTAACAAAACAAACAGGAGGTCTAGAGCAGCCAACAAGAGATATAATTGAACAAATTTTGCATTTTTTAGATAATGGTCTTATTCTTTATGAGCATGTTGGTAAATCAAACATCGACACATTACTCGATGTGTTTGATTATTGCCGTGCACGCTATGGCTGCGATCAATTTATCATTGACAGCTTAATGCGACTAGGTATCGCATCGGATAATTATGCAGAACAAGAACAAGCAATTTATAAAATGGTTGACTGGGCGGTTTTAAATGCTGTGCATATTCATCTTGTCACCCATACGCGTAAAGGTAGCTTGGATAAGGATGTTCCTGGTGCTGAAGATATTAAAGGTGCTTCAGAAATTGGAGCCAATGCATTTAATATCATCACAATCTGGCGTAATCGATCATTAGAAGACAAGATTTGTGCAGCATCTCTGGCAGAAGAAAAAGACGATTTAGCTAAACGTCCAGGCGTGATTATGAATATCGCCAAACAACGTTCAGGTGATTTTGAAGGCAAAATTGGTCTTTGGTTTGATCCGCAAACTTATCGTTATCGTTGTTCTTCTAAATGCACTCCATATTCACGGTATTATCTTGAACGCACAAACAAACAACCCTAAGAACATGCACCAATGTCTACCCCAACAACAAAGCAAAACACTACTCTCTAAAAATATCTCACCTACTCAAAAGAATACAAAAACTTCCTCTCTTTGAGCATTGTCAAACAGCACTCAACTCCTTTGAACCTATAACTACAATTTTTGAGGAAATAACATGAATTATCAAGATAAGAGAAAAAACAAAAATAAAGAAAAACAGTGCATTGGCCATTTAAAAACACAAGAAGTGCCCATTGAAATAAGCAATCCTTATTTTCAACCATCCCACCCAGAAAGCTCTAGAAACCCACGTACTATTATTTCCATCACCAATGTCCATAGCCATCCCATCGGACTTTTATATGTAAAAGGACATATCAGCAAAGCACAATATAAAGCAGCAGAACGTTTTTATGTTTACTGGCGTCAAAGCCAATCTGATCTCCATATGAGTCCTGATTACACATGCCAAAAAGTTGACAGCAGCAAAAGTTATGCACACCCCATTGAATATCAAATAGAAGCAACAAACCATTTACAAAAAATCAAGGTTCTACTTGGTGTTCTTGGCTATTCACTTGTTGAGCAGGTCGTTGGTTACGGTCAAGCAATTAAAGACTTAAGCCCCTTAAAACGCAAACAAAATTCATTTGCTGATCATTTACGCGATTGTTTAAATCTATTGGCATCTCATTGGGGATATGCAAGCCATAAGGATTTTGAATGATCTATCCACCTGAAAACAGAAGCACGTCAAATTTAAATATCACACAACCAACCAACCATAGTAACAAAAAAATATTGAACGAAACAAAACATTATCTGTAGATGGCACAAAATAGCATCCAAAAACTGAATTTGAAGAATAACAGAAAATACTAGGAAGCTAATAATTTACCTTAGTGTATGGACTTCACACAATTTCACGTACATCAAATTCTATTAAAACTTATCCTTCTTAAAAACCAATTTTATTTAAGAATGAGTTACACTAGAAATCACCTGCATTGAAAAAATATTTTTCACAACAAGAGTATATTATCCATAACATTTTAAGAATTATTATAGAAAATAAAAAAAATAATATATTTATAAATAAACTTAGAATAAAATAAAAAGTATTAAACTATTTCCATGATATATACTTTTTCATTACTTTTATCCTACGCAATATAAATATTGCATAAGCATATCATTTATAATTTTTTTACAAATGGAACAAAATTAATAAATTATAAATTAATATCAATGCCTTAGTCTTTGATATCGGTCAGCGTTACAAACAGTAAATAAAACCACTTAATCTTGTTATATTTTGTTATTTTAAAAGCTCTTAATTATAAACCATAAAAAACCATTCAACAATCAATCAAAAAGATTGGTGTATACATTGAAAACATAATTTTAGAATAAACTAAGCATACATTCATGAATTGTTTAAATACAAGTACAAAAGCAATATTAAAAATTGATAACCACGATAATAGTATTATCTATAGTAACAAATTCTTCCAGCTACTGTAGATTTTTCAACTTCTTCCACTCTTACATAGCTTGGTTTCTTCATTCACTTTCACAGATAATCATATCTTCACAGATAATCATCTTGTATACTGAAGCTCCAAAATATCCATAACAGATATAATAACCCAAGCAGTATGAGATATAAAAACTATAAATCTTTCTAGATATCTCAACTTTTTACTCAATTCATCTCCATTGACTAAATTTACTTCACCCCCAAGAATCTCCTTTACCTACAAAAGATTCACCTAACTTTTATGAGTGTTTAGCACTTATGATTTCCTTCACCATAATACAAAAAGAAAAGTTGTGAACACTTACTCTTGTATAATTTTATATATGAATCTTTTAACTTTACTTTACGTATTAATAAAACAGAATTTTAAAGAATTAATTTAGGCAATAAAGGATTTATTTTGTCAAATTATAGATAAATTCTATTCTTTTTTATGTCTATTGCTTTTTTACTATAAGTAATTTAAAATAAACTTACATATAATCCATTTTGGATATTCATTTGTAATAATAAATATAGGATAAAACTATGAATATTAGATATTTTTTTATAGCAGGTGCAATTACAAGTGGTTTATCTTTTGCACTTGGAGCATCTGAACATGCAGTTACTCATCAACAATATCCTTTTATCTTACCTTTTACTATTCCTGAAACAAATTTACATCTTCCTAAACATACAAATGATCAATTTGATTCATTAAATACACAAGAATTTAAAAATAATAATGAAACAATAAAAGATATGATAGAACAGTAATACAAAGAAATAAAAATTTACTTTATATGATGATAAAATTTATGATTTTTATCATAATTATTTATAAAAAAGTACTTTGATGATTTTATCATTGCTGTACATAATAATTTATAAAGTCATTAATTGACACATTATGATGTATTATAAATGAAAATATTTAAGATATATTGTATTTTTTAAAATCTTTGTGTTAACTATATTTCTTTTTATATTATTATGAAATTTATCATATATTTTATCTATGTAAGTGTATATTTTTTTGAAGACTAAGTAATAGTGAATTAAAAATTTAATTTCCTTATTCAGTTAGTTTTTAATTTTATTTTTAAATAAAAATTACAGTTACTTTGTATCTTCTTTTTATTTTCTATAAAATTTTTTAGATGTTCTTTATGTGTATGAAGATACGCTTGATTGATCATTGCAAACTAACTAATTTTTATATTCATAATTTTTCATCCTTTATGTAGGGAATATTGAGACAAAGTTTCTCCTCCTCTTTAGCTTTAAGCATAACGTCTCTAATTACACACAATATGCTTGTGTTATTTATTCTCTCTCTTCTTTTTATACTTTGTGATGATAAAATTTTGAACTTTTGGCTTTTATGTATTGATAACCAACCAGCATCCTTCAGCTAAGAAATTTGCTGCAACTGATTAAATTATTAAAGCATAACTATATTGCTTAGCTGTTGTTTCTTCTTTAGCCAAAATTCAAATATGATAAAAATCACGACACATTCAAGATGGATATTTTTATGCTTTCTACAAAGCTAATTCTTATTTTTAAAACAGCTTTTAAGATTCACAGTAATAAATAGTATAAATCAAAAATAAAATTAATTTTACTCTACATAAATTTACAAATCTATGAATGCTCTTGGAGAGCATAACGGCAAAATTCAATCATATAAATCAACGTAAAACTGTACGTTACTTGTAAAACACAGATACTTGAAAAAAGCTAAATTCGTTAAGCAGAGCAAAAAAATAACTAATACATTGAGAATCTATTGCTCATTCAATATATTTATTTTCATGATTTCTGATAAAATTGCATGAAATGAGGGAAAACTTACATAAAATGGTGCGGGTGGTCGGACTCGAACCGACACTCCTTTCGGAACCAGATTTTGAGTCTGGCGCGTCTACCAGTTCCACCACACCCGCAACACTACTATAAAAAACAGACAGATTTGCCTATCATCCTTTCGCACTATATGAAGAAGTATAGATTCGTCAACACCAGACTTCTCTTTTTTAAGGAATTCATATTATTTTTACCCTGTTTGGTTTATTTAGTATAATTTTAATAGTCTTTACTTAATTAAGCTTATAGAGCTCTGCATGATATTGAATAAATTAAAACTTTGGACAATTTCTTTAGCAAATCGACACACAGCACCACATTGGCTTGGGTTTATTACCTTTATTGAAAGTTCTGTTTTTCCAATTCCAGCAGATGTTTTGTATATTCCAATGGCACTTATCCGTCCCAAACAAGCTTATCTCTATGCTTTTATTGCTACTGTAAGTTCTGTTTTGGGAGGTATTCTTGGTTGGTTTATTGGTTATTTTGCTTATGACAGTATAGCCAAGCCGATCCTAGAATTTTATGATAAAATTGAATATTTTCAATCACTACAAAATAGTGTTACACTGAATTTTTTAATAATTTTACTGATTACTTCAGGTTTTTTGCATATTCCCCCCATCAAGCTTGTTACGATTTTAGCAGGTGTCATGAGTATACACCTCGGACTTTTTATTATAACTTGTATTCTTGCACGGGGGGCTCGTTTTTATCTTCTGGCATGGTTGATTCAGCGTTTTGGATCTCAAGCAATAAACTTCCTTTCCCGTCATTTAAAACGGATTATCCTGATCAGCTGTATTGTTTTCTTATTAATTTATGGAATTTTTATAGCTTTTTTTCACAATAATCCTTTATTTTAAGGAAAATGTTTAATGATTTGCATTCTATCTTCTCAACACACATTGAACAAGCACCTTTATATAGAACCAAGTAGCAAAGAACAAAGTTTATGGGCTTTTTTTCTGGCTTTTTGTTTATCCACCACATTAGGTCTAGCACTTGGTTTTGAACATATTGGAGGATATCTTCCTTGCGATTTATGTATAATTGAGCGCTTTCCTTACTATAGCGCTATACCATTTTTAATTTTAGCAGGTTTAGGAGCATGGTTTTTCCATGTATCTTCTTGGGTACGGCTTTTATTTTTATGCGTTTTTGTATTAATGGCAATCAGTCTTGTATTAGCAATATATCATGTCGGTATTGAATATGGCTTTTGGCCAGCTCCTCCAAGTTGTAGCTTAAATAAAGAAAGACTCATAATAGATGCTAACAAACTACTCAATCAATTGAATAATCTATATCCTCCTTCCTGTTCTGGAGCATCAGGGCACTTTCTCTTTCTTTCGTTTGCTGGTTGGAATGCCATTGCTAGCTTATTTTACACACTTATTAGCCTCTATATCGCTTCAAAAGGGATCCTTTCAGGCAGTAAAAAGTTGTAACCACAAATTAAAACAAAACTACATCATACATCATCACTCTCTAGCTAAAGCACTCATCAATATTCTGCCATAGCTTTCCTTATCCTCCCTTTTAAATACTTCCCCATATCCTCTCTTTGTTCACACCCTTATCCTCCATTTTTGCTAAAACAGCAAAAATAAGAAAAATATGCATTTAGTTATTTTATCTCTCTATGCTTATTTGCAATATTGTGCTGAAAATCGATATTAGTAAGCTGTATACTAGAGGTGTCATAAATATAACTGATTTTTCATACCCAAAAATAAAAACACAACATTATCTTTTTATCTCCATTGTCGCTTTTCCAGATATAAGCCAACTTGAAAAACCACATGACATGATGGAATAAGATTAATGCGTGGAAAAACATAGAGAGTGAAATCTAAATACTCTCTACCAAAAGCTACTCTATATAAACTTATAAATCAAACCGGCACCAAGCATCGGAGGAATCTTTTGGTACAATTTTCCTCGTAATATGACACACCCTAAACTTTAGAAAAACAACCTGTTTTAATATTTCTTGAAGATGCATAAATTTACAGAAATATTATAACTTAAACAAAATCATAATCTAATAGTCTAGCTGTTTAGCTGCTTTTAAAACATAAAAAATATGGATGATATGCGGTTATATTATAATAGTTTTCATAAGCTGCTCAATTCCTATTTCAAGATTACTAAAGAAAGAGTTTGATAAAATAACGACTCCAAATACTTAAATATTTTCTATGATATATTATTGATTTTATTTATTTTTTATTTTAGTTTATTTATAAAATTAAACGCATCTATACCCTATTTACAGATATCAAAAATGGTATCAGTTTTCCCACGAAGAAAGATAGCAGCAAAAAAGCAAATAGATATTCTTTTTGTTGTTTTGGATATTTTTTTGAAAAATCCCTTTATATATTTTTTAAAACCTTCTCTACCATACCTTCAGTGCTTATTTTTCGTTGCTTTTGCTTTAAAATATTTGCAAAAATGAACAAAGAGCAATATTTACGCTAGCAAGCCAATAAAATTCTTAGCACTGAGATTACCCTATAGTTAAACTAAACAAAAATCATCCTTTGTTAACATTTATAAAGACCTATTGAAGTTGTTAATTTCCCTCTTCATGGATCTCTTCTTGGAGCAAGAAAATTTGTCTCTGCTGATATCTCAGCATAATCATGTGATATGATTCTTGCAGAATAATTGACCATATTTCTGCATACGCTCAGTTTTTTTGTACATCATTTTTTAACTTTTTTCTTTCTGTTTTTTCCAACTGATACGCCCTCTTTCTTTGTTGGTATCTTTTGTAAATGTTTAAATTTCGAATTGACTTTTATTTTTCTTTTCCTATATCTTTAGAACTGTTCTAAATTATTAGGGTATAGCAAATGTTAAAATCCTTTCTTTCATTTGTACAACGCAAAGCACTACCCTTTCGTTCAACACAAAGGATAATGATTCGCGCTCTCAAATTAAAAGAACAACATGCAACTCTCTACTTAAGATATGCAAAAGCTTTAGAGCCTTATTCCTCTAAACAAGCCGCTATTTTTACTGCGATGGGTCTCCAAGAACTTCAAAATTATAAACAGCTTCTTTGTCTTTCTTGTAATAATTATGAAAGAACTGCAGATACATTGTGTGCTCAACTTCCTTTTATAAGAGGAAACCACATTTGTAAAAATTTTCATACAATGAAAACAACGGAGGCGACAAATCAAGCTACAAAAAAAACATCAAAAACACACAAACAAACAATTTTAACATGGATTCAGCCTGGTCTTGCTGGATTAATGGATGGATCTGTTTCCACCCTTGCACCAATCTTTGCAGCAGCTTTTGCAACAGGTGATACGTATCAAACCTTTTTGATAGGATTATCTGCTTCAATTGGAGCGGGTCTTTCAATGGGTTTTACAGAAGCAGCCCATGATGACGGTAAGTTATCAGGCCGTGGCTCTCCACTTAAAAGAGGCATAGCTAGCGGTGTTATGACAGCGCTAGGAGGATTGGGTCACACTCTTCCTTATTTAATCAACTCTTTTTATATCGCAACGATTATTGCATTTATCATTGTATTTCTTGAGCTATGGGCTATTGTCTGGATCCAAAATAAATTTATGTCAACACCCTTTTGGCGTGCATCTTTACAAGTCATTATTGGTGGAGCTTTGGTTTTCGCTACAGGTATTTTTATTGGTAATATCTGAAACAAAAACTGTACAAAACAAGAACTGAAAATCACACATAATTTACAGATTTTTACTAGCTTGTTTTGTAAAAGTATTTTTGCTAAAATAGCGCTGTTTTTTATATTTTGGAAATACTTCAACTATGCCTTACACGCAAACGAATATACACCCAAGCAGCCAACAGAATCCTTCTTTATCTCAGCCCCCCTCCCACTTATCAAAACAAATAATCTTATCAGTTCAGTATCTTAAACATGGACAAGGGTTAGAGCTTCCTCAATATGCCACAGTTGGTTCTTCTGGTCTTGATTTACGAGCAGCCCTTGCTGAAGGAGAAACGATTATCCTCGCCCCTGGGCAGCGTATTCTTATTCCAACAGGTCTTATCTTTCATCTCTCGCTTGGTTATGAAGCTCAAATACGTCCACGCTCTGGCTTAGCCTTGCAGCACGGTGTTACATGCTTGAATACACCTGGAACGATTGACAGCGATTACCGCGGTGAAGTCAAAGTTTTGCTGATCAATTTAGGACAAGAGGATTTTTCCATTCAGCGTGGAATGCGTATTGCACAAATGGTCATTGCACCAGTTATTCAAGTTAATGTTTGTGCAATAGAGTTAACTCAACAAAACTGTGACCCAACACTAGACAAAGAAAAAATTCGTGGTGCAGGCGGCTTTGGCTCAACAGGACACGACTAAAGTAATAATAAAGGAAGAAATTTCTCTGTTACTGGAGAGGAGCAACAGTTTCTACCTTGAGGCTATCAACCATGCCATTTGTCATACGAGTCATTGTATGCATTGCTGCATCATCCACTGCCTCTACTACCGCACTACCTATCGTATCACTTGCTGTATCTTTTACAGAAATATTCGAAGACTTTTGTAATCCTATCAAACCAACTTTAGTATAACCAGCAGTTTGTATTTGATTCAATAAATCAATAACAATGCCATAATTGATTGCGCTATCAGCTTTGATCAAAATTTTTGTATCTAAATTTCGCTTTGTTTCCTTAAACAAAGCTTCAACAAATCCTGTCTGACTAACAAGATTATCACCAACATAAAGAGAACTATCTTTTTGTAAAGTTACATAAAGAGGATCATTAGACTGAACCGCAGAAGAAGTTTGAGTTATAGAAGGCAACTGAACGGGAATAACAGATGTCGCTAAAGGTGCAGCCACCATAAATACAATAAGCAATACCAAAACAACATCAATGAACGGTGTTACATTGATCTCATCATGTAACCCACTTTCAAATATATCTCCATAATCATCAGTAAAATTTAATTTCATTGTTTATGACTTTTCTGCTGCCTGTATCTATCAAGTTCACGGCTCAAAAGCCTTTCAATAGCAGCAGCGATATCTCCTAAATCATTGCGATAACCACTAAGAGCATGCATGAGACTATTATACATAACAACAGCAGGGATAGCTACAAAAAGCCCGATAGCTGTTGCAAGCAAAGCCTCAGCGATTCCAGGAGCAACCACATCAAGTCGTGTTGTCTGAGATTCAGCAATTCCAATAAAGGAATTCATGATCCCCCAAACAGTTGCAAATAGACCAACAAAGGGAGCAATAGCGCCAATAGTTGCAAGAACAGCGCTTCCACATGCTACGCGCCGTGTAGTAGCCAACAAACAACGTGACAGAAGTGAATGTACTCGTTCCTTTACTCCCTCATTAATATCATGAGTAATCTTTCCATATCGAGTCATTTCCTCATAAGAAACGGTATCTTCATAGGAAGTATCTTGCTCATATTGCTTTTCAGTAGAATCTTCAGTCCCAATAAAACTGACCTGTTTTGTGGAAAAATAAACCTCTTTCAGTGTTTCTCTTAAAAAAACCATACCAGCTCCTTTGCTCTCTTTCAAGCTAGCAGCTAAACGTGTAAGAGTTTGAGCGTTAAGAGCCAATTGAAGTTCATGACGTGCTCTTCGTTTTGCTAAAGTAATTTCAACAATTTTAGCAAAAGCAATTGTCCAAGACACTACAGAAGCCAATAATAAAGTAATAATAACAGCCTTCACAACCCAATCGGCTGCCATAAACATCGAAAAAGGGGAAAGATTATGCATAGAAAACGCAGCAGGCATACTCTCTAAAGGTATTGTCTCAGATTCCATTTTATCTCATACCATTTTGGTCTTAACATTGCTGATTTTAAAGTTGTATCACTTTTTTCGTAACACTACTCTTTTACAGCACCACTTCCCTGTAATGTCATTTCGTATTTAATTTAAGTAATAAAACTTGATAAATCAAGTACAGTTTTGCTTTAAAGGATCTCTCTTCAAAAGAAGAGCCCACTCAGAAAATATCTTTTCCCCAAAAAATATCTTAAACAGAAATACGCAGAAAAATCCTTACAATTTTTTTCCTCTTATCCAACTAAAATTTAACAATAAAATTAATTTTATTAAAAATATTGCTCAATTAAATAAAAAAATGGAACAAAGAAAATTTTTTAACGTTATCCAAGCAGTGTAATTTTTTTTACTCCAATACAAATGATTACAATAAACATACAATAATGAATCAAGAGAGGGACACATTATCATGGCAAACAACAAAACAGAAGAAAATAACAAAATGGTAATAGAAAAAAACCTGCACACACAACTAGAAAAGTTACGTAATGAAATTTCTGGCATAACCTCGACACTAACAAATCTTGGTGCAAATAAATTAAATATAACCAAAGATAAAGCTGAAAAATTATATAGCTCAGCCAAGGGAAATAGTGAAGAAATCATGTCTCAAGCAAAAGACAAAATAAGCAACTTCGAACAAGCTCTAAACCAATGTGTCCGCAAAAACCCTAGTAAAAGTGTCTTGTTTGCAGCAGGACTTGGCTTTGTTCTCGCTCAATTATTACGTCGTTAATCAATGTATACGTTTATTGCTCCACTTTTAAACCATCTTGTCGGTGAAGAACTCAAGAGTACCGTCAAGCAGGCGTATCTTCAAGCAATTTTTTGTGGAATTATTGGAATTTCACTGCTCATATCTTTGATATTTTTATGTATCATTGGCTTTATTGCGTTATGTTCAACCATGAAGCCTCTTGCAGCAGCCAGCATAATGTTGTTTATTTGGCTTTTTATTACAGGGCTAGGTATTTTATCAAGTAAAATTCTCAAAGCTACTCAACGTTACACTCAACGAAAAAAGTTGGAAGAACAACGCAATAAGCTTATGACAGAAGCAACGCTTTCAAGTATTTCACTGCTAAGCAAACATCTGCCTTTTACTAAATTAAGTGTTCCAATCCTTGGGCTTGCAACTTATTTTTTATGGAAAAAAGACAAAAAAGAGCGCTTTTAAAAAATATTTTATTACTTTATTCTTTAAAGGTATTTTTTCTATCCATAAAGAGAAAGTACCTTTTTAAAGTTCCTTCACCACTTATCAATTTTAGTACCCTCTATCACCTACCAATTTCAATGCCCCCTATCACCTATCAATGTTGAGGCAATATAAATTCTTTCGTATCCATTATCGTTAAAGAAACATCAATCTTTGAAAGCTAAATACAAACCTTCAGCACATCACTTTCACTATTGTATGTGCCATAAAATAATAAAGATAGTAAGTACGAAAGGTTATTTGATAGTACTTTATTCCACTTATCAGATAATTTCTCAATAGCGATAACAACCATCAATTTCTAAGCTCGATAAGAAAGTGATCGCACTTTGCTGGTTGAGATTAATGAATTTTAATAAAAGTATTTATGATCTCTTAATCAAAATTATCCTATTTTGAATCAACATCATGATGTGTAATAACATCAATCACCTCTGCTACAATCGTGTCAAAAGCTTCTTGATCATCACCTTCAGCCATAATACGGATAACTGGTTCAGTTCCTGATGCACGAATCACCAGCCGTGCATCCTTTCCCAAACGCTGCATTGCTTGATTGATTACAGTTTTAACCGCACTCTTTTTCAATACATTTTTATTTTTAATTGTTACATTTTTCAAAACTTGTGGTACAGGCTCAAACCGCTTACACAATTGGCTCATAGAGATTTGTTTTTCTTGCATACAAGCCAAAATCTGTAAAGCAGCCACCAACCCATCACCAGTAGTTCCAAAATCACTCAACACAATATGCCCAGAAGCCTCACCCCCAACATTATATCCCTGCTGACGCATCGCATCGACAACATAGCGATCCCCAACATTTGTCCGGACAAGCTTCAACCCTCTACTACACAAGAAACGTTCGAGCCCAAGATTTGACATAATAGTTGTAACAACACCATTACATTGCAATCGTCCTGTTTTATGCCAATGTTCAGCAATTACAGCAATCAGCTGATCCCCATCAATAGTTTGGGCTTTTTCGTCAACAATTAAAACACGATCTCCATCTCCATCAAGCGCAATTCCAACATCAGCACGCACTTCATGAACTTTTTGTTTTAAAGAAGTTAAATCGGTTGATCCACATTTTTTATTAATATTAAGGCCATTTGGTACATCATTAATAGCAAAAACCTCAGCACCCAATTCCCATAAAGCACGCGGTGCTGCCTTATAAGCAGCACCATTCGCACAATCCACTACGATGCGCAAAGTATCCAAACGAACATCACGTGGCAAAGTCCGTTTGGCATATTCTATATAACGATAAATATCACCCTCAACCCGCTTTGCGTGGCCAATTTCTTCATAACTTGCTAAAGATTTTGAAAGATCTGTATCGATCAATTGTTCTATTTTTGCTTCTACATCATCTGAAAGCTTAAAACCATCAGGACCAAAAAGTTTAATACCATTATCATAAAAAGGATTATGAGAAGCAGAAATCATTACCCCAATATCAGCACGCAATGAACGGCAAAGCATAGCAACAGCAGGCGTTGGCACAGGCCCCAATAAAAAAGCTTCCATCCCAGCAGCAGTAAATCCTGAAACCAAAGCATTCTCCAACATATAACCGGATAGACGGGTATCCTTACCAATCACCACACGACGCGACTGACTTTGTGGTCGGAACAAAATTCCCACTGCCATCCCTACTTTCATAGCAAAATCTGGTGTCATAGGAAAAACATTGGCTTTACCCCGAATTCCATCTGTACCAAAATATTTTTGTGCCATCCCTATTTCCTTTATACGCACTTTTTTTCTTGCAATTCTAACATAGTGATTTCTTCCCAATGCAGTGGGACTATCTGCATTTCATCATCCTTTTAAGACACTTAAGATACCTATCATAAACCCTACCTAGAACAAATTTTCTGATCTTATAAACAATAAAATCATGCTATCGGTATGCTGCTATAACTTACACACCAACCAGTATTTTTTCTGATGAAAACTTTAAACATATGCCCCCATTTAAACATAATTAAAAAACAATCTCACAACTTTTTCCAAAGTACAGCCTTTTAAATACTCTTATAAGAATCTTTCATTCCCTTTTTCACCTGCTCTTAAAAACCCAAAGCAGTGTACACCTTTTCTAATAAATTTTTTTAAATACAGGAAATCTTATTTTATCTTTTCAGGCACTCTTCCAGACATTACTTCAAAGGCGCAAGCTCGCTTGCGCCTCTTTTAATGAATTTTTCTTGGAATTTTTAAAATACTGCCTATCAAGCATCATTAGACGGTGTTGATTTTTCTTTACGTTCAACAGCATTTAACTTTTTTTCACTGCTTGTACTGCTTTTAGAAAGATTCGCTGCTTTGGTAGTATTCTTTGTACTTCGTGCTTTTTTCTCAACCTCACTAGATTTTTCTTCTTTTAACTCGGTATCATCGGATTTTGTTGTTTCTTCTTCAACTATTTTTCCTGCTTTACTTTCTGCAACTTTACTTGTCCCAGTCTTAGGTACAGATGAGATTCGTGGAGAATCATTCTCACTTATCTGTGTTCGTGAAGGAGGCTTTCCTGCAATAACTTCGTTAATTTCAGCTCCAGTTAAAGTTTCATATTCCAATAAGCCTTGAGCAAGAGCAAACCATTCTTTCTTTTTTGTTTTCAAAATTTTTGTAGCATTTGTATAGGCATCATCAATGAGTTTGCGCACTTCAGCATCGATCATACGTGCTGTTTCCTCAGAAATATTTTGTGTTCGTGTAACAGAATGACCTAAAAAGACTTCATCTTGATTATCACCATAAGCGACATTACCAAGGAGATCAGAAAAACCCCATCGTGTAATCATTGCTCGTGCCAATTTTGTGGCTTGTTCGATATCAGATGAAGCACCAGATGTGATATTTTCTTTTCCAAATTTCAATTCTTCTGCTACTCTTCCACCCATCATAATAGCAAGACGAGAAATCATCCATCGATAGCTCATGGAATAGCGATCACCTTCAGGCAATTGCATGACCATACCCAAAGCCCTTCCTCTTGGTACAATTGTTGCTTTGTGAACAGGATCAGCGACAGGCACATTGAGTGCTACGATAGCATGTCCGGCTTCATGGTATGCAGTCAATTCCTTTTCTTCTTGTGTCATAGCAGTTGAACGGCGTTCTGCACCCATCATTACCTTATCTTTTGCATCTTCAAACTCTTGCATAGTCACAACTCTTTTATTGCGGCTAGCAGCCATAAGAGCAGCTTCATTGACAAGATTCATCAGATCAGCCCCTGAAAATCCTGGAGTTCCTCTTGCCAAGATTTTCAAATCAACATTAGGTGCTAAAGGCACGTTACGTACATGAACTTTCAAAATTTGTTCACGCCCAGCAATATCGGGATTTGGTACAACAACTTGCCGATCAAAACGCCCAGGTCTTAATAAAGCAGGATCGAGCACATCAGGACGGTTTGTTGCAGCAATAAGAATGATACTTTCATTGGGTTCAAATCCATCCATTTCAACAAGCAACTGGTTTAAAGTCTGCTCACGTTCATCATTTCCTCCTCCTAATCCCGCACCACGATGGCGTCCGACAGCATCAATTTCATCGATAAAAATAATACAAGGTGCATTTTTTTTAGCCTGCTCGAACATATCCCGAACACGGCTTGCACCAACACCAACAAACATTTCAACAAAATCTGATCCTGAAATTGTAAAAAACGGTACATTAGCTTCCCCAGCAACAGAGCGTGCAAGCAAAGTTTTACCAGTTCCTGGAGGACCAACAAGCAAAACACCCCGTGGGATACGCCCTCCTAAACGTTGAAATTTTTGTGGTTCACGTAAAAATTCGACAATTTCCTGCAAATCTTGCTTTGCTTCTTCAACGCCAGCAACATCCTGAAAGGTAACTCGTCCTTGAGCTTCATTCAGCAATTTTGCTTTTGATTTCCCAAATCCCATCGCACCACGCGATCCACTTTGCATTTGTCGCATAAAAAAGATCCATGCCCCAACGATAATAATGACAGGCAAAAGCGAAAATAAAAGGTTGAGGAAAATACCATTCCCAGAACTTTCAGGAACAGCTTTAACATTAACATTTTTGCTTTCTAATTTTTGTATTAAACTTGGATCACGTGGAGCATAAGTTGAAATAACTCTATTATCAACGGTTTGTCCTGTTAATTTTTGACCTTGAATGGTCACAGCTTTAAGCTCATTATTCTCAGCTTTCCGCAAGAATTCAGAATAGGAAATCTCTCCGCCTCCAGAACGCTGGCTCTCTCCATTAAAGAAAGAAAATGACACAATCAAAACTAAGGCAATAACTCCCCAAATAAGGAGAGAGCGGTAATTGGAATTCATATTAGGTCCACTTAATCAAATAAAGAATTATCCTTAACATATAACCTTGTCTGCTACTTGCCAAGATATGATAAGGTATTTACCATCTTTTAAAGTAATTTTCTTTATCTTTTCACATCAATATTAAAAAAAGGTTCAATAACATTGACAAGAGCAGCATCTTCACGTGACAAAAGCCATTCGAATGGAGCCATAATCCGCTTTATAACAACATTTTGTTGAAAGATAGCTTGATAAGTTAGCTCTGGGATATCAGTACCTTTGTTATTTGAGATCATCAATAACGACTGCAGAGAGGGGAAATGAGGATGCTCAGGATCACAAATACCATTTTTGAATAAGAATTTCAAATATTCCAAATTAGCTGCCCTAATCTTTATAGTGTCAGATCCATAATTGGTAATCTGATAGCGCCCATCCCATAAAATAGTTTTTCCTGGATCAACAGCCACCTCTCTAATATTTCGAGACTCACGCCAAAAAGCAACTCCCTTTTGGCTACATTCAATAACAGATCCAGCCAAAGTGAAACGTTGCTTCCCAGGAGAATTTAGACATAATTTTTTATCAAGTGCAATCAATTTTTTATAGGGAAGCAAATAAAATCCCCCTCCCATCAATACTGCAAAGAGACCCACAATAAAGAAAAAACCTGGATGACGCTGTAAAAATGGCGCAGGTTTTCCAATAAAACAGCGCCCATGTTCAACAATAATATCCAGTGCCAAGATTAAATCAGCAAGATTTTGTGCTTGTTGACGACGTTTAAGAGTAGCTTCATTAATTTTTTTAGCAATATCGGTAAGCTTTTTCTGATGAAGCGATTGTCGGATACGCACACGTTCAAAATTCAGATCCTCATTCGTTGGATCATCAATCCATGTTTTTCCCTGCAAACGCAAATAAGCACGCAATGTTTTGCGCTTGACACCAAGGAGTGGGCGAATTAAACGCACTGTACGACGCAACAATGCTTCACGTGGAATACAAGACAAACCACGCGCATACATCAATCCCCAGCTCTTTTCTAAAATATCTGTTGCAATGGCTGTGGTACAAACTCGATCAGATATACCCTCAGAAATTTCTTGTTGCAAAGCACCAACACTTTTTAAAACACGTTGACTGCGCATCTGATAAGTTTCAACCTGATCATTGAGTGTATGCCCTGTCATAATAAGTGTTGCACCCTGTTTTTGTGCTTCTTTAAATAGGAGATCATACCTTGCAATACGTGCTTTTTCAGCGACATGCGTCTTTGGCTTTTGTCCTTCCCATCGCACAATAATATGCTTCATTTGATGATAACGACAAATTTCTGCAACATTCTCCGCTTCATGAGCTGATTCTTTTCGTAATTGGTGATCAACAGTAACAACAATCGCCTCTGGAGGAGCAGATAGAGTTTTTAAATAATCTCTAACCAAAAACAGCAAAGCAAGCGAATCACTTCCCCCCGAAACAGCAAGAATCAGCTTCTGACATTGTATAAAATCTGATGTTTTAAAGAGATTTTCTGCTAATCGAATAAGCACTGCAAACGACTCCGCTCCTCTTTAAAGCGCTTATAAAAGGTGTACCCTAGTATTTTATAGTGTTTTTTTATCATCGTAAAAAGTGCACAAACTTCTTCAATTATAAACAAATTCAACCATACCGAAATTTTAATAAAATCTTAGAACTATAGAGAATCCTCCTGTCTTTATACCATACAGTGAAGTAAACTTAACAGCTTCATAATATAGCATTCTTGTCTCAACAAAGCTTCTGCTAATCAAAACAAAGCATCACCACTCAAAGAGTTTCCCTGATAAAAGTTTTGAAAAGTGAAAAATACTTTTTCAGCTTCAATATAGTTAGTAAAAAGAATAAAATCGTAATCTTTTAAATAATTTGTAGGTGCATCTTTATATAAAATTTTGGAAGAAAAAAGAAGTAAATCTTCATTTTGGTACGATTCGACATGATTATTCTTTTTATGCGTTCTACCCAAATAATTATGCGTTTCCTTTAAGTAATTTTCGTGTTAATGGCTCTCCACACCAGCAACATTATTTTAATTATTTTTCGCAAAATTTCCCTGACTTATTAATATTTATAGCCTGAAATTTTTATCCAAATAAAGATTGTCAGAATGTAGAGTCTTACTGATTAAAAAACCAATAAAATTGCTTTTTAGGATCTTCTGAACCACTATATGCAAGCACCATTTATATCCTATACTAGGAGTACATCCAAATCACTGTCTTCAAGAAAAGACTCTTTGATTTTCCAAAATTAATTCTTGACCCTAACAGTACCTTGAGCAAAAAGTGCTAAGCTTTGAGTAAAGGATGCTGTATTACAGGAAAAAAATTGTACAATTTTTCGTGACGCACTTTGAACAAACAGAATTAAAATATACCATAAGAATTAACAAAAAAGATAGCTTCCCAATTCCGTTTCTTAATGCGTGCATATACCGTTTCTCCCTCCCCCTAAAAAACTAATCCAATGGTCTAAACA
Organism: Bartonella sp. B35(2025); assembly: GCF_053794465.1. Lineage (NCBI taxonomy): Bacteria > Pseudomonadati > Pseudomonadota > Alphaproteobacteria > Hyphomicrobiales > Bartonellaceae > Bartonella > Bartonella sp. B35(2025). The sequence continues at coordinate 1,219,429 of NZ_CP200035.1, forward strand.
AACCATTGATATTCACTTTTTTAATCACTAGATGCATGATTGATCGTAGTCACAGCACGCCGATTTTGATTCCAACAAGAGATATCATCACACACAGCTACAGGTCTTTCTTTTCCGTAAGAAATTGTTTGTATTCGTTGGGCAGATACTCCAAGAGAAATTAAATAATCGCGTACAGCTACAGCACGACGCTGCCCGAGCGCTAAATTATATTCACGTGTACCACGTTCATCAGCATGACCTTCAATCGTAATGGCATAAAAAGGATAACGAAGCAACCATTCAGCTTGGCGCATTAAAATACGTTGAGCATCAAGCTCAATAGAAGAAGAATTAAGACTAAAAAAAACGCGGTCTCCAACATTAATGGTAAAATCTTGCCTTGAATCTGCTAACGATTGATTAAAACCAGTACCATTGAAATAAGAGCCATTCATACCATTAGTAGCATTGATATTTTTTTTGCCACAACCACCCAAAAATAGCGAGAAAAAAAGAACCACCGCTAATGGATAAAAGATAATATTTCTAATAAAGCTCATGGACTGGTTCTCCTTATTGTAAGCATCAAAGCTGAAAAGACACATCATTTTTAATAATTTTTCAAGAATGATTATTAACTTCTAGTGAAAATAAAAACCTTCTTACTTGTTGTATTTGCTGCTATCTTTGAACTTGTATCAATTTTCTTTATCCACAACCTGAAGAGCTCACGTAAGCAGTCAGTACCCTATATTTTGATATCATACTATTCTGTTTGTATATCATCTTGACGATTTTTCTGAAGTGCATTCAATTTTGCAAAAACTTTATCAGCATCGAAATTTTTATCGAGATTCTGTTCATCTTGATCTTCATTAAGAACAATATTTTCTGTAACTGACGCAGGAAGTAAAGACCTATCTCCTTCAGCAGATACAGGACGACTTTTTGCGATTCTCTGGAGTTCGAAATCCAAATCAATTTGCAGGCATAAACCAAGCCCTACAGGATCTAGGGGAACTAAATTAGCGCTATTCCAATGGGTTCTGTGGCGAATTTGCTCAATGGTTGCTTTTGTTGTTCCGATCAACCGTGCAATCTGGGCGTCTTTTAATTCAGGATGATTGATCACCAACCATAAGATACCATTTGGGCGATCTTGACGCCGAGAAAGAGGAATATAACGAGCACCTTTGCGTTTTTTTTCAGGAATACGAACTCTCGACTCTGAAATTTTCAAGCGTGCATTTTTATCAGCCTCCACACGTGCAATTTCACTGCGCGTTAACTGCCCAGAACTAATCGGATCTAGGCCTCTAATACCATGAGCAGCTTCACCATCTGCAATAGCCTTCACTTCCAATACATGCAATTTACAAAATTCTGCAATTTGATCAAAAGAAAGTGCTGTGTTATCAACCAGCCATACAGCTGTAGCTTTGGGCATCAAAAGTTGCATTGCCATCTCTATAATATCCTTTTATGCGCCTTTTTAAGGCAGGTTATCGCCCACTCTGGAGCTCTAGGGTATTCCCTCTATAACATACTAAGGTGTTCCCCTTTAATACAATAAGGCTATATTTACTCGCTTTAATAAAGCAAGATATGGAATAAACCATTTTTGCCATGAAATTACACCCTATTTATAGCGTGATTTTTTATCGACGACAAGACACCTATCTTGTGATGATCATCAAGAGAATATCTTTACCTTTAAAGTAAATTTTTTTATAAAGAGTTTATTCGATTTATTCATACTATGCTGCAATGAATTTGTCAGAAATATTTATTTTGTTGGAACAGGTATTTGAATGCCTAAATTGAAGGAAACCTCCTTCAAACTGAAAGGGAAGCCATGGCAGGCCATTCACAATTTAAAAATATTATGCACCGTAAAGGACGTCAAGATGCAATGCGTTCAAAAATATTTTCTAAACTTGCACGCGAAATTACAGTCGCAGCCAAACAAGGTACTCCCAATCCAGCAATGAACCCGCGTTTAAGGCTTGCTGTACAAAATGCTAAGGCACAATCGATGCCAAAAGACAATATTGAGCGAGCAATTAAGAAAGCTTCCAGCAATGATGTCGAACATTATGATGAAGTGCGCTATGAAGGATATGGTCCTGGAGGTGTTGCACTCATTGTCGAAGCCTTAACAGATAACCGAAACCGCACCGCTTCAAACGTGCGTGCTGCCTTTACCAAATCAGGTGGTGCACTAGGAGAAACGGGTTCTGTAAGCTTCATGTTTAATAGGATTGGTGAAATAATCTATAAGCCTGAAGCAGGCACCGCCGAGTACATCATGGATGCAGCGATTGAGGCAGGTGCTGAAGATGTACAATCAGAAGAGACCGGTCATCATATTACCTGTACATTTGAAAATATTGGTGAAGTTTCTAAAATACTCGAAGCAAAACTTGGTGAAGCAGAATCAATCAAAACTGTTTGGAAAGCCACCACTCTTGCACCAGTCGATGAAGAAAAAGCTTTGTCAATTTTACGGCTTATCACAACATTAGAAGAAGATGATGATGTGCAAAATGTTTATGCCAATTTTGATGTCAGTGATGAGATTTTGGTAAAGTTGTCTGCATAATTCATTTCAATGTAATTATCTTCTCTAAGCAACCATCAGGTAGATTCTCTCTTTTGCAGATTCTTCTTCTGTAAAACTTTTGTATAATTATTGTGTTTACACAAATATAATCGACCTTTATTTTTGCCTAAGCATATAAAAAACTGCTTAAAAGCAGACTATCTTGTTTGTACTCTCAAATACTTTCAACCAAAAATTCCGGTATAAAACCTTAAAAATTCCCTCTATTTTCCCTCCCCACAGAATTTTTTTTCATAGAAATTTTCATCATCTACAACAACAACCCGATGCGGAGTAAAACTTAATAACAATTCATATAAGATGATTATAAAAATAATAAATCATCGCTCTTAAGACAAGAGATAAGCATAAAGGTAAAGCTTATTGCACCTCTTATCTTGTATACTGTTTATCTTTATTGAGCAGATCTTTTATTGCATACTGAGTAATGGCGACCATGCTGGATCAGAAGCATCGTTGGGTGTAGGCAGTAAGCGTTCATTGCGTCCAGTAATATCAATCGTATAAATTTTGGGTCCCATACCCGGATTTTTACGAAAGAACATTAATACACGACCATTGGGAGCCCAAGTTGGCCCTTCATTATGAAAACCTGTTGTTAAAATCCGTTCTCCTTGTCCATCAGGATACATCACACCGATAGAAAATTGTCCCTCAGATTGTTTTGTAAAAGCAATGTAATCACCACGTGGCGACCAAATAGGCGTAGAATAGCTGCCCTCATTTGAAGAAATACGTTTGAGATTGCTCCCATCTGCATTCATCGTATAGATTTGCGGCTTCCCATTGCGATCTGATGAAAAGACAATTTTTGTCCCATCTGGTGAATAAGAAGCTGATGTGTCAATAGCCGAAGTTGCTGTTAACCGCGTCATCGTACGTGTACGTAAATCCATGGTGTAAAGATTTGCACTACCATTTTTTTGCAACAAACTCATAATGACCTTTTGTCCATCAGGAGAAAATCGTGGAGCAATTGTCATATTATCAAAGGTTCCGATTAATTCCCTTTGCCCTATTTCAATTTGTTGAAGATAAACATGAGGCGTTTTATTATACTCATAAGCCATATATGTAATTTCTTGTCGCTTAGGTGAAAAACGCGGTGTCAACACTAATTCACTACCATCAGAAATATAAATCAAATTTGCTCCATCTTGATCCATAATTGCTAAACGTTTAACACGTGCATTGTAAGGTCCTGTTTCATCGATGAAAACAACCTTCGTGTCAAAATAACCGCTTTCTCCTGTCATCGTACTGTAGATCTCATCTGCAATCATATGTGCAACACGCCGCCAGCGCTCTGTCGCTGTATAAAAACGCCGTCCTTTGAGTTGCCGTTGTCCAAAGACATCCCATAAACGAAAATCCACTCTCAACCGTCCATCAATTTCTCTTATAACCTGTCCAGTGACCAAACCTTGCGCATTTATTTTTTGCCAATTGGAAAAAGATGGTTGGCTATTGGGATTAGGGAATTGTTCGAAAAAAGATACCTTATCAAGTGGTAAAAAAAGTCCCGATCTCTCAAGATCCGCAGTTAGGACAGCAGTTATCTTCCCTCCTATCGAATCGTTGGACATAAAATCTGTTATTGCGATTGGAATAGGATTAAAATCAGCACTGGAAATGGTACCTTTTAGCTGTGCATGAGCAGACGAAAAACCCAAAAACCACAAACCTACCATGACAAAAAAACAAGAGAAAAATATGTGCCTAGTCATAAAGTGTTTCCTTTCATTAAAAGGGGAAATATATCTGCATCTCATTGCGTTATCTCTTGAAAAGGATCAACATTAAAATCAAAACCTTGTCCCCATAAATTATACTGATCTCGTGGGAGATCTTCATAAGGTTGGCACGAAAAAACAGCAGCATACACTTGCCTTATCATAATGGCTTGCTGACTCTCTGCACCACTTAGTGGATCAATAACAGGATCTCCTATAACCATACCTTGATGATTTAGGCGAAATTGTAAACGTACAACTGGACGATTCTTTAAATCTCCACCAAGAGCAACAAGTTTAAGTTTTTTTTGAATACACCCACCAGCAATACTGACCAATGTTTGTGCCATTTTTGCAGTATTCCCAATATCTTTTCGTGCTCCTAATGCTTCTGGTTTGCTGGAACGTTTCGCTCCACCTCCTTGAGTACGTGCACGATTGAGTAGATTTTTTTCCTCTCTTGCCAAAATATGTTCAATTGTCATTTCGGTCATTTGTGGATTTTGTTTTTTCATAGTTTGCATATTTTGCATCGTAGATTGTTTAGCAGATTTTGGTTTAAACTGTGGAAGAGGAGATTTATCTGGTAGTACAATTGTGGCTTGTTGGCTTGCTGACGGTTGCTCTGTAGACATTTTTTGTATTGTTGAAGAAGATGCTGCTGGTGCCGCTGGCATAGCCTTTGCTGTATCTTCTTGCGGAGCTGCTGCTGGTGCCGCTGGCATAGCCTTTGCTGTATCTTCTTGCGGAGCTGCTGCAGGTACCGCTGGCATAGCCTTTGCCGCATCTTCTTGCGGAGCTGCTGCAGGTACCTCTGATATAGCCTTTGCCACATCTTCTTGCGGAGCTGCTGCAGGTACCTCTGATATAGCCTTTGCCACATCTTCTTGCGGAGCTGCTGCAGGTACCGCTGACATAACCTTTGCCGTATCTTCTTGCGGAGCTGATGCAGGTACCGCTGACATAACCTTTGCCGCATCTTCTTGCGGAGCTGCTGCAGGTACCTCTGATATAGCCTTTGCCACATCTTCTTGTGAAAATGCTTCAAGCATCTCTGGAATAACCTTTGCCGTATCTTCTTGCGGAGCTGATGCAGGTACCTCTGATATAGCCTTTGCCACATCTTCTTGTGAAAATGCTTCAAGCATCTCTGGAATAACCTTTGCCGTATCTTCTTGCGGAGCTGCTGCAGGTACCTCTGATATAGCCTTTGCCGTATCTTCTTGCGGAGCTGCTGCAGGTACCGCTGACATAACCTTTGCCGCATCTTCTTGTAGTGTTTTTGTAATTTCCTCTGCTTTTGTTTCTAGCAATTTTTCTGCTTTGAGCAGTGATGAAGATTTCTCTAATATACTCTTTTCTCCTGATATTGGCTGTGTTGTCTCAACGTGCCATAGTTTTTCTTTCGGTTTAAAGCGTATAGCGCTATCTACCTGTCCATCTCCAACATGCTGTGCTTTTTCTATTTCTTGTGGTTTGCTGGTTGATTTTACTGAAGGAATTTCATGTACAGGAGCATCGAATGCACCTTGTTGAGAAGATAATTCTTGATCAAGAGAAGCAAGAGTGATCGGAATAGCTTCTAGTTGTTGTTGCGATAAGTGGACAGGAGTGGTGAGATGAATAATGCCAAAACCAAACAAAATTATGTGTACTGCAAGGGATAAAGCCAAGCCTCGTTTCATACTATGATAAGAGTCTTTGTTCATCATCATACCTTGTGTATTTTATTTTTAATCACTACTTGTTGCCTTTTTATATATAGCGCAAAATAGTCTATTATAATTTTATTGTACTAAACTAGCCAAAGCAACTTGTGAAAATCCCGCTTTTTGAATACTTGCGAGCAGTTGTAATACCCGTTGATATTCAACATTTTTAGCAGCACGCACAAAAATACGTTGATCCTTTTGTGTAGGATCAGTCATTAGTTGAGCTTTAAGTTGTGCAATCAGAGCTTCCGGTGTATCATAATAATCTTGATTAATAGCTAAGCGCCCTTGTGCATCAAGAGAAACGGTGAGTGGAGAGCTATTCATTCGCACAGGCCCAGCTTGACTACGAGGTAAATCGAGAGGAACACCGTTTACCAAAAGCGGAGCAGAAACCATGAAAATAATCAACAAGACCAATATCACATCAACAAAAGGTGTGACATTAATCTCACTTATGAATTGATTTCGCAAACGGCGACGCCTGTATGTATTTCTTTGAGAAGAAGAAGCAATAAAAACTCCCATCGATAGCTCTCCTTTATAATGGTGACTGAGATGTTGATGTTAATGTTTCATCAATGCGTCGTGACACAATTGTTGAAAATTCATCAGTAAAATTTTCTATTTGTGCTATTATTTGAGCACTTTCATGAACCAATTTATTGTAAGCAATAACCGCTGGAATTGCTGCAAACAAACCAATAGCAGTCGCCAAAAGTGCCTCTGCAATACCTGGTGCTACAATCGCCAGTGAAGTATTTTGAGATGCTGAAATAGAAAGAAACGACCCCATAATACCAACAACTGTTCCAAAAAGTCCAATAAAAGGACCTGCTGATCCAAGTGTAGCTAAAAAGTTTAATTTTGATTCTATTTTTTCACTTTCACGCCCTAAAGTAAGATCCATGGCTTTATCAATTCTACTCTGTAAGCTTATCGACGTATGGATTCCTTTTGCAAGAGATTTTTTCCATTCGACCATCGCTGCCATAAAAACCGCTGATATGCTAGTGGTATGCTGATTTTTACATGCTTCATAAAGATCTTCTAAAGGTTTTCCTGACCAAAATACATGTTCAAACTGCTTTATTTCACGCCGTATTTTCCGATAAGTGAATATTTTATCAAAAATAATGGCCCAGCTCCATACGGAAGCCAATAACAACCCAATCATGACAGTTTTTACAACCCAACTGGCTTGCATAAACAGGTTTAGCACTCCAATTGTCTCCGGATTCATCAGTTCTATATGTGGCATAATTTCTATCCCTCTAAATGAAAGATTCATTTATTAAAATTCAATAAAACAGATTGTTTTACAGTTTCTAAATTTAAGAAAATAAATTTTAGTCCGTCTATAAAACAACCGCCCAAAACCACTTTTTAAATGGAACATACTTTTAAGGAAGAATTGTCGAAAAAAGACCTTTTGGTAAACGTCGTGGTTTACCTTCCTTATTAATAAGGGCAATTGCAACTTTTGCTGTTACCAAAATTGTATCGTTACATAGAATATACTGATCCATAAAAAAACGCGCCCCTTGAACACGATCGATCCGCGTTTTAATTGTTAAAAGATTGTCGATCTGTGCTGGCTTAGAAAAATTAATGTCCATATGACACACAACAAAAAACACTTTTTCACCCTGTTTACCAGATGCAAACAAACTATTATCAAAACCTGTATCCCGTAAAAACTCTGCACGACCTCGTTCAAAAAATTCTAGATAGCGCGCATGATAAACCACACCAGAAAAATCTGTATCAGCAACATAAACCCGCGCCTGAAGATCACGGAAAGTATTTTTATGATTACCTTTAAAAGGGTGTGTTTCAGTCATCTACTCCATCCCATAAAGTTTCTTGTATTGATGAATTATCTTGTGCACCAGATAGTTGAGCGTGTTTTTGTGTTAAAATCGTGGAAGCTGGAGCACAAAGTCCTACATGGCTCCAAGCTTTTTCTGTGAGAATTCGCCCACGAGCAGTTCGCTGAATAAAACCTTGTTGTAAAAGATAAGGCTCAATAATATCTTCAATAGCATCACGTGGCTCTGATAAAGCTGCAGCCATAGTTTCAATGCCTACAGGACCACCTAAAAAATTTTCTGCAATCAGCAACAAATAGCGCCGGTCAAGTAAATCAAGACCCAGATGATCAACTTCAAGACGAGAAAGAGCTTCATCAGCAATTCTGCGATCAATTTTTTCTACACGTTTGACCAAAGCAAAATCACAAACCCGACGTAAAAGCCGTCCTGCAATTCGTGGAGTACCACGGGCACGTCTTGCAATTTCATGAGCACCATCATCACTGATTCGTATCGAAAAAAGGCTAGCATTACGCTGAACGATATATTCCAATTCCTCTATAGTATAAAAATTTAACCGAATTGGAATACCAAAACGATCTCGTAAGGGTGTAGTTAAAAGCCCTAAACGCGTAGTTGCCGCAACTAAAGTAAATTTTGCTAAATCAATTTTAACCGAACGTGCTGCAGGCCCCTCACCAATAATAAGATCAAGCTGATAATCTTCCATAGCTGGATAAAGAATTTCTTCAATTGCTGGACTTAAACGATGGATTTCATCAATAAAAAGAACATCACGTTCTTCTAAATTGGTTAAAAGAGCTGCTAAATCTCCTGCTTTAGCAATAACTGGACCTGAAGTAGAACGAAAATTAACCCCTAGTTCTTTTGCCATAATTTGTGAAAGGGTTGTTTTTCCTAAGCCAGGTGGTCCTACAAATAAAACATGATCCAGTGCTTCTTGGCGTACTTTTGCTGCTTCAATGAATATTTTTAAATTTGCACGTGCTGCTTCTTGACCAATAAAATCATCAAGTGCTTGCGGTCTTAAAGAGCGATCTGGATCGTTGGGAAGGGAGCCACTACTGAGAAGGCGTTGATCTTCATCTTTACGCATTTTTACCTTGTACTAAGCGGGAGAGAAAGTAATTTAAGACTATGACGAATGAGTAATTCAGAAGAAACAGTTTCCCCTTCAAGAATATTCATTGCTGAAGCAAGAGCACTGGCTGCTTGATCACGTTCAAAACCGAGTTTAATCAAAGCCGAAAGCGCATCATTAACTGGTTGATTGATTGTATTTAGCTGAGGAGACGGAACAGATCGGGATATATTATCATTAAATGATGGTGCTTTGCTTTTAAGTTCACCCACAATTCTTTCACTGACTTTTTTCCCCACTCCTGGAGCACGACTAATCATTGCAACATCATTTAATGCAATCGCTTGTGCCAATTCATCTGGTGATAAAATGCCCAAAATCGCTAAAGCTACCTTTGCTCCAACACCTGGCACATTTTGTAAAAGACAAAACCACTCTTGTTCAACTTTTGCGGAAAAACCAAAAAGGCGAATAACATCTTCACGTACATGCGTCTCAATAAACAAGCTTAAACTCTCACCAAGAGCTGGTAAAGAAAAACGAAGCCGGTTTGATATAAAAACAATATAGCCTACATCATGAACATTCAAAATGATATGATCATCAAAAATATGTTCAAGGATACCCTTTAATTTACCGATCATGCCATGATCCTTGAACGATGAGATATACTAATGCGATGGTTACTGTGACAAAGAGCAAGCGCAAGTGCATCCGCTGCATCACTACTATCAAATTCAGCGCGTGGAAGAAGAACTTTTACCATCATATGAATTTGTTCCTTAGCTCCATGCCCAACACCAATAACTGATTTTTTAACTTTGTTTGGGGCGTATTCAAAAACTGGAAGATTTGCTTGTGCTGGAACAAGAAGTGCAACAGCACGCGCTTGACCAAGTTTTAAAGTCGCTGTAGCATCTTTGTTAACAAATACATGCTCCACGGCAGCTTCATGAGGCATAAATTGATGTAAAATATCTGAAAGACCCTTATAAAGCTGGCACAGTCTAGAAGCAAGATCACACCGTGCATCAGAAGAAATCGTGCCTGCTGCAATAAATTGAAGGTGATTACCGGAGAGATCAATAACGCCCCATCCTGTTCGACGTAGTCCAGGATCAATACCTATAATACGAATCACCTCTGCCATAAAAATGAGTTTATGCTATTTTTCTTCATTTGAACAGATATTTGCTAGGCGAATAAAATAAACCCCAAATACGGAATACTAAAACAGATAAAACATGAAAGAAATTTAGTAAAGTCGCTTTACCTAAAAAGATAGATATATCAGCAAAAATGGAGAAAAAAGCCAAAAAGAAAGACACAAAAATTCAAAATAATTTAAGAACGCTGGAAAGCGGTTTTAAGTAATTCAATTTGTTTACCTACTTGATTATCACCTTCCAAGGTGTGAGAAGATACGCGTTCTCTACTGTAATTCATATACTGCATTCGTTCTTCCAGACGCAATGAACGAATTACAAAGTGGCGAAAAACTTCCGGTAATTCTTGCCAAGATGTGCTTTCTAATTTTAATGTCGGTGTATGTAGCGATACTTTTGCAATCTCCTTTTGTATTTGTTCTGGCGGCATTTCTCCTTCACGCTCTGCGCGAAGAAGAAGAAGTTGAGAAGCTATTTGCATAAGCCGTGTACTTAAATACATTGCTTCCTTTGCATAAATTGCAGAAGTTTCCGTAGAAAGAGAACGTGCAGCTAATTTTCCTTCTGTACTGATATAAGCCGCTGTTTCTTCAATCAGAGCCATTGTTTCTTCATAAAGACGATTAAAAGCACTTCCAAAAGCATGATGCTCAATCATGATAATGGGTTTATCATATGTGTATTTATGTGCGCTCATGCCTTTACACTCCAAGATCAGCATAAAATTATGACACTCAACGAACAGAGGATTAAAAAGTTTCTTTCCTCGCTGCGCAGAACACCCCTTTTTTAAAATTAAGTATCTCTTTTAAAATTCTTATGCAATGTGCTTCTCACACTAAGGTTAATGTGTCATAAAATGACACTACAAACTGATTAGCTTACTTGAAAAAAACCAATGATGAAGTTAATATTTTTCATGAGAATAATAAGCAATTCCAAATTGTATCGCAATACCACTTAGAATCAATACGCTATCGGAAAAAAATATTCTCGTCATCACTATTTTTAAAATTTGCCCAAATATCATAACAACGGCGCTAACCATAACAACTGATAAACTTTATTTACCTAAAATTGTTAAGCATCCAAAGCTTAAGATGTTTAAAAAATGTAATAAAAGGGTTATGTTAGCAATAAGCTCTTATTATTCATCAATAAAAATTGCTCCACACACTACAATAAAAAATCCTCTAAAAAAGACTTAAAATTGTAAGGATATATCTCATAAAGCTAAAAAATTTTTACCAAAATTTTTTATAATAAAAACACAAGATTCTTAAGGTAAATGAGCATTAAAACTCAACTAAAAAACATCTGAAAGCAAAATAAATATTGCTGTTAGACCAAAAAAGTCAAAGTTTTTATGTGTTATACATTTATACAAAATTCTGGGAATATAGTTGATGCAAATGATCAACAAAGTTAAAGAATAAAAAATATTTACACATATAAAAAGAGTACAGATCATGATTAAAAGCATTATGGTATGCCATCAATAGCTTTCTGTAAATCATAAGCGATAATCTACTTTGAGCGATGTTCTACGCTTATTTAGCTATGCCCTATGCCCAATTAAAAAGAATGCTTAAAGTGGGGCAAATGTTCATCGACATCAAAAGTATATTAATCTAAGGCAATGAAGGTAAATCTTTATTTTTTAAGAGCCAAATTTATTTTTAATAAGTTAAGGATTTTATATGACAAAACAACAGAGCAAACTGATTGAGCCTTATCTTTTTCCTCAATTAGTTTTGACATTAGATGTTCGACGGATCTTAAATCCTGCTTTTTTACGTCAAATCATGCAAACAGAATCTTTTTCGTGTGTGATTCTTTATGATTCTCAAGGTGTTCAGCATGATGAGTCGTTTCTACAAAAACAAGCGAAAATCTATGCCAATGATATTCAAAATCATGGTGCTGCTCTTCTTATTGCTGAAGCTAGCCAAGTTTCTGGACGAATAAAGGCTGATGGTTTGCATCTAGAGAGCAATCCTAGCACTCTTGAATACTTAAAGAATCAAAAAAAAGAACAAAAAATAATAGGCTTTGGAAATTTACGAAATCGTCATTCTGCTATGATTGTTGCAGAATCTGGCATCGATTATTTGCTATTTGGAAAATTAGGTGCCGATAAAAAACCACACCCCCACCCTCGTAATATCCAATTAGCACAATGGTGGGCAGAGATTATGGAAATTCCAGCCATTATCCAAGCTGGAAGCGATTTTCCAGCTCTTGACGAAGCTTTGAAAACTGCATGCGAATTTATCGCTATTGAAGAAATAATTTTTTCTCATGATAATCCTTTTATCATGCTTGATATGATAAAAGAAAAATGTAAAAATTTTCCCTTATTGGTGGAGAAAAGATATCTATGATAAAAAGAGATATTGGGCTTCTCATCTTAGCAGCAATGTGGTTTACAGTCACTGTTGCGCATGCTTCTGAAAATATTGAGGAATTTTCAAATTTTGAACGGACTTTTAATACCATTCAAAAAAGCTCAAATACTAAAGAACCTTTCCATCCCTTAAAAGCTGGGCAGTATGATCAAGCCTATAACTATTATATTCAAGGATACTACTTAAAAGCCTTCCGTGAAGCGCTAAGACGTGCTGAACAAAATGATCCAATTGCCCAAACCTTAGTTGCTCGAATTTATATGGAAGGATACGCCGTTTCTGCTGATGGAGCACGTGCTGCTTTATGGTTTGGACGTGCAGCAAAACAAGGTGAACCACAGGCACAACTACGCTATGGACTTATGTTGTTTAATGGTAATTTTATTGCACAAAATCAAGAACTTGGTGAACAATTTATTCGAAAATCAGCAGAAGCTGATGTGAAAGAAGCTTATTTTTATTATGGACAATTGCTTCTTTATAAAGCCTCATACGAACAGCAGGCTCTGGCAGGTGTCTTATTACAAAACCGTGAAAATGAAGCAACAGAACAAGCATTAAAATGGTTTTTAAAAGGCGCTGCACTTGGTGATCCTGAGGCTGCTTTTGCTGCAGCAAAAATTCTTGCTTCAGGAACTTTAACACGACCAAAAAATGACTATAATGCACGAAAGTTGATGGAAATTGCTGCCCAAAATAAACATTCCATGGCACAAATTCTTTTAGCACAATGGCTTGTACAAGGCCGTGGTGGCAAATCTGATTTTCAACGTGCTTTTCGTTTACTTTTTACCAATGCTGTTAATATGATTCTACCAGCACAGGTCAATTTGGCAAGGCTTTATCGAGATGGGATAGGTACAAAAGGTGACACTATTATGGCTGCTGCATGGTATATGGTTGCAAAGCAAGCAAAAATACAAGAACCTGATCTTGAAATTATGCTCCAAGGTATGGATGATGCACAATTAGAAACCGCGCGTAAAAAAGCGATAGAGCTCCTCCCTGTTCTTTAATGCACGCTTAACAGAAATGATGTTCTTTTTTTTATATAAATATTCCCACAAAAAAAATTTAGAAAATCTTTTAAAGACTTGCGTCTGAGCTTTTTTTATGGTCTTGCAAAAAGTAGAAGATAAGGCACAAAAAGGTTATTTTTTCTTTCTGCAAAGCTAATGAGCGATTTTTCTAAAAGAATAATTGAGATAACTCTTTTTGTAAGGATGGAATTGGATATAAACAATGAAAATTAACGGCAATGAAATTCGCCCAGGTAATGTGATCGAACATCAAGGAAGCTTGTGGGTAGCTGTTAAATGTAATGCCGTAAAACCAGGAAAAGGCGGCGCATTTAATCAAGTTGAAATGAAAAATGTAGTCGATGGTACAAAGCTCAATGAACGGTTTCGTGCAGCCGAAACTGTTGAAAAAGTACGTCTTGAACAAAAAGATTTTACTTTCCTTTATCAACAAGGTGATGCTTTAGTTTTTATGGATTCACAATCTTATGAACAGCTTGAATTACAAAAAGATTTTGTTGGTGAGCGTGCTGCTTTTTTACAAGATGGGATGATCGTAACTGTTGAACTCTACAAAGAAAAACCAATTGGCATATCACTCCCTGATCAAGTTACCGTAACAATTGCTGAAGCCGACCCAGCAATCAAAGGGCAAACAGTTACATCTTCTTATAAGCCTGCAATTCTTGAAAACGGTATTCGTATTCTCGTACCACCTTTTATTAACGCTGGTGAGCGTATTATTGTTGATACCAATGAATTAATTTATTTGCGACGTGCAAATGATAAAGGATAAATAAAGGGATAAAATATGGCTCATTCTGCAATCATGAATGTCATGGTGCAAGCCGCAATGAAAGCTGGGCGCTCTTTGGTACGCGATTATGGTGAAGTCCAAAATTTACAAGTATCATTAAAAGGACCCGCAGATTATGTGAGTCAAGCAGACCGCAAAGCTGAAAAAATTATTTTTAATGAATTAAATAAAGCACGACCAAAATTTGGTTTTTTAATGGAAGAATCTGAAGAAATTATTGGAGAAGATTCTCAGCATCGTTTTATTGTGGATCCCTTGGATGGGACAACAAATTTTTTACACGGTATTCCTTTTTTTGCTGTTTCCATTGCTTTAGAAAGTCAAGGGCGTATCGTTGCTAGCGTAATCTATAATCCTGCTAGTGACGAGCTGTTTACTGCCGAACGTGGTGGTGGTGCTTTCTTTAATGACAGGCGCTGTCGCGTTTCTACACGGCGAAAACTGGAAGATTGTGTTATTGCAACAGGAATGCCTCATTTAGGGCGTTCTAATCATGGAACATATCTTGTAGAATTGCGTAATGTAATGGCTGAAGTTGCTGGTATTCGCCGTTTTGGAGCTGCTGCTCTTGATTTAGCTTATGTCGCTGCTGGAAGAACAGATGGATTTTGGGAAGATAATCTTCAAATTTGGGATATGGCTGCCGGAATATTGATGGTTCGTGAAGCCGGTGGATTTGTTACCGATAAGGAAGGCGGTAGCAATGTATTTTTTAAAAAAAATATCATCGCTGGTAATGAATTTATTCGTACCAAGTTAGAGAAAATTCTCAAAAAAGGCATTTGAATCTTCAAAACAATGTTCAATAGAACGAATAATACTTGAAACCATGTCTTTTCATTAACAGTAATAAATCTATGATGATATTGATAATTTATTCAAGTGAGAATTGCAATTTAGCCAGACGTGCGTAAACTCCGTTTTGTGCAACAAGTTCCGTATGCGTTCCTTCTTCAACAAGAGTCCCTTTATCCATCACAAGAATACGATCTGCTTTTAAAATTGTTGCTAAACGGTGTGCGATTATCAGTGTTGTTCGGTTTTGCATCAATCCTTCTAAAGCTTCTTGTACCAGCTTTTCACTGCTTGCATCTAAAGCTGATGTTGCTTCATCAAGCAGCAATAAAGGAGCGTTTCTTAAAATTGCTCGGGCAATACTAATACGTTGTTTTTGCCCACCAGAAAGCATAATACCACGTTCTCCTACTCTTGTATTAAAACCCTCTGGTAAAGTTTCAATAAATTCGAGTGCATTGGCTGTTTTCGCTGCAGCAATAATTTTCTCTTCATTAATATTTTCGACACCAAAAGCAATATTATCACGTAATGTACCATCAAAAATTGCAACATCTTGTGGAACATAAGAAATTGAGCTGCGTAGATCATAGAGAGAAAGGTGGTTGATTTTTTCACCATCAAGCAGAATTTGACCACTTATTGGATCATAAAAACGAAGAATTAAAGAAAAAATAGTACTTTTTCCTGTACCTGAAGCACCAACAAAAGCAACAGTTTCACCCGCTTTAACAGAAAAAGAAAGAGAGTGTAAAATCTTGTCTTGTGGTCTAGAAGGATAACTAAAATCAACCTGATTAAAAACGATTGCTCCTTGAACAGGCTTTACTAATGGTGAAGGAATTTTTGGAACTGAAATAGTAGGCTGTTCTTGCAATAATTCAGATAACCGTTCAGCAGCACCTGCTGCCTGCATTAATTCTGCACCAATTTCTGATAATTGTGCAAAAGTTGAAGCTCCAAAAACTGCGTAAAGCACAAACTGACCTAATGTCCCACCAGACATGGTACCACCCAAAACATCGTGAGATCCAATCCACAAAACAGCAACAACGCTACTAAAAACCCAAAAAATTGCAAAACCGGTAAAAAAGGAGCGTAAAATTACAGAAGCACGTGCAGTCTGAAAAGCATATTCAACCAACTCTGAAAAACGTGCAATAATATGTTTTTCAGCAGTAAAAGCTTGTATTGTACGAATAGCGCTTACCTGTTCAGTTGCCAAGGCATTAGCATCTGCTAAACGATCTTGTGCAATGCGTGTCCGTGCGCGAACTTTTCGTCCAAAAACAACCAATGGAATAGCGACAAAGGGTATAGCAAACAAAACAAGTAAAGATAATTTAGCATTCGTAATTACCATCATGACAATTGCTCCAACCACCACAATCAAATGACGCAAAGCAGTAGAAGCAGTAGAACCAACAGCCAATTTTATTTGAGTTATATCCGTTAATAACCGCGAAATAATCTCACCAGAATGAGAATTATCAAAAAAAGCAGGTGAAAGTTTTGTGATATGTATAAAAACATCACGCCGTAAATCTGCAACAATTCGTTCACCCAAAGTAATAACACAATAATAACGGCAGGCTGAAGAAAGTGCGAGAAGCAAAGCCAATATAAACAAAATACCAAAATAAAAATTGATATTACCTTGGCTCCAAGTAGAAAAACCATGATCAAGCATTTGACGAATGGCAACAGGTAAAACTAGCGTAACAAGAGCAGCAACAAGCAAAGCCAAAAAAGCAAAGATAATAAGTAAACGATAACGTGCAATATAAGAACTAAAGTTTAAAAGTGAAGAAAATGAAGGCCTTGTAGATTTTTCTGAATAATTGAATAACTTCACAGGATCTTACTCACTTATTAGGTTGTTCATGATTCTTGATGAAATGATGTATCTTGAACACTTGTCTTTTGATACGTGCTCAGTTATAAAGATGATACTTCAATAGATTTATCAAAAAGACAAAGAAAGTGCACTTAAAAAATAGAGTATGTGCCATTTCGTTGCATAAAAACAGAAGGTTTGCCACATGAAAGCGAATATTCATCCCAACTATCATAAAATCACTGTTGTTATGACAGATGGCACCCAATATACGACTCGCTCTACTTGGGGAAAAGAAGGTGATACTCTTAATTTGGACATTGATCCAAGAACACATCCAGCGTGGACAGGAGGATCTCAAACATTGGTTGATCGTGGTGGACGCGTTTCTAAATTCAAAAATCGTTTTGGTAACATCGGTATGTAAAATTTTATTTACTACGATAAAAAACCAACAAATTATAAAAAAAGCAATTAGATCATATAAGTAGTCAGAAGAATATACTTTAAGAGTAAATTTCTATTTTGTATAGTTTTTCAATAGATAACATAATCTTATCAGTGTGTTTCATGCTTCTTTTGGCTACTCTAGTAGCTTTTTATGCTATAGTAAAATAGCTGTCTATTCTTTAAAAATTGTTCATAGGTCTATATTGCTGTAGAGAAGCAAACCTTTATTTTACAATACCTTTTGGCTTCTTATATCTTTTTTATCTCATCATCTTATAAGGTTATAAGAAGTATAATTTTACCATTAATTAGCTGGTAACAATATCCTAAAGGATTATCAGGTATGCTAATTATAAGACAGATAAAATAACCATCGTTCAACTGATTCGCACACTTACTACAAAGATATGTCTTTGCTAGACTATTCATCTATCTCTTGGATACCAACCATGAATAGTATGATATTGCGTCATTATCTTCATCCACAACAGCTATAGGTCAGCATTATCATTTACATTTACCAACTTTCAATTATCTGTATTACTCTTGCACTTATTAGAATTACTCTTACATTCAAATGATTCGTAAGCTGTATACTTAACCTACCCTGAAAATATCACTTTTAAATCTACTTTTTTATTCGCCTTTTGGACTGCAATCAACCCATTTTTGCTTACCAAATAATGGTGCACAAAACAGAAAAATATTGCAATATTAAATAATTTGATACAAAATCAAATCATTGATTTATGATCAAAAATCAATTGGTTAATTTATATGAAATACTTTAAGAAAAAGCTTTCTTAGACAAATTTTTAGTCTCAACATGCTATCATTACCCTATCACAAGAGAGCATAATGTAAAATCTATGTTTATTTGAAGATAAGGCTTGTTGTTATTCAGACACAAGATTTTTCTTGTTCTTTTGTCCATTTTCCTAAAGCAGCAAGATGATTCATCCGTGCACGATGACAAAAAGCCTTTTGTGCAACAACAATATTTTCATGTTTTCCTCCCCATGCTTTCAACGCAGCCGCTTGTAACGCTCGCCCATAAGAAAAGGTTAATTTCCAAGGCAATGACCCTAAAGCATTCATAGCTGATAAATGAGCCGTTGCTTCTTCATCAGATTGCCCTCCAGAAAGGAAAGCAATTCCTGGAACAGCTGCAGGAACAGTCTGTTTAAGAACATGGATTGTTTTTTCAGCTACCTCTTCAACACAAGCAATCCGCGCGTCTTTCCCATCAATCACCATATTGGGTTTTAAAATCATGCCTTCAAAAAGGATACGTGCCTCAAATAATTCTTTAAACACAGTATTTAAAACAGCTTGTGTAACCTCAAAACAGCGGGTAATTGAGTGCTGACATGATTGTCCATCCATCAGTACTTCCGGCTCAATAATTGGTACAAGACCTATTTCCTGACACAAAGCAGCGTAACGTGCTAAAGCTTGCGCATTTTGGCTTATTGCCCCTTTTGTTGGTAAAGTATATGCATCAATTGCAATCACTGCCCGCCATTTTGCAAAACGTACTCCCAAAGCATAATAGTCTTTTAAACGTTCACGAAGACCATCTAACCCTTCTGTAATCATCTCTTGAGGAAAAGCCGCCAATGGTTTAGCACCAGTATCAACTTTAATACCAACCAAAGCACCAGCATCACGAATAATATCGATCAACATCTGTCCTGTAGACGCTTTTTGACGAAGAGTTTCATCAAATAAGATAACACCAGAGATAGCGCTTTCCATAGCTTCTTTTGCTGTAAAAAGCATTTCACGATAAGCACGGCGATTGTTTTCGCTAGATTCTATACCAACGCTTTCAAAACGCTTGCTAATCGTAGCAGTACTTTCATCTGCTGCTAAAATACCTTTACCTGTACGAACCAAAGCAAGTGCGATATCTTCAAGACGTTCATTCATAAAAAATTCCTTTTTTCTGTCTTAGATTCAAAAAGTGAGTAACACTCCAGCATGCTTTACCCAACTATATGATAATATCTCATACTTTAAGCCTGCAGGAGAGCCAAAATACCAGGAAGTACCTTACCCTCCATCCATTCCAAAAAAGCTCCTCCAGCAGTAGAAAGATAAGTAAAATCACCAGCAACATCAGCGTGATTAAGCGCAAAAGCTGTATCTCCTCCTCCAGCAATTGAAACCAATTGTCCTTTTTGGCTACGTTTTGCTGCATGAAGTGCAACCGAAATCGTTCCTTGATCAAAGGGAGGCATCTCAAAAACACCAAGTGGCCCATTCCACACAAGAGTAGCAGCTTCATCAATCACTGTATTGATACGAGTGATAGAGCGTGTACCAATATCTAAAATCATTCCATTTTCAGGAATATCTCCAATATCATAAAGACGATGTGGCGTATCTTTTTCAAAACGAAATCCTACCACTGCATCCACAGGTAACAAAAGCTCGCATTGGCACTCTTGTGCTTTTTTAATGATTTTTTTTATCGTTTCGACCAGAGCATGTTCACATAATGATTTGCCAACATGGATACCTTGCGCAGCTAAAAAACTGTTCGCCATACCACCACCAATCACCAAATGATCAACCTTTTCAACCAAATTATTGAGTACGAAAAGCTTACTCGAAACCTTTGCACCTCCAACAATAGCGACCACCGGATGCATTGGATTTTCAAGCCCTTTCTCCAACGCCTGTAATTCACGCTGTAAAGAACGCCCTGCATAAGAAGGTAACAAATGTGTTATTCCTTCCACCGAAGCATGAGCACGATGAGAGACTGAAAAAGCATCATTGATATAAAGATCTCCATTCTGTGCTAAAGCTTCAGTAAAAGAACAATCATTCTTTTCTTCACCTAGATGAAACCGAACATTTTCAAGCAGCAAGATAGAACCATTTTGTAACACCTCAACCGCTGTCTGTACTGCTGCACCAATACAATCCTGAACAAATGCAACTGGCTGATCTATTATTTTTTCCAGCACTTCAACAACTGGACGCAGCGAAAATTCTGGCTCTACCTGTCCCTTTGGGCGACCGCAATGAGAGAGAAGAATAAGTTTAGCACCACGTTTTTGGAGTTCAACAAGTGTCTCTTTATGTCGTTTAAGACGTGTCTCATCGTATACTTTTCCTTGCGACATTGGAACGTTAAAATCTACTCGCACGAGAACACGTTTTCCAGCAACATCAACATCATCAAGTGTACGAAACCCCATTACTGCTCTCTCTTCACTTTCTGTTATTTCAAATAAACACCCTTGCTTAGCTTACTACTTACCTAAGCCAAAGCCTGTTATAGCCTTTGTCTTCTCAACCTTCACTCAATAAAATCTTACTTTTTCAAATTTTGCTCTTGCACTCTTGCAGATCGCACCATCTTTTGGTTTCACGAATAGCATTGCTTAACATTTGCTTTTTATATACCTTAGCTTTTTGTCGCAAAAAAGAACCTGAAAATTCTTTCTTCCTTTACACTGTCTTGGCAAAAGCCACAGCAGTATCGCTCATACGATTTGAAAAACCCCATTCATTATCATACCAAACTAAAACACGACACAATTTACCATCAATTACTTTTGTTTGATCATTGTGGAAAATGGCTGAATGCGGATTATGATTAAAATCACAACTTACAAGCTTTTCTTCCGTATAGTCTAAAATTCCCTTAAGTTGACCTCGCGCAGCAACACCAATAGCCATGTTAATTTCTTCAATTGTTGTGGAACGCTTAGCTGTAAATGTCAAATCAATAACAGAAACATTAGAAGTTGGAACACGAATTGACACACCATCGAGTAGCCCTTTTAATTCTGGCAGAACCAATCCTACAGCTTTTGCTGCTCCCGTTGACGTGGGAATCATAGAAAGAGCAGCTGCACGAGCACGATAAAGATCACGATGCATCGTATCTAAAACAGGCTGATCGCCGGTATAAGAATGGATTGTTGTCATAAAGCCTTTTTCAATTCCAACTGCATTGTGCAACACTTGCACGACAGGCACCAAACAATTGGTGGTGCAAGAAGCATTTGAAACAACTTTATGCTCTTTGCTTAAAAACTGATGATTCACTCCATACACTACCGTGAAATCTGCGCCTTCTGAGGGTGCAGAAACAAGAACCCGTTTTGCACCTGCATCCAGATGAGCCCTTGCTTTATCACGTGCAGTAAAAATGCCCGTGCATTCCAAAGCAACATCAATATCCAAATCCCTCCAAGGCAACTGTGCTGGATCACGCTCTGCAATCACTTTTATTGCACCATACCCAACATCAATTGTATCACCAACAACCTTAACAGTACCAGGAAAATGTCCATGAACTGAATCATAGCGCAACAAGTGGGCGTTTGCCTCTACCGATCCTAAATCATTAACTGCAACAACCTTAATATCTTGTCGTCCACTTTCCACAATAGCGCGCAAGATATTGCGCCCAATACGACCAAACCCATTAATTGCGACGCGAGCAGTCATTTCACATTTTCCTCATTAAGCTTTTTAAGATTTTCTTCAACAATAGCTACCACATTCTCACACGTAATGCCAAAATGCTCATAAAGCGTATCAATCTTCCCACTTGCACCAAATTTATCCATACCGATAAACACGCCATCACTGCCAATAAAACGATCCCATCCTTGCCGAACGGCAGCTTCAATAGCAATTTTAATCGGCGCATCTCCAATTAAAGCACGTTGATATAAAAGAGATTGTTGAGCAAATAATTCAAAGCAAGGTACAGAAACAACGCGTGTTGGAATATCATTTTTTTCCAACAAAGCATGTGCTTCCACTGCAATTTGCAATTCTGAACCAGAAGCAAATAGAGTAACTTTAGCATCATCACTAGCCGTCAATAACTCATAAGCACCGAGTGCACATAAATTTTCTTCCGTGTAGTCTTGACGCAAGAATGGTAAATTTTGTCGGCTCAAAGCTAAAGTAGAAGGTGTGTTGCGTGCTTTCAAAGCTAATTGCCAACACTCCACCGTTTCTATAGCATCAGCAGGTCGGAAAACAAAATGATTAGGAAGTGCACGCAATGTAGCTAAATGTTCTACTGGCTGGTGAGTAGGACCATCCTCACCCACACCAATTGAATCATGTGTCATGACATAAATAACCCGCAAGCCCATAAGAGAAGACAGACGCATTGCAGGGCGCATATAGTCAGAAAAGCATAAAAAGGTTCCTCCATAAGGAATAAAACCACTATAAAGAGCAAGACCATTCATGACTGCTCCCATCACATGTTCGCGAACTCCATAATGCAAATATCGACCTGAAAAATCATCAGCAGAGATAGCTTTCATCTGACTACTTTTTGTATTATTAGATCCAGTTAAATCAGCAGAACCACCAATAGTCTCTACAACAACCTCATTGATAACTTCAAGAGCCATTTCAGAAGCTTTACGCGTAGCAATGTTAGGACAATCTTCAACCAATTTTTGTTTATAAGAATCGATAACACTATCAATTTTCCCAACGAGATCACCACGCATTAATCTTTTAAATTCTACCTGCTTTGATATAGGTAGATCTGCAAATTTTACTTCCCATTCCTGTCGTTTTTTAGCGGCATTTAAACCTGCTAAGCGCCAATTATCAAGGATATCTGCTGGAATAACGAAAGGCTCTGCATCCCATCCCAAAGCAAGACGAGTTATGGCAACTTCTTGTGCTCCTAAAGGCGTTCCATGGGCTTTATCAGTTCCTGCTTTATTTGGTGCTCCAAATCCAATAGTTGTTTTACACGCAATCAAAGTTGGTTTATCAGAAATTTGTGCAGTTTCAATGGCACGTGCAATTGCTGCTTGATTGTGCCCATCAACTTTCAGGGTATTCCAACCAGACGCCTTAAAACGAGCTATCTGGTCGGTACTATCAACAAGGGAAATATTTCCATCAATTGAAATATTATTATCATCCCACAACACAATTAGCTTACTCAATTTTAAATGACCAGCAAGCGAAATTGCCTCTTGAGAAATGCCTTCCATAAGGCACCCATCCCCAACCAGCGCATAAGTATAGTGGTTGATTAAATCACCAAAGCGTGCATTTTGTAAACGCTCACCAATAGCCATTCCGACAGCATTAGCCAGCCCCTGCCCAAGTGGTCCAGTTGTTGTTTCAATTCCTGCGGCATACCCATATTCTGGATGACCAGCAAGCTTGGATCCTATTTGACGAAAATTTTGGAGATCTGCAAGAGAAATGTCTTCATAACCAGAAAGATACAATAAAGCATAAAGCAGCATAGATCCATGTCCAGCTGATAATACAAAGCGATCACGATTAGGCCAACGAGGATTTTTAGGATCATGGGCGAGGAACTTTGTATAAAGAACAGTAGCAATATCAGCTGTCCCCATTGGCAAGCCAGGATGACCAGAATTTGCTTTTTCAATTGCATCAATAGCAAGAAAACGAATAGCATTCGCCATCTGATTTTGTTGTTCGGTGTTTGTCATAAATAATAGACCATTTTTGAAACTTGTTATTTTCTATTGCTTCCTTATTCTCTTAATTTTTTTGAGAAATACTATATTTAGTCTGTCTAAATTGTCAGTGTACACCTCTTGATCACTTTAAATGTATTCTTTACGCACATACCATTTATGCTAACACTTTCAAAAAATCCAGCTTTTAATTAATATGTATTACCTGCTTTGCTTGCTAAATACATCCTACATACTTAAAAATGAAATATACACAAGAAAAGAGAATGAGATGAATGATTCGTTTTTGCATAAAAAGCTGATATAAGGATATAATTAATCGAAGGATATAACCATCATGAACCAAGAAATAACGGTTCCATCGCATGCTCTAGAGCAACTGGAAAAAGCACTAAGAACCTTAGAAATTACCATTGTAAACCGCAATGCTGTTATTGACAAGACCAATGAATGTGAAGAAGAAATTCAACGCATGAATACTGATCGTAGCCGTCTTGCCCAAGCACTTGATAAAGCTGAAGCTCACATCGAGCGGCTAGAAATCGCTAATAAAGAAGTTTCTAGGCGATTAGTTAAAGTGATGGAAACAATTCGTGTTATAATTGATAGATAAGGGCCTGAATACATGGAAACCGTTTCCGTCACAATTGATGGTAAAATTTATCGCATGGCTTGCGATAAGGGACAAGAAAATCATCTTATCGAGCTTGCAGCTCGATTGGATCAATATATTACGCATCTAAAGAAAAATTTTGGTGAAATCGGTGATCATCGTTTATCTGTAATGGCTGGTATTATGGTTATCGATGAAATGGAGGAAATAACACGAGAAAATAAAAAATTGCAAGAAGATTACAATATTCTTTTACAACAATATAATGAAAGAAATCGCACTATGAGTAAAATTATCCAAGACACAACAGAGCGGATTGAAAAGCTCACCAATCAACTGCTCACATTTGAGCAAAATAATATTGATATTCAAGAAAAGAAAATTCCATAAATGTGCTCTAATTTTCTAAGAATGGGTAATCTGATGATCAAAATTCAGCACGATGATGAAATATCATATAAATTATAAAAATAGCAGACACACTTAGGTATTATCCAAATAAGAAAAAAGCATAGTGCTCTCATTAAATGCTTTTTGTCCCATCTTGAGAAACAAAAGCGATTCGCAATAAATTCGTAGCACCAGGTGTTCTAAGTGGAACTCCAGCTGTAACGATGAACTGATCTCCCCCACAGCAAAAACCTTCTTGAAAAGCAATTACAGCAGCACGATCAACCATATCCTCAAAATCTCTCGCATCTTCTGTAACGACACAATGAAGCCCCCAAACTAAAGCCAACCGTCGTGCTGTTTCAACAATTGGTGATAAAGCAATAATTGGTCTATTTGGACGCTCACGAGATGTACGTATCCCTGTTTTACCTGAAGTGGTGTAAGCAACGATAGCTGCCACTTTAAGCGTTTCAGCGATTTGGCGGGCTGCAAGAGAAATTGCATCTGTTCCTGTTGACTCTGGAACAGGATGTTGTGCACCAATCATAGCTGCATAAGTACGATCTTGTTCGATTTGCTGAGCAATCCGATCCATCATACGTACTGCCTCTTCAGGATAAAGGCCAGATGCTGATTTAGCAGACAACATAACAGCGTCAGTTCCAGCATAAACTGCCGTAGCTACATCAGAAACTTCTGCTCGTGTTGGAACCGATGATGTAATCATTGATTCGAGCATTTGTATAGCCACCACAACGGGCTTTCCCGCTAAACGGCAAGCTTTTATGAGCTCCATCTGAATAGCAGGAACCTTCTCCAACGGAATTTCTACACCAAGATCTCCCCGTGCAATCATAACGCCATCAGAAATATCAATAATCTTTTCCATATGCTCCAAGGCTTGAGGTTTTTCGATCTTAGCCATCAAAGATACTTTGTTTTTCGTTAACTGACGCACCACCATAATATCTTCTGGACGCTGGATAAAAGAAAGTGCAACCCAATCAATCGGTTGTTCTAAAATAACTTGAAAATCAACTTTATCCTTCGGTGTTATCGAACCAAAAGGTAAAATCGTATCAGGAAGGCTGACTCCTTTCCGATCAGAAATATGAGTTCCAGCAATTACACAACACTGAAGAGAATGGTCATCACACACCTCAGCACGCAATTCTAACTTGCCATCATTAATCAATAACCGATCACCTGGTTTAACAGCTGCTAAAGCTTCTTTATGTGGAAAAAAACACGCTTTGCATCACCAAGCACATCATGGTCATCTAATGTAAATCTTTGCCCAATAACAAGCTTTTCTTGACCTTTTGCAAAACAGCCAATCCGCAATTTAGGTCCCTGTAAATCTACTAAAATACCGATTGGCCGACGAACAGCCTTCTCAGTTTCTCGTATTTTCTTCACTAGATCACACATTGTTTCACGATTGGTGTGACTCATATTTAGACGAAAAACATCTGCTCCAGCTGCAAAAAGCTTTTCAATCATCGAAACTGAACAAGAAGAAGGACCAAGAGTAGCAATAATTTTTACTTTACGTGCCCGCTTCACGGTGAAGAAACTCCTGCAAGAGTGGAAGAATTTAAAACTGAATCACTAAACAAATCCATATCGGTCAACTGTACCATCCAACTAATTTGATTGCCTGTATCAATTTCTTTAAATCCGACCTTTTGAAACCCCCTAGCAAAACAATCATGAACTCCTTGAATAATAAACTGACTATCCTGAACACACATAGCTATAGAACCTGGCCAGCCACCCTTTTTCTGAGCACTTTCAGCATAAAAATAATAAAATCGTGAAGAAAGAGGTCCCTCGATCAAAGTTTTACACTCTGTGATCGGAACCACCCACCATCCTTCACTCACC
This sequence comes from Bartonella sp. B35(2025), assembly GCF_053794465.1. NCBI lineage: Bacteria > Pseudomonadati > Pseudomonadota > Alphaproteobacteria > Hyphomicrobiales > Bartonellaceae > Bartonella > Bartonella sp. B35(2025). The sequence continues at coordinate 1,246,244 of NZ_CP200035.1, forward strand.
CAGCCCGAAAGTGTACGGTAGCCAAGGGCAACACCAACAGGCTGTTGGGTTGTATTACAAACTCGGAAGTCAGCTTTTGCAAAATCAACAAACAAAAATAATAAAATAACACTCAAGAAAAAAATTCCAGACGCTTTTTGAAATATCCATTCCTGCTTTTTGGTAACCACAAAATCACCCTTATAATGTAAGCTCTTTTTTTCAATAACCTTTTAATGTTTGCAAATATATCTTCACTCTTTTCTGCTTCTAATCGCCCTTTTATCAATGCACATAGTTTTAACTTTTACAAAATATTTAATATCAATTTGTAAAAAAGTACACAGCTTGATTCACTTCCTGTTTTTCAAGTATCCCCAAAGAAATTTATTATCAAAAAAATATCTTAAAAACATAAAATCTGGAGAAAAATACAATGAGTACAGCAACCGATCAAACCCAAGCCATATCCGCAAACCAATTGCGTGCTTTTATCGAACGTATTGAACGGTTAGAGGAAGAGAAAAAAACTATTTCTGAAGATATTAAGGAAGTTTATACCGAGCTTAAAGGATCTGGATTTGATAGCAAAGCCGTGCGGAGCATTATACGGTTACGCAAAAAAGAAGACCATGAGCGAATTGAAGAAGAAGCAATTATTCAACTTTATAAAAATGCACTCGGTATGAGTTAATGCTGGCGCATTGACTTTTCTATTTCTTCACGTAAAAGTTCAAGCTCTAACCATTCTTCTTCTTTTTGTGTACAAGATTTTTTTTTCTCTTCCAGCACTGTTGATAAACGCTCAAAACGATCTTTGTCAGAACAATACAGTGCTGGATTAGAGAGTTCTTGTTCAATTTTTTTAATTTCGTTTTGCAAAACAGCGATTTGTTCAGGCAATTTTTCTAGTGTATAAACTTGTTTGTAAGATAATTTATTTGGTGCTGTTTTTTCTCGCGATACGATGTGTTTTGTAGGCTCCCGTGCATAAGACTTTGATGGCTCTATACGCTGTAATAGTGAAGTTTTATTGCCTTGTGCCATCATATCACTATAACCACCAGCGTATAAAATCCACTGCCCATCGCCTTGAGGTGCTAATATATGGGTCATAGTTCGATCCAAAAAATCCCTGTCATGGCTGACTAACAACACTGTTCCAGCAAAATCAGAAATAAATTCTTGCAATAAATCTAACGTTTCCATATCCAAATCATTTGTTGGTTCATCTAGAACCAAAAAATTTGCCGGACGTGAAAAAAGCCGAGCAAGTATTAAACGAGCTCTTTCTCCACCTGATAATTCTTTGATTGGTGTGCGCGCTTGTTCGGGTAAAAACAAAAAATCTTTCATATAGGAAATAACATGCCGCTCTTTCCCATTGATCAGCAGACTATCGCCCCTACCACCTGTTAAATATTGTACTAAAGTTTCTTTTTCATTCAAAGTACGCTGTTGATCGAGCAGTGCTAAAGATAAGTTATATCCATGTTTCACCGTTCCACTATCGACCATTTCTTGTCCGATCAAAACAGAAAGCAATGTTGTTTTTCCTATACCATTGGAGCCAACTAAACCAATCCTATCACCACGCTGGATGCGTAAAGATAAATCTTTTACAATAACACGATCACCATAGGATTTTGTAATCCGCTTAGCTTCAAGTACCAATTTACCAGAATCGTGACTTTTAGAAGCTGCCAAAAGTACACTTCCAAGTGGACTTTTATAAGTATTATGAAGACGTCGCAATTCTTTCAACGCACCCAAACGCCGCACATTACGCTTACGCCGTGCTGTTACTCCATAGCGCAACCATTGTTCTTCACGCACAATCTGCCGACCCAATTTATGTTGTTCTTGTCTTTCTTCTTCGAGCATCTTATCACGCCAATTTTCAAACTCAGAGAAACGTTTTTCCAACCTTTTGGTTATACCACGATCAAGCCATATTGTTGAACGTGTGACATTTTCTAAAAATCGCCGATCATGTGAAATTATGACAACTGCTGAACGCAAAGAACACAAAACACTCTCAAGCCATTCAATAGTTTGTAAATCAAGATGATTGGTTGGTTCATCCAACAGAAGAATATCTGGTTTTGCGGCAATCGCATGCAATAATGAAACACGCCGTTTTTCTCCACCAGAAAGTGTTGCCAACTTCTCTGTTCCTGAAAAACCAAGATTTGCAAGAAGTGTGTTAATCCATTGTATATCTAATGTATCACCTAAACTGGCTTTCACAGAGGTATAAATATCTCCACTCCCCGAACACTCAGGACTTTGTGATACATAACGAATCATCACCCGAGGGTGACGAAAAACTTCCCCTCCGCTCGGTTCTATCATCCCAGCGGCAATTTTTAATAGTGTCGATTTCCCACATCCATTACGCCCTACTAGCGCAATACGCGCTCCCTGCTCTACCGATAAACAAGCGTGATTGAGCAAGGGAGTTGTTCCAAAGGTTAGGAAAATACGATCAAGTCGTAGCAGCGGTATCACCATTAATTCAATTATTTAGGACAAGGTGCCCGATACATTACACCCTTTTCATCACGGTAGGTACATAATTTTGGTACCTGTTTTTTTTGAGGACAAGGAGCTTGATAAACCTGACCGCCACGACCATGATACGTACACAGTGGTGGCTGCTGAACTATAATATTAGGCTGTTTTTTCTGATTTGCAGCAACACCTGTCACTGTACCAGCAATAGCACCAACTGTTGCGCCAGCAAGCGCTGCTTCAGCAGCACCTCCAATAAGTGCTGTTCCTGCTAAAGCACCTAATGCAGCTCCCCCAAGACCGTAACCAGCAACTCTTTGTTCACTGACAGAACAAGCCACTGTACTTATACCAATGGCTGAAACAACTGCCACTCTTAAAATTGATTGTAACATATAAAAAACCTTTCTTTTAAAGATAAAAATATAAGGTACATTGTTTATGCTAACTCTGATCTCTACACCCCCCTCTGCCTTACCCCCAATATACCGGAAGAGCTTTATAAAATAGGTACAGACGCCAACAACATAGCTTTTCCAAAACATAAATGGCAAAAAAAGGTTCCACAAATACGGTTAGAAAGTGTCAAAGAAGATCCAAAAGGTACATCTTTGCCATAAAGAGGCCACTTTACACCTGACAAGGTTAACCCCTGTAAATCAGAAAAACCTATGATACTAAAGAGACAACCATTAGGCAAATCGCACGAAAAAGGCTTTGGTAAAACCGGCCATCCCTCCTCTCGACCACTGGTTAACAGCACTGAAATACCCTGTTCTACCATTGCAAGTGCTTGAGTCATATGAGAAAAGCTATGGTCACTTCTTTCATTTCCAAAAGCACCACATAAAATCAATTTCTTAGCACCATTTTGCAAAGCTTTCTCACATGCCAATGCACTGTCAGTCTTATCTTTATCAGAGGGAAAAATTTCACGGGGAATATCGTTATATTTTTGCATTAAAACCTGATCAGATGAATCAAAATCGCCTAACCATAGCTCAGGCACCACATTTAGTGCTTCAGCATGGCGTATTCCACCATCAGCAGCAATCACTCGGCTCTTGTGAATTTGGCTTCGCAAACGATCAGTGACACAAACATCTCCATTTAATAATATTGTAAATGTCGTCATGACATATTACGCCTTTCATAATGCTTCCTTTTGCAGCATTTTTTCACAAATAATAGCCATGACACAACCAATAATCATATCAAAATTAAAAGAATTCTTTTCAAAAAGCTTCTTAACTGTAAAATATGTACCAAAATATACATAAAATTTATCAGAAATTACAGTTAGCAAATAATCAGCTTATCGCATATGTTTCTTCCCAAGAAGAATAATTTAAATAGTTTTGTAATCAATAAGTTAACCTGTACTGTTTTGGTTAATAAACTAGATAAATATACTTTTCACCTTACTCAAATGTCCCAGAAGAACTTTATGAAATAGGTGCTGCTTTGGATTTTCTTGGAAAGATTAAATATATCATCAAAAATAATGTTGATACCACATTAAAGCACTCAATAACCCTATACCTATTTTGCAAACATATAGATATCTGTACAGGATGTCATCGTACACACAATGATCAAAATCTTAAATACATGTTAGTAAAAATTAGACATAAAATAGTTCCTATTTCAAATAGCTCCTGTTTCACAAAATGCTGACCAAACTTATGTAAATCATTTTAAACTCAGAGGATATGAATGCATTTGCTCTACTGGATCGCTACATTTATATCATACTCGAAGATATCAGTGAAAAATATCAACACATATCAATCATTGCTCAGAAGTTCTCACAGTTTTAGTTTCTGAAGTAATACACATCATGGCTAACCAAAGTATTTTACACCTGTAAGACAGCAAAATTGAAATAAACAAACTGCAGCTCCACACATGTGTTATCACACTCAAGCAATAAATACCAAAGTACCATGCACAATAAACAACAATTGGTAAAATTTTACGCAATTAGGAGCGACAAGCAAATTTAATTACTATTACAATATTTAACTACACTGGATATGATTCATTTGTACCATTAAGCCTTTGCTGGATTAGCGATAAGCAAAGCATAGTGCGACTTTTGCAAAGCCCGTACTTCAATTTGATTTACTTATTTTTTCAAGATTTCTAAATTTTTACCCAAGATGTTTAAACATGATTTTTACAATTGCCGAAAACCTATAATACTTTTTGCAATCACCAGAGTGCTTTTTATAATCTGTAAAAATACAAATACTTTATTAAATTTTCTGGTAATATAGTCAATAATCCTACATATTGATGATTTTCACTATTTACAAAAATTACTCACGTTTAAGAAAATCAAATTATCTATGAAACAAATAATCAGTAAGTTTTGAAAAATTACTAACTATCTTCCATACCTCATATTGCTGTAGCTATTCCTTCAATGATAAGCAAAAGCATACCCAACCATTAACGTAGGCTACACAGCTTGATTGCTTTCATATAGCTGCACTGTTTATTATTTAAGAGGTATTTTATGGGCAACAGCCATTGCGATACTCTATGGCTTGATCAATGTTCTCAACAGATTTTCATTTTTTCTAGAACAGCTTCTATAAAGATAAATACTGAAGATAGTGGTAATTTTCAACATATGCTCTGGCTAAATCTTCTTCAATATTGCTTTCTTTTCCTTGATTAGGCACAACAATTTCCAATTATTTAACAAAAATTGCTTCCACACTAAAGCTGCATAAATAACATTTCATATAATGAATGAAAAACCCATCTTATCTTCAATAAAAGCATTTAGTAAAATACTTTGGCTATTTTTTTTATGTAATTTATGCCAAACACTTGATCAGTGATTAAGCCATAAGCGAAACCTTGGCTTGCAAAATAAAGCCTAATAACTTATTCTGTTGCTTTAAATTTTCTCTTTAATCATGATACAATATGTATGTACAAGCTCTGATTTTATGTTAAGATAATTTAATCAAACAAAAGCTTAAATCGATCATAACGTCAATTTTCTCAAATTACATAGTTAAAAATCATTTTTCTTCCTACTTCTCAATGATGTAGAGTATTGATTGAAGCATCCAGAACCAAACTACCTTATATCCTAATAAATCTATCTATAATCTAAGGATTATTACAAAGACGTAAACATATAAACTGCTCGAATCTTAAAATTCTTATACATCATAAGCTTCTGCTGGATTAGCGGTAAGCAAAGCGGAGCGCAGCTTTTGTAAAGCTCGTGCTTCAATTTGACGTACTCGCTCCTTCGAGATTCCTAACTTTTCACCCAAAACTTCTAAAGTAGCACCCTCTTCATTTAAGCGACGGAAACGAATAATTTCAAGTTCGCGTTCGTTAAGAATTTGTAATGCATCATAAAGCCATTGTGTCCGCCGCTGACCATCAATCACCTGCTCAATTAAAGCGTCAGGTAGAGGGTTATCATCGATGAGAACATCCATTTTAGCAATAGGATTATCGCTGTTCTCAGAAACAGAGACACTCAATGAATTATCAGAGCTAGAAAAACGAAAATCCATCGTTTCAACATCACGAACCGAAACACCAAGTTTTTCAGCAATAGTACGAAAGATATCTTGTTTTGTTAGCGCGCTATCATCTTGCACTAATTTAGCCCGCAAACGCCGAAGATTAAAGAAAAGTGCTTTTTGCGAAGAGCTAGTTCCTCCTCGAACAATTGACCAATTTCTTAAAATATAATCTTGAATAGAAGCACGTATCCACCATGTTGCATAAGTCGAAAAACGTACCTCTCGATCAGGCTCGAAACGTGCAGCAGCCTCTAATAGACCTACATAACCTTCTTGTACCAAATCTCCTAATGGCATTTTAAAACGCTTAAAACGATTAGCAATTGCAATTACCAAACGCATATGAGCTGCTGCAATTTGATGCATAGCGTCGTCATCGTGTTTATCTTTCCACCGCAGAGCCAAATCATACTCTTTTTGCCGTTCAAGATAAGGCGCCTGCATAGCTGAACGCATCATATTACGTCCCAAACTTTTATCTACATCGCCATAACTTTTACTATTTTTATAAACAGCACTTGAAAGATTACCCATAATCACCCCTTGCGATTAAAATTTTCAAAATTGATTTGACAACGACATCACTATTCTTTTTCAAAAAGAACGCAAAAGTTGTTATTTAATAAATACTACTTTAACGTGTATTTTTATAATCGCAATTGTTTTTTTATTGTAATCATAAAACTTATTATCTTAAGTCACAGATTTGCTGATGAAATGGTGATATAGTGCGCCTCTCACACCAAGAAATACGCTAGAAAGCTTTCTCTTCACATCTTTGTGATACAGACAGTTAAAAAAAAAGAAAACTATCAACAAAACAGAGGCTGTTTTGTTTGATCATTGGCTTACTTACTTTTTGAGTGAATAATTTATTTTATGCTTTCAGCTTTTTAATACAACCAATAGGTGTTATATATACTTAAGGAAATGATAAAAATTTAAATAGCAAAAAGAAACATCAAAAAACGATAAGAATGATTGAAGCAAACATAACAAACATGCTAAAAGAGTGGCATAATTATGGAATTGTTAGGAATAACTTTTCTACATACGGCACTGAGAAAGAAAACGATCATGAACAATAAGATTGTGCAACAAAGTGATATTTTTATCGAGAAACATGAAAGTGGCAAATTTGAAGGTTTTCGTTTTTATAATAACAAGAACAGTGCTAATCAAATAGATGGTACACAAAATTTAGTAGATAATGAAAATTTAGTTATTGCCTTTACTAAACGTGCAGCGCGTTTTTGTGCTTCCGCCAATGGAGATTTTACACTCAGTTCTGATGGAATTGTACGCTGGATTGGCCAACCAGTAGGACAACTTGCCGCAACAGAGGATTTTTTAAACCCCAAGCTCATTCTTTTAGCAGATGCACAATTAACAGGAGAAGCCCGTGATAATGTGGTGCAGCGACTGGAGCGTTTTATAACCTTTCATTTCGAAACAACTTTAAAGCCATTATTTGATTTGCGGAATGCCGATACCTTAACAGATTCAACAAGAAATCTTGCTTTACAGCTTGTCAACTCTTTAGGAATTCTGCCCCGTAGAGAAGTAGCTGAAATCGTTAAAAATCTTGATCAAGAATCGCGAGCAGTGCTAAGGCGGCTAGGTATACGCTTTGGTGCTTTCCATATTTATATTGCAGCAATGCTTAAACCAGCTCCAGTTCAAGCAATTACACTATTATGGAATCTTCAAAATGAGAGTCATGATCAAACTGGTTTAAATGAGATTTTTTCAGCTCTGGCTGCTGGACGAACTTCTCTAGTTGTTGACCCTACTCATAATCGTAAATTTTATCAATTAGCTGGTTATCGAGTTTTGGGTCAGCGTGCTGTACGTATTGATATTTTAGAACGTCTTGCCAATCTGATTCGCCCTACACTGCATTGGAAACAAGGAGTAGAACCAAAACCTGATGGGGCATATGATGGAAAAAGTTTTTTTGTCACTCCAGCAATGATGTCTATTCTTGGTGCCAATGGAACTGATATGGAAGAAATTCTTAAAGGACTCGGCTACCAATCGCATCCCTGTAGCAGCGATGTTCTTGAACAGACTCTTCCTCAAAACAAAATCTCTACTCATACGAATCCAACAAAACAAAATGTTCCTGCAGCAGAATGCGTTGGAGATCAGTGGCAAATAATGAACACATCGAAAACAGCACAAGAAGAGGATAAAAGAATTTTATCCTCTTCTTGTGCTGAGGAACAAATTTGTGCTATGAATCATTTACCCTCAGCTGAGCCAGTTGGTGATTTTGCTAAACAAAAGCGTATTACAGCAGGGGATAAAGTTGTCTTACTCTGGCGCTACAATCATCATTTTCACAAAAATCGTGATAGATCTGGACAAAAATGGCGAAGCAAACAGAGAGAGTTTTTTAAAAAGGGGGATAACACAAATCAAAACATCTTTCAAAAATCACCAAAGTCACCGTCACGCACAAAGCATTTTAATAAATCTAAGAATTCTCACACTAAGCACTCAAATAACAAATTGTCTCGGATAGAAAAACATCCTAATCCTGATTCGCCTTTCGCAAAATTAGCTGCACTACGCGATCAACTTACAAATGACAAGGATACAAATATGTTCCCTGTCAAAGGTTATTAACTCAGCAATGAAAATGGAGTCCGATCTTGGCTCATGTAGTAACTGATAATTGCATTCACTGCAAATATACTGATTGTGTTGAAGTTTGCCCTGTTGATTGTTTTTACGAAGGTGAAAATATGCTTGTTATTCATCCCGATGAGTGTATCGATTGTGGTGTCTGCGTGCCAGAATGCCCAGCAGAAGCTATTAAGCCTGACACAGAACCAGTGCAAGATTTAGAAAAATGGTTAGAACTTAATCTACGTTATGCAACAGAATGGCCTAATTTGACCAGCAAAAAAGATCCTCTTCCTCAAGCAAAAGAAATGGATGGTGTTCCTAATAAATTAGAGAAGTATTTTTCAGAAAATCCAGGAAGCGGTTAATAATAACTGTATAGCATACCTTACCATTCTTTAAAAATTTAGATCATTCCATGTAAAAGCAAAATTTTCCAAGCGAAATGATTGATTTTTTTGATTTCTGATGTTAATGTTATTTTAATACAAATGTCTTTCTAAGTATTCTTTCTTTTCTTTTTTATTATAAAGCAAAGTGTTTTTTATTGAATTTAAAAGTACTCAGCTTTTATGCTCATTAAATTAGTGTAATATACTTGGTTAAAGAATACCCACTATTTAGGTTTTTAGCCTGCTTTTTAACGTATTTATTTATTACAAAAAGGGAGTGAACTAAAATATGGCATCCCAACACAGCACCTCTTCTAGTGCTAAAGGATTTTCAACTTCTGAATATATTGTCTATCCTACCCATGGAGTAGGACAGATTATAGCAATTGAAGATCAGGAAGTTGCAGGACATAAATTAAAACTTTTTGTCATTCATTTTGCTAAAGATAGAATGGATATCAAAGTACCAATTGCAAAAGCTATCTCTATCGGAATGCGTAAATTATCTGCTATTGACTCTGTTGAACGTGCATTAAAAATCTTACAAGGAAAAGCAAAAATTAAGAGAACCATGTGGTCACGGCGTGCGCAAGAATATGATACAAAAATTAATTCAGGAGATCTTATTTGTATTGCTGAAGTAGTGCGTGATCTTTTTCGATCAAACTTACAACCCGAACAATCTTATTCGGAACGCCAACTCTATGCCGCTGCACTTGACCGGATGGCTCGTGAAATTGCTGTTATCAACAGTCTTTCCGAAACAGAAGCTGTCAACCTTATAGAAATGCATCTTTCTAGAAAACCAAAGCACGAATTTAAAACTGAGATAGATAAAACGGATACAAATAGCAGTACTGTTTATGCTGCATAACAAAAAGCAAAACTTTTTAATAACAAAAATGAAACTAGATTTATGCTAGTTTCATTTTTGTTATCAATGAACTTTAATATCCAGAAGAATATTTCATAATATTAACTAAATTCCCAGCGCAATAATATACTTTGATAAAATTAGGTACGCAGTTTTATATTCTGTACATGTTATTGATACTTCGATCTTCCTTATAATTTCCTATACTAAATATACTCTAAAATACTATTGAGGAAGATAATTTAATTGTGACATTTATTTCACTGAAACCGGTAAACATTGCCTATCAAGAATACCAAAATTATAAAATATTCTAAACAAACTATATGCGTAACTACTCAAGTTATCTGTCAAAAACAAGCAAGGCAATAAGCAAATCTTATACAACAACCATAAGCCCCTACAGTCCCCCTTTAAGAAAAATAACCTCGAAAGTTTTTTTCTGTACACTTACTTATCTGTATAATTAAGCTATTACCTTACTTACCACTGGTAAACAGACGAAAATTTTAATCCTTAGCAGGTAAAACTGAACGCCCGCGATACATTCCAGTTTTTAAGTCGATATGATGAGGACGACGTAACTCACCAGAATTTTTATCTTCGATATAAGTCGGCGCCTTAAGGGCGTCAGCCGAACGGCGCATACCCCGCTTTGATGGAGAGGTTTTCCGTTTAGGTACAGCCATAAAAAGATACTCCAAATCCACTAAAAAAGAACAGGCAGCATCGAAATAACACAGCCCTTATAATAATACTAGAAAATTTTGCCTACTTATACACTGATTAAAGCCTTTTGACTAGACGTTCATTTAATTTTTTATTTGGCTTTCACACAACTCCCACATACAATGTGTGTAAGTACAAAAATAGAATTTTTTTTAATAAACAAAGATTAGAGCCTTTGTAGATTAATTAAAATAAAAAAGAGCCATAAGCTTCTAGCCTTTAATTCCCAAATTTCTATTTGTAAAAAATAAAGGAAGCAAGAATGCATAAATTTACTACTCTTCTTGCAGAACATAGCAGTATAATTGAAAAGCGACTCGACACGCTTTTAAATGATAAAGTCCAAAATGGTGAAATTGCTCGTCCTGAAATCTTAATAAAAGCCATGCGCCACGGTGTGCTAAATGGGGGTAAACGTCTGCGCCCCTTCCTTGTTATTCAAAGTGCTGCACTTTTTGATATCCCTACTGAACATTCTATTGACGTTGGTATTGCATTAGAATGTGTTCATTGTTATTCACTCATTCATGATGACCTTCCTGCCATGGATAATGATATACTCCGACGTGGACAACCCACCGTTCACAAAGCATTTGATGAAGCTACAGCAATCCTTGCAGGTGATGCTCTACTAACTTTTGCCTTTGAAATCATCGCACATAAAGCCTGTACACTCTCCTTTGAGACCAGAATAAACTTGATTACAGCCCTTGCGCAATCAGCAGGGCTTGGTGGTATGGTAGGTGGGCAAATACTCGACCTTGAAGCTGAAAAAAAGCCACAAAATATCGACAACATTATCACCCTACAACGCATGAAAACAGCTGCTCTTATAAGCTTTGCTTGTCAAGCAGGTGCAATTATTGGTAATGCCTCCAAAACACTAATTCACAAACTTGCTGATTTTGGTACATATATCGGTCTTGCTTTTCAATTATCCGATGATCTGCTTGATGTAACTATGAGTACTGAAATTCTAGGAAAAACGGCTGGTAAAGATGAAACAGCACACAAAGCCACTTTTGTGCGTCTTTGTGGTATTCAAGAAACGCAAAAAAAACGAGACGAGTTTATCTCTAAAGCAGAAGCACTTCTACACCCATTTGGTATAAAAGCGAAACCCCTCCAACAAGCAGCCCGCTTTATAGCCACACGCAAAAACTAATAGCCTGTCTCTTAGCCAATATAAAAACACAAACACTAGAGTAAAAAATAAAATTCTTTCCTTACTTTAGTTAGATCCAAAGCGTGTGTGAATATAGTCCCCCAGTATCTCTTCAAATTCCTCAGCAATATGATTGCCTCGCAAAATTTTTACTTTCTTACCTTCAATAAAAACAGGTGCCGCTGGATTTTCACCTATCCCAGGTAATGAAATCCCAATATCAGCATGCTTTGATTCCCCTGGTCCATTAACAATACAACCCATTACAGCAACTTTTAGCCCTTCAACACCAGGGTATTTTTCACGCCATATTGGCATATTACTATATAAATTTTCTTCAATTTTTTGTGCTAATTGTTGGAAAACTGTCGAAGTTGTACGACCACACCCAGGACAAGCAGTAACAACAGGTAAAAATTGCCTAAATCCCATCACCTGCAAAAGCTCTTGAGCTACTTTCACTTCCCGTGTCCGATCTCCACCAGGTCTAGGTGTTAATGAAATACGGATCGTATCTCCAATTCCTTGCTGTAATAAAATTCCTAAAGCTGTAGAAGAGGCAACAATACCCTTCGTTCCCATGCCTGCTTCTGTCAATCCTAAATGAAGCGCATAATCACAACGCCCTGCCAAGGAAGTAGAAACAGCAACAAGATTCTGTACATCACTCACTTTAGCAGAAATGATAATTTTATCACGCCCCAATCCTAATTCTTCAGCAAAAGCAGCTGACTGAAGAGCTGACTGAACAACAGCCTCTTGCATCACTACCTCAACAGAAGCAGGATTTTCTTGCTTAGCATTTTCATCCATAAGCCGCGTTAACAATGCATTATCAAGGGATCCCCAATTTACACCAATTCGAACAGGTTTACGATACCGACAGGCAATCTCGATAATTTCTGCAAATTGACGATCCTTTTTTATACCAAAACCAACATTTCCAGGATTGATACGATATTTTGCCAATGCCTCAGCACATGCGGGATGCTCTGATAAAAGCTTGTGGCCGATATAATGGAAATCCCCTACTAATGGTACAAAAACCCCCAATTGTTCCAATTTTTGCCGTATTTTAGGTACAGCATCAGCAGATTCATCGCGATCAACGGTTATCCTAACTAACTGCGATCCTGCCCTCCAAAGGGCAGCAACTTGCTCAACTGTTGCATCAACATCGGCAGTATCTGTATTTGTCATTGACTGCACGACAATTGGGTTATGACCACCAACAACTACATCACCCACCGTCACAGCGACAGAGTGGCGACGCTCAAAAGGTTTAGATAAATAATATGCTGCACTCATCAAGCCCTCAAATTTTCGAAATCTGTACTCTCAATCATCATTATGGCAACACCTAAAAGAGTACAATTTGAAAAAAATATTACAAAAATTACCCTTTATCCAAAATGCCTCCACTCCTCGATAAACGGCAAAAATAATGCAACTTTACCAATCCTTAAACCGTTATACCAAACCCCTAAGCACAATTCTAGCTACCATAAGGTGGTAATACAATATAAAGGAGCTCAAAATGTGTCTATTTTCGAACAATTCTAAGAATGCTAAAATTAAAAAACATATTGCACAATTTAAAAATGAACTCATCCCAGTGAATCACTCATATTCTAATAATAGCATCTTTGACAACATTTTTAATATGCTTTCTACATGGAAACAAAAAAGCTATCATACCCTTTCCTACCTCAACAAGCATACTGCAAAATTGAAAAAAAAAGTAAAAGACAACCCTAAAGCAACCCTTACATTGGCCGCAGCAGGAATGGCTTTAGCCAGTTTTTTACTGATATGCAAAAAACATGCTAGAAGATAAATTCTCCCTCATAACCAACTTTTTCCATGTTGATTTAAAAATTAATTTTATACTGTTATAAAGCATTACAAAATGCTACAGCTGATTTCGAAATCAAAAATAGTAATTGACGATATACATCAAAGAAAACCAAACGAAATCTTCCAAAGTAAACGCCCACTTACTGTAAGCAAAAGGTATAAAAATTAAACTAAGAAGACCCACAATTTTAACCTCCAGAAGCATATTGTTCAGAAACGTGCTGCGAAGTATCCACATATGTTACCACAGACATACCAGGAATAAGTTTTTCAGCACCTGCTTGTCCAGGATCTAAAGCAATACGAACCGAAATACGTTGCGCAATTTTGATAAAATTACCAATAGCTGTATCTGTTTTTAACAATGAAAACTCTGAACCTGTTGCAGGTGCGAAACGAACTACACGCCCTGTTAATTTCTTGTTATTCAACGCATCAACCGAAAAAATAACAGGTTGCCCAACACGCATTTGAGAAAGCTGTGTTTCTTTATAATTGGCAATAATCCAAATATCATCAGAAATGACTGATACTAATTTTGTACCAGGCAAAACATACTGTCCTACCCGTGCACCAACTAACCCAACATACCCTGTTCTAGGAGCTAAAATCTTGGTATATTTTAAATTGAGCTTAGCTAATTCAACACCGACCTTTGCTCCTGCAACTTCTGATTGTAAACTTTGTCGTTCAAGATCTAGTTGTTTTTGCAATTGACGTTTTATTTTAAGTACAGCTAATAATTGCGAAAGAGGGCGAGAAACTGAACCCGCACTCTCACTAAAGCTTGACTTTTTGTTACCAGAAAGAGCAAATGTTTGAGATCGTGCTAATTCGGCTTCTGCCATACTAATTTCTCCCTGCAAAAGTTGAGCTTGCAATAAAATACCCGCAAGTTTTGCATTTTTTGAATCAAGAACCGCTTGTGCCTGCGCAAGCTGCTGCTGAAAGAGAGAATCATCAAGCTCAAATAAAAGCATCCCTTGTTCAACTTTTTGATAATCTTGCACATAAATTCGTGCAACCACACCAGAGATCTGCGGACTCACAAGAGTAACATCACCTTTAATTGAAGCATTATCCGTTTTTTGAATTGAACTAACAAAGGGAGGAAGATTCCAAGCCCATAAAATCAATAAAACACCAATAACCCCCGATAAGAATGCAATAATCGTCGCTTTTGATCGCAATGCTGTTATCATCTCCTTCACTCCTCTTTATTGACATTATTCTGCTTTTCAAACGCGATTAAAGAGCGTGATTTTAAAAATATTTTGGCAAGAAAAATAGCAAATACAACTATCGCAATATAAAAATAAAGCCGAAAAACATCATCATAAGCAAAAATATTTGCTGTTAACTTAAATTTATCAATCAGCTTAGCAAAACCTTGTCCATCCTCAAAGACATGAGGAACAGAAACATCGTAAAAAGGCGATAATAAGGCACTCATTTCACTTGAAACAAGTGGATCAGTGACAACAATATTTTGTGTCAAACGCTCAAAATGTTTATGAGCGAAAAAAAACTGCAAACTACCAAAAAAAGCTGAACTTACCAATCCTCCTGTTACTTGTGTGAGTAGAAAAATAGCAATAAAACTTAAAATATAACTTGGTCCTCGTTTATTGGCTATAACAAACCCCTTGAAGAGAGCAGGAGGCAGAAAAAGTGCATAACCAAAGCTAATCAATCCTTGACTTAACATCATATCCTCTGGGCGCGTTAACTGGCTCACATGACTATCTAAATAAGATCCAAACGCCAAACAACTCAAAGATAAAAGATAAAAATAATCTTCACGACCAGCCCGTAAAAAAAAGATACAAACCCCTCCCCCTAAAAAAGTACCAATTGTCACTGCAAGATACATAGGCATCATCTCGCGGTTTAACAAACCAAAAAGATTAAAAAAGCCTGCTGCCAGAGTTGATTGCTCCAATAAAAGAACACGAAAAAACAATAAAATAAGAACAGATTGTACCATTTCTTTACTGAAAAGCCAGCGTAAATCAATCAATGGTTCTTCTCTATTAAGCTCAACAATAGTTGCAGTAACCAAAAACACAACAGTAAGTGCAAGTCCCCAACCAATCCATGGCGCCTCAAACCACCAATACAACCTACCAACAGAAATAATCACTGCATTTAATCCAAGACCAAGTGCAATCAAACTGTAGCTCACCCAATCTAATTTCCTAATTACCTTGTTACGCGCTACAGGAGTAAGTGGAAGAGAAAAGATACATCCCAAACTAATAAGAACCAACCCCATCTCCATTGCTGAAAGACTAGAAAATCCATCGTTTTCTAGCAAACCAGGCGAAATCAAACGCGACAAGGGAACAGCTAAAGTTGCATTCATATAATTCAAGCTAAGACCAATAGTAAATTTCTTTGCTGGTGCAAAAGCTTCCATCATATAAAGAAGCGCTAAAGAAGCTAACGGCGCTGCAGCAATACCAGCAAAAAAACGGATAATCAGTGCGGAATGCAGATCGGTAACAAATAACTGCAAAACACAGACCAAAACGAACCCAAGGATTGATAATTCGGCAAAAGCACGAAGCCCAAACTGGTAGCGAATCTTAATCAACATAATCGCAACACTTACATTTGGTGCCATATAAGCAGCAATTAACCACGTAGTTTCAGTTAGAGTCGCATGAAAATCACCAGTAAGCTGAATAATGTTAGACTGAACAACATTTGCTCCTAAACCATAAGCCCACTGCAAAATAAAAGAGGCAAAAATATAAATAAAACATTTTGGCAAAGGCCCTGCAAAAATAGCACCAGGATTGGGAAATGGCCCAACTTCTTCAGCAGACATAGCTGTATCATTTTTACTGCTCATGTCGCTCTTTCCTGCATAACTTATGATACCTCTATTGATGCATCGCTAAGAGTTATCAATTGATGAAAAAAATCTTCTATTTTATGACTTGTTTCATCACTTTCTTCTCCTGCTAACGTTGCCTGAATCTGCAAAATCCGCTTCTCCAGTGCGTCAAAAGAAAGGTGATTAACAGCAACAACTTTCTCTGCTAAAAGAGAGCACCCTGCAGAAGTAATATCAGCAACACCTCCACAAACAGCAAACAGCTTTTCACCTGAAGAAGATAAAACGCGAACACTCCCCAACACAATGCTTGCCAATAAAGGAGCATGATTAGCCATAACTGTTAGAGTACCTGAAGCTGAAGGAAGAATAACCGATACAACCTGTTCTGAAAAAACAAGTTTTTCAGGCGATATAAGTTCAAACAAAAAATGCTCTACTTTACTATTTTCCACAGCAATCTCCAAAAAACCCGATACAGCAACCTCTTATCATCTCCGCGACAAACACTCGCTACAGATTTTTGCTTATGAAGAAGCTTCTGCAATGAGACGCTTGCCTTTCTCAATAGCCTCATTGATTGAACCGACCATATAAAAAGCTGCTTCCGGTAAATTATCATAATCACCAGCGCAAAGACCTTTAAACCCTTTAATTGTGTCTTCCAAAGATACAAATTTTCCAGGTGAACCAGTAAAAGTTTCAGCTACATGGAAAGGCTGTGAAAGGAAACGTTCAATTTTCCGTGCTCGCCCTACCAGTAATTTATCATCTTCAGAAAGTTCATCCATTCCAAGAATAGCAATAATATCTTGTAATGACCTATAACGTTGCAAAATAGTTTGAACTTGACAAGCAACAGTATAATGCTCTTCGCCTACAATTAATGGATCTAACATACGTGAAAAAGAATCAAGCGGATCAACTGCTGGATAGATGCCCTTTTCAGCAATTGAACGCGAAAGAACTGTTGTTGCATCCAAATGTGCAAAAGATGTCGCAGGCGCTGGATCAGTTAAGTCATCAGCTGGAACATAAATAGCCTGAACAGAAGTGATAGATCCCGTTTTAGTACTAGTAATACGCTCCTGCAAAGCACCCATATCTGTCGCTAAAGTTGGCTGATATCCCACAGCAGAAGGGATACGCCCTAAAAGAGCTGAAACCTCAGCCCCTGCTTGTGTAAAACGGAAAATATTATCCACGAAAAAAAGAACATCTTGTCCTTCATCACGGAAACTTTCTGCAATAGTCAATCCTGAAAGAGCAACACGCGCACGTGCTCCTGGTGGCTCATTCATTTGTCCATAAACAAGTGCACACTTTGACCCTTTCGTTGAACCATTATTATCTTTCGGATTTACATTCACACGGCTCTCGATCATTTCATAATAAAGATCGTTACCTTCACGTGTACGTTCTCCCACACCAGCAAATACTGAATACCCACCATGAGCCTTTGCAATATTGTTAATAAGCTCCATAATCAAAACAGTTTTGCCAACACCAGCTCCCCCAAACAAACCAATTTTACCACCTTTAGAATAAGGCGCTAACAAATCAACAACTTTAATACCAGTGACAAGAATCTCTGATACTGTTGATTGCTCAATATATTCAGGAGCTTCTTGGTGAATTGAACGCATCTTAGCCGCAGCGATTGGCCCAACATTATCAACTGGTTCTCCAATCACATTCATAATACGACCAAGTGTTGCTTCTCCAACAGGTACACTGATTTGTGTTCCGGTATCAAAAACCTTTTGACCACGCATCAGACCATCTGTTGTATCCATAGCAATAGTACGTACAGTATTTTCACCCAAATGCTGCGCAACTTCTAAAACCAGTCGATTACCTAAATTTTTTGTTTCTAACGCATTCAGAATATTTGGCAACGCACCTTCAAATTGCACATCAACAACAGCACCAATAACCTGCTTAATCTCACCAACCGAACCTTTTGTACTCATATCTTTAGAAGAAGTGCACACAGAATCAGAAGAACCTTTTACGCTAGCTTGAAATTTCGAGGTATTTTTCTTTACGCCTGAACGAACAGCGGATTTCTTTCCCTCAATTTTTGATTCCTCTTTGCTTGCTGTTACTGCTTTTACCATTAATCCTTACCTCTTCAATTTAAAGCGCTTCAGCGCCCGCAATAATTTCGATCAACTCTGTAGTAATCTGTGCTTGACGCTGACGATTATAAGTCACTGTTAATTTATTAATCATTTCACCTGCATTCCGTGATGCATTGTCCATGGCGCTCATTTTTGCACCCATTTCACCAGCAACATTTTCAAGCAAAGCCAAAAATATTTGCACAGTAATATTACGTGGTACCAGCTCATCTAAAAGAGAAATTGCGTCAGGCTCATAATCATAAACAGTTGATTGTAGGATTCTGTTTTTGTCTGTTTTTTTAGTGACATCCACTTCTTCAACAGCCGTTTTTGGAGAAATTGTAGGAATTAAACCAAAAGCTGTCGGACGCTGATTGATCACTGAGATAAATTCGGAATAAAATAATGTACACACATCGAACGCACCATCATTGAATAGATCAATGATACGCTGGCTAATCATCGCTGCTTCCGAAAAACCAATATGCTTTACAGAACGCAAATCAATATGATCAATCATCAGCGTTTTGTAATCACGCAGCAAAATATCTGCCCCTTTTTTACCCACAGTTAAAATTTTAACTATTTTACCAGCAGAAAGCAGTACCTCAATCTGCTTGCGAACACGACGCACAATCTGGATATTAAAAGCACCACACAAACCACGCTCAGCAGTACAAACAACCAAAAGATGAATATCATCTCGACCAGTACCACGCATTAAAGGAGGAGCATCAACTGTATCAACATCAGCAGCAACATTAGTTAAAATAGCAGCCATCCGATGCGCATAAGGACGTGCCGACTTAGCTGCCTCTTGTGCTCGATTCAGCCTTGCTGCTGCAACCATTTGCATGGCTTTTGTAATCTTCTGTGTTGCCTTAACCGAGGTAATACGGTCTCTAAGATCTTTCAGTGACGCCATATAAGCATTCCATTAATTCATTACGAAAAATTCTTCGCATAGGTATCAAGGATAGCAATCAACTTACCCTTAATGTCATCCGTTATCTGCTTTTGATTAGCAATAGCCTTCAAAAGATCTTGATGCTCACTGCGTAAAAGTGTCAAAAGACCCTGCTCAAACCGACCAACATCAGAAACAGCCAGAACATCAAGATAGCCATTCACACCAGCAAAAATCACAATAACCTGTTCTTCTGTTTTAAGTGGAGAAAATTGCGGCTGCTTTAAAAGCTCTGTTAAACGCGCACCACGATTCAAAAGATGCTGAGTTGATGCATCCAAATCTGAACCAAATTGCGCAAAAGCTGCCATTTCCCGATATTGAGCTAATTCACCTTTGATCGAACCTGCAACCTGTTTCATCGCCTTAATTTGTGCAGAAGAACCAACACGTGACACAGAAAGACCAACATTCACAGCCGGTCGAATTCCCTGATAAAATAAATTAGTTTCTAGGAAAATTTGCCCATCAGTAATCGAAATCACATTAGTCGGAATATAAGCAGAAACATCATTTGCCTGTGTTTCAATAACCGGCAGAGCTGTCAAAGACCCAGAGCCATTCTCAGCATTCAGCTTTGCAGCCCGTTCTAAGAGACGTGAATGCAGATAAAAAACATCCCCAGGATAAGCTTCACGACCAGGCGGACGACGCAACAAAAGAGACATTTGACGATAAGCAACAGCCTGTTTTGAAAGATCATCATAACCAATCAAAGCATGTTGACCATTATCTCGAAAATATTCTCCCATCGCACAACCAGCAAGAGGTGCAATAAATTGCAATGGAGCAGGATCAGAAGCTGTAGCCGCTACAATAATCGAATAATCAAGAGCTCCACGCTCCTCCAAGATTTTAACAAATTGCGCAACCGTTGAACGCTTTTGACCAATAGCAACATAAATACAGTATATTTTATCCTGATCTTGCCCAGCACCTTCTTCATGAAAGGACTTCTGATTTAAAAATGTATCGAGTAAAATCGCTGTTTTTCCTGTTTGACGATCACCGATCACCAATTCACGCTGCCCACGTCCAATAGGAATAAGGGCATCAATGGCTTTCAATCCTGTCGACATTGGCTCATGTACTGACTGACGCGGAATAATCCCTGGAGCTTTAACATCAATACGACGACGTTCCTTTGCATTAATAGGCCCTTTACCATCTATAGGATTTCCAAGTGCATCGACAACACGCCCAAGCAAAGCTGGACCCACAGGAACATCAACGATAGTACCTAATCGTTTAACCCAATCACCTTCACGAATATTACGATCTGATCCAAAAATCACGATCCCAACATTATCGATTTCCAAATTTAGTGCCATACCGTACACACCATTTGAAAAAGAAACCATTTCACCTGCTTGGACATGATCCAAGCCATAAACGCGGGCAATACCATCACCCACAGATAAAACCCAACCAATCTCTGAAACTTCAGCCTTTTGGTCAAAGTTTCTGATTTGCTCTTTTAGAATTTTTGAAATTTCAGATGGTCTAATATCCATCAGCTGACCTCTTTTTTCAATGCAAGCTTAAGCGAAGATAATTTCGCCACAAGGGACGTATCAATCTGAGACGATCCTAAGCGAACGATTAGTCCACCAAGAATTGTTGGATCAACAGAGATGTGTAGCAAAACTTTTCCCCCAACGACACTTTCCAAAGCCACACGCAATTCTTGCTCTTGGTGAGCATTTAAAGGATGCGCAGAAACAATCTGTGCTGATACCTCCCCACGAAATAAAGCAACACGACGCTGAAAAGCATATAAAATACCAGATAAAGCACGAAGCCGACGATTTACTATAATAACGCGTAAAAAATTATAGATAATCCGACCAGCACCTTCATTAACAAACCCAATATTCTCACAAACAGAACATATAACTTTAACCTGCTCTTTTACTGAAAAGAATGGGCTCTGCACAAAGCGCTTTAGATCTTCATTTTGATCCAAGATAAGCAAAAAAGACGCCACCACTTTTTCAACATCTTCGATAAATCCTGCTTCTTGAACAAAATCAAAAAGTGCTTGCGCATAGCGTTGATCTACTAATGGCAGCGGCATAAGAGAAAATGAATCCGACACGAAATACCGCCTCTTTCCCTTGAATAATTCTCTGATAATTATCAGATAAAATGGATCAGACATCCTAAATCTTAAGAATCTTCTCCTTAAAATTTAGAACAGAAACTTTTTGGTTTCTAGCATAGACACCACCGACTCGCAACATCACAAACCGACGCTTTCTAAAAAAATTTAAATAAAACACTCAAAAATATTTATGAAAATAATTTTTTAAGAATACAGCTCAAAACCACAGTTTTTTCTATTCTCTCTTTTGGCATCTTTGAATAAATTTTTCAAGTACCTTCTCTTTTTATAGAAACAATTTGAAACAAAAAACAAAACTTTCTCTTCGCCTTAAAATTGATATATTCAACTTAAAATGCTGATCTATCCTATAAAAGAAACCTTCTCCATTGCATCAAAAGATGGTATCGTTTTTAAATATATACATCATTAACAAATGACGTATACAACCTTATAAGACATATAAATTAAAAAAACTGAATGTTGCAAAATAGTATTTTGTGCAAGTAATTTTTTGATGCATTAAATAATAAAAAATACTGCATAAAGTAGAGCTATTTTTTAAATTATGTTATTAAAAAAATAGAAAACCAATCCTCTTGTTTAAAATTACTCCCTTTAAAGAATATGTTTCTTTTTAACACGCTTTTTAAGGAAAATGAATCTATATTCTATCTATTGGTTTTCAGAGAAAATTATATGGATCAATATCAATTTGAATCCGAACCGAACTAGGTATTTTTGGTGCATTTTCTATCATCATACGAATAAATTTCTGCATATCAAAAGAACGCCGTCCCTGTAGCAAAAGCCGAAAACGATAACGTCCCCGCACAAGAGCTAACTGCGCCTCTGCAGGCCCCATAAGTGAAACATTTTTCTCCTGTGGTGCAGCTTGACGTAACGCACGCGCATAATGTTCTGCTGCTTGACGTTTTTCTGAAGATATAATTAAAGAGGCAAGCCGTCCATAAGGTGGAAGATGATAATGCTGACGCATGGCGATCTCATGCGTATAAAAATCCTCATGTTTCTGCGAAAGTAAAGCTTGTATTACTGGATGATTCGGCTGATAAGTTTGCAATAATCCTAAACTTTTCAATCCCATACGCCCTGCCCTTCCCGTAACCTGAGACAAAAGCTGAAAGGTACGTTCAGCAGCACGTAAATCACCATTAGCAAGACCAAGATCCGCATCAATTACCCCTACTAAGGACAATTTAGGGAAATGGTGTCCTTTAGCAACTAACTGTGTCCCAATAATAATGTTAACATCGCCGTTTGCAACCGATTCTAATTCCCGTCGTAATTGACCAATCCCGCCTTTTAAATCTGTTGACAAAACCAATAACCGAGCTTGTGGGAAAAGCTCCCGTATTTCTTCAGCAATTCTTTCTACGCCTGGTCCGCAAGCCACAAGATGATCTAAAGTTCCACATTCAGGGCACGCTTCTAGAAGTGGCTGATGATAACCACAATGATGGCATTTAAGCTGACCTTGAGAACGATGTTCAACCAGCCAACTAGAGCAATCTGTACAATGAAAACGATATCCACAAACTCGACACAAAGTTAAAGGTGCATAACCACGTCGATTAAGAAAAAGGAGTGCCTGTTCCTCTTTTTCAATGGTTTTTATTAAAGCATGCTCAAGAGTAGAGGAAATAAAACGTCCCCTTTGCACAACTCCTTGACGCATATCCACCACCTGCAAATGTGGTAAAGCTGCCGCATTGAAACGTGATGGTAAACTTACCCGTCGATAACGTTTCCACAAAACATTGACTTGACTTTCAATCGACGGTGTAGCCGAAGATAAAATAACAGGAAAATTCCCGAAAGAACCTCGTGCAACTGCCATATCACGTGCATGATAAAAAATACGCTCCTCTTGTTTATAAGCACCATCATGTTCTTCATCAACAACAATTAACCCAAGATCTTGAAAAGGTAAAAAAAGTGCTGAACGTGCTCCAGCAACAACCCGCACTCGCCCTTCTGCAACTTGCCGCCAAACACGTTCCCGACGACGTGGCGCCAAATCTGAATGCCATTCTACCGCTGGTGCCCCAAAGCGCGCATAAAAACGATCTAAAAATTGCTGTGTCAAAGCAATTTCTGGCAACAGAATCAAGACCTGCTTACCACATATCAATGCTTGGGCAACTGCTTCAAAATAAACTTCTGTCTTTCCTGATCCCGTGACACCATCAAGCAAAAAAACTTGAAACCGAGAAGATAAAATGCCTTCCCGTAACAGTGTCGCTGCTTTACTCTGCGTTCCTTCCAACACAGGGAGACAAAAATCAGGATTAGGTACCGCTACAAGGGCAGGCGTAGGTATCATAACATCTTCAAAAACTCCAAGAGATTTTAACCCCTCAACAACAGAAACAGAAGTTCCTGCCGCATGAGCAAGACCAGAACGTGTCCAAATCATACCATCACGTGCCAACTCTAAAACCCGTAATCGCGCGGGCGTTAAACGTATCACATTTTTTCCACAATATCGCAATCCTGGCATCTGTGCTTCCGGCTCTAAAGCCGCTGGAACACATAAAACTAATCGTGCAACAAGACCAAAAGGAGCCATCGTATATCGACTGACAAAACGTAAAAAAGCAATTATCTCAGCTTTTAACGGTGGGCAATCAAAAACATGAAGGACAGAATGCAATTTTTTACGCTCTACAGACGCAATCTTTTTCTTAATTTTCGTTGTGGTCTGCTCTCCAATATCCACGACAAAACCACAAACGTCACGCCCCATCACCGGAACGCGAACAAAGGAACCAACTTCAACTTTCATGGAAGAAGGAACTCTATAACTATAAGCATGAGTAACAGGAAGAGGCACTAAAACTGAAACAATTTCTCCCTCTGTTACATTCATTTTCATCTTTTATACCAATTCTCAAATGTAATTTTTGCACATTAATAGGCACAGCCTTTTGTTAAGATCGCACTGTTTGCTCTCCAATATCCACGACAAAACCACAAACGTCACGCCCCATCACCGGAACGCGAACAAAGGAACCAACTTCAACTTTCATGGAAGAAGGAACTCTATAACTATAATCATAAGTAACAGGAAGAGGCACTAAAACTGAAACAATTTCTCCCTCTGTTACATTTTTTATATCAACTTTTTTAAAAATATTTTTATACTAATATCATCGTTGCAGATTATCCTTGTAATAAATTACCTATTGTGCAGAATTTTTGGGTGTAACCTATCATTCTAATCTTATCAACAGTTCTCTGCTAACAACAATTATTTGCGATTTGTATACAATATTGGCACTATACATGCTAACATCATAAACAAACCCTTCCATATTTTATCCTTTTCTCAACACCTAATTTATCCCTTTTTCTCAACTTATGTCTCATTAATCTTGCAAATTTACTATACTGACACGATCCTCTTATCTATTGCTTTTGCAATAAATAAAACACATAATAAAAATAGGGTGAAATATAAGAGTTTTTAACTAAATAACTTTAAAAAACGCAAAGGTTTAAAATGAAATTTTTCGTGGATAGCGCTCATATTGAAGACATCAAAGAATTGCACAATTTAGGCTTGGTTGATGGCGTCACCACAAACCCCTCACTTATCCTAAAATCAGGGCGTAATATTCTTGAGGTTACAAAAGAAATTTGTTCTCTTGTCAAAGGTCCTGTCTCTGCTGAAGTCACAGCAACAGAATTTGAAAAAATCATGAAAGAAGCAGCTGTTTTAGCAAAAATTGCTGACAATATTTGTATTAAACTCCCCTTAACATTTGACGGACTTAAAGCATGTAAAGCACTTAACGCACAAGGATTGAAAACAAATTTAACCTTATGTTTTTCTGCTAATCAAGCCTTGTTAGCAGCAAAAGCAGGAGCAACATTTGTTTCCCCTTTTATTGGAAGAATAGAAGATTATGGAATGAATGGAAGTAAATTACTTCATGAAATTCGCACCATTTACAACCAATATAATTTCACAACACAAATTTTGGCTGCTTCTATCCGCAATATCAATCACGTTAAAGAAGCAGCATTAAACGGTTCAGATGTCGCAACCATTCCACCAACAATCTTAAAAGCTTTAATCAAACATCCTTTAACCGACCAAGGTTTACAAATATTCTCAGCTGATTGGGAAAAAACTGGACAAAATATCGTGTAAAAATAACCTAAAGCCCTCTAAGATCGATAGAAAGCAACATAAATATCTTTTCCGCTAATTCTTCAGCTACCCGTTTTTCTGCATTTTTTTCAGCTTCTACCCCTGCATATAATTGGTTAGGCTTATTAAAAGATGTACTAACGGATCCTTTACCTTGAATAATAAGGCCATTCTTATCTTTAACAGCAACACCATTTTTTATATCTTTTAAAATATATGAACCCACACCCATTACTGTTCCATAATACCCCAAACGTGTCGGTGTTTTAGGAAAAAAACTTTGAGGATTCTTTGACCATTGCTCAAATTCTTTCAATCCAGATGGATGATTAAATTTCTCCTCAAATGGCTGCCCCAATATCTGCTTAATTATCGATGCATTCAAAGATAATTTATAAATAGGAGCTGAAGGTTTCCCTCCATGCCCATACATAAGAAACAGTAAATGATTGCGTACTTCTTGACCAAAGTTATCTGAAGGTTCTTCAACAAAAATCTTCACAAATTTTTCTGAACGCTGTACAGAAATTTTTTCTACATATTTTTCATGAACAGTTGAATCCATCATTGACAACTGTGGCTGCTGATAATAAAGCGGCTCAACCATGCAACCACATAGAAATAAACAAGAAAAAATTAAAAGCAAAGATCTTCTAAATAACAACATTGACAATCCTCTGTGGAACAATAATCATTTTCTTGACAGACTTTCCTACTAACTGTGCTTTAACAAAATCGAGAGCTAAAACTGCTTGCTCAACAGCCTCTTTATCAGCCATCGCAGCAACAGTCACATCGCCACGCTTTTTACCATTAATCTGCACCGGTAGGGTCACACATTCTTCAATAGTCAATTCAGGGTCATAAGCAGGCCATGCTGCCTCAGATATTAGTGCTTTCCCACCAAAAGCAGCATAACATTCTTCAGCCAAATGAGGCATCATAGGAGCAATCATTGCAAGAAAAAAATCCATAGCCTGACGTATAGCAGATTTCATTTCATCCTCAATACTTGCTACTTTATTTAATAATGGTGCCATTATATTCAAAAATTCATAAAGACGTGCAATTGCTCGATTAAACGCAAATTTTTCCAAATCATCTTCTACATCACAAAGCGTACGATGTGCCACTTTTGAAAGTTCCAAAGCTGCACCTTGACGCCCAGCATACGGTATCACTTCTTTTAAAATTGGAGCACTCAAAGCCACACAACGCCAAACACGCTGTACAAAACGATGCGCTCCTTCAACGCCAGATTCTGTCCAGATAACTTCTCGATCAGGAGGAGAATCTGATAACACAAACCAACGAACTGTATCTGCTCCATAAGATATGATAATATCATCAGGATCAACAACATTCTTTTTTGATTTTGACATTTTTTCAATCGAACCAATCATTACCTCACTTTGATCAGTCAACTTGTAAGCTCGGCGCTTTCCATCTTTTTCAACAATGGAAATCTCCGCTGGAGAAACCCACCCTTTATCATCTCGATAAGTTTCATGGACAACCATACCTTGAGTAAAAAGCCCTTTAAAAGGCTCATCAACAGTTACATGTCCGATCAACTTCATAGCCCGCATAAAAAATCGCGCATAAAGAAGATGTAAAATCGCATGTTCAATTCCACCAATATATTGCTGTACAGGCAACCATTCAGTCGTTGCATGCTTATCTACTGGCTCTTGTGCCCAAGGTGCAGTAAAATGTGCATAATACCAAGAAGAATCAACAAATGTGTCCATTGTATCAGTTTCACGTTTAGCTGTCTGACCACAAGAAGGACAAGTCACCGTTTGCCATGTTTCATGATGAATAAGAGGATTTCCAGGCTGATCAAAAGTCACATCATCAGGCAATATAACAGGTAAATCAGCGTGTGGTACAGGAACCACCCCACAAACTACACAATGAATCATAGGGATTGGACATCCCCAATAACGTTGGCGCGAAATACCCCAATCACGTAACCGAAATTGTACTGTTTTTTGCCCCTGTGGTTTACCATTCAGCAACTGCTCTTCAAGCCGTTTAGCGACTACCTCAAAAGCTGCTTGTGATGTCAGACCATCTAAAAAGCCTGAATTAATCATCATTCCATCACCAGTATAAGCCGTTTCAGTGATCATAAAATCCTTGGCATCAATTCCTTTTGGCAAAACCACCGGACGTACAGGAAGGTCATATTTTCGTGCAAAATCTAAATCTCGCTGATCATGGGCAGGACAACCAAAAATAGCTCCGGTTCCATAATCCATGAATACAAAATTAGCGACATAAATGGGAATATGAACCGTTGGATCAAAAGGATGAACAGCCATAAATGGAAGACAAAATCCTTTTTTTTCGATTGTTTCAAGTGCTGCAGTTGTTGTACTACCAACCTGACAATTTTTGATAAATGCAGCAAGCATTTTATCTTTTTGAGCTAAAGTTTGTGTAATTGGATGATCCACAGACAGTGCTAAAAAAGAAGCTCCAAAAAGAGTATCAGGACGAGTAGAATAACAGACAATTTCATCAAATTTATCGTAAAAATCATCAGTAATATTTGTTTTATTCAAAGCCCAACGAATGAAGAGACCTTGTGATTTTCCAATCCAATTTTTTTGCATAATACGGACTTTTTTCGGCCATTCATCAAGCTTTTCAAGGCCTACTAATAAGTCTTCGCTAAAATCACTAATTTTAAAAAACCACTGAATTAATTCACGCTGTTCCACCAATACACCAGAACGCCATCCCCGACCATCAATAACCTGCTCATTTGCCAAAACCGTGTGATCAACAGGATCCCAATTCACCTTAGCAGCTTTGCGTGTAACCAATCCCTTCTGGTATAAATCAAGAAATAGCCTTTGTTGGCGATGGTAATAATCTACATCGCAAGTAGCAAATTCACGCGACCAATCTAAAGAAAGTCCTAATTTCTTTAACTGCCCACGCATTACTGCAATATTTTTATATGTCCAAATTTTAGGATGTATTTTATTTTGCATAGCAGCATTTTCAGCCGGCATACCAAAAGCATCCCACCCCATGGGGTGGAGTACATTAAACCCCTTTGCACGCTTATAGCGAGCAACAACATCTCCCATCGTATAATTGCGCACATGCCCCATATGAATGCGACCAGAAGGATAAGGAAACATCTCCAAAACATAATATTTTTTACATTGATCCCCCTGAGCAGTTTGAAAAATTTTTTTTTCATCCCAAATTGCTTGCCATTTTTGTTCTTGGGCGCGTGGATTATAGCGTTCGATTATCATTCCCATTATACTCTTTATAAAACTGAATCAAAAAACTTGTTTTATGCTTCACCATAGATTACCCCCATCGTCAACATCTTCAATCAATACGTTATTAAGTACCTTACAAAACTTTTATAAACAACTGTATAATCTTCGCACAAAAACAGAAAGCACGAAAATATGAGTACACTTGACACCACAAATTCTTTTTCTTCCATTGAAATGTGGAAAAACCTTAAAAAAGACATTGCTGAAATATGTCAAGAGACACATCGTTTCGTGGAAGAAATTCAACTTATCGCTGTTTCAAAAACTGTTTCTAGGGATGATATTATCCCCCTTTTACAAGAAGGTCAGTCTCTTTTTGCAGAAAACCGCGTGCAAGAAGCTGCTGAAAAATGGACTCACTTGCGCCAACAGTTTAATACCATTGAACTGCATCTTATTGGCTCTTTACAATCTAATAAAACAGCAGAAGCTGTCAAAATTTTTGATGTTATTCAAACTGTCGATCGCGAAAAAATAGCTAAAAACTTATCCAGAGAAATGCAAAAACAAAAAAAATATCTTCCCTGCTATATTCAAGTCAATATTGGATTAGAGCCTCAAAAAAGCGGCATTTTACCACAAGAAGTGACATCTTTTGTTGATCAATGTAAAAATAACTATGGACTTGATATTATTGGACTTATGGCAATCCCACCAGTGCAAGAGAATCCTGGCCCCTATTTTGCACTTTTAGCAAAGCTTGCCAAAAAGACTGGCCTCCCAAAACTTTCTATGGGAATGTCCAATGATTTCAAAATTGCTCTTCAATTTGGCTCTAATGT
The DNA here is from genome assembly GCF_053794465.1 of Bartonella sp. B35(2025). Taxonomy (NCBI): domain Bacteria; kingdom Pseudomonadati; phylum Pseudomonadota; class Alphaproteobacteria; order Hyphomicrobiales; family Bartonellaceae; genus Bartonella; species Bartonella sp. B35(2025). Next base: position 1,276,254 of record NZ_CP200035.1, read on the forward strand.
TCTTCGTATTGGCTCAGCTTTATTCGGAAAACGTCCTATCTGATCTAATAATTCTTGAGATATACCACAAAAAGGGGCCAACCAAAGCCAAAGATCCTATTTGCAAAGGTAGAATAATGAGGACAATAAGAGTTAGTTGCGGACTAATGGAAAAGAGTGCTGCAATATAAATGATCGCAAAGATCACATTTAATACGGTTGTTGCGATAGTTCCTGTTAAGAAATTTCGAATTGTGTCAACTTCTCCAATTCGTGTAAATAGTTCTCCTACCTGCCAATGACGTAGAATAGGCAAGGAGAGGCTTAAAACATGGTTATAAAGGCGACATCCCAATTCTAATGTCACTCGATTGGCTAAGTAATTTCCTAAATAGCCTGATAAAACACTAAGAGCTATGTTAAACAACATAATAGCAATCATAAAGATAACGATCACATATAAGCTTTCTGCACGTTGAAAAGGCAAGACACGGTCAATAATTGCCTGAAAAATAAATGGGTTAACCAAGCCAAGTAAGCGCAAAACAATAGCAATAATGCTAAGCTCAATGACATAGTAAATGTATTTTTTTGTTGTCTTTGTAAACCAAGAGAAGGATACCAATTTTTCTGATGAACTGTTCATTTGCTTTGATTTTATTTTTGATAAAAGTAAAGAGAAGCTTATTTTTCATATTTTAATTCTATTGTAAATAAAATTATTAATTTATTTAAAGTATTTATTTATGTATTAATAATATATACGTTATGTGCATATTATTAATACATAATTTTATTGATAATTTTCCAAATTATATTTGACATTTATTTGAATAAGATGATACTACGCTTGTAGTGTATCATTGTGATACGTTTTTTATTATATTACGATGGAGTTTATATTATGAAAGATTATACATGTTTTAATTTCTGGAATCTGTATTCCTGTGATAGCTGGAAACCACACTCAAATGGATGTGGTGGATATGGTAATAGCAACTCAGGCAGCATTCTCTCCTTCCAAGATAATTGTGGCTGTACCTACTTCCTAAACTTTTAAAATTGTTATAATTAATTTATAGAAAATATCTAATAAGATATCTCTGAAGACGACAATAGTATAAAAATCATTGAAAAAATATTTAAAATCATATGTTTATAATTATAATTAAAATGAACTTCAGGGATATTTATTTTTTGTAAGATTTTAGAGCTTTTGATTCTAGCAATTTCTTTTTGCTATTTATACTTTATTTTTTTAAAAAAATTTAGAAAATATGATGTAAAAAGAACATCATCAGTAAGTATTTTACTTTATTATTATAAATTTTTACCTTAATATATTTATTATTACTAATGCTTATATAAGTATTATTTATATCTTAACAAATTTAATTTTTTTATGTAACTAAGAAAAATTTTGCATAGAAAATTCAATAAATTTCTTTGAAAAGAGATTTTTATTACATCTCTATCAACAAATTTAATCGTGCTTAAATTTATGGCTAAAATAGTAGTTGAATATAAGATTTTAAGGTATTCTTTTAGCACTGAAGCTAACAATTTCTGACATAATGTCTTATGGGATAAGATTTGCTACAAATCTTTGTAATAGATTCAAGGTGTGCTACCGATATCCATTAAATCAAGAAAAATATTTTACAATCAATGGCTGTAAATACGATACCGATAGCTATTATTGGATTATAGAATAAATTTACAATATTATTAATATTTTAGAACAAAGATTTGAAACATCTGAAATTGAACCAGCGCTCATTTTACATCCTGCTGCCTCAAAAATAACTGTTGTGGAATATCCACATTCTATTAAGAAACAAAAAGCTCTAACTTTATAACTCTAATAGCAAGAAAAACCTAAAATGAAGAATTGTAGAAGAACCTTATTCAACATATCAAAAAAGAAATCAGATCTATTGCTGCATTTCTATTGCTGCATTAGATAGAGTTTAGTTTGTCTCTAAGCTACCAAAAAACATGATGTAAAAATTATAAGACATATTTTACAAAAAATCGTCAAAAACAATTTTTATAATTTAAAAGATATTTTAACCCCCGTTTTTAAAATCCCGTTGAACCATAACTCATCGATGATCTTATTGCTAATCACTAAAATAGATGAACCATAACTCAATGCAAATTATTAATGATAACTTTATCACCTCTGCTAGATTTACCTCAATATTCTTGCTAAAATTATTGATGAAATTAAATAGAGAAAAGCATAATGATTTATGATACCCTCAACATATCTTTAAAAACAGATAATGTTTCTGGACATAAATAAAGAATAGTTGAAGAATAAAGCCTGTATATCTGTTAAGTGTAGATAGTGGCAAAAATGTGAAACAATGAGAGCAAAGTACCCTACAACGATTCAATATAGAAGCAGAAGTGGTAACTAAAAGTGATTCATTTTGAAAATGTCGGGCTACGTTATGGTATGGGGCCTGAAGTTTTACGTGATATTAGCTTTCATATTCCTTCTGGATCATTTCAGTTTCTAACTGGTGCTTCTGGAGCAGGTAAGACATCGTTGATGCGTCTTATGTTCTTAGCGCTCAAACCAACCCGTGGCCATATTGATTTATTTGGAACTGATACAGCATTGCTTAAACAACAAGAGCTCCCTGCACTACGTCAACGTATCGGTGTTGTCTTTCAAGATTTTCGTTTACTTGATCATATGACTACTTATGAAAATGTCTCTTTACCTTTACGTATTAAGGGACAAGAAGAAGCAACTTATCGCAGTGAAGTGGAAGACCTTTTACGTTGGGTTGGTCTTGGAAATCATATCCATGTTTTACCACCAGTTCTTTCCGGCGGTGAAAAACAAAGAGTAGCGATTGCACGAGCTCTCATTGATCAACCTGAAATCCTTTTAGCCGACGAGCCAACAGGAAATGTTGATCCACTTTTGGCAAAGCGCTTACTGCGCTTGTTTATTGAATTAAACCGTTTTGGAACAGCTGTTGTTATTGCTACCCATGATATCACACTAATGGAACAAGTCGTAGCAAGGCGTATGATTCTCCATAATGGACGGATGACGATTCATGAATAAGTCTTTCCCAATTTTTACAAATGATAAAAAAACTACAACTGCAATTATTCCCAGTGGTAATATTTCTGGACAAGCATTAGTTGTAGTAATTGCTATTATGACATTTCTCTCAAGCTTAACACTGATTGGTGTTGATTTAGTACAACGTGCTGCCAATAATTGGAGCAATCAAATTAGTTATGAAGCAACAATTCAAATACGCCCCATTGAAAATATTGATATTGAAAAGACCCTTCAAGATGCAGTTAAATTGGTCAAAACATTTCATGGTATAAAAGATGCTACAATTGTTGACAAAAAAGCCACTGAAAAATTACTTGAACCATGGCTTGGAACAGGTTTAAACTTAAGTGGATTACCACTGCCCCGACTTATAGTTGTGACATTGAAAGAAAATGAAAAGATCAACTTTGATGCAATTAAGCAGGCTATAAAAACACAAATTCCAGGAGGTCAATTTGATGATCACCATATTTGGGTAAACCGTTTTGCAACAATGGCACAAACAACTGTTTTTATTGGCTATTTAATTTTAATACTTGTTTTAGGTTCGCTTATATTCACAATTATTTTTGCTACCCGCAACGCACTAGCAGAGAACACTCATATTATCAATGTACTATATTTCCTTGGTACAGAAACCTTTTTCATTGCTCGACAATTTGACTGGCATTTTTTTAAAACTGCGCTACGTGGTGCATTATATGGTAGTATCACAAGTACATTCCTGTTTAGTATTTTTTCTTTTTGGACAAACTATAACTTAGGCAAAATAGAAGTCAGCCAGATTACTGCTTTATTTGGGCATTTTTCTGTAAACTTTATCCCTTATGGTAAAATTATAAGCCTTATTCTTTTTGTTTCTTTTCTTACCATGTTTACAAATCGAATTACTATTTTGGCACAACTTAAAAAAATTGATCAAAACGAAAACGGTTTATTTTAATTTTATGACCCACAATTCATATGATCTCAAATCATCAATACACAATAGTTTAGAACATTCCCTGCCACAGCATACTAGATGGTATCCTCAGTGTTTGTTTCGTTATTTACCCCCAACAGCACTTTTTCTTTTAATCATAATCCTCTTTTTTTGTGTTAGTTTTATTATTTTTTCTGAAAAAACTGAGCAACTAAAACCACCGCATCCTTTACTGAAAGCAGATGCAATTATCGTTCTCACAGGTGGCGAAAATCGAGTAGAAACAGGACTAAATCTCTTACAGCAAAAGCTTGGTTCACGACTCTTAATCAGTGGAGTGAATACAACAACCAATATCAGCAGATTCACACACATCACACATATTAATCCACAGCTATTTACCTGTTGTGTTGACATCGGACATAAAGCAATTAACACAAAGGGAAATGCCGAAGAAAGCGCTGCTTGGATAAAAAAACATCATTATAAAACAATTTATATCGTTACCCATGATTACCATATGTGGCGCTCTTTACGTGAGCTTAAATACCTCATGCCTGACATAAATTTCATTGCCTATCCCATCAAAAAGAGTGGCAATGAAAGTACAATACAACAAATTAACCAAATACGTATTCTCGCATTTGAATATATCAAAACTATCAAAGTACATATCAGAACTATCTTCTGACCTTTGTACACCTAGTTCCTAGTACATTTTATAACTAACTTTTTAATGCACTAATCACATTTATAGGCTATTTCAAGCCATAAACATGTTAACTCTTGTACAATAATAACTACTTAATATTTTACTTTTTTAATAGTAATTTACTATGATTTTAATCTCTTTACTTTGATATCAATTATTTCGTATAAAATGAAGCTATTACCCGAGACAAAAATGCTGTTCTTAATATAAATTTTGATAATATACTGCTTATCAAGCCATAAAAAATATCTATTTTACCCACTTTACCAACTGATTATTTTGCTGAAGCAAGCAGTCCATATGACACTTTTTATATAAACCCGAATACTTAATTATCTAACGTAGATTTTGTTGAATATCTTGTTTAAAAAAGTGACAATGCAAATACGATACAACACATCACTCGAAAGAGTATCACCTTCTCAGCTAATACTCTTTTCGCTAATATTTTACCCAATATTCGATATTAATGTATCATGACAACCACAACCTTTCCCTGCAGTTTATGATACTTAATCGCTTGCGAGAGCGACAACAGGATCAAGCTGTGAAGCCTGACGTGCTGGCGAAAAACCAAAACACACACCAATTATGGTCGAAAAGACAAGGGACATAATGATCGAATCAATAGTGTAAATCAAGTAGATAGGCGCATTAAATAACAAAAATAGACCACCAATAGAAAACCCAAACAAGATCCCCAAACCACCACCAATAATACAAACCAAAATCGCTTCAATTAAAAATTGCTGCAAAATATCACCTTGGCGTGCACCAACTGCCATACGCACACCAATTTCATTAATCCGCTCAGAAACAGTAACCAACATGATGTTCATTACCCCAATACCTCCCACAATTAATGAAATAGCTGCAATTGAAGATACTAAAAGTGTTAAAATATTTGTGCTCTCCATGATACGATCACGAAAAAATTTTGAACTTCTAATGAAAAAATCTTTTTCACCATGCCGCATAATTAAAAAACGCTGTACCATAGTCTCTGCTAATTGTGAGTCGATATTATCAGCAATCTTAACTGTAATTGCACGAACTTGTGTTGTTCCAAGAAAACGTGTTTGCAATGTTGTGTAGGGTAAATAAATCTGCAACGTATTTGACATATCTCCATTATTTTGTGGAGCTATAACACCAACAATACGCGCTGGTACTTTACCCACATGTACCACTTTACCAATAGGGCTCTCACGGCTATGAGGAAAAAGAACAGAAAGTGCTTCTTTTTCAATCACTAAATCAACCGCCCGATCATGCACACTTTTCTGATCAAATAATTGCCCTTCAATAATGTTAAGCCCCTGCGTCTGAAAAAATTGTTCTCCCACTCCCATAATCACAGCATTAGCTTCAACTGCACCAAAACGTACCTTTGAGCTTGCTGAAACCTGAGGTGTTACACCGGAAATATAGGGCAATTTAGAAAGGGCTTCTGCATCAGCTTCAACCAAACTGGTTATTTTCTCTGACTGTGGATCAGAAAAACTTTTTCCAGGAAAAATTGTCAATGTATTAGAGCCCAAACTCTTAAAATTTTCTAAGATTTTTTCTCGTGTACCATTGCCTAAAGCGACCATCGCAATAATTGCACCAATACCAATAATTACTCCAAGCATTGTTAAAAAAGTCCGCATTCGATGTGCATTCATTGCCAACAAAGCCATAACAAATGCTTCACGAAAACGCTCAGTAAAAGAACGCAGAGAATCAACTATTTGCTGATCTCCTAGATTTTGTTTTTTATAAAAAGGCTGTCTATCAGCTCTGATTTTTGTAACCTTTGACACATTGTCGGCAATAATTTTTCCATCACTGATTTCGATAATGCGATCAGCTCTCTCAGCTACATGCATATCATGGGTTACAATGATAATGGTATGCCCTTCTTTATGAAGCTCCTCCAAAATACACAACACTTCTTGGCCGCTCTGTTTATCTAATGCACCAGTTGGTTCATCTGCAAGAATAACTTCAGCATTGTTCATTAAAGCACGAGCAATAGACACACGTTGCTGCTGACCACCTGAAAGCTGATTTGGATGATGATTCATCCGATCACCCATACCGAGGCGTGTTAAAAGATCTTGTGCACGTTTTTTTCTTGTTGACGCTGCACACCCTGCGTAAATAGCTGGAATTTCAACATTCCCAAGAGCTGTTAATTCATTCAATAAATGATAGCGTTGAAAAATAAATCCAAAGTGATTACGCCGCAAAGCCGATAACTCATCAGCAGAAAGAGTAGCTGTCTCTTTACCTGCAATCCAATAGTGACCAGAATTTGGTCGATCAAGGCACCCTAAGATATTCATCAATGTGGATTTTCCTGAACCGGAAGCTCCCACAATCGCTACCATTTCACCACGTTTAATAGTAAGATTGATGTTTTTCAAGACAGTAAAAAATGTCTCACCTGCACGAAATTTTCGTACAATATTTTTCAAAACGAGGACAGCATCTGCTTGCTCTGTTTCCATGATTTAGATCTCATCTTCACTTTCGATATCAAAAGGCTCTGGTATCACTTTGTCATGTACCCCAGTAATAATCACGTCACCTTCATTAAGCCCTGAAACAATCTCTGCCATAACCTTATTATTAAGCCCAACAGTTACCTCTTTTTCAGTTACCTTATTTCGCTTATCCAAAACAGAAACCCATGCTTTACGCTCTTTTGTCTCATCACGTAAAGCATTACTTGGAACCAATAAAACATTTTGAGCGCGACCTAATATGATATGAATTTGAGCAGTCATATAAGTACGTAAAAAATTATCCTTATTATCAACATGCACAATCCCATTATAATAGATAGCTGATGACATTAAAGAACTAGAATTTCCTATCATACCAGGATTAATATTCACATCAGAACGAATCGATTCAGGTGCCGGCTCAATCCTTTCTAAAGTTCCTTCATAACGGCGCTGTGAATTGCCTAAAACTGTAAAATAAAGAGATTGTCCAGGATGAACTTTAAGAATATCAGCCTCCGAAATTTGTGCTTTGATGGTCATTTTTGACAAATCACCTAAAATAACAATTGTTGGTGCTGACTGAACCGCATTCACATTTTGTCCTTCTTCCACAACTGTTGCTAAAACTGTTCCCGCTGAAGGCGCAGTTATACGTGTATAACCTAAATTATCCTCTGCGCTTTCCACATCAATTTGTGCCTGTGCAATTTGTTCTCTAAGCTGGATAATTTGCGCTTCACGTATTTTTACTTGTGTCATGGAATCATCAAGGTTAGCCTGTGAAACAGCACGTTCTTCGATCATTTTTTTATGACGCTCTAAATTTTTTTTTGCAAGAGCAAGATAAGTCTCTTGTTCTACCAAACAAGCATAATAGTGGGATAATGCTGCTTTTTTTCTTTTCAGATCATTTTCCTGATCTGTAGGATCAATTTCTGCCAACAGATCCCCCTCTTTTACAATACTACCAGGAAAAACAGGCATTGATATCACACGCCCTGTCGTACGTGCCCCCACAGCAACCAACCGATAAGGACGTACAACACCATAAGCTAAAACACTTTCCTCGATATCACCACGCTTCACAACCGCTGTCATATAAGTTGGCATAGATGTTCCAAAAAAAAGAGAACGCAGCCATAACAGTAAAATGATAAGGAGTGTACCAGTTAAAAATAGGAAAAGCTTTTTGCGTTTCATAATAGAATTTTTGATCAAACTTTTTTTCATTTCCCTACCTTCGTATGTGGATGGATAATACCATCAACTACTTCCGAACGTGATGCATCAACCACACCATCCCAACCACCGCCCAATGCTTTCATTAGTGCAATATATTGAGTAGCTAAAGAAATACGGCTGTTTTTAAGCGCCATTTGTGAAGAATAATAGGAGCGATCAGCATTTAATAATTCAAGAAAACTAGTATTTCCATTTTCAAAAAGACTTCGTGAAAGTTTCAATGAATGCAGATAAGCTGCATCTGCAACGATAAGCTTTTCTAAATGCTGGTGTTCTTTAGTTAATCTCACAAGTGCATTTTCTACATCTTCGAGAGCTTCCAACACAGCAGTACGGTAAGCAATAAAAGCTTGATCGCGCTGCGCACGAGCTACCATAACAGATGCCATAACCTGCCCCCCATTAAAAAAAGGAAAACGAATACCAGGTCCAAAAGACCATCCAATTGTTGAATTTTTCCATAACTGACCAATCGATATTGCTGTTGTTGAAATATTCCCGGTTAAAGTAAGTGCTGGATAACGATCTGCTTCACGTTGACCAATCCGTGCTGTAGCTTGCGCATATTGACGCTCTGCTCTTCGCAAATCTGGACGTGTTAGTAAAATATCAGCCGGAATTCCTGCTGGTATTGGCCATTGTGGTTGCGGGATTTTCGCTTTCTTAGCGCTCTTTTGCAAAAGATCTTTCAAAGCTGTAGGTACACGACCAGTTAAGACAGAAAGGCGATGAATGCTCATTGCTAAATTAGCTTCTATCTGTGATATATTCGCTTCTGTATCCGCCATTTGCGCTTGTGCATTTGAAACATCAAGAGCTGAAGCACCCCCAGCTGTTAATTTAGCACGCATTAATTCAAACGTTTTACGCTGTGATAAAGCAATTTGCTGCGCAATCAACAATTTTTGTTGCCAACCACGCATTTGAACATAATTTGTTGCTACATCTCCTAATAATATTACCATTGTAGCATGCATGTCTTCGACAGATGCTTCAAGACCATAACGTGCTGCTTCAACCGCTCGTTTATGCCCGCCAAAAAAATCAAGCTCCCAACTAGCATCAAAACTGCTACGATATTGGCTTAAAGAGCGATCAGCTTGCCCAGAACTGCGGATTCCTGAAATTGAGCTCGATACACTTGGTGACAAATATCCCACGACTTGTCCTAAACCAGCACGTGCTTCACGAACTCGTGCTTTAGCAACAGCAACATTATTATTTCCAGTAATCGCGTAATCTATTAACGTATTCAAAATAGGATCATTAAAACTCCGCCACCATCCTGCAAGCACAACTTGATGCTTAGAAACTTGCTCAGACTGTTGCCCCCAAACTGGCGGAACATCAAAAGATGTTTTTTGATAATTGGGACCAACCATACATCCTGAAAGCACAGGAAAACACAAAACAGCACTATAAAATAAGCTCTTCGAAGTAATCCACTTGAGATTTTTGATTTGCATTCAATTTCTCGTATATTTGCAGAATCAATCCATTAATATTTTATTTACGAAGTTTTTATTCCAAAATTATCTTGAAAAATCAAATACAGTTTTTACTGGAACATGATCTGAAGGGTGATCCCACTCTCGTGCATCACGAAAAATAGAAAGATCCTCAACAAAAGGAACCAAATCTGGAGAAGACCAAATATGATCAAGCCGCCGACCACGATCAGAAAGTGCCCAATCGCGTGCACGGTAACTCCACCATGTATAAAGCTTAATAGGAGCAGGAAAATGTACACGCATCAGATCAACCCAACCACCTTGAAAGCATACAGACTGTAAACGCTCAGTTTCAATTGGCGTGTGGCTTACAACCTTCAACAATTTCTGATGAGACCAAACATCATCTGCCAAAGGAGCAATATTCAAATCACCAACTAAAAGAGAAGATAAACCATCTCCCTGATCGGCTCGGATAGACGACATTTCCTCTAAAAAATCAAGTTTATGACGAAATTTTTCATTTACAACAACATCAGGCACATCACCCCCAGCAGGCACATAAAAATTATGAATCCGCATTTCTTTGCCATAGACTTCAATAATTACTGAAATGTAACGGCAATCCTCTTTTTGACAAAAAAAAACTTTTTCAACACTCTTAAAAGGTAAACGTGAAATAATCGCCACACCATTGTAAGATTTTTGCCCACTCAGCGCGATATGCTTATAACCTGCCTCTTCAAAAGCCTCATATGGGAATAAATCATCTGGACACTTTGTCTCTTGCAAACACAAAACATCTAAAGAAAATCTATCTAAATACTGAAAAACCTGTGCAAGACGCAAACGAATAGAGTTAATATTCCAAGTAGCAATACGAAAAAACATTTATTTTAAGACCGATCACGTGACGCTGTAATTTTTTTATTAGGCAGTGTAAACATCCTATCAGCAAACCGAACACCGGTTCGTATATTCATGATTTGAACAGTAGTTTCCAAATTTTGTTGATCAACAATCGTCCACTGCCGCAAAGCATAGCTTTTTGAATCAAAAATCATCTTTATTCGTCCCTTACCAATACTTTGATCCTGCAAAACCATCATCACTGCTCCTGGATTTTTATGAAAAGCTAATAAACGCCCTGATGATAAATCAATTTTATCATCCAACAAAAATTTCATCGGCGTATGCAAGAGCTGTGAATAACTCCAAGTATTTAAAGCACGATTATTAACTCCAACAAATTCACCATCTGCTATAATTTGTAAAGGTATTTTTTTGTAAATAAAACGAATCTTTCCCGGACGTTCCAAATAAAATGTTCCCTCAGTCATTTTTCCCTTTGGGCTAAACTGGATAAAATCACCTGTCATCGTTTTAATCGCTGCAAAGTGATTAGCAACATTCTGCGCTTGTACTACTTGATTGGGTGATTGTGAAAAAACAGGGAAAGCGAAACACAAAAAGACAATGAATCCAAAAAAAACCAACACTTTTTTTTGTAATGTTTGTAATAAAGGTATTCTTCTTTGTAGTAAAAAAAAAGATGTTTTCATTTAAGTGGTCATAACGCAAAAAAATAGGGAAAGCCAGGCAAAAAAAATAATGAATCCAGAAAATCACAATATTTTCTTTGTAATATTTGTAATAAAAGTATTCTTCTTTGTAGTAAAAAAAAAGACGTTTTCATAAAATGCTCTTAAGCAGTACATATTCACCTTAAATATAAGCAATCAACAGCGGATAAATACCTTTTAGATAAGGATATTGTTTGAAAAACCCATAAAAAAGCTTTTATTTTAAAAAGATTCTTCTTCAGCTGGTATCAAAATTTCCCGTTTACCCACATGATTAGCTGAACTAATAATACCTTCTTCTTCCATACGCTCAATCAACGAAGCAGCACGGTTATAGCCAATACCTAAACGGCGTTGAATATAAGAAGTTGAAACCCTACGATCACTAAGAACCACAGCAACAGCTTGACTATAGGGGTCATCTGCAGAAGGAGAATTCAAAGAAACATCAACACCACTATCTGCAGTTTCTTGTGTAATAGTTTCCAAATATTCAGGCTGTGCCTGCGCTTTGAGATGTGCCACAACCTGCTCAACTTCATTATCAACAACAAAAGGCCCATGAACACGCTGGATACGACCTCCTCCCATCATGAAAAGCATATCTCCCTGACCTAATAATTGCTCAGCTCCCTGCTCACCAAGAATTGTTCTGCTATCAATTTTTGAACTGACAGAAAAAGAAATACGTGTAGGAAAATTGGCTTTAATTGTTCCCGTGATCACATCCACTGAAGGACGCTGTGTAGCCATAATAACATGGATGCCGGCAGCACGCGCCATTTGTGCTAAGCGTTGCACCGCTCCCTCTATCTCTTTACCAGCAACCATCATCAAATCTGCCATCTCATCAATAATAACAACGATATAGGGCATGAGGCTTAAATTAAGTGTTTCGGTTTCGTAAAGAGGTTTGCCAGTTTCATGATCAAATCCAACTTGAACTGTACGTGTTATCGTTTCCCCCTTATTTTCTGCTTCCTTTAGGCGTGCATTAAATCCATCAACATTGCGAACACCAACTTTTGACATTTTGCTGTAGCGCTCTTCCATTTCACGAACAGCCCACTTAAGCACAACTACTGCTTTTTTAGGATCTGTCACCACTGGTGTTAACAAATGTGGAATGCCATCATAAACCGAAAGTTCAAGCATTTTGGGATCAACCATGATTAAACGACATTGCTCAGGTGTCATCCGATAAAGAAGCGACAAAATCATAGTATTAATAGCAACGGATTTCCCTGACCCTGTTGTACCTGCAACTAAAAGATGCGGCATTGTTGCTAAATCCGCGATCACTGTTTCACCACCTATTGTTTTACCCAAAGCAAGCCCTAGTTTGGCTTTGCTATTCACAAATTCTTTTGCCTGCAAAATTTCCCGTAAATAAACCATTTCACGCGTTGCATTGGGCAATTCTATTCCAATCACATTACGCCCTGGAATTACAGCAACACGTGCTGAAATTGCACGCATAGAACGTGCAATATCATCTGCTAAACCAATAATGCGAGAAGATTTAATACCTGCAGCTGGCTCAAATTCATATAAAGTCACCACTGGACCAGGACGTGCATCAATAATTTTTCCCTTAACCCCAAAATCCAACAAAACATTCTCAAGTTCATGAGAATTTACTCTTAAGGCAGTAGGAGAAAGTTTTGTATCTCTCGCTACCGGTGGAGAAACCGAAAGATAATCCAAAAGTGGAAGGAGAAAACCACCTGTTGAAGCTGTTGTTGGCTTTAAAATATGATTTTTAACAGGAGAAATAGGTACCTTATTTTGATGTTCTTCGTATTTTATTTTTTCATCAAAGAAAACTGGTTCAATCCGATCAAACGACTGTCCTTGTTTCTTAAGCTGTCTTCTGGGTGAAAAAAAACGAAAAAACCGTGCCTGTAAAAAATAAAGAAAATGTAAAATAGCCCCAAAAGCCGTGACAAAAAAACCATGCTGCACTTCATCTGCAAAATTTTCTGCATCTTCTGACATATCAAAGACTGGATCTACAATTTCGACTTTCCGGGTATTTCTTACTTTTCTTTCATTTGTCCGACACTGGCGTCGCCACACCACATTGCCAGCAAAAGCGGCTATCAAAAGACTTAAAAATGTAAGAGCCACGCCCAACAACACACTCTGAACAGGAGAAAGCAAAACAGGAAAAATAAAATAAGCAGCATTTAAAATTTTATCACCTAAAACGCCTCCCAAACCAATGGGTAATGGCCAATACGTAAAAGAAGCAATAGGCGTCATAAGAGAAAAAGAAACTAAAAAACAAATTGTTGACACCACCCATAAAAAAAGGCGAAAAATAAAATTATGGATATCTTTTTGTGCCAACAAAAGGAATGACCAAAACAATGGTGGTAACAAAATACCAAGACTTGCTAAACCAAAAAATTGTATAGCAAAATCTGAAAAAACAGCACCTGACCACCCCATAAAATTTGTAATCTTATTTATATTTGCATGTGTTAATGATGGATCTGCAACATTCCAAGTTGCCAAAGAAAAAACACAAAAAATAATAAAACCAAAAAGTCCAAGCCCAACGAAAACACCAATCTGGCGCAAAAACACTTCAATAAGCCGAAAACCTTGAGAATTTGGCGTTTTTAACAAATCATACGGAGAAGAACTTTGGTTCATTCATCAATCCTAAACAAAAAACTCTTCATACTTTAACACAAAAAGATACAAAATTGTAATCTAAAGATATTAACACAGTTTTAACTATCATAACCATAATAATTTCCTTTAATATTGCGCAAAAAATGGTATTGGAAGAAAGTATCTATTTTGTTTAATAGTTCATAAACTGTATAAAAATGGAAAGAAGCATTGTGTATTTTGATCTTAATAAAGGTATAAAACCTCATACAGAGGAAAAATACTGTGATCTTCTCATTGCGGGTGGTGCAGTTGTTGGTTTAACACTTGCAGTGGCACTCAAGCAAGCTGCACCTGATATGAAAATCAATATCATTGATGCAACTCCTAAAGAAAATATCTCTACCTCAAACATACGAGCACTTGCTCTCGCTGCTGCTTCTATCCGCATGTTTAAACAATTACAATGCTGGGAACATATAAAACCTCATGCCCAACCCATTCATTCAATGATAATCACGGATGCATGTGAAAATGACCCTTTCAAACCAATTTTTTTAACCTTTGAGGGAGATATTACTCCCAATGAACCTTTTGCCACTGTAGTTGAATATAAAAATCTTATTAATGCTTTAAAAAAGCGTGTAAAAGATCTCAATATTACCTTCATTGAAAATACGCGTGTCGTTGATTTTTGTCCAAAAGACCAACATACAACTGTCACCTTAAGCAATGAAGAAATCTGGCAAACAAGGTTGCTGATCGCAGCCGACGGAGTGCACTCCAAATTACGTACAAAAGCAGGCCTTAGAAATTTTTCTCATTCTTATAAGCAAACAGCAATCATATGTACAATTGAACATGAAACTCCCCATTACGGTCAAGCAATTCAACATTTTTTACCTGCTGGACCTTTTGCTCTTCTCCCTCTTAAAGGAAATAGATCAGCTGTTGTATGGAATGAACACCATAAAACTGCTCAATATTATCTCAAAGCTGATGCTTTTATTTTTGAAACAGAAATCGAAAAACGTATCGGTCACCGATTTGGAAAACTCTCTTGGAATGGCGAACGTCAAGCTTTTCCTTTAGCTCTTTCTTTAACACGCCAATTCATCAAACCCCGTTTTGCCCTTGTTGGTGATTCTGCACACACCATTCACCCTATTGCTGGACAAGGTCTCAATTTAGGATTACGCGATAGCGCTGCTCTAGCCGAAGTTATTATCGAAACAGCACGGTTGGGTCTTGATATTGGTTCACTCATCGCTCTTGAACGCTACCAAAGCTGGAGACGTTTTGAAATCGTACGGATGGCTTTGAGCAATGATTGGCTTAATCAACTCTTTTCTAATGATAATCTTTTGTTGCGAATACTTCGTGATATTGGACTTGGAATTGTTAATCAAATGCCAAAAATGAAACAATATTTCATTCAGGAAGCTGCTGGACTTACTCCTAATGCTCCACGCCTTCTACGAGGGCTACCGCTTTAAGCTCTAAAATGAGTACCTTTACACTTTTGTAATTTATTAAACTCTTCTTCTCTCAACATAAATTTATTGAAAAAAACAACTGCCACATTTTAAATCTTTTTCACAAAATTCTTATTAACCATTTTATCGTGATTAAAATTTTCTTATCTTTTCCCAATCTCTAAACCGAATAATCCTCTTTTTGATATTCTTCTAAAAAATTTTGTTATTAAATCACTTAATACTTAACAGATTCAACCACAACCATCGTATCCGCTTTGCGCATAACACAGAAGATTTTAAGCAAACCTATTCCACTTACGTTTCCATACTTAATGCTTAAACAGAAAGATTACTTATACCCACTTTGTGATGTTTTTCTTTTTACAAAATATGAATGACAACCTAACAACATTGTAACATACTTAATCATAAACCAAAAACAAACCACAGATTACGTAACAGCAATTTATGAACGTAATGATGATAATAATCATACCTCTTCATTTAGAAAAATGAAATATCATCTTCATGGCTACATAATAATACTATTAATATAGAGTATATTCAGTTCTAAAATCTATATATAGTACTTATTAATTTTAATTATACTATATAAAGTAATTTATTGCTTTATATTTTTATTTATTCTTAACTATTTAAAGTGGATATTAAAAATTAAATATATAATTAAATCAATAATTTACATATATTATTCTTTATATTAAATACTGCAAAAATTTAAGAAAATATGACTATCAATCACTCCAATATCCATATAAAAAGTCTTTATTATATGAAAAGAAGAAAGTGAATATTTTGCGTTTTTTATCGATGAAATAAAGCATGAGCTTCGTGCAAATGATACTGATAGTATACAAAATAAAGGCAATCTATAAGATGCCTAAGGCTAATCTTTTTATTGTGTAACAAAGGGTATACAGATATTTTAATTTTTTCATTTCCCCTTTTCACAAAATATACTATCAGCAATTTTTTGTATGTATATCAAAAACAACTCTTTATTTATAAAATAAGGAAAAATTCTTTTAAAATAAGCTTAAGAGAAAATTATCAATAATAGTGTAGTAATTGCGATATAAGATATGAATGTTGCTCGATAAAATTATCTATATCTTTCTAAAAAGGCAAACGTGAATTTCATAATTCATAAGATATAAATAATAATAGAATAGGTTTTTGAAATGTTTTTATGCTTATCTCTATTGGTAACCTCCCTTAACTAATTTATTCTACAACTTCAAAGATAAAAGCAAGCTTAAAAACAATATCAATTATTTTAAAGTGAGAAGATTTTAGGATATGTGATCTTAGCTTCCCCTCGAGCACATACACACAATATCTGCAAACTTAACCATCTACCCAGCTTAAATGAAAATTAGAAAAACAACTTTTAGCACCTTTAAAAAATAAGAAATCATCTCATTTACTTCATTATAAACCTCTAAAATTTGAACAAAATTTATTATGATACATTAAATTGTCCACGATCAATCATCACTATATTATTTTATGGGATTCTTTAATTTATCGTACAATCAAGAAAACAAATAAAAGCCATAAAATTGCCTAATTTTATGGCTTAATCTTTAGCATTTCTTTTTTTAACTAATATATAGTATCAAAGACTCTATAAAAGGGTAATTTTTATAATGAAAATCTCTTTAATCAAGTGAGAAAGCTTTTTGCTAAAATTGCTATCCTCAAAATAGTCTCTCTCTCAATAAAAATTAAAAAAATAAGAGCTCTCTCATAAATTCATAAAAGATATTCAGCAATAATTTTTCTAAAAATATAATTAATATAAATTCTGATAATAATCAATATCTTATACAATAATCAGCTTAATAAATTAATTTAGTATTTTACTATATAAAATATATATTGCGTAAATTTAATTGATATTCTCATGCTTTGCGAATATTCTATGTTACTTCTAATTCTTCAAGTGCATAACCACTCTCCAACCATTCTTTCACCCACTTAGGTTTACGCCCACGCCCATTCCATAATTCCCATTGGTTATTGGGATTTCTATAATGGCGCTCTTTTCTTACAAGATCAGCAATATCAATTCCATGTGCACTAGCAATTTCAAGAATTTTCCGCCGTGCATTCTGCTTCTCCTTTGCTTGCCGTTTTTTTAATTCTACATCGATTTGAGTACGCATCTCTTGCAATTCATCAAGATTCATGTTTTTGAGATTACTCACCTTAATTACTCCCCTTGCAAAAAAGAATTATGTTTTGTCATATTTTAAACATAATTATAGACAACTTTCGCCCATTTGTTATCAAAATTAGAAATACAATGAATATATCACTCTCATGGAGATATACTTTGAACTACAAGAAATTTTTTATTTGTATCTCAGGTATCACTACCGTATCCTTTTTCAATTTGATCACTGAGATTGGTAATTGGGTTGTGAAATCTTCATTATACCTTTCTAACTTTCATGGACCAGCGACCAAAAATGCATATAGACCGCCAGTCTATAAACTATGGCAATACTTAATAAAGGACAAGCCCTCTACATATAACAATAGAGTAGTACATTTTAGCCATAAGAAGTACTCTAGCCGACAATCAATATCTGATTTGTATCAGTTATACTCAGGAAAAGTAAAACTGACAAAAAGTCGTATTGTGCAATCCATCTCAACTGGCCAAGAAAAATGGCCATTGCTTATAAAAAATCTTTCTTTTTGTAACTTTAATATTCATAGCATCAGGTGGAGCTGTAATATCAGTTCACGTGATGTATTCAATTTTATATCATATATTTATATAATTGAGCACCTGTTAACATATGTTACAAGTATTCTTAGAAGCAACAAAATCCATAGCTACAAAAGAAAAAATCTTAAATTGAATAACCCCATTCTACGAATCTCTAATAATATATGGCAGCTCTCAAAGAATCTACAAAGAATCAGTTTTTGCATTAGCAAGATTTTTCATTATCGGGTACATTATCAATGACTATTCCAGATTTCATGATGCTTGCTGCTACGTGCGCACCAACTATTCACCCTACAACGCTTTCATCTGTTGTTATGCAAGAATCGCAAGGTAATGCCTATGCAATAAGCATTGACGGTAATCAAAAACTATCACATCAGCCATCTACATTTGAAGAAGCGATCACAATAGCTGAACGGCTTAAGAATGATGGCCATAATTTTGACATAGGTTTGGGGCAAATCAATGTCAAAAATCTTGGGTGGCTTGGTATGTCTCTCTCTGATTTATTTGATCCCTGCAAAAATCTCAAAGCGGTTCAAATTATCTTAACCCATTGCTATGAACGTGCAAAATCTATGTATAATTTTGAACAAACTGCATTAAAAGCCGCATTGAATTGTTATAACACAAGAGATTTCAAAAATGGCTTTACCAGTGCTTATGTACAAAAAATTGCTGCAAATGTTGGAGTGAAGGTCCCTGCACTTACTTCTGTAGATAACGAATTACAAAAATTTGTAAAACAAAACACTAAAATGCAAGAAAAAACAGTCAAGGTGAAATCTATTACCACTCAAGAAGAATTAGCAGATGCATTTACCCATAAAACAAGCGGTGTACAGGATGCATTTACAAAAAAGGATCCCTCTTTATCTGAAAAATTACAAGAGTAAAATAGTTATTATGCTTATAAATTAAACCTACAATTTTGATAGGATACTATTATGAATAGGTAGATAAGAAAATATTAAGGCTCTAATTAGTAGATTAGACAAAATCTATTTTAATTGAGGGTCGAAAATAATGAAAATGATAGAACAAGGTAGTGTTGATATGGCCTTTAGTCAAAAGGCAGCACGTGAAGTTACAGTTATCATGCGCTCAGAAAGAGAGTGGTACTTTACATTTGTGGCGGATAATCCGGTAACTGGCAAACCAAATAAATATACACTTCTTACACAAAGAGGAAAACTGAGAACTTGGGCAGATCCGAAATATCTCTTTAAATTTCTTCACGAGCGAGGGGTTGTTTGTGGCAGCTTTAATCTTAACAAGGAAAAACAATATGAAAAGATCAAATATTATTCAGAAAAAAAATAAAATCATAGCGGTCATCGCAACTGTAGCTACATTTTTTATAACACACCCAGTATATGCTGCTGTTACGAAATTGCAGCATGCTGAGAAAGCTTTAAGTGAAGTACAAAAAGAATTAACAGTACTGATTCCCCTTGCTGCTGCCGTTATACTTGTACTCTTAGCAACTGGCTATGCAGGTCGCTTTATCGAAAGAAGTACGTTTATACGGTGGTCAATCGGTGTCATTATCGCTGGATCAGCAACTGCACTAAGTAATCTATTATTCAAAGGTGCTTGAAACAAATCATAAACTGCATAGCATAAAATTCTTGCTATTCAAAAGTAAAATCTATCTTCGGTAATTCTACAGATATAAAAATACTATTTAAAATATTTTTAATATTAATCAGGATAATAAAAATGAAAAAAAATAATCGCCAATTAAACATTAATAATAAGGTCATTACAGCCACCGCAACTGTAACTGCATTTTTTATGACACATCCAGTATATGCTGCTGTTACGAAATTGAGTAATGCTAATTCAGCTCTAGAAACAATACGAGACGAATTAAAAACACTGATTCCCCTCGCTGCTGCCGTTATACTTGTACTCTTAGCAACTGGCTATGCAGGTCGCTTTATCGAAAGAAGTACGTTTATACGATGGTCAATCGGTGTCATCATCGCTGGATCAGCAACTGCACTAAGTACTCTATTGTTTAGTGGAAAATGAAGTAAATCATAAACTGCATAGCATAAAATTCTTGCTATTCAAAAGTAAAATCTATCTTCGGTAATTCTACAGATATAAAAATACTATTTAAAATATTTTTAATATTAATCAGGATAATAAAAATGAAAAAAAGTAATCGCCAATTAAACATTAATAATAAGGTCATTACAGCCACCGCAACTGTAACTGCATTTTTTATGACATGCCCAGTATATGCTAATGTTACAAAATTGCAGCATGCTAAGACAGCTTTAGATGAAGTACAAAAAGAATTAACAGTACTGATTCCCCTTGCTGCTGCCGTTATACTTGTACTCTTAGCAACTGGCTATGCAGGTCGCTTTATCGAAAGAAGTACGTTTATACGGTGGTCAATCGGTGTCATTATCGCTGGATCAGCAACTGCACTAAGTAATCTATTATTCAAAGGTGCTTGAAACAAATCATAAACTGCATAGCATAAAATATTCTTGCTATTCAAAAGTAAAATCTATCTTCGGTAATTCTACAGATATAAAAATACTATTTAAAATATTTTTAATATTAATCAGGATAATAAAAATGAAAAAAAGTAATCGCCAATTAAACATTAATAATAAGGTCATTACAGCCACCGCAACTGTAACTGCATTTTTTATGACACACCCAGTATATGCTGTTACAAAATTGGAACATGCTAAGACAGCTTTAGATAAAATAAAAGAGGACTTAGAAACATTGATTCCCCTTGCTGCTGCCGTTATACTTGTACTCTTAGCAACTGGCTATGCAGGTCGCTTTATCGAAAGAAGTACGTTTATACGATGGTCAATCGGTGTCATCATCGCTGGATCAGCAACTGCACTAAGTACTCTATTGTTTAGTGGGAAATGAAGTAAATCATAAACTGCATAGCATAAAATTCTTGCTATTCAAAAGTAAAATCTATCTTCGGTAATTCTACAGATATAAAAATACTATTTAAAATATTTTAATATTAATCAGGATAATAAAAATGAAAAAAAGTAATCGCCAATTAAACATTAATAATAAGGTCATTACAGCCACCGCAACTGTAACTGCATTTTTTATGACATGCCCAGTATATGCTAATGTTACAAAATTGAATAATGCTAAGAAAGCTATGGATGAAGTACAAAAAGAATTAACAGTACTGATTCCTCTTGCTGCTGCCGTCATACTTGTACTCTTAGCAACTGGCTATGCAGGTCGCTTTATCGAAAGAAGTACGTTTATACGGTGGTCAATCGGTGTCATTATCGCTGGATCAGCAACTGCACTAAGTAATCTATTATTCAAAGGTGCTTGAAACAAATCATAAACTGCATAGCATAAAATATTCTTGCTATTCAAAAGTAAAATCTATCTTCGGTAATTCTACAGATATAAAAATACTATTTAAAATATTTTTAATATTAATCAGGATAATAAAAATGAAGAAAAGTAATTGCCAATTAAACATTAATAATAAGGTCATTACAGCCACCGCAACTGTAACTGCATTTTTTATGACACACCCAGTATA
Organism: Bartonella sp. B35(2025); assembly: GCF_053794465.1. NCBI lineage: Bacteria > Pseudomonadati > Pseudomonadota > Alphaproteobacteria > Hyphomicrobiales > Bartonellaceae > Bartonella > Bartonella sp. B35(2025). Next base: position 1,298,155 of record NZ_CP200035.1, read on the forward strand.
TGCTAACCTAAAATTGAAGCATGCTAAAACAGCTCTAGAAACAGTGCAAACCGAATTAACAGTACTGATTCCCCTTGCTGCTGCCGTCATACTTGTGCTCTTAGCAACCGGCTATGCAGGTCGATTTATCGAAAGAAGTACGTTTATACGATGGTCAATCGGTGTCATCATCGCTGGATCAGCAACTGCACTAAGTAATCTACTATTCAGTGGTACTTGAAACAAATCATAAACTGCATAGCACAAAGTATTCTTTATATTCAAAAAAGAGACTCTTGTTCAGCAGTCTTAAATGTATTCGCGATAATTTCATTTATGCTGCAAGAAGAGAATATTGTTTATGGAAAATTCTATTATAATGAGGATGAAAAACATGAAACAATTAAATGCTTTGCAAGCAAAAGCTGGTAGCAAGATTGGTGCTGCTTTTGCAATTATAATTATGTTTTTAGCAACTCAATCTGTGTGTGCACAAACAATAATAAGAAACATAGATATTTTAATAGGTATGCAATACGGGCTCAGTATGATTATTCCTCTTGTTGCTGCTGTTATTTTTTTATTTCTATTGGTCATTTATATATTTCGCCTCATCGCAAGAGCTACATTCGTGCGGTTGGCATTCAGTGTTATCATTGCTGGTGTAGCATTTTACATTAGCCATGTATTATTCTACATCATCTAATTGGATTCACTCATGAAACCACAAAAACATGAAGAATTTCCTTTATTTAAAGGAGCAACCCGCGTTCCAACAATTTTTGGTGTACCAATGATGGCATTTATAATTATGGTTATAATCGTAGCTGTTATTGCCATGACAATAAATATCTTTTTGTGGCTTATCGCACCGCCACTGTGGTTTATTATGGTACAAATTACCAAGAATGATGATAAAGCATTTCGTATCTGGGGATTATGGATCGATACTAAGTTTCGTAATCGTAATAAAAAATTTTGGGGTGCATCAAGCTACAGCCCCTCTAATTATCGCAAAAGGAGATAAGTATGAAGGCTGTTGAAAGCAGCAAACTGCTCGCATCAGAGACGCCAGTAAGTCTGTTTCTACCTTATTCACATCACGTTACAGACACAATTATCTCGACTAAAAATGCGGAGTACTTGTCAGTTTGGAAGCTTGATGGACGCTCACATCAAAGCGCTTCAGAAGAGGATATTTTCCAGTGGACTAAGGAGCTAAATAATACCCTACGCGGTATTGCGTCAGCTAATTTATCGCTGTGGACACATATCGTACGCCGTCGTGTTTATGAATATCCCGATTCAACATTTGATAAAATATTTTGCTATAAGCTTGATGAAAAATATAGACAAAGTTTTACTGGTTACAATTTGATGGTTAATGATCTGTATCTAACGATTGTTTTTCAACCAGTAGCTGACAAAATTATGTCATTTTTTTCTCAGCATGAACGAGAGACTCTTGATCAAAAAAAGATGCGACAAGAATCATGTATCAAAACTCTCAATGACGTCAATCGTACCTTAGGTCAGTCGCTTAAACGTTATGGTGCAGAATTACTTGGTGCTTATGAAAAAAATGGCTATGCTTATTCTTCTGCCCTTGAATTTCTTGGAATGCTTGTAAATGGTGAATACCGGCCTATGCCGATTTGTCAAGATCGTTTTGCCGATTATATGTCTATCAATCGTCCTTTTTTTTCAAAATGGGGTTCTATTGGCGAACTGCGTACAACTACTGGAGTTCGCCGATTTGGTATGATGGAAATTAAAGAATACGACTCTACCACTAGACCAGGTCAACTTAATGTTTTATTGGAAAGCGATTTTGAGTTCGTACTAACACAGAGTTTTTCTGTACTTTCACGACATGCTGCCAAAGATTATTTGCAACGGCATCAGCGTAATCTTATTGACGCTCGTGATGTCGCAACAAGCCAGATTGAGCAAATTGACGAAGCGTTAAATCAGCTTATAAGTGGACATTTTGTCATGGGTGAGCATCACTGTACGCTGACTGTTTATGGCAATACAATTCAACAAGTTCGTGATTATATGTCCAAAGCAAGCGCAGCTATACTAGATGTCGGAGTATTACCAAGACCTGTAGATCTAGCTATAGAAGCTGGATATTGGGCGCAATTGCCTGGAAATTGGAAATGGCGGCCGCGCCCTGCACCAATTACATCACTCAATTTTTTATCATTCTCATCCTTTCATAATTTTATGTCAGGTAAACCAACTGGAAACCCATGGGGGCCAGCAGTTACAATTTTAAAAACTACAAGTAAAACACCGCTTTATTTCAATTTTCATGCCTCTAAACTTGAAGAAGATGCAACGAACAAAAGATTACTCGGTAATACTGCACTCATCGGGCAGTCTGGTTCTGGTAAAACTGTTCTGCTTGGATTCTTGTTAGCACAAGCACAAAAATTCAAACCGACAACTATTGTTTTTGATAAAGATCGTGGTATGGAGATTGCTATTCGGGCAATGGGTGGCCGATATCTACCATTTAAAACTGGCAAACCAAGTGGTTTTAATCCATTCCAACTCCCACCTACACAAGAAAATTTGATTTTTCTCAAACAATTTGTGAAAAAATTAGCAGAAGCAAGTGGTGAAATTACACACCGTGACGAAGAAGAAATTAATCAAGCCGTCACAGCGATTATGAGTGATAACATTGATAGATCACTCCGCCGTTTATCTTTTCTGGTACAATTCTTACCAAATCCACGTTTTAGTGATTATGATTCACATCCAACTGTTCATGCCCGCTTAGTAAAGTGGTGTGAAGGTGGTGATTATGGGTGGTTATTTGATAACGTCACTGATGCACTTGATCTATCAACACATCAGATTTACGGCTTTGATATTACTGATTTCTTGGATAATCCAGAAACTCGTACCCCAGTGATGATGTACTTACTTTACCGTACTGAAGGAATGATCAGTGGGCAGCGATTTATGTATATTTTTGATGAGTTTTGGAAATCTTTGCAAGATCCATATTTTGAGGATCTAGCTAAAAATAAACAAAAGACTATTCGTAAACAGAATGGTATTTTTGTTTACGCTACACAAGAACCTAGTGATGCATTGGAAAGTAATATTGCTAAGACACTAATCCAGCAATGTGCAACTTACATTTTTTTAGCCAATCCTAAAGCAAATTATGAAGACTATACAGAAGGCTTTAAACTAACAGATGCTGAATTCGAACTTGTCAAAGGACTAGGTGAATTTAGCCGCCAATTCCTCATAAAACAGGGGGATCAATCTGCGCTTGCAGAGTTAAATTTAGGCAAATTTCAGGTAACAATCGATGGAAAAACTGTCGTGCGAGACTTTAGTGATGAACTTTTAGTGTTATCGGGCACACCCGATAATGCGGAGTTGGTCGAAACCATTATTGCTGAAGTCGGTGACGATCCAGCCGTATGGTTACCAGTTTTTTTACAGAATGTAAAAACTGAAAGGAGAATGACATGAAAAAGCAAATTATCTCAGTAATGATAGCAGTGATTTTGGGGGCATCAAACCCAGCAGCAGCGATATCTTTTTTTGGAGCTGGTGCAACTGATTTAAATAAATCAGTTGTGCCTTCTGATTGGTTTTTTGGAAAACCTACTAAACAAGCAAAACCATCATCCCCTAAAAAGCCTACTTCATCACAGAACTATGAACAGATTCTCAGTTTAATGAAACAACAGCTTGAAATGAAGAAAAAACAATTCGAGCAAGATGAAAAAATATACAGTTCCATAACAAAAAATCGAAAATTTGGTACTATACAAACAGACCACGCTAGTTTTTTTCTAAAAAATCCACAATCGATTTATAGCTCAAATAACAATTCCGATATATCCACATGGTTTAGAAATATTCAACAAGAGGAAGAAATTTCCGATTCAACAAGGGATGCGCGTGACACTATAAATCAACGCAGCCAACATACAGCGATTGTTGATAAAGCCATAAGCTTGCAAACTCTTCAAGAAACAGAAAATCGTTTTAGCCAAATTACAAAATTGTTAAATGAAATCAAAAAAACGCAAGATCTGAAAGGCATTGCTGAATTGCAAGCACATATCAAAGGCAAATTAGCTATGATTCAGAATGAAGCTACAAAATTGCAAATGGTTGCACATTTACGTAATGCGGAACATACACTTATCAGCCAGCAAAAACACAAACGTAATATGAAAATTCTTAATAATAAAAATACAAAAATACCAACTATACGGTCTATACGATAAAATATTTTTAGTGGTTTATTGATTCTATTTGTTCTCTCTACTCATAAAAATAGAAGCAATATTATAATATCCTGTGTCGTCCCAACAATTTGAAGGGACGCACAAAATTTTAATCTGCCTCAAAACAATGCCAATAAAAATATTCTTGATGAAAATATTCGACGTAAAAACATCTAAAAAATTACATCTGTGCAAATAAGTGCACAACATGCACCAATGTCATCCCAAATGACAGAAAAGTAAAAATGCGTTAGAGAGGAATGCTATGAATTTCGAAGTATTCACACAACTTTTTAATGAAATTGATAGGATAACAAAGACAATTGAGGTCCATATATTTTCTAATCAAAATTGAAATAGTGATAAAAAAGTGCTAGACTTGAATTTAATAATAAAAATAGAGAAATGACAAAATGAAATCTATGATTTTCGCAATTTTAATTACAGGTCTTTTATCAGCTTGTGTGTCGGACCCAAAGTTAAAACAACCAAACAATTGGAACCGAGTGCCTATTAACAAAACAATCCCTGCCGAAATTCAGCGAGGAACAATATGAGAAAAAAAGAAGCTAAACCAGTGAATGCCGAACGACTCAATAGTTATTACGAAGAAAGTAGAGGCTTAGAACGTGAACTCATTAACGAATGAGTAAAATCAATCATAATTCAGCAATATAATTACTAATCCTTCTGCATATATGAAAACCAATAGGAGAATATTATGAGAAAGTTTATTAGTACAGCAGTAATAATTGCAGTTTTAGGAATACCAAATTTAGCTTTGGCAAATTTATCTGACAATCATCTAAAATCAAAGTATAAGACGAATTTTAGGAAACCTAAGCAACCACAATGGGGAATGGATTTACTATCACACAGATATGGTAGCGGTCCTCAATACTTCAGAAGGTCGCCAGTCTCAAACAGCATAGATTCAAATATCTTACCTTCGCAAACATTAGCAAAACAGAACGCACAAGGCCAAACACAAAGTGATCTTATTACTTCGAAAATGGAAAAACAAATCGAAGAAATATATAAATCTATAGCAGGTAAGCAACCATCTGGAAAGGCATCAAAAGCACCAAAGGCACCAAAGGCACCAAAGGCACTACAAAAGGTTTTTTTTATCAAAACTCCACAATCCATCTATGATTATGATATCAACAATGATGGTGCACCTACAAATTATCAAGATAAACAAGCAGAAATTGCAGAATCAGTTCCTGATTTTTTTAAAAAAGCTAAACTCAGTGAAGAGAAATTTAGTGGAAAATCTGCATCCTTTTTACGCCAAGCTATTGATCAACGCCGCCAATATGCAGCAACTATCGATAAAGCCGTAAGCTTGTCTGTTTTGAAAGAAGCAGGAGATCATTCTAACAAACTTTCAGAGCTATTAAACGAAATCAATCAAGCATCAGATCTGAAAGATATTGTTGAAATACAAGCACGTATTCAAGCTCAATTAGCCATGATTCAAAATGAAACCATAAAATTACAAACAATCGCACATCTACGTAATGCAGAACAGGAACTTATCGACCGGCTACAACGTCAACGCAGTAAGCTCATTTTTAGATCTAACAATAACGACCCATCCAAAAAAGGAAAACTGAAAATACCAGATATACGGTATACAATATCATAATGAAATGTTTCTTGGTAATTTATTGATTCTATTTGTTCTCTCTACTCATAAAAATAGAAGCAATATTATAATATCCTGTGTCGTCCCAACAATTTGAAGGGACGCACAAAATTTTAATCTGCCTCAAAACAATGCCAATAAAAATATTCTTGATGAAAATATTCGACGTAAAAACATCTAAAAAATTACATCTGTGCAAATAAGTGCACAACATGCACCAATGTCATCCCAAATGACAGAAAAGTAAAAATGCGTTAGAGAGGAATGCTATGAATTTCGAAGTATTCACACAACTTTTTAATGAAATTGATAGGATAACAAAGACATATGTCACGGATATTTCATCAAATTTGATCACTGCAATTACACCTATTGTATCAACCGGTCTAACCATCGCTTTAATCATTTATGCGTGGCTCATCATTCGTGGCGCAATAGATATGCCAATGTCTGGATTCATAAATCGCTGTCTGCGAATGAGTATCATTACTTCAATGGCAATGACTACGGGCCTTTATCAGACAGAAATTACAAATTTGATAATGTCAATACCTGATGATTTGCTAAGTGCATTAACAGGACAATCACAAGCACTGACAAGCAATTCACAAACAGGTGTTAAGTTGCATAATTTAATTGATAAAGTAGCTGAAAAAGGATTCGGATGTGCAAGTTTAGCTTTTGAAGAAGCTGCCTTCTTAAATTCTGAAGGACTCCTTTATGGATTATTTGGTATCCTTATCTTGCTTGCAACAAGTTTCTTAGTAGCTATTGGTGGTGCATTCATTCTATTGGCAAAAATCATACTTGTGCTTCTTGTCGGAATCGGACCATTCTTCATTGTCGCTTTACTCTGGCAACCAACTTATCGCTTCTTCGAGCAATGGATAGCTCAACTCTTGAGTTATATAATTCTCATTTTACTCGTCTCCATCGTATTTAGTCTTATGATGAATATCTTTGCAAATTACATGAGCGATATGATGCAGATTTTTGATGGCGAACATAATGTTAGTTATGCGCTTGGTGGTTCTCTTATCCTGGCCATTATCTCTATTATATTCCTGTTAAAACTATCAAGCGTCGCACATGCCTTAGCAAAAGGCGTTACATTTGGGCATCTATGGAAAACAGGTGCTGTAGGAAGTCATTCCTCCCGTAGTGGACGATCATAGCAACCATAAAATTAAATAAAGAAAATAAAGACAATTGAGGTCCATATATTTTCTAATCAAAATTGAAATAGTGATAAAAAAGTGCTAGACTTGAATTTAATAATAAAAATAGAGAAATGACAAAATGAAATCTATGATTTTCGCAATTTTAATTACAGGTCTTTTATCAGCTTGTGTGTCAGACCCAAAGTTAAAACAACCAAACAATTGGAACCGAGTGCCTATTAACAAAACAATCCCTGCCGAAATTCGGCGAGGAACAATATGAGAAAAAAAGAAGCTAAACCAGTGAATGCCGAACGACTCAATAGTTATTACGAAGAAAGTAGAGGCTTAGAACGTGAACTCATTAACAGATGAGTAAAATCGATCATAATTCAGCAGTATAATTATCAATCCTTCTGCATATATGAAAACCAACAGGAGAATATTATGAGAAAGTTTATTAGTACAGCAGTAATAATTGCAGTTTTAGGAATACCAAATTTAGCTCTGGCAAATTCATCTGGCAATCATCTAAAATCAAGGCCTAGTGTGGATACTAAGCAACTTATGCGATCATCAGCATGGGCAAGTGGTGCACTAACAGACAGATACAGTGGCAAATCTAGCTCTCAAGACTACAGAAGCCCATTCTCGCACCTGAGAAATCCATACACAGGCACCAGCATACGACCAGTCTCAGACAGTTCAAACAGTATAAGTTCCTCAAACAGTATAAGTTCCTCAAACAGTATAAGTTCCTCAAACAGCATAGATTCAAATATCTTACCTTCGCGAACATTAGCAAAACAGAACGCACAAGGCCAAACACAAAGTGATCTTATTACTTCGAAAATGGAAAAACAAATCGAAGAAATATATAAATCTATAGCAGGTAAGCAACCATCTGGAAAGGCATCAAAAGCACCAAAGGCACCACAAAAGGGTTTTTTTATCAAAACTCCACAATCCATCTATGATTATGATATCAACAATGATGGTGCACCTACAAATTATCAAGATAAACAAGCAGAAATTGCAGAATCAGTTCCTGATTTTTTTAAAAAAGCTAAACTCAGTGAAGAGAAATTTAGTGGAAAATCTGCATCCTTTTTACGCCAAGCTATTGATCAACGCCGCCAATATGCAGCAACTATCGATAAAGCCGTAAGCTTGTCTATTTTGAAAGAAGCAGGAGATCATTCTAACAAACTTTCAGAGCTATTAAACGAAATCAATCAAGCATCAGATCTGAAAGATATTGTTGAAATACAAGCACGTATTCAAGCTCAATTAGCCATGATTCAAAATGAAACCATAAAATTACAAACAATCGCACATCTACGTAATGCAGAACAGGAACTTATCGACCGGCTACAACGTCAACGCAGTAAGCTCATTTTTAGATCTAACAATAACGACCCATCCAAAAAAGGAAAACTGAAAATACCAGATATACGGTATACAATATCATAATGAAATGTTTCTTGGTAATTTATTGATTCTATTTGTTCTCTCTACTCATAAAAATAGAAGCAATATTATAATATCCTGTGTCGTCCCAACAATTTGAAGGGACGCACAAAATTTTAATCTGCCTCAAAACAATGCCAATAAAAATATTCTTGATGAAAATATTCGACGTAAAAACATCTAAAAAATTACATCTGTGCAAATAAGTGCACAACATGCACCAATGTCATCCCAAATGACAGAAAAGTAAAAATGCGTTAGAGAGGAATGCTATGAATTTCGAAGTATTCACACAACTTTTTAATGAAATTGATAGGATAACAAAGACATATGTCACGGATATTTCATCAAATTTGATCACTGCAATTACACCTATTGTATCAACCGGTCTAACCATCGCTTTAATCATTTATGCGTGGCTCATCATTCGTGGCGCAATAGATATGCCAATGTCTGGATTCATAAATCGCTGTCTGCGAATGAGTATCATTACTTCAATGGCAATGACTACGGGCCTTTATCAGACAGAAATTACAAATTTGATAATGTCAATACCTGATGATTTGCTAAGTGCATTAACAGGACAATCACAAGCACTGACAAGCAATTCACAAACAGGTGTTAAGTTGCATAATTTAATTGATAAAGTAGCTGAAAAAGGATTCGGATGTGCAAGTTTAGCTTTTGAAGAAGCTGCCTTCTTAAATTCTGAAGGACTCCTTTATGGATTATTTGGTATCCTTATCTTGCTTGCAACAAGTTTCTTAGTAGCTATTGGTGGTGCATTCATTCTATTGGCAAAAATCATACTTGTGCTTCTTGTCGGAATCGGACCATTCTTCATTGTCGCTTTACTCTGGCAACCAACTTATCGCTTCTTCGAGCAATGGATAGCTCAACTCTTGAGTTATATAATTCTCATTTTACTCGTCTCCATCGTATTTAGTCTTATGATGAATATCTTTGCAAATTACATGAGCGATATGATGCAGATTTTTGATGGCGAACATAATGTTAGTTATGCGCTTGGTGGTTCTCTTATCCTGGCCATTATCTCTATTATATTCCTGTTAAAACTATCAAGCGTCGCACATGCCTTAGCAAAAGGCGTTACATTTGGGCATCTATGGAAAACAGGTGCTGTAGGAAGTCATTCCTCCCGTAGTGGACGATCATAGCAACCATAAAATTAAATAAAGAAAATAAAGACAATTGAGGTCCATATATTTTCTAATCAAAATTGAAATAGTGATAAAAAAGTGCTAGACTTGAATTTAATAATAAAAATAGAGAAATGACAAAATGAAATCTATGATTTTCGCAATTTTAATTACAGGTCTTTTATCAGCTTGTGTGTCAGACCCAAAGTTAAAACAACCAAACAATTGGAACCGAGTGCCTATTAACAAAACAATCCCTGCCGAAATTCAGCGAGGAGCAATATGAGAAAAAAAGAAGCTAAACCAGTGAATGCCGAACGACTCAATAGTTATTACGAAGAAAGTAGAGGCTTAGAACGTGAACTCATTAACGAATTTATAAAATCACGCAGGACAGCATGGCGGGTAGCAGGCGCCGTCGGTGTTTTAGGGTTTCTTGGTATAATGTGTGGGGTAGTTGGATTTTCCCAACCAATTCCTGCTCCTTTGGTATTGCGCGTTGATAACACGACTGGGGCGGTCGATGTTGTTTCAGTAATGCGTGAACATGAAACCAGCTATGGCGAAGTTGTAGATAAATACTGGCTTAATCAATACGTACTCAACCGCGAAACCTATGACTATGACACTATTCAGTTAAACTATGATACTGCCGCACTTTTAAGTGCACCAACAGTTCAACAGGAATTTTATAAGATCTATGAAGGTGAGAATGCTCGTGATCAAATACTTTCCAACAGAGCACGAATCGTAGTCAAAGTACGCTCAATTCAACCAAATGGATTGGGTAGCGCAACTGTACGTTTCACAACACAACAACACAACAGCAATGGCACAATTGAACCAAAACAACATCAGATTGCAACGATTGGATACACCTATGTTAGTGTGCCAATGAAATCATCTGATCGATTACTTAACCCTCTCGGTTTCCAGGTTACAAGCTATCGTGCTGACCCAGAAATACTATTGAATAATTGAGGAATTGATGATTATGAAGAAACTTGCATTCATTGCCTTACTTTCCTCACTTTATACGATTCCTGCGCAAGCACTCAGAACTCCATCTAGTTCAGAGTATGATCATCGTATTCGTTACGTAACCTATAATGTAGCTGATGTAGTTCAGATTGAAACTGTTCTCGGTGTAGCAACACATATAATCCTTGAAGAAGGTGAGCAGTATGTCACCCATGCTTTTGGTGATTCTGATGCTTATGCCTTTGCTCATAAAGGACGGCATATCTTTATTAAACCCAAAGCAGATCTTGCCAATACCAACCTTATTGTTATTACCGATAAGCGTAGCTATAAATTTCGACTACAGTTTCGTAATGATCGAGCCGGCGCTACCTATGAATTAGCTTTTGATTATCCTGATACAGAAACTCAAAAATTACAAGAAGCTAATCAACACGCTGCTATTGAACATGGTTTTCATCAAGGAGTGAGCGGTTATAACCTCAAGTATACCATGAGTGGTAACCAAGATATTGCTCCAATAAATGCTTGGGATAACGGGCGTATTACTTACTTCAAGTTTTCTGCTAATATGGATATGCCATCAATTTACGTAGTGGATGCAGAAGGTAACGAAAGCTTAATACCTCGTACTGTTGTGGGTGATTCTAATGATATTATTGCTGTTCATAAGGTTAACCCCAAGTGGCTCGTACGGCTAGGCAAACGTGCTTTAGCTATCTTCAATGAAGCCTATGACCCTAATGGTATACCAAACACAACCAAAACAGTATCCTCAGTGGTTCATCGTATTAATAAAGGAGGCAAATAATGTTTGACAATAAGAAAGGAGATGAAATCGATACAGGCGTAAAATTGGACTATGCTGAAAAACAATATATTGACGGTGATTGCGCTGAAGAACAACATATTGAAAATGCTTATGGTATCTCTGAATTAGGCTCAGAACGCCGGCAAACAATTCCCGGTGCGCGTGCATTATTAATTGTAGGACTCGTTGCCATAGTAGCAATACCGGTTGCACTTTCTTGGAAAGCTTTAAAAATGCGCAATACTGTAGACGTTAACGAAGAAAAACCTCAACAGATAGTGCAGCAAGTTATACCCAGCTATACCCCTAAAATTTATGAAGAACCGAAAGTTTTAGAGGAAGTAAAACAACCACCCCAAGCAGAAGAACAAATACAAGATACTCCACCATCTTGGACTGAACTTCTTCAAACAACGATTCCTTCACACTTGGTCAAAGATTCTGAAGAACTGGCTCGTAAACGTATGTTAAACTCAGGCTTTAACCATAGTGGTAGCAGCGAAAGTTCCGAAAATTATCCCAGAAATGACGTATCTAGCGATGATACAAATAGTGGTATATTATTCAATAAACTGCAGCCTGTACGATTAGGTCAATCGTATGCAACTCAACTTCGTAATCGTGATCTATTGATCACGCAAGGAACGCAAATAGATTGTACATTAGAAACAAAGATTATCACAACACAACCAGGAATGACGACATGTCATTTAACACGTGATGTTTATTCTACAAGCGGCCGAGTTGTTTTATTAGATCGTGGCTCTAAAGTTGTTGGTTTTTATCAAAGCGGTTTACAACAAGGACAAGCACGTGTTTTTGTCCAATGGTCACGTGTTGAAACACCTTCTGGTGTTATTATCAATCTTGACTCACCTAGCACTGGTTCACTTGGAGAAGCCGGTATCGGTGGTTGGGTTGATAGACATTTTTGGGAACGCTTTAGTGGTGCAATCATGATTAGTATAGTTAGTGATTTTGGAGAATGGTTAAAGAGTAAAATGATCAATACAGCCAAAGATAGTCCACAACCTTCAAATGCACAAAATGCCGAATCAATAGTTATGGAAACCCTCCAAAATTCAATCAACATTGTACCAACACTTTACAAAAACCAAGGCGAACGGGTAAATATCTTTGTTGCTCGCGATCTGGATTTTAGCAATGTCTACAGCCTCGTTGCACGCTAATCGGATACAGAAAGATCAAGCAGTTGCACAACTGCTGCAACCACTTGATCATTTCTTAGAAGATCCCAAAATCACTGAATTGTCAATTTGCCGCCCCCATGAAGTGTGGACAAAAAGCTTTGAGGGTTGGCAGGTGCATAGTATACCAGAGTTAACACCCTCTTTTTTACAAACGCTTATTACAGCTATTATTGTTTATAATGGTATGGCGCCTAAAAGCATCAATTATGTGCTATTACCAGGAGGGCAACGCGGTACAATTATACAAGCACCGGCTATTATTGATGGTGCAATCTCTTTTATGATTCGCAAACATTCTCTTATGGTTAAAACGCTAGAAGAGCTCAATGATGAAGGTGTATTCAATGACTTCACTGATGTAAGCTTTAATAAACCTTCAGAAAAAGAAGCAAACGATTTATTATTAAAGCAGGATTTCACACGATTAGAGCCTTTTGAAATTCAATTGCTGGAATTCAAACGTGATAGATTAATTATTGAATTTTTAGAAAAATGCGTACTTCATAAACGAAACATTATTATCGCAGGTAAAACAGGATCAGGTAAAACTACATTTGCCCGCTCTTTGATCGAAAAAGTGCCCACAGAAGAACGTATTATTACAATTGAAGATGTTCATGAACTTTTTCTACCGAATCATCCTAATCACGTACATATGCTTTATGGTGATAGTGCAGGTCGTGTTTCAGCTGATGAATGTCTAGATGCATGTATGCGTCAATCACCTGATCGTATCTTCCTTGCTGAGCTACGTGGCAATGAGGCGTGGGAATATCTCAACTCGTTAAACACTGGCCATCCTGGATCAATTACGACAACACACGCTAACAGTGCTTTACAGACATTCGAGCGATGTGCTACACTTATCAAGAGATCAGAGATTGGTCGTCAACTTGACCTGCAAGTAATAAAAATGGTACTCTACACTACAGTCGATGTTGTGTTATTCTTCAAGGATAGAAAACTTTCTGAAATTTTTTACGATCCAATCTTTTCTAAATCGAAGATGGTTTAAGCCAAATTTTTCTTTCAACAATATCGCAAAATTAACAAAAGCCGTAACAATTTATTACGGCTTTTTCATTTAATACAACCTTTTAGAAACAATCACCCTATCCCACTTTCCTCTCTAATAGGCCTTTAGTATTTTACAATATAAATTTACAACACAAAAAAGATGAAAAAGTAAAAAGGTAGACGATACACTAGCCTTCGGGAAAATCAAATTAATATGTAAATCTCCTATTTCTCTTGTATCTCGATCACTGACAGTAATTTCTTAGAGCACTTTTTTGAAAGAAAATATGTATTTTATACTGGAAGTGAAAAATTGCTAAAAATAAATATTTCTAGTAACAGAAGTATTTCTCGCCTCGCACATAAATCAAGATAACAGTCACCTAGCAATCAAATAATCACTCTAAAAGCAATAGCTTGTCGATCAAAAATCCACGTTCAATTTATTAACGATCATCTTATGATCTTTGATAAAATAACCTTTATGCAGTCCACTAATATGGATAGCTTAATGCACAATAAATTTTACTTCACACAAAGAGATCAATTCCAACCTGATAATTGACAGTACAGGAGTACGATATATCTAGCTACTGTGTTAATTCATACTTAGCAAGCGTATAAAATGATTATTATTGAAACCTTCTTTTATACTGTAGCGTCATAGTAAACCATAAAACCCGCTTGCAAGGATATTTTAAAACCTATTTATTACTCCTTTGCATAGTTATCCTATTTTATCGTTTTTTTTCAGTATAACCTTACATAGTTTCAGATCATTTTCAAACCATAGGAACAATTTCTTACGTAAGCTCTTGATCAGAAAATCATAAGCAAACCATACCGCCTTGAATAAAGATTATCAGCAGATAAACTTAATAAAATAACTAAAACTACAACCAATCACAGCAGAAATTCTTATTTTTTTATTCACAAAAAATAAGAATTAGGATTCACAAAATTTCATCAAGAGTATATGTTTATCTTTCAGATAAAACCATTCCGTTGCAACGTCTTATCTATACTCAAGACATATTCTCTCACTCATTTGTACTTAAAATAGTTTATTTTAAAACAATGAAATGATTTATGCAGGTTCTTCTATTTATCTATGTTGGTTACTCTAACTGTTCTATAATTTCCATTTCCTTTTTTATCTTCTCCCCTATAATAAAACCTTTTTTTCACGATAACAGCAATTTTTAAATCTTTATAGGAAATCAATAGGCTTTCATTAATCGCCCCTGAAAACACGCACACATAGCTTATACTCCCCTTACTTTATCCTTGTTTAACCAATGAATTTTTAAAGGCGGCGTTCAACCATAAGTTTCTTAATTTCAGCAATTGCCTTAGCTGGATTTAAACCCTTTGGACAAGTTTGCGCACAATTCATAATCGTATGGCACCGATAAAGCCGAAAAGGATCCTCTAAATTATCAAGCCGCTCACCACACATTTCATCGCGTGAATCAGCAATCCAACGATAAGCCTGAAGTAAAATAGCCGGTCCCAAATAACGATCACCATTCCACCAATAACTCGGACATGATGTTTGACAACATGCACACAAAATACACTCATAAAGCCCATCAATTTTCTTACGGTCAGAATAACTTTGTAACCACTCTTTTGCAGGCTCAGGTGAAACGGTTTGTAACCAAGGTTCAATTACACGATGCTGTGCATAAAAGTGTTTTAAATCAGGAACTAAATCTTTTACAACCGGCATAGAAGGAAGAGGATACACTTTAATTGGATGATCCACCTCATCCATACCCTTGGTACAAGCCAGCGTATTGGTTCCATCAATATTCATTGCACATGAACCACAAATACCTTCACGGCATGATCTACGAAATGTTAAAGTTGGATCAATATGATTCTTGATAAATAAAAGCCCATCAAGAATCATCGGACCACAAGCTAAACGATCTACATAATAAGTATCAAGATGAGGATTTTTTTCATCATCAGGTGACCAACGATAAATATGAAATTCTGTCAGCTGTGTAGCACCTTCAGGCTTAGGCCAAATTTTTCCGGCTTTAACTTGAGAATTTTTGGGAAGCCTAATTTGTACCATAATCCATTCTCCCCTTAATAAACACGTTTTTTAGGTGCAATACGCTTTAAGTCAATACCACCTTCTGCTTCAGACGTTAATGGATCGACATGAACAGGTCTATACGATAGCGTTACTTTACCATCTTTTGATAAATATGAAAGCGTATGACGACGCCAATTTTTATCATCACGTTCTGGATAATCTTCACGTGCATGAGCTCCACGACTTTCTAAACGTGCTTCTGCAGAATAAACAGTCATGACTGCATTAATCATCAAATTTTCAAGCTCTAATGTTTCAACTAAATCAGAATTCCATATCAACGAACGATCTGTAACCTTGAGATCAGAAAGTTCACCCCAAATTTTGCTCATCCGCTGACATCCTTGTTGTAAAGAATCTGCTGTACGAAATACAGCAGCATCTTCCTGCATAGTACGTTGCATTTTTTCACGCAATACAGCCGTTGGCACCTCCCCTTTAGCAAAACGCAAACGATCAAAACGTGCCATAATTTCGTCAACAGCTGCCTCATTAATAGATGGAATTTCTGCATCGCGATCAACCACTTCGCCTGCCCGAATTGCAGCTGCACGCCCAAATACAACGAGATCAATCAATGAATTTGAACCCAAACGATTAGCACCATGAACAGAAGCACATCCTGCCTCACCTACTGCCATTAATCCTGGCTGAACGCGATCAGGTGAATCAGCTGTTGGATTTAAAACTTCCCCATAGTAATTGGTAGGAATACCACCCATATTGTAATGAACCGTTGGTAGGATAGGGATAGGTTCTTTTGTCACATCAACACCTGCAAAAATCTTTGCTGATTCAGAAATTCCCGGCAAACGCTCATGCAATATAGCAGGATCAATATGGTTGAGAACCAAATGAATGTGATCTTTCCTCGGACCAACACCGCGTCCTTCACGAATTTCAAGCGTTATACAACGAGAAACTAGATCACGCGAAGCCAAATCTTTAAAGGAAGGAGCATAACGCTCCATAAAGCGTTCCCCTTCAGAATTAACCAAATAACCTCCTTCACCACGTGCTCCTTCTGTGATTAAGCAACCAGAACCATAAATACCTGTAGGATGAAATTGAACAAATTCCATATCTTGAAGCGGTAATCCAACACGCCCGATCATTCCACCACCATCACCTGTACATGTATGAGCAGATGTTGCAGAAAAATAAGCACGTCCATACCCACCAGTTGCAAGAACAACCATCTTGGCAGCAAAACGGTGTATCGTCCCATCATCTAGATTCCACGCCACAACACCCGTACACACGCCATCAGTCATAATCAAATCAAGTGCAAAATATTCAATAAAAAACTGTGCATTATGCTTTAAACTCTGTCCATAAAGCGTATGCAAAATTGCATGCCCAGTACGATCTGCTGCTGCGCAAGTACGTTGAACTGGTGGTCCTTCTCCAAACTCTGTTGTATGCCCCCCAAAAGGCCGTTGATAAATTTTTCCTTCCTGTGTACGCGAAAAAGGAACCCCATAATGTTCTAATTCGTATACCGCAGCAGGTGCGTTACGCACTAAATATTCCATTGCATCGGTATCACCCAACCAATCAGATCCCTTTACTGTATCGTACAAATGCCACTGCCAATTATCAGGTCCCATATTTGAAAGCGACGCTGCAATACCACCTTGTGCTGCAACCGTGTGTGACCGAGTTGGAAAAACTTTTGTAACACACGCTGTTCTTAATCCTTGCTCAGCCATACCAAGTGTTGCACGCAAACCAGCACCACCTGCTCCAACAACAACAACATCAAATTTGTGATCTACATAGCGATAAGGTACGTTGCCTACTCGAGCGCCCAGAGATAATTCTGTACTCACCATATCATTCAAACCCCTAATGCAATTTTTAAAAGAGCAAAAATGATTACACCACCCAAAACAAAGCAAAACAAAATATTCAATGCTAAAAACAATATCCGCATTCCCTCATGATGAATATAATCTTCAATAACAACCTGCATTCCAAGCTTCATATGATAAACAACCGAAACCATCAGCAATCCCATCAAAACAGTAACGACAGGATGTGAAAGCCGTGCCCGCACAATACTATAATCCTTTCCAACAAGCGAAAGCATAAGAACGATAAAAAATACCAAAAGTGGCAGATTAATAAAGCCTGTCAGACGTTGTAACCAAAAATGCTCTGTTCCTTCATGCGCAGATCCAAGCCCACGTACTTTCCCAAGCTCTGTTCGAAAATCTTTTTTCATAGTCTTCTCCACCCTTAGCTAGACAATGCTATATCCAATAATCCAAATCGTAAGAGTTACAGTAAGAGAAATAAAAACTGTTGCCCAAGCAGTTAATGTTGCTTTTTCTTTAGCCAAAAGACAAGGCTTCATATCCCAAACAATGTGGCGAATACCACCAACCATGTGATGAACCCCAGCAAGTGTATAAAGAAACAAAATACAAAGCCCAACCACGGAACTATAAATCTCATTAACTGTTCTAAATGCCTCAGCTCCACTAGCAACTGAAATTAACCAAATCGCGAAGAAAACCATTCCGAAATAAAGCGCTATACCGGTAATGCGATGTGCGATTGACATCGCCATAGTAATCGACCAACGATAAATACTCACATGGGGGGAACGAGGGCGCTCCTTTATCCTAGTTGTCTCTGTCATAAAATATCCTGACCTGATTTTCACTGCAACCGCATTATGAACAAAAAGACTCGCAAAAAACGACAAAATATATCACCGTTTCTACTTATCTAGCATTTAAAAATACTAATATTACAGGTCGGTTGTCTCAAATAACGGATTAAAGGTCGCGCATAAAAAAAACCGATTGTTTTTACAGACATAAGTCATAAAATCTGCCCTAATTTAGTACAATTTTATCTTCACGTCAAAGGTCTAACAACATTTCCTACAATATAAATACGCATTTTTTCAAGCACATTCAGCTCTATTTCCAAACATCAACAACATACCCCATGATATCTTTCACGCCAGTTATCGCGAAAAAAATAGTACGCATTCGTTTCTATCATCCTTAATAACTTCAACATTTTTTAATATTAAAATTACTTCTTTAGCCACAAATACGAATCACTAACAGCATAAAAAAACGGCATAAAAGCCGCTTTTTCATAAACTCTCACTACGATAACACTCATTCAGTGGTTTGTTCTTCAGCATCTACTGTAACAGCGGCTACCTTTACTCCTTCAGCAATCTTTACACCTTTTTTTCGATGATCTCTCTTTTCAGCGATACGTGCAGCTTTACCCCTTAAACCACGAAGATAATAGAGCTTCGCACGACGAACTTTACCTCGGCGTACAAGCTCAACACCTTCGATCAAAGGAGAATAAACTGGAAACACACGTTCAACACCTTCACCATAAGAAATTTTGCGAACTGTAAAAGTTTCATTCACGCTGCCCCCTGAACGCGCAATACAAATTCCTTCATAAGCCTGAATACGTGTCCGTGTACCTTCCGTTACGCGTACCATGACACGTACTGTATCTCCTGCTTGAAATGCAGGTAATTTACGTTTTTCTTCAATTTTTGCGCATTGTTCAGCTTCAAGCTGCGCGATAATATTCATTTCTTTTATCCTTTATGTTTTTATTAAATAGTCAGAGCGCTCAACTCTTGCCGAAAAAAGCTTTTTCACACATAGAAAAAAAGAAGTTCTTCAAGCCATGCTTTAACACAGGAGCGAATATACCATTCCTTAATTTTGGATCCACAGAAAGCTCATATATTAGGAATAATTTTCTAATAAAGTGTGTTATGCGATACACCATCTCGTTAAATGAATCAAGTTTTCCGATGATTTTTATTATAAAGGGCATAAAGATCAGGACGACGTTGACGTGTTAATAATTCAGCTTGCTGTTGACGCCAATCAGCAATAGCTTTGTGATGCCCTGATGTTAACACTGATGGAATACTACGCCCCTCAAAAACAGAAGGACGTGTATACTGAGGATACTCAAGCAAATTATTCTCAAAACTTTCACACTCCCCAGAAACCTTATTGCCCATAACCCCTGGTAAAAGACGCACAACAGCATCTAAAAGAACCAACGCAGCCGCTTCTCCACCTGAAAGAATATAATCTCCAATAGATACTTCTTCTAGTTCTCGTGCTTCTATTACCCGTTCATCTATCCCTTCAAAACGCCCACAAACCAGTGTCACTCCTGAACCAGACGCCAAAGAACGTGCATAAGCTTGATTAAAAGGTCGCCCTCGCGGGCTCATCAACAACCTTGGTAAGTCATGTGGAAAATTATCAAGCGCAGCCGCTAACACATCTGCCCGCATTACCATACCAGCACCCCCACCAGCCGGTGTATCATCAACACTGTGATGTTTATCTAAAGCGAAATCTCTAATCTGTACTGTATCCAAAGACCATATCCCCCGCTCTAAAGCTTGCCCTGCTAAGGAATATCCCAAAAATCCAGGAAAAATTTCAGGATAAAGTGTTAACACACGTGCTTGAAATCTCATTCTTGCATTCCTTCATTTTCATTTTTTAAGTTTAGGTTCTTCTCTCCTTTTATCACTCTTTTCCTCATTGCACGTATGATTTAAACCTGCTGCCAAGGGATCAACAACAAGAAAACCAGAAGTAACATAAATTTCTGGTACTGCTGCTTTACTAAACGGAATGAGTGCAGTTTTGCTTGTGCTTAAACGTATTTCAAGCAAATCACCAGCACCAAAATTAAAAAAACCACTTACCTCACCTAAGATTTTACCTCCATAATCTTGGACACGCAGCCCAATTAAATCTATTTGATAAAACTCACCTTCAGCCAAATCATTAACTAATTGATCACGTGTAATATAAAGACGAGTTCCCTTTAAGGTCTCTGCAACACTGCGCTCTTCAACCCCTTTAAAATGCACAATCGCATTACTCTTTTGCACACGAAGAGTTACGATCTCATAAGAACGCCCCATGTCATCATAAAGGATACCATAAACCTTTAAACGTTGTGGTTTGGCACTTAAAACCTTAACCACAACATCCCCCTTTATGCCATGAGCTGAACTAATAATAGCAAGATAGACTTTATTTTTAAGATTTTTTCTATTATGTTCCATGTAGAGATATCACCTTTTAAAAACAAACCCTTGAAAAAAAACCTTAAGTCTCATAATTTCCTATTAAATCTTGTTGCCATATCATAAATTTTTCGAAAAGATTTTTTTGGTAAAAAATAAATTAATAAAAAAGGAGAAGCCCTATGGCAAATATTATGCTCTTTTATAAAGACATTACCCCAATTAACAAAGTGACTCATAAAAACCTAAAATTCTCTCCTCCAAGTGATATGTCTTTTGCCAAAGACACCCACTGGGTTCCTTTAGCAAGCAGCGAATATTTTCAAGCCGCTCTAGACTATCCAATTTTATTTATGTGTGCAGAAGACGAACAAAAGAAAAAGCACTATACATCTGTTGCTCTTGTAGGTCTTTCTAACGATGAAAATGATTACATCACCTCTGATAAAAATTGGAAACGGAATACTTATATTCCTGCTTTTGTCCGTCGCTATCCTTTTGTTTTTGCACAACTTCATAATGAGAAAGAACTTTCTGTGTGCTTTGATCAGCAATCAGGTATGTTTAATGAGGTTGCAGGAATAGAACTCTTCAATTCAGATGGATCTATTTCACCTTTTACAGAAGAACGTATTCATTTTCTTGAAGGCTTTAAAATTGCTATGGAGAAAACTGCCGAATTTATTGATGCCCTTGTGGATATGGATCTTTTAAGCCAAAAGTCAATTAATGTCAAAAATGACAAAGGTCTCTCGGCACAATTAGAACATTTCTGGCTCGTTGATGAAGAAAAACTAAATAAACTATCCGCTCACCAACTCGCTAAATTGCATAAAAATGGCTTTTTAGGATGGGTTTTTGCACATCTTATGTCAATAAACAATCTTTCAAAAATACTCTCTTTGAAAAGTGAGAAGCAAATAACTAATGATCAAATAATCAATGATGAAAAGCAACCTCAAAAGAAAGAGACCATAAATTAAAAATGTCCAAAAAAGATGATAGTAGAAAAGATAAAAATATCTTTCTTATTCCAGCAGACTACACTGTCTTAACTGCAAGAAAAAATTGGCTGGATAATCTTATACGAACACGTCGCATGGCTATAAAAACAACACAAGCTTATGAACGTGATACACGGCAGTTTTTATTTTTTCTCTGTACACATCTCGGACATAAACCAACCTTCGATGATCTTGCCAATTTGCGTGTGACTGACTTTCGTGCTTATCTATCTTATCGCCGCACAAACAATATAAGTACTCGCTCTTTAAGTAGGGGAATGGCAGGTTTACGATCTTTTTTCAATTATTTATCCCGTGAAGAAATCGTCCATGTTCCTGCTGCTAAACTTGTTAGAACTCCAAAACATCCAAAATCACTACCAAAACCTTTGACTGTAAAATCAGCACTTAATATAGTCAAACAAGAAAACCAACAGGAAAATGCAGCTTGGATTATTGCCCGTGATGCTGCTGTCTTAGCGCTCCTTTATGGCTGTGGAATGCGGATATCTGAAGCTCTAGCACTTACACCAGAACAATTTTCTGATCCTGGAAAAACAAGCTTATTTATAACTGGAAAAGGTAAAAAAACACGCCTTATCCCTCTTATCAAAGTCGTTTATGAAGCAGTACAAAATTATATCAAATGCTGCCCACATTCCTTAGCAAATAATCAACCAATGTTTCGTGGCGCTCGAGGTGGTACTTTGCAACCAGCCATTATTCAACGCACTATCCGAAATTTACGTGCTAATCTTGGTTTGCCAGAAACCACCACTCCTCATACATTACGCCATTCTTTTGCTACTCATCTTCTATCACGTGGAGGAGATTTACGCACTATCCAAGAACTTCTCGGACACGCCTGTTTATCTACTACACAAGCTTACACCCATGTTGATACAGACCGTTTATTAGCAATCTATCAAAAAGCACATCCCCGTACCTAAAGAACTTTAGAATATGTTAAAGAGATTCAACTTCAAGCATTAAAGCATGAACACATGTTGCTAGCTCTTTCTGTAACGCTTTATAAATTGCCCGATGGCTCTCTACTCGCGTCATACCTGAAAAGGAAGAAGATAGAATTTTTACCCGAAAATGTGTTTCTCCTCTATCATTAAAAGCATGCTCATCAAGAGGATGTCCTTCATGAAGGTGGCTTTCATTAATTACTTCAAGCTTTTGTGGACAAAAAGCTTCTTGGAGCCTCGTCTTGATCATTGTTTGAATAGAAGTAGACATTTTTTATTCCCTCTTAAAATAAACAGTGCAACAAATCTTTTTTGTGGCAAAATGAGTATGAAAATAAATTTTTCAAAAGTCAATTCTTGTCAAATCGATTGATTTTGCATAAACCAGAGATATGGCAACAACATCTAAATTATTTGACTCAATCCGAATTAGCTCTGGTAAAAAAGCACGAGCCGAATCACAAACACAGCAATGCCAATGGCAAGATTGTGAAAAAGCAGGCACACATAAAGCACCAGCAGGCCGAAATCATGAAGGAAAATATCTATATTTTTGTATCGATCATGTGCGTACTTATAATAAAAATTTTAATTACTTCTCTGGTCTTAGCGACAAAGATATCGCAAAGTTCCAAAAAGATGCCCTTACGGGACATCGCCCAACATGGCCAACCGACCTTAGTAATAGCATATCGAAAAAAACAGCTACAAACTATGCTAAAATCCGCTCTGGAACAGCTGCTTATCAAAACCGTATACGTGAACCATTCACTTTATTTACCGAACGTTCAAAAAATACTTTCTCACGAAAATTAAAACCTTTAGAAGCTAAAGCTTTTGATACATTGGGATTACAAGCAAATGCTTCTGCTAAAGATATCAAAATGAAATATAAAGAGCTGGTCAAAAAACATCATCCTGATTCCAATGGTGGTAACCGATCTTCAGAAGAGCGCTTTCGCGATGTTTTGTATGCTTATAATTTACTAAAAAAATCTGGCCTATGCTAAGGGAAGTGCATTCTATACGAAATGTTCTTATTTAAACTATAATCGTTTTTGTAAAATACTATGAAATTATGTGGTAAAGTACCACTGTCAGACTAAAGACTCTTTTTTTATATATCATTGCATAAATACTCTAACTCTTGTATCGTTTTTCAACGAATAAAAATAAACAGCGCACTTCCTTCCAGAATAACAATGGCAAAAACAAAACTCATAACCAAAAATACACCCGATATTACACTTTGCGCATGTGATCTATTTAATATTGATACAGACATAAAAGTACCTGCTTTTAGTATAAAAACCCCTCATGTTCCTGATTTAGATCCTAATTATCTTTTTGATCAGCAAACAACTTTAGCAATTTTAGCAGGCTTCACATTTAACCGCCGTGTTATGGTTTCCGGTTATCACGGTACAGGTAAATCAACACATATTGAACAAATTGCTGCACGCCTAAACTGGCCTTGCATTCGAATTAATCTTGACAGCCATGTCAGCCGTATCGACTTAATTGGAAAAGATGCTATTGTTTTGAAAGATGGGCTACAAATTACCGAATTTAAAGAGGGAATTTTGCCATGGGCTTATCAAAATAATATTGCCCTTGTTTTTGATGAATATGATGCAGGTCGACCTGATGTCATGTTTGTTATTCAACGCGTTCTTGAAGCCTCTGGGCAACTCAGCTTGCTTGATCAAAGCCGTGTTATCACCCCCCATCCAGCATTTCGTCTTTTTGCAACCGCTAATACTATCGGACTTGGCGATACAACAGGACTCTATCATGGTACACAACAAATCAACCAAGCTCAAATGGATCGCTGGTCTATTGTGACAATACTAAATTATTTACCTCATGATAAAGAAGTTGACATCATTTGTTCAAAGGTCAAACCCTTTCAAACAACTGAAGGTAAAAAAACAATTTCAAAAATGGTGCATGTTGCTAATATGATACGCAAATCATTTACTAATGGAGATCTTTCAACTGTCATGAGCCCACGTACTGTCATTACTTGGGCAGAAAATACCACAATTTTTCAAAATGTTGGCTTTGCCTTTCGACTAACTTTTCTTAATAAATGTGATGAACTTGAACGCTCCATTGTTACAGAATTTTATCAACGTGTTTTTGGAGAAGAGCTTCCCGAATCGCTCATTCATGGTGTTTTACCTTGAAGGATACGTCAATCATAGCTACAGAAGCCAGCGATAACAACCCAAATCTGATGGATAACTCTCTTACCAATACCTTTGATACTAAATCTTTTAAAAAAGCCATTTCTACCTGTATGCGCGCTATTGCTGGCACACACGACCTTGAAATCTCCTTTAGTCACAACAGACTATCACTAAATGGAAATTCAGTGCGTTTACCAGAACTACCACAACCCACAACGAATAAAGATATAGCTGTTATCCGTGGATTAGGTGATTCTATAGCATTACACAAAGCATGGCATGATCATCGTATCCACAAGCACTTTGCTCCAGTAGAATCAGAAGCACTCGCCGTCTTTGATGCTCTTGAACAAACACGTGTTGAAGCAATCGGTATTTTAGCCATGGAAGGAATTGCACAAAATCTTGATATAATGCTCGCTGATAAATATCAAAAAACTCATTATCAAAAAATTAGCACACAAAGTGAAGCCCCCATACAAGAAGCGATTGCACTTTTATTGCGTGAAAAGATAACAAAACGTCCCACTCCAAAAGAAGCTAAACCTATATTAGAATTATGGCGTCACTCAATCGAGCAAAAAGCTGCAGCAGAACTTAATCAGCTCACACACCATATTCACAACCAATATGCTTTTGCACGTATCACCCGCCAAATACTTTTTGCACTCAAAATGGCAGTTAAATTGGAGGAAAATACCGACAATATAAATAAAAAAAAATTGGTAAATGAAAGTAAAGTACAAAATAAAAAAGAAGAAAAAAGCAAAAATAAAAAACATACCCAAAGTGAAAAACAAAAAGCCATAGAACAAAAAAATGATGCGCAAGAAAAAGAAAAAGCGCAAGCTGCTCAATTAAATGATGATGCAAAAACCGAAAAAAAGCAAAAAAAACCTTGCCAAGAAAAACCAAGCAGATCCAAACGCTTTCTTACTATTTCAAGCTCAATAGAAGAATTGGGCGATTATAAAATTTTTACCCGTCAATTTGATGAAATTCTAGAAGCAACCGATTTTTGCACTGAAAGTGAATTAGATCATTTACGTCGTAACCTTGACCAACAGCTTAACCATCTTCAAAGCATTGTTGGGCGTTTAGCAAATCGCCTACAACGCCGCCTCATGGCACAACAAAATCGTGCTTGGAATTTTGATCTTGAGGAAGGATATCTGGATACAACACGACTGTCACGTCTTATTATTGATCCAATGCAACCTCTCTCTTTTAAAATGGAAAGCAATACCCAATTTCGTGATACAATTGTTTCATTACTTATTGATAATTCAGGATCAATGAGAGGGCGGCCAATTACTGTTGCAGCAAGCTGCGCAGATATTTTAGCACAAACGCTTGAACGTTGTGGAATTAAAGTTGAAATTTTAGGCTTTACTACCAAAGCTTGGAAAGGTGGAAAAGCACGCGAAGAATGGATAAATCACAACAAACCACATCACCCAGGACGCCTCAACGATTTGTGCCATATTATCTATAAAAATGCTGATACACCATGGCGTCGTGCTCGGCGCAATTTAGGTTTAATGATGCAGGAAGGACTGCTGAAAGAAAATATCGATGGTGAAGCACTTATTTGGGCTCATCAACGCCTTTTATTACGGCGTGAACAACGTCGCATTCTCATGGTCATTTCTGATGGCGCACCTGTTGACGACTCAACACTATCCGTAAATTGCAGCAATTATCTTGAAAAACATTTACGTACCGTAATCCAAGAAATCCAAACACATTCACCTATAGAACTCATTGCCATTGGAATTGGTCATGATGTCACACGTTATTATCAACGTGCTGTAACAATTATGAATGCTGAAGAATTAGCTAACGCCATAACAGAACAATTGGCAACACTTTTTAGTGATAAAAGAGCCTAGCTTAAACATAGAATTTAAAAATATAAATACTCAAATCAGTAAGCTTAAGCATATTAATACCAACATGTTTGTGCCCTCACAACACTTGCACACAAACAAAGGCTCTAAAATATTGCTACACACAAATACATCCTTAGATATAAAATATTTCTTTTTCAAAAAAATCCGAAAGGAAAATAATACTCCCTATAAGTGAACTATGAATATAACCAGATAAAGGTAAAAGAATCAGAAAAGCAGGAACAAAAAACAAAGTCGTATTCAAAAATAAAATGACCAATGCTACTATTTAATATGCCCTCTATCATACTTTACATCGCAACTAAATAAAGATGATCATATCAAGAAGTTATCAAAATAAAATGCTGAACTAGAAGTAATCACAAAACATAATGTGATCAACATTTAAGAATAAAAAAACAGTGTAAACAATATACTATTCTGCCGCTGAATCAAAGCAAGCGATCAAATCATCGTGTAAAAAAGCAATCAGATAGGTAATCAGAAATTCATTTAAATCAGCAACACAGAATACTGAGCCAAAATATTAAAAATGGTCACAGAAAAATACATAGCAAATCTAGAAAAACACCTTTTCCCTTTTGCTATGCTAACAAAAGACCATACACTGAAAATGCTTCTTAAACTTTGGTAATGGAATCAATGAAATACAATAACAAAGCAAAAAAGATACTCTCTGAAATGAGAATAAACGATCAAACATCGTAATTTATCTTTGGTTATTACGATGCTTGTTCAGCCTTTTTTTTAACAATTTGGCGTTTTAATAAACGCGCACGTTGTGACAATTCTTTGTTATCAGCTTTGACTAAAAAACTATCAAGACCACCACGGTGCTCAACAGAACGTAAAGCATTTGCTGAAACACGCAAACGATAACTTTGCTGCAATACTTCCGAAATCAATGTCACATTACAAAGATTTGGTAAAAAACGACGACGGGTTTTATTGTTTGCATGGCTAACATTATTGCCATACTGAACTGTTTTCCCTGTCAATTCGCAGGCACGAGACATAAACTTCACCTTTAAACTTTAAGAAATTCTTAAACCCCAATCCCAGCAAAACAGAATGAACGTAAAGGATACACAACATCGTTTTGAACAAACCCCATTGGGAAGTTGTATTTCTAATAAGATGTCAACAACAAAAGGTCAAGTCTTTTCTTTTGTAGAGCTTTTGTGCCCTTGACCAGTTAATTCTCTTCTCTTTTTTGGTCAAAAATATACAAAATGTTTATTTTTAACACCTACTATGTTAGAAAGAACTTTTAAATCATAAGGAGAATAAATAACTCCATGTCGCAGATTACCCTATGAAAGAACCTAAATACAAACATATCAGTTTTTCTTCGCTTCTTTTTAGTATTTTATGCTTGTGTTTTTTCTTTCTCTTCAGTGCGTTAGGTGTGTGGCAAATACAGCGATTAAACTGGAAAACAAATCTGATTACTAGCGCTAACCAGCGTGTTCATTTACCTCCTGTTAAAGCACCATCCAAAAATCAATGGGCACATGTTACTTTCGATAAAGATGAGTATCGCCCTGTCATCATAACGGGAAAATTTCTACAAGGTAAAAATATTCTCGTCAATGCTATTGCTCAAAATACTAGTGGTTATTGGGTCTTGACTCCTTTACAAACAGAAGATAATACATTGATCTTTGTGAATCGTGGTTTTATTCCTATGGATACACGCCATCACTTTCAAGACTCTGAACAATTGCATATAAACAACGCAACTAATCAAAATTTTGCTACGAGTACAGAGCAAACTACAATCATAGGCCTTTTACGAATGAGTGAGAAAAATAGTTTTTTTCCGCGCAAGAATAATCCTGACAACAATTTGTGGTATACACGAGATCTCCCCGCTATGGCACAAAAACTTGGCTTATCTACTGTTGCTCCTTATTTTATTGATGCCGGGAAAAAAACAGCTAAACAGGATCCCCTTCCTATTGCTGGTCTAACTGTTATACACTTTCAAAACAATCATCTTATCTATGCTATTACCTGGTTTATCTTAGCTGCTGGCGTTCTGAGTGCCTCTCTTTTTTTGTTACGACAAAAAAACTAAAAAGACGCAAAAGAATATCCCACCATAAATAAATTTCTCGAATATTTTTATTTTAAAAACGTGCATTTTATAATAAAATTTTATTAAATTATTACATTGAAAATATTATATATTTTTAGCTTAATTTTCAAAAATAATAGTAATAACCATTATCAAGATATACGAACATTTTCTATCTCATAGCTAGACTTTGCAAGCTTGGAACAAAACCTTCCCGCAATCAAATATAAAATAATGATCCATAATCAAACATACGACAAAGCATTTATCAAAAATCAAAAAGATTTATGCAAATAATTTCGCGCAATCGAATCAATATCACAACGATTAATACCAACATCATTAAGCTCACGTGTTGAAAGATGACTCAATACATTAACTGTTCGACGATAACGACGCCAATTAATATAAAATATGCAGAATATTCATATCTTTCATCCAAATCTTATATCAAGCTATTTTAGGATAAAAGATAGAGCAAATTATAAAAAAGAGTCATACTATAAACGCATATTTGATATATTTGCAGCATAAAAAGCTTGTTTAAAACTTATCTTGCGTAAAAAATTAATCACCAAAAATAAAGCTGTTAATGGCGGAAATGCCGCACACCTGTAAAAACCATGGCTAAACCATGCGCATCAGCTGCAGCAATAACTTCTTCATCACGCATTGATCCTCCTGGTTGAATAACCGCCGTTGCACCAGCTTCAGCAGCTATCAATAGACCATCCGCAAAAGGAAAAAATGCATCTGATGCAACCACTGATCCCTTCGTAGGAGATTCTGTTAAGCCTGCTCTTTGTGCACTCTCTTCAGCTTTACGTGCAGCAATTTTAGCTGAATCGATACGGCTCATCTGACCCGCACCAATTCCAACTGTTGCACTATTTTTTGCATAAACAATAGCATTTGATTTGATATGTTTCACCACACGAAAAGCAAATTGGAGATCGCGCATCTCATCTTGACTTGGAACCCGCTTTGTCACCACTTTCAGTTTTAGATCATCAACAACCACGTTATCACGCGACTGCACTAAGATTCCCCCTGCAATTGTTTTGGCAATCATTCCCCCACAACGTGGATCAGGTAAACCACCTGTAATCAGCAAACGAAGATTTTTTTTCTGAGCTAAAATTTTACATGCATCCCTTGTTGCATCAGGAGCAATGACCACTTCTGTGAAAATCTTGACAATTTCTTCAGCACATTCTTCATCAAGAGACTGATTGAAAGCAATAATTCCACCAAATGCCGACACATTATCACACATAAGAGCCTTTAAATAAGCTTCCTTTAAACTCCGCCCTTCTGCAACACCACAAGGATTGGCATGTTTAACAAAAGCAACAGCAGCAGTTTTTTGGGGATCAAATTCTGCCACAAGTTCAAATGCTGCATCTGTGTCATTCATATTGTTATAAGAAAGTGCTTTACCTTGCAAAAGTTTTGCTGTTGCAACACCAAAATGTTTATCACGACTACGATAAAACGCCGCGTGTTGATGTGGATTTTCTCCATAGCGCATAACATTTTCAAGATTACCAGAAAAACTTTGCCAAGATGGTGTTTTAATTTTTAAATCTTTTGCAAACCATTCTGCTATCGCCGCATCATAAGCAGCCGTACGTGCATAAGCACGCATCGCTAACTGACGCCGCATGAAAAAGCTTAAACACCCATTATGCTGCTTTAATTCAGCTAAAACTGAATCATAATCACTAACTGCTGTTACAACACCAGTATAAGCATGATTCTTCGCTGCAGCACGAATCATTGCCGGTCCACCGATATCAATATTTTCAAGAATTATTTGTTTATCAACCTCAGATTGAGAAGTCTCTTCAAAAGGATAAAGATTTATAACCAAAAGATCAATTCCATTGATACCGTGCCGCTCCATTGCAGCTGAATGATCAGGATTCTGTCTTACTCCTAATAAAGCACCATGAATCAAAGGATGAAGTGTTTTTACACGCCCATCCATTATTTCTGGAAAGCCTGTAACTTCAGCAACATCTTTTACAGGTAAACCCGCAGCCATTAATACTTTGGCTGTTCCCCCTGTTGAAATCAATTCAATGCCGTAAACATGAAGCACTTTTGCAAACTCAACCAAACCCGTTTTATCAAACACAGAAAGAAGAGCACGACGAACTTGATGAAGATCAGGTATGGAAAAATTTTTTGTAACAACACCCATAAAAGGAATCCCAAAAATTAAAGTGCCTAACATTCATACAAAATGAATTTAATGTATTGGTAGCACACGCCTTTATCAAAATATACAGCAAAAATAGAACAATATTCTTTTAACACATCACATAAAAAATAGCGCCATCTTTATCCATATTATCTACCTTTATCCATACTAAATCGAATTACTGTTCTAACTGGCGACGAACAAAACGCCAACGAACTTTTTCTTGGACTGCAGGGTGAAAATACAAAACAATCTGTTGTGTACGTTGTGGACCTGTTAATTCAGCAAAATCAATCGAATCTTCAAGGTAAATATCAGCGTCAGGTGATATAAAATACCATGCTTGCCCCCCTTCTACAGCTAAACGTACAGAATTACCATTATAGCTAACCTCAACACGTGGATGAAGATGAAATCGTATAGCAACGCTATTCTTTTCATTTTGAACTATTTTATGTCTATTTGACTGCCTGTTGTATGGAGTAAAAAAGCGATCAAAACCTTCGATCATCGCTCCATTTGTCGCTAAAATAAGACCACGTTCATAAACAAGATTAAAAGGTCGCATATAACCATCATGGCTAGCAATAAAGCCAATCCTCTCTGAATCTTCTATACGCTGTACCTTAACATCCGTCGGTCCCTCAAGTAAAGAAGTACCACCACCACCCTTTTTTTGACGAAAAATACCTACTGAATGATTATTAACCGTCGCTGTTGAATGTGCTGCAGTGATCCGCCCCAAATGTCGATACTCTTCACGCCCATAAGGATTAACACCCGCATTAATAATAAAGCGGCTTCCTTGTGAAGACATTTCAAAAGATAAACACCCCGAACAAGCATGCTCTGCAGCAAAGTGCGGTGGAAATTTTCCTGTATCCGCAAGCACTGTTGTTTGATTAGCTTGTAACCGTTGAAACCCTGAGTAACGTGCGTAACTAAAAGGATTCCCCACTGTTTCATCAAGCTCTAAAAGTGCCGATAAACGTTCGGATACAATAGGACCAACTCCATTAAAATGAGCTAATGTTTGATCTTCATGGATAAAAAACCGCAAAGCTGGTAACATTCGCTCAACAGAATCAATTAAAATACGTGGTGCTTTTTCATTGCTATGCATAAAAAGATGACGTAGAGACAATAAATCTGATAATAGATCAAGCAAAATGGCAGGACTACGCGAAATATGACCACCATCAACCAAGATCTGGCGTGAAAGCTCTTCTATGAGATAAGTTTGCACTTTTTTCTTTATTTCTGCGGAAACAGGCAAAGCAAGCGATGCAAATGTCAAAGCTGCTGCTGCTTGTAAACGTTGATCATCGTTTTCCATACTGCAAATCGTTATGCGCAAATAACGAAATTGAAAACCAAGCGCGCGTAAAAAACGCTTTTCGAATCGCTTACTTGCCCCTTTCAACAACATTTGCGAATGGCCAATCCACGAAATTAAGCGCCGTGCCACAACTGGCTCACTCCAAGGAAGCCCTTTTACCTTCTTACCACTATGGTCAATCCAATCCTCTATTAAAGAGCGTGCATGCGCTGCAGCTAAATCACTACCCGCTGCTGTCATATGTCGCAACCAATGAAAATTATGAAGAGCAGCCTCCCATTCTGGTGTTGGTGAAATTAATGAGAAAGGAGAAACAGCACCAGAGTGAACAATATGACCAGCAAAAGCGAAACGACCATGATAAAATTCATGGGCTTTAACTGGATCGGCTAAATACAAATCAACAGGATGTGCTAAAATTTTATGGGGATGAAACCCTGAAAACCGCCAACAAAATAGTGGCCCCATCCATAAACGCCGCAGCAATTTGTGTGCCATATACATAAAGGCAGATGCTCTTATTTGAGGAATTTTTACTGCAACCGCCACAATCTCATCTCCGTACATAGTTGATCTGGCACAATTTCAACTATTTGAGTAAATGAACAGTTAATTAGGCCACTTTCCGAAATCGCGCTGCAAAAAAACCATCCATTCCTAATAATACTTTCTTTTCAGCATCAAAATTTTCATCACAAAAATCAGCAGGTGTTGTGCGCAAAATCCCCTCAATAGAGAGTAAATGTGCCATCATACCCATCTCTTCTTTACAAATAGGCTCTAAAACAATATCATTGCACGTCGATAAAATTCTTTCAATCAGATCTTCACCTTCTTCTTTTGCTAGTGAACAGTTGGAAAAAACAATACGCCCATCTTTTTTTACCAAAGCAACTGCTGACAAAAGTAAATCATATTGTAACGCTGCTAGTTTAACGATATCGTCCATTGATTTAGTCCACAAAATATCTGGATGGCGACGTATTGTTCCTGTAGAAGAACAAGGAGCATCAAGGAGAACTGCATCAAAAAGCTGATTGGGATGAAAATTTTTCACATCCCCCTGCCAATAGCGAACTGAAAAATGGAGACGATCCATATTGGCTTTTAAACGCTTTAACCGATTAGTAGATATATCAATTGCTGTCACATCAGCTCCTTGTAAAGCCAATTGTGCTGTTTTTCCTCCAGGACTCGCACAAAGATCAGCAACTTGTTTTCCACAAATATCTCCGAGTAAACAAGCAGGCAATGATGCTGCAAAATCCTGAACCCACCAAGCCCCTTCTGTATACCCTGGTAAATCAGAAATAGAACAATTCAAATTACTTAACCGAACTGAACCATTAGGCAAAACAACACCACCAAGCCGTTCTGCCCACCCAATATTATCGGATTTTACAGTTAAATCGAGGGGAGGCTCAATACTTTGAATTGCTAAAATCTGATGAGCTTTTTCTGTTCCATAAGCTGACATTAAAAGCTTTTCAAACCACGCCGGAACATTTTCAAAAGTAGGAATTTGCTGGCGTAAAAATACTACCTCACGTGCAACATTACGTAAAAGTGCATTTACCATACCTGCGAAACGATATATACGAGGATCAATTTTAGCCACATGCACTGCCAAATCAATCGTAGCATGATCAGGGATATCAAGATAAAGAATTTGTGCTACACTGATATGTAAAAGATGCTGAAGTGACAATGCTTTTGAAGGCAAAGGCCGTGTCAAAAAGCGCAATAAAACAGCTGTAATTTGTCCCCGATGACGCAACGATGCTCCCAAAATAGCCCGACACAACAAACGATCTCGAGGCGAAAGCCCTAAATACTGTGGGTGTCCATGTTCATTATCTGTTAAACCAGAAAGAGGCGTATGCTTATCAACTACCGCCCCTAAAAGACGAACACACACCTGTCTAACACCTAATCCCGGAATATTCTTTTCGGACACACCCCCCGCTTTCTCGTGTTTCACAATAATACCTTTATGCCTTTATTTCTATAAGAGCTTTATGGTCAAGACTTCTTTGAATCTTCATAACGAAGCCAAGCAGGACGTTTTGTAATTCGCTGAAAATTACTTTTTTCTTGATCGCTTAATATACTAGCTTGAACATTATAATTTGAATCTCTATAGCCTAGATTACTATTTTCCTCATGAAACTTGCCTTTTTCGTTCCACACCATACTTTTGACCATCGATCCTTTCATCTCTTCTGCTTGCCGGCGAAGAGCTGCAATACGATTCGCAGTCGCTGGATGAGTAGAAAAAAGGCTATCAGCTCCTTCACCACTTAAAGGATTGATAATAAACATATGCGCTGTTGCCGGATTATGCTCTGCCTCTTCATTATATACCGTACGTCCACCGCTAGCAATTTTACTCAACGCCGAAGCCAACCATAAAGGATTACCACATATTTCAGCACCCCGCCGATCAGCAGCATATTCACGCGTACGACTAATAGCCATTTGCACCAACATAGCTGCAAAAGGTGCTACAAACAAAGCAATAACACTTCCAAGCATTCCAGCACCATGAGAATTTTCTGAGGAATGGCGTTGTCCTCCCATAAAAAAAGCAAAATTGCCAAGCATTGAAATTGCTCCTGCAATTGTTGCAGTCAGAGTCATTGTTAACGTATCGCGATGCTCAATATGAGCCAGCTCATGAGCCATAACACCAGAAATTTCTTCTACACTCAACTGCTCTAATAACCCAGTACTTGCGGCAACAGCAGCGTTCTGGGGATTACGACCTGTAGCAAAAGCATTCGGCTGTGCACTATCAATAACATAAACTTTTGGCTGAGGAAGAGAAGCTTTTTGAGCTAATTCTCTTACAATTTTATAATAAACTGGTGATGAATACTGATCAACTTCACGAGCACCATACATGCGTAAAACAATTTTATCCGAATTCCAATAAGAAAAAAAGTTTATTCCCCCTGCCATCAAAAATGCCACAACCATACCATTGCTGCCTCCGACGCAATAACCAACCACCATAAAAAGAGCAGTCATAAAAGCTAAAAGTATCGCTGTACGCATTATGTTCATTACTAAAAAAACTCCATGATAAAATATAATTAATACTATATGATGGGATTTTCTTACTACTTCTTCAATGGAATAGAGATATAAAATGAATAAAAAAAATGAGAAAACAAGCAAACAACATGCAACTGCCGATAAACAACAGCCTTTCTCTCCAGAAGCATACCGTGCTCTAAACGAAGCTGCAGAAAGGCGAAAACATGAAACAAATGAAAATAAACCCTTAGAAAATGGCGGACGCGGCGGTAAAGACCCTTCACGCTATGGGGATTGGGAAATTAAAGGCCGCGCCATTGACTTTTAAAAAGTTCAGGTAGATCTCTAAAAAATCATCCCTCCCTTTAAAGAAGATCCATTTTTCCAAGTAAAGATGGATAATACTTGCTTGTTTTAAGTAAAAGCTTTTAAAGACATACTTAATTATAATTGAGAATATTATGCCTCTTCTAACACTGAAGTATTTGCATCTTCAGCAGCCTGCTTCGCTGCAGCTATACGTTCTTGTGCTTTTTTTCCAGGTTCACCTTTGTGTGGATTATTGCGCACAGGACGCTTTTTCAAACCAGCAGCATCCAAAAACCTCAAAACACGATCTGTTGGCTGAGCACCTTGACCAAGCCAATATTGGATACGTTCTTCATTAAGCCTTACACGTGATCCCTCTTTAGGTAACATTGGATCCCATGTACCAACCCTTTCAAGAAACCGACCATCGCGCGGACTACGAGCATCTGCAACAACAATATGATAGTAGGGACGTTTTTTTGAACCTCCACGGGACAAACGAATTTTTAATGCCATATTTTATCTCCTATTGTCAGCTTTAGCTTTCGTTTAAATTTACTTGCTCTGTTTTTTGCTCTTCAGCAATAATTTCATGATTACGCACAACTTCTTTAATAATAAACTTCAAAAATCTCTCAGCAAAATCGGAATCAAGATGACTATCTATAGCCAATTGCCGCAAACGTGCCGCCTGATATTTCTCACGCAGAGGATCCACTGTAGGCAAATCATAACGCGCCTTTAAGCGCCCAATTTCCTTTGTACAACGAAACCGCTCTGCTAAAATATGAATCAACGCTGCATCAAAATTATCAATAGATATTCGTAAACGCGTTAATTCATCTAATATTTTTTTCTGCGTCATACTTCCTTTCCACTTTTCATTTTATTTTTTCTTAGGATATTGAGGAAATTTTTTCTCATTCTCAGAAAAATCAGGAAGCATAACTCCATGCCCAGGAAGACCCGGCAATTTTCCTCTTAAGCTACCATTTCCAACCTGTTTTTTCAGTGCTGATAATTGGTTTGGATCAAACCCTGATAAATCCGGCATAGTACCAGAATCTTTACCAAAAACGCCCACACCACCAAGCCCCATTTTTGAGCCCATCCCCCCCAACATTTTTCCCATTAAACTGCTTTTTCCCTTGCCTCCCATAGCCTTTACCATATCGGCCATTTGACGATGTATTTTCAAAAGTTTATTAATATCGGCAGCACTTGTACCAGACCCCTTAGCAATTCGCTGTTTACGACTATGTTTCAAAAGTTCAGGATTGGTACGTTCTAGAGGTGTCATCGATGAAATAATAGCTAACTGACGATTAAATAAACGGTCATCAAGACCTGCAGCTGCAATTTGATCTTTTGCCTTACCCAAACCTGGCAGCATACCCATAATACCTCCTATACCTCCGAGTTTTTTCATTTTCTGTAATTGCTCTGCAAGGTCATTAAGATCAAATTTTCCAGCCTGCATCTTTTTTGCAAAAGCTGCAGCTCTCTCATGATCTAATGTTTCAGCAGCTTTTTCAACCAAAGAAACAATATCACCCATTCCAAGAATACGATCTGCAATACGACGAGGATGAAACTCTTCCAGAGCATCTATTTTTTCACCAATTCCGATTGCTTTAATCGGCTTACCTGTAACAGCCCGCATTGAAAGAGCCGCACCACCACGACCATCACTATCCATGCGTGTCAAAATAATTCCTGTAATCCCTATACGCTCATCAAAAGAACGTGCGAGATGAACAGCATCTTGACCAGTAAGACTATCAGCAACCAACATAATTTCATGAGGAAGAGAAGAAGCTTTGATTTCAGCTAATTCAAGCATTAAAGCTTCATCAATATGATTGCGCCCTGCTGTATCAAGAAGGAGTACATCATAACCACCCAATTTAGCTGCTTGTACTGCACGTGATGCAATATCGATGGGGAATTGATTTTCGATAATGGGTAAACTTGCAAGTTTTGCTTGTTCTCCTAATTGACGCAGTTGTTCCTGTGCAGCAGGACGGCATGTATCTAATGACGCCATTAAAACTTTTTTATTGTGTTTGTCATTTAAACGCTTCGCAAGCTTTGCTGTCGTCGTTGTTTTTCCAGAGCCTTGCAAACCAATCATCATGATAACAACGGGTGCTGGAGCGTTTAAATCACTTAACACGCTTTCACTTCCGAGTATATTAACTAGCTCGTCATGAACAATCTTAACAACCATCTGGCCAGGTTTAATTGATTTAACAATCGCAGACCCAACAGCTTCTTCACGAACTCGATCGACAAAAGAACGAACAACATCAAGTGCAACATCAGCTTCCAATAAAGCACGACGAATCTCGCGTAGCGCCGCTGCTACATCCTGATCCGACAAAACACCACGCCCTGTCAAATTAGACAAGATAGAACCAAGCCGTTCTTGCAAAGATTCAAACATAATCTACCTCATGGCCACATAATAAACAAATCAAAATCGCACCCGAGAACGCATCGCGTCGTCAGATGTTGACCTCTGGGATCTCTTTATACCAACAAGCGGGGCCCCAGTCAGTGGCTCTAAGTTAATTCTTAAATTACTGAATACTTACTTCTTCAAACAACAAAACCCCCACTTTGTCAAGATTTATCATATAGTACCTTTTTACATGAGAGAATCAAAGCAGCAAATACTTGTTCCATGTTTTATGGCTGCTTAAAATTTCAACCTTCAATACGCACAAAATTACCTGTTTCCTGTTCCAGAATCCACAATCCACCACTTGATATATCAAACCAAGCACCGTGCAATATCAAAATACCCTGATCTTTACGCGCCTTTATCCAGGGAAATGTATCTAGATTTTTTAGCGAATAACGAATAGAAAGCTGCTCTAATGCTATATGTTGCTCTAGGACAGTCAGTAATTTATTATTAACAATCGTTTCCGCTGCCGGCGCCAAAAGGCTCATCCATTGACCAATAAAATCATCCGATGTTAAGGATTTGCATGTTCCCTTAAGAACAGTGCTTATTCCCCCACAGTGAGCATGTCCCAAAATGACGATATGCTTAACTTCAAGTAACTGTACTGCGAATTCAATAGCCGCTGATGTTGCATGATATTGTTTATCAGGACAAAAAGGAGGCACTAAATTTGCCACATTGCGTAATACAAAAATTTCACCTGGTTTAGCATTAAAAATCGCTTCTGGTATCGCGCGCGAATCGCAACAAGCGATTACTAAAACTTCAGGTTTTTGTCCCTCTTCCGCTAATTGTTGATAATGTGTTGTTTTATATGAAAAATTATTTTTTATAAAAGACTGGTAACCGCTTAAAAGCCTTTCTGGTAAACACATCATTAATCTATCTACTTTCATTTCATATATTTTAAAAACAATCTATTAGCCTATAAAGATACTAAAAATGCCCTTTCCCCAACACAAGATATTTTCTTAAATGGGAGAAGTAATTTTGCATCACTAAACCAATAAATAACTATTACCTGTAAAAAGAAGGTGCTACATTGTAAAGAATGGTGTAAAAACCTGATCTTATAATCAAGAAGGGATCATTAAGAGCAAAAAAGGGAAAATCATTGTGTTAAAACAAAAAACATTAGAAACAGAAAGTTATCGAGATCAAATAAAAAAAATTCTTTTTGCTCATACCGATAAAGAAGACATTGCTTGCTATGAAAATAAAGAACTTCAAAAAGCAATAACCGCTGCCATAGAAGCCTTTAATCTACATAAAGCAGGAAAAAGTACCATCCACTTTGAACAAAATCTGACCCGCAATAACAAACCTATAACTGTTATTACGCTCGTCAATGACAACAAGCCCTTCCTCCTTGATTCTATTTTGAATGTATTCAATCAACATGCAAATCATATTTATTTGATTGCACATCCCATTCTTGATTGCACTTCTGGACAACGCATCAGCCTGATGCAAATTCACATTGAATCATTAAACGAACAACAAATAAAAAAGCTCAAAGAAGAGCTTTCCTTGGTTCTTGAACAAGTCAATGCAGCTGTACAAGACTGGAAACCTATGCTTGAAGAAGTTAAAAAGCATATCCATACCTATCAAATAAGCCTCTCATCACGCTATAAACAAGAAAGAGAAAAAGCTATCGAATTTCTTAACTGGCTGATAGACAATAATTTTATCTTCCTTGGTATGCGCACTTATAATTTTATCAAAGACCAAGAACCAACAAAATCTTTTATAGCTAGTGGCATTAAACTTGGTATTCTTACTGATGCTTCTATTCGTATTATTGGGGATGCCCGCGTGGAAGAACCTCCACAAGAAATTTTATCTTTTATGGAAAGCGATAACCTACTGATTGTAACAAAAGCCAACAGTCGTTCAAGAATTCACCGTCCAGTTTGGCTTGATTATATTGGTCTTAAAATTTTTGATAAAAAAGGGCAGCTGTGTGGAGAATTGCGCATTGTAGGGTTATTTACTTCTTCAGCTTATACACGCTCTATTCTGCAAATCCCTTTCTTAAAAGAAAAAGCCTCAACCATTATTCAACGCCTTGGCTACAATCTTGCTGACTATTCTGGAAAGGCACTCATCAATGTTTTAGAAACTTATCCAAGAGATGAAATGTTTCGATCTGACATTAATACACTAACAGAAAATGCCAAACTCATCATGCAATTAGGCGAACGTCCACGTTTGCGGGTGCTCGCCCACACCGACTCTTTTGGGCGCTTTGTTTCTATACTTGTTTATGTACCACGTGATCAATATAGCAGCAATATTCGTGAAAAAATTGGTGAATATTTTGTTGACCTCTACAAAGGTGATTTTTTTGAATCCTATCCACTATTCTTAGAAAGTACGCTCATCCGTGTTTATTATATTATCCATCGCAAAGGGAGTGAGAGTGCTCCTACTATCGAGCGTACCGTGCTTGAACAAAATGTTCATTCCATAACACGAAGCTGGGAAGGCAGTGTTCAAGCCGTAGCGCCCGCTCATAAAGCAACAGATCAACAAATATGTTTAGCTATCCAATTCCCCAATAGCTACCGCGACTTATTTTCAGCTGAAAATGCAATTGAAGATGCAGGACATATTTTAAGTCTTAATGATAAAAAACCACTTTTCGTTGCCTTTTATCATCCAAACAATCATAATAAAGAAAAGCAAAAAATTTCTCTCAAGCTTTTTCACCGTTATAAAGCACTTGCTCTTTCAAAACGCGTTCCACTCCTCGAAAATATGGGATTTCGAGTCATTGCTGAACGAACATTTGAATTACCAGATGGTAATGGGCATTCTGTATATCTTCATGATATGCAACTAGAAAGTGCTTTCCAATCTTTTATCGATCTTGATAAAAACGGACAAAAACATGCCGAAACATTTGAAGCTATTTGGGCAAAAAATGCTGATAATGATGCCTTTAACACCTTAACCCAAACTGCTCAACTTGATTGGCGCGAAATTGTTATCTTGCGCCATTATGGACGCTATCTCCAACAAGCTGGAATTCCTTATTCACAAAAACGTGTCGCCCAGACTCTAAACACCTATCCTGATATTACCCAAGATCTTTATGCTTTATTTCATTTAAAATTTCATCAAAGCTATACAAGAAAAGAACGGGAAAACAATGAACAAATTCTTCAACAACGTATTGAAGAAAAATTGCAGAAGGTACCAGGTTTAGATGATGATCTTATCTTACGACGTTATCGTAATCTTATTGAAGCAAGTTTACGAACCAATGCCTTTACCCCTCTGCAAGATGGCAGCCCACGACGTATTTTAGCAACAAAAATGGATCCACGCCAAATTGAAGGCTTGCCTGAACCACGTCCTTATCGAGAAATTTTTGTTTATGGACCAGAAGTTGAAGGAGTTCATTTACGCTTTGGTTCTATCGCTCGCGGTGGAATTCGTTGGTCGGATCGTGCACTAGATTATCGTACCGAAATACTTGATTTAGTTAAAGCTCAACAAGTTAAAAACGCAGTTATTGTCCCTGTAGGTGCAAAAGGTGGATTCTATCCTCATCGCCTTCCCCAAACCAATGACCGTGCCGAAATAACAGAAGCCGCACGACAAGCTTATATTGACTTCATCACAGCTTTGCTTTCCATTACCGATAATCTAATCAATGACAAAATAAGCACACCCGACAATGTTATTTGCCATGATGGTAATGACCCTTATTTTGTCGTTGCCGCGGATAAAGGTACTGCAACCTTTTCTGATACCGCAAACGCTATCAGCCAAGCAAATCAATTCTGGCTCGATGATGCTTTTGCCTCCGGAGGATCCGCAGGCTATGATCATAAAGCCATTGGAATTACCGCTAAAGGCGCATGGGAAGCTGTAAAAAGACACTTTCGAGAATCTTTTAATCATAATATCCAAACAACTCCCTTCACATGTATTGGTGTTGGCGATATGTCTGGAGATGTCTTTGGAAATGGAATGCTGCTTTCTAAACAGACAAAGCTTATTGCCGCCTTTGACCACCGAGATATCTTTATTGATCCAGATCCAGATATAACTGAAAGTTATGTAGAGCGTATGCGCCTCTTTCAACTCCCTCGCTCAAGCTGGCAAGATTATAACCAAAAAAAATTATCAAAGGGCGGTGGTATTTTTTCACGCACAGCGAAAACTATTACTCTCTCATATGAGGCTGCACAAGCTATTGGCTTCGAAAAACAAACAGGAACACCTTTTGAAATCATTTCTGCTATTCTTAAAGCACCTGTCGATCTTTTATGGTTCGGCGGAATTGGTACTTATATACGAGCCACAACAGAAACTGACACCCAAGTAGGCGATCGTGCAAATGATGCACTACGCATTACCGGTAAACAAGTACGTGCAAAAGTTATTGGTGAGGGAGCAAACCTTGGCCTTACACAACGTGGTCGCATTGAATATATTTTAAACGGTGGACGATGCAATACTGATGCTATTGATAATTCAGCAGGAGTTAATTGCTCTGATGTTGAAGTCAATATCAAAATTGTTCTTGCATCAGCACTTCGCGCAAAAACACTTACTCGTGAGGCGCGTAATGAACTTTTGAAAAAAATGACCCCTCAAGTTGAGCAATTAGTCCTACGCAACAATTACTTGCAAACACTCGCTCTTTCCTTAGCTGAAAGCCGAAACGTTGTCGATTTACCTTACCAAATACGCTTTATACATGATCTGGAACAGAAGAATCTTCTGGATCGTAAAGTTGAAATTCTCCCTGATGAGCAAATTTTACGTCAAAGAATAACCCAAGGACAGGGACTTGTACGTCCAGAACTTGCTGTTATTTTGGCTTATGCTAAATTAACTCTACAAGAAGAAGTTGCTCACAGTTCTATTGTTGATGATAGCTATTTCAATACAGTTTTATTGAATTATTTTCCGACTCAAATTCAGAAAAGTTTTGAAAAAGAAATTATCAACCACCAATTACGCCGCGATATTATCGCAACGCTCATTGCCAACGATATTGTGAATCGCGGAGGGCCTACCTTTGTTAACCACCTACAAGATGCAACAGAACAAAAAATTGAAAATATTATTCGTGTTTTTATTGCACTCCGTGATGGTTTTGAAATTCCTCAATTATCTCATCATATTGATAACCTTGATAATAAAATACCTGGCCTTATCCAAAATAAATTCTACGCAGCAATTACCTCAATGCTTTTTGAAACAACTAATTGGGGTTTACGCAATATGGATCTCTCTGTTCCATTAGAAGAGCTCGTTAAAACAATTAAACAAGCTCGTACCGTTATCGAAGAACAGCTTATGCATCCAGATGGTAAGGATATTTACCAAAAAATTAAAGAAAAATCGCGCTATT
Source organism: Bartonella sp. B35(2025) (assembly GCF_053794465.1). Lineage (NCBI taxonomy): Bacteria > Pseudomonadati > Pseudomonadota > Alphaproteobacteria > Hyphomicrobiales > Bartonellaceae > Bartonella > Bartonella sp. B35(2025). The sequence goes on from NZ_CP200035.1 coordinate 1,341,935, forward strand.
ATAGTGAAGAAGGAGCACCAAAAATTTTAGCAAAGCAATTGTCTATTTTGGAAGTTGCTCCAATAATTTGTGATATTTTTTTAATTGCAAAACAAAGCAATAGCAATCTTATTAAAACTACAAAAATCTATTCCTCGCTTGCTCAAATCATTCGTATGAATCGTATTAATGAAGCAAGTCGAACAATTCCTGTACTTGATTATTATGATAGTATAGCCTTAAATCAAACTAAAGAAAACATTACCGAAAGCCTACGGCAAATTACCATAAAAATCCTGAAAAACTATGGAAAAAAAGATAATCCATTTGCAGCTTGGAGCAAAACAGAAGAAGATCGTATTTATAATGTAACAAATCGAATCGGTGCCCTTATAGAAAATGATCTCAACATTTCTCGCTTTACCTTTGCAGCAAGTATGATTGCCCAACTCCAAAATACTGCATTTTAAACCTAAAGCGATGCAAAACGGTTAAGATTTAAAAATTTAGTTTTACCCAGTTATGAACAATCAACAAGGACAGAATAGGCCATTTGCTATCTGAATTTCTAGACATTAAACAATAAAACTTGAAGATGCTAATTTGTATAGGAAATGTGCGCTGCACAGTAGCAAGAAATTCTGTATTCTGAGCAAAAGAAAGTTCAAATTTTACTGTTAAATATTCTTTATCATAAAAAGAAAAGGATCTACTTATATGCAATATACTATCTGTATGAAAAATTAATTTACATGCTTCAAGATACCACTTTTCCCATACAAGTATTACTTCTAACTGCTTTTATCACTTGCATCAAATAGATTAAATACACCATTAAAAACTCATGCTGAATTATCATTAATTTTAGAAAAATCAACAATGTAAGATACAAAAAAGATCTAAAGAACTAAAGCTATCAAAAGTAACATACCCCAATAAATTATTCTGCTTATACTCAAGATTCAACTCCACAAATCTTACTGTTATTTTTTGCTTTCATTTTTTTAGTCTAATGAATTACACAATCGTGTCATGAATATCGTTTAAGAATATTTGATCTCTAATACTATTTTCATCATCTTTTTATCGGTCATCTGTGATCTTAATTTTTCCTGAAATGTATAATCTTCACAAGACGGAATAACAGTAGAAATCTTAAGTGCTTCAGCTATAAATTTAAATATTTTAACTCGTCCTCCAATAAAGTTCTGTTTCAATCACAAAATTATGCCATTGTAATATTATGAGAATTCTTCCAGCTAAAACAATTGATGCAGGAGAATAAGCATCAACTTCTCCCCAATGAGAGACATAAATTGATATACTAACCGCCAAATTTTGAATAAATAAGAAAAAACTATGCAAAAGCAAAACAAATAAAAATTCATCATAAGTAACACTAATGTGTAATAAATAACACTCTTACGGATATCTTCACACACAATTGTTATATTATAAGAGGATATGCCTGCAAATATATCAAAAACATGGTTTTACATTTTATGTAAAAAAACAGATTAAACTATAGATAAACATCAAAAAAAGATAAAATAGCTCATACATGAGATAGTGAAAAAATCTTTCCACAATAATATCAATTAAGAAAATATAGATAAAATTAAAACTCTCTTTTCTTGAAAATGACAATCAACATAATCATCGGTTCTTAACATTCACACAAACGCTACAGACGCACTAAAAATCCGTTGTAACGCACTTTCAAACCATTGACTCAAAGCCTGATCATAAATTAAACGGCCTTTTAAATGCACAGAAGCAGGCTGAGCACCTTTTTCAGTTAATTTTTGTGCTGAACGCACTACTAAACGCCGCATCATAGCACGTGTGAATTCAGCATGAAATTGCAAACCCCACGCATTATTGCCATAACGGAAGGCTTGCGTAGGATATGTATGCCCTGTTGCCAAAAGCACTGCCTCTTTAGGTAAATCATAAATACCTTCATCATGAAAATGATAAACCATTTCAGGCCAATTCATAAGCTCTTTGCCTTGTGAAGTAGCTTCTAAGGGATACCAGCCAGCCTCAATAACTCCATCACTTCTTGCACCAACACGCCCTCCTAGATTTCGTGCTAACATCTGTGCTCCAAGACAAATACCCAAAAAAGGCTTATTTTCTTTCAAAGATAAAGAAATCCAATCAATTTCTTCACCAATATACGCATCCTTATCGTTCACACTCATCGGCCCCCCTAAAATGACAACACCAGCATAATATTCCAATGTACGGGGAAGTTTTTGCCCCAAAATAGGACGATAAATATCAAGAACAAAACCTCTTTTCTGCAAAAATTTTCCCAAACGACCAGTATATGTAGATTGACGATGAATAACTACTGCAATTCTTGGCTTGTTGTTTTTCTGCTTTTTTCCAAGACAACTTTTTATCAAAAACATTTTTTTTCTAACCAATCGCTTTTATGACCAAGGAAAATTTAAATTTTTAAAGATATAAGGATAATTTCTATTAACAATATTTACCATAGTACTTTTTTCAAAATAATCGAAATTTCTTTTTTGAATCAGATATATTTTCTTCTTCTGTTTGAATCCCTGGATCATCAACATTTAAGTATATTTGGTTAGATACTTTTGTATCTTGTTTCTTTGTCTGAGTATTATACAAAAAATTATCATTTACAGATGGTAATTCTTCAAGCAACTTGTTTTCAACAAAAGCATTCTTACCTACGATCTCTTCTTCGTCTCCTTTGTCTTCTTTTTTCAACACAATATTATCAGCTTCCAATGTTAGAGGAGGCCTGCTAGAAGGCACCTTCCATTCAAAACAACCCAAACGTCCACTTATTGGAGAAACGGCTGACCAAAAAGGAAAAATAGTGTCATCACACATCCATACTGGATCACGTTCAGCACGCAAGGCTAAAGAAAGCCATTGAAGCACTTCTCCCTGATTATTTCCCTGTGCTTCTTCAATATCTGCCAGTAATAAATAAACACTTTCTCGTGGATGATATTGAAGTGCTTTTTTCGCCTGTTGTCTCGCTAATGATATTTCACCCGCATCCAAAGCAGCTTTTGCAATTAGAAAAGCTGATTCAAACGTGTTTCTATTATAAGAAGCAAGTGCCTTAGCCTTTTTCAACCGTCCAACCGCTCCCTCTTCTCTTTCAAGATAAAGCGCTCCCAAATCAGGATGAGGATTTTTCTGCCAAGCTGCAATAATCATTTTATCAGCTTTATATGTTTCATTTAATTTATAAAGAATATCAGCCGCAATAACCGTTATTGGTACAAAATCAAGTGCTAATTTATGTGCTTTTAAAATGGCTGTACGTGCTTTCACAGGGTGCAACTCAAATAAATGAAGAGCTTGTCCACTTAACAGCAGAGCCTGCATATGACGACGCTCTACGGTTGAACGAACAGAACGTGGTAAAGCTTTTTGCGCTCGCTCAAAAACATAAAGTGCTTTATCCCACTGCCCGCTAGCACTCAGCCGATCAAGCACAATCTGATTAGCCCATAATAGTGTCGGCGATAAAACCAGTGCTTCTTCTGCATATTGCTGCGCTGCCTCATAGGCTTTAGCATTCATTGCTTCACAAAACAAACCGTAGAGTCCAGCCAACTTTGTCGATGTTTCTTTCCTCATTTCCTCATAAAGACCAATGGCACGTGCAGAATTATTTTGTAAAGATAGGGTTTGAGCTTGTAAAAATTTCACTAATGGCTCTTGATTTCCTACAAGGTATCTTACAACACGTTCCTCCATTTTTTTTGCTGAAACACTATCACCAGCGAAAACAGCAAGAATTCCCTGTGAAAGAGCTTCATAACCATGCTTTTGATGACGTTTATAAAGATAATTGGATATGGTACTGGGTATAGAAAAAATTACATACACAAACCACCATAAGAATGCCAACATCCCACAAAGAAAAATAATTGCAATTAAAACTGTCAACAATGAAGCAGAAAACCGAAAATGCAAAAATGTTATGACAAAAACACCATTGTGATTAGCAATCCACCCAAAAGCTAATCCGAGCGCACATACAACAAAAATATAAATAAAAACACGTACCATCTTTAGCCTATTTACATCTTTGTCGCCTTAACAGATTTTTGTTGTGCAGACACCAATAACTGCTGAAGAAGATTACGAATAGCAATGTATGTTTCAAGTTGATGAACAAAGTTTACTGAAATATTTTTTGCACTTTGGGGTAATGTTTGCCATTCAGCCAAAGCTTTTTCGTAATCCCCCACTTGAATAGCAATTTCCATCCGTGCTGTAATCGCCCCTAATGTCATACCTTTAACATTTCCAACCGGCCGTAAAATAATCAAACCTTTTAGCCATGCCAACATCCGCTCAAAAAAACCAGCATCTGCCGTAACAATATTTTGCGTACCAACAATTGCATCTGCAACACTGGCAAAATCAACAGAAAGTTGCGCTGGATTCGGAAGACCTATAGCAGCTGTTTTTTGCAATAAATCAAGCCCATCAATCGAAGGCGATAACTGCTGTAATATTTTCAATTCGTTGACATAAGAACCTCCACGCTCTATAGCATTTTTTAACGAATTGACTGCAACAAACAATGCAGTGTTTGTTTCTTCTGTTCCATCACTCTTAGTAATAGTCTTTTCTTGCATAATCTCTAACTGCTGTTTTAATGCGGCAAGATCTTTTGCATTGCTTTGTCCGACAAACAAAGCTGTTTTCATATCTTTTGATATTTCAACTAAAGTTTGTATATATTTTTCAAGATCACCTACCTTTTTTTCTAAAGCTTCAAAGACTTTTCCGCTTTTTTCTTGAGATATTTCATCACCTTGAATAATTTCAACGTATTGTGATGAAAAAGAAGAAAACTCTGCTTTCAATGTATTAATTTCTTGAAGTACACGCTCCATCTGTCTTACAGTTTTTTCTGTTTGATCTTTTGCAATTTCAGCAATCTGTAAAGCTTTCTCTCCAACAGCACGATTATCCAGTAAAAAAGAAGGCAAAAATCCTGCCTTCTGAATCCCTATCCAAAAACCTACAGCAATAAAACCACCAATAATTCCTGAAATTGGTAAAAAAAACCAAGACATATGTCTATTCTGCACACTTTGTGTGCTTTTTTTACTCTGTTTCTCTATTGCAATCGTATCTGATTTTGCTGAATCTTCTATTTCTAGCTCTGCACTCTGACTCAAAGCTTCATGTTCAATCACAGGTTTCTTACGGCGAATACCAGTATAATGTGATTTAGTTTTTTGTTTTAAAAAATCTGCCATCTTTATTACTTTTTTTACATTTCTCATGATGAGAAAATAATAAAATGAAAAAAACTTCAAAAATTAAGCATTTCTTACACAATACATCTTGTTTTACACTATTCTTACCAAGAATATATACTCACAAAATTTTTTTTACACTGCATCCTAATCAGATTCACTTAATAACTGTACATTTTGGCAAACACTGATAAATAAACTTTTAAAAATATATCAGCATTTTATACTGAAAAACATATCTTAATTTTTAATCAACATGATAATTATATTAAGAAAAAAAGCTAAAATTTATCCTTTTATACAAAAATCAATTTTAAGAGAAGTTCTTTTTATCTTTTCCTGTTCGTGATACCCACACATAAGAAAATCTTTCAACATATAGGTTTTGTATAAAATGCGCCTTTTAGGAATAGAAACAAGTTGTGATGAAACTGCTGCTGCTGTCATCGAACACAACAATGAAGGAAACAGCCGAATTCTTTCCAATATTGTTTGGAGCCAAATTGATAATCATGCCCCTTACGGTGGTGTTGTTCCTGAAATTGCTGCTCGTGCCCATGTTGAAATTTTAGATACTTTGATCCTACAAGCACTTACAGAAGCTGATACAAACTTGAAAGATATTGATGCCATTGCAGCTACAAGTGGTCCTGGTTTGATAGGAGGACTTTTAGTCGGAGTTATGAGTGCAAAAGCGCTGTCTCTTGCTATTGGAAAACCTTTTATCGCCGTAAATCATCTAGAAGGACACGCTTTAACAGCTGTTTTAACACACAATGTCAATTTTCCTTACCTATTGCTGTTAGTTTCAGGTGGCCATACACAAATAATCATTGTTCACGGAGTGGGTAATTATCAACGTTTGGGAACCACTATTGATGACGCATTAGGAGAAGCTTTTGATAAAACTGCAAAAATTTTAGGCCTTTCTTACCCTGGTGGCCCAGCACTCGAAAAAGCTGCTTTATTAGGTGATAAAAATCGTATTCCTCTTCCGCGACCTTTAAAAGGTGAAAAACGGTTAGATTTTTCTTTTTCCGGCCTTAAAACCGCCGTTTGGAAAGCTGCAACAGCTATGGCTCCTCTTACAGAAAATGATGTTGCTGACATTGCAGCAAGCTTTCAAGAAGCAGTTATCGATACAGTGTATGATCGTATTTTTTTAGCTTTACAACACTTTACGCACCAGTATCCTCTCTCTCGCTATCAAAAACATCGTCCTCCTGCTTTAGTTGTTGCAGGTGGTGTAGCCGCCAACAAAGCCATTCAAACTATGTTACAAAAACTTGCTCATCAACACGGTTTCGAATTTATAGCTCCCCCACTCTCTTTGTGTACAGACAATGCTGCAATGATCGCTTTTGCTGGTGCAGAACGAATCATGCGGGGAGAAACAAGCTCCTTTGATCTTGCCCCTCGCTCACGCTGGCCATTAGATGAAAAAGCCCCCCCTTTAATTGGAGCAGGACGCCGTGGAACAAAAGCATAAAAATGGAGTGATACTTGCACTATTTTTTTCAACTCAGCTATACTATTTTGACCAAATTTCAAACCAAAGCTAAAAAACAGTTAAGTTTCTTATACTTAGTAGTTTACTTTAGTCTTCCTTTTTTTACGAATTTGCCTACCCTTTCTGCTATCAATAAGCTGTATCAAAATACCTTAACGCAACATGTAAAAATCATGATTCATACTCCACCACAATTTTATCATTTTGAAAAAAAACAAACAGATTAATAATAAACGTTCTTTACATCATTCTAAATCCAAAATCATTCTTGATAGTGCTATAAAAATACTCTTAGTTTGTGAATATAACACAATCTATGAAGAGGAAAACTCATGGCTTATTGGCTTTTTAAATCTGAACCCCATAAATGGTCATGGAATATGCAAAAGCAAAAAGGTGCTAATGGCGAACAATGGGATGGTGTACGTAACTATCAAGCCCGTAACAATATGCGCGCTATGAAATATGGTGATAAAGGCTTCTTTTATCACTCAAATCAAGGATTAGAAATCGTAGGCATTGTAGAAGTATGCGCTGAAGTACACCCAGATTCCACAACGCCTGATCCACGCTGGGAATGTGTAGATATCCGTGCTATCTGTGATATGCCAACCCCTGTCTCATTAAAACAGATTAAAGCTAATCCCAAACTAAAAAATATGGCACTGGTTAAAGCTAGTCGCTTATCAGTTCAACCTGTTACAAAAGATGAGTGGAAAGAGGTTTGCTCAATGGGTGCCCTTAAAGTAGAAATACTTTCAAGCTAAAATAATAATTTTTGTCTGTTAACTAATGTGCAGCGAAAGATGTTCCATATCACAGTGAAAAAGCACTGTACATCTTTCTATTGATGTATAATTTTTTACACTAAATACGTAAAAATGGCACTGTTTTTTGCCATTTTCTATTCTATACTGTTCCAATCCAAAACTAAGATAATTATATAAAGACCATATTTATGGTACATTTCTTTATCACTCTTACGGTAAGAAGACACATCAAGCGACTATAATCAGTATCCCCACTCGCGTTACACCAAACATCTTGCACTCAAATGCGATGAAAGAACAATATAGAACGTGAAAAAGGATGATAGGAATTGCTATAAAATCGCCTAAACAACGCATATGTTCCAGAAGCAGTGCACGATCCCCTTTACCCAAAGCGGAAATACTGGGTGTAAATACCGGCTTATCCTAGGGCTCAAAAAATGATTCTGACCAATATGCAAAATACCCTGTACATAATTACCTATCTGTCGCTATATAACCATAAAAAGAAGTAACAAAAATTTATTTTTTATAGACTCTTTTCTTAATTTTCTTAGCATGAAATTTCATTTTTAATGAAACTACTCTCTAAAATCATCGTATCAATATATCTAATGGAAAAATAAACAGCTAAACTCTTTTAACCATTGAAAATAATGATAATCTGTACTCTAACCTGAATAGAAAATTTTAAATTCTTCATGAATTTAAAATTTTCTAAGTGAAATAATCAAAGCAAGAATTATAATAGCTCCCAAAATACTTATCTAGATATTGTTAAGATTACATTTCTTAATTTTGATAACCGTAAAATCATTAAAAATTATACAATTAAGGATTTCATACTCTCATTTACATAATCCTAAATTATGAAACAGATTAAATAGCATTCTTTTAAGCTTTAAAGTAAACAATACTAACTATATGATAAAACTTCGCTTGCGACACTGTTGATGCAAACCTATACTTAATTATATCAGTATGAGTAAAATGAAGGTAAAATTTTTCACATTGGATTTTAAATTTGAATAAAAACATCTCATTGCTTAATACAACAATAAAGTTTTTTTAACAGAAAAAGGAAGATGTTCTTAAATATCTTTAACCATACCAGAAATAAAATCGTGAATTGTGAACTACAGTTAGAATCACAACAAAAATCAAAAATATTTCACCCATACATTAAAACTCTTTTAGAGTATAAATTCTCACTATAAATCACGATGAGGATCACTTTAATCTTTAAGTTTTGTCCACTATTATTGCTTCAAAAATAATTTTGATCCCATTAATTTTTCTTCTTTGCAAAATTAGACAAAGATAAAAGAGTGCTCTCACGTGCTTGTGGTGATAGTGCAGGAATAAAAACACGCCGAGATTGACGGCGCTGCACAAGCAAACCTTGATAAATATGTTTCCGAGCTTGGCACATTAAGAGTCCACCAAAATAAGGCAAAAGATAACGTGCAAATGGCTCATAAAGAAATGAAAATAATCGTGAAATATATCCTGAAGAGGGTGTATAATGTATAATTTCCTGTACTGGCCCAGAAATAAAATTTGTTTTTGCAAATAAACGAGTGATTTGTTGCCGACTATAAGGTTCACCGTAGCCAAAGGGTGTACAACCATTACGTGCCCAAAAACTGGAACGATTAGGGACAATAACAACCAAATAACCATTGGGAACTAAAACACGCCATATTTCATTCAATGTTTCGAATGAATTTTCTGTATATTCAAGTGCATGTACCAATAAAATACAATCAATCGAAGCATCAGGAAGCGGTAAATCTTCTTCAAAAACAAGTGCTGTGGCAACCTTATCTGGACAAGGCCAAGGCAAAGCACCTTGACCAGCAGGCATAAAAGCAAAACATTGCTGTGCACGTGTACTTAATACAGAAAGATAAGGAAGCGTATAACCAAGACCCATAACTCGTTTACCAGTAAGATCCGGCCAACACAAATTTAACTGGTTACACAGTGTCTCCTGCACACGCATACCAAGTGCAGAAGCGTAAAAATCTCGAAGTGTGACTATATCCAATTCAACATACCGTATAGAAACAAATTTTAGACATCACAAATTTCCACATATCCCACTTATATGGATTTTTGTTTTTTCTTCGCAATGATAAAAACTTTAATATCTTATATTTTAGATAAAAGTGACCCCAGAAGCAGTATAGAATATTTCTAGAATCTCTTTACAAACACTTTAATTACATTTTATCTTTAACGTCACATCCCATAAAAGTTTCCAGTGCACTCTTTCTAATATTGATTAAAAGGAAGAGCCGATAATTAATTAAAGTGAAGCAATCTTTCAAGATAGTTTTTTTCTAATTCTGGAATATTCTCTCTGCTAAGACGTTTGCGAATTTCTTCTAAAACTTGCCGCATGCGTATTTGATCATTTTCCTGTGGCACAGCCACACCTTCTTGTCCTTGTCCTTTATCAATTTCTGAAGAAAGTGGACGTCCTAATGGATCTTCAAGACTAGGAGCAATATTTTGATTGTCTCCTGCTTTTTCAAGCACTTCACGCATTTTTTTTAAAACATTTTGTGCTCCATGCTTTAAAGATTCTAAAGCACCTAATTGATTTTGTATAGACATTTCATGATTTCCATGATCAAGAGAAGCCTCTGCAGAATTCATTTTCTCTTTTGCTTCTTTCAACATATCATGCTGATCATACCCTTGTGCAGACAATTCTTTTTCCAACACTGATAACTCAGATTGCAACTCAGCCTGACGTTTTTTTAAAGATTCGCTTTGCTTTTTTGGCACATTTTCCCCTTGTCGTTGTCTCATTTCTAACTGATGTGTATCATTAAGAATTTCTTGCTGACGACGCATTAAATCACTAAGCTGATCAATCTTTTTTTTCATCTGCCCTGTTTGACCATTGCTTCTGTCCTCACCTTGATGACCTTTTTGAATCTGTAAATGATCAAGAATCTGTTCGACTTCAGCTAACAACTGTTCAGCTGAAAAAGAAGAACCCATCTTAGCCATTTCTTCAATTAAATTTAGCTTTTTTTGCAATGTATCCTCAGAAACAGTGGGATTGCTAGAATTACTATTGTCTTGTGCTTTTTCAGTCAAAGTCTGAATATAATCATTCATAGCTTGGCGTAAATCAGCCATAAGTCGTTCAATTTCTGAAGTTGGAGCGCCATAGCGTAGTGCATCACGCAAAGCAGCTTGAGCTTGTTTTAAATTTTTTTGAACAGATTCAAGCTGATCACCTTCAATACCCAAAGCAATCTGCCATAAATAATCAACCACATCACGCAACTGATCCTCTGTTTCTGCAATAAAAAGCCTTGTCCATGCGCTCTGTAAAACAAGAAAATGTATTGTATTTTGAAGACCATCTTCTGGGCGCACAAGTAAAGCAGAAAGCATATTAAGGACACGCTCTTTCGCAGAAGTATCAAGAGCCAATAAACGACGTAATTCATTCACCGCACGAGCAACAGAATTCGAAAAAGTACGCTGTGGTAATGTCATGACAAAAGTTTTACTACGACCCTGCTGTCCAGCACCATCTTCTGCTATTAAAGTAATTTTTACTTCCGAACCAGCCCATGGATGGCTTGATATATCCTGCACCATCCGCATTTTACCCTTTCCATTTCGGGCCAAAAGAAGCTGTATTTCAGGTGCTTTATAAAGAGAAGTAGCATTTTTATACCGATCAAGAAGAGATTCTATTTCAACAAAAGCCTTTGTAACACCATAATCATCATCCATTTCATACTGCAGCTCTAATGCACCAGCTAAAATTCGTCCTGGTTTTTCCAGCCAACGGATTGTTGGAGGCTGATCCTTAATCATCTGCAAATGCCACTGTTGTTGGTTATGGCGCGATGATATAAACAAATTCATTGAACGTTCTAAGCATGTTTCAAAATGGATGATTGAATCATTCGAAACCGTTTTTTCTTTTTTCTTGGAAAATAAAACTTCTTGTGTATCTTCTTCAGATATCGCTTTTACTGTAACGCCAGTACCATTAACAACGCGTACCACTATGTTACTTCCTTCAGGAACTGCAAGCCATTTTATCTCACCTTGAGTCAAATAAATAGGTGCAACGCCTGTATAAGCAGGTGGTGTTACCCAAGCATCAATTCGTATTGACGTCTCATCAACCATAGGACGCAGATCAAACGCATCTGATAATCTCCCCCCCAAAGAGCCAAAAGAAAAACTAAAAGAACACACACAAAGCAAAATAAATAAAGCTCTAAAAGCCATAGGATCATAGGCAGCAATATTAGGATAGACCAATCTAATTTGCAAATGATGCAATTTTTGTGCCATCCTACGTTGATGTTCATGCCAAATAACCGCACAAAAACCTTCATCATCTTTACAGCATAAACGATCCGTTTGAACACTTAAAGGCTGATTTTTAAGACCACTTGCCTGTTCAATATGATGATCAATATCTTTAATCGTGGGAAAGCGAAAGCCAAAAAGAAAGAATAAACTCCCTACAGCAAAAAAAAGAAAAAGTCCAAGTAACAATAAATGTGACCAATAATCCAGAAGTCCAAAAATACCAAACCAACTGAGCGAACAGAAAAGATTGAGAATCATAAAAAATAGTAATAACCGCAGCCATATTCGTTCAAAAAATAAAATGCACCAAGCCAGAATGCGCATACACAAAAGCTTTATTATTACAAAACCTTTTATGTTTTCATTTCTCATAGACAAACATTCGTCCTTCTTTATAGCGGTGAACGAGGATTATAAAACATATATGAAGTAATTTTCAGAAAAAAATTTATTGCAGCAAATTTTAGTAAATATATTGTAATGGGTATTTAACAACTATCAATCCAATCTGGAATACAATCCAAACCAATCAATCGTGCATAATCAGAACGCGGACGAATAATCTCATAACATTCATTTTTAACCAAAACTTCTGGCACCAAAAGCCGACTATTATAAGTGCTCGCCATCACTGCACCATAAGCACCCGCTTCAGTAATTGCCAAAAGATCACCTGCTTCCAACACCGGCAGAAAACGATCCAATCCTAAATAATCACCAGTTTCACACACAGGCCCAACAATATCTGTCTTGATCAGCGGAGTACCTACCGGTATTTTCTTTACAGGCATGATATTTTGATACGCATCATAAAGTGTTGGACGGATAAAATCATTCATTGCTGCATCAACAATAACAAAATTTCGCTCTTTTCCCCTTTTTAAGTACACAACAGATGTCACCAATACGCCGGCTTCACCAATAATACTGCGTCCAGGCTCTATAATGATATTAACCCCTAAAGGCTCAATATATTTCTTTACCAGTGCTGCATAATCAAAAAGTGAAGGCACCCGATATTGCTCATGGTGATAAGAAATACCAAGCCCACCCCCAATATCAGTATGGGTTATCGCATAACCATCACTTTGCAATTGACGTACAAAATTTGCAATAATAAGAAATGCATCTTCAAACGGTTTTAAATCACAAATTTGACTACCAATATGCATATCAACACCACAAACATGAATACCAGGCAATTGAGCCGCTTTTTTATACACATCCAATGCTGACAATAATGGAATACCAAATTTATTCTCGGATTTACCTGTTGTAATTTTCTTATGGGTCTTTGCATCTATATCCGGATTAATGCGCAAAGAAACACGTGCTGTTTTCGAAAGCGCAACAGCACGCGCCGATAATTGTTCGAGTTCTGGCTCTGATTCAACATTAAAACAATAAATATCGTGCGCAAGAGCAAAATCTATCTCTTCAATCATTTTACCTACGCCAGAATAAACAATACGATGAGCAGGAATACCAGCAGCAAGTGTACGCCGCAATTCACCCTCTGAAACCACATCAGCTCCTGCTCCATTGTTCGCTAAAAGCCGTAAAACCGCTTGATTAGAATTAGCCTTAACCGCATAAGCAATAAAACTTGGCATATCTCGAAATACATTCTGATAATTTTTAAAATGTGCAACGATCGCACTGGCTGAATAACAGTAAAAAGGTGTCCTAATATTCTGTGCAAGTTCCAAAAGTGAAAGATCTTCAGCGTGGAATACACCCTGATGATAAGAAAAAAAACTCATAAAAACCCCTACTGTATCAACCAATCTAAAATAAAAGGTTTATCTGCTTTATTCTGGGAAATAAATACTCCCTGTGAAGGGTTCACTCCTATTGAAGAAGGCAATTCTAATGCCCCTTTACGCCCACACCCAACAATAACGATATTCACCAAAAGAACAAATTTTAAATTCTTTAAAATGATCTTCATACGCCTTTTTCCTTTTTATCGATGTTTTCTTTATTTTTCTGAATTTAAAATAAAATCACTTAAGCGGTTATAAGGCGTTTCTTCCAATAGGCAATTTGATAAAGTACTTCTGAAGGTGCTGTGCCCCCAAAACTTTTACGGCTTTTAACTGATTTTTCAACCGTCAAAACATCAAAAAGTGTTGCATTAATATCTGGACATATTGTTTGAAGTTCATCCAATAATAAATCATTTAAAGCACATTGTTTGCTTTCTGCCAATGCCACAGCGCGCCCAGTAATATGGTGTGCTTCACGAAAAGGAAGTCCTAATTCACGTACCAGCCAATCAGCAAAATCCGTTGCAGTTGCATAATCAGAATCAGCTGCTTGTTTCATAGCCTCTTTATTGACTTTAAGATCACTAATAATCCCTGTCATTGCTGTTAGTGATAATTCTAAACTCCAAGCTCCATCAAACACATATTCCTTATCCTCTTGCATATCTTTTGAATAGGCAAGGGGTAATCCTTTCATCACGGTTAACAGTCCAATCAATGCACCATTTATCCGTCCCATTTTAGCGCGCACAAGTTCCGCAGCATCAGGATTTCTCTTCTGTGGCATAATAGATGAACCCGTTGAAAAAGCATCTGATAAATAAATAAAACGAAATTGTGCACTTGACCAAAGGACTATTTCTTCAGCTAAGCGCGAAAGATGCAATGCACAAATAGCACCAGCACTTAAAAATTCTAATGCAAAATCACGATCTGAAACACTATCAATCGAATTACGTGTTGGTTCACGAAAACCTAACGCTTTTGCTGTCATAAAACGATCAATTGGAAAGCTTGTCCCAGCTAAAGCTGCTGCCCCTAAAGGCGACTCATTCATTCGCTCAACTGCATCACGCATCCGAGATAAATCCCGACCAAACATCTCAACATAAGCCATCATATGATGACCAAAGGTAACCGGTTGTGCAATTTGCAAATGTGTAAAGCCTGGTATAAAAGTATCAACGTGTTGTTCTGCTTGAATAAGTAATTGCTCCATCAATCCTTTTAAAGCTTGTGCTATTTTCTGCGTTGCTTCCCGCACCCACAAACGAAAATCAACAGCAACTTGATCATTGCGTGAGCGTGCCGTATGCAAACGTCCTGCAACAGAACCAATCAATTCACTCAGCCGTGCTTCAATATTCATATGAATATCTTCAAGTTTTCGTGAAAAAGTGAATGTGCCATCTTCAATTTCTTGACGAATAAGTTTTAAGCCATGAACAATTTTTTCATAATCTGATTGTGAAATAATCTTTGTTTGCGCTAACATCGCTACATGAGAAAGTGAACCTTCAATATCTTGCCGATAAAGTTTTTTATCAAAATCAATTGAGGCATTAATTTCTTCCATAATTGCAGCAGACCCTGCTGCAAACCGGCTACCCCACATTGGGTTCTTTAATTTCTCATCTGTCATATGCTAAAATACCCATTAAAAGGACAAAACTATGATACCTCAAATTTTTACTAACCAAAAAAATAATAATAACAAAGCACAATTCCTCATTGCGTCTTTTATCATTGCCTTAAGTTTATACGCAATAACAAACAACTATAATAAAAAAGAGTCTTTCTTTTTTAATGTTATTTCAGCTGCAAAAGCACAAGAAACAAATACCAACAAACCAAAATCAGAAAAAATAATGGCGATCAAAAAAGCAGCAAAAGGCTTCTTTACCCATATCCAATTCGCCGATATACCCTATAATATAAACCATCTTTCTTTTAAAGATGCTCAAGAAAAAGAACATAAACTCAGTGAATTTAATGGCAAACCAATTCTTATCCATTTATGGGCCATTTGGTGTACGCCATGTCGCGAAGAAATGCCAGAACTAGCACAATTAAAGCGTGAAATGGGAGGAGACACTTTTGATATCATAGCTATTAATATCGATAATACAGCTTCTATTGAAAAAATTCAGCAATTTTTACATAACGTCCATGCGGATAATTTGGTTTATTATCGCGATAAAACAATGGGCATTTTTAAAAATATGAGAAAACAAGGGATGGCTATAGGATTACCGACCACATATTTGATCGATAAAGATGGTAATCTCATTGCTTCCTTTAATGGCGCTGCCCCATGGGCCAGTGACGACGCCAAAGCACTTATAAAAGCTGTCATTAAAGAAACTAAATAGCTTTATAACCAACCACCTTTTTAGGCACTGGATGGTTAAATTTAGGATCAATAGAAAAATAAAATGGCCTTTGTAAAAAAAAGGACGAGATTCACTTGTATGATTTTCTTCCTAAAAATTCTCTATCAAATTACGTATCGTCAAAGCTTCATCGGTTAAGCTCACATCAAAAATATAATCTATCAGTGCAAAACAATCCCCACCAGCTCTCACAAGCTATGCCTCCAAAGAGATATCACTTATGATAATAATATTAGCCTTATGTACATAATTTGTACCTTCATTATCGTACAGTTAAGTTCCTCAAAAAGAAGTAATCTTTCTAAATCTATAACAGATAATAAAGTGATCTATTACTATAATTGTGAGCTAATAATAGCTCGTAATAAAATAGACTTCACAGAATAGATATTAGCATCAATAAAAAGGGCTTTCATTCATCCACATATTGCGAACGATTATGATAAAATATAATCGCTGCATTTATTTCACCTCCAAAAATAAAAATCGCACTCAACATATAAAGAAAAATAATGGCAACCATAATAGAAGCTAACCCCGCATAAGTGGAAGCATAATTAAACATTGTCAAATATTGAGAAAAAGCAATCGAAGCTAAAAACCAAATAAATATTGTCACCACAATTCCTGGTAAAATATCTATCAATCTCCGCCGTCCTGCTGGCAACCATTTATGAACAATAAAAAGCCCTATAAATAAAATAACCACAGCAAGCATATAACGCCACAAACGAATCATAAAAATATATTCAGTCGAAAAAAAAGAATGATTTTGCATAATTTTTATTAGTAAAGGTGCCAAAATCAATAAAAAGCTAATCACAACAAGACTTATTGCCCCAATGATTACGAAAAACAAACTTTGAAAACGACAGAAAAATAAACTACGGTGGTCAACAACACGATAAGCCTGATTTAGAGCTGTCCGCAAAGCCTCTACCCCATTGGAAGCAAAATAAGCTGCTCCAATGACAGAAAGTGTCAAAACCCCTCCACGCTGAGTAGTTAAAACATTGACAATTTCTTGAGATAAGGGCTCTGCAATTGCATCCGGTAATAGTTGTACAAGTGCTTTAATCTTTTGTGGTGTATACGTAAAAACCTCAAGAAAACCAGCAAGAGAGGTTCCAAAAATAAAAAAAGGAAAAAACGATAAAAGTCCCGAAAGGGCAACATGACTCGCAAAAACATTCCCGTTACCACGAAAATAATGGCTCATTGCATTAACAAAAATAAGATAACTATACCTAAATGTATTTCCTATCAAAATTTAATACTTTCTTATGGTATTTTCCTCTAAATTATCTGTAATTTATAAAGAGATTATTTATACTTAATAAATGAAGGACTTTCTGGATAAAAGGTGGCTACATTTTAAAAACGAAAATGGGAAGCTTAAGCAAAATCAATTTGTACTAAACTACAAAAGATGGATAAATAAATCTCATAAATGGTCCTAACTGTTTAAGATCACAGCATAATCACTTTATAATGCCGTGTATATAAATTTTAAAAATAAATAGAGTTTAGCTGGGGTATTATTCATAGAGAGAGCTTCATCTTATATTTGCTTTGCATATTTGTCGCTTTTATTTTCGTAATTAACTTGTTTAGCTATATTGTGATGTGTTTGGATATTACATATATTAATGGCATGGATAATGTCCTAGAAATCACAATCTGCATGACGATATATGAGCAATTTGCCATCGTTTGAAATCTAATCGAAAGGCTGATATTTTTATCTCTATGAGCTGAACAATGAGCTCTATTATAATTTTTGTTATTATACCATCAAGACGTAGCGTTATATCTCTAGCTTTTTTCTATCATAAACTTTACGTTACGTCAGATGTTTTTAAACACTAAAATAGAAATCAAAGGATTAAAAAAATGCCGTAGAAGTCAGTTGTCTTTCCCTGGCAACACAAGTATTGTATAGATCAACCGCACTCGACGTAATAACGTTTAGATACTAGGTATCAGGTATGCATTATGATTTATGCACATTATTATTTAATTTTTCATGTGGGAATTTTTAACATATTCCTCGGAGAATCAATAAAAAAATATAGCATATATAAAATTAATATATGTCTACTGCAGCTTTTAGCGTCACCATTATTCATAACAAAACAACGACTGTCATTGTACATATAACATAGCAAATTCATCCTTGTGCTAACCCTCTTATTATTTCTAAAAATTAGTTTTGCACAAAAAGATAATACACATTCACAAATAAACTTCATCACTCAACTAAGATGAAAAGGTTAAAAATTTTTAATTCTTTTTAAGAACTGCATGGCGTCCAAAATCAGGTACATCAATTTCCTGCCCAGCAGCAATAATGCTGCGCCGTATTGCTCGCGTATGTGTAAAAAAATTAAACAGCGCTTCCCCATCTCCATGACGAATTGCTTGTTCTAAAAATGCAAGACCTTCATTAAAACGACCCAACATTTCTAAAATAGCATCTTTATTATGCAGACAAATATCTCGCCACATAATGGGGTCAGAAGATGCCAAACGAGTAAAATCACGAAAACCTGAAGCTGAATAAGCAATTACTTCTGAATTAGTTACTTTTTCTAAATCACTAGCTGTCCCAACAATATTATACGCGATCAAATGCGGCAAATGCGAGACAACAGCTAAAACAAGATCATGATGCTTAGGATCCATTTTCTCAACACGTGCACCACAAACTTCCCAAAAAGCAGTCAATTTTTCTACAGCAGTGGCATCACTTTCAGCAAAAGGGGTTAAAATACACCAGCGATTCATAAATAAATCAGAAAATCCAGCATCTGGCCCAGAACATTCAGTTCCAGCAATTGGATGACCTGGAATAAAATGAACCGATTTTGGCAATAAAGATACCATTTCCGCAATCACTAATGCCTTTGTAGAACCAACATCACTTACAATTGCCTCAGGCTTTAAGCGATCACGAATGGTTTTTGCCACCTCTGCACTAGCTCCAACAGGAACAGCAATAATAACTAAATCTGCCCCGTCAACAGCTTCTGCATTGTCAGTTGTATAAAAATCCCCAAGTTCTAATTCACTAGCTCTTTTTAGTGTTTCTCGACTACGAGAAGCAATAGCAATTTGATTTGCAAGATCTTTCTTTTTAATAACCCTTGCTAAAGAAGAACCAATTAAACCGATTCCAATCAGTGCTATTTTCTCAAACCGAATACGAGACATTTTTTACCTTTAAAATAACATGCAACTACAGTTAGTCCTTGATAATAATAATCGGATAATTACGCGCTAAGTATCTTGAAAACCATGAAAAATAATAAACTCCGCGTATACTAAAATCACCTGCACAAGCTGCCAATAAATCACTTTTATCTGAAAAATATATTAGCAAAATTGATAACAGAAAATGTAACATATCGCTCTAAGGCTATCAATTCATTGATTAAACACTCTCGACTGTACATAATAAACAGTTATCTCAACCATAAATTCCTGATCAGCAACGCTAGTAAATCTATACAAAAGACGATATTTCATCAAAAGAAAATCTTTGCAGTTTTATGAGACTCTCCTATGTCTTAATTTGCAAAACCTGACAAATTTATACCAATCAATATTTCATGTCTGTGATAATTAGTATGTTCTTTTTTAGTTTTGAAAATTCAGCTAAATAATTTTATGAAAAAATATACAATAATTCCAAAACCATTTCTCTCTTTTCAGCAATTTGACTGATAACAAATAATACTTTAAATATCTTCATCTAAAGCGATAAATGTATACATGGCTAAATATTTTAAGAGGCCATTTGGCGACGTGCAACAATTGCTAATCCCAGTAAAACTTGACGGGTGATAGCTTCACCTAAAAGTGGATTTTTACGACTATCTAAAACAGCATTTTGGATTCGCTCCATTGCATAAGAAATTTGTTCCATTCCCCAATATTTTAAAGCACGTTCAACTATTTTTTTCCGCTGAAAAAAAATCGGTGGCTGCGCTTGAGAGATTGCTGTAAAAACACTTTTACCTTCAACATCTACCTGATAGCGCAAAAGCTGTAATTGCTGAAATTGCCTTTGTGCAGTATTCAAAATGAAAAAAAGTGTGCTTTGTACAGCTACATGCCGGCTAAAACGCACTTCAAATTCCACCACATTTCCTAGTAAAACAGCATCAATCACTTCATCTTGAGAAAGCGCACTGACATCACTAACCACAGCTTTCACATCTTCAAGAGTAATATGTGTCTTCTCTAAGACATAAAGGCAAAGCTTTTCCAATTCACTATACGAAACAAGATGATCCCCTCCCAAATTATGGAGCAACCATTTGCGCGCATCCAAAGAAATGGTCATACTAAAATGATCCAAGACTTTATTAATTAACATATCAAGAGAATGAGTATCATCCGCAAAACAAGGCAAAGCCATTGCTGTCGATGCTGTCTCAATAGCATTGCGCAGCCCTGTACCTTTTTTTAAATCCCCTGCCTCAATTAAAATAAAACTTGTTTTTGATGGTTGTTTTATTAAAGGTTTAAGTGCTGCAAGAAATTTTTTTTGATTAGTGCAGTTAAAAATCCATACCAAACGATCTTTACCAAAAAGCGATAAAGTATTCACTTCATCTCCCAAGCGTGCAGGATCTTTATCAATCTCATCTGCATCCAAACGAACAGTTGAAAAAGGATCTTCTACAGCTATTTTTGTTAGCTTAATAAAGCGCCGTACACGCTCATAAACAAGACCACGATCAGGCCCATAAATAAGGACAATAGGAAAAGCACGCGAAAAGCACGTTAGAAATTGATCAACTTCATGCGCTTTTTTCTGAGCCAAAACATTAATCCATTAAGAGTTCATCATCATCAAGAATTTCGCCACGAATCTTTTGAAACATACCTATCAGATCGCTCACATCCAACCCTTCACGTTTTTCTTGACATACGTCTAAAATAACCCTCCCCCCGTGCAACATCAGCGTACGATCACCATAATCAAGAGCTTGCCGCATAGAATGTGTCACCATAATAGCGGTTAATTTTTTCTCTTCAATAATTTTTTCGGTCAACTGCATCACAAAATTAGCCATTCCTGGATCCAATGCGGAAGTATGCTCATCAAGCAATAAAACATCTGCATGCGCTAAAGTAGCCATAATAAGACAAACTGCTTGACGTTGCCCACCTGATAAACTATCCATTGGATTATGAATACACTCCTCAAGACCAAGACCTAACTGAGCAATTTTATCTTGAAAAAATTGTCGTCTCTCATGGTTTAAAGCTGACCGTAAACCATAGCGGCTTCCACGGAGAGCTGCGATAGCCAAATTTTCTTCAATTGTTAAAGAACCACAGCTTCCTATTAATGAATCTTGAAAAACACAAGCGACTTTTCCAGCTCGCTTACTTATCGATTGTCGAGAAACATCTTGCCCATTAATTATCACTTTTCCTTCTGTAGGAAGCAATGTACCAGCTAAAGTACTTAGTAAAGTCGATTTACCAGCTCCATTTGAACCAATAATGGTAACAAAGCTACCTTGATCAATTTTAAGGTTAATATCAATTAAAGCCTTTTTTTCCAAAGGTGTTTGAGGTTTAAAAGTAACTCCAACGTGGGAAAACTCAATCATGTCTGCGCCTCCCCCAATAGCGTGGTATAATAAGGATTGCAATAACCAAAAGTGCCGTAATTAATTGAAGATCTGTCGACGTATCAATACCAATTCCATTTGTTTCAAACGCAAATTGTACAGCAACGCGGTAAAGCACAGATCCTACAATACAGCTAACAATAATCCAAAAAATATTGCGTGTACGAAATAAAGTTTCACCAATAATAACTGCAGCCAAACCAAAAACGATAGTACCAATTCCACCTGTAATATCCGTGGCAATCGCAGTTTGAATATAAAGAGAACCTCCAAGTGCAACACATGCATTTGAGAGACCCATACCAAAATAAATCAATGCTGATGTATGAATCCCTTGCGCTGTTGCCATACGTGGATTAACTCCCATTGCTCGCATAGCAAGACCAATTTCACTCTCCAAAAAGCGCCAAATAAAAAACGCTATAACTAACAACAAAGAGCCAACGAAAAGAGGGCGTACAAATATATCTGGCAAACCAAACAGCTGATAAAAAGGAGTAAGCACCGTATCAGCATACGCTAAATTAACATTAGATCCTCCCATAACCCCCATAACACGAAGATTAATTGTATAAAGCGCTGACATCATTAAAATCGAAGCTAAAAGGTTTAAAATACCAAAATGTAAATTCAGTAAAGCTGTCAACAAACCGGCTACCATACCAGCACAAAAGGCACATGTCATAGCAGTCCACGCATTAAATCCCAAAAGAATCAAGACGCCACAAACACATGATCCAAGAAGAAATGAACCGTCGACAGTTAAATCAGGAAAATCTAAAACACGAAACGAGAGATAAACCCCTATTGTAACAAATGCATAAATAAGACCTAACTCTACAGCACCAGAAAACGCAAATATATTCATCTAGCGTCCCTCTTCATAAAAACTTAAAATACTCTATTATATAGATAGAAGTGCCTATTGAATAACCTTTACTGCACGTTCGAGTACTGCCTGTGGAATAACAATGCCAGCTTTTTTAGCTACTTCCACATCAATTCCGATATCATGATTAGCCACCTGCACTATATCAATATCGCCAGGTTTTTCACCGTTCAAAACGCGCACAACTAATTCTCCAGTATCAAGCCCTATATTGTAGAAACTTATACCTTGCGCCATAAAAGGACCTCGTCCAATACTATCAATATCAACAGAAAATAAAAGAGTGTTTGTTTCTTGTGCAACTTTTGCTACTCCTTCTAAAGTAGCAATAATTGTATTATCACTGGGAATAAAAATTATATCTACTTTACTAGTTAAAGCTCGCGCCGCTGCTTGAACATCAGAGGATTTAGTCGCTGATGAAGCAATAATTTCAATTCCAGCTTTGCTCGCTTCATCTTTTAACACCTTAAGCGTTGAAACAGAATTAGCCTCAGAAGCATTATAAAGGTAACCAAGTTTTTTCAAATTTGGTTTCACTTCCCACAAAAGTCTAATACTCTCTGCAATATCTATGCGTTCAGAGGTACCAGTTACATTGCCACCTGGCTTCGTAAGTGAATGTACTACTTTTGCTCCAATAGGATCAGAAATTGAACCAAAAACAATAGGTATTGTTTTTGTTGCTGCAGAAACTGTTTGTGCTGAAGGCGTGGTAATAGCAACAATTACATCAGGTTTTTCACCAACAAATTTACGCGCAATCTGCATTGCCGTAGCAATATTGCCCTGTGCTGATAAAAAAGTGATCTCGCAATTTTCACCATCTTTATAACCATTTCTTATAAGTACATCCTCTACCCCTTTGCGTACCGCATCTGCAGCAGGATTCGCCATAATCTGCGTAATAGCTATTTTAACTTTATCTGCTGCTGTTGCAAAATTACCCATTGCAAAAATAGCTGCTACAGCGATATACAAGATCGCTGTTCTTTTTGACATCACTAATCTCCCTCTCTATAATGAATACCAAAAAGATTTCATCTTAAAATACTTTTAAGATTAAAATCAATCTTTATTTCTATTTCCGCTCTGTTTGACATTGAAAAAATAAATACATACCGAAATGTTATTTTTTTGTTGCAATTCAAAAGAACCTGCGCCATACACATAGCGTTTGAATTAGAACATGCTTCAAATGTATGAGCGGGTGTAGCTCAGGGGTAGAGCACAACCTTGCCAAGGTTGGGGTCGTGGGTTCGAATCCCATCGCCCGCTCCATGAATTTTATACTCTTATCTATCTCAATGTAGTTTGCTACTAGGTTTTGCTGTTGTAGTTTGCTACCTTATTTTGCACTAATTCATTTTTTTCACGGATGTAACTTGTCATCTCGTCATCTTGAAGTTGCTGCTTTAATCCGGTTGATATTTCGGTATTATTTTTTTCTGCAAAAATAGCACAACCAAATTCATAAAATGATTGGTACAGTTTTCTATTTGTAACCCCCTCAAGAATCTTTCTTACACATTGTTTATCTTCTTCAGTTGGCACTGGAGTTGTTGGTAAACAATTCTGCTTTATTTTCGTGTCATCGTAAAAGTCACTTTCATGTAAATCAACATCATGTTTTTTGGCATAATCTAAAATGAACTCTATCCTTTTAGGAGTAATTTATTTCCCCTCCTTATAAAATTGGACCATTGTAGTACTGACATTTGCTCTGTAAGTAAAATGAATCATACCACTTAACTATTTGATAATATTATAATTAATTTCAGATACTTTATTTACAGTCATTATTTTTATCTATTAATATATTGACCAAATTAATTTAAGTTAACAAATTTACTTAAGCTGCATGTTACATACAATGTCATTTAAATAATTTATCAAAATTTAAGCAGGAATTATTTATAAAAAATGGTTCTGTTAATTTAGTGTATTTATAAGGTAAATTAAAATGAAATAAGGTGTTTGACCGATTATGGCATACCATAAAGTATGATTAATTTAAATGTTCACTGATAATCCCTACTAACAGCAGTAAACATATTTTAATAGCGCCCTGTAATAGTGCTTTTATTTTAAAATAATTAAACCACGCATTGCAGCTAGTTTCAACACGAAAAGTAGTGCGTTATACTGATACGTAGTGTTTAATAATCATTATCCTTTATGCCCCAACATAGCTGCCTCAAGCAGATTTATTGCTATCAAAGCTGATATAAGAATATCACAAATAATTTCAATTATAACAGGCTTAAAAAAAGCATTGTTACTTTTTAGCACCATAACTGAATCAAAGACGATAAAATAAGCCTGATGGTAAGCTAAACATTCTGCAATAACCTAAGCAAATTAGGCATTTTTTATCATACCAATTTTTATTACATCAATGTAAATATTTTAAAAAACTAAATTAATTTGATCAACAATGAAAGATTCATCCAACACATAAAAAATACACACACTTTATGTGTTTTGGTGTAACCACAACTATAGCTACACTCATACCATAAGTTTTGATTACCGAAAAAATTCCAAACCTACTTGTATTTCAGCCATACCAGAAGAATATCAATACCAGTGAATAGATAAATTTCTAAAATCAAAAATTCTTATCTACTAATTTATGGTATCATTAAATCTATCTTTTATATTTTAAAATTTTTGAAAACATATAAATAAGGTATGATTTTCATATAAATTGCATTATACATGGATTTTCTTGTGCAAATATGAAACGGAAAAATATAGTGCTTATCTTTCGTTCTCTTCTTTTTACACTCGCTTTTTATACAGCAACCTTTGTACAAATGATTCTTTATGCACCTTTCTATTTTTTAATGCCACGAAAAAAGGCATGGATCGTACCTAAAATATGGGCACGTGTTACATTGTTTTTGCAAAAATACATTGCTGGCACCAATTATGAAATTGAAGGTATAGAAAATCTACCAAATGGGGCTTACATTATTGCGCCTAAACACCAATCTGCGTGGGAGACATTTAGTCTTATTCCCTATTTCGATGATCCCGTTCTTATTTTAAAACGTGAATTAACATGGATCCCCCTTTTTGGATGGTATATGGCAAAAACACAAATTATTCCGATCAATCGAACAACCCCCATTAAAGCTCTTAAAACCATAGTACAAAAGGCAAAACAAAAAGTAAAACAAGGACGCCAAATCCTAATCTTTCCTGAAGGAACCCGCCAACAACCCGGTCATGAACCCAATTATAAACCAGGGATTATCGCTCTCTATAATGAATTAAAACTTCCAGTTGTTCCCATTGCCCACAATGCTGGTTTATATTGGCCACGTAATGATTTTCGTCGCTATCCAGGAACAATTCGTGTTCGTATTCTTCCTCCTATCGAAGCTGGTTTAAATAAACATGATTTTTTAAATACACTCATACAAAAAACAGAAAAAGCCTGTGATGAATTGCTCTTATTAGCAGCTCAAGATTCTGTTCCTCCCCCTATGCCTTCCTCTGCAATTAAACGATTACAAATACTTGGTTATCATTGAGAATGAACTGGTACTTAAAACTATTAACTATCTACCATATGGACTCAAAATTTTTTTACATTACATTGAAGCAGTTTTAAAGTACTAAAAAAGCAACTGGATCTACTTAATGCGGCAATCATTTTATAATCTAATTTTGTCTTTTTTTCTAAGTTTGACAAACACCTTTGCTCTTGCTCAGCCCTTTATCTCTGTTGATGTTACAACTGGACGCATCTTAGAACATAATCAAGCTTTTGAACGCTGGTATCCTGCTTCATTAACAAAATTAATGACAACCTATGTCATTTTTCGTGCAATGAGCACAGGAAAAATCTCACCAAACACACACGTCATCATCAGCGAATATGCTGCAAAAGCTCCTACTTACCGTTCAGGCTATAAAGCTGGTTCTGTTCTTACGCTTGATACAGCCTTAAGTATTACCTTAGTTAAATCCACTAATGATTTGGCTATTGCCATGAGTGAAGCAGTTGCTGGTTCACAGGAAGCTTTTGTGCAACAAATGAATTATGAAGCTCAACGCTTAGGCATGTTTGGAACACATTTCGCTAATGCAAGTGGATTACCAAACCCACAAAATTACTCCACAGCACGCGACATAGCTCTTTTAGCAGTTCAGATTCGTCGGGAATTTCCTCAATATGCCCATTATTTTTCTATCCCAGCTATTGATTTTGGTGATAAACGAAAAATCGAACTCAATTCGAATAACCTTATTGGTCGTTTTGAGGGAATAGACGGCATGAAAACAGGATTTATTTGTGCTTCTGGCTTCAATCTTGTTGCCTCAGCCACTCGCAATCAACGCACAATTATTGCTGTCGTTTTGGGATCAAACAATGTAAGCGAAAGAGAAGAAAAAGCCGCACAACTTCTTGATGCAGGTTTTTCACATCAAGGATCACCACAAATTACATTGGCAACACTAGAACCCTATGGCACAAAAATAACACAAGTAACTGATATGAAACAACAAACATGTACTACTGAAGCAATTAAAATGCAAGCAAAGTCTTATGATAATCAAGGAAATGTTATCCTTACTTCACCTTTTATCACTGCTTTACCTTCTTCCGTTCTTCCTTTACAAGTCAAACCCATTAACACATCACAGACACATGAAATTAAAGAAAAATCTCATATTTCATATGGAAAAACAAAAAAAGCACATGACAAAAAAATCAGCAATAGCCGATGATGAATATAAAACAATACATACCCCTGTTGTTCTAATTACTAGCTTTCTAGACTTTGACAAAATAATTTTGTCAACCATACGCTATAAATCTTTTCTTTCTGATGATGATTCTGCTATTATTAACAAATTCAATAAAAGAGATAATGTTTCTCTTTTAGTTAAAAAATATGCATAAAATAAACAAATGATTATTTCATACTATAATTTACACAACAATCTATTCGATATATATTAATTTGATTAATCGTATTCACACAAAATATCCCAAACAACTAAATCTATAATCATCGCGATAATAGACTAACCAATCCCACCACCCTGTGATTTTATAAGCTTTTCTAAGCTGCTTTACCTTAACTCAAATATTAGGTTCATCATTGCTATTATTACGACATGTCATACATCAAGCATACTTTCCATCCTTAAATACTATCCGGAAATAAAAAAAGAGATCTATATTTTACAATAAAATAACACTCACTGTACTAAAGAAGCTGAGATTTTATTAATGTTATGATTAAAAACATAACGTTTTTCATAAACATCAACCTTTGGAGGCTTACGATTTACCTCAAAAAAATCATAACCTTCTTTAAGCATCATCCAAAATTGATAATGTGGATCAGCACTATGACGTTTCATATTGGCATCGGTCATGCGGAAAGGAAAAGCCTGCAACTGAAATTCTCTTTGTCCACCTCTAAAAGCGTCCCGTGCAAAAGCATAAATCTGTGCCATATTTTTATCACTCATAGAATAACAACCTGCAGAAAAACAAGAACCGTGAACCATAAGATGACGCCCTGTGCGACCATGCGCCTGATCATAAAGGTTAGGAAAACCTATGTTAAAGGAAAGATAATATTTCGAATAGGGATTCATCTGATTTGCGCGAACAGTATAAAAGCCTTCCGGTGTTTGAAAATCCCCTTCCTTATATTTAGGACCAAGCTGGCCTGACCATTTACAAATATCATAATGAGCCACAAGTACAAAAAGTCCTTTACGATCCTGCTTCCAAACTTCAGCAACATTTTCTTCTTTAAAAAAACGCATCATAATTGGTGCATATTTATCAATATTGTGAAACACCATTTTATTTTGAACTTTTTGTGGTAGCGGTTGCTCAACTTTGGCCTGAATAGAAGCTGGTAATCTTCCTTCACACCCAATCAGGACTCCAATTGCAAATAAAATACACACCACGGGGAATCGCTTTAATGTCATCGTCTAAAATCCCAATCCATCATTCCCCATAAAAAATGATTATACCAAGGATCTACCAATTTGAAGATATTTTTCCCAACGTTCTTGCTTAATAGCTTCACCATCTTTCCCAGCCATTGATTTTAAAGCAGTTGTAATAATATCACCGGTAGCATCAATCACAGTCTCTTTGCCACGATGCGCTCCTCCTAAAGGTTCAGGGATAATACCATCAATAATCTTTAGCTGATACAGATCTTGAGCAGTAATACGCATATTCATTGCAGCATCTTTTGCACGAGTTGGGTCACGCCATAAAATAGAAGCTGCACCTTCTGGAGAGATAACAGAATAAATTGCATGCTCCAACATGTAAACCTTATTAGCAGCAGCAATTGCTATTGCTCCTCCTGAACCGCCTTCTCCAATAATGACCGAGACAACTGGAACTTTTAAGCGTAAAGTTGCTGCTGTTGATTGAGCAATTGCTTCTGCTTGTCCACGTTCTTCAGCACTCACACCAGGATACGCACCTGCTGTATCGACAAAAGTCAGCAATGGCAAACCAAAACGGTCAGCCATTTCCATGATCCGTGCAGCTTTGCGATACCCCTCTGGACGTGCAGAACCGAAATTATAGCGTAAACGTGTTTGCGTATCATGTCCTTTTTCTTGACCTATATATGCAACTGCTTCACCTTTAAAGCGTGCAAAACCCGCTTGAATAGCCTCATCTTCAGCAAATTTTCGATCACCTGCCAAAGGTGTAACATCACTCAATAATTGTGCAGAATAGTCCATAAAATGAGGACGATCAGGATGGCGAGCCACTTGTGTTTTTTGCCATGGTGATAATTTTTTATAAATATCGCGTAATGCCGTTTGAGAACGCATTTCAAGGCGTGCAATCTCATCGCTCATATCAAGACTGTCTTTTTCTTGGGAAATCTTTTTTAATTCAAGAATTTGTCCATCGAGATCAGCAACTGGTTTTTCAAAATCAAGATAATTATACATTGTACCCAACTTATTTGATGCAATTTATACACTTATAATTTGCTTTATAAAGTATTTTTCACAACACTATCTTCTCCTTCCCCATCCTTTTTCTCATTAGCAAGTGGATGATGCTCGTTAACTAAACGGTAAAGCCCTGCTTCCAACACATGTGTGTAAATCTGAGTAGTAGAAATATCAGTATGACCTAACAAATGTTGAACTGCACGCAAATCAGCACCATTTTGCAAAAGATGACTAGCAAAAGCATGACGTAACACATGAGGAGAAAAGTTGTCACTTTTTATTCCTGCTCTTCCAGCAAGATTTTTCAACTCTCGTGCAACAAACTGGCGAGCAATATATCCTGTCTTTGAATCAGCAGGAAAAAGATAGGGGCTTGCTGCATCTTTTCCCTGATCACGTAAAATCAACCACTGTGAAAGGACTTGGCGTGCTTTTTTTGATAAGAGTACCATTCGTTCTTTTTTACCCTTACCGCGAACAAAAATACTGTATTCCTTCCCTCGAACAGCCTGCACTGGAAGACTCACCAATTCACTAATACGTAACCCTGTCGCATAAAGCATTTCAATCAATGTTTGAAGACGCAATGCACGGAGATGATTTTTGGCTCCGTAGTCTGTTTGATTTACTTCAAGCTGGGCAAAATCAAGTAATTTTATTACTGCATCCTCATTGATAATCTTCGGCAAAGGCCGTCCTTGTTGAGGAGAACCAATATCATTAGAAGGATCATCTAATCTCAACCCCTCTGCATAAAGAAACTGATAAAACTGACGCAAAACCGATAAACGACGTGCTTGCGAAGATGCTGCAAAACCAATAGTATGCATAAGTGATAAAAGATCAATTAAATCTTTTTTTTGTGCTGAAAAAAGTGAAACAGAGTGTGAAGATAATTTGTCTTGTGCCCACTGTAAATCACGCTGATAAGCTGCAAGTGTATGGGCAGAAGCACCTCGCTCAGCACTCATCATTTCAAGAAAATGATCTATCACAGTATCACTTTTCATTGATTCACTTTCGAAGAAAAATTCAATAAATCTAAAGAAACATCGATATATATATCTGCTGTTATCGGTTCAACCCAAATCACAAGAGATATCATTATACTGGAAAGAAAAATAAGCAAAAAGGAAAGAACAATCAAAAATCTGGTCAATGTTGGCATGGGACAATAAACTATCTAAAAAATACTCTACTTCTTATCATGCCTTACAAAGATTAACAGGAATTGACTTTAAAGCAAATAAATGCCGAAATAAAACCATGAAGAATAATCGACCTAAACATATTCCAATGACACAAATAAAAAAACAACTTTTATCGTCTCTTAATCAACGAGCACTTGTATTCGTTGGTCTTATGGGTGCAGGCAAATCAGTGATAGGCAGATATGTAGCTACTATACTCGATTTACCCTTTTATGATTCTGACCAAGAAATTGAAAAAGCTTCACACATGACAATTATTGAATTCTTTAAAATTTATGGTGAATCAGAATTTCGTGATCTTGAACGACGTATTATTTTAAACCTCATTAAAAAAAGTCCCCTTATTTTAGCAACCGGAGGTGGTGCTTACATAAATGAAGATATCCGAAAAGCCATTCATGAAAATGGTATATCCATATGGCTCAAAGCAGATCTTGATGTCCTCATGAAACGTATTTTACAACGCCCAATACGACCACTGCTTCAAACAGAAAACCCTAAAGAAACCATGCAAAAACTCATGGAACAACGCTATCCTATCTATGCAAAAGCAAACTTAACAATTAACAATTATGAAAAAAGCCACCGTACTATAGCACAAAATATCATACGATCTGTACAGCACTACTTATATACAGAAATAAATGATAGGAATAACAAACATGCAGACTAAAACTGTTACTGTTAAACTAGATAAACACTGTTATAATATCATTATTGGAGCAGGTCTAATTACGCAAGTTGCCTTACAGATTAAGCGCTCTCTTAACCAAAAAGATCTTTATCAGCCACGCTTGGCTATTGTTACAGATACAAATGTTGCTTCTCTTCATTTAGAAACATTACAAACAGAATTAACAAAAAATAAAATTCATACTGTTCCAATTATAGTAAAAGCAGGAGAACAATCAAAATCGTTTTCAACCCTGCAAACTGTAATTAACAAAATTCTTGCTGCTCGTCTAGAAAGAGGTGATTGTGTTATTGCTTTTGGTGGTGGTGTCATCGGTGATCTTGGAGGGTTTACCGCAAGCATCATACGCCGAGGCATGAATTTTATTCAGATGCCTACAACACTTCTCGCACAAATTGACTCCTCTGTTGGTGGAAAAACCGGAATCAATAGCCGCTATGGTAAAAATCTTATTGGTTCTTTTTATCAACCACAATGTGTTATTACTGATACTTGTGTCCTTGATACACTTCCATTACGTGAATTTCGTGCTGGCTACGCAGAAATAGTCAAATACGGACTCATTAATCAGCCTGATTTTTTTGAATGGCTTGAAAAAAACAGGCAAAAAATTTTTTCTAATGATCCAATACGAACGGAAGCTATTGTCCGCTCATGCCAATTTAAAGCTGATATTGTAGCACGCGATGAATACGAAACAGGAGAACGTGCATTATTAAACCTTGGTCATACATTTGGACACATGCTTGAAACAGCAACTGCTTATGACTCAAACCGTTTAATCCACGGCGAAGGTGTAGCAATTGGGATGGTTTTAGCCCATCAACTCTCGGCTCAATTAAATTTAATAAGCCCCACACTCATACAACGCGTCGAAGCACACCTTAAAAGCGCAGGATTACCTACACGATTAGAAGATATTCCAGGTAAATTACCAAATGCCGAAACACTGATGGATTTTATTGCCCAAGATAAAAAAGTCTCTCAAAATAGTTTGACTTTCATCTTAACACGTGGACTTGGCCAATCATTTATCGCAAAAAATGTCTCACCAGACACAATTTTAACCTTTCTAAAACAAAAATTAGTTAGTTCATATTGAATATAATTGATTCGTTTTTATACTTCTATTAAAGGAAGAGGTGTGATTATGTCTGCGTAGCTCAGTAGGATAGAGCACAGGATTCCTAAAGAAATTGGGCACCTGAGGAGAAATCCTCAAAGTGAATCTGCTCAAATTCGGGGAAAGCTTCACGGGAAACTATATGCCAATCCCGAGCCAAGTCTCTCTTGAAATGAGAGGAAGGTGTAGAGACTGAACGGGCAGCACCTAAAAAGTACAAGCTTTAAGGTGAAGAGACAGTCCAGACCACAAACAGCCTATAAAGCTGGCGATGAAAATCGAAGTGGTATGAATCCTGGGGCCGCAGGTTCGAATCCTGCCGTAGACACCATTACGTGTCAATCATGTATTTTTCTGTATGATAAGGAAACATTATGAAAAGAACTTTACCCATTTTAGAATTTTGTGCCGTTTTAATTTTATCACTCTTTAGCTCAATTAGTACCTTCGCAGGCTCTTTAGTCATTGAAGTACCAGATAACCCAGAACCAACAACCCAAACTGTTGCCTATCAGTGCGATAATGGAACAAGTAAAGAGCGCGTTGAAGCAACCTATCTCAACGCTGATAATATCGCACTGGTTGATTTCAGATGGAAAGGTGATCGTATCATTGCTACCAATGTAATTGCTGCTTCGGGAACAAAATATGTGGGAGCGCAGTATATCTGGTGGGAATCAAAAACTGAAGCTATACTTTACGATCTTATCAATGACCCAGAACAAATAAAACCTATCCGCTGTAAAGAAGAATCAACATTACTATTTTAAAATTAATTAAGGAAATATTATGAGAAAAACTCTACCCATTTTAGAATTTTGTGCCGTTTTAATTTTATCACTCTTTAGTTCAATCAGTGCCTTCGCCAGTTCATTAATCATTGAAGTCCCAGATGATCCAGAACCAACAACTCAAACCATTACTTATCAATGCAATGTTGAAAAAAGTAAAGAACGCGTTGAAGCAACCTATCTCAGTGCCGGAACCATTGCATTAGTTGATTTCAAATGGAAAGGTAAACGCATCATTGGCTCCAATGTAATTTCTGCTTCAGGAGAAAAATATGCAGGAGCTCAGTATATTTGGTGGGTAAGTAAAAACGAAGCTACATTTTATGATCTTATTAATGATCCAAAAGAAGAAAAACCCATCCGTTGTGTCGAAGAAAAGGGAAAAGAATAAAATAAGCTTTTACACGTTAAAATTCCATTGGCTCTAATCATATGCTGATCTTTCTGATTCAGACAACTTCTCTTTTGTCTGATGCGATAAAAGAGCCAACGGTTTTTCTGATTTATCTTCCGAGTGATATCGATAAGCCGCTGCCTGTGATAACAGCATGGAAGCTATTGGCGCTGTTACAAGCAAAAAGAGCATCATCAATACTTCATGAAAAACAAAACGATGATCCACAAACATTGAATAAAGAAACGAAGCAATGAGAATGCTACCCGCACCCCAACTCGTGCCCACTGAAGGCATATGCAACCGCTCATAAAAATTGGACAAACGCACTAACCCTATTGTTCCAATTAATGTAAGACCAGATCCCAATATTAAAAAAATGGTAATAACAATAGCGACTGTAAGCGATACATCATCCTTCATTCAATAATTTCTCCACGCATTAAAAATTTTGCCAAAGCAATACTTGAGATAGACCCTAAAAGTCCAATAATGAGAGCTGCTACAAAATAAACGGTTGTTCCTGAACGAATATCAAATGTAAGAAACAAAAGGATCGTGATTATATAAAGGGTATCCAAACCAATAATCCGATCCTGCGCCCGTGGACCACAAATTAACCGAAATAGTGCTAAAACCATCGCTAAACTTAAAAAACTCTGTGAAAGAAAAATTCCCCAATAAAGGATCACCATACTCATTAGAAAATCTCCAAAAGTAATTGCTCATATCGTTGTTTGATCAACTGCTGATAATCATACCCATTTTTAAAATTTAATACATGAATCAAAAGCTCACTATTTTTGCTATTATAAGTAACCCAAACAGTTCCTGGAGTGACTGATAAGATACAAGCTAAAACAGCTAAAGCAGCACGGCTTTCAAGCAAAAGAGGTACCATAACAAAACCAGACTGATGTTTTTGAAACCTTTTTGTTAAAATAAACCAAGCTACTGAAATATTTGAAGTAATAGAATCTATAAATACTCGAAAAATTAGACGAAAAACTGCACGCCAATTTTTAATAATGATCTTTTCCGGCTCAAGCAGCTGCATCATTAAGCCACCAAACAAAGAAATTATTATCCCTAAAAGCAGTTGACCTAAACTAAAGCCATTTAAAATCAACCACATAAAAATAATTACACTACTGAAAAAGGGATAGGGACAAAAATAATTCATTGATTGATCTCCGTATTTTCGAGAGAAAAATCAGTTAAAACACTCCCAATATAATTCTGAGGTTCATGCAAAACCCTAACAGTTTCAGACATATAATGAGTAACAGGATCAGCTGCAATTGTCATGAGGAAACACAAAGCAAGAAGAACAGCAATAGGTGCAAACTCAATCACTTGTACACGTGGAATCTTACCTTCAAGAGAAATCCAAAAAGTCCGTATGCCAATTCGTGTCATTGCAATTAAAGCTGCAAAACCAGCTGTAATAACAAAAATCACAAAAAGCCAATCACGTAAAACAGGAATAGAAGAAGAAAAATTCTCTTTATTATGATTTAAAATTGCCATGAGCATCATAAATTTAGCAACAAAACCAGAAAAGGGCGGTAACCCAATAATGAGAATAGCACACATACTAAAACAAACTCCAAGAATTGCTAAAGTTACTGGCAAATAAGTACCAATTTCATCTTCTTCTTCCTCTTCATCATCACCATACACTTCCATTGTAACAGCCAGAACATTGGCAGCAACATCCTGACAGCGTTCAACTAACTCTACTAAAAGAAAAAAAGCCCCAAGTGCTAAAGTTGAGGACACAATATAAAAGAGTGCACCTACTATCAGTGCTACATTGCCCATCCCAATTGCTGTCAACAATGTTCCAGAAGATACAAGAACACTATAAGCAGCTAAACGTACCAAAATTTGGCTAGCTAATACCCCGATAAAACCAAAAATTATAGTGGCAAGCCCACCATAAAATAAAACTGTATGGCTCAAATAGCTAAAATATCCACTTTCAGAACCAAACCATAGCAGTGTTAAACGCAAAATAATATAAATACCTACTTTGCTCAAAATAACAAAAGAAGCCCCAACAGGTGCTGCTGCTGCACTATAAGTCGGCATTAACCAAAAATTAAGTGGCCACATACCAGCTTTGAGTAAAAAGGCAATACCCAAAAATACAGCACCTATTTCAAATAAAACAATATCTGTAGAAGCTATTTTCTTTATTTTGATAGCCAAATCAGCTATGTTAAGAGTGCCAACAACCCCATAAATGAGCGCTGCACCAATTAAAAAAAACGACGAAGCAACAAGATTAACCACTACATAATGTAATCCTGCACGTGCACGTGCTTGACCGGAACCATGCAAAGCAAGTCCATAAGAAGCTGTTAGCATAACTTCAAAAAATACAAATAAATTAAATAAATCACCTGTCAAAAAAGAACCGTTAATCCCCACCATAAAAAATTGCATAAGTGATTGAAAATGAGAACCAGCTTTATACCAATGAGCTTGTGCAAAAACCAATGCAGCAGTGATCAACAAACTAGAAAGTAAAAGCATCATAGCGCTTAAACGATCAAGAACTAAAATAATACCAAAGGAAGATGGCCAATTACCAAGCCGATAAACATTAGATGCTGGTACTGTTTCAAGAGTATGTATAATCAATAAAATAGAAACAACAATCAATAATCCCGCAGAAGAAATACTAATCAATGATTTAAGTTTTGAACGGCGCTCATCATAAAAAAGAAGAAGTGCTCCAGTGCTTAGCGGTAAAAGGATAGGTAAGACAATGAGATGATGCACCCATGCTTCCATCATTGTACCTCACGCCCATCAACGTGATCTGATCCTGTTAAACCACGTGAAACCAAAAGGATAACCAAAAACAAAGCTGTTGTTGCAAAACCAATTACGATCGCTGTCAAAACTAAAGTTTGCGGTAGAGGGTCAACGTAATTAGCTGGATTGATCACAGTAGAAGGATCAATAATCGGTGCAGCATTACTACGCGGTCTACTCATCGAAAACATAAAAAGATTAACGCCATAAGAGATCAAAGATAAACCAAGAATTACCTGAAAAGTACGTGGACGCAAAAGCAACCAAATACCTGATCCAACAAGAACACCAATACCTAAAGAAAGAACAATTTCCATTAATTTTCCCTCTCTTTTTTACTAGGCTTCTTACCGATCCGATAACTACGAATTGATTGATGCGCAAGTGCAATTAAAATAAGAACTGTTGCTCCCAAAACTAAAGAAAATACACCAAAATCAAATAAAAAAGTGGATGCTATAGGAATATTTCCAATTAATGGAAAGTGAATATATTGAAAAAAGGACGTTAAAAAAGGATACCCAAAAAACCAAGAACCCATCCCTGTTGCGACTGATAATAATAAGCCAAAGCCTATCCACCGCAAAGGCAAAATCTTCAACCGGTTTTCCACCCAACGAATATCACGTGCAAGATACTGCAAAATAAATCCTATTGCTAAAGTCACACCACCAGCAAATCCACCTCCTGGAAGATTATGCCCCCGCATAAATAAATAAACAGCAAAAGCAATAATAACCGGAAAGAGCCAACACATAATAACAGCTGGAACAGCTAAATAGTCTAATACGGTATCCCCTGCACTTCGATCAGGCTGTGCGGTATCAAAAGCCATTTGTATCTGTTGTTGAAAAGGCGCATCAATACTTTCAGGAGCAGGACGAAACCGCCGTAAAAGGGCAAAAACAGTAAGTGATACAATGCCTAAAACCACAATTTCTCCCATTGTATCAAAACCACGGAAATCAACCAACAACACATTCACAACATTGCGACCACCAGCACCAGAGTAAGCATGAGTCAGAAAAAAATCACCTATTGTTTTTCCTTGAGGACGTGTCATCACTGCGAAGGATAACCACGCTATACCAGCCCCCCCCACCAACGCGATGACAAAATCACGAGAACGACGCAAGCGCACTAAAAAATTAACAGATGTTGGAGAAGAAATATGCAAACGTTTAGGCAACCACCGCAAACCAAGCAACAATAAAACTGCTGTCACAACTTCAACAACCAATTGTGTTATTGCCAAATCAGGCGCAGAAAGCCATAAAAAAGTCGCACAAGTCATCAAACCAGCGCCCCCTAACAACATTAATGATGCAAAACGATGAAACTTTGCTTTCCAAGCAACTAAAAGTGCGCATAATCCACCCACCAACCAAAGAACGAGAAAAGGAATATCAAGCGGAAAAAGCGGCAACGGACCAGCTGAAATTAAACCATCGCACCAAAGTAAAAAACCTATAAATACAAAACACACTGAAAAAACCCAGTGCAATTGCGTTTGCAAACGACGTGTTGACAAAAGAGACTCCGCTGCACGCGCCCATTTCCAAGAAATAATCACGAGAATTCGTTCAAAGATACGTGTTACTTTCAAATGACGAAAAAAAGGAGCTCCATCATCACAAGATAAAAAATAGCGATGACCTATAGCATAAAACAACACACCTCCTAATAAAGCAATAAAACTCATCATTAATGGAGTATCAAATCCATGCCAAACAGCTAAATTATAGGGAGGCGCTGTTGGTCCTAAAACAGATACAACTGCATTATCTAAAATAGATCCTATTGTTAAATTAGGTAAAATACCAACGGCCAAACAAATGAATACCAAAAGTTCCATGGGAAAACGCATAAAACGTGGTGGTTCATGTGGTATTTTTGGTAAATTGACAGGCTTTTGCCCTAAAAAAACACCATGAATAAAACGCACAGAATAGGTCACACTAAACAAACTAGCCAGCGTTGCTACATAAGGTACAACCCAATCTAACCATGATTCCATATGTGTTTCAACTGCTTCAGCAAAAAACATCTCTTTTGATAAAAAACCATTTAATAAAGGAACACCAGCCATCGCTGCACTCGCCACTAAAGCTAGAGTCGCTGTAATAGGCATAAAGCGAAAAAGTCCTGTCAGCTTCCGCATATCACGCGTTCCCGTTTCATGATTAATAATGCCAGCTGCCATAAATAAAGAAGCTTTAAAAGTAGCATGATTGGCCATATGAAAAATTGCTGCAACACATGCAAGTGGGCTGCCAAAACTTAAAAGCGTGGTAATCAATCCAAGATGGCTAATAGTTGAGTAAGCAAGCAGCCCTTTTAAGTCTTGCTGAAACATGGAAAAGTAAGCACCAAGAAGCAATGTCGAGAGTCCTGAAAAGCCAATCAACAAAAACCAAGATTCTGTTCCAGATAAAACTGGCCATAAACGCACAAGTAAAAACAATCCTGCTTTCACCATCGTTGCAGAATGTAAATAAGAAGATACAGGTGTTGGAGCAGCCATTGCATTGGGTAACCAAAAATGAAATGGAAACTGTGCACTTTTTGTTAAACCTCCCAATAAAATACAAATAAGAACAAAATCATAAAGAGAGCTTGATCGGATCAGATCCCCAGAATGCAGTACCTTATCCAAATCAAAACTACCAACAATATGGCCAATTAGTAGAACCCCAACAAAAAGAGCAAAACCACCAAAACCCGTGGTTATTAAAGCCATACGTGCACCTTCACGCGCACTTGCATTATGGTACCAATAACCGATCAACAAAAAAGAAAAAATACTGGTTAGCTCCCAGAAAATAACTAAAAAGATGAGATTGCCTGACAAAACTATTCCTGTCATCGATCCCATAAAAGCTAGAAAAAAGGAAAAAAACCGCGGCACAGGATCTGCCGGATCCATGTAATAACGCGCATAGACAACAACAAGTAACCCAATCCCTGTAATAAGCAAGCAAAAAAGCCACGACAAACCATCTATACGGAGAACCAAATTAACTCCCCATTCTGGAAGCCAGAAAATATCTAAACGTACTATGCGATTTTTACTGACCGCTGGATAAAGCGTTATTGTGAAAAGAAAACTAATAAGTGCAATAAATCCAGCAAACCACGCTTCATTATTTTTGGCAGTTGAACGAAAAAAACCAATAATGATGCTACCACCAAAGGGAAGCAAAATGAGCAATATTAACATTGCTTCCCATGCTGTCATTCCTTAAACTCCAAACTTTCTTAAATATTTTGTAGATAACACAATAAAAAAAAAAGAAAAAAACTATATTGCCATCTCTTAATTTCGCATTTTACAATAATAGAATTTAAATAAAATTAAAAACATAAAAAATTATTATAAAACAAATGTTTCATGAAAAAAATTACACATAAAGACAAAGCGGTCTGAAAGCTTTTTTATTTTTTCATCTTTGATTCTTTAAAAATGTGAGAAAAGCATTGCCTACGAGGCCCATGGAAAGGCTGATAACTATTATCACTTTGATTATAAGAACGGTAACGCGCCATACAAGAATCGATATGTTGCTTCAACATCCATGGTTTTCTTTCCTCTAAAGGATAAATTAGAGGTGTTCTTTTTAAAGCTGATATTTCTTTTAGTGGTACATGTTTTGCGTCTAAATGTTTATATGTAGCAAATGCTATTTCAGGATACCACCAATTGTCACTATATTTACGATAACCACGCCGATAATTACGATAACCTTTGAATCCATTAAGTTCTCTACGCCCTGTCATAATTAAAAAATTCGAATTCTCTTGGAGAGAAGAAGATGAAGAAATTACATGTGCTTCAATGTCATTTTTTTGCACTGAACCTGCACCATTAGCTATTATCATGAGAAAACTTCCAATGAATACAATAAATAAAGCATAAGATAAATTCTTAACTAAAAGCATGACACAAATCTCACAACAACTAAACTACAGCTAAATTACAGAAAGCCTCTCTATTGCAAAAAAAAACAGATTCTCCTTTGTGATTCTTTTTCCTTGAGACATTCTATTACTACATGTACTAAACGTCGGTATAACCAATAAGATCCTTCAGCAGAAAACGGATAAATAATGATTAGAACTCCCTATTATCTTATCGATAAATCTAAGCTTATAAAAAATATGGAAATCATTACTAGTTTACGAGAAATGTCAGGAGTAAAAATTTTGCTCGCTTTGAAATGCTTTGCAACATGGAGTCTCTTTGATTTTATGTCTCAGTATATGGATGGAACGACATCATCATCTCTTTATGAACTGCGCTTAGGGAAAGAAAAATTTGGGAAAGAAACCCATGCCTATTCAGTTGCTTGGGCAGATGATGAAATTGATGAAGCTTGTGGCTATGCAGACAAAATTATCTTTAATTCAATTCAACAGCTTCAGCGCTTTGCTAGCGCTACAAAAACCATTCAACGGGGTTTAAGG
Organism: Bartonella sp. B35(2025); assembly: GCF_053794465.1. Classification (NCBI taxonomy): domain Bacteria; kingdom Pseudomonadati; phylum Pseudomonadota; class Alphaproteobacteria; order Hyphomicrobiales; family Bartonellaceae; genus Bartonella; species Bartonella sp. B35(2025). The sequence continues at coordinate 1,383,009 of NZ_CP200035.1, forward strand.
TTAAACCCAGGGATTAGTGCATCAAATTTTGATCTTGCTAATCCCTCTCGTCCTTTTAGTCGCTTAGGTGAAACTAACCAAAACGCTATTAAAGAGGTTTTACCCCTAATCAATGGCTTAATGATCCACAATAATTGTGAAAATGATGACTTTAATCTTTTCAATCAAATGCTCTATCATATTGAAGAAAAATTCGCTGAACTCTTTGCTGCAGTCGATTGGATTAGCCTTGGCGGTGGTATTCATTTTACCGCTGAAAATTATCCTCTAGCGGCTTTTGCAGAACGCTTAAAACGTTTTTCTCAAACCTATAATGTTACCATTTTTCTAGAACCAGGAGAAGCTGCTATCACTAAAAGCACTACATTAGAAGTGAGTGTTCTTGACACATTGTATAACGAAAAAAACATTGCCATCGTTGATAGCTCAATCGAAGCTCATATGCTTGATCTTTTAATTTATCGTGAAAATGCCAAATTAGAACCGAATCAGGGCTCTCATGAAATCATAGTTTGCGGAAAATCTTGCCTGGCTGGTGATATTTTTGGAACATTTTATTTTCCTGAGCCACTCAAGATAGGAGATAAACTGTCTTTTCAGGATGCTGCAGGCTATACGATGGTTAAGAAGAACTGGTTTAATGGCATTGCAATGCCTGCCATCGTCATTAAAGAACACAATGGAACCTTAACAATTCAGCGTCAATTTAACTATAATGATTATCAAAAAAGCCTTTCATAACCAAAATGCCATACAATAAAACCATCATGCGGTAATATTAATTAAGGAGATGACTTTAAAATGAAGAAAAATGTTCTCATTATTGGTGCGGGAGGTGTTGCACAAGTCGTTGCTCATAAATGTGCCCAAAATAACGATATTTTAGGTGATATTCATATCGCTTCGCGAACACTCAAAAAATGTGATGCAATCCTTGCATCCATTAAAGATAAAAAAACACTGAAAGCAGAAGGTATCCTCAAAAGCCATGCACTTAATGCAATGAATGTTTCAGAAACTATACAACTCATCCAGAAAACTAAATGTGAAATCGTTATTAATGTTGGCTCTGCATTTCTTAATATGTCCATTCTTTCAGCCTGTATCGAAACTAAATGTGCTTATATTGATACCGCAATTCATGAAGATCCTTTAAAAATTTGTGAAACACCTCCTTGGTACGGTAATTATGAATGGCCTCGACGTCAAGAATGCGAAAAAGCCAATATAACCGCTATTTTAGGAGCCGGTTTTGATCCTGGTGTTGTTAATGCTTATGCAGCATTAGCACGTGACAACTACTTCGACACAATCACCGATATTGATATTATTGATATTAATGCAGGCAATCATGGGCGTTGGTTTGCCACTAATTTTGACCCAGAAATTAATTTTCGAGAATTTACAGGGCAAGTATGGTCATGGCAAAATAAAAAATGGATTTCCAATAAAATGTTTGAAATCAGCCGTGAATGGATTTTGCCTGTTGTTGGTAAACAAAAAGCTTATATGACGGGACATGATGAAATTCATTCACTATCCAAAAATCTTGATGTTCAAAATATTCGCTTTTGGATGGGATTTGGTGAACGCTACATTACTGTTTTTACTGTTTTGAAAAATCTAGGACTCTTATCTGAACAACCTATTAAAACAGCAGAGGGTCAAGAAGTTGTTCCTTTGAAAGTTGTAAAAGCTGTCTTACCTGATCCAGCCTCTTTAGCTCCAGATTATACTGGAAAAACTTGTATTGGTGATCTTATTAAAGGCGAAAAAGATGGTAAACCACGGGAAATTTTTATCTATAATATAGCTGATCATAAACAAGCTTTTAATGAAACTGGCGCACAAGGCATTTCTTACACAGCTGGTGTACCAGCAGCAGCTGCTGCCATTCTTATTGCTACCGGTAAATGGGATGTTAAAACTATGGTCAATGTAGAAGAATTACCACCTTACCCCTTCCTCGAATATCTTAATCATATGGGACTTTCAACTTGGATAAGAGAACAACAAGAAGATAAAAAATTACAGTTTTAAAATTTGTCCTTCATATATATACATTCATGAAAGATACAAAAAACCGCCCTTTTAAAAGGGCGGTTTTTTCTAAAATATACGATTTATCAAATCATACAAATGAAAGGCACCTATTATACTTATTGAAGAAGTATTATAAAGCTCCCTTAAAAAACATTTCTAGACATGAAGTGGTTTAGCAAATGTTGCTAATGCTGCTTCCCGCACTGCTTCTGATAAAGTAGGATGTGCATGGCAACAACGCCCAAGATCTTCTGATGATCCATTAAATTCCATCAAAACTACAATTTCATGAATCATTTCACCAGCACCAAACCCAAGAATATGCCCACCTAAAACCCTATCCGTATTTTTATCAGCAAGAATTTTAACAAACCCATCGCCTTTTTGCATTGCCCGTGCACGACCATTAGCAATGAAAGGAAACTTTCCAACATTGTAATCAATTCCAGCAGCTATAAGTTCTTCTTCTGTCTTTCCCACACTAGCAATTTCTGGCTGTGTATACACAACACTAGGGATAGTATTAAAATTAACATGTCCTTTTTGACCTGCCAATATTTCAGCCACTGCCACACCCTCTTCCTCAGCTTTATGCGCTAACATGGGTCCTTTGACAACATCACCGATTGCATAAATTCCTGGAATACTCGTTTGCCAATTCGCATCGATTGTAATAAAACCACGCTCATCTAATTGAATACCAACTTCTGCTAAACCAAGACCCTCTGTGTAGGGATAACGTCCCGTAGCGATTAATACAACATCAGCTTCTAAAATTTCAGACGTACCATCCTTGATAGCTTCAAAAGTCACCTGTGCAGCCGAACCAGATTGAGTAACATCTGTTACTTTCATACCAGTTTTACATTCAATCCCTTGCTGTTTCATCAATTTCTGAAATTGCCGTGAAATTTCACCATCCATTGATCCTAAAACTTTATCAAGATACTCAATAATTGTAACCTTAGCACCTAAACGACTCCAAACTGAACCAAGCTCTAAACCAATAACACCAGCACCAACAACAACCATATGCGCTGGCACTTTTTCAAGCGAAAGCGCCCCTGTAGAAGATACAATGACCTTTTCATCAATTGTAACATTTACACCTGGAATACTTGAGCTTTCTGAACCAGTAGCAATAACAATATTCTTTGTTGTAATCGTTTGTTGACTACCATCTTTGGCAACAACTTCAATTTGACCTGCACTTAAAATCTTAGCTGTACCAAAAAAAGTATCAACTTTATTCTTTTTCATTAAAAAAGAAATACCACCTGTATTTGCTGTTATAACAGCTTTTTTATGCGCCATCATTTGCTCAAGATTAAGTTTAGATTTTGCAATAGAAATACCAAGTGTTTCAAAATTATGTTGTGTTTCAACAAATAACTCTGAAACATGTAATAACACTTTAGAAGGAATGCAGCCAACATTAAGGCACGTACCACCTAACGTTGAACGCTTTTCAATGATTGCTGCTTTTAGCCCTAATTGTGCTGCTTTAATTGCTGCTACATAACCACCTGGACCTGCTCCAATCACAACTACATCATAAGACATCTGTTTTTCCTTTTATTCTGAAAACTGAACTCTTACAAGCCAAGAACAAGACGTTCCGGATCTTCTAAACTTTCCTTAACACGTACAAGGAAAGTCACAGCTTCTTGTCCATCTACAATACGATGATCATAAGAAAGTGCTAAATACATCATAGGGCGGACTACAATCTGACCTCCAACAACTACTGCTCGCTCTTTAATTGCATGCATTCCTAAAATACCAGATTGTGGTGCATTCAAAATTGGTGTCGACATTAACGATCCATAAACACCCCCATTGGTAATAGTAAAGGTTCCACCTTGCATATCAGAGACAGCTAATTTTCCGTCACGAGCAAGACGACCTAAACGACCAATTTCTTTTTCAATCTCTGCGAATGACATCTGATCTGCATTACGAACCACAGGAACAACAAGCCCTTTATCAGTTCCAACAGCAATACCAGCATTGACATAGTTTTTATAAACAATGTCTGTACCATCAATTTCTGCATTAACAGCGGGAAGTTCTGTTAAAGCATGGCAAACAGCTTTAGTAAAAAATCCCATAAAACCAAGCTTAACACCATGTTTCTTCTCAAAAATATCCTTATACCGCTTGCGTAAATCCATCACTGCAGACATATCAACTTCATTAAATGTAGTTAACATTGCCGCTATATTTTGCGCATCTTTAAGACGACGAGCAATTGTTTGACGTAACTTCGTCATACGAACCCGCTCTTCACGCATTTCGTAAACCGATGTAACTGGAGCAGTAGGTGCAGAAACAGATACTTTTGTATCAGGTGCTTTTGTATTTTGTATTCTTTGTGCTAATACATCAAGAACATTTTCTTTGAGAATTTGCCCATGTTTTCCAGAACCTGTGATATTGCTTTTTGCAATATTATTTTCAGCCATTAATTTTGCTGCTGAGGGTGTGGGAGGTATTGTGTCACGCGTAGAAGACTTCTCCAATACTGCAGATGCAGAACGTATTGTATCACTTGTAGAAGATGGCTCCAATCTAGATACACCCTCTGAAATAGGTGTAGCAGAAACAGAAGGCGAAAATGATTGAGCAGTATCAACAGCTACGGCTTCAATTATCCCTAAGAGAGCATTAACTTCAACCGTATCGCCTTCCTTTGCGATGACCTCAGATAACTTTCCCGTAATAGGCGAAGGAACCTCAACTGTTACCTTATCAGTTTCTAATTCAACTAAAGGTTCATCTACAACAACAGATTCACCAGGTTTTTTAAACCACTTGCCAATTGTCGCTTCAGTAACCGATTCACCCAAAGTGGGAACACGAATTTCAGTAGTCATAATATTTTTCCATACGTCAGAGTAGTAATAAATTAAGAACCTAACGCGTCTTCAAGAAACGCGGCAAGTTGTTCAAGATGTTTCGCCATCAATCCAGTAGCTGGTGATGCACTCGCAGGACGCCCAGCATAACGTGCGCGCGAATATTGTGCATTAATATGAGTCAAAACCCACTCTAAATAAGGTTCAATAAATGACCAAGCCCCCATGTTTTTTGGCTCTTCTTGGCACCAAACAATTTCCGCTTGTAAAAAGCGTGACAACACATTCACTAAAACTTTTGCAGGAAAAGGATAAAGCTGCTCAACACGCAGCAAATAAATGTCATCAGCCCCCCTCTTTTCACGTTCCTCATAAAGATCATAATAAACCTTACCTGTACAAAGAACAACACGACGAATTTTATTATCTTTTTTCAGTTTAATAACAGAATTTTTAACACACTCTGCATCATCAAGTAACAGACGATGAAAATTGGTTTCCAATCCCATTTCATTTAAAGAAGAAACAGCTCGCTTATGACGTAAAAGTGATTTTGGTGTCATCAAAATCAATGGCTTACGAAAATCGCGTTTAATTTGCCGACGCAAAATGTGAAAATAATTTGCGGGAGTCGTACAATTAGCAACCTGCATATTATCTTCTGCACATAATTGCAGATAACGTTCTAAACGCGCTGAAGAATGTTCTGGTCCTTGACCTTCAAAACCATGAGGTAATAAACATACAAGACCAGACATACGAAGCCATTTACGCTCTGCAGATGAAATAAACTGATCAAAAATAACCTGTGCACCATTAGAAAAATCACCAAATTGTGCTTCCCAAAGTGTTAAACTACAAGGTTCAGCAAACGAATATCCATACTCAAAACCAAGAACTGCTTCCTCAGAAAGCATGGAATTAACAACTTCATAAATTGCCTGTCCCTTTCGCAAATTGTTTAAAGGGATATAACGTGCTTCATTTTCTTGATCATAAAGAACTGAATGACGTTGCGAAAAAGTTCCACGTTCAACATCTTCACCAGAAAGACGAACAGGTACGCCCTCCAAACAAAGTGAACCAAAAGCTAAAGCTTCCGCTGTTGCCCAATCAACTCCTTCACCAGTTTCAAAAATCTTAGCACGGTTACTCAAAAAGCGCTGAATGGTTTTATGAACATGAAAATTTGGTGGAATCTCAACAAGCTTCTGACCAATTTCCTTTAAAGTCTGTAACTCAACGCCCGTCGTTTTATATTGCTGCTCGTCAGCATTACTAGAAGCTTTAAGACCTGTCCAACTTCCATCAAGCCAATCAGCTTTATTGGGTTTGTAAGAAGTACTTGCTTTAAATTCAATTTCAAGTTTATCACGCCACAGTTTTTTTCGCTGTTCAATCTCTTCTAAAGAAATCACCCCTTCTGCTACCAACTGATCACTATAAAGCTGAAGAGTCGTTTTATGATTACGAATTGCTCTATACATAAGTGGTTGTGTAAAAGACGGTTCATCACCTTCATTGTGTCCATAACGGCGGTAACAGAACATATCGATCACAGCTGGTTTATGAAAAATTTGACGAAATTCTGTTGCTACCTTTGCAACAAAAACAACAGCTTCAGGATCATCACCATTCACATGAAAAATTGGTGCATCGATCATTTTTGCTACATCTGATGGGTAAGGAGAAGAGCGTAAAAAGCGTGGATCAGTTGTAAATCCAATCTGATTATTGATAATCACATGAACAGAACCCGCAACACGGTAACCTTTTAGACCTGAAAGACCAAACGTTTCTTGGATAACACCTTGCCCTGCAAAAGCAGCATCACCATGAATAAGCAATGGTAAAACTTTTGAACGCTCGCTTAATGGAATAACGTCAGTACGTGTAGGACCCACAAGTTGGTCTTGTTTAGCACGTGTCTTTCCAATAACAACTGGATCAACAATTTCGAGGTGAGATGGATTGGGTACAAGTGATAGGTGAACCTTTTTACCATTAAACTCAAGATCAGCTGAAGTTCCCAAATGATATTTTACATCACCAGATCCTTCTACATCATCGGGTTTATAAGATCCTCCTTGGAATTCATGAAAAATAGCTCGATGTGGCTTAGCGAGAACTTGTGAAAGAACATTCAAACGACCACGATGCGCCATTCCTAAAACAACTTCTTGCACACCTAAAGCACTGCTACATTTAATAATCTGCTCAAGAGCAGGAATAAGTGCCTCACCACCATCGAGACCAAAACGTTTTGTTCCTTTATATTTTATATCTAAAAATTGTTCGAAACCTTCTGCCTCAATAAGCTTATTAAAGATAGCTTTCTTATCTTCATGTGTAAAAGCAATTCTTTTATCTGATTTTTCAATACGTTCTTGAAGCCACGCCTTTTGAGTAGGATCAGACACATGCATATATTCCACGCCAATTGTTGAACAATAGGTACGATTAAGAATCTCAAGCATTTGTGGAATAGTTGCATATTCCAAACCCAAAACATTATCAATAAAAATTGGACGCTCATAATCAGCAGGTGTGAAACCGTAAGCCTCCGGAGATAATTCTTTATAATCTTCTAATTTTTCAGCTAATTCAAGAGGATCAAGTCGCGCGCGAAGATGTCCACGTGCTCGAAAAGCACGAATCATCATGAGTGCATGAACAGAATCACGTGTTGCTTGGATAATGTCCTGTTCGTTGAATTTTTTTTCCTTTTGTGCAGTGCCAGTTGCTGCTTTTTCTCTTAATTTATCACTAAGATTTTTTTCCAGAACAGACCAATCGCCATCAAGTGCAGAAACCAGTTCTCCATTTACCTTTAATGGCCAATGATCATGTTGCCAAGTGGCTCCTTTAGCATTTTTGAGAACATCTTCTTTGTTATCTTGAAGAGTCTCAAAAAAAGCACGCCACTGTGGATTTACACTCGTAGGATCATTTTCATATTCAGCATAAAGTTGATCTATATAATCTGCATTTCCACCATATAGAAACGACGTTTGTGCAAAAAGACTATTTATCTCGTCTTGCTTTGCCATATCCTTCTCCGGAACATCTATTCCGTCTCCTTAATATCCTCTTAACCTTTAAGTGCCTGCAAAGCAAATAAGGGCTAAAAAATTGCAAAAACTTTTTACTTTCTTATATCTGAGATTTTATCTGGATAAAGATGAATCTTTACCCAGATAAAATTTTCTTTTACCCCTTCAAAACCGACATTAAAGTCTTCCCTATTTGTGATGGTGAAGGTGAAACACGAATCCCCGCCGATTCCATTGCAGAGATTTTATTTTCTGCTCCACCCTTACCACCAGAAATAACAGCACCAGCATGACCCATCGTACGTCCTGGAGGAGCTGTACGACCAGCAATAAAACCAGCCATTGGCTTTTTACGACCTTTTTTTGCTTCATCCTTAAGAAATTGTGCTGCTTCTTCTTCAGCAGAACCACCAATCTCACCAATCATGACAATAGACTTGGTTTCATCATCAGCCAAAAACATTTCCAACACATCAATAAATTCCGTACCCTTAACAGGATCACCACCAATACCAATAGCAGTTGTCTGTCCAAGACCTTCTTGACTCGTCTGAAACACAGCTTCATAAGTTAAAGTTCCTGACCGCGAAACAACTCCAACAGACCCTTTTCTAAAAATAGAACCTGGCATGATACCAATTTTACATTCATGAGGAGTGAGAATACCTGGACAGTTAGGACCAATTAAACGTGATTTCGATTGCTCTAATTTAACTTTAACTTTAATCATATCCATAACCGGTATACCTTCTGTAATACAGACAATTAAACCGATCTCAGCTTCAATGGCTTCAATTATCGCATCTGCAGCTCCTGCAGGAGGAACATAAATAACAGAAGCATCAGCCCCTGTTTTTTCTTTACCTTCTGCAACACTAGCAAAAATAGGAAGAGTTTCACCTTTTGATCCCTTCCACACTTCACCTCCTTTTTTGGGGTTAATGCCACCAACCATTTTTGTGTTATGATAAGCCAATGCCTGTTCTGTATGAAAAGTTCCGGTCTTCCCAGTAAGTCCTTGAACCAGAACTTTTGTATCCTGATGAATAAGAATCGACATGGCTTAAGCTCCTTTCACTGCAGAAATAATTTTCTGAGCAGCATCATCTAAATCGTCAGCAGAAATAACATTCAAACCACTCTCACTGATAATTGCTTTACCTTGCTCAACATTCGTACCTTCAAGGCGAACAACCAAAGGAACTTGTAAACCAACTTCTTTAACAGCAGCAACAACCCCTTCAGCAATGATATCACAACGCATAATGCCACCAAAAATATTGACCAAAATGCCTTTAACATTCGGATCAGCAGTGATAATTTTAAAAGCAGCAGTTACTTTTTCTTTTGAAGCACCACCACCAACATCAAGAAAATTTGCGGGCTCAGCTCCATAGAGTTTGATAATATCCATAGTTGCCATAGCAAGACCTGCGCCATTTACCATGCAACCAATCGTACCCTCAAGAGCAACATAAGCAAGATCATGCTTTGATGCTTCAATCTCTTTTGGATCTTCTTCTGAAATGTCACGTAATTCCAAAATATCTGGATGACGAAATAAAGCATTATTGTCAAAAGAAACTTTTGCATCAAGAACACGCAAATGACCATCTTTCATTACAATAAGTGGGTTGATTTCAAGAAGGCTCATATCTTTTTCACAGAACGCTTTATAAAGAATTGGAAAAAGCTTTTCACCATCCTCCCGCGCCTTATCATGTAATTCCAACGCATCACAAAGCTTTATACAATCAGTAGAAGTAACACCTTGTATAGAATCAATGGGGAGAGTTAATATTTTTTCTGGCGTCTTTTCAGCAACCGTTTCAATATCCATTCCTCCTTCCGTTGAAACAATAAAAGCAACCCGACTAACTGTACGATCAACCAAAAGTGAAAGATAAAGCTCTCGCTCGATATCAGCACCATCCTCAATATAAAGGCGATTAACTTGCTTACCTTCTGAACCAGTTTGTTTGGTCACCAAAGTTTTACCAAGCATTTCCTTAACATAAGAAACAACTTCTTCAACTGACTTTGCAAGACGAACACCACCCTTTGAATCAGGATCAAGTTCTTTAAACTTCCCTTTACCACGACCACCAGCGTGGATCTGACTTTTAACTACATAGAGCGGACCAGGCAATTTTTTTGCCCATTTTTCAGCTTGCTCTGCAGAATAAACAGCAACACCATTTGCAATTGGTGCTCCATATTCATGAAGCAGACGTTTTGCCTGATATTCATGGATATTCATTCACTTGTCCTTTTCTTTTATGGATCACTAATCGATCCTTAAATTTTTAATATTTTAAATTTTTACTTTAATGAACAGAATCTTATTCAATTTATTTGAGACCAGATGCAATAGCAACACAAGCTTCACAAAGCTTTTTTACTGCATGCACTGATTTTTCAAAAGCGCTCTTTTCCTCTTGATTAAGATCAATCTCGATTACACGTTCAACACCGCTCGCACCAATAACAACAGGAACACCAACATACATATCCTTAACCCCATATTCACCTGAAAGATAGGCTGCAACAGGAATAACACGTTTAGTGTCCTTTAAATAAGCTTCAGCCATAGAAACAGCAGAAGCTGCTGGTGCATAAAAAGCAGAACCTGTTTTTAATAAACTGACAATTTCCGCACCACCATCGCGAGTCCGCTGGATAATTTGATCAATCTTTTCCTGTGTTGTCCAGCCCATTTTCACAAGATCGGGCAAAGAGATGCCACCAACTGTTGAATAACGTACTAAAGGCACCATTGAATCACCGTGCCCTCCTAAAACAAATGCTGTTACATCTTTAACAGAAACCTTAAACTCTTCAGATAAAAAATAACGAAACCGTGCCGAATCAAGAACACCAGCCATACCAACCACTTTTTGCGTTGGAAGACCTGAAAACTTTTGTAATGCCCACACCATTGCATCAAGAGGATTAGTAATACAAATAACGAATGCTGAAGGGGCATATTTTTCAATCCCAGCACCAACTTGCTCCATCACCTTTAAATTAATCTCTAAAAGATCATCACGACTCATACCAGGCTTTCGTGCAACTCCTGCTGTTACAATAACAACATCAGCATCTTCAATTGCTTCATAAGCGTTAACACCTTTTAAGCTGATATCAAAACCATCAATTGGTGAAGATTCAGCAATATCAAGAGCTTTACCCTGTGGTATGCCTTCTGCAATATCAAACAAAACAACATCACCAAGTTCTTTAAGCCCAATTATATGGGCTAAAGTACCACCAATCATACCCGAACCAACGAGAGCTATTTTTTTTCGTGCCATCTTATTTCTTCCTAACATTAGACAATTCAGCGTATAACCATCGGTACCTGTATACTGAATACTTCCTTTGACTTTAGCTCTATTTTTAACAGTATTATTAAAATGAGGAAGGCATAAAATTCATCAAACCCTTTTCCTCATAGAGGCAAAAATCCTCTACGAAAATAGTTATTAGAAACTTGCCATGAAACATCGATAAAATGAATTATTCAAAAATACAATAAAAATTATTACACTGTATTTAAATTCAAAAAGTTATTGTTTTCATAATTTTCATAAAAACAAAGTGATAATCGCGTTTTTTTCTTCAAAAAAATCGCTCTGCCCAAATACTTAAGTAATCCTGGCTTTGCATTTCAAAAAGACGTGATTGCGTTCTTTGAAACTCAAATGTTTCTGTTGTTTTTGCATATCCCTTATAAAGATCTTCAAGTTTTGCCGCTGCTGATATAAACAATCTTATATGGCGCTCATAAAGAATATCAATGAATAAAATAAATCGCTTTGTTTCATTACGACACATATCATCCATCACTGGGACATTATCAACAAAAATTGTATGGTAACATTCTCCTAACGCTAAATATTCAGCTGCAGCTAAGGGCTTACCACATAAATCTTGATAATCAAAGCGCGCACAGCCTGCCCCAGAACGTGGAATATGAATAACACGCCCTTTTATAAAGAGTTCATCAGATGTCTCTTTCTGATCCTGCAATACTAGTGCCCATATTTGATCCATACGTTCATTTGCTTCTAACCCCAACGGTGTTATATACACGTGTTGCAAATTTGATTTCTCAAGGCGATAATCTGTTTTTGCATCAAGATTGATAACACGAACATTTGTCTTCAAAACTTGGATAAAAGGCAAAAAGAGCTCTCGGTTTAAACCATTATAATAAAGGTTATCAGGAGCAACATTTGAAGTAGCAACAAAAAAAATCCCTTGATTAAATAAAGCAGATACAAGGCGCCCAAGTACCATAGCATCAGCAATATCTGTAACACTAAATTCATCAAAACAAAGTACTTGCGCTTCTTGCGCAAGATCTCTTGCAATTGCTAAAATAGGATCATTTTTTCCAGCTTTTACATACTTTGAGGTTTGGCGATAAATATTAATACGCTCATGCACATTGGCCATAAAATCATTAAAATGAGCGCGTTTTTTATGACCTTGTGGTAAACAAGAAAAGAATAAATCCATAAGCATGGTTTTACCTCGTCCTACTTCACCATAGATATACAACCCTTGAAGAGAATCTTCGGCATCATTTTGTTTTAAATTACGAGTATAAGTTTGTTTTTTTTTCGTAAAAAGATGCCGAAATATCCAAGATCGAGTAACATTTTGTTTTATAATATTTTGTAATAAATCATCCAAATGCTTAGCTAAAGTTAATTGAGCTGGATCAAAACTGAGTTCTCCTTTGGATACTAATTTTTCATAGCTCATTGAAACTAAAATCATCCAAATTCCCCCTTTTAAAAACCGTTCTTAATGAAGTTCAACTTCTCTTCACAGATCTATGCATATATTTTTTTTCATAGACAATTCAAAACAATCTAACGGCTTAAAATAACCGGATGACCATCAAGTGTACGCCCCTTAAAATGATCAACGTTGGAGGAATAAAGAGTAACAACAGCACGTCCTGAATTATCATAGAAATATAATCTTTTTCCTTTAATAGCCCACGAATTTATCTGTGAAATAATTCCTGGACAATTTAAAGGACCAGCACGATATCCTTGACCAAATTTTGTTTGTGGTGTTGCAATTCTACAAATTTTATTACCTATGGAAAGATTCCATACTCCAGCAATACTTGCAGGAAACAAATTGGCAGACCCAGACCCATTTGGCAATTCAAGATTAGCCATTTGTTCATTACTGCGAGAATCCTCTTTTTCATACGCTGAAGTATCTACTGTTTTAGATGTTGATAAATCGGTCATTATTTCAGGTGTTGACATTTGTTGAATAGGATAAGAAACTCCTGATGTATTGCTTCTACCATTAGTTTCAAACTGCGATATTGAACAACCACCTAAAATAATTATAGATGATACTGCAACGAAAAATAAAATTTTTGAAAATGCCATATCTATACTCTTTCCCACAACGATAAATAAGCCCACTTTAAATTAATAAATGAGAATTCATATACAGTATTTTACAAAGATAAATTAACAAACTTAAAAAAATAAAATGAAAATTGTTAATTTTGAAAAATAATAACTTTTATTGTTAATTTTATATTTATAAAACACTAGAAATTTATAAGATTTTCAATCATATATTTTATGAACAATCACTAAAAATAGAGAAATTTTATGAAAATACCATTCAGTAAAATGAACGGTCTTGGAAATCAAATCATTGTTGCTGATATGCGTAAAAGTGTACATGCTATCACACAACAAGCAATCTTTGCTTTAGCAGCAGACTCCCAAACACGTTTTGATCAAATAATGGCTATCTATCCACCAACTAAAAGTGAGGCTGACTTTAGCATTGAAATATGGAATGCCGATGGTTCAATGGCAAAGGCTTGTGGCAATGGTACCCGCTGCGTAATTGCATGGCTTATAGACCACAATCTCGGTGAAAACTTTCGATTAGAAACACCTGCTGGAATTATTGAAGGTAAACGTCAAACTAACGGGTTGATTGCTGTGAACATGGGATGCCCACAATTTAATGCAAAAGATATGCCTGTTTCACGTGAAATAATTGATACAAATCATGTAGAAATTACAGAAGGGCCCTTAAAGGATGCTTGCCTTGTATCTGTTGGAAATCTTCACGCTATTTTTTTTGTTGATAGCAATATTCAATACATTCCATTAGAAAAATATGGACCAAAACTTGAACATAACCCCCTTTTTCCAGAACGGTGCAATATTTCCATTGCTCATGTAACATCGCGGAAAAGTCTAAATCTACGAACGTGGGAGCGAGGAGTTGGATTAACGAAAGCGTGCGGCAGTGCTGCTTGTGCCAGCGCAGTAGCTGCCTACCGACGAGGACTAACAGAACGCCATATCGATGTAAATTTACCAGGAGGGACACTTAATATTTTTTATCAAAAAAACAATAGTATTGTCATGACAGGTTCAATCCAATATGAATTTAGTGGTTTTTTAAACCCTTTAACAGGAATATATAAAAAGGATCACTTTTAATGGCAATAGAAATTATAACTTTTGGTTGTCGGCTTAATAGCTACGAATCGGAAATTATACGTAAAGAAAGTGCTTCTTCTGGATTAGATCAACTCAAAGATGATTCCATTATATTTAATACCTGTGCTGTCACTGCTGAAGCCGTGCGACAAGCAAAACAGGCTATTCGAAAAGCAAAACGTAAAAATCCCCGTGCTCGCATTATTGTAACAGGGTGTGCTGCACAAATAGAAGCAAAAAATTTTGCCCTAATGAAAGAAGTGGATCTTGTTCTAGGGAATGAAGAAAAACTCCACGCCCATTCCTATCGTCAATTCCCCGATTTCGGCATCAACCATGATGAAAAACTACGCATCAATAACATCATGGAAGTACAAAAAATTGCTCCACATATGGTTGATGCAATGGAAGAACGCACACGCGCCTTTGTACAAGTACAAAATGGATGCGATCATCGCTGCACATTTTGCATTATCCCCTATGGCCGTGGACCATCACGATCAGTTCCTATGGGCGCCGTCATTGAACAAATTAAACGGTTAACAAGCAATGGTATTCAAGAAGTTGTCTTAACAGGTGTTGATCTCACAAGCTATGGACATGATTTACCTGGAAAAGCTACTTTAGGAAAATTAACTTCAACTATTTTGCATCATGTTCCTGATTTATCTCGATTACGCCTTTCATCAATTGATTCCATCGAAGCAGATCAAGAACTCATAGATCTTTTAGCTTATGAAAAAAGAATAATGCCATATTTGCATTTATCCTTGCAAGCAGGCGATAATATGATTCTAAAACGAATGAAACGTCGGCATTTGCGTGAACATGCAATCCAATTTTGCCAGGATTTGCGTGCCAAACGTCCTACAATGATTTATGGAGCTGACTTAATTGCTGGTTTTCCGACTGAAACAGAAGAAATGTTCCAAAATAGTCTGGCTTTGATCAATGACTGTAACTTAACGCATCTTCATGTCTTTCCTTTTAGTCCAAGAGAAGGAACACCTGCCGCACGTATGCCACAAATTAACCGTAAGATAATTAAGATGCGTGCAGAAAAGCTACGACAGGTAGGTGAGGAAGCCTACCAAAAACATCTCTCTCACTTACAAAATAGTCAACAAACAATTCTTGTTGAAAAAGATGAAATTGGACGAACAGAAGATTACACTCTTGCGCAAATTAAAGGTGCAAAAGCTGGAACAATTGTTCAAGCTCTTATCATTGACCACGATGGTCATAAATTGATTGCTGTCCCCTTGAATTGAATGTAGCCTGAGCAGGAAAATCCTTATGACAAAATCTTTTATTAAAAAAGTATTCTCTTTTAACAAGTCTAAGAAACAAAAAATACAGCAAGTTCCCCCTCCTTGTGAAGCCAATATGGCAGAAAAAAATAAATACAAAAGTGAAATTATAAAAAATGATTTACCTTCTGTAGAGCTCAAGAAAGAAGAGCCAGCAGAGATACAAAGTATAACATCTGAAAATAACAATGAAAAAATTCAACCTTTTGAACTGCACTCTGGTAAAATAACTATTACGAATACAATCTGTGAAAAAAAAATTGAAGAACTTTTGCCTGTTTCCTCTGTTGAACAGAAAAAAACAGCATGGTTTAAGCACCTTAAAAAAGGATTAACCCTTTCTTCACAACGTTTAAGTGAATCTATTAGCGATCTCTTTGTTAAAGGAAAACTTGATGAAGATACATTGCAAAAATTAGAAGATATCCTTATTCAAGCTGATTTTGGTTTAGAAACAACTATGCGTATTATCAATACAATATCTTCCAGTCGCTATAGTAAAAATCTATCTCCAAATGATATTCACACTATCGTAGCTCATGAAATAAAAAAAGTGCTTGAACCTATTGCAATTCCATTAGAACTTGATCTTAATCATAAACCTCATGTTATTTTGATGGTAGGTGTAAATGGTACTGGAAAAACAACAACTATTGGAAAACTTGCAGCAAAACTAACTACAGGAGGATTAAAAGTTATGCTAGCCGCTGGTGACACATTTCGTGCTGCAGCTATTGAGCAACTACATATTTGGGGGAAGCGCACAGGATCCCCTGTTATTTCAACCAAACTAGGTGCAGATGCTGCTAGCTTAGCATTTGATGCTTATAAAAAAGCTAAAAAAGAAAACAGCGATGTACTAATTATTGATACAGCAGGACGATTACAAAATAAAACTGAATTAATGGACGAATTAGCAAAAATTATTCGTGTTTTAGGAAAACACACTCCCCAAGCACCTCATACAATACTTCAAACGATTGATGCAACCACAGGGCAAAATGCGCTCAATCAGGTAGATATTTTTCGTAATGTCGCTGGCGTTAATGGTTTAATTATGACAAAACTCGATGGTACTGCACGGGGAGGAATTCTTGTTGCCATTGCAGAAAAATATAAATTACCTGTTTATTTTATTGGTATAGGAGAGAATATTGAGGATCTTCAACCCTTTTCTTCTTCTGATTTTGCCACAACCATTGCAGGAAAATACTCATGAAGAAACATTTCCCTAAACCCAATTTATACAATAACCCTAATTTGAAAAATATCCATGATAATCAAAAATTACCCCCTTCACAAAAACTTAAATTTTTCTTAGAAATGGGGCCATTGGTTGTCTTTTTTCTAGCTAATTATAAAGGTGAATGGCTGATAAACAACATTAGACTTTTTAAAAGTTTTAGTAAACCTATTTTTCCTGCAACAGCTATTTTCATGGTGGCTATTATTGTTGCTCTAAGTCTATCTTGGATCCTTACACGAAAAATTCCCATCATGCCTTTAATATCAGGGATATTTGTTATTTTTTTTGGTTTTTTAACTCTTTGGCTCCACAATGACACTTTTATCAAAATGAAACCAACAATTATTAATATCTTATTTGCCTTTATTCTTTTTGCTGGTATTTTCTTTAAAAAATCACTTTTACGTTATGTTTTTGATTCCACTTTTAAACTTGATGATTTAGGATGGAAAAAACTTACCTATCGATGGGCATTTTTTTTCGTTTTTCTCGCTTTTTTAAATGAAGTAGTTTGGCGCAATTTTAGCGATGATTTTTGGGCTAGTTTTAAAGTATTTGGTGTCATGCCTATAACAGTTTTATTCATGTTTTTGCAATTACCTATTATTATTAAACATTCAAAAAATCTTTTTACAAAAGAAGATAAACCTGATTCTTAAACATAACACATTTATCGCTATAAGTTTTTTTATGAATCTATCGCCGCATACTATTTACGGAGAAAACACATGTTGATTGAGCAGTTTATCTGTAGAGAAGATAATTTTGGCGTGCTCATTCATGATGAAAAAAGCGGTTATACAGCTGCAATTGATGCACCTGAAAGCAAAGCAATACATAGTGCTTTAAAACGTCGTAATTGGACACTTCAAGCTATTTTTGTAACTCATCATCATCATGACCATGTAGAAGCATTGATGGAATTAAAACAAATTTATAAAGCTACAGTTATTGGACCAGAAGCAGAGAAAAAAAAGATTAATCACCTTGATAAAACACTTCAACCTGATGAAAATTTACTCTTTGGTACATATACGCTTTTAGCTCTTTCAACACCTGGCCATACACTAGGGGCATTGTCTTATTATTTTCCTGAAGAAAATTTACTCTTTGCCGGAGATACACTTTTTTCACTCGGCTGTGGACGTCTCTTTGAAGGAACACCAGTACAAATGCTAAATTCTTTAAAAAAGATTCGTAATCTTCCTGATGAAACACTTCTTTATTGCGGTCATGAATATACAAAAAATAATGCTCTTTTTGCATTAACTATTGATCCACACAATAGAAAACTTCATCAGAGGGTAGAGGATGTTTTTTTGTTGCGTGCAAAAAACGCCATGACTTTACCCGTATCTTTAGGGCAAGAAAAAGCTACCAATCCTTTTCTTCGCTGGGATAATAACACTTTACGAGAAAACCTTGCGATGAAAGAAAAAACAGATGAAGAAGTCTTTGCTGAAATCCGAAAAAGAAAGGATAATTTTTAATCATGTTTAAATTTATATTACGTGGGCTTCTCGTTTCCTCTTTGGTGACATATGTTAAAATAGCAGTAGCAGAGAAAACAGATAACCATTTTTTCCCATCATCCATCATTAATCCAAAGATTGTTGGACATTATCCTTTAACAGAAAGTTTCCTTTTAAAAATGGAACAAATTGAACAGGAAATTGTAAAATTACCTCCAAAACAAAGAGCAAGAAATATTAGAGATGATAATAAAAGCATTGAAGAGCGTATTGCTTCTGTTTCTGATTTTCCGCAGCTAAGCAATATTTTGAAAAAACATAATATCACACCCAGAGATTATGTTCTTGGTCTTATGGCATTTCAAGAAGTACTCTATGCGGTAATGTCTCTTAAAATCAAAAAATATTCTCTTCACAAAAATAATACTGTATCTTTGAGTAATTTAGAATTTGGCCAAAAATATATTGATAGAATTTATATTGTTTTGTACTATTGATTAACTTTGTAAACGCCGGCAAATATCATCTAATTGTTCTAATGATGAATAGTGTATTTTTAAATCACCACCTTTTTTACCATGCCGAATAATTACTCTCATTCCGATTACATCTCCGAGTAATTTTTCTAAGGATTTTGTTTCTGCATCCTTCTCTATAGAAGTTCTTTTTTTCACTTTTGTATCTGTTTTCTCAGACACAAGTATTTCTGTTTGACGTACAGAAAGTCCTTTACGAATAATCTCTTCAGCTAAATCTTGTGGATTATCAACGGTAATAAGACAACGCGCATGACCAGCTGAAATCTGACCATCGATTAGGAATTGTTGTACTTTTTGTGGAAGTTTTAGTAAACGAAGTGTATTTGCAACATAACTTCTACTTTTTCCGATAACTTGTGCTAAATCTGCTTGAGTATATCCATGCTCATTGAGTAAAATTTCATATCCTATTCCTTCCTCGATAGGATTAAGGTCAGTACGTTGAACATTTTCAATAATTGCCAATTCTAGGGCTGTCTTATCATCTACATCGCGAATAATAACCGGTAATTGACTTAAATTAGCCCGTTGTGCAGCACGCCAACGCCGTTCACCAGCAATTAATTCAAAATGATTAGGATTCTTATGTGAAGGCCTTACAACAACAGGTTGAACAATACCATGTTGACGAATTGATTGAGCTAAATTATCAAGTTCTGAATCAGTAAAATGGCGTCGTGGGTTGTGAGGATTACACGAAATAGAATCAACAGGTACAAATCTCTCAGAAACAAAAGGAATTGTATTAAATTTTGTCGATTTATCAGAATTTAGTGGATATGCAAGATTATTATTCAAATTGATATCTCCAATCAATGCCGCTAATCCACGCCCTAATCTTTTTTTTGATTGATCATCACTCATGATTTTTCTCTTTGGATTTGTTTTACAAAATAATTTTTCTTATATTGCTAAGCAGCAGCTTGTGATTGTTTTTCTCGTTGAATTATTTCTGACGCTAAACGTAAATAAGCTTGGCTGCCAGCACACTTGAGATCATAAAGCAATACTGGTTTACCAAAAGAAGGAGCCTCAGATACGCGCACATTTCTTGGAATAACAGTACGATAAACTTTATCTCCCATAAAGGAACGTACATCTTCAACAACCTGATTTGAAAGATTATTACGTCCATCATACATCGTTAGAACTATACCTTGAATTTCTAAAGATGGGTTAAGAATAGATCGTACTTGATTTACTGTTTCAAGCAATTGGCTTAAACCTTCAAGTGCTAGAAATTCACATTGCATAGGTACCAAAACAGAATCTGCAGCACCCATAGCGTTAAGAGTTAAAAGATTGAGTGACGGAGGACAATCAATTAAAATATAATTGAATCTTTTAGCCATTTTTGGATCATCACAGAAAGCTTTACGCAACCGTTGAATGCGATCTTGATATGAAGCAATTTCCATTTCTACACCCAAAAGATCAAGTGTAGAAGGTACAATATAAAGATTGGGCACAGCTGTTTTTAAAGCTGCTTTTGTAACTGAAATTCCTGAAATCAAAACATCATAAGATGATAAAGGACGGCTATTACGGTCAATTCCCAATCCTGTACTTGCATTACCCTGTGGATCAACATCCATGATAAGAACATTTTCACCAATAGCTGCTAAAGCAGTTGCAAGATTAATTGCTGTGGTTGTTTTACCAACTCCACCTTTTTGATTTGCAATAGCGATAATTCGTGTTTCGCTCATTTTGCTTTACCCTCTACATGGTCGAACATGAGAAATTTCTAAAATAACAGAATTTTCATCAATTTTACTTTTATATTTTAGCAGATCAAAGTGCCAATTGGCAGAGGCATTTGTTATTTCTGTAGCGTAATCCCGACCTTTTTGCAAAAGAGCTATTGTTTTTTGTGTTAATAAAGGAAAAATCAGTTGTAGGAGGACATCCAATGAAGCTAATCCTCGTGCTGTTATCACGTCTGGAGATGATATTTTTTTATATACATCCTCAATTCTACAGTGGTGGACTGTTGCTGGAAGATTAAGCTTAGCAATGACTGTTCGTAAAAAAGCTATTTTTCTTCCATTACTTTCAACTAAATCAATATGACCCCCTTTTTTTTCTTTCAAAAAAATAGCAATAACAATTGCAGGAAATCCTCCTCCTGATCCAAGATCACACCAGTGTAAAAAGTGACTGTGTAAAGGATAAATTTGTGCTGAATCCAAAATATGACGTGTCCATAGAACTGGTATTGTTGAAGCAGATACCAAATTGATATGCATATTCCATTGCATTATTAAAGATTCAAAACACATTAGATCCTCTAATGTTTCACGTGAAACAGAAGGAACTATATTTAAGAGCAATTGATATTTTTGTTCTATGGAAATATCCATTAAATTGATTTAGCCTTTTCACGTCGATGACGTTGAATATAAGTGATAATAAGTGATAATGCTGCTGGTGTCATACCATCAATTTTTTGTGCATCAGCAATTGAACGCGGTGATATTTCTTGAATTTTTGTTTTTAATTCATTGGAAAGACCAGAAATTGACTGAATATCAAGAGAAGAAGGAATTTCCAAACGCTCCTCTCTTTGAAGAGAAGCTATGTCTTGTGCTTGTTTTTCTAAATAAACTGCATATTGTGCTTCAATTTCTAAAGACTCAACTGTTTTAGAATCAATTGATTGTAATTGTGGCCAAAAATTTGAAAGACGTTCTATATTCATGTGAGGATAAGAAAGAAAATCATAAGCTGAACGCCGAACTCCATCATGATTTACATGTAACCCATGAATAGACGCTTCATTAGGAGTTAGAAAAAGTTCCTGACACATTGATCGTGCTTGATCAAGACGTTTCTTCTTTTGTTGATAACAATTCCAACGAATCTTACTAATAATACCCAATTTTTGTGCTAAAGGTGTTAAACGAGCATCAGCATTATCAGAGCGAAGAGATAAACGAAATTCAGCACGTGATGTAAACATCCTATAAGGTTCATAAACTCCACGTGAAACTAAATCATCTATCATAACACCAATATAAGCTGTAGAACGGCTTATAATAACTTTATCTAATTTACCTACCTTACATGCAGCATTTAATCCAGCTAAAAGACCTTGTGCTGCAGCTTCCTCATATCCCGTTGTACCATTAATTTGACCTGCTAAAAATAAACCTGGTAAAGAGCGTAATTCTAAGGTTTTTGTTAATTGTTGTGGATTAACAAAATCATATTCAATAGCATAACCAGGTTGTAAAACTGTTACATTTTCAAGACCTTCTATAGTTTTTAATAAAGAAATTTGTACATCTTCTGGAAGAGAAGTAGAAAGACCATTTGGATAAATAGTATCATCATTTAATCCTTCTGGCTCTAAGAAAATCTGGTGACCATCACGCTCCCCAAATTTTATAATTTTATCTTCAATTGAAGGACAATAACGTGGCCCTAATCCTTCAATATTTCCAGAATATAAAGCAGATCTATGAATATTTTCACGAATAATTTTATGTGTCTGCGTATTTGTACGTGTTATTGCACATTCAATTTGAGGTTGCTTAATTTTTTCTGTTAAGAAAGAAAATGGAACTGGATCTTCATCAGCTTTCTGTTTTGAGAGTATATCCCAATGAATTGTTTTTTTACTAAGACGAGCAGGAGTTCCTGTTTTTAATCGACCAAGATTTATACCATAACTTTTCAAGCGTTCAGCAAGTTGTACACTTGACTGCTCTCCCATACGTCCAGCATTCCATTTTTTATCACCAATATGAATAAGACCATTTAAAAATGTACCTGTCGTTAAAACAACAGCCCCAGAAAAAATAGCGCCCTGTTTTTTTAAAAGAACTCCTGAAATACAATTATTTTTAACAATTAAATCAATAGCTTCATCTTCAATAAGAAAGAGATTATCCTGTTCTTGCAAAAGTCTTTGAATTGCTTCCTTATATAATTGCCTATCAGCTTGTGTACGTGGTCCTCTTACTGCTGGTCCTTTGCGTCGATTAAGAAGCCTAAATTGAATCCCAGCAGCATCTGCTGCTCGCCCCATAAGTCCATCCAAAGCATCGATTTCACGAACTAAATGTCCCTTTCCAAGTCCACCAATGGCAGGATTACACGACATTGTTCCCAATGCTGATATTTTATGTGTAATGAGCACTGTCTGTGCTCCAGTGCGTGCTGAAGCTGAAGCAGCTTCACAGCCAGCATGACCTCCCCCGATAATGATAACGTCGTATAATTTCATTAAACTCATCATATGTAAAATATTTTTGAACTTTATGTAAAACAAGATGTATAAAATACATGATCTTCTTAATCTGTCCATGAAATAATCAATGTTTCACGTGAATCATTATTTACCAATACAAAACTCTGAAAAAATAATATCAAGCAAATCTTCAACATCTATATCTCCCGTAATTTTTCCAAGAAAATCACTAGCACGACGAAGATATTCTGCGCGTAAACTTAAATCAAGAGAACTATAATCTATAGAAGCTTCAATCTCTTTAGCAGCTTCTTTTAATAACTGAAGTTGTCTTTTACGCGCTGGAACAAGATTTCCAATTTCAGAAATACGATGCAAACAAAACGATTCAAGTTCCTTAACAAGATGTTCAAAGTTTAAACCAGTTAATGCAGAAAATTTTATAAACCAATGAGTTTCATCCACTTCATAAAGATCAAGCTTATTACCAACATGCCATATTTCAGCTGATGTTTCTGGTAAATAAATCTTCTGAGGATCTCCTATATCATAAACTAAAATAACCAAATCAGCATCCATAACATGCTGTTTTGCCATTTCTATTCCCAATTGTTCAATTTTATTATCTGTTTCCCTAAAACCAGCAGTATCTGTTAAAAAAACTGGTAAACCACTGAAAACCAGTTTAATTTCCAAAGCATCACGGGTTGTCCCTGCTTCCTCTGTGACAATAGAAACAGGTCTTCCAGCTAAACGATTCATGATGCTTGATTTTCCAGAATTTGGAGCACCTGCAATAACAATTTTTAATCCATCACGTAAAATACCTGCACGCTCCCCTTCAGCAATGTGTTTTCGAAGAGAATGACCAAGTTCTTCTACATCTTTCCAAATTTTTTCAGATACTAAATCAGGAATGTCAGATTCATCAGAAAAATCAAGTTCTGCTTCAATAAAAGCACGAGCCTTCATAAGTTTATGGCGCCAATCACGATAAAGCTTTGTTAAATGCCCACTTGCACCCATAACTGCCAAGCGTCTCTGACTTTCTGTTTCTGCTTCTATTAAATCAGCAAGACCTTCCGCTTGAACAAGATCTAATTTTCCCTCAATAAATGCACGACGTGAAAATTCACCTGCTTCCGCAATGCGGCATCCTTCAAATGTAGACAATTCATCAAGAAAGCGATTAACAACCGCTTTTCCTCCATGTAAATGAAATTCTGCACAATCTTCTCCCGTAAAACTATGAGGAGCAGGAAAAAAAACAGTTAGAGCAGAATCTAAAAAGCCACCATCACGAGCAGTAAGATCTCCGTAATGCATAAACCGCGCCTTAGGTAAATGACCACAAAGCGATTTAACAACATGTATAACGCGAGGACCAGAAAGCCGGATGACTGCAACCCCTGAAGGCAACAATCCACTTGAAACAGCAAAGATTGTATCCACAGGATTAATCCTAATTAAAAATTCTAATTATTTTATGTATTCATCGAATCAAAGAATTCACTATTGTTCTTTGTTTGCTTTAGTTTATCAATTAAAAATTCAATTGCATCTATTACATTCATAGGCGCTAAAATACGACGAAGTACAAAAATCTTATGTAAATCTTGTCGAGCGACCAAAAGTTCTTCTTTACGCGTTCCTGATTTCAAAATATCCATAGCTGGGAAGATACGCTTATCTGCTACTTTACGATCAAGAACAATTTCTGAATTGCCTGTTCCTTTAAATTCTTCGAAAATGACCTCATCCATACGGCTACCGGTATCAATCAAAGCCGTTGCAATAATGGTTAAAGATCCACCTTCTTCAATATTACGTGCAGCACCAAAAAAACGTTTTGGACGTTGTAAAGCATTTGCATCCACACCACCTGTCAAAACTTTACCTGATGAGGGAACAACCGTATTATACGCACGCCCAAGACGTGTAATAGAATCAAGAAGGATAACAACATCGCGTCCATATTCAACTAGGCGTTTAGCTTTTTCAATAACCATCTCAGCTACTTGCACATGACGTATAGCTGGTTCATCAAAAGTGGAAGAGACCACCTCCCCTTTTACAGAACGCTGCATATCAGTGACTTCTTCTGGTCGCTCATCAATTAAAAGGACAATAAGGTAACACTCAGGATGATTAGTGGTGATAGAATGAGCAATATTTTGAAGCAAAACTGTTTTCCCCGTTCGAGGAGGTGCTACAATTAACCCTCGCTGCCCTTTTCCTAATGGAGATATCAAGTCAATTACCCGTGACGACATATCTTTATCTATAGGATCCTGTATTTCCATTAGGAAACGTTCGTTTGAATAAAGAGGGGTTAGATTATCAAAATGAATTTTATAGCGAATTTTTTCAGGATCTTCGAAATTAATTGTATTAATTTTTAGCAAGGCAAAATAACGTTCTCCTTCTTTTGGACTACGTATAGGCCCCTCAACTGTATCTCCCGTTTTTAAAGAAAAAGACTGGATTTGCGCAGGAGATAGATAAATATCATCAGGTCCAGGAAGATAATTAGCATTAGCAGATCGCAAAAAACCAAACCCATCTTGTAAAACTTCAACAACTCCTTCTCCGATAATTTCTACATCTTGCAAAGCGAGTTTTTTCAAAATAGCGAACATTAATTCTTGTTTGCGCATTAAGGAAGCATTTTCAACTTCTAATGTTTCAGCAAAAGAGACAAGCTCAACTGGATTTTTACTTTTAAGTTCTTGTAGTTTCATTTCTTGCATGAAATATGCTCTTTGATAGGTAGAGAACTGTTCTTGAGATTAAGAAGGGAAATTAAAGAATGGATCATCCCTATAAGACAGAATTATTGTATACTTAACTTTCTTAAACTGCAAGCATTATTCATATGATTTATCTTAGAGTATAATTTAATAATTATATAAAAAGAACAGGTTATATAAATCAAAATATTTTTTAAAAAAAATATTACACTATTATCATTCTTTAATAATTTGAAATATAGAATTTATTTTGTTTTTTCTGTAAAAAAATCATATTTTAAATGAATATCATTTCCAATTTTTTTTATATTAATGAATTTTTTAAAAATGGATTCTTATTATTAAAGTCTGTGTTTAATGTGGATTATTATTTATATTTCACTTATCCTCAATTTTATCCACAAGGGTTTGAGAAAAAAAATGAGGTGTAGATACATTTTATAGGTATTGTCCTCATTTTTCCAAACAAGAGGGATTTAGTTATCAAAATTATTCAATCTGTGAATAATAATAAAGAATTTTTCATAAATTTTTATTCTATAAAAGGTTACGAAGGTATATACACATTTATTAACAAGGAGTTAAAATTTTTGTGGTAAAAGAAAAAAAATCTTTTCATTTACACATGCTTTCTGATGCAACAGGGGAAACATTAATCTCTGTTGGAAGAGCTGTAGCAGCCCAATATACGACATGTCAGGCAGTAGAACATATCTATCCGATGATTCGTAATAAAATACAGCTACAGAGGGCTCTTGATGAAATTCAGCAAGATCCAGGTATTGTTCTTTACACAATTATTGATAAAGAAATTAAATTACTTCTAAGAAGAAGATGTGAAAAAATAAAAGTTTCTTGTATTGATATACTGCATCCTGTTTTGGATGCTTTTCAATCTTATCTTGGAACACCAATAAATTTACGTGCTAGTGCACAACATGATCTCAATGCAGATTATTTTCGCCGTATTGAGGCATTGGATTTTACAATAGAGCACGATGATGGGCAATCTTCAGATGATTTATCAGATGCAGATGTGATTCTTGTAGGGATCTCAAGAACCTCTAAAACACCAACTAGTATTTATTTAGCAAATCGTGGAATAAAAACTGCTAATGTACCTCTTATTCCAGGAATTGATTTACCAGAAGCTCTTTTGGAAGCAAAAAATACTTTGATCATCGGTTTAATTGCTTCAGCTGAAAGAATCTCACATATTCGCCAAAACCGAGATTTTGGCAATGGTTTTTCTATTAAAAGTTATAGTAATCGTATAAGTATATCTGAAGAATTGACTTATGCAAAACGCATTTGTGAACGTTTTGGTTGGCCTATTATTGATGTTACAAGACGCTCTATTGAAGAAACAGCTGCAGCAATATTCGAACTTTTATCACGGTTTCGTGAAGGAAAATAAGAAAAAAATTATCATGGAAGCGAATATGTTAATATTAGCATCTCTTAGTTCTTATCGTGCACAATTATTAAAGAAAGCAGGTTTAAGCTTTTTCATTGAAGGGGCTTCTTTTGATGAAAGAGAAGCAGAAAAAACAGCAGAAACAAAAACTCCTGAAGAACTTAGTTGCTTTCTTGCAAGTGAAAAAGCAAAAGATGTTTCTAATCGTTTTCCTAATTTTCTGGTTATTGGTTGTGATCAAGTACTTGATTTAGAAGGAAGGATTTTTCATAAAGTTACAAATAATAGAGAAGCACATCAACGTTTATGTACTTTATCAGGTAAAACACATTCTCTTCATAGTGCGGTAGCTTTATTTCAGAATGGTCAGAAAATATGGGTTGAAGTTTTTAGTGCTCGCATGTCTGTGCGTCCTCTTTCATCAGAGTTCATTGAGAATTATTTGGCATATGTAGGAGAAGATGTTCTAAACAGTGTGGGAGTATATCAAATTGAGGGGAAAGGAATCCAGCTTTTTGAAAAAATTGATGGAGATTTTTTTACCATTGTTGGATTACCTTTATTGCCTTTATTAGTTAAACTGCGCCAGTTAGGAAAAATTGATGGCTGATTTAACAATAAAATACAGAAAAGAAATTTATCCACGTGCTTTTGTTGTTGGTTATCCTATTTATCATTCAAAATCACCAAAAATTCATAATTTCTGGCTCAAACAGTATGATATACAAGGCGAATATTTGGCACAAGAAGTGACATCAGAAAAATTTAATAATTTTTTTACATCTATAAAAAAAAGAGGTTTTTGTGGTGGTAATGTTACTTTGCCCTATAAGCAAGAAGCATTTCGTTTAGCAACTTACAAAGATGAGATAGCAACAAATATTGGTGCTGCCAATACTCTGTGGTATGAAGGAGACAAACTTTGTGCTACAAATAGTGATGCTTATGGTTTTAGTGCTAACCTTGATGATTTTTTTCCTAATTGGGCTGGGGGGACAGCGCTTGTTTTTGGTGCAGGGGGGGCAGCACGTGCTATCTTATATGCCTTAAAAAAACGTAGATTTGAACGTATTTTTCTACTTAATCGTACAAAACAACGTGCAATTAATTTAGCTGAGTATTTTGGAAAACCTATAGAAGTTCATGATTTTCATAATGCTCATGAAATATTTTATCAAGCTGATTTAATTGTGAATACAACTTCTGTAGGTATGAAAAATTCATATGAGAATAAAAATGTTTCTTTTTTTGGAGATTTTCATAAAATAAAGCAAACAGCTTTAGTTACAGACATTGTTTATACTCCATTGATAACTCCTTTTTTACAACAAGCAAGAGCTTGCGGTTTAAGGATAGTTGATGGGCTTGGCATGCTTTTACATCAAGCTGTTCCTGGTTTTGAACGATGGTTTGGAATAAGACCACAGGTAACAAAAGCTTTACGAGCAGAAATTTTGAAGGATATGGGTGAAGACAAAGAATGAAAGTTATAGGCCTGACCGGATCAATTGCTATGGGAAAATCAACTGTTTCTGATTTTTTTAAGCAAGCAGGTATTTCTGTTTTTAGTGCTGATGAGGCAGTACACCAACTTTATGATAGTGAACCAATTTTATCGCTTATAGAACGTACTTTTCCTAATGTTATTGTAAATGGTAAAGTTGATCGTTTAAAGCTTTCTGAGATTTTAATCAATGATAAGGAAAAATTACAAACATTAGAGGAAATAATTCATCCTTTAGTGCAAGAAAAAGAAAAAGAATTTATTGATAAGGCGCGCCAACAGAAAAAAAAATTAGTTGTTCTTGATATTCCGCTTCTTTTTGAAACAAATAGTGAAAATCGTGTAGATAGTGTGGTTGTTGTATCTGCTCCAGCAGAAATACAAAAAGAACGCGCAATGATTCGTCCTAATATGAGTGAAAAAAAATTTGCATTTATAAATGCCAAACAAATATCTGATGAAAAAAAACGAGGGCGTGCTGATTTTATTATTGATACAGGAAAAGATTTAGAAAACACACGTCAACAAGTTTTTTATGTAATAAAAAGTTTGCTAAAGAATTGAAATAATGCGTGAAATTATTTTTGATACAGAAACAACAGGCTTAGACAAAGAGAGAGATCGTATAATTGAAATTGGCTGTGTAGAAATGGTTAATCGTTATCTTACAGGGCGTCAATTTCATGTCTATTTGAATCCACAAGAGATTATTATTCCTGACGAAGTTGTGGCAATTCACGGGTTAACCAATGAACGTTTAAAAAATGAAAAAAACTTTAGTGATATTGCTGATGAATTTTTGGAATTTATCAATGGTGCAACGATGATTGCACATAATGCAAGTTTTGATATTGGTTTTCTTAATGCAGAATTAGCTCGAGCTAATAAGCCACTTATTAGTGTTGATAATATTCTTGATACATTGGCTATGGCACGACGAAAATTTCCCATGGGTCCTAATTCTCTTGATGTTTTGTGCAAACGTTTTGGAATTGATAATAGCCATCGTGTTCTTCATGGTGCTTTACTTGATGCGGAGATTCTTGCTGATGTTTATATTGAGTTAATTGGTGGGAAGCAGGGTGTATTGGGTTTTAATGACAACAGTCATATTGATGTAGATACCCAAAATTATAAAAATGCTCTCTATGCGGTTAAGACTCGCCCAAAGATTTTACCTTCAAGGTTAAGTGCACAAGAAAAAAGTATGCATGCTGATTTTATCAAAAAAATGGGCGATAAAGCTTTATGGAAGCAATTCAAAATTTTTCAATAAGGGTATCATTTTTTTCTTTAAGAAGACTATTAAAAAATCTAAGAATAGTAAAATCTCTAAAAAAATGGTCGTTGTGGGGAGGGGAACACCACAACGACCTCTGTCGCTACATTGTACCTCAGCTATCATAGGAGGAGCAAAATGAAAGCTATTATATCCTGTAACAGCAAAGAAAAGCTCTCGGTACTATCTATAAAGCGCAACGACATAGTGCTTTATAAAAACAGAAAAATGGCTTTTTAGAGGCAGCTCAATAAATTTTAAAATAAGAGTAACAAATATATAAGAGTAAGTTTTTTAGCTGAAATGGAGAAATGAAATTGTCATGAAAACAAAAGATCATCTTTTTTTGGTTGATGGATCAGGTTATGTTTTTCGTGCTTACTATGCTTTACCGTCTTTAAAGCGCAAAAAGGATGGTCTTCCTGTAGGAGCCGTAGCTGGTTTTTGTAATATGCTATGGAAATTGCTTTGTGATGCTCGCAATACAGCTGCTGGTGTTGTACCAACGCATTTTGCTGTTATTTTTGATTATTCATCTGATACATTTCGTAAGAAAATTTATCCTCAGTATAAAGCTAATCGAATGGCTCCTCCTGAAGATCTCATTCCTCAATTTTCTTTGATACGCCAAGCGACAAGAGCTTTTAATCTACCTTGTATTGAAAGAGAAGGATTTGAAGCGGATGATTTAATTGCTACTTATGCACGATTAGCAACACAGGTTGGAGCAAAAACAACAATTATCTCATCTGATAAGGATTTGATGCAATTGGTAAATGAGAATGTGTCTTTATATGATGGAATGAAAGACAAGCATATAGGTGTTGCCGAAGTTATACAAAAATGGGGCGTTACACCTGAAAAAATGGTTGATTTACAGGCTTTAACTGGAGATTCAACAGATAATGTACCAGGTATTCCAGGCATTGGCCCTAAAATTGCAGCTCAATTACTGGAACAGTTTGGCTCTCTTGATCTTTTATTGCAGCGCGTAACAGAAGTTAAGCAAGAAAAACGGCGTGAAAATATTCAAGCTTATAGTGATCAGGTGAAAATTTCTCGTGAATTAGTTCAGCTTAGGACAGATGTGCCTATTGATAATGATTTAGATGATTTTGTTTTAGAGCCACAAGATGGTCCACGCTTAATTTCTTTTCTTAAAGCTATGGAATTTACAGCTCTAATACGTCGTGTAGCAGAAGCAACAGCATGTGATGCAGCAGCTATTGATGCACTTGATGTGAATATTGAGTGGGAAAAGCCTGTATCTGAGTCTAATCCTGAACTTAAGAAAGTTGATGTATTATCTTCTCGTAATTTTTCTGAAAATTCTCCTCAAGCTTTAGCACAAAAACGTAAAAATCAAGCTCTGATCCAAAAAATTACACGAAATAATTATATAATTATTTTTGATGAAAGAATTTTAAAAGAGTGGTTATCAGAAGCGCAAGAACAAGGCTTTTTTGCTTTTGATACTGAAACAACTTCACTTAATCCTATGCAGGCAAAGCTTGTTGGTTTTTCGTTGGCATTAAAGCCGGAAAAGGCAGCCTATGTACCACTTGAACATATTGAGGGAGGAGATGATCTTTTAGGGGGTGGACGTATCGCTAAACAGATTGAAACACAAAAGGCTTTAGCACTTTTAAAACCAATATTGGAGAATCAAGCAGTATTAAAAATTGGTCAGAATATAAAATACGATTTGTTGGTGATGAAGCAATACGACATCATGATAAATTCTTTTGATGATACAATGCTTTTGTCATATGCTTTAGATGCTGGAACTTTAAGTCATGGTATGGATGTTTTGTCCGAACGTTGGCTTGGATATAAGCCGATTGCTTATAAGGATTTAACACATAACGGAAAAAAGATTACTTCTTTTGCGCAAATAGATTTGCAACAAGCAACTCTTTATGCTGCAGAGGATGCAGATATAACGCTACGTTTATGGCAAGTTTTAAAACCACAGCTTGTAGCTCAGGGAATGGCAAAAATTTATGAGCGTCTTGATCGACCATTGATAAAAGTTCTTGCAAAAATGGAGGAACGTGGAGTTCTTGTTGATCGACAGATTTTATCACGTCTTTCAGGAGAATTAGCGCAGGCTGCTTTTATTCTGGAAGAAGAAATTTATCAGATAGCTGGTGAAAAATTTAATCTTGCTTCACCAAGGCAATTAGGTGATATCCTTTTTAGTAAAATGGGGTTGCCTGGAGATTCTAAGACTAAAAGTGGACAGTGGTCAACTTCTGCACAGACTTTGAAAGAATTAGCTGCTGATGGTCATATTTTACCACGTAAGATTATTGATTGGCGTCAACTTGCAAAACTAAAATCCACCTATGTAGACGCTTTGCCTTCTTATATTTTGCCAAAAACAGGACGCATTCATACAAATTATTCTTTAGCAACAACATCAACAGGGCGATTATCATCATCAGAGCCAAATTTACAAAATATTCCAGTGCGGACTGCTGAAGGGCGTAAAATTCGAACAGCTTTTATTGCTCCAAAAGGATATGTTTTGTTATCAGCTGATTATAGCCAGATTGAATTGCGCATTCTTGCACATATTGCTAATATTACAGCATTAAAAGAAGCTTTTGCACAAGATCAGGATATTCATGCTATCACTGCATCACAAATGTTTGGAGTTGCAATAGAAGAGATGCATTCTGATATAAGACGACGCGCAAAAGCAATCAATTTTGGTATTATTTATGGTATTTCAGCTTTTGGACTAGCAAATCAATTAGGTCTTTCGCGGCAAGAAGCAAGCCGTTATATTCAACTTTATTTTGAAAGATTTCCAGGAATTAAAGACTATATAGAAATGACTAAAATATTTGCACGCAAAAATGGTTATGTAGAAACCATTTTTGGACGTCGTATTCATTATCCAGAAATAAAATCAACAAATCTGCAGATTCGTGCTTTTAATGAACGAGCTGCTATCAATGCATCGATTCAAGGGTCAGCAGCAGATATTATTCGCCGTGCCATGATTCAAATGGAAAATGCTTTGGAAAAAGAAAAACTATCAGCAAAAATGCTGTTACAAGTGCATGATGAACTTATTTTTGAAGTACCAGAAGACGAAAGCGAAAAAACTATAGCTCTTGTAAAAACAGTTATGGAAAATGCCACAATGCCAGTACTATCTTTATCTGTTCCGCTTGAAGTAAAAGTTATGGTAGCTAAAAATTGGGATGAGGCACATTAGCTTTTTTCATTTATTTTATTTTTTATAATAGTCATAGCATTGGCAAGATCAAGATAAGCTTTGATGGGTAAATGATCTGATGCAACACGTGCTAGTGGTGAGTTATGATTCTCAATATTTGTCACTAATTTATGAGGAAAAGCAAGGATTCTATCAAGAGCTAAGAATGGAAAGCGAGAGGGGAAGCTTGCTACAGTTCCAAGTGTACTATCAAAATAGGGGGAAAAATTATTTAAGGATGAACCTTTTCCTATCCGCCATTCATTAAAATCCCCAATGAGTAACGTAGGCATAATAGGGCGTTTTTGTAGAAGCGTGAGAAGCATTTTTGTTTGTTTATTACGAGAATGGCGTAATAAGCTAAAGTGAGAGGCAATAATACGAATAAGACCTGTTTCCATTTCCAATTCTACAATTACAGCACCACGTGGTTCAATACCAGGAAGAGTAATTTGTAAAATATCAAGTATATGTCCTTGTCGTAAAAAAAGAGCATTACCATGCCAGCCATGACTACTAGGTGATGTGGTATTTAAGGGTATTGGAACTAAACCTGTTTTGGCTTTTAATAGTTGAAGATCAATCAAGCCAACACGTTCACCAAAACGCTTATCTGTTTCTTGAAGAGCAATAATATCAACTTGCAGTTCAGCAATAACATGTACAATACGAGTGGGATTAAAAACTTTATCAATACCTACGCATTTATGAACATTGTAAGAAGCAATGGTGAGATCGTAATTATCACTCCAATTAACTGTATCTGGTCGATGACAAGAATATCTGCGAATAGCATTTAAAAACGGGCTTCGAAGCTTTTTTTCAATCAATGTGGTGAACCATGGAAATTTTTGCTTATAAAGTTTCTGTGTCATTTTTTGAATATAGTGCGCTAAAAGGATAAAAGGTAAATAACTTTTACTAAAAAATAAAAAGCCTTGTTTCTTAAAAGAAACAAGGCTTTTTAATTAAATAATAATTGTTAAAATTAATCACGCTTCGAGCCAAGAAATTGCAGCAAGAAGATAAATACATTGATGAAATCAAGATAAAGGCTTAATGCGCCCATAATAATTTTACGACCTTGAGTGTCATCTGTATCTCCTTCATAATACATTAATTTGATATTTTGTGTATCGTAAGCTGTTAGACCAGCAAAGATAAAAACACCAATCACGGAGATAGCAAATTGTAGAGCGCTTGATCCAAGAAAGATATTAACAATCATGGCAAGCATTAAACCGATTAAACCTATAAAAAAGAATGAGCTCATCGCAGTAAGATCACGCTTCGTTGTGTAACCATAAAGAGAAAGAGCACCAAAAGCCCCAGCGGTAATAACAAATGTTTGTACGATGCTTTCTGTTGTGTAACGCAGAGTAATTGAGGATAGCGAGAGTCCAACAAGGGTAGCATAACCGAAAAAGAGGCTGCGTGCTGCACTTGTACTTAGTGTATTAATTTTGAAACTAAGAAATAATACTGCTGCGAGTGGTGCAAACATAACAATATAAGAGAATGGTGATGTGTAAAATGTTACTCCAAATGGAGTTAAGTAAACACTACTGCTGATTTGAGCAGCTGCCTGACTCATTTCAGTTGTTGTTGCTAATGATGCAATTGTATAAGCGGCAGCAGCTGTAATAAGCAAACCAATAGCCATCGTATTGTAGACACCCAGCATATAGCTGCGC
Source organism: Bartonella sp. B35(2025) (assembly GCF_053794465.1). Lineage (NCBI taxonomy): Bacteria > Pseudomonadati > Pseudomonadota > Alphaproteobacteria > Hyphomicrobiales > Bartonellaceae > Bartonella > Bartonella sp. B35(2025). The sequence continues at coordinate 1,418,104 of NZ_CP200035.1, forward strand.
AATCCTTGATCAATTGATGCATCGGCGTGAACAACAGGCGCCGAACGTAAATTTTTGAAATCAGCCATAATAAAAAGTCCTTTAGCATATGTTCCGTCAGCTATTGGGGTTAAGAGAAATTTATGTCTTGAGGACAGCAGATCTGTATAGCCCCTTACTTAGCAAATATAAACGATTCTAGGCGCCGCTGGTAAAGTTCCAGCATACCTCATCTTTATTATGGAGATTTATTTAAAAATTACAAGAGACTTTTGTTAAGAGGGAAGATTTACAAATTTGTAACAAAAAGTCTTATTCTTATTAAATTATTAAAAATGTTTAAATCTTTTCAATCATACTTTGTACTAAGCAGAAAATTAAGATACATAATTTTCTCTATAACGTGTGAGTGAAAAAATACACAAAATAAGGTAAAAATGAGATTGAAGACAAAGATTAGTAAAAAAATATTCTAGCATAACAACTTAAGCTACCGATAAAGCGATATCTAAAATAGAAAAGTGAGAAAATACTGTTTGCTAAATAAATAAATTTTGCATGGTATTCTAAAATAGCATGTGAAAAAATAAAAAAACTAAAGTATTTAACACAAAATGAATTTTAAAACAGAAATTAAAAAAGGATGTGTAGATCTAGAAAATTATATTAATACTATAGGCAAATCATTTGATAATTATTTATAAAATGTACGATTTGAATGGCGTCTTTCTTTAATCCAGGTATAAAATTCTTCAATAAGAATAGCAATAACACCCATTGTAATAAAAGCATCAGCGAGATTAAAAACAGCAAAATAAAAGATATCATCAATATGAAAGAGTATATAATCAATAACATAGTGAAAACGAATACGATCAATAAAATTACCGATTGCTCCACCAATGATAAGAATAAGACCAAAGCGTGATAAAGATTTATTATATTCGGTGTTTTTATATACCCATAAAACAAAAACAATAATGGTTAGTGTGAGGAAAATGAGCCACCAATGGGGAAAAGAAGAAAAAAACGAAAACGCAATACCAGAATTGCGCACATGGTAGAGGGAAAGAAAAGGAAGAAGTGGGATTGCTGTTCCTAAGAGCATATTGTGCATAACCCAGTATTTAACAGCTTGATCAAGCCCTATTAAAATCAAACTAAGAAGAAAAAAAGAGAAAGATTTGTGTTTCATATTCCAGTTTCGTGTGGTTCCAGTGTTAAATAAGGACGGCGGATTTCATAAAGCATGATAGCTGTTGCTATTGCTAAATTAAGTGAGTCAGCGCGCCCACTTTGTGGAATACGCGCGAGTTGATCACAACGATTTGCAAGAACATCTGGTAAACCTTGTTTTTCATTTCCCATTAAAAGTATGATAGGCCCTTTTTTGAAATCAATTGTACGATAATCGGTAGATCCCTTAAGATGTGTACCAACAATTGTGCCTTTAAAGTGTACAGACCAGTTTAGAAAAGTACTTTCATCACAACGATAAAGCGGTATCGAAAAAATTGATCCCATTGTTGCACGCACAGTTTCAGGTGAGAAAGGATCTGTTGTTTCACCAATTAAAATAACTCCTTTAGCTCCTACTGCATCAGCAGTACGGATAATGGTGCCAAGATTTCCTGGATCACGTACCCGATCAAGTGCAATATAAACATCTTTGGTTCGGTTTTTTATTATTTCAATTGGATGCCATTTTTGTTTAAAAATACCAATAACTGTTTGTGGATTATCACGGTGAGTGATAGATTCCATAACCTTTTGTGAGGTTTTAACGACAAAACCACCATTGGCTACAGTGCGTGCAGCGATATTTTCGATAGCAGCATTACTAGTTTTACTCTTGGAAAAAATGAGTGTGTGTATTGTCCATCTAAGATTTAAAGCATCAATTGCTAATTTAAGTCCTTCTGCCATGAAAAAGCCTTCTCGATTACGATTTTTCTTTTGGTTGAGAGCTTTAAGGTTTTTAATGATGGGGTTATTAAGGGAGGTAATTTCTTTAACCTTACCGATTTTGGGTATACACATTATTTAGGCAATCCAACGGCTAAAAAGAGAAGTAGAAAGGGCGCGTGCGGCAATTTCTTCACGCAAAATCAGTTCTCCTGATTCGATTCTACCACCAAGATTTCTGAATTCATCACACATTAGAGTATGAAGTGCATAGAAGGAAGCACGAATAGAATAGGCTGTGAGTACAACAGAGAGAGGTTTTTCGGATAAAAGTTTACGACAGTTCGCAACCATTGCTGGTAAGTGATCGAACAGTTGCCAAATTTCACCATGAGGTCCACGTCCATATGCAGGGGGATCAAGAAGAATCATATCATAGGTTTTTTGGCGGCGCAGTTCTCGTTCGACAAATTTTACGGCATCATCACAGATCCAACGAATAGGATAATCTGATAATCCTGCTTTTTTTTGATTAGCTTTTGCCCAAGCTATGGCTTTTTTAGAAGCATCAACATGGGTAACATTTGCACCTGCGCGTGCACCAATTAAAGAAGCAATACCTGTATAGCCAAAAAGATTTAATAATTTAATTGGGCGCGCAGCTTTAACAATTTGTTCTTCCATCGTTTGCCAATGAGCATTTTGTTCAGGAAAAATACCTACATGACGAAAAGAAGTGAAACGACCTAGAAAAGACAGTCCATTCCAAGAAAGTGGCCAAGTTTCACCAAGTGGACGTTTTGGAAAATACCAACGACCAACACCTTCTTCATCTAGGCTACCTGTGAAAATGGCATCAACATTAGCCCAATATTTTTGTGATAAAGCTGGTTTCCATAATGCTTGACCTTCTGGACGAATAATATGATAAGCTCCATAACGCTCTAATTTTTTCCCATTACCAGAGTCAATTAAAGCGTAATCTGCACTGACACCTGTCTCTAAAATAAGAGGCAATTTCTCCTGCGGGTGCATATTGTTGTGATGTGATTGAAAGCATTGTGCAGGCATGTTTTGTTTTACGATATAGATATTAAAAAATTTATATTAAAGAGTTATTGAATTTCCGTAATAATGCAAAGGTCCAAATTTTATTAAAATACGTGTAAAAAATAGCACTTTTTATGCTGTATTAAATACAATAAGAGAAAACTTTTGCTAAAGTACCTTATGTCATATATTGGTAATAGACATTTTTAATTTTTCAAGTTCAGCTCTGCTTTCTTTAAGTTTCTTTTTACATCTATGGTATGCAAACCAGTTGATTATGCTACCTAATAAAACGCCAAGACCGAAAAAAATAAAGAGCCATATAAATAAAGGAGCTTTATAAGTAAAGCTTTCAAAACTTGTTTGAAAAGGATCAAGCGTCAATGTAACCATTTGGCGGTTTGCTAAAATAAAAGCAACTAAGAGAACTGTAGGGGGTATCAAAATAATTGCTAAAAGGATACGTTTAGTTGTCATAAATTTACTCACTGATTAAGTCTATCACGTAAATCTTTACCAGTTTTAAAAAAAGGAATCCATTTTTCTTCAACCACAACGGCTTCACCTGTCCGTGGATTACGACCATTACGAGCTGAGCGGCTTTTAACAGAAAAAGCTCCAAAGCCACGAAGTTCAACGCGATTACCATTAGCAAGTGCTGTTGAAATTTCTTCAAAAATAGCATTCACAATATTTTCTACATCACGTTGAAAAAGATGTGGGTTCTGACGGGCAATAATCTGCACAAGTTCTGATTTAACCAAAATAGCCTCTCTTTCATACAAAAAAGATTTTTTTATAATTGTGCATTTTACACATACACATTACATATATAAACAAATGAAAGTAAAATAAAACAGAGAAAAAACAAATTGCAACCGGCAAAATTTGGAAAGACGTCTTGTAAGAGGCTATACAGATCAAAAAATATGGAATATTTGGAAAGATTTAGATAGTATGGCCATCCATAATCGTTATAATTTTTTTTTAAGAAAAACATCTTTTGATGATGTTTTTGAAGAAGCATATCGTCATTCACGTCGCATTAGCATATTAAAATTTTTTTTACCTCTCTCTGCATTGGTTACAGCATTAGTTTTTTGCTGGCTTATATTTTTTTTTATTCCTGCCGCTCCTGATCTTGTGATTTTTAAGAACAATGAAGAGGGCGGAATAATGAAGTTGGCTATGCTTAATCCAAAATTAGAAGGCTATGCACACTCTCATGAACCTTATTGGATAAAAGCGGATAAGGTATTTCAAGATCATACAAATTCTGGAATGATCAGGCTAAAAAATATTACAGCTGAAGCAGTTATAGGAAAACAAGAACATGTTTTTCTTAATGCACAAGAAGGAATTTATAATAATATTAATGATCGTTTGCAGTTGGATAAGCCGTTCACGATTACAACAAAAGATGGAATGGTAGCACGATTTATGTCGGCAGATATTGATTTATCTGAGGGTCAGTTAAATGCAAACAAATGTGTCAATATTCAGCGTGCAGGTCTGAATCTTACAGCAGATACTTTGCAAATTCGAGAAAAAAGACAAATTTTGTATTTTCAAGGTGGGGTGCATTTAGTAATTGGCAAGCAATGAGGTAGGATCAGTATGGATCTTAGGTAGTCTTTATGAAAGAAAAATATATCTATGTGTGAACAAAAGAATTAAGAGCGATAAATATGAAGCCAAGGAAATTATACAAAAAATGGATAGGTATATATTTGGCTTTGAGCATAGGGATATTAGGATTAGGAATAGCTAATGCATATGCTGAAATGGATTATTTTGGGATTAATCTATCAGACAATAAAGAGCCCGTAGAACTTTATGCAGATTCTCTAGAAATACGTGATAAAGAGGGAATAGCACTCTTTAATGGTAATGTTTCTGTAGTTCAGGGTAAACATCTTTTGAAAACATCAAAATTAGTTATTTATTATGATAAGGGGCATAAAGTCATTGATAAAGATCAGATAAATACGCAACTAATGTCATTTACAGGATTTGACTCAATGAGCATTAAGAAAATAGAAGTTTTAGGGAAGGTTTATATAAAAATAGCTACACAAATTGCTACTGGTGATAAAGGTGTTTTTGATAAAATGTCAGATATGGTAGTCTTGACGGGGAATAATGTTGTATTAACCGATGGTGATAATGTGGTGACAGGGTGTAAATTAACAGCAAATATAAAAACTGGAAAGGCTTTACTAGAAGGTTGTGAGACATCTAAAAAAAAGAATCGTATCTCCATCGTCTTAAAATAAAGTCAGAAGAATGGTTCTTAAAGTTTTATGTTTAGAATCAAGAAAAAAAAACTGACAGCTGATAATGATCTTGCAAGTGAAGCTTTAAAAAATCCTTTTAAAGGAACCTTAACTGCTAATCATTTGATTAAAGTGTACCGAGGAAAACAGATTGTTAACGATGTTTCTTTCAGTATTCGTACTGGAGAGGCTGTTGGTATTTTAGGTCCAAATGGTGCTGGTAAAACAACTTGTTTTTATATGGTGACAGGTCTGATTAAATCTGATGGAGGATCAATTAGAATTGATGGATTTGATATCACCAATCTGCCAATGTATAGGCGTGCTCGTTTGGGTATTGGATATCTTCCACAGGAAGCATCTATTTTTCGTGGTCTTTCAGTAGAAAATAATATTAAAGCTGTTTTAGAGATAGTCGAAAAAGATCGTCTTAGGCGATGTGAAGAATTAGATATGCTTTTGCATGAATTTAAAATTGATCATTTACGCAAAATGCCCGCTATTTCCTTATCGGGAGGTGAACGTCGGCGACTTGAAATTGCACGTGCTTTAGCTGCTCGACCTAGTTTTATGTTACTTGATGAGCCATTTGCAGGAATTGATCCTATCGCTATTTTTGATATTCAACAGCTTATTCGTTATTTAACTCAGCGCGGTATTGGTGTTTTAATAACTGATCATAATGTGCGTGAAACATTATGTCTTGTCGACTGTGCTTATATTATTCATGCAGGACAAGTGTTAGTTCATGGCTGCCCTAATGATATTATCAATAACACAGATGTGCGCAGGATTTATTTAGGAAATCAGTTTTCTCTCTGATTGTGAGGCTTCTATAAGACTGTGTTTAAATTTAAACAGATTGATATTATAAGCGCAGGTTCCACTTCTAATTTAGACCAAAACTTCTTTGATAGTTAAAATTTAAAACTGAATTTTTCTAAATGATTTTAAAAAATATTTAATTAAAATAGGATGATTTTACTGTTTTTTTTCATTTAGTTTTCTTTTGATTGCATCATATATCACTAGATTAATTTTATGATGAATGATAAATGAGGCTATGAGTAAATTTGTGTATTTTTGAAGGGTATATGGATATTGATAATGATTTTTTTCATAGAATCAAACAATATATCAATATGCTATTTCAGGTATTTTAATGGTGGCACCATAGGCCATGTTACAATTATGAAAGATGATTCGTGGTATTGCTTTGGTCATATTATACATTTAAAAGTTGATGCACTATTGTAATGTCATACTATACTCGTGAACCGTTTTTAGGATATCTATGAAAATATTAAATCCTGTTCAAACTGTTGTGATCCGGAGTATTTTTGGCTGTACAGCCATCGCTAAAATAAATAGTCATTTTATTTTGATATATTATTGTCTTATGGGCAACACTTCTTGAAAGGAAGAGGACGATATCACTAAAGATTGTACGCTAAGCTATTGTGATTAAAAAGTCGATAAATTTGTGAACAGTGGCTGTTACAGGTGTCATAAAGGGATTAATCTTAATTTTGAGAACAATCCCATTCTTTTTCTCTCATACTGTTAATTAGAAGCTGAATACTATTTATCATTGAGCTTATAATGATATGAGATGGGTTAAGCCATCACCTATTATAAATTGAAAAGTAGATATACATGCGATGGTGCAAGCGATAGAAGCTTTTAAATATCAATATTGTTTATTGGTTTGTGAGCAAGCATTTGAACATGCAAAAGGAAAATATAAAGTATGAATTTGAGTGAGTTAATAGCACCGGAAGCAATTATTCCAGCTCTTAGGGCTAATTCAAAGAAACAAGTTTTGCAAATTTTAGCCGAAAAAGCAGCTGAGCTTACAGGTCTTAATGAGCGTATAGTTTTTGATGTAATTTTGCAACGTGAAAAATTAGGATCAACAGGCCTAGGCGGTGGTATTGCGATTCCTCATGGAAAACTGCCCGATATTAATCGAATCATCGGCATATTTGCTCGTCTTGAAAGTCCTATTGATTTCGAAGCTCTTGATGATGAACCAATTGATCTTATTTTTCTATTATTAGCACCTGAAAACGCCGGTGCAGATCACCTGAAAGCTTTGTCACAGATTGCACGTGTCTTGCGTCATTCTGATGTTGTCCAAAAATTACGCAATACGCATGACGCTAGAGCACTGTACACTGTGTTAATTCAGAATTCAACATCAAACGTAGCCTAAAAAATAGGGTAGGTGTGTGTTATGGTAGCTGAGCTTAGAGCAGAATAAAAATGATATGATACACACTTAGAGAGAATATTAGCTACAAAAACAGACAGCTGAAAATAAGATTAAATAACTGATTTTTAATCATTTTTTCGTATATAAATTGTTAATTATTATGAATTTAGTGCTATTGATTTTGGTTGTTTATCCATGAACTCAGATTTTTTCTCAATTATGGTAATTTGAGCATTTTTTGATAATGTCGGTATTCAAGTATCAACACAGATAAATATTTATAATTTTTGTATAGGATGATGAGAGAGATTAGCTTTTAAAGGATAGATTTCTTTTTAAGTATCAGCTTCTGTAAAGAGCTAATGCTTAAAAAACAAATTTGGATGATGAAAAATAAGAAGAACTATGAACTTTAATTGAGTAAGGGGTTTTTTGTGTATGTAAAGTTATTTTAAATCATGATTTAATCTATTGAGAAGTGCTTTGGAAAGCTATGGGTTTGCCAATAGCGCGGATCCAATGGTGGGCACTATTTTAGAAAAAAGGTGTAATATTTTTTTGGTAAATGACGATCATATTTATAAATAAATTCCTTAGAAAAAGATTTTGATGGGAGAAAACGAATACCATTCTATTAAAACAAGTGGTGGTTATGCGCCAATTTAAATTTCTGGTATCGCTTTAAAAATTGATAATTTGAGATGGTAAGCATACAGTAAGAATGAATGATATCAAAGTTGGAAAAAGTTATATGCAGTAATTAGAATAGAGGTTATCTATTACATGTTTTAAAGTTAACATACTGATAATACCTGGTAATTTTTTACAGTAACTCTAGGATAACAAAAAGATAGGATGTTTCATAATTTTTACTGATACAATGGAATTCATTAAATTAACTGATGATATTTAATAAGCTGTGAGGTTTGAAGTATTCTTCAGAGGATATATTTTCAAGATTTTTTAATGAGTTGTTTGTGGGATACTTGTGTTATAATAGTATGGTTTACTTCTCAATATATTAATGGTTTGTTTACACTTTGTTCTAGTTTGAAATTCAATTTCTTAAAGAAGAAAATTCTTATGTGAGAGACGAGATTATTATAATAAAGTCAAGATATTGTTTTTTAAAAAAAATCTTATTATTGGATAAAAATTCATATTTTAGTAACAACTACAAGGTCAAAATTAGATATGAAGACTTTTTTGGTTGGAACGAAAATATTTCGCTTGTTGAGGGGGCAGGATAACTGCACTAAGCATCAACTGAGCTTTTGTTAGGCTTTTTTAGTAAAGAAAATCTTGTTAAAAAATAAAGAAGTGAGCTAAATGAAGATGTTTAAAAAGACTTTTATTGCTGTATTTGTAATGATTCTAATTATTACCGGAACGGTGTGGGCACAAGCACCAAATCGTTTGGATCAATTTGAGGATTGGGGAGCTTATTCTTATAAATCGTCAGAAAATACGATTTGCTACGTTTTGTCATTACCTTTAGAGGCACTTCCAACAACGGTTAATCATGGTGATAATTTCTTTTTAGTTACCAAGCGTTCTCATTCACCTGTTTTATTTGAACCACAATTCATGGCTGGTTATCCACTTAAAGAAGGATCAAAAGTTACCGTAACCGTTGGAAATAGGGATTTTGATTTTTTTACAAAGGATTCATCAGCATGGTTAGCATCATCAGCGTTGGAAAAGCAGCTTATTTCTGCTATGCGTGCTGGAAAAAATATGATAGTAAAAGCCACTTCAAAACGAGGAACCCATACAACCTATACTTATTCTTTAAAAGGGGTGACTGCCGCATTAAATATGGTACAAAAATGCCGTTAAAATACCTGTACTCTCAAGCAGTGATATAAATCAGAAAGCAATGGTCATTTCATCTAATTTCAAGCCGGTTGGTGCATGTTTAGCATCACAATCAGATAATGTTATAGTAAAAAATAAATCTAAGTCACCTTTAATTGGCTTATTTCGTGATGAAATGGTGGAAGCCTTAAAGGCCGTTGGTGTTCCAGAAAATCAAGTACGTATGCGTGTACGTCAACTTTGGCATTGGCTTTATATACGAGGTGTTTCAAATTTTGATGAGATGCTAAATATTTCTAAGCCAATGCAAGAAATACTTAAAAGTCATTTTTCTATTGCGCGTCCAGAAATTGTTAAGGAACAAATATCAAAAGATGGTACACGTAAATGGCTCTTGCGCTTTCCAGCACGTGGGGCTGGAAAACCTGTTGAAATTGAAACGGTTTATATCCCTGAAGAAGGGCGTGGTACCTTATGTCTTTCATCTCAGGTGGGATGTACGTTAACTTGTTCTTTTTGCCATACGGGAACGCAGGTGCTTGTTCGCAATTTGACAGCAGAAGAAATTTTAGCACAATTACTGATTGCACGTGATCGTTTGGGTGATTTTCCAAATAAAAATATTCCTGATGGTGCAATTGTCCCAGTTGAAGGACGAAAAATTACCAATATCGTTATGATGGGGATGGGGGAACCGTTATATAATTTTGAAGAAGTCAAAAAAGCTTTGTTAATTGCCTCTGATGGAGATGGACTTTCTTTGTCAAAACGTCGAATTACCCTTTCAACCAGTGGAGTGGTTCCAAAAATTATAAGAACAGGAGAAGAAATTGGAGTTATGTTGGCAATTTCACTCCATGCAGTACACGATACGCTACGAGATATTCTTGTTCCAATCAATAAAAAATACCCGATTGCTATGTTAATGGATGCTTGTCGTAAGTATCCTGGTCTTTCGAATGCTAAAAGAATTACATTCGAATATGTTATGCTAAGAGACATAAATGATAGCATGGATGATGCTAAAAGGTTAATTCAATTACTTAAAGGTATTCCTGCTAAGATAAATTTAATTCCTTTTAATCCATGGCCAGGAACTAATTATCAGTGTTCTGATTGGGAGCAGATTGAGCGCTTTGCCGATATAGTTAATCAAGCAGGTTATGCTTCACCTATTCGGATACCTCGTGGACGTGATATTTTAGCTGCATGCGGACAGCTTAAATCTCTCTCAGAGCGTTTACGGAAATCTGAACGTTTGCAATTTGAAAATGCAATTAATAACGAGTAATTAATTTTCATCTATAAGAATACGTAGAGCAAAGCTGGTAAAAATGCCTGCGATAAGCCAATCAAGAAAGCGGATATAAGAAGGGTTTTGCTTAAGCCCTTTAGAGAATTGATTTGCCATAAAAACTATAGAAATATTAATGGGCAAAGAAATAGGGATATACAAAAGACCTAAAATGAGCAATTTTTGTGTGACCATAGAGTCATTTACATTAATAAATTGTGGCAAGAAAGTCATGTTAAAAAGAATGACCTTGGGATTTAAGAGATTAATCCCAATAGCAGTAAAATAATTACGTTTGAGGCTTTGATATTCTAAGGATACCTCTTGAAGAGAAGACATAGAATTTTTACGTAATGTTTGAAAAGCAAGCCATAAAAGATAAAAAGCACTAACAATTTTAAGCAGAAAAAAAGCACGCGGTGAAGTAACAATAAGTGCAGATAAGCCAAGAGCTACAGCAATAACCTGAATGGTAAAGCCCGTTGCACTTCCTAAAGTGCATATAATCCCAGCTTTTTTGCTTTGTGCAATAGCACGTCCCACTGATAGCATAAGATCAGGCCCTGGAATGAGTGTTAGCACCAATGATGCTAAGGAAAATTGCATAATAACAGACCATTCAGGGAAAAATGACATGTAAATCTCCTTATTTTTTAAAAGAGATGTTTACAATCTAACACCTCTCATATGAATATTTTTTCTTTACATTTTTTTACATCTTTCTAACAATATTTAAAAAGAATTTATTTTCATTGCTTGCATAGTTTTTGTTTCTGAGTAGAAAGAAAAGAAAGTAAATAATATAGAACTTTAAGATGAAAAAATGGAAAAATGTTAAAAAAGTTGTTTTGGCTTATTCAGGAGGGTTGGATACGTCAATTATTCTTAAATGGTTACAAAGTGAGCTAGATGCTGAAGTTGTAACTTTTACTGCTGATTTAGGTCAGGGAGAAGAATTGACATCTGCACGTCGTAAAGCTGAAATGCTAGGTGTTAAAGAAATTTATATTGAAGATTTGCGCGAAGAATTTGTGCGTGATTTTGTATTCCCAATGTTTCGTGCCAATACAGTTTATGAAGGAACTTACCTTTTAGGCACGTCAATTGCTCGTCCACTTATTTCAAAGCGTTTGATTGAAATTGCTAAAGAAACCAATGCAGATGCAATTGCCCATGGAGCAACAGGGAAAGGTAATGATCAAGTACGTTTTGAGCTTTCTGCTTATGCTCTTAATCCTGATATAAAAATTATTGCTCCATGGCGTGATTGGTCTTTTAAAAGTCGGACAGATTTGATTAATTTTGCACATGTACATCAAATTCCAGTAGGGAAGGATAAGCAAGGTGAAGCACCTTTTTCGGTTGATGCAAATTTGTTACATTCATCATCAGAAGGGAAAATTTTGGAAGATCCTGCTATCCCTGCTCCTGAATATGTACATATGCGGACTCTTTCACCAGAAGCTGCTCCAGATCAAGCAACCATAATCACTATTGGCTTTAAAAAAGGTGATGCCATTTCTATTAATGGAGAAATATTATCTCCTGCTACTTTACTCGCTCAATTGAATAGCTATGGATGTGATAATGGTATTGGTCGGTTAGATTTGGTAGAAAATCGTTTTGTCGGTATGAAATCGCGTGGTATTTACGAAACACCAGGAGGAACCATTCTCTTAACTGCTCATCGAGCAATAGAGTCTTTAACATTAGATCGTGGAGCTGCTCACTTAAAAGATGAATTAATGCCACGTTATGCAGAGCTTATTTATTATGGCTTTTGGTTTTCACCTGAGCGCAAAATGTTGCAAGCTGCTATTGATCTATCTCAAGAAAATGTTGAAGGTGAAGTTACACTAAAGCTTTATAAAGGGAATGTAATTGTTGAAGGGCGACAAAGTAAAAAATCACTTTATTCTAGTAAATTGGTAACTTTTGAAGATGATAAAGGCGCTTATGATCAAAAGGATGCTGCTGGATTCATTAAATTAAATGCATTACGCTTGCGTACGTTAGCAGCACGTTTATCAGAATTATAAATGAACGATCATATAAAACGTTTAAGTTTGTGTTTTTTCTAGGCTTACTGGTGTTGATAAACAATTATATTTTTCTGATTTTTAGTTCGATGTGAGAAGATTTTTTTCTTGATAATAGGTGTGTAATAGGAAAATCCTAGAATAGCAGCCATTAAAATAACAATAATCAGAATGAGTAAATCACAGTTCATGATATTTTTATTTCATTGATATAAAAATAAGAGAGATTATAACGAAAAGAATCGAGCAGATATTGGTCATAATAATATTTTCAGTAGCTTTTAGCCTGCTATTATTGACGAATAAGTTCAATAATCATACATCGTGTCATTAAAAAATTTAATTTTAGGATAGAAATAATTATGCGTGATCAGTATCAGTGTGATGACCTTAGCCTTATGTCTGAAATAAGAGATGCGGCTACTCAATCAAAAACTTGGCCATTTGAAGAAGCACGCAAGATTATCAAACGGTATGAAAAAACCGGTTATCCAGAAAGCATTTTGTTTGAAACAGGTTATGGACCTTCTGGTTTGCCACATATTGGTACTTTTGGTGAAGTGGCTCGTACGACTATGGTTCGTCATGCATTTCATGTTTTAACTGAGAATAAAGTTAAAACAAAACTTCTTTGTTTTTCTGATGATATGGATGGTTTACGCAAGATTCCTGACAATGTGCCTGACCGTAAAAAAATGGAAAATTATCTTGGTCAACCGCTTAGCTTTATACCAGATCCTTTTGAAGATGTTTATCCTTCTTTTGGAGCAGCGAATAATGCACGCTTGTGTATTTTTCTTGATCGTTTTGGTTTTGATTATGAATTTGCAAGTGCAACTGATTATTATAAATCTGGTCATTTTGATGAAACACTTTTAAAAATACTTGCCTGTTATGACAAGGTAATGGAAATTATCTTACCGACATTAGGTGAAGAACGGCGAGCTACTTATTCACTCTTTTTACCTATTTCTCCTTTTTCTGGAAAAGTATTACAGGTACCAATAGTTGCCCATAATGCTGCAAAAGGCACTATTACGTACATTGAACCTGAAACAGGAGAAACTATTGAAACAGAGGTTACGGGGGGAAAAGTCAAGTGCCAGTGGAAAGTGGATTGGGCAATGCGTTGGAAGGCGCTGGAGGTTGATTATGAGATGGCAGGAAAAGATCTTATAGATTCCACAAATCTCTCTTCTAAAATTTGCAAAGTACTTGGTGGAAATCCACCAGAAGGATTTAATTATGAGCTGTTTTTGGATGATCAGGGGCAAAAAATTTCTAAATCCAAGGGAAATGGCTTAACAATTGATGAGTGGTTAACTTATGCTCCAACAGAAAGTTTAGGGCTTTACATGTTTTTAAAGCCCAAAACAGCAAAACGGCTTTATTTTGATGTTATTCCAAAAACTGTTGATGAATATTATACATATCTTTCAGCTTATGGTCGTCAGAATTGGCAAGAGCGGCTTAATAATCCCGTATGGCATATCCATAATGGTTGCCCTCCACAAGTTGATTTGCCTGTACCCTTTGCTATGCTATTAAATTTAGTAAGTGCCTCAAATGCAGAAAATAAAGAGGTTCTTTGGGGTTTTATTTCTCGCTATTCTAAAGGAGTAAATGCGCAAACCTGTCCAGCACTTGATCAGTTGGTACAATTTGCCATTAAATATTTTGATACTTTTGTCAAACCAAATAAAAAATTTCGGATCCCTGATGAGAGTGAGCGCTTAACATTGGTTAATATAGATACAAAATTAGCCAATTTACCTGAGAATGTCGATGGAAACACTATTCAAAATACACTTCTTGATGTTGCACGTTTAGTAGAACGTTATCAAGATCATAGCAAAAAGAGTCCTGAAGGGGGCCCAGGTGTTTCAAATGTTTTTTTTCAAATGTTGTATGAAGTACTCTTAGGGCAAGAACGAGGGCCACGGTTAGGATCATTCATCGCGCTTTATGGGATTGAGGAAATGCGTGCACTGATCGCTGAAGCACTTGCAAGGTCTGTGGAGGAATGATGGAAAAGAGAGTGCAAGAGGTAAAGCGACGCCGCACATTTGCAATTATTGCCCATCCTGATGCAGGAAAAACAACACTGACAGAAAAACTGTTGTTATTTGGTGGAGCTATTCAACTTGCTGGTGAGGTAAAAGCAAAAAAGAATAATATTAAAACTCGTTCCGATTGGATGAATATTGAGCGTGATCGCGGTATTTCAGTTGTGACGTCAGTTATGACATTTGAATATAAAGATCATATCTTTAACTTGTTAGATACTCCAGGTCATGAAGATTTTGCAGATGATACTTATCGTACTCTCACAGCAGTTGATAGCGCCATTATGGTTTTGGATGGTGCACGTGGGATTGAGCCTAGAACACTGAAATTATTTGAAGTGTGTCGTATGCGTGATATCCCTATTGTTACTTTTGTTAATAAAATGGATCGTGAGGTACGTGATCCTTTAGAAATTTTAGATGAAATTGAAGAAAAACTTGCACTTGATACTTCACCAATTACTTGGCCCATTGGTATGGGGAAAGATTTTATTGGTACCTTTAATCTTCATCAAAATTCTTTTCGTAAAAAAGATGATGAAGCCGCTCCATATACAGTTTCAAAACTTGATGAGGTTACACATTCACTTCCTGAAAATCAGCGTGCACTCTTTTTAGAAGGAGTTGAACTTGCCCGTAGTGCTTACAAGAATTTTGATTTGCAGGCTTTTTATGAAGGACATATGACACCAGTTTATTTTGGTTCAGCTTTACGAAATTTTGGTGTTCGTGATTTAATCAATGCGTTAGTCGATTTTGATACAAGTCCTCGTGATCAAATTGCAGATCAACGAAATATCATAGCAACTGAATCCAAAATGACAGGATTTATTTTTAAAATTCAAGCTAATATGGATCCTAATCATCGTGATCGCATTGCATTTTTGCGGATATGTTCAGGGACGCTTGAGCGTGGTATGAAAACAAAGCTAGTGCGAACTGGAAAGACAATGACATTGTCAGCACCACAGTTTTTCTTTGCACGTTCACGCCAACTTGTTAATCAAGCTTATGCTGGTGATATAGTTGGTATTCCCAATCATGGAACTTTGCGTATTGGTGATACACTGACTGAAGGTGAAGATATTTTTTTTAAGGGAGTGCCCAATTTTGCACCGGAAATTTTTCGTCGTGTTTGTTTGAGTGATCCGATGAAAGCAAAAAAGCTTAAAGAAGCTCTGCAACAAATGGCGGAAGAGGGTGTTGTGCAATTATTTATTCCTGATGATGGATCATCTTCTCTTATTGGGGTGATTGGTGCTTTACAAATTGATGTTTTAATGGAGCGACTTAAGGTAGAATATTCCTTACCAGTAAGTTTTGAATCAGCACGCTTTAGTGTATGCCGTTGGATTTCTGCAGAAGATAAAGATGAGTTACGAAAATTTGTAACAAATCATCGATCTTCTATTGCTTATGATTTAGATGGTGATCCGGTTTTTTTGGCAGAAGATCATTTCTCGTTAAATTATGAAATAGAGCGGTCTTCAAAAATAAAATTTGTAACCTTTAAAGACTATCAGATTTGTGTTGGATAAATAGTTACTGTAGTAAAGGAAGCTATTTTTCAAAAATTAAAGCAAAAAAGGGGTATTTGAGTTCCCCTTCTTTATTGATACAAAAAGTTTTCTAATTAAGATTGTTTTTAATCCATTCAGAAAGATGTTTTTTAGAAGTTGCACCAACTATATTGGATGAAACGTTTCCGTTTTTAAACATCAATAAAGTGGGAATTGAACGTATTCCATATTGGGTAGCCAATTCTGGATTTTCATCAATATTGATTTTAGCAATTTTAATCAAATTTTTCATCTCTGTTGCAATTTCATCAAGGATGGGTGCAATCATTTTACAAGGACCACACCATTCTGCCCAAAAATCAACCACAACGGGGGTGGAAGACGAGAGAACTTCATTTGCAAAATTACTGTTATTAACTTTTATGCATGTCATTGATTTATCCTTTATATTTATTTTTATACATTAGTATGATGGTAATTCATATCAAGTTATTACAAAAATAAATTAAAAGAAGCTTTTGAAGAGAGATTTTCTTAGCTTATAAGGCAATTTTATCAATAAGTGTATCGAGTTTTTCAGGGGTAAGTTTAAAAATTTTTGCTCCTTTACTATAAATGAGAAGAGCTTGTACATCTTTATCAGGATGAATAGATTGAAGTAATTTTCGATAAAGAGCCATTTGCAGCAAATAATGTTGTGCTATAGCGGTTTCGTCTTCAGGCATGATTCCAGTTTTAAAATCAGCAAATATGATACTGTTTTTTGCAATGTATAGGCGGTCAATTTGACCAGAAACTACCTGTTCTTTTCCATGAATTTTTACAATACCCATCAAAGAAACTTCAGCACGTGAAAGATCAGAGAAAAGCGGTTTGAGATATGAATTGTCTAAAATTTGCCAAACATGATTAATTGCATCTTCTCTTTGATTTTCATGCCAGTGAGAGGCTTTAGTATTTAGATAATGTCGGGCGTAATTTTGACGTTTTTTAGGAGGGTAATTTGATAGATATTGCAATAACTGGTGAACTAGATGACCATATTCAATGGCAAGGGCTCTGTTGGTATTTGTTTTTCCTAAAACGGGTGAAATTTTAATCTGTTTTAGATTAGAGAAAAATGTAGTATCAGGCTCAATGGAAAGACTGGCAACAGAAGGCTTTAGCGGTTTTGGTAAGACCGGTTCTGCTGGTACTTTATGGTAGAAAAAATTGGGTAAAGATGGGAATATTTGGCTATTTGTGCAGGATACTTCTTGGTTTATTGAAGAAAAAGAAGAAGGTGTAATGCAATAGCGCCAAGCCGCAATATCTTTTGCAGGACCTTTTATAGGAACTGCGTATGGTTTTAGTGCTTTCTTAACCAACGATAGCCATGTATGAGGGGAGGTTTGTTTACCGCTATACCCACAAATAAATAATCGATCTTCAGCGCGCGTCATGCCTACATAAAGAAGACGTTTATATTCCTCTTCTGCACGTTCTTTTAAATTTAATAGTGCTTTTTCAGAAAGTTTTGTGTTGAATTCTTTGCTGGGGCACCAGATAAAAGCTTGTTGATCACTTAATTGTGTATTGTACGGGACTTTAAGTAAATGAGGTGCATGCTTTTGCGAGTCCCAAATTGCACTACCAGGATCAACCAAAAAAACAACAGCAGCTTCCAGTCCTTTAGCTGCATGAACAGTCATTATACGAACTTCTTCATGATTTTGGTCAAATTCACGTTTAATTTCTGGTTGACTGGTGCTTAATATTTCCAAAAAAGCTTGTAATCCTGGTAAGCCAGTTTTTTGGATAGTAAGTGTATAATTCATGAAAGCGTCAAGCACGTCGTTTGCTTCAGATCCTAAGCGAGCTAGAATTTTTTGCCGTCCTTTATCGTTGTTGAGAATATGGCTGTAAAATTCAAAAACTGGTATTTTATCTACTAAAGAGCGATATTTATTCAGCTTTTCGAAGGCGTCTTTAAAAGATGTATGAGATAGCGCCTGTATACAAAGGCTTTGCCAAAGTGATCCTGTTCGTTGAGCTGCAAGCTGGTAAAGTTCATTTTCGGTAAGTGCAAAAAGTGGACTTTTTAAAATACAAGCAAGAGAAAGATCATCTTTTGGCTGTAGAACAAAATGCGCAAGTGCCATTAAATCACGTACGCTAATGTGATTAGTTAATTGTAAACGATCAGTACCAGCGACAGGAATATTGCGTAGTTTAAGTTTACGGGAAAGTGCAGAAATAAATTGATCATGCCGTTTACGAACCAAAATGATAATATCACTGGCACGCAATAAACGCCCTTTTGCTGCAAGCATTTCTCCTTGATGTAACCATTTAGCAATTGTTTCAGCAATTTGTTCTGCTAAACGTATTTCAGGAGTGTCTAAATGATCAACAGTTAAATGCCAATCATCAGGAAATTCATTCGTTTCTCTGGAAATAGTATCCCATAAAATAACATCACCTGGACTATTAATACGAATAGCTTCATGCACTGTTTTAGTATTTTCTGCTGAAAGTCCTTTGTAATTTTCTGGTGCTGCAAAGACAAGATCAACGCTTTTAAGAACATCAGCTGTAGAGCGAAAAGAATAGTTCAGCTGTACTTTTTCAAATTTTTGTTTTGCTTGTTTTGCTTTTTTTTGAATAATTTGCCCATTTGCGGAAAAATTTTCTGGTACAGCACCTTGAAAAGAATAAATTGATTGCTTTTCATCTCCAACTGCAAAAAGAGTGCGTGTATCTGTGCGTTGACTATGACCTGTGAAAAATTCTTGTGCTAAAAGTTGAATAATTTGCCATTGTTCAGGATTGGTATCTTGTGCTTCATCAAGCAAAATGTGATCAAGACCACGGTCAAGTTTATATTGTACCCATTGACTTGCACCTTGACGCTGCAACAAATGGAGAGTGCGCTCAATGAGGTCATTAAAATCTAAAAAACCATTGACCTTTTTTAAATCTTCATAGATTTTTAGATAAATAGCACAAATCCGAAAGGCAACCATATTGAGTTTGACAATTCTTGTGCACTGATATTTATCTAAAAGAATAGAAAGCTGATTTTGTTTATCTTCAAGCTCTTTTTGAATAAAGGGCCAAATTTTATCTGATTTTTTAGAAGATAAACGTGAAAGCTTGCGGGGTGTATGCTCTCTCGTTGTAAAATAAATCTGTGAAATAATGTTAATAATATCTTGTTCATCAGAAGTGACTGTTAATTGAGAAACTTTTGCAATCATATCTTGGGCATTTTTGTTGCCGTAGGTTTGTAGATGTTTGAAGATATGAGGAGGCAGTAAAGCGGTCTGTTGAATTTTTTCCAACAGCAATTGGCCTGTTTCATCAGGCGCTAAGTTAAAGAGCATACGTAACTGTTTTTCTCCGTTTTCAGATATCATAGAAGATAAAAAATCAGACAGTTTATGTTGTTTTTCGGTTGCTTCATATAGCAATTGATTAAAAGTGCTTTCGCTAATAACTTTAAGTAGCTGTTTCAAAGCTAATTGTGCATCGCTGTGTGTTAAAAGTTGGCGGCGAGCTTCTAGTAATAATTTTTTTCGATTGATATCATCAAGTAGTTCGAAATTTTTAGAAATATTGGCTTCTAACATAAATTGATGCAATAAAGACTCGCAAAATGCATGAATAGTTTGAATTTTTAATCCTCCGGGTGTTTCAAGGGCATGAGCAAAGAGTTGGCGTGCATAGGTTAATTTTTGCACATTGGCAGGTTTGTTTTCAAGCCGTGATAAGATTGTTTGGAGCTGTGCATCATCGAGTTCATTCCAGTTAGAAAGTGTACGAAAAATACGAGATTGCATAACGGCAGCAGCTGCATTTGTGTAAGTGAGACATAAAATGCGTGCTGGAGGGGTGCCATTTAAAAGTAAACGAATAACGCGTTCACTTAAAACATGGGTCTTTCCAGATCCTGCATTTGCAGAAACCCATACATTTGTTTTAGGGTGTGTTGCTGTTGCTTGTGCAGCAAGAGCTGCTTCAGGAATAGAGAAGAGTGTCATGATTGACCTACTTTAATAAAGACTATTTGACCATTCTAAGAATCGTGCCAGATGATCATAGTCACCTTCATATTGTTTTTTTGAGGGGATAGCATGTGAAAGATAGCCTTGTTGTGGATTTTGATAATAGTTCATTAATACGATAAGTTGTTCCCATGCTTTTTTACCGAGAGTAATTGCATTTTCTTGATTTATTGTTTTTTTACTTACAAAAATTGATTGAGGGATGATTTCACCTTTTCCATTGAGGGGGATATAAAATAAATTGGTAGGAGTAAGATCTTGAAAATCTGTAAAGGCACCTTGCATTAACAAGGCAGTTTCCAATGCTAATTGTGGAAATAATAAATCGCGAACTTGTTTTGATGAAGGGGGTGTGCTGGTCTTAAAATCAAGAATTTCAACCATTTTTCCTGGCAAAACATCAATACGATCAGCACGTCCTGAAAGCGTTACACCTGTTGTACCGATAGGTATTTTTTGAGATATGACTTCAGCATGCCGTTCTCGAGATCCAAGACTTTGTTCCCATTTAACAAAAAACGGAGCAAAATTTTCAAAAATAGTCCACCAAATCATTGCAATATCGGGAGGTAAATTCAATTTATTAAATTCTTTACGCCCGATAGTTAGGAGTACATCTAATGCATTGGCAGCGTTTGGATTATTTATTTGTTTACAAAAAGCAGCAAGAATAGCATGATAAAGTATGCCACGTTCATTTGCGCAAGGATTATGGATGAGTGCCTTAAGTGGTTTTAGACGTAAGATTTTTTTTGCATAAATTGCATAAGGATCATATCGTAATGTTTCTATTTCAGTGATTGAAAAATGACGTGGACGCATATCAAGGGGTGGTACAGGGCAAGGACGCTCTATACAGGTAGTTGTGTTTGTATTGTCAAGCATTTTTGCCCAATGAAGTAATATTTCGCCTCGTTCACGAATTTGTTTCCAAATCTGTTTTCCTACAACTGTTTCTAGGCGTTGTAGCCATCGTGAAGGAATAGAAGGAGTATGATTAACCCTTATAGCTCGGCTCATTACTACTTTGTTCATTCCCATAGCCCATTGAAAATCATGTGCTGAAAGTCCAATACGCTTTTCTGGTGGCTCAAGAGTTAATATCATTTTCATGGGTCGTGATAAAAAAGCATCATTATGAGCTGTTATAGGCCATGATTTTTCATTAAGACCACCAATGACCACTGTATCAACTGTTTGTAAACGTGATTCCAAAGTCCCCCAGATGAATAAGCGTGGATGTCCTCCGGGGGAAGGAGTCACAGAACGGGTTGCCATTAGGGCTGCAAACATGGCAGGCCATTCGTAAAGACGAAATTTTAATTCTGATTGATCACTTATTAATTCACGCAAAAAAATTGATAAGGCTTGTCCTGCTTCATCTTGATAAAGATGTGTAAGAAAATGATTTTCATCACGTCCAAAATTCTCAAAAACTTCAACAGTTGCTATTGCTACTTCATTAATGGTGTATTCCTTTTCCTGTTTCATGAGAGATGCTAAAGGTTCTACAGCTTTGGCTAAAAGATGACAAAGTAGACGTATTTCTTCGTTTTTTTGCGGATTAAGGGTATAGTTAGCATTATGGGACTGTGTTTTGATCCACTCTTCAAGAAATTGATTACATTCACAAAGATTGATACATTTACTGCTGCCTCGAAGAACTAATAATTCAAAATTTTCTGCCATTTCACGCAAGCGATGACGATTTTGTTCTAACATTGTCAGTGGGTGTTTGAGAAGAGAAAGCAAAGCAATGGGGTCACCAGGATGAAAAATATTTTCTAAAAGTAATCGTAATAGAGTTGCAGGCAACGTTTGTGCAAGTGGTATTTCTCCTGAATCATTAGCCTCAATACCAAATCGATGTAATTCAGCTACGACACGACGTGCTAAATTACGATCATTTGTAATAAGAGCGGTAGTTTTTTGAGGTTCCTCAATGGCATTACGTAATGCAACGGCAATAGCGAGAGCTTCTTCGCGCTCATTTATGGCTTCAATTAATGACCAATCTGCACAAAGGTTTTCATAATCATCACGTACAATTTGTGTCCATAGATCTGTTGTTGAAGCTGGTCGGAGAGCTTCTGATAAAAGAGCTGCACGTTTTTCTTTTATTACATTTTTGGGACCAATTTCACGAACATGGCTGCGTTGGCATTGCATAAGAGATAAAAGTTTTTTAAAATGGTATTGAGGATGGCTAAAAGCATTAGCTGTATGATCAAAAAAATTAAAAGTTGTTTTTTCTTCTTTTATCGTACCTAACGCTTTCCATTGTTTTTCGTCCATATGAAGATCGAGACCTGGAAGAACGACAGCTCCTTTTGGCAGGCAGGAGATTACCTTTAAAAGATGTGCAATTGCAGGCATGGAACCTGTTGCACCGGCAGCAATAATAGATTTAGTGGGTTGTATATGGTGTAAAGTATCTGCGTGCATTTTGAGTACTTGATTGCGCCATTCAGTTGGATTGCTTTTTTGTCTTTCTTGTAAGATTTGTGGCCAGCTTTGTGTAACAATGGTAAGGAAATTGAGCGTTATTTGCCACCATTCAGCTACCATATCGGGTGCAATTTCTTTAAGCTTTGACCAATCTGCTGATTCTGTTTCAATTTCATCCATTAAGTGTGCTAAATCTTGCGCAAGCCAAATAGCATCAGCAGTATGGGCAGGAATAGATACATCTTCTATACCAAGCATGGCATGCAGATGAACAGGTAAATTTTTACGCCAAGGACGAATAAGGCGTGCTAAAAGTAGAAGACGTTCACTTTCTCCAATAGGGGATTTCAGAGTATTTGCATAGTTTTCAAAAAAAAGAAAACTATCTTCATTTACATCCCCTAAGGGGCGAATGGTTGGTAAGAAAGTTGATCGTGTTTCACTTTTTTCAACAAAAGCTGTACGTAAAGCACGAGCAGCACGGCGTGTTGGTACGTAAATGATGGTATCAGCAAGGGCAGTTTGGATATCTCCATTTGGTGCAAAGTTATCAATGAGAGCACCTGAGAGCAGTGCATCAACAAAATGCGGTAGAAAAGCAGTTCCGAGAGGAATAGAAAAGACACGTGGTTGATGAGTCATGTAATCTCGTTTGGGATATGTGAAAAATATTCCACTTTATTGATTATTTACGTTGTTTCTACTGTATACAATTTTCATGTATGAAAAAACTAAAAAGCTGTATTTGTATGGTAGATTTTTGATTTGAGTAAGTAGCCAGTTTAGCAGAGCTAATTCTAATCAAAGACTGAGTATATACTTATTACTAAATTTCTAAAACAAAAGCTGATTGCTGTAGTAGAAATAGTCAACGGGAGATAAGCAGTGAGGGATTCATTGTTTCTTTGAAAGGAAGCTCACTTCTTGATCTAAGTTTTGTAAAGATGTGAGAATTGAACATGAAGAATTACAGGTAAGAATAATCTTGTATATAGTAGGGTAGATGTTTAAAATAAGATGATTTTTTGTCTTATTGGCAGAAGTGTACAAAAATTCTTAGAGTTTTCGAAATCTATCTATAAAAGACTGCTGTAGACGTTTAACAGAATGTTTTGCTAACGAAAAAGTTATACGACGTCCGTTACCTTCGTATTGTAAGGCAATAGCAAAGGTAATGGGCTCTAAAAGATTTGCACTTTTTTCTGGCCATTCAATTAATAAAATACTGTGTTCACGTGCTTCATGAAACCCTAGTTCATTGATTTCTTCTGCCGTAGAAAGGCGATAAAGATCAGCATGAATAATTTCAAATTGTGGAAGTTGATAGCTTTGAAAAAGAGTAAAAGTGGGGCTTGGAATATCCATGGTACTATCGTTGGCCAGTGTCTGGATGAGTGCACGTGCAAGGGTTGATTTTCCTGTTCCAATATCGCCTTGGAGTGTTACAAGATCACCCGGCCTTAAAATGGGAGCTAAATTTTGTGCAAAAAGCTTAGTTGCTTCTTCATTTTCAAGAAAAAAATTAAAATTCATTAAAATTCCCATGAAATGGATGAGAAAAAATTATATAACAATAAAATATCAACTTAAAAAAATTTATCTCTTTTGGAAACTGGAAAAAAGCATTTAACTGTTGTTCCTTGTCTTGTGCCAGTGAGAATTTCAACATGCCCACCATGAAGCTCAACAAAGCTTTTGACAAGAGAAAGACCAAGACCTACTCCTGCACGTCCACCATGATGTGAATGAGAAGAAAAACGTTTGAAAATTTGATCAAGAATGTCTTTTGGAATATCAGATCCTTCATTGTAAACACTAAAGACAATGTTATCATTTTGTTCATCAGCACAAAATTCAATTGTGCTCGCTTCCGTTGCGAAATTAATAGCATTACTGAGAATGTTCACAAAGATTTGATGCAAACGTTTTGCATCAGCATAAATAAAATTTAAGAAAGGAGAAATTTGCTGTAAAAGTGTAATATGGCGTCCATTAAGACGTTCTTCTATGCGTGATACTGCTTGCATCATAGCGTCAGCAATGTTAACCGGTTTTATATCCAGCTCCATGATTCCTGCGTCAAGGGTTGCGAGGTCAAGAATATCATTAACAAGGTTCAAAAGAGTGCCTGATTCTGAATGAATATATCCAAGATACTCATGTTGGCGTTTATTGATAGAGCCAAAAATTTGGTCACGTAAAATATCAGAAAATCCAATAATATTGGTAAGAGGTGTACGCAACTCATAGGAAACATGTTGGACAAATTTATTGCGTAAACGGTCAGCACTTTCTAACGCTTCATTTTTTTCTTGAAGGGCACGTGCAACATGGACAGTATCAGTAACATTAACAAAGGTTAGCATTGTTTGTCCATTAGGCAGCGGTACCACTGTGTAGTCAATAATTGTTCCATTTTTTAGATCTATACGGCCTGAATATGTTTCGCGTTTTTCGGCAAAACCAGTAATAAATTGGGTAAACTGACTCCATTCTTTTTCTACCGTTAAAGATGAGCAATAGGTTTGTAATTGTGTAATATGAGTACCTTCTACCTGTAAATTATAAGGTAAAGACCACAATTTTGATAAAGCTGGATTTGATAAACGAAGACGTCCATCAGCACCAAAAACAACTACTCCTTCGGAAAGTTTATCAAGTGTTTCACCTTGTATTTTTATTAATGTATTATAACGTCGCTCAAGATCAATTTTTTCAGTGAGGTTTTCATAAAACCAAGTAACACCTCCTTGTGGATGAGAGCTAGAGAGAACACGTACTGTGCGTCCATCTGGAAGATTCCAAATTTGTTGATTCGATTCTGTTTGTTGGTAAGCTTTAAATAATTCTTCTTTCCACATGCGCCAATCAGGATGATCACCGATAAATCCTTCTTCACGCAAACGTTCGAGAAGCAATGTATGACTTGGTTCACTTTCTAGGAAAGAACTCTCTAACGGCCATAAAACTTTAAAAGCATGGTTGCAGAATTTTAATTTTTGATTGGTATCAAAAATCGCTACAGCTGTTGAAATTTGGTCAAGTGTTTCACAATGGTTTTGAAGAATGCGTTCCATTTCGCGAGAAAGGTTTTCATATGCACTATCATCACGGGCAAAAGCTGCCATTCCTTCTGCTGTCGTAATACGTGTAAGGTGAAAATGGTGCCGTTCTCCATTAATTACTGTATGAACGTGCTCTTGAAAAATTGTTTCTGTCTCATTTGTTTTGCATTGTGTTGTTTCGTTGAAAGGATCAACTACCTCATTACTATCCTCTCGAAAACCTGTCATTTCTTTGAATGCACGATTAATAAAACAAATTTTTCCTTCACAATCTCGTATCCATACTGATTCTTGAATACAATCAAGAAGATTGCGCTGCATTCTTAGCTCCACAAGGATTCTGGCAATATCTTTTTGTAAACGAGCATTTTCGCTCTGTTGTACTGAGATATCTTGAAAACGTACAATTGCGGCTGTTCCTGTGATAACACCTGTAACCTGTAACAGTATATTTTTTGTAGTAGTGATAGAAAGTTCGAAAGGGTGACATTTACAACGCAGTTGAGTCAACGCGTGGTCAAGCTCTCGCAGAGAAGTTTTTTCAATCCAAAGCTCAAAATGCTGAAAATCTTGCTGATTAATTCCCGCTTTTTGTAATGAAGGAATATTACCAACTGCCCATGGCGAGGCTGTTGGGTTTTCCCAAACAAGAATATATTGTCCTGTTTCAGTTAAAATCCATTCATATTGCTTAAGTTTTTCAGAAAAATCTGCTTGATTTATCTTTAAAGGCTTCCATGAAGCTTTTTTTGCATGCATGATAACTACTATGCATGCAAGAAATAAGGCACAAAAAATTCCTCCACAGAGCGCTAAAATAAACCATGGACCATCTGATAAAGTGAAGATATGTGGGAAATATGCTTCCAATGGCTGAGCGATAGCACATGTTGGAGAAAAGAAGAAAAAAAGGTAAAAAATATCAAAAAAGATTTGGATCATTTTTTGAGCTTTTTCTTTGGGGGCATAGTCACCAAAGCTGAGCACGACGTATTTCCCTTTTTTCTTTAAAACCCTAGAAAACGTTTCAGTAACGATAATGATTTGGCTTATAGGGTCCTTGTGGTGTAACTCCAATATAGGCTGCTTGTTCTTCTGATAAAATGCTTAACTTTATTCCTAGCCGATCAAGATGAAGGCGTGCAACCTTTTCATCAAGATGCTTGGGTAAAACAGTTACTTCATTTGTATAATTTTCTGCATGAGTAAAAAGTTCAATTTGCGCTAAAACTTGATTGGTAAATGAGGCTGACATGACAAACGAAGGATGACCTGTGGCATTACCAAGGTTTAGCAACCTCCCTTCTGATAATAAAATTATGCGTTTTTTGTCAGGAAAGGTAATCATATCGACTTGTGGTTTAATATTTGTCCATGGCAGGTCTCTAAGAGATGATACTTGGATTTCATTATCAAAGTGGCCAATATTTCCAAGAATACACATATCTCTAACTTGTCGCATATGGTCTAAGCGAACAACATCTTTATTGCCGGTTGTTGTTATGATGATATCAGCACTGGAGGCTGCATCATCTAAAGTAACGACTTCGTAACCATCCATAGCCGCTTGAAGGGCACAAATTGGATCGATTTCTGTCACTTTGACACGAGCACCAGCACCTGAAAGAGATGCTGCTGAACCTTTACCTACATCGCCATAGCCACAGACAATAGCTGTTTTGCCAGCTATCATCACATCAGTTCCGCGTCGGATACCATCTACTAATGACTCTCTACATCCATACTTATTATCAAATTTTGATTTGGTAACACTATCATTAACATTAATGGCAGGAAAAGGAAGAAGTCCTTCCTTTTGTAATTGATAAAGGCGGTGTACACCTGTTGTAGTCTCTTCGCTTATACCTTTGATTGCTGTACATTGACGTGTAAAAAATCCTGGTGTTGTATCCATACGCTTTTGGATTTGTCTGAAAAAGATTTTTTCTTCTTTTGTTGTAGGATAAGATAAAATATCTTTATTTGTTTCTGCACGGCATCCTGTTAAAATATAGTTTGTAGCATCGGCTCCATCATCCAATATAAGATTAGATGGGTTTCCATCAGGCCATTGGAAAATTGCATCTATGTAAGCCCAATATTCTTCAAGTGTTTCACCTTTGACTGCAAAGACAGCAGTACCAGTGGCTGCGATAGCTGCTGCTGCGTGATCTTGTGTGGAAAAAATATTGCTAGAACTCCACCGAACATCAGCACCGATCGCTTTTAGTGTTTCAATCAAAACAGCTGTCTGAATCGTCATGTGCAATGAACCAGAAATACGCGCTCCGCGCAAAGGTTTACTAGAGGAAAATTCCTTACGGCAAGCCATCAAACCAGGCATTTCTGTCTCAGCAATATCAAGTTCTTTTCGACCATAGGTAGCAAGTGCGATATCTTTGACAACATAATCTTGAGTTGTCATTTTTTATTCCTTTATAATTATTTTTTTTAAACGGTAGGAGAAATTAAAAAAAAATGCAAGCAAATAGAAAGGCTTCTTTATGTGAAATTTTTTTTCAAATTTCCATAAAATTGCGCAACAGACATGCATTTACGTGTTAAGTGATAATGTTATCAACAAAGTATAAAAGTTTACTTCTATGCTAGGTACAAAAATATGTCAGGTACAGAAAAAATGGCTAAAATTTTTGTAGTTTTAAAGTCAATATTGAGTAGTCTTTCCGATTTTTCGGGCAATAAATTTCGGGCAATAAATTTTGTGTTCAATTTATTAGCTCTCATTGAAGGAATACCACCTATTATACGTGGATTTTCAGAATAGTATTGAAGTCATATTCTTTGAGTAGATTTTCCATCATTTGATAAGCATTTATGCCGTTGCTAATTCTTCTCATACAGCTATCAAAGTTACTGCTGTCTGCACTTACCATTTTTCTCAATTCCCTATACACTACTTATTCCGTTTCCTACTCTTCTCATAGCGTTACCTATGTCACCTATTATTTGTCATTTATCATTTCTCTGCGACTGTAGCTTCTGTAGCTGTACCTATAGCAGTATCAGCCATTGCTCCAAGAGTTAAGTCATCACGACTGCTTGAACCAAAAATCAAATCACCAATAATTTCAGGAATGGTCTTTGACAAATATGTATACAGCAAAGTAAACCTTAACAATGTTCAGTTTGATGCAGAAGAATAATTATAAGAATGCTGCAATGTCTTTATAGAATCAATAATTAAAGTAATTATGGGCATAAGAAAAAATAGTTTTGCATTAAAAGAAACAGCAGAACGAAAAGTTATTATACTTATTTTTCTTGCCTATTGAGAAACTTCAAAACCCATAAACAATATAGATGCATTTATTACAATATACGATTCAATCAGCGTAACAGTCAAAAAAACAACGATAAACCTAAAATATAAAAAAAAATAACGATCGCTTTAAAAGAAAACAACAGAGAAACAAGAAGATTTCAAGTTTTTATGTTCACCATAATAATAATCTTAAGGATCTCATCTGAAAGATCTTTAGGAATTAAGCCTTTATTTCTTCTATTTTTATGGTCTGCAGCATCAAAAAGGTTATTGACAAAGTATAAAGGAACTCATGAAAAGCTTTAATATGTGAGCAAGGTTTGTGGGTGTTTGTTGATTTTTGAGTTTTAAGGTAAGCGTAACAGTAAAAAAAATTGCTCTAGATTATGTGTTTTTAAAAAAGAGTGAAACATACAAGTTTTACCAATTATTTTCTTTAGAAATAAAAATTTAATTCTATCATAAAAAATGTACACTAGGCTGGTAAATTTTTAGAAAATTGACCTTGTGGACGGAATCGCCATAGATAATTTGGCAAAATAGCCGTCATTGCTCTGGGGATAATACCTACTCCTTCTAAAGTGCATCCATTTTCTATAGCTTTTTGAGAGACAATATTATCTACCTGCAGGAAGCGTATCTGATCGGCTGTTACAAATGTCGGTAGGAGAGGTAATTTACCAATAGTTCCTAAAAGACCTCCAATTACAAGCCCAGCAAAAAGGGGCATGGATAGAATTATTTTTTTGCGGTAAATTATTTTTAATATATTTTCAAGAGCATCTTGGAATGTGATAATTTGGGGACCGCCGAGATCATAGCTTTTTCCAAAGGGGATGTGTTTTTCTAAAGCACGTATAACAAATTCAGCAATGTCACCAATATATACAGGCTGCAATTTATTTTGCCCCCCTCCAAAAAGCGGTATGATCGGTAAAAAACGTGATAAGTTTGCTAAGGTGTTAAAGAAACAATCTTCTGGCCCAAAGATAACTGACGGACGCATAATAATTGCTTTAGGATGTTTATCATGAACAATTTGTTCACTCATAAATTTGGTACGCGCATAAAAAAACGAAGTATCTTGATTGGCAATAAGTTCTGACATATAGATAAGTGGAATGCCAGCTTCAGTGGTTAATTCAGAGACATTTTGTGTGCCATCAATTTGTATATTTTGAAAATTTGGTTCATTTGCTTGCATTAAGCTACCAGGAAGGAATACTGCGCCATCTGCTCCAAGTAGTGCACGTGCAACAGAGGCACGATGCTTAACATCAGTTTTGAGTATTTGGGTTTGTCCAACTTCTCCTATTTGCTGCATGTAATAAGCTTTTTGTGGGCGACGAACAGCGATACGAACACGATAACCTCGCTTGGTTAGAGTTTCAACAATATGCCGTCCCACAAAGCCGGAGCCGCCGAAAACAGTAATAAGTTTAGGATGTTGATAAAGTGCGCAATCAAGTTGCATGGTCAAAAGGTCTACCTTTTAAAGCTTTATGAATAGCTGATTTTTAGCATGGTGGTGTTTTATTGTCACGTAAAATATCGCCTACAAGATAAAGAGAACCGCTAATAAGAACAATTGCTTCTCTATGCTCTAAATTAATTTTATGTAAGGCATCTTGCAGATTAATTTTTGGGGTAGCAAAAAGACCTACTTTTCGTGCCGATTCAGCTAAAATTGTTGGGCAAATACTTACATTTTTATCAGTCAATGGAACAGTATATACTTTATCTACAAGGTTTTTTAAAGGGCGAAAATAACCAGCAGCGTCTTTAGTATTAAGCATACCGGTAATCATAATAATAGAACGATTTGATTTTTTTTTCCATCTGGTAAGTTCTGCTGCAACAACTTTTCCAGCAGCAGGGTTGTGCCCACCATCTAACCATAGATCAATACCAGGAGATAATTGATTAACCAAATGTCCATAGGTAAGGTGCTGCATTCGCGCTGGCCAGTAAATATTTTGCAGAGCATGACTTATTGCTTGTTCTGAAGGCATAAAACCTGCTTGATAAACTGCTTCAATGGCAGCTCCAGCGTTGGCAATTTGATGAGCGCCAATAAGGTTAGGCAGTGGAAGATCCATTAAACCTTGGCTGTTTTGAAATACCATACGCCCATATTCTGTATAGCTTTGATAATCTTGATCAAAAAGGAAGTAAGGTGCTTTTTTTTCATCAGCAAGGGTAGTTAAAATGGAAAGGGTTTTATCATGATCTTGCTTACTGATGACTACTGGAACTTCAGGTTTGATAATTCCTCCTTTTTGAGAAGCGATTTGTGCAATTGTATTTCCAAGAAAAGTCTCATGATCATAGTCAATAGGCATAATAAGTGATACAGCTGGCTTATTAATTACATTTGTAGCATCAAAACATCCTCCTAATCCAACTTCTAAAATTACTGCATCCGCTGGATGTATACTGAACAGCATAAAAGCAGCAGCTGTAAAAATTTCAAAAACAGTAATTGGTTCTTGACGATTTACTTTTATAATTTGATGAATTGTTTCGGCTAGTTGGCTTTCTGTAACAAGTTGGCCATTTCCTGTTTGACCCAACCGACAGCGCTCATTCCAGTTGACCAAATGAGGTGAGCTATATACATGAACGCGGTGACCTGCACTTTCCAAGAGAGCACGACAAATAGCTGAAGCAGATCCTTTTCCATTTGTTCCAGCAATGTGAATAATAGGTGCAAGCTTTAAATGTGGATTATCAAGATGCTCTAAAAGACGAGAAATGCGCTCTAAAGAAAGATCAAATTTTTTTGGATAGACTTTCAGTAAATCATCTATCATCCCTTGAACTTGGTTATTTTCCATAATTTAAGCAGCTTTTGTTTTGGAAATTGATGTCTGAGAATATGTTGGGGAGGGATTGGAAGGATTAAAAGTGGCAGGATATTTCATCATCAAGCGTAAAAGTTGTGCAATGGTGGTCTTCATTTCTAAACGCGATACAACCATATCGATCATACCATGTTTAAGCAAATATTCACTACTTTGAAAACCATCTGGTAGTGTCTCGCGTATGGTTTGTTGAATTACACGTGGTCCTGCAAAACCGATCATAGCACCAGGTTCTGCAATGTGTACATCGCCAAGCATGGCATAAGAGGCAGTAACACCACCGGTAGTTGGGTTAGTAAGAACAACGATATAGGGAAGTTTTGCTTCTTTCATCATTTCAACTGCTACTGTTGTACGGGGCATCTGCATCAGCGATAATGTTCCTTCTTGCATACGCGCTCCACCAGAAGCAGCAAAAAGAACCAAAGGGCATTTATCAGCAATAGCAGTATGAAAAGCTTTTATGATAGCTTCTCCTGAAGCCATGCCAAGTGATCCACCCATAAAGGCGAAATCTTGAACTGTTGCAACAATTGGTAAGCCTTCTATAGTACCTCGTGCACTTAAAATATTATCATCGACTCCAAGTTTTGAACGATAATCCTTTAATCTGTCAATATAGCGTTTTTCATCACGAAATTTTAAAGGATCTGTTACAACTTTTGGATTTTCAAGAGGTGTAAAAATCCCATCATCAAAAAAATGTGTGAGCCGATTTTTAGCACTGATGCGCATGTGATAACCAGAATTAGGGATCACATATTGGTTAACTTCCAAATCTTTATGAAACACCATTTCACCACTGGTAGGATCTTTGATCCATAGATTTTCTGGAATTTCACGGCGTCCTAATATGGAGTTAATTTTAGGACGAACATAATTTGTAATCCAGTTCATCTTTGTAACCTCTCTTTAAATGTTATACATTTCTTCTGCGATTTGAGGGAATATAGGATTGAGTGGTTTGCTTAACTTTACCGGTTAATAAAGGATTCCACTTAATACTTTTACTAATGTACGTACAGTTCTAACTTCATTATTCTTGAATCTTTTTGTCCTTCTAATATTATAGCGGTAGTTTGAATAAGAATACTCATCACAAAAAATTTATCAGTAATTTTAATAACTTACATTATCTTTTTTTTACTTTGATATCAAATTTCACTATCTGCGCTGGTTAACAAATGTTGTATTTACTGCGAATGGAAAGCTAACATTTATTAAGCCATTAACGTCAGCAACACCAGCAGCATGAACCTAAAGCAAAAAAGCTTTATAACCGTCAACATAAATAAGGCTATAATAGTTCATAAAAACAGTGGATATGATAACATCATGTTAGCGAAACACTAATACGAGAGCAATATTTTTTCAAAGATTTCTCTGATGAAAAGAGGGAAAAAGCGGTCTTTTTTAGGATCGAAGCTGTTTTGTGTTTTTTCTATCCATGCACTTTTGTTACTTTTAAGAAAGAATAATTACTATTATTGAAATGTGATGTGTGTAGTGGCTTTTTGAGAAAGCATTTTGTGTAAATGTGTCATAAGGGCAGCCGCGAAAAGCGGTGTTGTTAAATTCAGAATAGGAATAGAAACAAAAAATGCTATCAACAAGCCTGCACCAAAAACTGTTGCGTGATGAGTATGTAAAAATACATGAGCTTCTTGTTCAGATCGAAAACGATAGGCAGCAAACACAAAATATTC
Source organism: Bartonella sp. B35(2025) (assembly GCF_053794465.1). Taxonomy (NCBI): domain Bacteria; kingdom Pseudomonadati; phylum Pseudomonadota; class Alphaproteobacteria; order Hyphomicrobiales; family Bartonellaceae; genus Bartonella; species Bartonella sp. B35(2025). The sequence continues at coordinate 1,451,678 of NZ_CP200035.1, forward strand.
ACGCCCGAGCAAGTAGCCATTAATAGCGTAAAAAGCAATCAAATTGATACCTGGCACGAAAAACAAAATAAAAGCGATTCCATTACCCAAAAGGCTTAAAATAACAAATTTCAAAGAGAAAATCAGAGAACGTTTAAATGACATAGCATGTCCAATATGTTCGTCTGGATAAGCTTCTTCTTCAATAATTTCAGCTGCAGAATCAATAAAAAAGCTACCAATCATAGCAGTGATTGGTGCGATCAGAAAAGCCATAAATAAAGCTAAGACAAGATTAAAAATGACCAGTATGCTTAGCTCTAACCATCCCACCCAATCAGATAATTTCGGGAAAAAATGAGCAACCCAAGACCCAAAATAAGATATAAAAAGTTGGTGTAGACATAGCCATATAATAACAAGAATAATGAAAGTAAATCCTAATATTTTTACTATCATAGTTCGATATCGTGGGGTGAACAAGTGCTGTAGGGCACGATAAGCAGCAATAAAAATCATAAATAACACAAGAACAGAAAAAAATATGGATAAGGGAATATATTATATATATTTATTTTTTGGATTATAACATCTGGAATCAGCTATTTTAATTGAAATAGATAATTGGTATCGTATTTGCAAGTGAGATAGATTTTTTGTTTTTATGGGTCATTAAAAATCAAAAAATGAGTTTTCTTATGAAGTTAATTAAATGGATAAGCTGAGTGATCAATAGGAAAAAGTACTAAAATTAATCAGCCTAAAATTAGATTGAAGTAAATAGGAATTTCAGTTTTTAGAGTGGATAAGAATCTAGAAAAATTTTACTTTGAGAGCAGTTTTAAATATTCTTATACAGAATGTATACAGAGATATATGTTGCTTATTTTATATTCATGTTTGCTAAAAAGATTTGGTAGCAAAAATTACTCAGCAGGAAAAATTTCTATTTTAACTTAAAGGATGGATTACAGATATTTCCTGATATGCAGGGTGATTATATCGTCAATTCTTCTGAGCTATAAACATATCGATCCTAAAAAAAGTACCTTTTAATTTTCTGCATGTAGCTGTTATGGTTGGATTGATTATTTTGTTAGTATAGATACTTTCGTGCATTTAGTAGAATAAATCCATTTTTTATTTTATGGTATATTTTTTAGCGATATCAAATTATCTCTCAAATTTTTCCTTAAGATAAGGATTCTTTTACTCTTTTATTAATAGGGAGGAGGAGAAGAACAGAAAAATGATACAATCATACTTGATAATTTTTGAGCCACCTGTTGTTTACTCATATGTGGCCATGGTTCGACATTTTCTTTACTTACGAGATAAACTTGATTTGTATCAGCATTCATGACGCTTGTACCATCAATGCGAGGAGAAATATCATTTGCAAGAATAAAATTGGCTCCTTTTTCAACACATTTTTTTTGCGCATTGGCGAGTATGTCAAACGTTTCAGCAGCAAAACCAATCACAAGTGAGGGACGATTTGGAGCATGTCCAATTGTTGCTAAAATGTCGGGATTTTCAATCATTTGCAAAGATGGTGGCGTTTTATTAGCACTCTTTTTGATCTTATGAAAAGATTGTATCTGACTACGCCAATCACAAACAGCAGCAACAAAAATAGCTCCATCAGCAGGTAATGCTGCTTGAACTGCTTGTAACATTTGACATGCTGTTTCGACATGAATGGTTTTTACCTTTTGCGGATCAGCAAGATTAACTGGTCCACTGATCAGCGTTACTTTGGCTCCCAAATCTGCAAGAGCTTTTGCAATAGCGTGGCCTTGTTTGCCTGAAGAGCGATTAGCAAGATAACGTACAGGATCAATCGGTTCATAAGTTGGTCCAGAAGTAACAATGAAATGACGGCCAGAAAGTGGTTTTTCTTGTATACCCAAAAGAGCTTCTACTGCGGCTATAATGGTCAAAGGTTCACTCATACGCCCACAGCCTGTTTCATTGCGTTCAGCCATTTTTCCGATTTCTGGTCCTACTATATGAACTCCATCTGTACGTAGTTGAGTTACATTACGAACCGTTGCTGGGTGTGTCCACATGGCTGGATTCATGGCTGGCGCAATCAAGAGTGGACAGTATGCTGCTAAAAGTACACAATTAGCTAGATCGTCTCCTATACCGGTAGCTATTTTTGCAATACGATTAGCCGTAGCAGGTGCTAAAATAATCAAGTCAGCATCACGCGCTAGTCGTATATGGCCAATATCATGTTCTTCTTCGCATGAAAATAAATTGCTGTATACAGTACTACCACTTAGAGCTTCGGCTGCTAATGGAGTGATGAATTTTTGAGCAGCTTGTGTCATAATAATATTTAAGTGTGCTCCACGTTCTTGCAGACGGCGAATCAGCTCAAGAGATTTATAAGCTGCAATACCGCCTCCAATGATAAGGAGAATAGATTTTGATTGCAATGATTGCAATTCAGCAGAACTTGCTTGAGATGATTGTATGGCTGGAGTAGCAAGATTGCTTAAAAGGCGACGAGCTTCTTCTTCCATAGAAATACCATTTTGTGCAGCACGTACGCGCAAAGATTCTTTGGCTTCAAGTGAGAGATTACGAATGGTAATGCTGGCCATAAAATATATCCAATAAATAAAATGATTTCGATGATTTCATTATTAATATTTTTTAGCATATTTATTAGATTAGAAAAGATAAAAAAGTAAAACAAATACAACAAAGAGCGATAATGACTAGGCTGTAACGGCCATAACGAGTGGTACGACTTTGTTCTGTAGCAAGCTGCTTGAGAGTGGTGGGAGAAAGATCAAATCCTATTTTTATCATTTGATTGAAATCTTCTTCCATACGTTGAAAATTTTGGATCAATTGCGGTGTTTTACGTACTAATGAAAAGAGTGCTTGTGCTCCCTCACTAAAGTCTTTTGCAATTCCTACAGGTCCTAAATTTTTTCCAATCCATTCTTTAACAATTGGTTCAGAGACCTCCCACATATTAAAATCAGGATCCAATGTGCGAGCAACACCTTCCACAACAACCATAGTTTTTTGCAGCAGTAAAAGCTCAGGTCGTGTTTGCATATCAAATAGCTCAGTGACTTCAAACAGCAAAGTGAGCAACTTAGCCATGGAGATACTTTGTGCGGACTGTCCGTGAATCGGCTCACCTATGGCCCGGTTAGCTTGAGCAAAGCTTTCAATGTTATGGTGTGATGGCACATATCCTGCTTCAAAATGAGCACGTGCTACACGATTATAGTCACGAGTAATAAAGCCATAAAGGATTTCAGCAAGAAAATGTTTTTCTTTTTTGCCAAGTCGTCCTGTAATTCCTAAATCAACAGCAACAATACATCCTGTTGAATCCACAAATAAATTACCAGGATGCATATCAGCATGAAAAAAACCATCACGTAATGTATGACGAAGAAAGGATTGGATAAGCGTAGTTGCTAGTACTTGTAAATTAAAGCCAGCTTCTTTGAGTGCGGAAATTTCGGATATTCTTATACCATCTATCCATTCCATTGTTAAAACATTACGTCCTGTTCGCTCCCAATCAATTTGTGGTACCCGAAAGCCTGCATCATATTGAATATTTTCTGCCATTTCTGATATTGCAGCTGCTTCTAACCGTAAATCCATTTCGATACGGGTGGTTTGTGCCAAAGTATCAACGACACAAACAGGACGCAAGCGTCGAGAAGCAGGTATATAACGCTCTTGTAAATGAGCTATAAGATAAAATCCTCTAAGATCTTTAGCAAAACGCGTTCTTATATTTGGGCGGATAACTTTAACAGCACATTTTTTTTTATGACCTTTCTCATCATAATACTCAGCTGGATGCACTTGGGCAATGGAAGCGCCGGCGATGGGTGGATAAAAATTTATGAATAAATCATTAATAGATTTTCCAAGTGAACTTTCAATTTGGACAATAGCAGCGGTGCGGGAAAACGTTTGAACACGGTCTTGTAACTGAACCAAATCTTGTGCAATCTCACGGCCAACAATATCGGGTCTGGTAGCAAGAAATTGACCAAGCTTTATATAAGAGGGACCAAGCTTATTAATGGCGTCAGAAATATTTTCAGATCGTCGCTTCTTTTTTGTTTTGCGTCGTGCTAGCATATTTGCTATCCGATAACATAATGCTGGGAGTCCTTGAAGATCATCACTAGGAAGAGCACTTAAAACACCTTCCCGTGCTAAAATCCATCCTGTGCGTATCAATTGAAAGTAAGTGGAAATTTGCATCATTTAGATTTTCCAACCTGAGTGCAGTGTTGCGATTGCACCTGTAAGGTTGCGGTACGATACCCGCGAAAAACCTGCATTACTTATACTCTGGGCAAAGTCATCTTGTTTAGGAAATTTACGAATAGATTCAACTAAATAACGATAAGCATCACCATCATTTGCAATAAATTGACCAAGTTTAGGAATAGCATGAAAAGACCAAAGATCATAAATTTTATCAAGCAGAGGCATCTCAACGTTTGAAAATTCCAAACAAAGAAAATGTCCCCCAGGTTTTAAAATACGAAAAGCTTCCTTAAGAGCTTGATCAATATGAGGTACATTTCGGATTCCAAAAGCAATAGTATAAGCATCAAAGCTTTTATTTTTAAAGGGCAATTGTTCCGCATTAGCTTCAACAAAGTTGATTAGGTGAGCAAGACCATTTTTTTGTGCACGTTTTTTACCGATTTGGAGCATTGAGTCATTAATATCAAGTACAGTCACATGAGCTTTTTGGCGTGAAGCATTAAGAATGCGAAAGGCAATATCACCAGTACCACCAGCAACATCAAGAACTTTCCAATTAGGCTTAGCTGGTGGGGAGAGCCATGTAACCATGGAATTTTTCCACACACGGTGTAGCCCGAATGATAAGATATCATTCATTTTATCGTAATTTTCAGCAACAGAGTGAAATACACCATCAACCATAGATTGTTTTTGCGTTTCATCGACTCTTGTAAAGCCAAAAGAGCACTCCATGCCACCTTTGATTCCCACGCGTTCTGTTTCAGTGGTCATATGTGTGACCCTCCTTATTTTTCTTTTATCGTAAATGAAATATAGAGGGAATGTTCAAATACGAAAAAACAACGTATAAAATCATGATGTTCATACAACCAGAAATAAAAGAGTACCTTTAGATATCAAGATTAGCAACGCTTAAAGCATTATCTTGAATGAAAGCCCGACGAGGTTCAACTTCATCACCCATTAAACGAGAAAAAAGTGAATCCGCATCAGTTGCATCATTGATTCTAACTTGTAAAAGAGCGCGTGCATCAGGATTAAGGGTTGTTTCCCAAAGCTGTTCAGCATTCATTTCTCCAAGGCCTTTATATCGTTGCAGAGTTATGCCTTTTTTACCATTTTTAAAAATGCTTTCTAATAAGCTAATAGGTCCAAAAATACGCTCTGATTTATCTTTGCGATGTAGGAGAGGAGGTGGACTGTATACTTCGATGAGATTTTGAGAAATATGGTCAATTTGACGTGCATCAGCTGAATTTATGAGTCCTGAATCGAGAGTAATAACATCTTTAACCCCACGCAAAATACGTTCGAAGCATAAACTTCCGTCTGATGTACATTTGCCACTCCAACCGCGTTCCATATCGTCTGCAATCAAATCAAGTCGATGTGCTACATCATTAGCTATTTTTTGAGCTTTTTCTGGTGTTACAAAGGCTTCAAGATTAAAAGCCCCAACGATTGCTGCTTGTTCAACAATATTATGATTATACCGAGTATGAAGACCATTTAAAAGTTTGCGTAATATGCGGGCATCTTCAGCAAGTTGACGTAAATCAGCTCCTGCACGAACTTCCCCTGTTGATAATTCTAACGTTGTATTTTCTAGACCAGTGTCAATCAAAAAATCTTCGAATGCTGCTTCATTTTTGATATACTGAAAAGATTTACCGCGTGTTACTTTATAGAGAGGTGGTTGAGCAATATAAAGATGACCACGCTCAATTAATTCAGGCATTTGTCTAAAAAAGAAAGTAAGAAGTAGGGTGCGAATATGCGCACCATCAACATCTGCATCAGTCATAATGATAATCTTATGATAGCGCAATTTATCTGGAGAAAATTCATCTTTACCAATGGAAGTTCCAAGAGCAGTAATAAGCGTTCCAATCATATCAGATGAGAGCATTCGATCAAAGCGCGCTCGTTCAACATTGAGGATTTTACCACGCAAAGGTAAAATTGCTTGATTTTGGCGTGAACGTCCACTTTTTGCCGATCCACCAGCGGAATCTCCCTCAACAATAAAGAGCTCTGATTTCGTTGGATCACGCTCCTGACAATCAGCAAGCTTTCCTGGTAGAGATGTAATATCAAGAGCACCTTTCCGTCTTGTAAGTTCACGTGCTTTGCGAGCTGCTTCACGAGCTGCTGCAGCTTCTACTACTTTACTTGTAAGAATTTTTGCTTCATTAGGGTGTTCTTCTAGCCATGTGGAAAGACCCCCATTCACTAAATTTTCAACAATTGGTCGTACTTCAGAGGAAACTAATTTATCTTTTGTTTGTGAAGAAAATTTTGGGTCAGGAACTTTGACTGAAAGAACGGCTGTTAATCCTTCACGACAATCATCACCGGTTAGGTTAACTTTTTCTTTTTTTGTGATACCCGAAGATTCAGCATAACCATTAATTTGACGTGTTAGCGCACTGCGAAAACCGACTAAATGACTTCCGCCATCACGCTGAGGAATATTATTGGTAAAACATAATACTTTTTCATGATAAGAATCGTTCCACCACAAAGCAACGTCAACACTTATTCCATCTTTTTCACTAGCAATGTAAATAGGATTATCAAGCAGTGCTTTTTTTGATTGATCAATGTATTTGACAAATTCAGTTAATCCACCCTCATAGTGTAACTCAATTGACTGAACATCAGCATGGCGTTGATCGACAAGAAGAATATGTACACCAGAATTCAAAAAGGCTAATTCTCGTAAACGACGTTCTAAAGTCTCAAAATCAAAATCAACCATAGCAAAAGTTTCAGAACTTGGTAAAAACCTTATTTCTGTTCCACTTTCTTTACCGCAATCGCCGATAATTTTTAGTGGGTAATCGGCAACACCATTGGTAAATGACATTTCATGGATTTTGCCATTGCGTCTGATTTTAAGTTGTAACCAAACCGATAGTGCATTGACAACAGAAACACCAACGCCGTGTAATCCTCCAGAAACTTTATAAGAATTTTGATCAAATTTTCCACCAGCATGAAGCTGAGTCATGATGACTTCTGCTGCTGAAACACCTTCTGTTGGATGAATATCGGTTGGGATTCCACGTCCATTATCACAAACAGAACAAGAGCCATCAGCATGGAGTGTGACATTTACAAGGGTGGCATGACCAGCTAAAGCTTCATCAATAGCATTGTCTACAACCTCATATACCATATGGTGCAAGCCTGAACCATCATCAGTATCGCCAATATACATGCCAGGACGTTTGCGTACAGCATCAAGACCTTTTAAAACTTTTATGGAAGCCGCATCATAGTCATCATTACCCACTGAAGAGGTTATTTCATCACTCATAAGTTAATCCATTTTTGTATTTAATTTGCGATATTTCATCAGCTTTTTTTGAGCTTAATGGTCTAACCAATTATCTATATAATAACCATATTAAATGTTTACCGTATATCGAATTTATATTCAACATCTGTGAGCAGATAATAGTAGAATGATTATCTAATCAATGATGTTGTACTATTATGTTACATTTATGAATTTTAAGTTTATATTAAGTCTGATAATACCGACTGTGTACCAAAAATACTCATAACTTATTTAATAAAATTTATTCTCTATGGGGTATTAATGTTTAAGGAAGGAGATAATAGTTATTTGTATTTTGTAATAATATCGAAGAAAAAGATATTATCGTTTTTTTGATGATGGTAACTGTAATTAAGGAGTATTTGGCAAGGTAACAAAATAAATCTTTGTGCTTTTATAAATATTTTTTTATGATGTCCTTTTATAATAATATAATCAATTTAATAAAAATATGCCTGCGTAATATATAAAAATTGGTGATAATTTTTGCATTATTTTTTGTAGGAGCATGGTAAATTTTTATAAATGTAGTGGATTTTTACAAAATTGTGGAATGCTGATCAAAGTATGTACAGGTTAACGTATTATAAGTAGAAAAGTTAAAATGTATTTTCTCAGAAACAGAATTTTGTGTTTATTTAGAGATAAAGATATAAAAAAATGGCTTTTGCTTTGGTTAAAATAATTTGTAAGAAAATAGATTTATAAAAGTTTTTTGTTTTAAATTTTTGCTAAAAATTTGCTTTTTTGTACATTCATTTGAGAAGATTTTTGCTCAAGTTCTGATATTTTTCATTAAATTTTCGCATACCAGATGTATTTGAAAAATATATGAAAACTATAAAGTTTTTGACAATTTTGGGAGAACATCAAATATTTTAATTTATTAAAATACCAGATATTTTAGTTAAGTGCATTAGATACTATGGTTTAGGAGAATAGTCTTTTAGCTTTGGAAAATCGGAGAAAAAGATTTTGAAAATAAATAAATCTATAGACATACTAAATGTTATTATTGGAGTTCTATTTATAATATGGGAGTTCTTCTTTTTGCCTTTCGCAAATGCTGAAACAGCTGGAAGATTGCCTCTTTTCTTTGATTCACATTCACGTTTGGTACAACCTGATACAACAGGTATAACTCGTTTACGTTTTGTAACAACTTTTGATTTTCCTCCTTTTAATTTCCTTGATAAAACAGGACACCTTATAGGTTATAATATTGATTTATTGCGCGCTATTTGCTCAAAATTAAACCTAGAGAAATTCTGTGAAGTAGAAGTTGTACCTTGGGAAGAACTCGTAAATCATATCAAAAATGGTGATGCAGACATAATTATCGCTGGTTTAAAAGAAACAATCGAAACATATCAAGATCTTGCTTTTACTCGAACTTATCTTCGCTTTCCTGCTCGATTTATTGCTTCTAAACTTGTGAATCTCGGTGAGCCAATAAGTGATAGGCTTACGCATTTAAATAGCGGATTTTTACTCAAGAGTGTTCATGAAAAGCTGTTGCATAGTTATTTTCCTAAAGCAAAAAGGCAGGGATTTAAGAATAGAACAGAGCTTTATAAAGCGTTACAGGATAAAAAAATTGATCTTATTTTTGATGATGGATTTGCTTTATCTTTATGGTTAAATAGCCCAAAGTCTGGTGATTGCTGTCATTTTGTTGGGGGTACGTATTTAGCTCCACAGCTATTGGGGGAAGGAATGCGAATTGCTGTTGCGAAAGAAAATGTAAAATTAGTGGATATGCTCAATTATGCTTTGAAGGCTCTAGAAGCTGATGGCAAGCTCGTAGAGCTTTATTTGCGCTATTTTCCAGTTAGTTTTTATTGATGGATATTTTCTTTAGGTAATAGCTGTTAACCTTTCATTACCCAACCGATAGGAAATGGCTTCTGCAAGATGATGGCGTGAAAGATGGTCTGCTTCATCAAGATCAGCAATGGTGCGTGCGACTTTAAGAATACGGTGATAGGCACGTGCAGAAAAGTGCATCTTTTCGCTAACATCCCGTAAAAGTTTGGCTGAATCTTGATCAGGAACAGCAATTTGTTCGATAATTTTTGCAGGACAATCACCGTTAGTGCGGATATGATCAAGACCCAATTTAGTAAAACGTTTAGCTTGAATGGTACGGCACTGTGCAACGCGTTTTGCAACATCACAGCTTTTTTCTGATTGTTCTGGTTGCATAAGATCCATAGCTGTTAAAGCAGGGACATCAATTCGTAAATCAATTCTGTCAAGCAAGGGGCCTGAAATACGGGATTGGTAATCGATTTGACAGCGAATTCCTTTAGTACAAACATGGTTTTTTTCACCTGCCATACCACATCGACAAGGGTTCATTGCGGCAATGAGTTGAATACGAGCAGGATAGCTGATATGGTAATTAGCACGAGCAATAATACATTCTCCACTCTCTAAAGGTTGGCGAAGAGAATCGAGAACTTGTGGTGAAAATTCAGGTAATTCATCGAGAAATAAAACACCATTATGTGCAAGCGAAACCTCTCCTGGTTGTCCTTTAAGACCACCGCCGATCATTGCTGCCATAGAAGCAGAATGGTGCGGAGCACGAAAAGGGCAGTGGAGTGAAATGGTATTATGTACTGTTTCTCCTGTTATAGAGGCAATCAAAGAAACATCTAAAAGCTCATGGCTATCAAGAGGTGGTAAAATAGAAGGTAAGCATTGAGCTAACATAGATTTTCCTGAGCCAGGAGGTCCTACAAATAAGAGATTATGCCGTCCAGCTGCACAAACTTCTAATGCACGTTTAGCAGTTTGTTGTCCTTTAATTTCGGAAAGATCTGAAAGTTCAGTTTGAATTGTGTATTGGCGTGGTTGCGGACGTTTTTGAATTTGAGTGCCTCTAAAATGATTAACAAGAATGAGAAGAGTCTCAGGTGCGAGAATATTCATCTCTGCATTTACCCATGCTGCTTCAGATCCACATTGATGAGGACAAATAATCCCTTTATTGAGTGATAAAGCTGTTATTGTAGCTGGTAAAACACCATTAACGGCTGCAATAGATCCATCCAATGATAATTCACCTAAAATAATATAGTCTTGTGCTGCTTCAAGAGGAAAAAGTCCCATGGCGCGCATTAAGCCTACGGCAATTGGCAAATCGTAATGCGATCCTTCTTTAGGTAAATCAGCTGGTGCAAGATTAATGGTTACTCGTTTATTAGGCATAGAAAGACCACAGGCATGAAGAGCTGCCTGCACACGTTCACGGCTCTCTGCGATTGCTTTATCTGCCAACCCAACAATAGCCATTCCTATCTTACCAGAGGAAATCATAACCTGCACGTCAACAGGTATTGCTTCTAGACCGCGAAAAGCAACAGTTGTGACACGCGCAATCATTAGTTGATTTTCTCTCCCCTTTTACTGTAAGGAGGTAATCATATTTGCATATAAAAATCAAGAAGTGTCTATATGGTTTTTGGGATGGAGAGATCTATATTATTGTATAAATTTTGTAGTGCAATTGTAAATGGTGATTTGTATCTATATATGGGCAAAATGAATATGAAAAGAGCAAAGCCATTTATATAATACAGCAGTTTAGAGTTTTTTGAATATAAGAGTGGATGTGACATTTATATATAAGCAAAGATGTGCCATTTGATGTGGTTAAATATGTGAAATATCCAAAGCAGGTATGTTTATTCTTTTTGTTTGATGTTATTGATAAGAAAGTTATGTAGAGTGTGCTAAAGGTATCTGATTTGATGATATATCAAATGGGAGTTTTGTTAAAATCAGGAACCATGCGCAGCATATTTATAGGTTTATGCCTAGTTTTCTTTTTTCCACAGCTACTTGCTGCATTTGAGCTTTTCGGTATTCCTATTTTGGATCAAAAGAAGACAAATTCTTCTTCATATAACATTAGTGATACAGAAAAATTTTATAAAGTTGAGGTTGTTGCACCACCGGGAGCATCGTCAGAAGGTATTAAAATAGTTAAGGCAGTGTCTTCTCTTGTTTCTGATCAAAGTAAAGCATTATCTAGTTCTTCTGGTTTATTAGCTAAAGCACGCTCAGATTATCGAGCAATTCTTTCTGCTTTTTATGCTGATGGACGCTATGGTGGGATTATTAGTATTAAGATTAATGGATTAGAAGTTGCTGATTTGAGTCCTGTAACACAATTACCAGCTCGATCCAATATTGTTATTACGGTTGATGCTGGTCCACAGTATGTTTTTAAAGTAGCAAATATCAATAAAATTGCTCCATTCTCAAAATATAAAACCAATAAAATGCCCTCACTAGAAGATTTAGGTTATAAGGTTGGTGCAGTTGCTAAATCTGAGACCATTTTAAAAGCAGAAAGATGGGTGATTGAGGGATGGCGTCAACAAGGTTATGCTAAAGCTAAAATTATTAATCGTGAAGTAATTGCTGATCACGCTACGCGTCTCATTAATGCACAGATTACGGTTGATCTTGGTCAAAAAGCTTACTACGGTTCTTTAAGCGTGCGTAATGTAAGTAAAAAACCACGGGTAGATTCAGCCTATATTGCATGGATGACAGGATTGAAGTCGGGTCAGAAATATGATTCTGACGCTTTAGTTAGGGCTAGTGAACGACTTGCACGACTTGATATTTTTCGTTCTGTAAATCTACATGAAGCTGACACAATTAACCTTGATAATAGTTTACCACTTACGATTATTTTAGAAGAACGTAAACCACGGCGTTTTGGCGCTGGTGGTAGCTATTCAACATTAGATGGTGCCGGTTTTGAAACTTATTGGATACATAACAATCTTTTTGGTTATGCAGAGCGTCTTAAAATCGAGACTAAAATGAGCGGTATTGGTAGCAATAAGGAGCAACCGTATAACTTCAAGAATTTTGATTATCTTTTTGGAGGTATGTTCATAAAGCCTGGTATATTTACTCCTAATACGGATTTTAGAGCAGAACTGAAAGTACAGCAAGATGTTTTAGATAATTACACTACAAAAGCCATCAAAGGAAAATTGGGTATTACACATATCTTCAATGGTGATTTATTGGGACAGTTTGCTGTAGAAATTTCTACTAGCTATTCATATGATGCCTATTTTGGGTGTCGTAATTTTACGACAGTTGGGTTACCGAGTGGTTTGATTTACGATACTCGTGATAATAAGTTTGATGCGGCAAAAGGTTTGTATGGTGAAATTATCTTTGAACCTTTTTATGAAGTGCGTTTTAGTAATTTTTTAACAAAGATAGCTGTGGAAGGTCGTTCTTATTGGGTGTTGGACGAAAGGGATCGTTTTATTTTTGCAGCAAGAGCAAAGCTTGGTACAATTATTGGGAGTAATGTGGCTAAGGTGCCTTCAGATATACTCTTTTTTGCTGGTGGTGGTGGATCTGTTCGTGGTTACGCTTATCGCAATATTGGTGTCAAAACAGAAAATAATGCTGTTATTGGAGGGCATCTACTTGTTGAGGGTTCAGCAGAATTACGTTTTTCTTTGAACGATAAGTTAGGCTTCGTCAGTTTTATTGATGGAGGTATTGTAGAGGAAAAAGTACATTTTGATTTTTCACAAAAAATTAAATGGGGTGCTGGTATCGGAGGGCGTTATATAACAGGTCTTGGTCCTTTACGAATTGATTTAGCTTTCCCCCTTAAGCGAGAGCAGGGAGATCCTCGTGTTGGTTTTTATGTGGGTATAGGGCAAGCATTTTAATGAAAAAAACAGTATATTTATGGATCTTTTTATTTAGTTTTTTTTTCCTTCTTATGAGCGTTCTTTTTTTTGTGCAGAGAGACAATTCATCTTCTAGCAAAGCAGAAATGGATAATCATTCATGGTTTATTTCTTTCATTGAACGCAGACTTTCAGCTCCTAATTATCAGGTTCGTTTGCATAATGTGCAGGGAGCATTATCTTCTCAAATGTCAATTGATGCTATTACTGTCAGTGATAGAAAGGGTGTTTGGCTTAAAATTACCAATGCTAAAATGGATTGGAACCGCTTAATGTTGCTGAAGGGGTGTCTGGATATTGACCAGCTTTCAGCTGAACAGATTACGTTTTTACGCAAACCGCAGAGCCGTTCTCTTATTTCTTTCATTGAAGCGAAGAAATTTTCTTTACCAAAATTGCCTATAGCCATTTTTATTAATACACTTATTGCTAAGCATGTAGTATTTGAGCAAGATCTTTTGGGCTTTTCTGCTGATGTATCTTTAAAAGGATATTTAACCTTAGCTAATGGTAATTTTGAAGCTGATATAGCAGCTCATCGTTTAGATGCACCAGGTAATTTTTCTATCTTGACGAAGGTATCTAATAGCAGCCGTATGGCAAAAATTGACCTTGCTATTAGCGAGCCACAAAATGGTATTATTGCGAATATTCTTAAAATCGAAAAACGTCCTGCATTAAATCTTGCTATCAATGGCAATGGTACTTTTGATGATTTAATTGTTAAGCTTTATTTAGCAGCTGATCATCATACTGTTTTAAATGGCAGTGTTGTTCTTGCAAATATTTCAGAAGAATACACTCTTTCTACTAAGTTGGTAGGCACACTTGGTGTTTTGATGCCTTCTCAATATCGTTGCCTATTCGAATCTGATGTAACGTTGGAAGCAAAAGTTAGGATGACAAAAGAAGGTATGACACATTTTGATCATATAACTATTCAGAATAAAGCAATGAATGTCGTGGCTAATGCTGCAATAACAGCAGATGGATTTTTACGGCAGCTTTTTGTTAATGGAAAAATGGTTTTTGAGAAGGAAAAAGAATCTACCCACTTATCCATATTAGAAGCACCAATGCATATAGATAATCTTGCTTTGACCATTGACTATGGCCGCGAAGGACAAAAATTCTGGAAGGGGCAGTTTGTTGTTCATAATTTTCGCAATAAAAATGTTTATATTCGTGATGCAATTTTTGATATGGGGGGCGTAAGTGAAAATCTTGATAATGTATCTTCTCGTCATGTTGGTATCCAAGTTAAAGGAATTCTTCAGGGGACTACAAAAACTACAGGTGTATTGGTAGAAGATTTAAACCAAACGATTCATGTGCATCTAGATACAGACGTTATTTCTAGAAAACCAATTTTAATTCATAATTTTAATGTTACAGCTCAGGATTTTTCTGCTTGGTTAAAAGGAAAAATAGATCGTTTTGTTTTTAAAGGTAATCTTGGTTTAGACGCAAAAACATTAGCTCCTTTGAGTTTACTTAATGGACAATCATTTTCTGGTAGTGCAGATATAAAAGCCAGAGGAACGATTGGTTTAATTAGTGGTAGTTTTGATCTTGATGTCTTGGGTATGTCCCAAAATATGAAAATAGGTGTGAAGTCTTTTGATCATTTATTCAAAGGAAATTTTTTTCTTTCAGGTGGTATTGCTCGGAATACGACAGGATTAGTTTTGCGTCGTTTAGATTTGAAAAATAAATATGCAAGTGTAAAGGCTGATGGATATTTTTCAAGTGAGAGCGCTAAAATGGATTTATTTGCTCAAGTATCTGATCTTACTATATTGGATCCAAAGATAAATGGTGCACTTACAGTTCAAAGTACAGCTAGAGGTCACAATAATCTTATAACACTTAACACACGTGCTTACGTTGCTGAAGCATTTTTAGTGGGAAAGAAACTCCAGAACGCAACATTCATTGTTAATACACTTGTTGATAATACGTCGCCGATTGCTACCTATTTAACAGGCTCTATAAAAGGTGAAGGGACTTTTGCTCAGAAACCTTTACATTTAGCTGCTTCTTTTAGAGATTCCAACAATATTCGAGAACTTCAGGATATCAATATTAGAGGAGGAAATGCGAGGATAACTGGTAATCTTTCTCAAACACTTGAAGGTTTGATGAAAGGAACGTTACATATTGATGCTGATGATATTTCAGTGCTTGCTGCATTATTTCTTCAGGAAGGTAGTGGAAAAGTAAAAGGAGATTTTATTTTTGACAAACAAGATAACAAACAAAAAGCCAATCTTAAAGTGTATGTTGATCATTTAAGTTTTGCAAAGAATAAAATTAAAAAGTTGACAGTAGAAGCTGATATATTTGATCCTTTTGGTATGACACAATTTGAAGGCTTTATCGATGCAAAGCATATTAAAACCCCTTTTATGATGGTTAATCATTTAAATGTTGATGCTAGTTGCAATGATGGGCAAACAGTTTTTACTATTCAAACGATGTTATATAATAATATAAATGCACAGCTTGCTGGCCGTGTGATTACAGTGGGGCTTTCGGAAAGTATAAAACAAGAAATACAAATTGAAACTTTAAATGTTAAACAACCCAATTTTCATGCGACATTACTTCAACCAACTACAATTATTTTTAATAAAAATGGGGTGGCGGTAAGTGAATTAGGGATTGCAGTTAATGGAGGCAAGGTTGTACTTTCAGGCAATTTTTATGATGCTCTTAATCTGCATCTTACAATGAATGCTTTTCCTGTTGCTTTGGTAAATCTGTGGAAACCCAATCTTAAAGCTACTGGTACTTTAACAGGGCAAGTTATGATTCATGGTAGTTTAAAAGAACCTAATGTAATTTATGACATAAAAGGTGAGGGACTGACAACTGTTGCTCTGCAAGATAAAAAAATAGTGCCTCTTGTGCTTTCTTCTGCAGGTAAAACCATAGACAACATTCTTACTTTGAATGCAGATTTAACGGGAGAGGGAATACAAGCGCAAGCACAGGGAACTGTGTCTTTAGATAAAGGTAAGTTAGATTTGCATGTAAATTTACAAAATTTGCCTGCGTATCTAGCTAACAGTTTTATAGAAAAACAGGCACTTAAAGGAATGGTGACAGGTAAGATTGATATTCGTGGAATATTAAAAAATCCTTCTGTTCATTTTGATCTTTCTAGCCAAAACTTGACCGTTACAACGCATAAAGGGCTTGCATCAATAAATATGAGTGCTCGTGGTGTTTATGAAAAATCTATATTTCATATCGAGCGTATTGTTGCAAATGGACATAAAGAATTGGATCTCTCCGTAGGTGGAATTGTTTCTCTGAGCAATTCAGGAACTAAATTAAATATTAAGGGGATAATGCCTCTTGCTTTTTTTGATCCATTTTTAGCTGAACGTGGTGCATACGTAACAGGCATAGCAAAAATTGATGCTGCTCTAAATGGTACATGGTTTCAGCCACAGTTGGTTGGAAATTTTTCTGTTATTAATGGAAATTTTTTCGATTCAAAAACAAATCTAGAGTTACACAATATAGAGATTGAAAGTAAATTAGATGGCAATCGTATTCTCATAGAGAAAGCTTCTGCTTCTTCATCTGGTGGGGGATCTATTTTTGCTTCGGGTTATATTACGAATAATCTACAGACAGATTTGATTATAGATCTTGATCATGCCAATTATAATGATGGTTCTATGATTTTCACAACTTTGTCAGGTAAGATGACAATGACGGGTTATTTTTTAGGTGATCTTGTTATTGGTGGTAATATCATAGTTGAAAAAGCTGAGATTTTTGTTTCTGACCGTTTTCAAAACGCCCAGTTTCTTAATATCAAAAATAAAAATTTAACAACATCAATTCAAAAAACACTCGAACATGCAGATATTAAAAGTTACAGTCAAAATCGTGGTGTTTCTAAAGAGTTTTCATCGATTATACGGTTAAACATGAAGATTACAGCACGCAATCAATTTTTTGTGCGTGGGCGAGGTTTAGATACTGAATTGGGAGGACGCATTAACTTGACGGGTTCATTGCATGATGTCCATCCAGTTGGTGAGTTTCAGATGATTCGTGGACGTTTTGATATTCTTTCACAGCGTCTTAATTTTGACCAAGGACAAGCGAGCTTTAGTGGTAATCTTAATCCTACTGTTTATTTTGTATCCAATAAAAATAGCGGTGATATTCGTATCACTGTAACTGTAAGTGGAAATATTGATAATCTTGATATTAATTTTTCTTCACAACCTAGTTTGCCGCAGGATGAGGTTTTAGCACGTTTGACTTTTAACCGCTCTCTTAATGAGCTATCGCCATTTCAGATTGCTCAGCTTGCAGCAGTTGCTGCTGATCTTGCGGGTGCTTCTAATATATCCTTGTTGAATACTTTACGGGCTAAAATTGGTCTTGATGATCTTGATGTTATTTTTGATGAAAAGGGTAATACAGGCTTACGTATTGGACGCTATATACACAACAACATTTACTTAGGTTTTGAAGCAGGATCAGCTGGAACAACAAAAGGAACAATTAACTTGGATATTTCACGTCATCTCAAAGCTAAAGGTGCCATAGGAAATGAAAAGAATTTCAGTATTGGTTTATTTTATGAGAAATACTATTAAAAATTAATAGCTTTTAATGTGAAGTTATTTAAGATTCTTGCTTTTTAAACTGGATATTATAAAGTTTTTTATAGAAGCTATTTTCTTTTGCTAGCAATTCTTTCTGAGTACCTTGTTCAATCAATTGTCCATTTTGTATTACAACAATTTTATGGGCGCAAGCAATTGTTGAAAGGCGATGAGCAATTGTGATTGTTGTTCGTCCTTTAGTGAGATGATGAAGAGCCTCACTAATTTGTGCTTCGGTGTGTGAGTCCAATGCGCTTGTTGCTTCATCAAGAATCAAGATTTCACCATCATGCAGCATTGCTCTGGCGATGGCTAGTCGTTGTTTTTGTCCGCCTGAAAGATTATTACCATTATCACCTATTTGTGTATCATAACCATTCGGTAAATCCATAATAAAATCATGGGCATTGGCTGTTTTTGCTGCCTTGATAATATCATCATCACTAGCATCTTTTTTTCCAAGTCCTATATTATATTTGATAGTTCCTTGAAAGAGAAAAGTATCCTGTCCTACATAAGCCATAAGGTTGCGAAGAGAGCGAAATGTAGTGTAGCGGATATCTTGATTATTAATCAATATGCGTCCTTGTGTGGGATCATAAAGGCGCATAATAAGATTAATAAGAGTTGATTTACCGGAACCTGAAGGGCCTACCAATGCTGTCATTTTTCCAGATTCTATTTCTAGATTGATATCCTTCAATACCATTTTATCATCCGTATATGCGAAAGAAACATGTTCAAAACGAATGGATCCTTGTGTTTTATCTAAATCTTTAGCTTCTTCATGTTCTATAACGGTAAGGGGACGATCGAGTATTTCAAACATTGTCCGGATATTAACCAAACCAGATTCAATTTTGACACGTACATTTGCTAGTCTTTTTGCAGGTTCGTAAATTAGAAGCAAGGCTACAATAAAAGACATTAATTCACCTTGAGCGCTTAAACGTTGGCTTGCAAGATAGCCGGAAAAGCATATAATGCCCGCAATAGCGACGCCAGCAAGCGTTTCCATAATGGGGTTTGTAATGGCTTCAAGCGTTGCAATATTGTTTGCTTGTTTTTCAACATTACAAATAGCCCTATTCATTCGGGTTTTCATCAATTCTTCTAATGAAAAAGCTTTAATAACCCGAATACCAACAGTACTTTCTTGTATGATTTTGATAATTTCACTGAGTGAGAGAAGTTCTTTTTCCACAAGATTACGAATACGTTTTAAAGCCATTCTCACTCCTAAAAAAGCTAATGGACCCACTATTAAGGTAATAGTGATTAACGCAAAGTTTTGAATGAACATAACAAGCAACAGACCACTAACAGAGAGTAAATCACGTACAAAAGTTGTAATAATGGTATCAATGATATTACGAGCTGCTGTAGCATTGTGGGTTACACGGACAAGAAGATCAGATGAGGTATTATTTTGGTAAAAAGAGACTCCCTGTTCCATAAGGCGTGTGTAAATTTTGCGTTGCTGTTCAGCAACAATACTATTGCCTGCTTTACTTAGAAAATAAGTTTGAAAAAAAGTTGCAATTCCTTTGATAATAAAAATGACAGCGATGGTACTAGAAATTAAAATGATCATACTAAAATTTTGTGTATCAATGATATAATTGACAACGTCACGCATAATCCACGCACTGGCTGCAGTCGTGCAAGAAATGATGATCATTGAAAAAATAGCTGCGCTGTACCAATATACATGTTTATGAAAATTTTCTCGTAAAAGACGGATGACAAGATGTTTATCAAAAGAGGAAATTCGTTTTTTGACCATGAAACATGCTTATATTTTATCATTGTTTATATAAAATATAGGCACTCCTTATTAGAGTTATTTAACCTTTTCTATAATAAAGTGCTTTCCTATAGATAAGTCTGATGTAAATTACCATCAATTTAAAAAAGCACCATACCTATCACATACAGTGCTCTTAAATCATATTCACACGCCATTTTTGATAAGCTGCACGCTATACATTATCTCAACAAAATTACTTAGGCGCTATCACCATCATTACTTGACGGCCTTCGAATTTTGGCTCAGATTCAATCTTAGCAATGCTGCTTGTATCTTCTTTAATTCGCTGAAGAAGCTTTAACCCAAGATCTTGGTGTGCCATTTCACGACCACGAAAACGCAAGGTAATCTTTACTTTATCACCATTATCAATAAAGCGATGAATAGCCCTAAGCTTGACCTCATAATCATGGACATCAACATTTGGGCGTATCTTAATCTCTTTGATTTCGATGATTTTTTGCTTTTTGCGTGTTTCAGCTGCTTTTTTTTGAGTCTGGTATTTTAGTTTGCCCAAATCGATGATTTTACATACAGGCGGTTCTGCATTTGGTACAATTTCGACCAAATCAAGCCCAACATTTGCAGCCATGGCAAGTGCTTCTTGCGTTGTAACAATTCCCTGATGTTGTCCTTCATCATTGATAAGTTGAATACAGGGAACCCGAATATCATGATTTGAACGTGGCCCATCTTTCTGGGTAGGTGTTATTTTAAAAGGCCTGCGAATGATTTATGCTCCTTAATCTTGATTAATCTACGGTATATTAATATACAATTATACACAGAAAAACAACTAAAATTCATGTTTTTTTCATGATTTGGTTTATTACCTTTTAGTTTAATTTGAAGGATAGAATTTTTTTTCATTTGGGTGAAAATATTTTTTGGAAGGCAAATAGTGATGGATCAAAGTATTCCTTGCCAATTTTTTTCATTTGAAGGTACTGCTCTTGCGGTACGTCATCGTAAAGGTAGTGGCTCTCCCGGTTTAGTATGGCTCTCTGGTTACCGATCTAATATGCTAGGGAGTAAGGCGGTGACGATTGATATTTTTGCCCAAAAAAATGATTTGTCCTGTTTACGTTTTGATTACTCTGGTCATGGAGAATCTGGGGGAGATTTTTTTCAAGGTACGATTTCACGTTGGATTAATGAAAGTTTAGCGATTCTTGAAACTTATTGTGAAGAACCACCAATTTTAATTGGTTCTTCTATGGGTGGGTGGATTGCCTTAAAACTTGCTATGATGTTAGCACAGAAAAACAAGATGCTTGCCGGTATGGTTTTAATAGCACCAGCTCCTGATTTCACACAAACATTAGTGGAATCAGCATTGGGTTCAGCAGAATGGAAAACTTTAGAAGAAAAAGGATATATTGAATGGTCTGCAGTTGGTGATGCAGAGCCAATGCCTTTTACAAAGGGTTTGATTGAAGATGGACGAAATAACTGCATTATGAAAGGATGCATTGATGTTGGGTGTCCGATCCATATTTTGCAAGGGATGGAAGATAAAGAAATACCCTATCAGCATACATTGACTTTACTTGATCATTTACCCTTACATGATGTGACATTAACACTAGTTCGTGATGCAGATCATCGATTTTCACGTCCGCAGGATTTGAATTGTATCGAAATAGTATTAAAATCATTAATTGACCAGATTAATGCAGGATAGGGTCAGATTCATGAGTAATGAAGGCGTAAATGTATGACTATTTATGAACAGAGTTTTATTTTCTCTGATCGCACTGTACCTCTACGGATACGGGAACATAAGTATGCACGCCGTTTTATACTTCGTATTGATACAAATGGTCAGGAAATTTTTTTAACAACACCACCGGCTATAAGTTTCTATTTGATTCAGGATTTCATTGACAAGCACCGATCATGGATTGAAGAACGTCTTGCATGCATAAAGGTTTCTCCCCAAAATTTTTATCTCAAAGAAGGTGTAAAGATTCCTGTATTAGGTGTTGTGCATACCATAAAGCATAAAGAAGGACGTGGGGTGTCTAAAATTATTACAGGTGATACGGGACAAGAACCTGAGATTATTGTTTATGGTCGATTAGAATATTTACCAAGGCGTGTTGCTGATGTTTTGAAAAAACAGGCTGCGCTTACTATAACACCACTAGTGACGTATTATGCAGATAAAGTAGAGCGCAAAGTGAAATCAATTTGCTATAAAGATACCAAAAGCCGCTGGGGATCTTGTTCAAGAGATGGAAGCCTCTCTTTTTCTTGGCGCCTTGTTATGGCACCAAAAGAAATTGTTGAATATGTCGTTGCGCATGAGATAGCTCATCTTATTGAAATGAATCATGGGCCAAAATTTTGGGCTCTTTGTGAAAAATTGTGCCTTAATAGTAAAACTTATCGCTCTTGGTTGAAGGAAAATGGTTATATGCTACATGCAATTAATTTTCATTCATATGGGTTAGAGACGTGAAGAAATCTTGAATAAAGGTAATATTTTATGGAACTTTTTGTGTAGAACTTCATTATGTGTATACTTTATTACATTGTAAAGAAGTCATTGAAGCCTCAGTACGATTGTCTTCCCCTGCTTGGTTTGCTGAGTGTCTTCAATGTTTTTGCTTTATCTTTTTTATAATTCAGCTTAATAATTTTTCGATAACTCTTAATTTAAATTGGAAGTGCGCTGATGCCTGTCCTTACAGATCCCGTTCAACTTTTACAGGCACTTGTTCGTTGTCCTTCTGTTACGCCTCATGAAGCAGGTGCTTTATCAACTTTGGAAAATTTTTTAAGAAAGATGGGATTTTGTGTTGAGCGTCCCATTTTTAAGGATAAAAATACACAAGATGTTGAGAATCTTTATGCAAAAATAGGGAAAGAGGGGAGACATCTTATGTTTGCTGGTCATACTGATGTGGTGCCACCAGGTGAGCTGAAAGACTGGACATACCCTCCTTTTGCAGGTGTGATAAATCAGGGAAAATTATATGGGCGAGGTGCTGTTGATATGAAAGGTGGGATAGCATGTTTTGTTGCTGCATTAGCTCGAATCCTTGAAAGACAGCCTATTAAAGGAATAGTAAGCCTTTTGATCACTGGTGATGAAGAAGGTCCGGCTGTTAACGGTACGATAAAACTCCTAAAATGGGCAGAGCAAAGAGGTGAAAAATGGACTGCAGCTCTTGTGGGGGAACCGACAAGTGTAAAGACTGTTGGTGATGTAATCAAGATTGGCCGTCGAGGATCAATTTCTGGTATCATTACGGTTAAAGGTCGCCAAGGTCATGTTGCTTTTCCTGAGCGGACCGCCAATCCATTACCTTTAGCAAGTAAGCTTATCCAAGCGTTGACACAAACTGCTTTGGATCGAGGAACAAAGAACTTTCAACCAAGTAATCTGGAATTAACGACCATTGATACGGGTAATCCTGCAGTAAATGTTATTCCAGCACAAACAACGATCCATTTTAATATACGCTATAATGATCTTTGGACAAAAGAAACGATTATTGCAGAAATTGAAAAGCGTCTTGCTTTAGTGCAATCAAAAAATAATTGTGATCAATTACCATATTATCAACTTGAATGGCTACAAAGTTTAGGGAGTGTTTTTATAACTCAAAATGATAAACTCATTAAAATTTTATCAAATGCTATTGAAAGTGTAACAGGAAATATACCAGAATGTTCAACTTCAGGAGGTACTTCAGATGCACGATTTATTAAAGATTATTGCCCAGTGATTGAGTTTGGTTTACCAGGGCAAACTATGCATATGGTAAATGAGTGTGTGGCTCTTGATGCAATGGAAAGTCTTACTGCTATTTATGAACGGTTCATTGTTGATTTTTTCGTATAGAATAAAGAATTATATTTGATGTAATGTGGGTTAAAGCTAGAAAGATTTTAGTTTGCTAGTTGGTTGATGATGTGGTTAAGAAGGATTCGTCCTGTTGTTGTAACTCTTAAGCGCTGATTTCCCATCATCTCTACTAATCCTTGTTGTTGCAACTTGATAAGTTTTTCCATTGGTAATCCGGGGATTAAAGTTTCATAGCGTGTAAGATCTAAACCCTCTGAAAGGCGTAAGCCCATAAGAAGCATTTCATTTGCTTGTTGCACTTTTGTTAATTGTTCTGTTTCGATGCAGCCATGCCCCGTAGTTTCAACTAATTCGAGCCAATGCTCAGGGTACTTTTCATTTATGGTGACAAAACGTTCATGGTTTTCAATTTGAGATAAAGTTACTTGTGAAAAGGTAGAGGAATTGTTTGGCGGGTTTTTGATAAAGCGTCCATGTGCTCCTGGACCAAAACCTGCATATTCATGATAACGCCAGTAAAGAAGATTATGTGCTGATTCAGCACCAGGGACTGCATGATTTGAGATCTCATAAGCTGGAAGTCCGTATGTAGCAGTTATTTCTTGAGTAAGATTATATAAATCTGCTGCAAGGTCTGATGTGGGGAGGATAAGTCTTCCTGCAGTATGAAGCCGTTTAAAGGCAGTACCTTCTTCGATAGTAAGTTGGTAAAGAGAAAGATGATCTGCTGCCAAATCGATAGCTTGAAAAAGCTCAGATTCCCATTGTTTGAGTGTTTGTTCAGGGCGGGCATAAATTAAATCAAAGGATAAGCGTGGAAAGATTTCTCGTGCTAAAGCAATAGCGTTAAGGGCTTGTTTCACATCATGGAGTCGGCCAAGTTGTCGCAGTGCTTTATCGTTAAGAGCTTGTACACCTAAAGATAAACGGTTAATTCCTGCTGCACGGTATCCATGAAAGCGTTCTGCTTCCACACTGGATGGGTTAGCTTCCAGTGTGATTTCAGCTTTATCATCAACTGTCCACTTTTTTGTGAGTGCTTGCAACAAGGCATCAACAGTTTTAGGTACCATAAGAGAAGGGGTACCCCCACCGATAAAAATACTTGTAACATGACGTGGGCCTATTTTGTGGTATTGTGTTTCTATTTCGCGTTCAAAGGCGGCAACAAAACGTGGTTGATCAACTTCATTGGCGCGAACATGTGAATTAAAATCACAATAGGGACATTTTGCAGTACAAAAGGGCCAGTGAATATAAATGCCGAAAGGTTCATTCATGAGAATGCTAAAAGATTTTCTGCTAAAAGTTTGAAAGCACGTGCACGATGTGAGAGGGGTGTTTTGTTATTAAGCTTCCAGCCGTGTTTTTGTTCCATTGACATTTCACCAAAGGTATTTTCATATCCATCTGGTAAAAAAACGGGATCAAATCCAAAACCTTTATTGCCACGTGGAGGCCAAACAAAGGTACCTTCAACACTGCCACGAAAATAATCTGCATAACCATCAGGCCATGCAATGCAGATGACCGATATAAATCGGATTTTCCGTTGTTTTTTTTCGTGAGCTTTGATTTTTTGAAGTTCATCTTCGATTTTTTGCATAGCCTTTGAAAAATTGTGTGTACCATCAGGCTGAAGAGCCCAATCAGCTGTATAAACGCCTGGTGCACCACCCAATGCATCTACTTCCATACCAGAATCATCAGAGAGAGCGGGAAGTCCCGTATTTTTTGCGGCTGCAAAAGCTTTGATATAAGCATTTTCTTCAAATGTTATTCCTGTTTCTTTTGGTTCAGGTAAATCTAATTCTTTTGCGGACTGTATTTTTAAGCCGAAGGGAACGATTAATGTGGTGATTTCATGTAATTTATTAGTGTTATGTGTGGCAATGACAAGTTTTTTAGTTGTTATATTTCTCATATCCATTTCTCCAGAAATGAGGGGGATAGCTGTCTACTGTGCTTAAAACCAGCTTAAATGATCACATGATATGAATCTTGCCAGATTTTACAAGATATGGTTTTTTTTGCATGATTACTGATATTTTATTCAAAGGAAATCTTTCGTATTCAATGAAGGTAATAAGTTGAAGAAACACATGGAGATGCCTTTTTTATGATAGTATTTTTTGCAGTAAATACGTGATATCTTTTTGTTTTGCTTTAGACTATTTGACCAGATCCTTAGCAAAACTTATATTAAGAATAAAGTTTTTTAAAGCGGTGAAAAAATTGTGATGAAGTATAAGTCTATTAATGATGCACTAAAATGTCTTGATGAACGTTCTCGTGATATTTTTCGCCATATCGTTGAGGCTTATCTTAATGATGGTGAACCTGTAGGATCACGAAATCTTTCGCGGCTTTTGCAAAAAGCCTTATCGCCTGCGACAGTTCGTAATGTGATGAGTGATCTTGAACATCTCGGTTTAATTTATGCTCCTCATGTGTCTGCAGGGAGAATGCCAACGCAATCAGGTTTGCGATTTTTTGTTGATACATTTATGGAAGCGGGTGATTTGCCAATTGAGGAGCGTGAAAGTATTGAAACTCAAGTTAAAGAGGCTGGCCATGCACAATCAGTTGAGCATTTTCTCATACAAGCTAGCCAAGTTCTTTCAGATCTTTCACGTGGGGCGGGGCTAGTTTTGGCAACAAAACACGAAGGAACGTTAAAACATATTGAATTTGTACGCCTTGATGGAGAGAATGCTCTTGCAGTTTTAGTGACTCAACAAGGTGAAGTTGAAAATCGTATTGTTCATTTGCCAGAAGGTGTTACACATGCACAATTAACAGAGGCAACAAATTTTCTTAATGCTCATATTCAGGGGCGTACATTGAGTGAAGCTAAAAAAGAAATTGCACGTTTATGCTTAGAAACACGAGCTGCACTTGATCATTTATCTCATCATCTTATTGAAACTGGATTGGCTCTTTGGGGAGGGGAGGATGCTAATAATAAAATACACCTTATTGTTCGTGGGCGGGGTAATTTGCTTGAAGATGTGAAGGCAGAAGAGGATTTAGAGCGGTTACGACATTTATTTGATGATCTTGAGACGCGCGAAAGTATGGCGCAGCTGCTCGATTTAGCAGATGAAGGTTCAGGAGTTCGTATTTTTATTGGTTCAGAGAATAAGCTTTTTTCACTTTCTGGTTCTTCCTTAGTGGTGGCACCTTATTGCGATTCACAGCAAAAAGTTATCGGTGCTTTAGGTGTTATTGGGCCAACACGGCTTAATTATGCAAGGATTGTGCCTATGGTTGATTATACAGCTCAGCTTATATCACAGTTATTGCGTTAGAATAACCAAGTGGATATTTTATTATAAACACGCATTGTGTTAAGATACGTAAATACCTCTTGATTTTTGTTTGTAAAATTTCGATATCGATAATAACAAATATTATGAAGGAATAAAATTTTTATGTCTGATGAAAAAAATAAGTTTGCTGACACTTCATTTGAAAATTGCGATTTAGAAAATTCAGGTGATCATGATGTACTTAGACAAGAAACTGATGAATCTTCAAAAATGTGCGAAGAAGAAACTCGCACAGATATTGAAACAGATATTGAAGAAGAAGGAAACGAGTTTACTGATCCCTTAGCTACTTTACAAGATGAAAATAAAGAACTGAAAAATCAAATTTTACGTCTTGCTGCAGATATGGAAAATCTTCGGCGTCGTACTGCGCGTGATGTGGCTGATGCTAGAGCTTATTCTATTGCTAATTTTGCACGCGATATGTTATCTGTTTCTGATAATCTCAATCGTGCTTTGGAAGCTATCCCAGAAGGTGCGAGAGAGAGTGATGCTGGTTTAAAAACATTGGCTGAGGGTGTTGAAATGACTGAACGTGCAATGATAGCAGCATTAGAGCGTCATGGGGTGAAGAAAATCCATCCAGAAGGGCAAAAATTTGATCCTCATTTTCATCAAGCAATGTTTGAGATTCCTAATGCCGATGTTCCAGATAATACCGTTCAACAAGTTGTTCAGGCAGGTTATATTATCGGTGAACGTGTTTTACGTCCGGCAATAGTTGGTGTCGCTAAAGGAGGAGTGAAAGAAGCTTCTGTTGAATCTAGTCCAGCACAAACACATCAGTAATAATATCTTCAGCACAAAACAAAAGTGTTGTGGGTAGTCTCATATTTAAAATCTTATATAAAAGAAACGCTTCAAAGGGTGGTTAGCACCCTTTTATACTTTAAGCGCACAACTTTTTTCACAATATAAAGATTACTATTCAGGGAAGATTATGATGAAAATAAGGTAAAATGGCTAATTTCAAAAAAAGGAAACGAAAAGTCATCTCAAGAAAATCGATAAGAAGAAAGACCCTCAGATTTAATATCGAGTAATCGTGCAAGAATGATGGTGCGGAGTAAACTACTTTTTATCAGGGATTAATCTCAAGCAATTTTGGGTATATTGCATCTGTTCGTGTAAAAGGTTGAGAATTTCACAAGGTTTAATGCGAACAACAAGAGAATAGGGAGCATCCTCTAAACTAAATACTTTGAAGCCATTGATGTGCAACATAAAAGGAGGGGGGGATGGTGTCAAAGTTATACATAAGCTCATTTATTACAGATTTTTTAACTTTCACAAAAAAAGATAAAATGGTATTAATCTATTGCGCTTTAAGCAAGCCATTTTGTAGCGATATAAGTGTTTCCATTATTTTTTGAAGAATTTTAAAGAGCACTAAATAGGCGTGATATGGTATCTTCCTATGGTTAAAATATAATCTTACAGGTACGATGGTGGATGGGCTGATAAGTAACTGCTTTACTGAGAAAAGGCGCTATTGTGGATAAAGAATGGTTAAAAAGTGACTCTCATAATTATAAGTTGAATTCTCTCTTTATTTCATAAAGGTGGATTATAACGTTCCCTTTTTAGTGAAAAGCTCTAACTTTCTTCTCCAAATTTATTATTGATAAGTTCTTCGAGAGCATTGAGAGCATCAGTCGCTTCTGGTCCTGAAACACGGATAGTGACATTGCAACCAGATGTAGCAGCTAACATCATAAGTCCCATGATTGATGAACCACCAACAATTTTTCCATTCTTTTCAACTTCAACAATGGCATTAAAATTGTCAACAGTTTGTACAAATTTTGCAGAAGCACGTGCATGTAATCCACGTTTATTACATATATTGAGATGGCGACTTAATATATTTGGGAGAGTTTTTTTAGAAAGCATCAGTGTTAATTATCCGCTAAAATCATACTTGGTACATTAATATATTTGCGCCCTGCTTCTTGCGCTATTCTTAATGCTTCTGATAATGAGATATCAGGGCACTGGCGGATAGAAATCAGTTTAATGAGCATAGGTAAATTAACACCTGCAATCATTTCAATATGTCCCTTTTTAATAACAGAAATAGCCATATTTGATGGCGTTCCGCCAAACACATCTGTTAGTATGATTACGCCATGATTTGTATTTGTAGAGGAAACTGCGGCTATAATATCACCTCGGCGTTGGTCCATGTCATCATCAGGATAAATACATATTGTTGCGAATTTTTCTTGTGTTCCAACAACATGTTCTACAGCATGTAGAAATTCGACAGCCAATCCACCGTGCGTTACAAGCACGAGTCCAATCATTTTACAGAAACTCCTATTAAAAAAACATGACCATATAGCAGAGGGACTATTTTACAAGGCTTTACCGTACTGCCAAGGAAAATTTTCAAAAAAAAGCAAAAATAATGATTTTTTTCTATTTTGAAAAAAATTAGACAGATTTTAGCCATATTTTTCTAAAAAAGAACGCCTCAATGGCCTGACAAATGGCTGTACAATCTGCTTCATGAAGACTAGGAAGTTTTAAAAGGGGAATGTGTAGATTCGCAAATTTAAACGTCTGATTTGTTGGGAAGCGTTCATATTCAGAACCAAGAAGAATAACGCATTCGATTGTTGTTTGTTTATCAAAATTTATTGTACGTAAACCAGCACCGCGAATTTCAATACCACCTTGCAATCCTTCTGGAGTGTATCCATGAAGTTTCCCATTTTTTACACAAAGCATTGTATAATCATCACTGATAAGTTTTGCTTCACGTTTTGACCATTCAGCACGATCAAGCAAAGAAAGGGTGATAGTTGATTTTCCTGATCCTGATGAACCTAAAATTAACAGCCCCTTGCCTCCAAGTTGGAGACAATTTGCATGCAGTATTTCATTTTTTATTGTCATACCTTTTGCTTTTGGTTGATAGGTTATTTCATGAAGGGAAGCATAATAATAAATCGTGCACCAGTTTTATTATTTTTAATTACGGGATCAACAATATTTTCAGCTATAATTGTCCCATTATGGGCTTCAATGATTTGTCGACTAATAGAAAGTCCAAGTCCCGAGTTTTGTCCAAATGAATCTTCGCTTGGTCGATCAGTATAAAAGCGTTCAAAAATACGCTCAATATTTTCTGAACGAATACCAGGGCCATTGTCTTCAATAATTAAGATGAGGGTTGAAGCATCACTTTTCATAGTTATACAAATTTGACCATTATCATTAGGAATAAAGGAACACGCATTTTCAATGATATTAGAAATAACTTGACCCAAACGCAGTTCATGTCCCAATACAAGATAGGCTTTTCCATGAGGGCGTGGAATAATACTAAGGCTGATATTAATGGCTTTTGTACTACGATATATTTCACGCATAGCATGAACAAAATTTTCTAAAAGTAGTTTCATATCAACTGGTTTCGAAGTTTCACGAGCAAGTTCTGCATCTAGCCGTGAGGCATCAGCAATATCGGTAATCAAACGATCAAGACGATGCACATCATGTTGAATAATTTTAAATAATTGTATCTGTGCTTCTTCATTTTTAGTTAATGGGAGTGTTTCAACAGCACTACGCAGTGAAGTAAGCGGATTTTTTAATTCGTGACTTACATCAGCAGCGAAGCGTTCGATGGCTTCTATGCGCATATAAAGTGCATTAGTCATATCACGAATAGAAGTTGAAAGATGACCAATTTCATCTTCACGTTTAGAGAAATCAGGAATTTCTATACGCTTATTGTTGCCATGGCGCACACGGTTGGCAGAGGCAGACAATTTACTTAATGGATGAGCAATTGTATGAGCTAAAAACAGGGAAAGTATTAAAAGTACGCTACCAACAACTACAAAAGCTTTGAAAATAACTAATCTTTCGCCTTTTACAATGTTATCAATATCTGAACCAGTGGTTGTAAGAAGAAGAGCACCTACTACAGCGCGATAACGCTGGACAGGTACAGCAACAGAAACTATTAATTGACCCTGTCTGTTTCGTCGTTTGGCAGTAGCGATAGATCCGTTTAATGCTCGATAAACTTCTGGATGAGCAATATCACTGCTTTTTACTTTCTTTCTATCAAAATTAGTCTTCTTGCCATAGAGTGTATTTGAAAACCACCAATAGAGACGTTCCCACAGATTTTGTTCAGTCTTAATGGGGGGTAAATCATAGCTAAAAACTTCGCCACTAGAATAAAGAACACGTGAATCGAGAAGCAGAGTGGCATCACGATCATAGATACGTGCTCTTGTTGTTTTTGGTGTAATAAGGCGCCGTAAAAGTGGGGCAACTTGTTCAGGATTAATAGGAAAATCCCAAGAATCAGTTGATTGAGGTGTGGGGGTAACACTTTCTCCAGCTTGTAATTCCAAAAGTTTTTGAGGATCAATGAGAATAGAGTTTGTATCTATCGTTGCAGAGGCAGCAATGGCTCCAGCGATAATTTTTCCTTGGGTACATAGACTTTCTATTTTTGCTTCAATCAAACCATCACGAAATTGATTAAGGTATAAAATCCCTGTAACTAGAATGCCAAGAGCAGCAAGATTCAAGATGACAATACGGCGTGTAAGACTAGAAAAAAATAATTGCCTGAGTAGGCGTTGTACTCGAAAATGTAAATTGGCAAGCATAGAAAACCGTATTAAGGAGATAACATTTGGTGTTTTTTTGGGCAAAGTCTCCAGTTGAGTATTTTTTTGTCATTAATTTGATTGCTATTCAAATTTTTATAATAAACTAGCTTTACACTTCGTGGAAACGATAACCTACACCGTAAAGCGTTTCAATCATTGCAAAATCATCATCCACCTGTTTAAATTTTTTACGCAAGCGTTTGATGTGGCTATCAATGGTACGATCATCTACATAAACTTGATCACTGTAAGCCGCATCCATTAAAGCATCACGACTTTTCACAACCCCTGGTCGTTGTGCTAAGGTTTGAAGAATCAAAAACTCTGTAACAGTTAAGATAACAGGTTTATCTTTCCATGTACAGGTGTGACGTTCCTGATCTATCACAAGATCTCCACGTTTGAGAGAGGAGGCAGGTGAAGCTCCTGTTGCAAGTGGTTGGTTACGAGCATTTGAACGTCGTAGAATAGCTTTCACTCTCTCAATGAGAAGACGTTGAGAAAAGGGTTTTGTAATGAAATCGTCAGCACCCATTTTAAGACCAAACAATTCATCAATTTCATCATCCTTAGAGGTAAGAAAAATAACTGGAATATCCGATTTTTGACGCAGTCGGCGTAAAAGTTCCATACCATCCATTCGAGGCATCTTAATATCAAAAATAGCTAAGTGTGGGGGATGCAACGTTAAGCCTTTAAGTGCAGACGCTCCATCTGTGTAGCTTTCAACCCGATATCCTTCTGTTTCAAGCGCAAAAGATAAGGATGTTAAAATATTGCGATCATCATCAACAAGTACAATCGTTTGGGTGATTGTTGGATTATCCTTCATGGCTTCTTAGACCTTTCTATTGCTGTGGTAGCAAATCGCCTACGCTATTTATATGGGAGTTCACATTTTTTTTGCAAAACAAATATGGTACAAATTATTACAGAGTAAAAAACCTTTCATCTTTATGGTAAAAGCTATCTTGTTTTGTCATTTTATAACGTTTTTGTTTATGTCAAGATCCCTGCATTTAAACAAAATTTTCATTAAAGGTGTTTTTATCGATATTTGTTATTGTTTATGCCCAAAAATTTATTTTTGATCGCTGAAGTTTAGAAAACTTACCTCTCTGTTTTAAAAGCAAAGAAAGCAGATATTAACATCTAGGTAAAAAATGTATCCGCACTGCATGGAAGGAAATCATGATGGGATTTTTTGATTTTGTAAAAACTGGTTGGTGAAAAGCTTGGGATTGGAGATTATGAGCCAGAGGAAAAAGATTTTAAGGCTGCATTTGATAACCTTCAGCTTAGGACAGACACAGTGAATGTTCGAGTTGAAAATGGTAAAGCTGTTTTGAGTGGTGAAGTTCAAGACAGAGAAAAATTTGAAAAAGAAATTTTGGTTGTTGGTAATTCGCAAGGTATTTCTTCGATTGATGTTTCTCAATCAGATATTGCAGATACTTCGTCTACAAAAGCTTCTCGTTTTTATGAGGTGAAATTTGGCGATAGCCTTTGAAAAATTGCTGAAGAAGTTTACAGCAAAGGATAAGGTGATAAGAATACGTTTATTTTTGAAGCTAATAAGCCTATGTAAAAATCACCTGATGAAATTTATCTTGGATAAGTTTTGCGTATTTTTAAAATTGATCAGGCATAATCAGACAGAGAAAAAATTCTTTGTTTGTTTACGATATGTTCTACAATAGTGATGAAAAACCAAGAAGCGTGCAAATTTTTTCACGCTTCCGATTTTAAAATGTTGATGAGAAAGTTTATTGAGAAGATACTGATTTGGAAGATGTTTTTTTTCTTATAGAACTTACATAAAAATCAACATCAATTGTACCAGCTTTCTCAAATGTCAATTTTGCATTAATTTTGTCACCTGGCTTGAATGGCTGTGCGAGCCCCATGAACATGATATGGTCACCACCGGGTTTAAGTCTTATTTCCCCATTACCTGGAATTTCAATACCATTATGTATTTTTTCCATTTTCATAATATCATTAACGACTGTCATGGAGTGAATTTCTGTTGTTTGTACTCCGCTTGTTGAAACTGCAATCAAACGGTCTGGAGTATTTCCATGATTAATGATGTAAAGATAACCGCTGCCAACTTTTGTACTGTTGGGTATTGCACGTATCCAAGGATGAATGATTTCTATATTCCCAAGTTGGTACTGATGTGCGGTTGCAGTAGGTAGAGCTATGAAAGCAAAGATAAGAGCTAATACAGTGTTTTTAGTAATCTTCTTGAATAAACATTGCATGTAAGCAAGATTTTTATATATAGAATCTTTAATTTTTTGGGTGATAAGTTTTATCATTGCTTTACCCTCCTTCATTAAATTCACCTAGGAATATTCTTTATTTAATTTATTTCTAGCAGAATTTTTATTCAAAATAAAAGAAAGAACTACTCAAATTATATTTATTTGAGTGCAGAATTAGGAATTTGTGAATTTATTGAGTTTGGAAGAAGAAGGAGAGATTTAAAATAACATTGTGTTTAAGAGTGAAAGGTTTATTTTTATATATTTGAAAATTTAAGAAAAGAAGAAGATTATAAAGAAGAAGATTATATTGTATATACTTAATATATTGTATATACTTAAAATGTAATTCTTAAACAGCAGTGAACGATTAAGTGCTTAGAAATAAAGCTGCTGAGATTGAGTTTACAAATAGCACTTATCTTAAATAAGTATTTGGAAAGATTAGATTTAATTCTATAATTAAGTTTAGAAAATACTGTGTTTGTTAGCTGTATAAAGATTTGGGGGTACTAAAAAAGCTGTAATATTCATGGTGTAAACTTATTGTACTTAAACGGTATTTTTAAAAGTTTTTTATGAGTATCTGTTATAAGGGATAAAGGTATCAAGGAAAATACGTGATAATTATCCCTGCTTTTTCAAGATTTATAAGCTGATATTTTTATATTTATGGGGATCAAAAGAAAGATATATCGTTATGTTTGTATCTTTTATAAAGGTGATGTTGATCCACAAGTATAATTCCTATTTTAAAGAAAAATTTTATTTTGGAAATGTTTCTCTCATTATTCTCTTGTAGGGATAAGAGCCTATTCTTATATACCAGACAACAAAGCTTGTTATGATTCTCAGTTTATTATTTTGTGTAATTTGAAATTAAATGCAGGCTTTGAATATGATAAGGAGCTGTCTTGGAAAGATGCTTTATAAAGGTTGAGGCAGTTTGCTGAATGGAGATTATGATATGGCAAAAGTAATTGGTATTGATTTGGGGACAACAAACTCTTGTATTGCTGTTATGGATGGCACAAATGCAAAGGTTATCGAAAACTCAGAAGGAGCACGAACAACACCTTCTGTTGTTGCTTTTACTGATGGGGGTGAGCGGCTTGTTGGGCAGCCTGCTAAACGGCAAGCAGTTACAAACCCTGAGGGGACAGTTTTTGCAGTTAAGCGTTTGATTGGGCGCAGATTTGATGACCCTATGGTTGAAAAAGATAAAGCGCTTGTTCCTTATAAAATTGTTAAAGGTGACAATGGTGATGCATGGGTTGAAGAAGCTGATAAGAAATATTCTCCATCACAAATTTCAGCTATGATTTTGCAAAAGATGAAAGAAACCGCAGAGTCTTACCTTGGTGAGAAGGTTGAACAGGCGGTTATTACTGTTCCTGCTTATTTTAATGATGCACAACGTCAGGCTACTAAAGATGCAGGAAAAATTGCTGGGCTTGAGGTTTTGCGGATCATCAATGAACCGACAGCTGCTGCTTTAGCCTATGGTTTGGATAAAAAAGGCGGAAAAACTATTGCTGTTTACGACCTTGGTGGTGGTACATTTGATATTTCTGTGCTTGAAATTGGGGATGGCGTTTTTGAAGTTAAGTCGACCAATGGAGATACCTTTTTAGGTGGTGAAGACTTTGATATGCGCTTGGTTAGTTATTTTGTGGCTGAATTCAAGAAAGAACAAGGGATTGATCTGAAAAATGATAAACTTGCATTGCAGCGCTTAAAAGAAGCGGCAGAGAAAGCAAAGATTGAGCTTTCTTCTTCACAGCAAACGGAAATTAATTTGCCATTTATTACAGCAG
The DNA here is from genome assembly GCF_053794465.1 of Bartonella sp. B35(2025). Classification (NCBI taxonomy): domain Bacteria; kingdom Pseudomonadati; phylum Pseudomonadota; class Alphaproteobacteria; order Hyphomicrobiales; family Bartonellaceae; genus Bartonella; species Bartonella sp. B35(2025). Next base: position 1,487,345 of record NZ_CP200035.1, read on the forward strand.
ATCAATCTGGCCCTAAACACTTAACGATGAAATTAACTCGTGCAAAATTTGAATCTTTAGTTGATGATTTAGTTCAGCGTACTATTGAACCTTGTAAAGCTGCACTAAAAGATGCAGGACTGAGTGCCGGCGAGATTGATGAAGTTGTTTTAGTGGGGGGCATGACTCGTATGCCCAAGATTCAGGAAGTTGTACAAGGATTCTTTGGCAAAGATCCACACAAAGGTGTTAATCCTGATGAAGTTGTGGCGATGGGTGCTGCTATCCAAGGGGGGGTATTGCAAGGTGATGTAAAAGATGTATTGCTTTTGGATGTGACGCCTTTGTCTTTGGGTATTGAAACATTAGGTGGGGTTTTTACTCGTCTTATTGAACGTAATACCACTATACCAACTAAAAAATCACAAGTTTTTTCAACAGCTGATGATAATCAAAATGCTGTAACTATTCGTGTTTTCCAAGGTGAACGCGAAATGGCTAATGATAATAAGCTATTAGCTCAATTTGATCTTGTTGGTATTCCACCTGCACCACGTGGTATACCTCAGATTGAGGTGACTTTTGATATTGATGCGAATGGTATTGTAAATGTTTCTGCTAAGGATAAAGGAACTGGTAAAGAGCATCAGATTCGTATTCAAGCATCGGGTGGTTTAAGTGACGCTGATATCGAACAAATGGTAAAAGATGCAGAAAAGCATGCGGCAGAGGATAAAAAACGCCGTGAAGGTGTTGAAACCAGAAATCAGGCAGAAGCTCTTATCCATTCAACTGAAAAATCACTGAATGAATATGGTGATAAGGTATCAGCCGAAGATAAAAGCCAAATTGAAACTGCAATATCTGATTTAAAGTCTGCACTTGATGGTACTGATACTGAAGAGGTAACAGCCAAGATGCAAAAATTAGCGGAAGTTAGTATGAAGCTTGGACAAGCTATGTACGAAGCTTCGGAAGCAGCAACTAATACTGAAACAGATACAAAAAATGATGATGTTGTTGATGCTGATTTTGAAGAAATTAATGATAAAAATAAATAGTATAAGCCAATGATGCTGATCATTTGATAAACCCAGCCTTTGAGATATAAGGCTGGGATTTATTGTTTGAGAGCAATTGTAATGCTGTTGCTAGGAGCTTAAATTGAAAATAAATGCTATCTTGAAATAGATAGTAAAAATTTATCAGGAATACATGATGAAGGTTGATTATTATGAAATTCTTGGCGTAACCCGTGAATGTGATGATAAAAAGCTAAAGTCTGCTTTTCGTAAGCTGGCGATGCAATATCACCCTGATCGTAACGCAGGAGATAAAGAGGCTGAGCGGAAATTCAAAGAAATTGGTGAAGCCTATGAAGTTCTTAAAGATCCTCAAAAACGGGCAGCTTATGACCGTTTTGGCCATGCAGCCTTTGACAATAATGGTCGGGAAGGAGCAAATCCATTTAGTGGTTTTGCTACTGGAGGTGGATTTGCTGATATTTTTGAGGATTTTTTTGGTGAAATTATGGGAGGTGGGCACCGTAAGCGCAGTGATGGTCGTGAGCGTGGTGCGGATCTGAGTTATAATATGGAAGTGTCTTTGGAAGAGGCGTTTTCAGGAAAAACTGCACAAATTAATATTCCCAGTTCTGTGGTTTGTGATTCTTGTGAGGGATTAGGTGCGAAAAAAGGTTCTAAACCACAAACTTGTGGAACCTGCCATGGATCTGGCCGTGTGCGTGCTGCGCAGGGTTTTTTTTCTATTGAGAGAACCTGTCCTGTATGTCATGGACGTGGTGAAATCATTACGGATCCATGTCTTAAATGCCGTGGAACAAGACGGGTAGAAAAAAACCGTTCATTAAGTGTGAACATTCCAGCTGGTATCGAAGATGGTACGCGTGTTCGTCTTTCTGGTGAAGGTGATGCTGGCATTCGTGGTGGCCCTAGCGGTGATCTTTATATTTTTCTTTCTATAAAACCACATGAATTTTTTCAGCGAGATGGAGCAGATCTTCATTGTCATGTTCCTATTTCAATGGTTACTGCTGTTTTAGGAGGTGAATTTGAGGTTTCCAGTCTTGATGGTGTCAAGGCACGTGTTAAAGTTCCTGAAGGTACACAAAATGGGTGCCAGTTTCGCCTTAAAGGTAAAGGAATGCCTATGTTACGCCAACAAGAAAGGGGTGATCTTTATATTCACATAACTATTGAAACACCACAAAAATTGACGAAAAAACAACGTGAATTGCTGCAAGAATTTGAGAAGCTTTCAAATCACGAAAATTCACCACAATCGCATGGTTTTTTTGCACGTATGAAAGAGTTTTTTGAGAATATTTCTAGTCAGAATTAATGAAAATGAACAAGTACAGAAAGGGCATACTTAACAGAATATTTTAATTAGATTTTTGTTGAATCAAAATCATTAAAATGGTTAACATTTAAAAAGATAAGAGTTTCTATTCACTTAAGTCTAATTTTAAATTATCTGTGCTTTGATAAGTATGCTTATTCGCTTATGGTTTTCATTATATGGCTCTGCGAGTAAATTTTGTTTTAAATGTTTATAATCTTGAACGAGGTTTTTTATGCAACAAGGTATTGAATGTACTAATAATATCTGTATTTGTACTATCAATTCAAAATCTGTTTTTCTTTCTATTTTGTAATTAGTTTGTTATTTAAGTTTGAATTACGATTGATTTAAGGTTGTTTTGTTAAATATTAAATATAAGAATTGATGCGTATGAAAGCATTGTTTGCGGTATAGAGAAAGATTTTGGTAAGATGCTTCATAATACTTTTCTGTATTTAATTGGTTGTGTTTAATTTTGTCTATAAAGAGATTTTAATAAATCTCAATGCTTTGTGGTTGTAAGGGCTTTAGTAGTATACACTGATCATATTTAGATTTACGCATTTTGAAAGCAGTGAAAGGCTTTCAACAAATAAGTTTCTATTCCTTTAAGAAAACAACAATAGTGGTTTTCATTTTGTAATGATATAATTCTATGGAAGGATATTTTGATTTCTTTCAGGATCTTATTGGTAGAAGATAATTTAGTTACTATGAGCATGTTGAACGTAAATGATCTTTAATAATTTTGTAGGTTATTTAGAGAAAAGAAGGTATGTGATTTGGTAAGATAAGTATATTGGATTATTCTACATTTTTTGATATGTTGCTATTGCTAATTATTAGAAAGGCGATAGGTTTTTAGAATAAAACTGCAACTTAGGTGGATAATATCTGAAATATAGTTATTTTTGTATTAATGATATGAGAATTGATCCCATTATAAAAAGTTTTTGTTTTTAATTTATAAAATCAATGATTTCGTATATATCTATGTTTTATTAAAGACTCTATTAGACGATGGAGTCAATTAATTCAGTGTACAGTGTTGCTTAAAAAATCTCATAAATTCTGCTATCAAATTTTATACATAAAAATCATAAGATAATAGCATTGTGTATTTCTACTTCATTTGATTTTTCGACGCTAATATTTCTGAGAAAGTTGCTTTTGTTTCATATCATTGTTTATTTTTAGCTATAATTTTAAGAAGGTTTGACGATTTTTCAGGGGATGGATAGAGTAAAATTTATTTTAAAATTGTTTTTACTTTTCCTAAATTTCATTAAGAGATGATGAAAAGTGATGAGGAGACTCTTTTTATGGATGATATTGGGAAAGCTGCTGCAGATATTTTTGAAAAACAAGCAGCATTTTTATCGTCTGCTTTACCTTATATGCAAAAATATGAAAATGAAACGGTTGTTGTGAAATATGGTGGTCATGCCATGGGTGATCCTGATTTGGGGCGGGCATTTGCACGTGATATTGCTTTGTTAAAGCAATCAGGTATTAATCCCATTGTAGTTCATGGTGGCGGTCCACAAATTGCTAAGATTTTAATGAGAATGGGGATTGAGTCACGATTTGAAAATGGTTTGCGCGTAACCGATGAACGAATTATTGAAATTGTTGAAATGGTTTTAGCAGGATCCATAAACAAGGAAATTGTTGCTCTTATCAACGCTGAAGGTGAATGGGCAATAGGATTGTGTGGCAAAGATGGCAATATGGTTTTTGCTGAAAAGGCTTATAAGACTGTAATTGATCCTGATTCGAATATTGAGCGTATTTTAGATTTGGGATTTGTTGGTGAACCTGTTGAAATTGATCGAACATTGCTGGATCTTTTAGCATCTTCTGAAATGATTCCAGTTCTTGCTCCTGTTGCTCCGGGGCGTGATGGTAAAACCTATAATATTAATGCTGATGTTTTTGCTGGAGCTATTGCTGGTGCTTTAGAAGCCAAACGCCTTTTGTTTCTAACTGATGTTCCTGGAGTATTGGATAAAGAGGGTAGAATTTTAAAAGAATTGACTATTGCTGAAGCTGAAGCCCTCATCAAGAATGGAACAATTTCAGAAGGTATGATTCCAAAAGTAGAAACATGTGTAGATGCTCTTCGAAATGGTGTAGAAGGTGTAGTTATCTTGAATGGCAAAACTCCTCATTCTGTTTTGCTTGAATTATTCACTGAACATGGGGTTGGGACACTTATTGTTTCCTAAAATGTATAAAATCAATCAAAGGATAAAACTTTTATGGCTGGAATTAAACAGTTAAAGCCTCCTTTATTCAGTAAACAGGAATTGGCGTTATTTTCTGCGACAATACTTTGGGGGATTACATTTTTAGTGATTCATATTGCGGTACGCTATAGTGGTCCTTTCTTTTTCGTCGGATTTCGTTTTATCGTTGCATCATTTATGTGTGGGATGATTTTTTGGCGCTCTATGAAAGGCTTAACTATTTATGAGATTTTTGCTGGTATGGCTATCGGTGTAGGAATGTTTCTTGGCTATGCTTTGCAGGCATCAGGACTTCAGACTATTATCAGCAGTCAATCAGCTTTTATTACAGCGCTTTATGTGCCGATGGTGCCAATATTGCAATGGATTATTTTTAAAAAATCACCTCGTTTAACTAGTTGGATTGGTATTATTTTTGCTTTTTTGGGATTAATGTTTGTTTCGGGACAAGGGGGACAGGGTATTAGTTTCTCAAAAGGTGAAATTCTTACTTTGCTGGGCGCCTTAGCGATTGCTGGAGAAATTATTTTGATTGGGCTTTTTGCTAGCAAGGTTGATAGTCGTCGCATTACAATTATTCAGTTGTTTTTTGCCGGTATTTTTTCATTTTGCTGTATGCCTTTGGTAGGTGAAAGTGTTCCTGCATTTTCATGGATATGGTTGAATATTGGTATAGGATTGGCATTGATGAGTGCGGTGATTCAATTAACGATGAATTGGGCACAAAAATCCGTTTCACCCACTCGTGCAACACTTATTTATGCAGGTGAGCCTGTATGGGCTGGTATTGTTGGGCGTTTGGCTGGTGAATATTTATCTCCTTTAGCTTTATTTGGTGGTTTACTTATTTTGATTGGGATTGTAGTGGCTGAATTACAGCCTTCGCAATGGCGTAAACAAGATAAAATGATTGAAAAAATTTGATTAATTTACTTCTTTTGTAACTATTATTTGAGTGGTGATTTTTTTTAAACAGAAGCTATTTATTTAGATCGTTGAAAATCTTATAATAAAAAATCTAAAAAACTAAAACAAGATTTTTCATATTTATGATTCGTTTTAGAGAGATCAGTATTCTACATTTTGTACTTTTTGAAGAGCATCAAAAAGCAAAATATATCTTCAAGATTTTGCTTACCAAGCCAGTTAATTGAAGATTTTTCAACAAAGTTGATAAAACGATCTATAATATACAAAATTTTAATGTGATATAAAAGTAGCATGTTGGTGAAATCCAAACTGGAAAATATTTAGCTTCTTTCAAACTATGAAGGGTTATTTCTTTAAGAGTAACTTCTACCTTTATTCTTTAAAAGGTTTTTAAGAGTACGTAATTGGTCTTTGCGTTTTGTGTTATTCTTTGCTAAATCGCGCTGTATGACTATAGATCGCAATAATATACGTAATTTTTCCATTGTAGCTCATATTGATCATGGAAAGTCAACTTTGGCTGATCGTCTAATTCAGATGACTGGTGGTCTTGAAACACGGGAGATGAAAGAGCAAGTTCTGGATTCTATGGATATTGAGCGTGAACGGGGGATTACCATTAAAGCACAAACGGTTCGTTTGTGCTATAAAGCAAAGAATGGTGAAACCTATATCTTAAATCTTATCGATACACCTGGCCATGTTGATTTTGCCTATGAGGTATCACGTTCGTTGGCAGCTTGTGAAGGCTCATTGCTGGTAGTAGATGCGAGCCAAGGGGTGGAAGCACAAACATTGGCAAATGTTTATCAAGCTATTGATAATTCTCATGAATTGGTTGTTGTACTTAATAAAGTTGATCTTCCAGCCGCAGAACCTGAGCGTGTTAAAGAACAAATTGAAGATGTGATTGGTATTGATACATCTCAGGCAGTTGAAATATCAGCAAAAACAGGTTTAGGTGTTGCTGATGTTTTGGAAGCGATTGTAATACAATTACCACCTCCACACACTGGTGATATTACCAACCCTTTAAAGGCAATGCTGGTTGATAGTTGGTATGATGCTTATCTCGGTGTTATCGTTTTGGTGCGAGTGATTGATGGTGTATTGAAAAAAGGTCAAACCATTCGTATGATGAGGACAGGAGCAAAATATCCAGTTGAACGGGTTGGAGTATTTACTCCCAAAATGATTCAGGTTGATAAATTAGGACCAGGAGAAATTGGTTTTATAACGGCTTCTATCAAAGAAGTTGCTGATACGCGGGTTGGTGATACCATTACTGAAGAACGACGTTCTTGTGAAGATGCGTTGCCTGGTTTTAAATCTGCTCAACCAGTTGTCTTTTGTGGATTGTTTCCAGTTGATGCAGCTAATTTTGAAGATTTACGTGCAGCTATGGGAAAATTGCGCTTGAATGACGCTAGTTTTTCTTTTGAAGTGGAAACATCAGCCGCTTTGGGTTTTGGCTTTCGTTGTGGTTTTTTAGGGCTTCTTCATCTTGAAATTATTCAAGAACGGTTAGAGCGCGAATTTAATTTGGATTTAATTGCGACAGCACCTTCTGTTGTTTATCGGGTGAATATGAATGATGGTTCTGTTAAGGAATTGCACAACCCAGCGGATATGCCTGATACTGTTAAAATTTCTTCCATTGAAGAACCATGGATTCGGGCAACAATTATGACACCTGATAATTATCTTGGGGCTATTCTAGAGCTTTGCCAAGAACGACGTGGGGTACAGGCTGATCTGTCCTATATTGGGACACGTGCTATGGTAACGTATGATTTGCCTTTAAATGAGGTGGTTTTTGATTTTTATGATCGTTTAAAGTCAATTTCCAAGGGATATGCTTCTTTTGATTATCAGGTAACTGAATATTCTGAGGGTGATTTAGTTAAAATGTCTATTTTGGTTAATGGGGAATGTATTGATGCATTGTCGATCCTTGTGCATCGCAGTATAGCGGAAAAGCGTGGGCGTTCTATGTGTGAAAAATTGAAAGATCTTATTCCTCAACATATGTTTCAGATTCCGATTCAGGCAGCAATTAGTGGTAAAATCATTGCTCGTGAAACAATTCGCGCTTTGCGCAAAGATGTAACAGCCAAATGTTATGGAGGTGATGTTACACGTAAGCGTAAACTTTTAGAAAAACAAAAAGAAGGTAAAAAGCGGATGCGTCAATTTGGGAAGGTAGAAATTCCTCAATCTGCGTTTATTCAAGCGCTCAAAATGGGTAAATAATAGAAAGAGTGCAATATTTTTCTCTTGATCAATTGAATTTATACATATTACTTATCAATTAAGATCTTTGAAAAATACTCTTTAGCTGCGCAATAGATCATTAATTGATGTTTTTTCTCGCGTTTTTTGGTCGACTCGTTTAACAATAACAGCGCAATAAAGATTGGGTCCTTGCTCGCCATTTAGTAATGGCTTTCCAGGAAGTGAGCCTGGTACAACAACAGAATAGGCTGGTACTTCGCCTATAAAAATTTCGCCTGTTGTACGGTCAATGATTTTTGTTGACTTTCCAATAAAAACTCCCATACTCAAAACAGCACCTTCACGTATGATACAGCCTTCAGCGACTTCGGAGCGTGCACCGATAAAACAATTATCTTCAATGATTGTTGGGTTAGCTTGCAGTGGTTCTAAAACGCCTCCAATTCCGACACCACCAGAAAGATGCACATGTTTACCAATTTGTGCACAGGAACCAACGGTAGCCCATGTATCAATCATTGTTCCTTCATCAATAAAAGCACCAACATTCACAAAGGAAGGCATCAGTATAACATTTGGTGCGATATAGGCAGAATGACGTACAATTGCTCCAGGAACTGAACGGAAATTAGCTTTTTTAAAATCATCTTCTTGCCAACCAGAAAATTTTGAAGGTATTTTATCCCACCAATATGTTTCATTCGCTCCACCAGGAATAATATGCATAGAATTAAGCCGAAAGGAGAGAAGAACAGCTTTTTTTAACCATTGGTGTACATACCATTTACCATTTTCTTGGCGTGCAGCAATGCGAATTTTACCTTGATTAAGAAGGTTTAATACATGTTCAACACTGTCACGGATTTCACCTTTTGTCATGGTATCGACAGAATTACGATCATTGAAGGCTTTTTCAATAATTATTTCAAGTTGTGTAAGATTGATCATAGTTAAAATTTTGTTAAATAAGTTGAAAGCTTCAAGATTTACCTTCCTATAACTTACGTGAAGAAATGTATTCAGTCAATAAAACGATTAGCAAGCAGGAAGCGTATAAGAAAGGCTACAGGAGAAAAATGAAAAAAGAAAAAAAGAGTGGATGTTCATTTCTCCATAAAAAGGAGACAGTACAACAGATGTATAAAGTTTCAAATGCACCACAAGTGTGTTCACCTACTTATCGTTTAGCTTACATTGATCAGGATTTTATGATGCGTTCTGAATTACGCTCACAACGCATTGGTCTTGAATTTTTAAAACCAGAAATAGCATTTCAAGAATATGGTATTCAATCAACAGTTGTTTTATTTGGTGGTGCGCGTATTCCTGAGCCTAGTAAAGCAGTATGGGCAGAAAAAAATAAAACACAAAAGAAAAATTTGCATGCTATGTCGTCTTATTATGATGAGGCAAGAGAATTTGCGCGTTTATGCTCACGTTATTCTGCTACTACTGAATATCAAGAATTTGTGGTTGTCACTGGGGGAGGTCCTGGGGTAATGGAAGCAGGAAATCGTGGTGCTGCTGATGTTGGTGCACCAACGGTTGGCTTGAATATTGTTTTACCTCATGAGCAAGCACCCAATCCTTATGTGACTCCACATTTGTGTTTTAATTTTCGTTATTTGGGGATGCGCAAAATGCATTTTTTAATACGAGCGAAGGCATTAGCTGTTTTTCCTGGAGGGTTTGGTACTCTGGATGAGTTATTTGAGGCATTAACTTTAATGCAAACGGGGCGTATGAAACGGGTTCCAATTTTAATGTTTGGCAAGGAATTTTGGAGAAATGTTATCAATTTTGAGTATTTATCTGCACAAGGCACGATTTCGCCTTCTGATCTTACGCTTATGACATTTGTAAACACAGCAGCGGAAGCTTTTGAGAAAATACACTCCTTTTATAAGCTCGCTTAAATAATTTGTGAGGGAAAAATTTGTACAGGAACAGTTAGTAGTCAACTTGAGTCAAGTATAATCCTGAGGGAGGTGCAACCATACCACAGCGCATACGATCTTTAGCGTGGAGAGCTGCTTCAAGGTCTTGTACTGTCCAACGTCCAATACCAACTTCCATGAGGCTTCCTACAAATGAACGGATCTGATGATGAAGAAAAGAACGAGCTTGTGCATAAAAGAAAATTTCTTCTCCTTTTCTTTGTACATCTAAGCGTTCAAGAGTACGAATAGGGCTTTTAGCTTGGCAGTGGGCTGATCGGAAAGTAGTAAAATCATGCCGTCCTACAAGTTTTTGGGCTGCTTCATGCATGGCATCAGCATTGAGGGGTTTTGGTAACCACCATACACGTTTGATATTTAAAGCTGGTGGTGAGCGGCGATTGAGAATTTTAAAAAGGTAATGGCGCCTAATTGCACAAAAACGTGCATGAAAGTTCTCAGAAACGTTTTGTACATCTAAGATTGAAATATTTTCACGTTGTTGTTGTAAATAGGCATTGATCGCATCACGTATAGTGTGGGTGCGCCAATTTTTTTCAAAATCAATGTGAGCAACTTGTCCCGTAGCATGTACACCCGCATCAGTTCTACCAGCTGTCATAATGGTCAGTTGTTTTCCACTAAATCGAAAAATAGCCTGTTCAAGGGCACCTTGTATGGTATGAAGATTTTCTTGACGTTGCCATCCGGCATAATTTGAGCCATCATATTCAAGAGTGAGTTTAAAACGTGGCATATCAAAAAACAGCAGAAATACTAGATCCGTTTAGAAATGTTGAGCTATCAAGAATCTTTCCACCAGATCTTTGAAGATGAGTTATTTCAAGACGTCCTTGCCCACAATGGATAATAAGATGATTTGGTTCTATCCGACCAATTTCTAGAGAGCGTCCTGTTGCTAAACGACTTCCAAGAATTTTCACTCGTTGTCGTTTTCCACCTATAATCATTTCACACCAGCAACCAGGAAAAGGGGAGAGAGCACAGACGTTTCTGTGAATGAATTCCGCTGATTTTGTCCAGTCGATTTGTGTTTCTTCTTTTGTGATTTTAGAGGCGTAGGTAATCCCTTCTGATGGTTGCGGTGTTAGTTTAAGTTGACCTTTTTCAAGATCTGACAAAGCTTTCACGATAAGTTTTGCTCCTATATGTGAAAGTTTATCTGAAAGTTCAGTGGCTGTAATGTTATCGGTGATAGGGATGGAGCGGGATAGAGCGATTGGCCCTGTATCGAGTCCTTCATCCATTTTCATGACCATTATACCTGTTTCCTGATCACCAGCCATTATCGCACGCTGGATTGGCGCAGCACCGCGCCAGCGTGGTAATAGTGAAGCGTGAACATTGAAACAACCAAAGCGTGGTATTTCAAGAATGGTTTTCGGTAAAATTAATCCATAGGCTACGACGATAGCAGTATCAATGGAGAGCGCTATAAAGCGAGCTTGTTCTTCAGGCGTTCTAAGAGTTTGAGGAGTAAAAACAGGAATTGATTTTTCTTTTGCTGCATTTTGAACAGGCGAAGGGATAGGCTTAAGACCACGACGTCCTGCTGGACGAGGAGGTTGACTATAGACTGCTGCAATATCATGTCCCGCATCTAATAAAGCATGTAAAATAGGCACAGAAAAATCAGGTGTTCCCATAAAACTTAACCGTAATGCCATTATAAAATTGCTTCCTTTACAGGTTTTCCTTTTGCACGTTTTTTAAATTTCCGTATCACCATATCACGTTTAATTTTTGAAATATGATCAATAAAAAGACAGCCATTTAAATGGTCAATTTCGTGTTGTAAACAAGTGGCTAAGAGATTATCTGCCTCAATTTCTGTTTGTTTTCCTTCATAATCTCTATAGCGAACACGGAGGCATTTAGGGCGCTCAATTTCCGCATAATACCCAGGAATGGAAAGGCAGCCTTCATCGTGAAAATTGCGTTCATCTGAGAGCCATAAGATTTCTGGATTAATAACAATAAGTGGATTTTTAGGGGTACCTTCTTCAGCGAGATCAATGACCAACATACGGACTGGTACACCAATTTGAATAGCAGCTAAACCAATTCCTTGGGTGCCATACATAGTATCCAACATATCATCAGCTAGCTTTTGAATAGTCGAATCAATATGCTCGATTGGTTTAGATATTTTCCGTAAAACTGGATCAGGTAAGGTAATTAAAGGTTTAATCGACATAGGTAAAGATTAATCAATGGCTTGTTATGGGTCAATATTGAATAACAGATTCTCGCGTTTTTTTACGATAAGATCATTATATTACTTTTTATATTTGATTCGTTTTTTTTTATTTGGATGAGCTATTAATGAGCGATTGGTTAGCAAAACAAAGAATAGATTTTGTATCATCTTTATAAAAAGCTGACATATTAATACTCGATTTATTATTGAGGGTATAGATCGTAAATTTATAAGAAAAGCTGATTAATATGAATAAAAGTAACAACATAGATATTAGTAATTGGAAGGACGTACCTAAATCTGAGATGAGTCCGTGGTTGAGAAGCAGACTGGAGCCTGATCAACTTTATGCTAAACAGGCTATTAATCAAACTTATGCTGAACAGCCTAAGTATAGTCCATGGCTAGAAAGCAAATTCTTTGGCGATTCTTTTTTTATACTAGTAGTTTTGCTTTTATTAGCTAGTTTAATGTTTTTTATGCTGATTCGTTCCAATCGAAAGAAGGCACTTGTAGAAAGTGAAATAGCCGAACGTGCTTGTGAAGCGCAAACTCAGATGGCAACATTATTGAAAACACAAGCTGAAATGCAAGGGCGTATACAAGCAATGGTGGAAATTTTTGGCCAAAGGCAAGCTGAGTTGAATCAGTCTATTCGTGATCAGCTTAGTGTGATGACAAGCAATTTAAGCCAAACCCTTCAAGTGCAAACTAAATCAACTTATGAAAATTTGACTCGTTTGCAAGAACGGTTAGCAGTGATTGATGCAGCACAAAATAACATTCAGTCTCTTACAGGACAAATGGTTCAACTACAGGACATTCTGAATAATAAACAAACCCGGGGAATTTTTGGTCAGGGACGTATGGAAGCAATTATTGCGGATGCTTTACCAGCCAATTCTTATATTTTTCAAGCGACTCTTTCAAATGGAAAGCGACCAGATTGTCTTATTCATATGCCTAATAAATCACCTTCTCTTGTTGTTGATGCTAAATTCCCCCTTGAAGCTTGGAATGCAATGCGTAAAGCATCATCATCTCAAGAACGTCAAGAAGCAGAACGACAATTTCGTACAGATATGGAAATTCATATTCGTGATATTGTACAAAAATATTTAATTCCTGGAGAAACCCATGATATTGCTTTTCTCTTTGTGCCATCAGAATCGATTTTTGCAACGATCTATGAAGATTTTGAACCTGTGGTACAAAAAGCCAATCGAGCACATGTAATTATTGTATCACCATCTTTGTTAATGTTGTCTGTACAGGTTGTCCAAACTATTATGAAAGATGCTCGGATGCGTGAACAAGCGCATTTAATTCAGTCGGAAATAACAAAATTGATGGGAGATTTTGAACGAATGGATACACGTATTCGTGCTTTACAGAAGCATTTTTATAAAGCGGGTGAAGATATTGAGGCGATTTTAATATCATCCTCTAAAATTATGAAACGTGCTAACCGAATTGAAGCTTTTGAATTGAATGATCCTATATCAACACAGATGGAAGCTCCGATCCAGCCACAAAAATTGTGCTTAGCTGATGAAGAGTAAAGCAAGACTCTCAGTATCATAAGTTTAGCCATATCTTTTATTGATTGGTAATTATTTTTTAGTATTCATGGTTCATTTATTTCCTAATGAGAGTGATAAAGAATATGCTGCACCTTTTGTTTTTGGGAGCATTGGTGTTTTTGTTAGGAGGATGTGCAACAATTCCTCCTACACACACAAATAATGCTTGTGCTGTTTTAGCCCAAAAGGATGGTTTTTTTGATAATTGGGGAAAGGCTTCCAAAAGTGCAGAAATGCGTCATGGGATTCCTATGCCTATCATTCTTGCAACCATTAATATGGAATCAAGTTTTCGTCATAATGCACGTCCTCCACGCACAAAATTGCTTGGTTTTATTCCATGGAAGCGACGGTCTACAGCATATGGTTATTCTCAAGCGCTTGACAGCACATGGGAAATGTATCTCCGCTCCACAGGAAGATCTTTTGCACAGCGTACCAATTTTGCAGATGCTACTGATTTTGTTGCTTGGTATCATCGCCAAAGTGTTCAACGTAATGGCGTTAGGTTTGATGATGCATATAATCTTTATTTAAATTATCATATGGGTCATGGTGCTTATGCACGCAGTAGGGGGTATGCAACAACAGCACTTACACAGGCAGCACAGCGTATGGCAACAATGTCTAGACAATATGAGCAACAATTAAAGGTGTGTGGGCGGCGTTAAGAAGAACTATAAAAGTATTTAAATTAGAAGAATATTTTGTTTTGAGATTGGCTTGATGACAGAATTTTTGATAACTAAAATGGGTGGATATAGTCTTTTTAGTTATATAGATTGGGAAAATATAAGCTATAGAAAGCTTCGCAATTTAATAGATTTCTCTTTCTTACACAAAAAGAAGAAAGAATGAATAAAAACTGATAGTGTGTAATAAAAATAGCTTAAAGCAAAGAGCTGTTGTATTTCCTGATTGAAAATAGTTATCGTATCTTAATATTAAATTTTTTTCCAATTGATCCATAGAAAAAGATTTATTGTTATACTTTTTATTTAAAATAAATCCTTGGCACAATCGGGTAAAATTTTCAGAATCTATAATGATATTTCAGTTGTTTTTTGTAAGACAATTTAGTGCAAAGTTACAATTTTTAATTCATGCTCACTAGCTCCTGCAAGAGCAATAGAACGCTCATCAGATAAAATGATTGGATAACCTGTTTCACCAAAAAGAGCCCATATCGTAATACCTGGGGTCATTGGTGGAAGATCTGGAAAATTTTTAGCCAGATCATCTGTACAAACTTTTTTTAAATAAGCGATCTTCCCTGCATTAGAGTAAGTCGCATTTTGCAACAACAAGTTTTGTTTATGCTCTTCCATTTCATTGTTCCTTTATGCCCTGATTTTTATATTCACCACTGCTGACTTTGATAGGAATCTGCTTCATTTGTTTTTTTGATTTGGGTTGGCATAGAGTAATTGATAAGAGACCATTTTTCAACTCAGCATTTGTAACTTGCATTCCTTCAGCAAGAACAAAAGTGCGTTGAAATTGGCGTGCAGCGATTCCACGATATAAATATTGGTGATTTTGGCTATCTGTTTGCTTACCATGGATGATCAGCTGATTATCGTTTAGGAAGATACTAAGATTATTGACTTTAAATCCAGCAACAGCCAAGGTTATGCGCATATGGTTTGCATCATCATTTCTGTGTAGACGCTCAATATTATAGCCAGGATAAGCTTCATCAGCTTTACCAATACGTTGCAATGTTTTCTCTACCGTTTCAAATCCTAAAAGAAGGGGATTGGAGAAAGGTGTTACATATGTCATTAGTGAGTATCCTCTTTAAAGCGGCTACTTGATCAAATCTTAAAGAAGTATTTGCTACATCTTTCTCATATGGCGAGCGTGAGTAGTAACTTCAAGAGAAAATATGAGAGAGTTCAATGATTCAGAGAACAACAAAATTATCAAAAGCGCAAAGAATTGCTAAAATATTATACAGGGAAGATGAAATTGCAGAGATATTTCGTCGTTTTTCTATTCAGCGTCCTGCACCCAAAAGTGATCTTATTTATACCAATACCTTTACTCTTTTAGTTGCAGTTGTTCTTTCAGCTCAGGCTACAGATGCCAGTGTTAACAAAGCCACAACAGAATTATTTCGCCTTGCAGATCAACCAGAAAAAATGGTTGCATTAGGAGAAGAAGAAATTGCACGCTATATTCGTACGATTGGTCTTTGGCGTGCAAAAGCACGCAATATTTACGCACTTTGTAGATCTTTAATTGACCAGTATGGCAGTCTAGTACCTGATAATCGTGAAGCACTTATGGCACTTCCTGGTGTGGGGCGAAAAACTGCTAATGTCGTTTTAAATGTTGCTTTTGGCCAACCCACTATGGCAGTGGATACGCATATTTTACGTCTTGGAAATCGTCTTGGTTTAGCACCTGGTAAAACACCAGAGATTGTTGAAGAAAAGTTGCTAAAGATTATACCAGCGCATTATCTTCGTTATGCTCATCATTGGCTTGTTTTGCATGGGCGCTATATTTGCCAAGCACGTAAAGCACAATGCACACAGTGTATCATTGCTGATTTATGTAAAGCAGCAATAAAAACAAATGCAATTCCAGCACCTTTGGTTGAAATTCAAGGTAATGGATCACCGATTTTTTTTTGATATGGTCTTGCTATTTTGTGTATACTAGCTTATGGAAATGCTGTTAGAACCGCCCGGCAGGGCATGCCGTGGCTGTTTGAATGCTTATTCAAGCTTTGGTCAGCTTGATTAAATTTAAATATATGGAGTAGCAAAATGCCCAAAATGAAGACCAAATCATCCGCTAAAAAGCGGTTTAAAATCACTGCGTTAGGTAGAGTAAAGGCAGCAGCTGCGGGCAAACGTCATGGTATGATTAAACGTTCAAACAAGTTTATTCGTGATGCACGTGGGATGAAAGTTCTGGTTGAGCAAGATGCTAAAAAAGTTGTTCATTATTACTTGCCAAACAGCCTTTAAGTTTTACGTTTTGATTTTTAGGAGATAACTATATGGCACGTGTAAAAAGAGGTGTTACAGCCCACGCCAAGCACAAAAAAGTCCTTAAACAGGCTGAAGGTTTTTATGGTCGGCGTAAAAATACTATTCGTGCGGCTAAAGCAGCAGTTGATCGTTCAAAGCAATATGCTTACCGTGATCGTAAAAATAGGAAACGTACTTTCCGTGCTTTGTGGGTTCAGCGGATCAATGCAGCTGTTCGTGCAGAAGGCTTAACTTATGGCCGTTTTATTGATGGCTTATCAAAAGCTGGTATTGAAGTTGATCGTAAGGTTCTTTCAGATGTAGCAGTCTACGAATCAGCGGCATTTTCCGCTTTAGTAGTTTCTGCAAAGAAAGCTTTAGAATATTTGAAAGATACAACGCCTAATGCTTTTGAAGGCGCTGTCAAGTAAGCCAGTTGTGTCCTCTTAAAGCATTTATTTATTCGGGATCCCGTACTGGTTATTTCTAGTACGGGTTTTTTTTATTTAAAAAATAGGCAGAAAATATGAGAGATATTGAGCGTTTAGAACAAGAGATTTGTTTAGCTTTAGAAGCTGCCAATGATGAACAGGCACTTGAAGCAGTGCGTGTTGCAGCTTTAGGTAAAAAGGGCAGTATTTCTGAAAAATTAAAAGTATTAGGAAAGATGAATGCTGAGGAACGCCATAAAGTTGGTTCAGTTCTTAATGGGTTAAAAAATCGTGTTTTAGAATTATGGGCACAAAAGCGTGATCTTCTTAGGCGCCAAGCGATGGATAAACGTCTTTCTAACGAAACGGTTGATATAACTTTGCCTGTTCGTTCTTCACCTATAGAACGAGGACGTATTCACCCTATCTCACAAGTGATTGAAGAAATTACAGCCATTTATATGAATATGGGATTTTCACTTGCAGAGGGACCAGATATTGAAACAGATTATTATAATTTTACTGCATTGAATTTTCCTGAGGGTCATCCAGCTCGCGAAATGCATGATACCTTTTTTTTTGATATTAATGAAATGGGAGAGCGGAAATTATTGCGTACCCATACATCTCCTGTACAAATTCGTATGATGGAAAAGCAACAGGTACCGATACGCATTATTATTCCTGGAAAAACTTACCGTATGGATTCAGATGCTACTCATTCACCAATGTTTCATCAGGTAGAAGGTCTCGTGATTGATAAAGTCTCCACTATTGCACATATGATGTGGGTTCATGAAACTTTTTGTAAGGCTTTTTTTGAAGTTCCTTCTGTGAAGATGCGTTTTCGCCCATCTTTTTTTCCTTTTACTGAGCCATCTATGGAAGTAGATATTCAATGCGATCGTTCTGGTTCAGAAGTAAGGTTTGGAGAAGGATGTGATTGGCTAGAAATCTTAGGATGTGGAATGGTGCATCCTCAGGTATTAAAAAATGTTGGTTTAGATCCCGATGAATATCAAGGTTTTGCATGGGGAATGGGCATTGATCGTATTGCTATGCTGAAATATGGTATGCCCGATTTACGTGCTTTTTTTGATGCTGATTTGCGTTGGTTGGATCATTATGGTTTTCGCTGCTTTGATATACCTGCTTTTTTTTCTGGTTTAAGCAACGTGTGATCTTATCATAGTTTTTATATGAGGTTTTAGAATGAAATTTACCTTATCTTGGTTGAAAGATCACTTAGAAACAGATGCATCTTTGAATAAAATTTGTGATAAACTAACAGCTATCGGCCTCGAGGTTGATTATATTGATGACCGTTCTTCTTTAAAAGGTTTTGTGATTGCAAAGATTTTAACAGCAATTAAGCATCCAAATGCAGATAAATTACAGATTTTGTCGGTAGATATGGGATCTGGTGCGCCTGTACAGGTTGTTTGTGGAGCACAAAATGCACGTGTTGGGCTTGTTGGTGTTCTTGCATTGCCAGGTACTTATGTGCCTGGGCTTGATGTGACATTATCTGTAGGCAAAATCCGTGGTGTTGAAAGTTTTGGGATGATGTGTTCGCAAGCAGAGCTGGAGTTGTCAAATGAACATAACGGGATTATGGAACTACCAGATGATGCGCCTATTGGGGTTGAATTTGCAGCTTACTCAGGTTTAAATGATCCTGTAATTGATATTGGTTTGACACCTAATCGTTCTGATTGCACAGGTATTCGTGGAATTGCCCGTGATTTATCTGCTGCTGGAATTGGGCAATTAAAAGAATTATCATTACCACAGTTTGCTATTTTTTTTGAACCGAAGATTCAAATTTCTCTAGATTTTTCACAAAATAAATCCTTATGTTCAGGATTTGCTTGGTGTGAGGTTCGTGATGTAAAAAATGGCATGTCGCCACAATGGATGCAGCGTCGTTTAAGTGCAATCGGCTTGAGGCCAGTAAATGCTTTAGTTGATATAACCAATTATATAAGTTTTGATCTTGGTCGACCACTTCATGTTTTTGATGCAGATAAAATTAGGGGAAATTTAGTTGTACGTTGTGGTCGTGAAGGTGAATATTTTAAGGCTCTTAATGGGAAAATTTATAACGTGGGGATTAAAGATTGTATCATTGCAGATGAAGAAGGGGTTGTTGCGATCGCTGGTATCATTGGTGGCGAAAGAACGGGCTGTGATGAGACAACACGTCGTGTTATTATTGAATCGGCACTTTGGGATTCACAAAGCATTGCACAAACGGGTCGTGCATTAGGAATTATCAGCGATGCGCGTTATCGATTTGAGCGTGGTGTTGATCCTGCTTTTATGGAAACAGGACTTGAGATTGCAAAAGAGTTAGCTTCACGTTTTTGTGGTGGTGAAGTATCAAAGACGAAGATCGTTGGTTATAAGCAGCCAGAAATCAAGCAGATCACTTTTCCTTTTTCTGAAATTAAACGTTTGACACATTTAGAAATAGAACGTGGGCAAGCTGTTACTATTTTGACAAATCTTGGTTTTTTGGTTGAAGGAAAAGGGGATGTGGTTACAGTTAAAGTGCCAACATGGCGCCCTGATATTTCTGGTAAAGCTGATTTGGTGGAAGAGGTAATGAGAATTTATGGGTTAGATAAAATTAAACCTATTCCATTACACAATTTTGCAGAGCGAAAAAGTCCAATTTTAACACATTTGCAAATTTGCTCACGCGTTGCTCGTTTGGCTTTAGTTCATCGTGGTATGAAGGAGGCTATTACGTGGTCATTTATTTCTGAAAGCCAAGCACTTGCTTTTGGAGGTGGTCAAGCACAGCTTAAATTAGTAAATCCTATTGCTGCAGATATGTCGGTAATGCGTCCTTCTCTTTTACCTGGTTTGCTTATGGCAGCACAGAGGAATGCTGATCGTGGTTTTTCAGATCTCGCTTTGTTTGAAGTTTCCAGTATATACGAAGATGATACACCTGATAAACAGCAGTATGTTGCTGGTGGCATTCGCCGTGGAACAGAACAATTTGAGGGGGTAGGGCGCTTTTGGGATGGTAATGCGATAGCGGTTAATGTTTTTGATGCTAAAGCAGATGCATTAGCTGTTTTAGAAGCGTGTGGTGTAGATATCTGCAAGGTACAAATTGAAGTTGGAGCACCTGATTGGTATCATCCTGGTCGTTCAGGAGTTATAAAACTTGGATCAAAGGTAATTCTTGGTTTTTTTGGTATTTTTCATCCTGCTACGTTAGAAAAATTAGATGTTAGCGGATCTTTGTGCGGTTTTGAAATTTTTCTTAATCGGATTCCAGAGCCAAAGAAAAAGCCAACGAAAAGCCGTTCTCCTTTGAAATTGTCACCTTTTCAAATGGTACGGCGTGATTTTGCATTTGTAGTTGATAAAACGATTGCATCCTCTCTTATTGTTCGTGCTGCAAGTGGAGCTGATAAAAAGCTTATTCATTCAGTGCAGGTTTTTGATCTTTTTGAAGATACAATACTTGGTGAAGATAAAAAATCTGTTGCGATTGAGGTTTCTATTCAACCTATCGAGCGAACTTTAACTGATGAAGATCTAGAAGCACTTGCGTTAAAAGTGATTGAAAATGTTACCAAAATGACAGGTGCCCATTTGCGTAGTTGAGTATAATTTTTTTATATTGGATTGTTTTATGAAGTGGAAGTGTTCAAGAATACTCCTTTAATCTTTGAGATATTCAAGATTTATAGAATTTCTTAAAATTATTCTTTTGTGAAAAATCTAGAATTGAAAAAATTAACGATAATTGCTACTACTAAATAATAATGCAAATCATTAGCAATAAAGAGAGATTTAATGAACATAAAAGCACTTTTTATCATAGTTTTTGGGAGTATTGTCTTTTTTGTATCTAATTTAGCTTTATGCGCTAGCAAATTTAAAGCTGTTACAACTTTCACTATCATTGCTGATATGGCACGGAATGTAGCAGGTGATGTTGCTGATGTTGAATCAATCACTAAACCAGGTGCTGAGATTCATGAATATCAACCAACACCCCGTGATCTTATGCGTGCACAAGGAGCAAATCTTATTTTTTGGAATGGATTAGAGTTGGAGCTTTGGTTTGAGAAATTTTTTCAAAATATCAAGGATATTCCAAGTGTTGTTGTCTCAGAAGGTATTGTCCCGATTGAAATTGGCGAGGGGCCTTTCAGTGGTAAACCAAATCCTCATGCATGGATGTCGCCTACCTTAGCTTTGGTTTACGTTGATAATATTCGTGACGCTTTTATAAAATACGATCCTGAACATGCTGCTACTTATAAAGAAAATGCTGAAATCTATAAACAGAAGATTCGCTCAATGATTAATCCGATTAGGGTTAAATTAGCAATATTACCAGAAGATCAACGTTGGCTTGTAACCAGTGAAGGTGCATTCAGCTATCTGGCTCGTGATTTTAATCTAAAAGAACTCTACCTTTGGCCGATTAATGCTGATCAGCAGGGAACACCACAGCAAGTTAGGCATGTTATTGATATGGTTCGGAAATACCATATCCAAGTAGTTTTTTCTGAAAGTACTATTTCTGCAGCACCTGCAAAACAAATTGCGAGAGAAACAGGAGCTAAATACGGTGGTGTTCTTTATGTTGATTCATTGAGTGAGAAAGATGGTGAGGTACCAACTTATATTGATTTGTTGCGTGTTACGAGTACACGGATTACTAACGCTTTATTAGATGGAGTAAAGTAGTGGTGACAGGAACTGGAATATTTGCTCAGGGAGTAACAGTAATATATCGTAATGGACATACTGCTTTACGTGAGGTAAGTTTTGAAAGTCCAAAAGGTTCTATTACGGCATTAATTGGTGTTAATGGATCAGGTAAGTCGACATTATTTAAATCTATTATGGGGTTTTTACGGCCCTCTAAGGGAAAAATTTGCATTTTTGGTTTGCCAATTGAAGTGGCATTAAAACAAAATCTTATTGCTTATGTTCCACAGAATGAAGATGTTGATTGGAATTTTCCTGTTCTTGTCGAAGATGTTGTTTTAATGGGGCGGTATGGTTACATGAATTTCTTTCGCTATGCGCGAGAACGGGATTATGAAGCTGTCCGTGATGCATTAGAACGTGTTGATATGTTAGCATTTGCTAAGCGCCAAATTGGTGAACTTTCTGGTGGCCAGAAAAAACGCGTTTTTCTGGCTCGCGCTCTTGCACAACAAGCGAAAGCTATTTTATTAGATGAGCCATTTACAGGAATTGATGTTACAACAGAAGATAAAATTATTTCTTTGTTGCAAGATCTACGCAAAGAAGGTGCTGTTATATTGGTTTCTACCCATAATTTAGGTTCTGTTCGTGAATTTTGTGATCACACGATTTTAATAAAGGAGACTGTTTTGGCATCTGGGTTAACAGAAACAGTCTTTACACAGAAAAATCTTGAGAAAACTTTTGGTGGTACCTTGCACCATCATGTCTGGGATTTTAAAGATACAAAAAAAAATGATATTTGCATGAAAGGAAAACAGCTCTTAATTATTGAAAATACTCAAAAAGTGGAGTATATCGCGTGATTTTTTGGTTACTTGAGCCTTTGAGCTATCAGTATATGATTAATGCGATGTGGGTTTCGGGGTTAGTTGGATGTGTTTGTGCTTTCCTTTCCGCTTTTTTGATGTTGAAAGGTTGGTCACTGATTGGTGATGCACTTTCCCATTCGATTGTGCCTGGAGTAGCGGGAGCTTACCTTCTAGGGTTACCTTTCTCTCTTGGAGCTTTTTTTTCTGGTGGGCTTGCTGCAGCAGCAATGCTGTTTTTAAATCATCGAACAAAGCTGAAAGAAGATACCATTATTGGTTTAATTTTTTCTTCCTTTTTTGCTTTTGGATTATTTCTTAAATCACTAAAACCAATGGCTGTTAATATCGATACGATTGTCTTGGGGAATATTTTGGCAGTCAGTTCATCAGATATTCTGCAGTTGGCTTTTATTAGTTTTTTTTCTTTGCTTGTATTATTTTTGAAGTGGAAGGATTTATTAATTTCTTTATTTGATGAGACGTATGCACGTACTATCGGATTAAACGTGAAGTTTTTAAAGATTCTCTTTTTTACCCTGCTTGCGGCTTGTACTGTTGCTGCTATGCAGACAGTTGGAGCTTTTTTGGTTATTTGTCTTGTTGTAACTCCAGGTGCAACAGCTTATCTTTTAAGTGATCGCTTTAAAAATATTTTGGTTATTGCAGTTACGATTGGAACATTCACAAGTATATTTGGTGTTTATGTAAGTTATTTTTTGAATGCACAAACTGGTGGTGTTGTTGTACTTTTTCAAGCATTTTTATTCGTTTTAGCCTTTATTTTTGCTCCTAAACACGGTTTTATTGCTGCGCGTTTACGTATAAAAGCAGCAAAAGGAGGGTGATAATATCATGATTGATCAATTATTACTTCCTTTTCAGTTTTCTTTTATGCTTAGGGGCATGATTATTGTTATGATCCTTTCTATTCCGATGGCAATGCTTTCTTGTTTTCTTATTTTGAAGGGATGGGCACTTTTGGGGGACGCAATTTCCCATGCCGTTTTTCCTGGTGTAGTTCTTGGTTACATGGCAACACCATGGGCAATAACATTTTTGGCTTCTTTACCATTTGCTTGGTTTCAGCATGTGCATCCAGCTAATATTACGATGACATTGATTGCTTGTGGTGCTTTTATTGCAGGTATGATTTGTGCAATTGTGACGGGTTTTTTAGGAAACAATACTCGTATCAAGCAGGATACAGTGATGGGTGTTGTTTTTTCGTCTATGTTTGGTTTGGGGCTTGTTTTGGCAACCGCTATTTATAGCAACTTAGATTTGAATCATATTTTATTCGGTAATCTTTTGGGTGTTAACTGGCTTGATATTACGCAGACAGCAATAATTTCTGCTGCTATCACTTTTATTCTAGTAGCAAAATGGCGTGATTTTATGCTGTATATTTTTGATTCGGTTCAAGGTCGTGCAGTAGGGTTACGAATATCACTACTCCATTATACCCTTTTAACGATGATTTCTCTTACTATTGTTGCAGCTTTGAAAGCTGTTGGAATTGTTTTAGTCATTTCTCTATTGATAGCACCAGGAGCAATTGCTTATCTTATCACTAAGCGGTTTTCTTTTATGTTGGTGATCGCTATACTTGTTGCAGCTTTTTCTGGTTTTTTAGGAATTTATCTAAGCTTGTTTATAGGATCTGATTCTGCTTCCACTATTGTATTGATTTTAACACTGATCTTTATTGCTATTTTTATGTCAATTTTTTTTCGTCACATTACAATTCAAGATATTTGAGCGTAATAAATTTATGCATATTAGATATGCAGTTTTATGTATTGTCTCTAATACTTGTTTTAAATAAACAGCAGATAGCTAGGTCATTTTCCTCCAAATGTCTAGCAAATGATTGCGGTATTTTTGTTTTCTCCCCCCCCAATGCTGCATTCATAATTAAGAGGCTGCATTGATTTATTCTGCAGCCTTTTTGGGGAGTACTTCCTAAAAATTTGTTTTGATTGCTTGAAAACTTTTAAATAATTATTATGTTTCTTAAGCTATTCTGTACTTTAGAAAAGGTCATAATAGAAATATGCTAATCAAGGAAGCAGTGTTGGAAGGTGTTTGTATGCTAAAATGAAAAGCGTGAGAGTATATGATATTTTTTCGTAGAGAAAAATGGCACTAGAGAATGAAAAAAGATTTTGAAATATCTTATCCTTTACGTATTTGCTATTCTGTAATAGGTTGGATGACGATTGTATTGGGTGTTATTGGTGTTGTATTACCTATCATGCCAACGATACCTTTTTTATTAGTTGCTTCATGGTGTTTTGCTCGTTCCTCACCACGTTTTCATGAATGGCTGCATAGTCACCACATTTTGGGGCCACCTATTAAGCAATGGATGGAAAAGAGAGCTGTTTCGCCATTTGTTAAAGTTTTTGTGGTAGTTGGTATGGCTAGTGGTTTTTTATTATTTTGGGTGATGGTACACCCTGTTTTATGGCTTGCTTTATTGGCTGCGGTTATTTTGTTATCAATTGCTGCTTATATTGTGACGCGTCCATCTTCGTAATGACAAAAAAATAAAATCTTATAAGTGAAGTATTCATTTTATATTCTTTTGTTCATTGAAGTAATTAGCAGGGAGTTTTTGCTATCAGATTTTAGGATAGCATCTATATACTGGAATACCTATCAGCTAATAAATTCTTCGAGAATATTATAAATTGGCATATTATTGGATAGAATAATTTGCTTTTGAAGCAATTTTCTCAATAGAGAGAATTATACATAAGTAATTTAATGAAGTATTCGTAAAATTGTTTTGACAGGTAGTGATGAGTCATTCATATTACAATGTAATTTTTAATATTAAGGGTGATAAGATAGTATTTTCTTATTTATCTATTGGTTACTAATTTTATGATTGTTTATCTTTATTTGATATAAATCAACTGATTATTAGTTTTTTCTAGGTTTAGAAACATATTTTTCATTACTAAAAAAATTAAGATAACGTTGTACTTCTTGTGGATCACCGATAGTTTTTTCAGAATTATCTGAAAGTTTTACTGCTGGTCGGCCATTAGCATGGGTGACTTTACATACGAGGGAAAGAGCATCCAAGGTTGAAATTTCTTGAGGTGCACAGCCTGAAAAATCATTGGTAAGATCTGTTCCCCAACCAAAAGTCATACGCACTCTACCATAGAAATGGTGATAGGTTTTTTCGATTGTATCTATATCAAGTGCATCAGAAAAAATTAATAATTTATCACGTGGATCTTTTCCTTTTTTTTTCCACCATTTAATAATACGTTCACCTCCCTCAATAGGAGGAGCACTGTCAGGTCTAAAACCTGTCCAATCAGCTACCCAATCTGGTGCATTACGTAAAAATGCTTCTGTACCAAAGGTATCTGGCAAAACAATTAAAAGATTTCCACCATAATAACGGTTCCAATCCTGCAAGACTTGGTAAGGGGCCATACGTAATTCGTTACCATTATTGGTAAGAGCGGCAATGACCATGGGCAACTCGTGTGCATTTGTACCAAGAGCTTCTAAATCTGTATCCATAGCAAGAAGGACATTTGAAGTTCCTATAAAAGAATTACCAATACCTTCTTTTAACGCTTCAACACACCAACGTTGCCATAAAAAAGAATGACGACGTCTTGTACCAAAGTCAGATATTTTAATATTAGGTAATTTTTTGAGACGTTCAATTTTTTTCCATACTTTTGCTTTAGCACGAGCATAAAGCACATCAAGTGCAAAACGCCCCAGATTTTTCATAGCAGCACGTGAACGTAATTCACTGATAATGGTAAGGGCAGGAATTTCCCACATGGAACTATGAGTCCATGAGCCATAAAAATGAAGAATATATTGTCCATCTTTACGGGTTAGCTCATATTCAGGCAGCTGAAAATTCTCAAGCCAATGAAGAAAATCTGGTTCGAAAATTTGTTTACGTCCATAAAATGTGTTACCAGCAAGCCAGATCATTTCTTTTTTAGTAAAACGTAAACTAAGTGCGTGATCAAGTTGTGCACGTAACTCACTCTCATCAATATCATCAGCAAGGCGTATTGTTCTTGTACGATTTATGAGAGAGAAAGTAACATTTACATTCGGATAAAGACCCCAAATCATCTGCACCATAAGAAGCTTATAAAAATCCGTATCGAGAAGTGAACGAATAATTGGATCAAGTTTCCAGGTATGGTTGTAAACTCGTCTTGCAATATCCGTATGATCCATAATCTATTTTCTTTCAGTTAAGTAAAATTTGAAAATCATGATACATCAATGTGATCATCATAGGGAATGCAGGAACTATAACAACTCCATAGTTTTGAGCAAGAATAAAAAAGCTTCTTTATTTTTTCTGTTCTTAAGATCTAAGGGCACATATAATTTCGTGTTTACCGATTTTTTAAACTTTATTCCTGCATGTTTATAAAGAAAAAGTTGCAGCATAACTATTGTATAGTTTTGTCAATGCGCTGTTAAGCAGGGTACAATGATTTTAACCGTTTCAGCTATAAATACACTGGTGTAAAAAGTATAGAGAAGAGGTTTGGTGTTTTTTCTCAACCATATTATAGAAATTTTTTTTCATTTATATATAGGAAATAAGCTTATTCTGCAGAGGCTATATCCAATTTATAGAGTTTATCTTACAATTTATAAATTTAACGAACAGAAAAGTTAATTTCAATGAGATAGTATATTTTTGTTTGCTGAGAAAAAAATACTTTATAAAAAATATTTTGAACACTATTCAATAATGTGGTTTCTTGTATTCCAGAGGCTGTTAGTCTTTTTATTGTAATGATAAATTTTTAATTTTGATTCAAAAGTATTTAAAATTTTTTGGTAAGCTAATTAAAAAGGTAATTTCATTGAAAAATAAAAAAGGTCGCTCAAAAATGAGCGACCTTAGTTCAACTTATTGAGTCATTAATCTTGTTCTTGCTTTTTCAAAGCTGCACCAAGAATATCACCAAGAGAAGCACCTGAGTCTGTTGATCCATATTGAGCAACAGCTTCTTTTTCTTCAGCAATTTCTAAAGCTTTGATAGATACTGAAAGCTTACGTGTTTTTTTATCGAATACAGTGATACGGGCGTCGACTTTCTGTCCAACTGAGAAACGCTCAGGACGTTGTTCATCACGATCACGAGCCAGATCAGCACGACGAATGGTTGTTTCAAGATTGTGATCAATCAATCTTACATCGATACCATTATCATTGATTGCGACAACTTCACACGTTACGATAGCGCCTTTACGTAATTCACCAGATGCTGCTGCTTCTCCAACTTTATCGCTGGAAAGTTGCTTGATTCCAAGAGAGATTCGCTCTTTTTCAATATCGACATCAAGCACCACAGCTTTAACAATATCACCTTTATTGTAAGTATCAATAACCTGTTCACCAGGACGATTCCAATCAAGATCAGAAAGATGAACCATACCATCAACATCGCCTTCAAGACCAATAAAGAGACCAAATTCTGTTTTGTTTTTGACTTCTCCCTCGATTTGTGAATTTACAGGAAACTTATTAGCAAAGGCTACCCATGGATTTTCAAACGTTTGCTTTAAACCAAGAGAAATACGACGTTTGGAAGGATCAATTTCAAGAACAACTACTTCTACTTCTTGTGATGTGGATAAAATTTTCCCAGGATGGACATTTTTCTTCGTCCAACTCATTTCAGAAACATGGATCAGCCCTTCGATCCCTGGTTCAATTTCAACAAAACCACCATAATCAGTAATGTTGGTAACAGCACCGGTAATTTTTTTACCGACCGGATATTTAGCACTGATACTCTCCCAAGGGTCATTTTCAAGCTGTTTCATTCCAAGAGAAATACGATGTGTATCTTGATTAATGCGAATAATTTGAACTTTTATTGTTTGACCAATGGTGAGAATTTCAGATGGATGGTTAACACGTCGCCAAGCCATATCTGTTACATGTAGGAGGCCATCAATTCCACCAAGATCAACAAAAGCACCATAATCGGTTATATTTTTCACTACACCTTCAACAATTTGGTTCTCTTCAAGATTTTGAACAATTTCTGAACGTTGCTCAGCTCGACTTTCTTCTAAGACAGTACGACGTGAGACAACGATATTACCACGACGACGATCCATTTTTAAAATCTCAAAGGATTGTGAATTGTGCATTAAAGGTGAAACATCGCGAATGGGGCGAATATCAACTTGGCTGCGAGGTAAAAAAGCAATAGAACCATCGAGGTCGACTGTGAAACCTCCTTTTACTTGGCTAAAGATAATTCCATCGACACGTGCACCAGCATTGAATTTTTCTTCCAAGCGAATCCAGCTTTCTTCGCGCCGTGCTTTTTCACGGGATAGAATAGCTTCACCCATAGCATTTTCAATGCGTTCAATATAAACTTCGACTTCATCGCCAACTTGTAAAGAACCATCTTTTCCTTTGGTTCCAAATTCTTTGAGTGGAATACGTCCTTCGACTTTAAGGCCAGCATCAATAATAGCCATATCTTTTTCGATTGCAATGACACGACCTTTAACAACGGATCCTTCATTGAGATCATTGGTTTGGAACGATTCCATCAAAAGGGCTTCAAAATCCGCTGTTGTAGGATTATATTGTGACATAAGAACTCCTGAACATACCTTTATTGCAAAAGGTATAAGCGCTAGGTTAGTGTTGATATAAAGTAATTTCTTGCTTTTTTTCTTAATACAGGAAGAAAAATTAGCGCTAGGCTAGAAATTACCTTCATGATTTCATTTAGCTACATGGGTTTTTATGACAGGATCAATAAAAGTACACGCAGCTATAAATGTTGCTTCTATACTCAATTCTGACGTATCAAGCAAGTAGGCGTTTTTTGCTGGTTTTAATGGACTTTGTTTACGGGTCATATCACGATTGTCTCGTTGTTCAAGATTAGCAAGGATCTCATTATAATCTGCTTGAGCTCCTTGTTTTAAAATTTCCTGATAGCGACGTTTTGCGCGTGTTTGAGCATTGGCCAAAATGTAAAGTTTGATATCTGCATTTGGGCAAACGACAGTTCCAATATCACGGCCGTCAAGCACACTTCCAGGTAAAATTTTGGCAAAATTACGTTGTTTTGCAACAAGAATTTCACGTACAGCCGGTATGATTGCTATTTTTGAAGCTGCTTCGCCAAGTTTATGAGAAGAAAGAAGAGCTGGGTTTAAAGTATTAAAATCAAGTTCTATAGCATAAGTGATAGCACTTTTTTCATCGTCAAGAGCTAATTTTTGTTTTAGAAGTGCATGGGCAATACCGCGGTAAGTGAGACCAGTATCTAAATAGTGAAGATGATAATGAGCAGCAATTTTGCGTGCTAATGTCCCTTTGCCTGAGGCGGCTGGTCCATCAATTGCAATGACAAAAGGTTTCAACTTATTTTGCTCCCAAGCTGTTGCATGAAAGGAATAAATTCTGGGAAGCTGGTAGCGATCATCCGTTTATCATCAATAGTAACGGGTTTTTCTGATGCTAGCCCGAAGACAAGAAAACACATGGCAATTCTATGATCAAGATGTGTAATGACATGTCCACCACCCAATTCTTTTTTTGAATTTTTTCCATGAACAATAAGAAAATTGACACCTTCTTCACAACAAACGTTATTAATTTTTAATCCTTGGGCAATAGTGGAGAGCCTATCTGATTCTTTAACACGTAACTCTTCAAGTCCTAGCATAACTGTTTTACCTTCAGCAAAGGCTGCTGCTACGGCTAAAGCGGGATATTCATCAATCATTGATGGTGCTCGCTCTTTGGGTACAGTTACGCCTTTTAGAATTGATGATTTGGCTCGTATATCAGCAACATTTTCTCCACCTGTTTGACGTTGATTCAAAAATTCAATTTTAGCACCCATTTCCCATAATGTTTCGATAAGACCTATTCGAGAGTTATTTATAAGGACATTTTCAATGATAATATCAGAATCTTCTACAAGAAGGGCTGCAATAAGTGGAAAAGCTGCAGAAGAAGGATCGCCCGGAATATCAATAGTTTGTCCGGTAAGGTATGGTTGGCCATTTAGATGGATAAAACGCGTGCCTTTCGCATCTGTTTCTACCTCAAGTTCAGCGCCAAACGCTTTTAGCATTTTTTCTGTATGATCTCGAGTAAAAATCGGTTCAATAACAGTTGTGGTACCAGCAGTATTGAGTCCAGCGAGCAGGATTGCCGATTTTACTTGGGCGGAAGCCATTGGAATACGGTAGCGAATCGGATGTGCTGTTTTTGGGCCATAAAGCGTTAAAGGGAGATAGTTGCCATGGGTTGCATCAATTTCAACACCCATTAAACGCAATGGATCGAGAATGCGTCCCATTGGGCGTTTGGATAGAGAAGCATCACCGATAAAAGTCGTTTTCATATGATAAGAACCAACCATGCCCATAACTAAACGAGCACCAGTTCCAGCATTACCAAAATCCAAAGGCTTTTGCGTAGCTAAGAGGCAGCCATTACCAGTTCCATGAATAATCCAGGTATCATTTTTCTTATGAATGCAGGCTCCCATAGCTTGCATAGCAGCTGCTGTATTGAGAACATCATTGCTTTCAAGTAATCCATAAATATATGTTTCACCACTTGCTAGTCCTCCCAATATAAGGGATCTATGGGAGATTGATTTATCTCCTGGTATTTGAATCTTACCAGAAAGACTTGTAGATTTGTAGGCAGTTATGGGTATTGCTTTTTGCATAGAAATTTTATTTAACTTTGTTTGAATTTTATTGAATTAAGCTTTCCTTTAGCACATGCTTTCAAAGGCGTCATGAAGAAATCTATGTGGAATGATGTATTTATCTTTGACAAAAGTGTTGTCTTTTGATTAAGCACCATAAAATTCGTCTTTTAATGGAATATAATTAACCAAAGAGGCACAGCGTATGGCAAAACAAGAACTTGGAACTAAACGTGTTGATCCAGAAACGGGAAAGAAGTTTTATGATCTTAATCGCGACCCTATTGTGTCGCCTTATACAGGAATTTCTTATCCACGTTCTTATTTTGAGGTTGCTGCAGCTGAAGCGAGCAGTGAAGAAGAAGTTGATACTGAAGAACTTGATACAGCACTTGAAAAGTCTGCTTTTATGCTTCTTGAAGAAGATGTTAGCGATTCTAAAGATGATGATATCCCTGATTTGGGGGATGGTGATGTAGATCTCGGTGATGACGATGATACATTTTTGTCTCATGATGAAGACGATGAAGATGATGATGTTACCGATATTTTTGGAGGGAATGTTTCTGACGATGATGATATTTAAGGAAGTTAAGAAAGTATTCTTTTTATAGAATGCAAATTCTTCTTGATCTTCAATTTCTCTCGTTCTAAAAATTTTTTTGAGACTATTTACTATTTTTTTGGGGGAAGGATTTGTTATTTGTGGGGCTATAGCTCAGCTGGGAGAGCGCTTGCATGGCATGCAAGAGGTCAGCGGTTCGATCCCGCTTAGCTCCACCAAAAAGATCAGAATATTTTACTTAGTAGAGTGTTAATATTTAAAAAAAATTATGCGTTGATTGAAAAGCATGATAGTTTTTCCCTTGTATTTTTTGTAATTTCATAATGCACTTGTTCATGGTTATCTGTTATACATTTTTTGTTTATTTACAATATTCATATAATTTTATTGTGATGGAAGCGAAAAAGTAGGTCGGTAATATTTTTGTGATGTGCATGCAAATGTGATGTGCATGCAAAGAAGAAATGGGTTGTGTATTACTCATGATATAATGAATAGGAAAAAAGAGTATCATAAGATTCTTATGAAAAGCCTTATTAGATTATAAGTAATGGTTATCGAACAAGGTTTATATATGGATTAAAATTTTGTAATTTTGGATGTCTTAATCAGAAACATTTTTCTTTTTCTAATATCAGAGTTCTTGCTTTTAGGATTGAGTTACAGCACAACGGGGGAAATGGAATTATTTTAAGGGAGAAAATAATGCCTTCTTACCGTTCAAGAATATCAACTCATGGACGCAATATGGCAGGAGCTCGCGGTCTTTGGCGTGCAACAGGGATGAAAGATACTGATTTTGGTAAACCCATTATTGCCATTGCGAATTCTTTTACGCAATTTGTACCAGGGCATGTCCATTTAAAAGATCTTGGGCAACTAGTAGCACAAGAGATAATTGCCGCTGGTGGTGTTGCAAAGGAATTTAACACAATTGCTGTAGATGATGGAATTGCTATGGGGCATGATGGAATGCTCTATTCTTTGCCTTCACGTGAAATTATTGCCGATTCTGTTGAATATATGGTCAATGCCCATTGTGCTGATGCACTTATATGTATTTCTAATTGTGATAAAATTACACCTGGTATGTTAATGGCTTGTTTGCGGTTGAATATTCCAACAATTTTTGTTTCAGGTGGCCCTATGGAAGCAGGTAAAATTAAATGGAAAGGTCAAGATCTTTCTGTTGATTTGGTTGATGTAATAATTGCAGCAGCTTCTGATGATAATTTAGAAGAAGAAGTTTCTGAAATAGAACGTTCTGCTTGTCCTACATGTGGTTCTTGTTCAGGAATGTTTACAGCCAATTCTATGAATTGTTTGACTGAGGCATTAGGGCTTTCTCTTCCTGGAAATGGATCAATGTTAGCTACACATGCAGATCGTCAAATGCTTTTTGAAGAAGCTGGACGACAGATTGTTGTATTGGCCAAGCGTTATTATGAGAAAGAGGATGAAACAATTTTACCACGCTCTATTGCTTCGCGTAAGGCTTTTAAAAATGCAATGACCGTTGATATCTCCATGGGGGGATCAACCAATACTGTTTTGCATCTTTTAGCAGCGGCACAAGAAGGTGAAGTAAATTTTACCATGAATGATATTGATCATCTTTCACGTCATGTTCCCGTTTTGTGCAAGGTTGCACCTTCTGTTGCTAATGTTCATATAGAAGATGTTCATCGCGCTGGTGGTATTATGGGACTTTTAGGTGAATTGGATGCGGCTGGACTCATTGATACATCCGTTTACACAGTGCATGCAAAAACGATGAAAGAGGCTCTTTATTATTGGGATGTGAAACAAACCAATGATCCAAAAATTCATAAATTTTACCGTGCAGCACCAGGTGGTGTTTCAACACAGACAGCTTTTAGCCAATCTTGTCGCTATGATACCCTAGATCTTGATCGTTCAAGAGGTGTAATTCGCGATATTAAACATGCTTATTCACAAGATGGGGGGTTAGCTGTTCTTTATGGAAATCTGGCAAAAGATGGCTGTATTGTAAAAACAGCAGGTGTTGATCAATCAATTTTAACTTTTAAAGGTCCAGCAAGAATTTTTGAAAGCCAAGATTCAGCTGTGTCGGCAATTTTGACCGATAAAATTAAAGCAGGTGATATCATTTTAATTCGTTATGAAGGTCCACGTGGCGGACCTGGAATGCAAGAAATGCTCTATCCAACGAGTTATCTTAAATCCAAAGGACTAGGAGAAGTTTGTGCGCTGATCACAGATGGTCGTTTTTCAGGAGGAACTTCGGGGCTTTCTATTGGACATATCTCACCAGAGGCTGCTGAAGGAGGAGTAATTGCTTTGGTAGAAGAGGGGGATATAATAGAAATTAATATCCCTAACCGTACTATTCATATGTTAGTTGATGATGTTGAGATTATTCGTCGTCATGCTAAAATGGAGGAAAAGGGGAAAGCAGCTTGGCAACCAGTTGAGGAACGTAAGCGTAAAGTTTCCAAGGCGCTCAGGGCATATGCAGCTATGGCAACTTCTGCTGCAAAAGGGGCAGTTCGTAATGCTTGATTTAAGTGAAGAATTTATTTTTGAGAGATAATAGAGATTTTAGGGGGAGATATTTTTAATGATATTCCAGGTTGCTTTTTTATTAGTTTAATAGAGTGGATATGTCGAATTATAGTGAATAAAATTTTGAAGAAAGGAGTAAAGATGAGGGGATGATTTTGGAGAGCTACCACAGATTTTGTTCTTTTTTATATAAAAGCCAATAATGGATTTAAGAGAATACTACGTGCAAACTTTTTCTTTATCTGTATTATATTTATTAAAAAATATTAGGTAAAAAAGTAATAATAGTGCAATGAATAGCTAATATGAGCTGAGAGTAATCAAGAAAAAGTGCTTCCCTTGATTTATTATAAAAAAGTTTATTCTTTTTCGAGTTGTTTGAGGCGATAAAGTTCTTTTAAAGCATCTTTTGGAGAAAGTTCATCAGGATGGATATTTTTTAAAGCATCATGAAGTATGCAACATTTGTTTATTTCTTCATTTATAGGGGAAGTTGCTTTAAGGGAGAAGAGTGGTAAGTCATCGATTAATTTATGTCCTTTTCCAGCTATTTCATTTCTTTCTAATTGATGTAGAACATCTGTAGCACGGGTGATAACTTCTGCAGGAAGTCCAGCAAGCTTCGCAACTTGTACGCCATAGGATCGATCAGCAGCTCCTTTTGTGACTTCATGAAGAAAAACTATGTCTCCATTCCAATTTTTAACCTTCATTGTTACATTATGGAGGCGATCAAGTTTTTCGGTGAGTGCTGTCATTTCATGAAAATGAGTAGCGAGAATAGCGCGGCAGTGATTAACTTCATGAAGATATTCAATTGCAGCCCAAGCAATTGAAAGTCCATCAAAAGTTGATGTGCCCCGCCCAATTTCATCAAGAATAACAAGAGAATGGCTACTAGCGTGATTAAGAATTGTTGCTGTTTCAACCATTTCCATCATAAAAGTTGAGCGTCCTCGTGCAAGATCATCAGAAGCACCAACACGGCTAAATAAACGATCAACAACGCCAATATGAGCTGAAGATGCTGGGACAAAAGAACCCATTTGTGCCATAATAGCAATAAGAGCATTTTGTCGCAAAAAAGTTGATTTTCCTCCCATGTTCGGGCCTGTCAATAGCCATATTGCTGCATATTGATGATTTTTTTGAACAGAGAGATTGCAATCATTAGCAACAAATGGCTCTGCTGCTTGCTTTCGTAGGGCTTGTTCCACAACAGGATGACGTCCTGCAGTGATATGAAAGGTAAGAGAATGGTCAATTTTAGGACGACAATATCCTTGTTCTTCAGCTAATTGAGCTAAAGCAACGGATACATCTAAAATAGCAAGTGCTTCAGCGGCTTTGCGAATGAAATCAACCTGTACAGTAATTTCATTAACGAGGGTATCAAAGATTTCCAGTTCAAGTGTCATGGCGTGATTAGCTGCATGAGCAATACGGCTTTCGAGTTCAGCAAGTTCTGTTGTGGTAAAGCGCATAGCATTTGCCATTGTTTGTCGGTGAATAAAACGCGCTTTTGCTTGTGGAGTATCGGTCAGAATGGATGCTTGTAAATTGGTTACTTCAATAAAGTAACCTAGAATATTGTTATGTTTGATTTTGAGTGTCTTAATATCTGTTTCTTGCGCATATTGGGTTTGAAGTTCAGCAATGATACGGCGAGATTCATCACGTAGAGCACGTACTTCATCCAGTTCTTTATGATAATGAGGGCGAATAAAACCACCATCGCGTTTAAGGAGTGGAAGGTCATCGGCTAACGCTTGTTCTAAATGAAAATGCAAAGCAGTGGGCAAATGTGAAAAGACCTGTTGTACATCGCTTATTTCTTGAGGAAGTAATTCATTGTTAAGAAGTTGATCAAGTTCACGAATAATTTCAAAACCGCGCTGGATTACAGCTATATCACGTGGTCCTCCTCGGTTAAGAGCCAAACGTGAAACTGCACGGGGCATATCTGGACCCCCTTTTAAAATGAGTTGTATGGCTTTTGCAAGAGATGTATTCCGTAGAAAAAAGGCAATCGAATCTAGGCGTTTATCAATAGCTGAAGGTGTAGTTAAGGGAGCAATTAAGCGGTCGATAAGAAGGCGTGAGCCACCTCCTGTTACAGTACGATCGATAGCTTTTAGTAAGCTTCCGTCACGTTGTCCTGATGTAGTTCGAACAAGTTCAAGACTTAGCCTAGTTGCGGCATCAATGAAAAGGGTAGCGTTTTCATTTTGGCGCTCAGGACGCATGAGTGGAGGACGATGAGTAATTTGTGTTTTTTCGATATAACGAATGGCAGCAGCGATTGCAGAGAGTTCGGAGCGTGAATAATCAGCAATACCTTCAAGGGTTGAGAGTTTAAAGTAATTGCAAATGTCTCGTTCAGCAGTGATTGTATCAAAAAGACTGGCTGGTTGAGGTGAAATGATACGATTGAGAACATTAAAAAGCGATTTATGGGATTTATCATGAAAAAAGGAGTCAGCTACAATGATTTCTTGTGGATCTACACGCATAATGTCTGCTAGGATTTTTTCATGACGGCTTTCTATTACACGAAATATACCTGTTGAGATATCAATCCAGGATAAGGCAAATTCCTCTCCATCGCTGGTTTTGATACGAGCAAGTGTCATTAAATAATTTGCACGCGCTGGATCTAGGAGCTTTTCTTCTGTTATGGTGCCAGGTGTGACAAGGCGAACAACATCACGCCGAACAACAGATTTTGAACCACGTTTTTTGGCTGTTGCAGGGTCTTCTGTTTGTTCACACACAGCAACACGATATCCGCAGGCAATCAATTTTTGTAAATAGTCATCTGCAGCATGTACGGGAACACCACACATAGGAATTGTCTCACCTAAATGTTTGCCACGTGTTGTAAGTGTAATTCCTAAGGCCTGAGCAGCTTCAATTGCATCATTGAAAAATAATTCATAGAAATCACCCATACGGTAAAAGAGAAGAGCATCATTGTTGACTGCTTTGATTTCTATATATTGCTCCATCATAGGTGTGAGGCGTTCTTGGTGGAGAGGGGAGAAAGGCGCTTGTTGTGGGGGGAGATCATTTTTATGGTTAGTTTTATTATCCATCTTTGTGCGCTCATTCCCTTCAATAGAGGCCTTAATGCCATTTTTTGTTTACTTTAGTGCTTATCTTCATTATCTCTAAATTGAAACGTATGATCAGGTTTAGTAAAATAAGCATAGCGATTTCTGGTAGATGAATCAAATTTTAAAATCAGATCATGGACACACATTATTAAGCAGAATTTAAACTGTTTTTGGAGACAATTAAGTGAGATGAAAAAAAATAAACAGGATCAGAAAGCGCCTCAAACAGTTTACAATGCTAGTGAGCGAAAAGCATTAGATTTTCATAGCAGTGGTCGACCTGGCAAACTTGAAATTGTTGCAACAAAATCCATGGCAACACAGCATGATTTAGCACTTGCTTATTCGCCAGGTGTTGCTGTTCCGGTTAAAGCAATCGCTCAAAATCCGGAGTTAGTTTATGATTATACAGCAAAGGGTAATCTTGTCGCTGTTATATCAAATGGAACTGCTATCTTAGGGTTAGGTAATTTGGGTGCATTGGCATCTAAGCCAGTTATGGAAGGTAAAGCAGTGCTTTTTAAGCGCTTTGCAGATATTGATTCAATTGATTTAGAGATTGATACCAACGATACGGAAAATTTTATTAACCTAGTTTGTCATTTGGAACCTTCTTTTGGTGGCATTAATCTTGAAGATATTAAAGCACCTGAATGTTTTATAATTGAAAATCGCTTACGTGAGATAATGAATATTCCTGTATTTCACGATGATCAACACGGTACAGCGATTATTGTGGCCGCTGGTGTGATCAATGCTTTGTATTTAACTGGACGAAATATGGAGAACACGCGGTTAGTTTGTAATGGTGCTGGTTCCGCAGGAATTGCTTGCATTGAACTCATTAAGGCAATGGGATTTCGATCCGAAAATATTATACTGTGTGATACTAAGGGTGTTGTTTATGAAGGTCGTGAAGAAGGAATGAATCAGTGGAAATCTGCCCATGCTGTTCAAACAGATAAACGTACTCTCGCTGAAGCTATGGAAGGTGCTGATATGTTCTTTGGTGTTTCTGCTAAAGGTGCAATTACTTCAGAAATGGTAAATTCTATGGCACCTCAGCCAATCATTTTTGCTATGGCTAATCCCGATCCAGAAATTACACCGGAAGAGGTTATGCAAGTGCGTAATGATGCTATTATAGCGACAGGTCGTTCAGATTATCCGAATCAGATTAATAATGTTCTTTGTTTTCCTTATATATTTCGTGGTGCGCTTGATGTACGTGCGACAGTTATCAATGAAAATATGAAAATTTCTGCAGCAAGAGCTCTCGCAGCGTTAGCTCGTGAAGAAGTGCCTGACAGTGTTGCGGAGGCATATTGTGGAAAACGATTAAAATTTGGTTCAAATTATATCATCCCTGTTCCCTTTGATCCACGGTTGTTTTCTGTTGTTTCAATTGCAGTAGCAAAAGCGGCAATGGAAAGTGGAGTAGCACAAAAACATATTGATGATTTGGAAGCTTATGAGCGTGAATTAAATGAAAGGCGCGATCCAACTTCCTCCATGATGCGTGGTATTTATCATCATGTTCGACAAGCGCCAAAACAAATTGTGTTTGCAGAAGGTGAAGAAGAGCAAGTAATTCGGGCAGCTGTTTCCTATGTTCATCAAAAATTGGGGCAAGCAATTTTGATTGGTCATGAAGAGAAAGTTAAGAAAACTGCTGCTGTTGCTGGAATTGATCTTGAGCGTGAAGGTATTTCTATTATGAATGCAAAGCTCTCCTGTCAAACTGATGCCTATGCTAACTATCTTTATAAGAAGATGCAGCGTCAAGGTTGGCTTTTGCGTGATTGTCATCGTCACATCAAGACTGATCGCAATTATTTTGCTGCTTGTATGGTAGTATTAGGGGATGCTGATGCAATGGTTACAGGGGTGACTCGTAATTATGAAACAGCGTTGACTGATATACATCGGGTGATCAATGAGAAACCAAAAGAACGGCTGATTGGTATCTCAATAGCTATTTGTCGTGGGCGGACAGTATTTATTGCGGATACCGCTGTTTATGAAAATCCTAGTGCTGAAGAGCTGGCTGATATAGCAGAACAAACAGCTGCTTTTGTTCATGGGTTAGGATATCAGCCAAGAGTAGCGTTTGTAGCATTTTCTACTTTTGGTTATATGAAAGGACAGGCTACACAGCATATTCAGGATGCTGTTAATATTTTGCATGAACGCAAGGTTGATTTTGAATTTGATGGGGAAATGAATGCTGATGTAGCACTTAATTCAAAATTGATGCAGCAGTATCCTTTTATGGGATTAACAGCGCCTGCTAATATTTTGGTGATGCCTGGATATCACGCATCTTCTATTGCTAGCAAAATGTTACAAGAGCTTAGTGAAGCAACTATTATCGGCCCTATTTTAATTGGGTTAGAAAGATCTGTTCAAATAGTGCCATTTAGTGGAAATGATACAGATATTGTTAATATTGCAACGTTAGCTGCTTACTATGCAGAAAAAAATATCTAAACAAACAAAGGCCACTGATATCTCAGGGCCTTTTTAATGAAAAAATAAATTCTTTAAGATTATTGTGTTTGATTATTTTTTTGTTCTTCAGCAATACGTTTTTGGAACAGAGCTGCAAAATCAATTGGATCAATCCACAAAGGTGGAAAACCACCATTTTGGGTAGCATCAGATATGATTTGCCGAGTAAATGGAAATAAAAGACGAGGACATTCAATAAAAACTAGTGGCATTACATGTTCTTGTGGAATATTTTTAATATGGAAAACGCCACCGTAAATTAGTTCTACATGAAATAAAGTTTCGGTGTCATCATTAGCTTTGACTGAGAGAGATAAAACAACATCATAATTATCGTCACCAACCGGATTAGCATTGACATTAATGTTGATATCGATTTGTGGTGCTTTTTCACGTGGACGTAATGAGCGAGGAGCATTTGGATTTTCGAATGAGAAATCTTTTAAATATTGAGTCAATACAGCAAAAACTGGCTCTTCGCTATTATTATTCATTTCACTTGTGGCCATACTACAAACCTCTTACCATAGTATATGTATTTCTATTTTAGATCTAAAGACAGAGCTGGTTACCATGCCTTTCAAAAGGTTGCAAGGAACGCTCTGCTTGTCTTCATCATTTTTTTATGTTCATTATATTTTTGAGGTGTTTCAATTAAGTATCATTATTTTTACGCCATGGAGATTCTTTGATATCGTAAATTTTGTAATCTTTTGCTTTAAGCTCAATTATTTCTTCAGATTTGATACCGGCATTGTTCTTCATATAGGTATTGTTTTTATTGTAAAATGATAAAAAAAGATACCAAACAACAGTATGGCTTGGTTTTATAAGGAGTAATATTCCTAAAATATCGCTTACAAAGCCAGGAAGAATAAGTAAAATCGCACCAATAATGATGAAAACATCATTGATTATATAATTTTCTAGTGGATGTCCTTGAATAAGTTTACGTTTTATATTTCTTAAAAGGATAATACCCTTAATTCGTAACAAAACAGTCCCCATCATTGTTGTTAAAATGACCAAGCTTAAAGTTGCAAAAAGTCCAATTTTTTCTTCAACAAAGATAAAACTAGAAATTTCGACCAAAAGAATGATGAGGGCGATAATAATAAAAAAGCGTGGATTTATAAGGTAAGATTTTATCACATAAAAATTCCTTTTTTAAGGCTTGTGGTGGAAAATTATAAAAGCTATCCTTTATAAGCTTAAATTAGGATCCTATAAAAAAATATTTGAATGATAGATTCCCTATTTTACATGTTTATTGATAAATGATATTGACTGCAATGTTTATTACAGATCATTTTAAGTTTGGAGATTGACAGTGCCTATGGAATTTGACGTTGTACTTGTCGTAGCTCTCGTTATTATGGTTGTCGTTTTTGTGCAACTCCGTAATGTATTAGGAAAACGAATTGGTTTTGAAAAACCTCCCTTTGACCCTTATTCAGATGGTTCTAAAAAACAGATTGAAGCAGAAACAGCTGATAATATTGTTTCGTTCCCTCATCAAGCCAGTTCGCAAAAGAATGATTTTAGTGAAATTGATGCGATTGCACCAGAAGGAAGTGAATTGAATAAAGGTTTGAGAGCTATTCGCCAGAGTACTCCTCATTTTTCTCCTCAATTTTTTATAAAGGGTGTTCAAGTTGCTTATGAAATGATTGTAACAGCTTTTGCCAAAGGTGATCGTGATCAGCTTAAGAAATTGCTTTCTCAAGATGTTTTTGAGAGTTTTTGTGCAGCTATTGAGAAACGCGAAAAAAACGGTGAAAGAGTCCAGTTTACTTTTGTTGGGATTAATAAAGTTGAGTTTATTGCAGCATCAATGCAGGAAAAGGAAGAGTTTTTAACTGTACGTATTATCAGTGAAATGATTTCTGTGACTTATAATAAGCAGAAAGAACGTATAGACGGTGATCCTGATACTATTGTAGAAATTAGAGATGTCTGGACTTTTGTTCGCAATAGCTTATCATCGAATCCAAACTGGACACTTTTTGCAACAGAAGATGAAAACTAAAGTATTTAGTTCATAGAGTTATATAAATAAAATTGGTTGGAGATTAAAAGTTGAAATGGCTAGGGGGAAATGGAGACAAAAGAGAGATTCATTAATTTCACGGGATCATCTTCTGTGGGAGATGGTTTGTCGTACTACAATACCACTCCGTGATAAGCTTCCGTCTTTTATTTCAGAAAATGCTGATAATACTGATAATAAGAGACAGCGTATAACACAGATACTTCCATTTTCTCAAGGAAACCAACAAAAATTATCAATAATTAAAAGAAAAAAAGAAACAGTTACAAAAGAACATAAAGTCTATTTTTTTGATCGTGTTGCGCATCGTAAAATTACTAAAGGTCATTATCCTATTGAAGCCCGCCTTGATCTTCATGGTTGCGTACAGGAAGAGGCTTATTTTTTCTTGAAAAAGTTTTTACAATCATCTCAGCAAAGTGGATTGCGCTACGTACTCGTGATTACAGGAAAAGGTCGATCACGTGGAAGTAATGGCATCCTATATCACTTTGTCCCTCATTGGTTGTCAACACCGGCTTTTCGATGCTATGTTCACGCATTTGAGCAAGCTGCTCGCCAACATGGCGGTGATGGTGCACTTTATATTCGATTGCGTCGTTGTATACCAGAAAAAAGAATATGATGCTATTTTGATTGCTTGAAGTTCTATATTAGTTTTATCAGGTATGGGTATTTTGCAAGCTATAATATGAGAGAGTAAGCAAATTTTTTCGTAATATTTATGCTATTATTTTCAATTTTTATGGATAATGATTTTACGGAGAGTGTATTGTAAGAAAGTTACCACCATTACTAAAAATAAGATTTGTGAAACAATTATTTACATAAATGATATCCAGAGTATTATAAAAAATTTTGATAAATTTTAACTTTTCTTCTGCTAATTAACTATCTATTTTTGGCATGTGTAGCGGTTTTGTTTTTTGATTATATGAGTTAAGATAGCATTACCATAGCAATTTAGTGAGATAAATTAACACTGTCTGTAGCTATATTATCAAAGTCATACAATATTTTGTCTTTGCTTTTTAATTTTTAGTATACGCTGTAATGGAGGTTTGTTTCTACTGTTAAAAAAAGATATAAAGGTATTTTAGTTATTAGATATCAACTTTTGATATACTAAATGTGCAAAAGATATTTTAAGGAAGTGCTATTTTAATAAATAGCATATGGGGTTTATTATTGATTTTAGTGAGGCATGCTTTCATAAGTAATGAGATTTGTAAGCTTTCAGAAGAGCAAGGAAAAAGAATATTTTAAAGGTTAATGTGAGGTTGCTGTTAGGCTTTAATGGTGTAACTAAATTAGTTTTGAACACAATCAGTGTTTTTTGTGAAAAGTGTTATCATATTGTTTTTTTAGAAAATTCCTGTGGTTTAAAGCGATAAATTGTTGAGCAAAATTCACATGTAACTGAAATATATTTGTTTTCAACCAATAGGGTACGTTCATTATCAGAAAATCCTTCCAGGATTCCTTTAACTTTTTCGTATGAACAAGAACATTTATCTACAAGAAAAAGGGGAGTAAAAACTCTGACACCTTGTTCATGGAAAAGGCGGAATAGTAACCTCTTGCTACCGATTTGGGGGTCTGTTAATTCTGTATTTTCAATAGTTGCAGTAAGTGCTATAGTTTCTTGCCATTGATTTTCAAGTTGGGAAAGCGCTTTGATTTTTTCTGTTTTTTTGTTGGATTCATATGTTTGATGATGATGTGATGCTTGAGGTAAGAATTGGGTTAAAATACCTCCTGCGCGCCAATTTTTTTGTGTTTTTTTTTGTTTGTCGCGACTAATTAAAATAGCAACCGCTAGATGGATATTAGTAGGAATTTGCTCTGATTGGGCAAAATAGGTACGGGAAGCTTCCTGTAAATTTGATCCATCTAATTCAACAATTCCCTGATAGCGTTGTGTATAGGAGCCTTGGTCAATAGTGAAAGCTAAGGTACCTTTTCCAAGAAGTATTTCTGAAGATGTTTGACCATTGTCTATTGCTTGTTTTAGCTTTTCTTCATC
The DNA here is from genome assembly GCF_053794465.1 of Bartonella sp. B35(2025). NCBI lineage: Bacteria > Pseudomonadati > Pseudomonadota > Alphaproteobacteria > Hyphomicrobiales > Bartonellaceae > Bartonella > Bartonella sp. B35(2025). The sequence continues at coordinate 1,531,357 of NZ_CP200035.1, forward strand.
AAAACGGGCATAACCACGCAAACCAGAGGGAGGAGAAAAGTCACACACTAACATATTAACTGGTCCATTAGAATGGGTTTGTAAAATAAATTTTTCCTTAAGTTTTAAGGAAGTTCCAAGTAGAACAGTCAAAACTAAAGCTTCTGCTAGAAGGTAAGAAACAGGCTCAGGATATTGATGTCTTGTGAGAATAGAATTTAAAGTTTCTCCAAGTTGTACAGCACGTCCACGAATATCAAGTTCTTCTACTTGAAAAGGAATAACAATATCATCTTCACTAAAAGAGGATTGATTGAAAAAGGTTTCCTCTTTATTTTTTTCGTATTTTGCATTCATATTTTTGTTTTTTTCTGATTTATTTTGATAAAATTATTGTGTAGAGAAAAATGTATCTTGTAAACACCAAGAAAGGATTGCTTTTTGAGTGTGAAGGCGATTTTCAGCTTCATCAAAAACAACAGAATTTGGTCCATCGATCACACTATCAACAACTTCTTCACCACGATGAGCAGGAAGACAATGCATGAAAAGAGCATCGGGTTTAGCCAATTTCATTAAAGCTTCATTGACTTGATAAGGTTGGAAAACAGAATGACTTCGAGCACGAAATTCTTGTCCCATGGAAATCCATGTATCAGTTATAATGCAGTCAGCATTTTCAGCAGCTTTTTGAGGGTTATGGGTAAGCATAATATGAGCCCCTCGTTCATGTGCCCAGTGTAAAAATTTTGCTTGTGGTTCGCTACCTTTGGGAGTGGCAATACGCAGGTGAAAGCCAAAAAGAGCTGCTGCTTCAATTAAGGAATGGAGTACATTATTGCCATCTCCCATCCAAGCAAATATTTTTCCAGTAACTGATCCACGGTGTTCTTCATAAGTTAGGATATCTGCTAAAATTTGGCAAGGATGCGTATCATCGGTAAGGGCATTAATGACAGGAATTTGTGCATATTGTGCTAATTCGAGCATCCTGTGATGTGTTGTTGTCCGGAGTGTAATTACATCCACAAAACGTGATAAGACACGCGCTGTATCGGCAATGGTTTCACTATGACCAAGCTGCATTTCTGAACCTGTTAGCATGATAGTATTTCCACCAAGCTGGTGCATACCAATATCAAATGAAACACGAGTTCGTGTAGATGGTTTTTCAAAGATCATTGCTAGTGTTTTACCAACAAATGGTTTTGAATTTTTTCCTGCTTTAAAGGTTGCTTTAAGGGTTTTTGCATAATCTATAATAATGCGTGCCATATATGGTGTTAAGATAGATAAGTCGGTAAAGTGGCGAAGAGAATTTGTCATGTTTATAGTATTTGTCTTTTTTTATTCATTTGCGAAAGATGAGTAATTGCTTTTTCGATACGATATAAGGCTTCAAATATTTCTTCTTCAGTGATAATAAGAGGAGGTAATAAGCGTATGGTGTTATGATTAGAACCAACGCTTAAAATATATTCATTTTCAAGTGCATTGATGACCTCGTCTTGAGGCACTACACACTGAATGCCTACCATCAATCCCATGCCTCGAATGGCGCAGATAATATCAGGATAAGTAGCAAGAATAGCTAAGAGTCCTTCTTTTAGCTTATATCCCATATGTTGAACATGATGAAGAAAATCTGATTCTAAAATAATATCCAAGATACTGTTTCCCACAGCCATACCAAGTAGATTTCCCCCAAAAGTTGAACCATGAGTTCCAGGTATCATACCTTGGGCAGCTTTATCTGTTGCAAGACATGCTCCTAGTGGAAAACCACCTCCAATTCCTTTTGCAAGAGTTAGGATATCAGGTATGATACCGCTCCATTCATGAGCAAAAAGTTTTCCTGTACGCCCAATGCCAGTTTGAACTTCATCCAGAATTAGTAAAAGATCATTATCATCGCAGAGTTTGCGTAAGAGTTTTAAAGTTTTGTAAGAGACTGTTCGCAATCCTCCTTCTCCTTGAATGGGTTCAATAAGGATAGCAGCAGTATTTTTATTAATAGCATTCCGCAAAGCAGCTTCATCACAAAAAGGGATTTGAATAAATCCACCAGTTTTTGGTCCAAAACCCTCAAGATATTTTTCTTGTCCGGTAGCAGCAAGCGTTGCAAGTGTGCGTCCATGAAATGCACCTTCAAATGTAATAATTTCAACACGTTCTGGATGACCAGATGTATAATGATAGCGTCGGGCAGTTTTGAAGGCACATTCTAATGCTTCAGCACCAGAATTACAGAAAAAAACCTTATCAGCAAAGCTATTTATACAAAGACGCTCAGCAAGTTTTTCTTGTTCTGGTGATTGAAAAAGATTAGAAACATGCCAAAGTTTTTCTGCTTGTGTTTTTAGAGCATCGATCAATTTTGGGTGAGCATATCCTAAAACATTGACAGCAATGCCGGATGTGAAATCAAGATAACGCTCTCCTTTATCGGAGATAAGCCAGACACCATTACCTTGTTTGAAATGTAAATTACGTCGAGTAAAGCATTTGTAAAGTGGCTGTATAGCAGTGATGTTCATTATTATTTCCTTTATATTTTAAGCTCTGCAATACAACAAATAAAATGCTGCTGAATCTACTGATATAGTGTAATAAGTATTTCATTATGATAAATTATTGCATCAATTGAAAAAAAGTCAATTAAGCTTTCACAAGCATATATTTTTATAAATTTATATGAAAAAAATCTAAAGCAAAAATGATAATTTTAATACAATTGGTTCGCAAGTTGGGGAAAACATTTTAAATAAACTCTCTAAGTAGAGAATGACTCTTGTCATGGAGTCAATACATATTGTAGTTTAAATCAGCAAATGAGGTTGTGTTTCGGTTTGTAAGTTTCGTAAGTTAAATAAAATTTTTTGTGCTCAAGCACAGGGTATCAAGGCTTTTAAAACTTAGCTTATTGAGAACAGAATTGGGATATTTAAAAGTGCAATGGAGCACATCTCAATAAGATGATCGGAATGGAGTGCTGGTTATGGGTTGGACATGTGAACGCGTTGAACTTCTTAAGAAGTTTTGGAGTGAAGGTTTAAGTGCAAGTCAGATTGCAGCTCAGTTGGGTGGGGTTAGCAGAAATGCAGTGATTGGTAAGGTGCACCGATTGAAATTACCGGGACGTGGTAAGACAGCACAGGTAGTGTCACGTGCACAAAAGACACTCTCGGATGTAAATTCATCAGCTTCACGGGTGCGTCGTGCTGCATCGATGGTATTACCAGCGGGTACTACATCTTGTAGTGTTGGAGCAACCGCTTTAAAAATGGAGTTTGTAGCTGAAGATGTGACAGAAGCTAATATACCTGCGAAATCAAATGTGGTTGTACCCATGTCACGCCACCTTAATCTTTTACAGTTGAGTGAAAATACATGTAGGTGGCCAGTTGGGGATCCCTTATCACCAGATTTTCATTTCTGTGGTGCTGATTCTGGTGAAAGTGGTCCTTATTGTACTTTTCATGCCAAGGTAGCGTTTCAGCCAATATCTGAGAGGCGGCGGATAAGAGTATAATATTTGCTAATCTGTATTAGATTCTATACTTCATCATTAAATTTCAATTTAAATATATCAGTTGCTATTAGAAGAAAATTTTGTGGAAATATGTATTTAGTGAATTGATTGACCTTTCTTATTGGGGAGGTCATTTTCTAAGATTATTGTATGATTAGCTACTGTTGGAGGCTTTCTATGTCATTATAGCCTTTTCGATTCGTGGTAGAATCTCTTTTTGATAAATTTGCCATGTTAAGGGGCCGACATATTTGGCAATGATAGTGCTATCTGTATTCAAAAGAAAAGTTTCTGGTGATCCATATACCCCCCCAGTTAATAGCTGTATGTCCTGAAATGTCAAAGCCAACAAATTTAAAGGGATTACCAAAATTTATTAGAAAGCGTTTGGCATTTTCTTTGTTATCTTTATGGTTAATTCCAATTAGATCAAAACGTTGATCTTTTGCAATCTTCATAAGAAGAGGATGCTCCTCGCGATAAGGTGGGCACCAAGATCTCCAAAAATTGATTAATGTCACACATCCTTTAAATTGCTCTGAATTTAAAATGAAAAACAACCATGATAACGTTATTCACGCTGAAGGGATCTTCATATTAAAAAAGCTTTTTAACAAAAAAAGGAGATTAATCAATAGAGTAAAGGAAATTAATAAAAAAATTGAAAACTTGATTATTTAATTTGAATCAAAACATTAAATCCATGAACAGTGAATAGGCAAATGACATGAGCTTCCCAATGATATTGTGTGTAGTACTAATTCTTTTTGCGTTATTTTTAATCTTTAAAGTTGAAGAATGTGAAGAGAGAATCTCTGAGCTCAGACGTCATATATATTTTTTTGAAGACAAACTACAGCGCGATATAAATAAAATTCGCTCCGATATAGCTCATCTTGAAAATAATATCCAAGATCTAAACTATAGAATATCAGACATGAAAGATAGTATTAAACAAATCAGTTATGTAGAGGATTTATAACATTTCTAATACATCAATAAAAATAGAAAATGGCGTAATAGAAATAACAAATGGATCAAATAACAATGAACTTGAAGAAATAATAAAGAGTATAATAAGCAGTTATAAAGAATTAAAAGCCGATATGGAAACATTAAAAGATGATACTGTAGATGAATATGACGTATCTTACATGATACGAGATGAGATCTCAGACCTTAAAGTTAAATAAAAACATTGTTTTCATTGTCAAGCAAAGGAAGATTAATTTTGGGAGTGGGTTTTTCAGTGAATACATTTGAGATAAGAGAGGCATCGCTGGGATATTTTCTGTCTATAAAGCTGAAGAAAAATATAATAATAAGAAGAAAAGGAAAAAATAATCCAAATATCCTCAATAAAACAGGAAAAGATATACTCTTTTTAGGTTTAAGAGGGATGGTTGTCATTATATTTTTCTTTCCAAAACAGCTCTTTTTCTTTCAACTGTTGCAAAATTTTTTTTTGGTGTACACTTTTATGAAGGGTATATCCAATAAGACAAATAAGAAAAATTGCAGAAATCATATAGCTCAAAACAACGATTTGCTCGTGGCAAAGAGTAATAAGAAAAAAATCAATTTGCTGAGATAAATTCCCTAAAATTCTGCTTTGGATATTATTTATACTGAGCATGATGAAGAATTCTTGCGTTGTGCATGATAGGCTGCTTTAGTTTGAAGTGCTCGAATATGATGAGCAGTAATTTCATTTCGCATTGCCATTAAGTATAGCAAAATAAACATAAAGGTAAAACATAATATCATTATTATAAGTGGCCATAGCATAGCACGGTCAATTGTTGTGCCTCCTGAACGTAAAAGGGATGCTGATTGATGGAGTGTATTCCACCAATTAACGGAAAATTTTATAATGGGAATATTTACAAATCCAACTAGTGTCAAAATTGCTGTAGCACGTGCGGCTTTTGCTTGGTTATCAAAAGCACCAGCAAGCATAACAATGGCAAGGTAAATAAAAAATAGGATCAAAACTGATGTTAATCGTGCATCCCATACCCACCATGTTCCCCATGTAGGATGCCCCCAAAGGGCTCCTGTCACCAAAGCCAAAGCTGTAAAAATTGCACCAATGGGTGCACCACATTTGAGTGCTATATCAGCAAGACGGTGTTTCCAAATCAGACTTTCTAGTGCAGCAACACTCATTATCATATAACAGAATGTAGATAACCATGCGAACGGTACATGGATGTACATAATCTTGACAGTGATTCCTTGTTGATAGTCATTAGGAGAATACATAATCAGAATAAGCCCTGTGATAAGAAAACACAATGTTATGCCGATTAACCAGGGTAAAATAACGGTACTTATTTCCATGAACAACGTTAAGCTTGTAGGAAGTGATTCTATTTTATGTGTACGAGATATTTTATTCATGGATTTATAATAGGCAGACTTTAGTTGTGCAGCAATCATCTTTTATTATTCATATAAATATCTGAGCGTTATAGCTGTAACAAAAGAACTAAAAAGACTCAAAAAGAGCGAAAAAGCAATAAGAAGAGCTAATGTGTTAAGAAAAGAAATATCTGGATTTGTTGGAGCTATGGCGGCTGAAACACCAAAAATCATAATTGGGATTACCCATGGTAATATGATGATGAAAATGAGAAGAGTACTGTGCAACAATGATGCTGCTAGTGCGGCTCCAATAGCACCAATAAAAGTAAGAGCGGGTGTTCCACATAAAAGGGTGAGTGTTGTTGTAAAGGTTATCGTTGCATCTAAATTGAGCATCAGTGCCAAAACAGGAGTAGCAAAAACAAGGGGAAGCATGGTTCCAGCCCAATGAGCAAGGCATTTGATGAATACAATTAGTGTTAAGCTTTGTCTTTGTCCAGCGAGAATGAATTGGTCGAGATTTCCATCATCGCGATCTGTTTGAAAAAGCCTATCCAGATTCAGGAGTCCTGCAAGAAGAGCTCCGAGCCATAACATACCTGGCCCCATTTGTGTAAGAATTTCAGGATTTGGTCCGATGGCAAAAGGAGTTATCACAATTACAGCGATAAAAAATAAAAGCCCTGTTAATGAAGAAGCCTGGGGTGCTAAGGTTAATTTAAAATCACGCCAAAATAGTGCTTTCATTTTATTCCCTCTTAGGAGGTAAAAAATTTTCTAAGGCAATCCTATGATTTTCTGGAATGCCGAGGGGATTATGGGTTGCAGCAATAATCATACCGCCTTGGTTCAAATGGTGCTGAAAAAGACTTATAAGGATCGTTTGAGCATGACTATCAAGTCCAGATATTGGTTCATCTAGGACCCAAATAGGACGATAAGATAATAAAAGACGGGCAATGGCTACACGTCTTTTTTGCCCAGTTGATAGAACTCTAAAGGGTAAGTGTCCAAGATCAGAAAGACCAATATCTGCAAGAGCTTCCTGTGGACGGCGTAGATGTTGCCCATAAAATGCTGACCAAAATTGCAGATTATCAATGACTGATAAAGAAGATTTCATAGCATTCTGTATGCCTAAATAATGACATGCAGCTGCTACAGGATATATTTTGTCGTTGTCTTTAAGTATTACGTGACCTTCAGCGGTTTCAAGAAGACCGACAATGATTCGAAGTAATGTAGATTTTCCAATACCATTTGAACCTGTAATCGTCATAAGTTGCTTAGAGAATAAACAAAAAGAAATACTTTGAAATAGAATTTCTTCGTTTCTATGTGCTGCTAAATCTTTACCCAATAATACCATATGCCAATAATACCATATGATTGCTTATTTTTCATTATTTTTATAATCTTTATCGTATTATAAGACAAAAAACACGTTTTTTATGTAATTGTACCTAGAATAGTTCTAGGAATAGTTTTATAAGTTATGTATTGCATCAGCAGTCGGTGTAGAATGATTTTTTGCACCAATTTCTAAGTTTGCTGATAAATAAGGTGAAGGGGAAAACGGATAACGGAGGTAACTTCGTCTGCGTCCAAGCTGTGACCTTGACTCGCAGTTTGTGTGTTCATTCCGAAAATTGGGTAGTTTGTAGTATGAGGGTGGACAGTTATGTCTCAAATTGATAGCTTTAATTGTTGCAGAATTTTAGATGTTGGTGGCAAGGAATACACTTATTACAGCTTGATTGAAGCAGAAAAGAATGGGCTTAAGGGTATTTCTCGTTTGCCATTTTCGATGAAGGTTATTCTCGAAAATTTATTGCGGTTTGAAGATGGTCGCACAGTCAAGAAAGAGGATATTTTAAATGTTGCTAAATGGTTAAACGACAAAGGCAGTGCTGGTGCAGAAATTGCTTATCGCCCTGCACGTGTTTTGATGCAAGATTTCACCGGCGTTCCCGCTGTTGTTGATCTTTCTGCGATGCGTGATGCTATGGTTAAGCTTGGAAATGATGCTGAAAAAATCAACCCTCTCATTCCTGTTGATCTTGTGATTGATCACTCAATTATTGTTGATAATTTTGGCAACCCTATGGCTTTTAAGGAAAATGTTGAGCGTGAGTATGAGCGTAATAGTGAGCGCTATCGTTTCCTTAAGTGGGGGCAGCAAGCATTTAGAAATTTTCGTGTAGTTCCTCCAGGAACTGGAATCTGCCACCAAGTTAATCTAGAATATTTAGCACAATGTGTGTGGATGAAAAATGAGGGGAAAAATCAGACAGTTTATCCTGATACATGTGTAGGAACTGATTCGCATACGACTATGGTAAACGGTTTGGGTGTTTTAGGCTGGGGTGTTGGTGGTATTGAAGCAGAAGCGGCAATGTTAGGGCAGCCTGTTTCTATGTTGTTACCTGAAGTAATTGGTTTTCGTTTAACAGGTAGGCTTAAAGAAGGTGTAACGGCTACTGACTTAGTGTTGATGGTAACGCAAATGTTGCGCAAGAAGGGTGTTGTCGGTAAATTTGTTGAGTTTTTTGGCCCTGGTTTGGAGCACATGACGCTTGCTGATCGGGCAACAATTGCGAATATGGCACCTGAGTATGGTGCAACATGTGGTTTTTTCCCGATTGATAAGGAAACGGTTCATTATCTCAATATGACAGGGCGCGATGAAAGTCGAATTGCTTTGGTAAAAGCTTATTCAAAAGCACAAGGGATGTGGCATGATGAAATGATAGCTGATCCCATTTTTAGTGATACAATTGAATTAGATATGGGGAGTGTTGTACCTTCCATGGCTGGTCCTAAGCGCCCTGAAGGACGTATTGCATTAGAAAATGTTGGGCAAGGTTTTGAGGTAGCATTGGCTAATGACTATAAGAAGATCGTTGGGCAAGATGATCGTTATAGAGTTGAGGATGAAGAATATGAACTTCGCCACGGTGATGTAGTGATTGCTGCGATTACTTCTTGTACAAATACATCAAATCCAAGTGTTTTGATTGCTGCAGGTCTTTTAGCACGTAATGCTGTAGCAAGAGGTCTTAAAAGCAAACCATGGGTTAAGACTTCTCTTGCACCTGGTTCACAAGTGGTTGAGGCTTATCTTCTTAATTCAGGTCTTCAAAAAGATTTGGATGCATTAGGATTTAATTTAGTAGGTTTTGGGTGCACAACGTGTATTGGAAATTCTGGCCCTTTATTACCAGCTATTTCTAAAACAATTAATGATAATGGCTTAATTGCTGCTGCTGTTCTTTCGGGAAACCGTAACTTCGAAGGACGTGTATCGCCTGATGTGCAGGCAAATTATTTAGCTTCTCCACCGTTAGTTGTTGCACATGCCTTAGCAGGAACAGTGCGTAAAGACTTAACTAAGGAACCTCTTGGTGAAGGTTCAGATGGTCAACCAGTTTATTTAAAAGATATCTGGCCAACTTCTAAAGAAATACAAGAATTTATTGCAAAGAATATCACGCGTAAGATTTTTGTTGAAAAATATGCAAATGTATTTAAGGGAGATGAAAATTGGCAAAAAGTTCAGGCTCCTGTTGGTGTTACCTATTCTTGGGATGAGCAATCAACATATGTGCGTAATCCGCCTTACTTTGATGATATGCAGAAGATTCCTGATGTGTTGTCAGATATTAAGGATGCGCGGATCTTAGGTCTATTTGGGGATAAAATAACAACAGATCATATTTCTCCTGCTGGTTCGATTAAGACTGATTCTCCTGCTGGGAAATATTTGACTGAGCACGGTGTTAAAGCGGCTGATTTTAACCAATATGGAACGCGTCGCGGAAATCATGAAGTCATGATGCGTGGGACTTTTGCCAATATTCGTATTCGTAACTTTATGCTAGGAGAAAACGGTCGTGAAGGAGGATACACAGTTCATTATCCGTCAGGGAAAGAACAAGCAATTTATGATGCAGCAATTGCGTATAAGCGGGAGGGAATTCCGCTTGTTGTTTTTGCTGGTATTGAATATGGTAATGGGTCATCCCGTGATTGGGCGGCTAAAGGCACTAATCTGCTTGGTGTAAAAGCGGTGATTGCTCAGTCTTTTGAACGGATTCATCGCTCTAATCTTGTTGGTATGGGTATTGTTCCTTTTGTCTTTGAGGCAGGAGAAAGCTGGCAATCTTTTGGTTTACGAGGAGATGAAAAGGTAACAATTGAAGGGATTCATGATTTAAAACCTCGTCAAAAGACTATAGCTACAGTCACTTTTGCTGATGGAACAGTAAAAACTATTTCATTATTGTGCTGTGTTGATACTGAAGATGAGTTAGATTATTTGCACCATGGTGGTATTTTGCAATATGTTTTGCGTAATTTGGCGGTATAAGTAACATTCGTTTATTTGGAAATGTTTATTAACAATGAAGTTGGATATCAAAGATTTTAATTGCAGTTTTTTATGTTTGTTTTTGAAAATTTGATTGACGTTGGCTTGAGGATTGAGTTATAAGCCCCCAATTGTAAATGGCTTTGTAGTTTTGCTTAGTTTTTTGTGTTGGTAGAGATATTTTTAAAGTTATTTCTATCAATAAATTGAAAGAGAGATATATTTATGGCGAATACACCTTCGGCTCAAAAAGCAGTGCGCAAAGTTGCAGTGCGTACGCAGATTAATAGAGCTCGACGTTCGCGCGTTCGTACTTTTATGCGTAAGTTTGATGATGCTTTAGCTGGTGGCGATAGGGCATCTGCAGAAGTTGCATTTAAAGATTTTGAACCTGAAATTATGCGTGCAGTTTCTAAAGGGGTTTTTCATAAAAATACTGCAGCACGAAAAGTATCGCGCTTAGCAAAACGTTTGAAAACTCTTAACACTTAAGATTTTTAGATTTCATTAAAAATTATGCTGGCATCCTTTGCGGATGCTAGTTTTTTTTGTTTATTTTCTAGAAAAATCAAATCCAAAAGAAAGAAATATGGAGATTCTTTTTATTAAAAGATAGGGTAGATTTATAAGATTGAGGTGGTTATCCACAAGCTTTGTGGATTTTTACAGAGTCTTTTTTGTCAAGCTTTTTTTATTTTTTTTTTTAATCTGAATAGATTTTTTTTTATTGATAAATTTAGGGAAAAAAAAGTGAATTGAATCAATTATTTTTCTCATTTTTCATTTACATTTACAAATTTATAGCAGTTTTTTAAGGGTTTTTGATTTTATTTTGACCTCTTGCATTTTACCACTGCTGTTTTGTATGGTCATCGTGGAGACTAAAAATACAAAAGCTTCATGTCAGTTGATTATTCTATGTTGGGTGTAAGATACTTTGGCCTATAGGTTATATGAGTCTTCATATTGGGTAGGTTTTCTGACGCGTTTTTCAGTTTTCCTGATTGGTGTGCTTTTTCTTTTGAAAATAATCATACCATTAGTATCAGGCAAATTTTATTTGGCCATCTTTGTTGGTGGGGTTGTTAATGAGGGCTATCCTAGGGGGGGATGAATAATCTTTTGGGTAGGGCGTTCTTGCTTTCGCTAAGTTAATTTTAGCTGTTTAGTGGGACAAGGTTTTGGTTTTTATCGGGATGAAAGATGGTGGATAAATTGAACTCTAAAGCTAGTTCCTTTAAAAAGGTTTCGGTGAATATCCTGTCAACAGAAAGAATAATAAATAATAGTAAA